>DAIQBK010000003.1:28376-381572 GCA_036781205.1 Myxococcaceae bacterium
AGCAGCCCACCGACTGGGCATGTGGACTTTGCGTTGGCTCGGAAGAAGCATCGCAGTCGCGAAGTGGACGAGGCGCAGGGCCCTCGACCCGCAGTCGGATCTCGGCTCGCAGATTGCGGGGCTGGCGTTCCCAAACCCGATAGGCCTGGCGGCCGGACTCGACAAGGATGCGGAGGCGATCTCGGGCCTATTCGCTTTGGGATTTGGCGCGGTGGAAGTTGGAACGGTGACTCCGCGACCTCAGGCGGGCAATCCCTCGCCGCGACTGTTTCGCCTCTCTTCGCACCAGGCGCTGATCAACCGGATGGGCTTCAACAACTGCGGAGCAGAGGAAGCAGCCCAACGGCTTGCGAGGCTCCGCTGGAAGCCGGGTCCGGTGGGCGTCAACATTGGAAAGAACAAGGACACGCCTCTAGAGCGCGCGGTTGACGATTATCTGCAGTGCGTCGATCGACTGACGACGGTCAGCGACTACCTGGTCATCAACGTGAGCTCCCCGAATACGCCCGACCTGCGCCAGTTGCAGGACCCGGACCGACTCCCTCAATTGTTGGACGCTGTGCAAACGCGACTCGCCCGGATCGGTCCCAAGCCGCTGTTGGTGAAGATTGCACCCGACCTGGACGATCCGGCGCTCGATCAAATCGTTGACATCGCCTTGGCGCACCAAGTGAGCGGCATCATTGCCACCAACACAACGCTCGAAAGGCCATTTTCGCATCCTCTTGCAAAGGAGGCCGGCGGGCTCTCCGGAGCACCGCTGCGAGGTATCGCGACCAGGGTCATCCGGCGCCTCTACGGACGCGCTCGTGGGCGGCTTGCGATCATTGGCGTAGGGGGAGTCTTCAGCGCTGAAGACGCATACGAAAAGATTCGCGCAGGCGCGAACGCCGTGCAGATCTACACCGGGTTGATCTACCAGGGCCCAGCTGTCGTGGGACGGATGGTTCACGGCCTACGGCAGCTGTTGGCCCGAGATGGTTTTCGCTCGCTGACTGAAGCAGTTGGAAGGGAAAGCCGCTAGGGCGTTCCCGGATGGGTATACGGATCTCCTGAGGGGTTGATCCGGCTATCGAACCACATTCCCAGTAGCAGCCCCGACTGGGCTGCCATGCCGTGATAGTCGCCAATAAACGTGGAGGGCTGCGTCATCACGTCAGTGACCGGGAACTCGGTCCAGGTTGCGCCTTGATCAGTGGAGAACGCCTGGTACCACCGCGATAGGAAGTTGTTGGGATCATCGCGCCGGTCATTCCAGCCGACCCAAATCGTGCCATCTGCCGAGACGTCCATCCATGGGTAGTACTGATCAGACCCCGGTCCGTCCTGGTTGATCGGAATCGGATCGGTGAACGTATCCCCACCGTCCACCGATTTTCGAAAGAGAATGTCGCTATGGAATCCGTCGTTGTTCGCGCAGTTGTATGGCAGCTCGAGCTCTCCACCCGAATACACCATGTACACGATCGTGGAATCGACCGGATCGACTCCGATGATCGGATGGCTTCGCGATCGAAAGGCGTTCCCGTTGCGATTGATGCAAAAAATTCCACGTCCGGCCTGGCCTTGCGTGCACACTCCGCCCTGGACCATGTCCAGCACCGTCTGGGTAAACGTCTGGCCGTCGTCCGTCGACTTGGCCAGCACATTCTGGACCCCGGCGGCGCATCCCAACGCCGAGTTGAGATACTGCTGGTAGCCGACGTAGATGGTGCCGTCGTTGGCGATCCGCGGCTGGCTTGATTGCTCGTAGCCGCCTACTGGCGCGGGCCCTCCGATGAAAAACGAAGGACCCCAGGTCGCTCCGCCGTCCGTGGAACGATATCCCTTGATTCGGTTGGTCGCCGGCAGATCGCTGTACGTAATCATGATCACATTGCTATCGCGCGGATCGACGACGAGGTTGTTGCGATCAGGCAATACGAGCGAGGTCATTAACTGCCAGCTGTTGCCATTGTCGGCGGAGCGAAGGGTGTACGCGCCGATTCCTCCCAGAATGCCGACGTACGCGATTCCATCCTGCCCATAAACCACCGCGGGATCACAGCATCCACTGGCACCGCCGAGTGGCGCGTCCTGAGCGCTCCAAGTCAGCCCCGAATCGGAAGTGGTATAGATGCCGACGCCCGCTCGTCGACCATCATTCGAGGTTCCGATCGCAAAGCGCGAATCCGACGGATTGATGGCAATCTGAAATTCGTTTTGATTTCCGGAGAAGCTCGGATTGGACATCCGGACGTCACCCTCCCCCTGGTCGCCGATGCCTTGTTCTTGCGTTTCCGGCTCGACCCATCCCTGCAGCCACTGCTCGTATCGAGCGGTGAGCTCGTTATCGAACCAGCCGTGATACTCCTTCCAGAGGTCCGGCATGTTCCGGACACTCTCAGGCATTGGCACGAGTGCTTCCGTGCTGGTCCCAGTGCTTAGTTGCAAAACGTGATTTGGATCGTTGCTACTGCAGGCGCAGATTGCTCCTGTGATGACGACACACAACCAAGAACACCGTTTCATTGATCCTCCCCGTTGGTCCCCCGCGTCTCATTATCCGGTGTGACACGTGCGTTAGCCAGAAGTTGCTGGGAAAGATCAACGACAGACGTCGTTCCGGTTGCAGGCGCTTAGGGCTTACGCCGTTAGCGAACCCGTTTTGGCGGATTCTGCCTAGACGCCTAAGACCCTTGTTTTGCTGACGAATCTGACGCTTTCGTGGCCATTTTGTCGCGTGACTGTCACGTGACAAAACGACATGGGCTCCGCTAGAGGGCGAGGTCCCGATGCCGGGATCGAGCCATGCTGCGGTAGAGCAGGTCGTGGCTGTTCGCCAATCGCTCAGCATTCAGCTTTTGCTCGACATAGGCGCGGGCGGTTTCCCCCATCTGCCTGGCGGCGATTCTGTTGCGCAACATCCAGAGCATCGCGGAAGCAAGATCCGAGGGCCGCTCTGGCGGAACCAATAGCCCGCGCTTTCCGTGGCTAATCAGCTCGGAATTGCCGCCCGCCTCGGTGACCACCATGGGCAACCGGGCCGCCATTCCCTCGATGATCGCATTTGAGAGCCCTTCCGCGCTCGAGCAGAGCACGCCCATCGAAGCTCGGGCGTAGATTGCCGCGATATCGGTCCGGTGCCCCAGGAAGTGGGCCCGCCCACTCAATCCCAAGGCGGCTGCAAGCTTTTCGAGCTGCGGACGGCGGGGGCCGTCTCCCACCAGCCACCCGCGCAGGGGGCTTCCCGCAGAGGCAATCATCTGTAGAGCGCGCAGAAAGTCTTCTTGCCGCTTCACCGGATGGTTCATGTTGGCGACCAGGACGGCGGCGGGTTGATTTTCGTCCGATATGGGTCCGCTGAGACCTTTCTCGGCTTGAGAGTCAAACAACCGCAAATCGATCCCGTTCCGGATCACGGAAATTGCAGAGGCCGCGATGCCCTCTTGCTCAATCAGCATGTCCCGAATCGCCTGCGCGTTGACCACCACGTGATCTGCCAGCCGGGTCAAAGCCCGCAGCGCAGTGCGCTGCGCCTGACTGTGCCAATGGGCGAGATCCAATCGACTGACCACCACCTTGGCCCATGCCAGTCGGGCGGCGGGAACCGCAAGCATCGTGGCGTAGAAGTCGTGCACGTGAACCAGCTCGATCCGGTTCGCGCGTAACCAACGCGCCAGTCGAGCCACTTGAAAGGCGGTGTTGGGGTGCGCCAATGAACCGTTGAGCGGAAAAACCGCGGGTCGATAACCCAACTGCCCCAAGTCAGTGGAAAGCGGGCCTTGGGGGTCGATCACCGCCACACGAATGTCGTACCCCGCCGGAAGTCCGCGCAGCAGCTGGAGCAACTGCCCTTCCGTCCCTCCCAAGTGAAAGGACTTGGTGAATTCCAAAAGCCGAATCACGCCTGTGTCCACCGGTCGACTCGGCGCGCTAGGCCTTTAGAGCCCGCGAAGGAGCCCAAGGCTCGACCCGAGCGCGCGGCAGCTCGAGGATCGGCACCCGTTCCGCTCGGGCGATCCGGTCCGCGACCGCGGCCAGCCCGAATAGGACGTAAAAGTGCGCCGACAGGATGTATCCCGAAAAGAGATCGCACACGAGGTACCCCGCGACCGCTGCAGCGACTCCCGCCGCCACCGCAGAGATCCGCGGATTTCGAGCGGCTCGAAAGACGCCGCCCGCCACCCCTCCGGTGAAGATCAAGAACAGCACCAGTCCGACAAAACCCAAATCCCCAAGCACGTCGAGAAAGACATTGTGCGCCACGTACGCGTGGGTTGCCTCTGGCGGCGCGTAGAGGGGCCAAGCGTATCGGAAGCCGCCCACTCCAACACCGAGCAACGGTTTATCGCGATTGATTTCAGAGGCCACTTTCCACGCATAAACTCGCCCCAACGCGGAGGGATCCTCACGAAACGTGGTGAGGCTCTCCGTTCGTTGCCAAAAGCTCGAGGGCGCGAAGATCGCCAGTCCGATTGCAAACGCCGCGGCCACCATGAACGCTTTCCAGCGCCGCCGCGCGATGAACATCCACACCGTCAGGCCGGCGCACAAACCCAAGAAACCGCCGCGCGAGTGGCTGAGAATAATCGCGCAGACCGCGAGGACCGCAGAGAGCGCCGTAGCCAGCCGGAGCCAAATCCGATTTTCGCGTCCCGCGGCAAACGAAACAGCGATCGGAACGATCAGCCCAATGTCCATCGCCATGTGGTTGGGATCGGAATAGACGCCAACCCACCGAGCGCGAAACCCCTCCACCAGCGGCGAGCCGCTGAGAAACCAGCGAATCACTCCAATCGACGGAACCGCGGAGAACAGAACCAGCGCGATGCACATCATCCGCAAGCGGCCCGACGTGCTCACCACGTTGACCAAGGTCAGATAAATCGCCACCAGCTTGAGCAGCTCGATGCTGGTGAAGCGCGAGTGCTCGGGATTCACCGACCACTCGGTTGAAGCCAGGGACAAAATGGCCAACCCAATCAGCGCGGCTCCACGCAATCCATCGATGAACAAAGCCTCGCCCTTGGTGAGCCTGCGAACGAGCATTAAGACGGCTGCGACCACTGAAGTCGCGAGCGCCAGCCGAAGTGGGGCCAACGCTTCTATCCACAAGGCCGGCACGACGTACACCACTGCTACGAAGGCGAGCAGCGCACCAAAAGCCAGCGCGTCGCGCTTTTGTCCGTGACCCTTTTGCTCGGCCATGCCCACCTCCTGACAGCTGCCGCAGGACGCTAAGCAGGCGATGTGCCACGACCCTTCACGGTTACCTTCAGTGGTTTCAATGGCTTGAGACCGAGGCTCGCCGATTCCAGGGCCCGTTCTGAAATTGCTACAGGCGCCCCCTACGCAAGCGGAAGCACGACGCTGGCGGCTCTTGCCTCCGGGATTGTCGCATTCCGAAAGGCCTCGCCCCATTCGGCGAGAAAGGTGTCCAGCGTGCGTTGCACACAGCGCTTCAGCTCCGCAACGGAGGACTCCGGAACGACCCTCCCGAGCGTGGACGCTGCGCGCTCACTCGCTGCCGACCTAAGCCGAACCAAGTCCCCGTCCCGCTCGAAGAGACGCTCCAACAGCGCGCCGAGCTGCTCTTTCGGAACGGGTGTAAGGCGCACTTCCCCGAAGAGAATCGCATTGGCAGTCACGGCGCGAAAGACCAGCTCCGGCTCGGGGGCTGTCGAGGTTCCAAAACGGGCGAGCTGCCCCTGCGCCGCTTTCAAATCGGGACCCAGCAGGGCGGCGAAGATCGCGACCTGTTGCTCGGCACGCGCGAGCGAAGCCTCGGCTTCGGAAATCTCTGCAAACGATTGGAAGGGTTCCGCGGGGCCGGCTTCGTCCTTTGCGGTGCGGCCAGGCCGCTTTCGACGAAGCGCCACCAGGAGAGCGCGTTGCTCGGGAAAGACGAGATACTCTCCTCCCACCATCGCGAGCGGCTGTCGCGCAAGACGATCGCCCCGAAACTTCAGCCGAACCCCAAGCGAAAACCCCACCTGAAAGATGTACTTCGGGGCCAGCTCGCCCAACCTTGCTCCAAGGAACTCCAACCCCAGCCGAAGCGTACTTCGAACCATCTGGGTGACGCGGCGAATTGCCTCCGGATCTCCCGGTTCCGCGCCTTCCGCCACCAGCGCGCAATTCACCAAGTACCGAAGCTCCTCATCGAGGGTCTGCATTTCGCTTGGACTGAGCTCCTCGGTGACCCGGGCCCAGGGGTCAATCGTCTCGACCGTGGCCAGTTCCTTCCCAGAACCACTGTCCACGCTCGGCCGGCGCTTGGCCGCGTCAGGATCCACGTAACTGAAGATCGAGATCGCCTGCTCCAGCGGGGGAAATCCGAGCTCTTCTAGCCGGGACATCCTGAAGCGATAGGAAGCCTCCTCCAGCTCACTCGGGAGATCCCAGCGAAGCGCTTCCAACAGCCGCTCCGCGCCAAATGGATCTTCCGAGACAAGATCTCTCAGCAAAGCGCGAATCGCGGATAGCTCGACCCCCTCAACCGAAAATTCGACCACGTATTTTCCGCTCGGCGTCTCGATCGCCTGGCCCTGAATGCGAACGTCCGGATTTTCCTCGAGCGAATGGACCACCGTTGAAGTCCTCAGGATGAATTCCAGCAGCTCGGTATCAAGGCCGTGCACCTTCGCCAAAAACTCCGCTTCATCGTTACCGCGTGCCGCGCGAAGCCAGCAGACCACTTCTCGAAAATTGATCCGGTCTTTTTTCCAGCCCGCGAGATCGATGAACACTCGAAACTGCGCTGGCGAGGCCAGGCGGACCGCATCGGTCGAATTCGCAAGTCCAACCTCAGCGATGTCCCGGTAGAGCGCGTGCGGAGGAACTGCCCGGATCAGCTGCGGCGAGCTTGCCAATGCCTCGAGCCGCTCGCGTGGCGACAGTCGGGCGTATCGCTCCAGCTCCAGCTTGCGAGCCAATTTTCGGTCCGCGCCGTTGCCCCTCGAAGTGGCCACCGGAGGGGCCTAACAGATCCGGTCGAGCAGCGCCTGCCAAACCTCGTCGACTCCGGTTCGCAAGGTCGCGGAAAAGGCAAAGATCCGATCGAGCGGAAGATCGAGCTGCTGCGAAAGCGCCAACAGCTTGGGCTTGACCTTAGCCTTTGAGAGCCGATCCACCTTCGTGGCGACCAGCAAGATTGGCCGGCCCGCCGCCCGGACGTAGCTGAGCATTTGCTCGTCCGCGGGCGTGGCCCCAACTTCGGCATCCACCAATCCGATCACCAGCCGAAGCTGGTCACGCTGGTGCAGATAGGTCGATACCATTTCCTCCCAGTGTTGGTGTTCAGCCTTCGACACTTTCGCAAAACCGTATCCTGGCAAGTCAACCAAGCGCACCTGACGGCGCGAACCGTCCTGATCCAGCTCGATTCGAAAGAAATTCAGGGCGCGGGTTCGCCCCGGGGTTTTGGAGGTGCGCGCCAGTTTTCGCCTCGCGGCGAGTGCATTGATCATCGACGACTTTCCCACGTTCGATCGTCCAACCACCGCCGCTTCCGGCAGGCTGTCCGCCGGATAGCCCCCGGGCGCAACCGCGGTGGTCAGAAAACTGGCGTCAATGATCTTGAGCACCCTTCTTGGCCTTGCCGCCGCTCTGACTCGAGGCGCTTGGGTTTCGACCCTCCCGCTCGCCAGTCCAGTGATCAATCGCCTTTAGCTTCTCGAGAAAGTCGAAGGGGCGAAGCGAGGGCGAGGAGGAATCATGGCAGGTGCGGCAGCTTCTTTCCGACGGATCCTGAAGACCGACCAGCCGGGCCAGCTCTGGATCCTTCATCACGTACCGAGCGACGTAATACTGCCCGCCGCCGTGGCAGGTTTCGCAGGTGACGTTGGCAACATTCTGATCACTATTCGGCGAGTGGCAGGTCTGGCACTTGGCGTCCCGCTGCTGCTGTGCGGAAAGGGGCGCACGAGCGCGCGCGTGCTTGGACTGTTTCCAGATCGCGTATGCCTGAGGATGGCAGCCTTGGCAGCTCTCCGGACCCAGAAAGTCTGCTGCCGAAAGGGCGCTGGGCCCCAGAAGGCCCACCGCCAGCACAATTGGCGCGGCTCGCATGCGTGATCGGTCAGTAACAGACGCAGGCGTAAGCGGGCAAGATCCGGGCAAACTTCCCTACCTTCGAATCTTCGGGTACAGCCACGCCAATGCGGACCATCGGCCTTACCGGCGGCATCGCGAGCGGAAAAAGCACGGTGAGCCAAATGCTCAGCGAAATGGGTGCGCAGGTGATCGATGCCGATGCCCTAGCCAGGGAAGTGGTCGAACCTGGAACACCGGCGCTGAAGGAGATCTCGCGGCGGTTTCCCGGCGTGGTGGATGCGGATGGGCGACTGGATCGCGCCAAGTTGGCGGACCGAATCTTCGGTCAGGAGCAGGAACGGCTCGCGCTCAATGCAATCGTTCACCCGCGGGTGCAGGAAGCGTACTTGAAAAAAGCAGACGCGCTCGCCAAACAAGGGACCCAAGTGATCATTTACGATGCCGCCCTGCTGCTCGAAAACGGATTGGACCGGAAGATGGACGGCGTGATCCTGGTCACCGTACCCCCTGAGATTCAAATCTCGCGCTTAATCGCGCGCAATGGTTTGACCCGCGGCGAGGCCGAAGCGCGCATCGCGTCCCAGATGCCACTCAAGGAAAAAGCGAAGCGCGCTACCTGGCTGGTTGACAACTCTGGCGATCTCGCCGCCACCCGCGCGCGGATCGCGGCGATCTGGGATGAAATCCGGCGGTCTGAATGAGCGCCAATGCTTCCACTGATTCGTCGAGCCGCGATTCGGTCTATCTGATCACCGGATTTCCTGGAGATTTGGCCAAACGCGCGATCGCCAAAGTCGCCGCCCGCGGTGCTCGGGGCTTTGTCCTGGCGTCCGCGGCCGTCTCGAAAGACGCTCAGCGAAGCATCGCGCGAGCGAAAACACAGCTGGAGGTTCTTTCGGGACAGGTCGAGGACATGCACCTCGGACTCTCCGGACCCGAGTACGAGCGAGTCTGCGACCGCATCACCGACATTTTTCACCTCGTGGCACCCTCCTATCTAACGACATCTCGTCGGGCTCAGGACGACGGCACCCGCAACATCCTGGAGCTTGCGAAAGAATGCGTTCAGCTCCAGCGCTTCAATTACTTGTCCAGCTGCTTTGTCTCGGGCGATCGCGTTGGTGTCATCGCCGAGGACGAGCTGGATCGGCGCCAGGGATTTCGGAATTCGATCGAAGAGGCCGCTTTTGCGTCCGAACAGCAGGTGGACCGGGCCTCGGCCGCTCTCCCGATCTCGATCTACCGGCCTTCCAGCTTGGTAGGCGACTCGAAAACTGGAGAGATCGATCGCTTCGAGGGGCCCTATTACCTGGCCCTTCAGTGGGTCTCGTCTCCGATCATGCTCGCGCTCCCTCTGCCCGGCGATGGAACCGCACCGCTCAACGTGGTGCCAGTCGACTTCGTGGCGGAAGCGATCTGGGCGCTCTCCACTGATCCGCGCGCGCTCGGTCGAACCTTTCACCTGGTGGACCCCAACCCGATGAGCACGCGCCGGATCTGCGAATTGATGGCCGAAAAGGCGAATCGACGGATCCCCGGCTTCAGCCTCTCGGCGAAAGCCGCCGAGGTCGTTCTAAGACTTCCAATTCTTGAAAAACTGGCGAGACCGGAGCGAACCGCGCTCAACTACCTCAATCATTTGGCGTTCTACAACTCTCGCAATACGCTCGAGTTACTCGAGGGCACGGGGGTACGCTGCCCGCCATTGACCACCTACCTGGACACCTTGGCAAGTTACTATCAGCTTCGCCAGGAGCGCGAAGGCGTTGTCGAGCCGATTGAAGATGCGTTGGAACCTGAATATGAGCGCAAAGTATAAAGTCGGAGACCGCTTCACTCAGACCCGAGAGTGTGACCGGTATCGGCCGATCTACTACGCAGCGGCGTCCGGAGACTTCAACCCAATCCACATCGACCATGAAGCGGCGGCCGCCGCCGGGTTAGGAGGAGCGATTCTCCACGGGATGTGCACAGTGGCCTGGGCGGTGGAATCGGCGCTCAGTTATTTCGGCGATCCGGCACGGATCAAGAGGGTGAAGGTTCGCTTCTCCCGGCCGGTGATGATCGGCGATGTGATCACTTTCGAAGGAAGAGTGGCTCAGATCTCGGCCGATAGCTTGGTGGCGGAGATCACCGCGAAGAATCAACGTGGGGAAGAAGTGCTCAAGGGAGCAGTGGTCGAGTTTTCCATTCACGAGAATCCCTGAGGAGCTGCTGCGCGTGGACCGCAAATACATTGGAAAGCGCTATGGGCCCTTTCGATACGAGGTGGGGTCTGAAAAGATGAGGGAGTTTGCGTTCGCCGTCGCGGGAGGCGTTCCCGCAGGCGCGTTCGCCGCGCCGCCCGAAGGGCTGAATCCGATCTTTCATGATCCTCCACGAATCGCCTTTCCGACCTTCGCCGTCACCTTCGCGATCCAGCCGTTTGCGGCCGCGGTCACCGATCCAGAGCTCGAGATCAACGTTTTGAGCGTCGTCCATGGCGAGCAGGAGTTTCAATTCTTCGAGCCAATCCGCCCCAACGATTCGATGACGACGATTGGGTGGATCTCCGAGATTTACGAGAAGGCGGGTAAGGACTTTCTGATCGTCACCACCGAATCCAGCAATCAAAACAATCGGCTGGTGGTCCGCGGGGTGTGGACTGCGATCGCGCGGCACTAAACCCGGACGAGGATCTACGCCCGAGAGATCACGTTAAGCTCCAACAACTGCGCAAGAATGCGGGTCGTATCCAGGCGCGACATTCCAGAAAGCGAGAATAGATCCTCGAAGCTCAACCCCCCGTCGATTTGGGAGAGCACGAACCCGGCGCGGTGATCGAGACTGAGCGCGACAATCTGGTCGGCGCGGATCGCGACCCTTGGAACCGCCTCGAGCGGACCAATCCTGGATTCGTACAGAATCTGAAGGGCCTCTTCCCCTCGGTCGCGTAGCATTCTCAGCTGGGGATGATCGCGAGCGATTTTTTCCGCTTTCTCAATCAAGTCCATCGCGGCCTCTGGATCCTCGAGCTGGAGGAACTCCTCGGCGGCGTGGAGCAGGTGGTCGAGCTCTTCCTGGGAGGTGGGGATCCGGGGCTTTTTCTGCTTCGGCGCCTGCCGAGCGACGGGTTCGACCAGCGGTTCGAACGGTTCAATCTCTTCGAATTCCACCGGCTCCACATCGATATCCGGAAGTGGTGGCTCGGTTGCCTCGGGCGCTCGCCACACTGTGTTGTGGTTCCAATTCTCGGTTGCGCCCGCCGCTGGCACCGAGCCGTCGGGTAACTGAAACGGATTGGGCCAAGCACTGATCGAAATCGGCAGCAGGGCCCAAAGTTCTTCCTGAGACCGTATTCCCCCGGGGCCATTCGAGGGCTGCCGCAGCTTTTTAACCACGGGCAAAGTTGGATCCAGCCGGAAGGCTTCCTCGAAAAGCTTTTGGCTCCAGGTCAAATCCCCGCTGAGGCGGAGCCACAGTCCGCTTTCAATCAGCTGCTCGGCTCGGGAGCCGCTCATTCGACTTCAATGCCGGCGCGCTGCTGGAGGCTCTTGAACAGCTGCAGCGTTCGGGCGAGCTGCTCGATCGAGTGGTTGACGGTGGCGACGCGTTTGGCTCCCAGCGCCTTTCGAGCCGTGCCGAGGGTCTTCTCCACCCGCTTCACCGCGTCCATTCCAAACTCGGAATCGGCGAGGACCTGTTTCACTCGCGGAAACAACTCCTCCACTTGGCCCACCAGATCGGAAAGCTCGGATTTCTTGGCGTCGGTGTCTTCGGATTCGCCGGTTTCGGCGATCAAGTCATCCTGCTCGGACATGATGGTTTGCATCTCGTCCTCGGTGAGGCCACCGGACGGAGTGATGATGATCGAGGCTTCCTGTCCGGTCTCCTTGTCCTTGGCCGAGACCGAGACGATTCCTTCCGAGTTGATGTCGAACGCCACCTCCACCTGCACCTGCCCGCGAAGCGCAGGTCGAAGATTGGTCAGGCTAAACTCGCCCAGCAGCTCGTTTTCGTGGGCAACTTCGCTCTCTCCTTGAAGAACCATGATCTTCACGGTGGTCTGCTGATCCTTGGAGGTGGTGAAAACCTCGGTACAGGAGGTCGGCACGGTGGTGTTCTTGCTGATCAACCTGCGTGCATACCCTCCGGCAATCGCTACCCCCAGACTGTGCGGCGTGACGTCCAGCAGCAACACTGGCGCTTGGTCGCTGGTCAGCGCGTGCGCCTGAACCGCGGCGCCGAGCCCCACCACTTCCTCCGGATGGACGCTCTTGCACGGCTCGCGGCGAAAGAACTTCTTCACCTCCCCTGCGATCCGCGGCATCCGGGTCATTCCTCCAACCAGGATCACTTCCTTGAGATCGCTCGGCTTGACCTTGGCTTCCTCGAGCACCTGGGTGGTGATCGAAAGCGTTCGTTCGCACAGATCGGCGGTCAGCTCCTCGAGTTTCTCGCGAGTCAAGGATCGCTGAAGATGAAGGGCCGCCCCTCCTCCGCTTGGGGTGCAGATGAACGGCAGGTTGATCGAAGCGGACTTGGTTTCGGAAAGCTCGATCTTCGCTTTCTCGGCGGCGTCTTTGAGCCGCTGCAGCGCCATCCGATCCTTGCGCAGATCCACCCCGTGCTCTTTGGCGAATCCAAACACCAACCATTCGAGGACGCGATGATCGAAGTCCTCGCCGCCCAGGTAGGAATCGCCCCCGGTGGCAATCACTTCGAACACTCCCTTGCTGATTTCCAGCACCGAGATGTCGAACGTTCCACCGCCGAGATCGAAGATCGCGATTCTTCCGTTGATATTCTTTCCGAAGCCGTAGGCGAGGGCGGCGGCGGTTGGCTCGTTGAGAATTCGCAGCACATCGAGCCCAGCGATCTTCCCCGCGTCCTTGGTCGCCTGACGTTGGCCGTCATTGAAATAAGCGGGGACGGTGACCACCGCCTTGGTCACGCTGTGCCCGAAGAACTCCTCGGCATCGAGCTTCAGCTCTCCCAGCACCTTGGCGGAGATCTCCGGCAGTGAGATGTCCCGCCCGCCCAGCCGAACTCGAATGTCATCGTGCTCACCACAAACCACCGGATAGCTCAGTACTTTGAGCGCTTCGGCGACTTGCTCAGAGGAGAATTTGCGCCCGATCAGTCTCTTGGTGGCGTAGACGGTGCCTTCTGGATTGGTGATCGCCTGGCGCTTGGCTAGGTGTCCCACCAATTGCTTGCCGTTCTTGGAGATCGCCACCACCGAGGGCGTGAGGTTCTGCCCGGTGCGATTGCGGATCACCATCGGTTGGTCGCCTTGAACCGTAGCGACCACGCTGTTGGTGGTGCCCAGGTCGATTCCAATGACCACATCTCGATCAGGCATCGAGGACAATTCCTCTCAGATCAAAACAGCCAGCGCACCTTCTTGAGCCCGTTCTTCACTCTCGGGTTTTCAGGATTGATCTTCGCGGCCTCTTCGAATTGCGCCTTGGCCTGCTTTCGCATTCCGGTATCGGCGAGAAGCTCGCCGAGCAGGCAGCGGTAGTGAACATTTCGTGGCTCCAGCGCCACCGCCCGCTCTGAAAGCTCCCGCGCAAGAGGCAGGTGCTTGCCGAGCGACTTCAACACTCGCGCCGCATTGGCGGCCGCCGACGCATTCTTCCGGTCGAGATCGGCGGCAGCCCGGTAACAGCCGGCCGCCATATCCAGATCGCCGTTTTCCTCGGCGCTCTCTGCCCGCTTGACTTCCTGGGCGCTCCGCTCGGCGGTCTGCTGAGCCCGAGTTTCGTCCAAAAGCTTGTGAAGATCGCGGTCGTCAGGCTCTGCGCGCGAGGCGACTTTCAGGTCATCGAGCGCCTGATCGTAGTCGCCCTCCGAACGATGCTTGCGCGCGCGTTCGACCAATTGGCCAATTCCCGCGTGCTTTGAGAGGTAAGGATGTTTCGAGAGTCGCTTCCGCCGCTCTGCGGCCCGAAGCGGGTCGGCCGGCCCGTACTCCTCGGGTTCGGGCATTGGTTTGGGGACGCGAAACAACTCGGGATGAACGCGCTGGTATTCGCTGCGCTTTTTCGGATCGGTCAGTACCACGTTCGCTTCCGTCAAGCGCTTGAAGATCCGTTCAATCCGCGGGCCGAAGCTACCGAGCTTTTTTTGGTAGAAGCGGTCCGGGTGGTACTTGAGAGAAGCCTCATAGTAGGACTGCTTCACTTCCGCGGGCGAGGCGCCTGGAGGTAGTCCCAGCACCTCAAAGTGATTCATCCGGCCAAGCTCCTCTTCCAGCCGGAGAATCTCTCTTTTTTTTTCGGGATCGAGCTCAACGTGTTCGACGTCCGCCTGGTCCACCCGGGCCATGAGTCCGATATTATACTCGGAGTGCCCTCTCCAGAATGTGCAACCCCTCATCCAACTCCTCGTAAGTCACGATAAATGGGGGGGCGAAGCGGATTGTCTTTTCTCCCGCGAGATTGACCAGCATTCCCTCCTCGCGGCAGCGGTTGACCACACCCGCTGCATTGTCAGTCACTTCCACACCTATCAGCAGACCCTTCCCTCGAACGTCGAAAATTTTGTCCGGAAGTCTCGACTGTAGCTGTCGAGCGCCCTTGAAGAAGTATTCGCCCTTTTTTCGAACGGCATCGAGCATCGTCCGATCGAAAATCAGCGAAACCGCGACGTTCGCCGCGGAGGCAGCGAGGAGATTGCCCCCGAAGGTCGAGCCGTGCGAGCCCGAAGGCAGGCTCTTCGCCAGCTCTTCACGGCAGAGCATGGCCGCGATCGGGATTCCGTTGCCCAGCGCCTTCGCCATCGAGATCGCATCGGGCAGGATACCTTCATGCTGGTAGGCAAACATCGCTCCCGTGCGCCCCATCCCGGTCTGGATCTCATCGACCAGCAGCACCAGGCCCACCTCGTCGCAGAGTTGCCGTAGCTGTCGCAAAAATCCCGGAGGAGCCACCCTTACCCCACCCTCTCCCTGGATCGGCTCAACCAGAATGGCTGCAGTCTTGGGGCCGATCGACTTCTGGACCGCGTCGAAGTCGCCGTATGCGATGTGGACAAAGCCGGTCGGAAGTGGCTCGAAGCCCTTTTGGTATTTCGCTTGGCCGGTGGCGGCGACGGTCGCCAGAGTGCGGCCATGAAACGACTGGTCGAAGCAGATCATCTCGTAGCGTTCGGGATGGCCGCGGTCCTTCTGAACCCGGCGCACCAATTTGATCAGCGCTTCATTGGCCTCCGCGCCGGAGTTGCAGAAGAAAGCTCGTTGCAAACCCGAGGCGGCGACCAGCTTTTCGGCCAGCTCGATCTGCGGCAAGTTGTAGAAGACGTTGGAGGTGTGCCACAGCTTGTCCGCTTGTTCTTTGAGGGCCGCCACCACCTTGGGATGGCAGTGACCCAAGGCGCAGGTGGCAATCCCTCCCAGCAGATCGAGGTAGCTCTTTCCGTCGGCGTCCCACACGCGCGTGCCCTGCCCTCGTTCCAGGACCACCGGTTGCTGTCGATAATTTTGCAGCAAAGTGGCGCGCGCTCGTTCCATTGCCAGTTGACTCCTGCTTGGGTTTTCCAACCAGTCACTCCTTCTCGCCAAACCAGCTAGAGAATATAGCGCGACAAGTCCTCGTCCTCGATGATTTCCGATAACTTGGTGCGAACGTCCGGCGCGTCGATTCGCACCGTCTTTGCACCTTCTTCCGAGGCCGAGAAAGAGATTTCGTCCAATAGCCGTTCCAAAACGGTGTGCAGCCGGCGGGCGCCGATGTTCTGGCTGCGCTCATTCACCCACTGGGCAATTCGAGCAATTTCGCCGAGCGATTCGTCCGTGAACTGAAGCGTCACTCCTTCGGTGGCGAGCAGCGCGATGTATTGCCGAATCAGCGAGTTCTTGGGCTCCTTGAGAATTCGAACCAGATCTTCGCCGGTCAACGAGTCCAGTTCCACCCGGATCGGAAACCGCCCCTGAAGCTCGGGGATCAGATCCGAGGGCTTGGAGACGTGAAAGGCCCCGGCCGCGATGAACAGCATGTGATCGGTTTTCACCGGACCATACTTGGTGGTGACGGTGGAGCCTTCGACGATCGGAAGGATGTCGCGCTGCACCCCTTCGCGGGAGACGTCCGGCCCGCCGTGGGCGCCCTCGCGGTTGGCGATCTTGTCGATTTCGTCGATGAAGATGATCCCGCTCGTCTCAGCTCGGCTGACGGCTTCCCGGCTGACCCGATCCATGTCGACCAGCTTCGCAGCCTCCTCCTGCTCGAGGATCTTCATCGCCTCCGGCACCTTCGCCTTGCGCTTCTTGGTGCGGTTGAACCCAGGCATGTTCTTGAACAGCTCCTGGATGTTGACGCCGATCTCCTCCATTCCCTGGCCGCTGAAATTGCGGAGGAAGGTGACGCCGGTCTCGCTCACCTCGATGTCCACGTATTGGTCATCCAGGGTGCCGGCGCGAAGTTGGGCGCGGAGCTTTTCCCGATCGCTTTGCGACAGATTCGGCGGAGGCGGCGGTGGGGTAAAGCCGAACGGACTGGGCCGCACGTTGCCGGGAGAGCTGTTGCCCGAGAGAATCTCCACCAGTCGATTTTCCGCCAACTCCGCGGCGCGGTCGCGGACCTTCTCCGTCTCCTCCTCCCGCACCAGCGAGATCGCCGCCTCGATCAAGTCGCGGACCATCGATTCCACGTCCCGGCCGACGTAGCCGACTTCGGTGAACTTGGAGGCCTCCACCTTGACGAACGGGGCCTGAGCGAGCTTGGCCAACCTCCTGGCGATTTCGGTTTTCCCCACCCCGGTGGGTCCAATCATGATGATGTTCTTCGGATAGATTTCCTCTCTCAGCTCGTCGCCCACCTGCTGTCGACGCCAGCGATTTCGCAGCGCGATCGCCACCGCTCGTTTCGCGGCGGTTTGCCCGATGATGTAGCGATCCAGCTCGCCAACGATCTCGCGCGGGGTGAGATTGGAAGACTTTCTCAAAGTTCCTCGAATGACAAATTGGTGTTGGTGTAGATGCAGATCTCGGCGGCGATTTTCATTGCGGTGGTCGCGATTTCCTTCGCCGAGAGAGAAGTGTTGGTCAGAAGCGCCAGCGCCGCCGCCAGCGCGTAGGGTCCACCGGAGCCCACCGCGCCGATCCCCTGGTCCGGCTCTACCACGTCTCCCGCGCCGGACAGGACAAAAGTCTTTTCCCGATCCGCGACCAGCAGCAGCGCTTCGAGCCGGCGCAGATAGCGGTCGGTCCGCCAATCTTTCCCCAGCTCAACGCAAGCGCGCGCCAGATTTCGCTGATGTTCCTTGAGCTTGGCCTCAAAGCGCTCGAACAAGGTGAAAGCGTCGGCGGTTCCCCCCGCAAAACCGGCGATCACGCTGCCATCCCCCAACCGCCGTACTTTCTTGGCGGTCGATTTCATCACGGTCTTGTCGAGGGTGACCTGCCCATCTCCGACGATGACCGTCTTGCCGTCTCGCCGGATGCACAGAATGGTCGTGCCATGCAACATTTGAATGGTTTAACTGGATGGCTTTCGCGCAGCAAGAGCGTGAGGGTGCGCCTGATCGTAGGTGCGCTGCAACTGCTCCCAACTGACGTGGGTGTACCGCTGGGTGGTGGAGAGACTGGCGTGGCCCAACAGCTCCTGGATGCTGCGGACATCCGCCCCCGCCCCCAGAAGGTGGGTGGCGAACGAATGTCTGAGCGCGTGAGGGCTAACCTTGCGCACCAATCCGCATCGGCGGACATATCGATCCAGGTGCCGGGCCACACTCCGCCGGGTCAGCCGACCGCCGCGATGATTCAAAAACAGGGGGCCAGCAGGGTCCGGCCGAGCTGCTTTTTTGAGCAGCTCCGGTCGTCGGGTCAGGTACGCATCGATCGCGGCGATCGCTCGCGGGTGAATTGGGCACAGCCGCTGCTTGTTGCCCTTTCCCAGCACGCGCAGCGTCCTCCCATCTCGATCCACGTCTTCGATCGATAGATTGCACAGCTCGCTCACCCGAAGCCCTCCACCATAGAGAACCTCGAGAATCGCGCGGTCTCGAAGCTCGAGGGCCGTCTTCCTCGAAGGCTCCTCCACCAGCGCGAACATTTCATCGACCGGCAGAAACCGCGGAAGAGGCCGCGGTAGTTTCGGACCCTTGACCAGCTTCGCCGGGCTCGAATCGAGTTTCTTCTGCCGAACCAGATAGCGATAGAAGGACTTGATACTCGCGAGCTTGCGAGCGCGAGTGGAGGCTTGTCGATCCACCGCAAGCACGCCGAGGAAGCCTCGAATCGCGGCATGGGTGGCACTCGGTAAGGTCATGTTCCGCGTCGCCAGATACCGCCTGAACTCCTCCAGGTCTTTGATGTACGCGGCGATGGTGTGCGCTGACGCACCGCGCGCTCTCTCGAGGTGGAGCTTGAACGCCGCTACCAATGGCTCGGACACGCCAATCACATCCTATGGGAATGCGCCGAACGCAAGAAACTAGGGAACCTGGTCGGCCAAAAACACGCCAGCGTTCTTTCTTTCGCCCACCATGTAGATGACCTTGGAGCCATCGGTCGCGGCGAAGTACGTGGGGAGCTGGATCTGTCGGGCCAATGTCCTTCGCTCCATCGTCTTTAGATTGTACACGGCGACGTCGAAGGCCTCGAGGTCGACCCGGGCATAGGTAACCAGCAGTCGCTGCTCGTCATCGCTCGACTTGAAAGTGTAGATGCCCTCCAGAATTTTTTTTGCCTCGGCCTTCGGGTTGGCGAGATCGAGTTGATACAGGTCGCAAGCCCGTCCCTCGCGAATGCAATTGCTTCGAAAGAAGAGGAAGCGATTCTTTGGGGAAAAGCCATACCCGAATACCCCCTGGTGCGCTTTGAACGCGCTCTCCTCGCCGGCGAGGTAAAGCATCAGGTCGACTGAGTAGACGGGCTTGGTGAACCGGGAAAGAAACGCGAGATACTTGCCGTCGGCTCCCCAGCTGAAATTGGGCACCCGATTGCCCAAGCGGCGCGTTTTGCCGTCCGGCAGCGCGGTCATTGCGAGAATTCCGGCGCGCGCCGCGTCGGTATACGAGTCGAGATACGCGACCGCGCTCGAGTCGGGGGCAAATGAGAAGTCGACCACCTTGGCTCCGATTTTGCGCCCGGCGCCGCCATTCACCGCGCCGATGTAGAGATCCCCCGCGTTCTCCTGATTCATGTCTTGTACCCAGCCCAGCCAGCGTCCATCGGGGGAGAAGGCAAAAAAGCCACTGCGGCGCGCGAGTCGCTTGGGGGGAAGCTTCTCCGGACCGACGTTCGCTAGAAAAAGATCATAGCCTCCTTGGCCTGGGCCGGATCTTTGGGCGAAGGCGACAAAGTGCGAGTCTGGGGCGACCAGGTAGTCGCCGACCGGGCCTCCGACTTGCCAAACCCGATCACTTCCAAGCTCGGCGAGAAGAAGCGCGGCGCCAGCAGCCAGTTTGCGCCGATACACGAGCCATCTGCTGTTGGGCGAAAACTGCGCGTTCGCCACTTCTCCTGCGAGCGAGCGAAACGGTCCGCTCGCCAACCGCCCAACCCTCAGAACGCCGTTGTCCACCAAGGCCACCCAATTCGAATCCGGGCTGACCACGAAGTAACTGACCGCGTTTCCCAGCTCGATTGGCCGCTGATGACTGCCCAGTTCGGCCGCGTGGAGCGCTCCCGTTTGCTGCGAGGCATTGTAGCCGATCAGGAACAGCACCCAGCGTGAGTCCGGGCTAAACAGATATCCGCCTGGAACGTTGGTCACCCCATCCCCCAGCTTGCGCGCTTGTTTTTGCTCGAGCGACGAAGCGTAGAGAGCGCCGAGCACCATCAGCGGAGGCACGCCGGTCAGCCGTGGCTTCTGAGGCTCCAACAAGTAAGTCGCATATTTTTGGTCCGGGGTAAGTCGCAGATCGGCCGCCGCCCCACTCGACAACGGACTGCCAGCGGGCTCGAGCGATGGCCCTCGCGCCGCCTCGCCTTTTCGGCAGCCGCTCACAACCGATGTCGCGAGGATCACCAGTAAACCGATTCTGGTGTGGATCAAGCGCTTCTCCGCTCGCGCGCAGTCTCCGAGAGATCCGCCAGCCATGCGGCGAACTCCTCGCGCGCTCTTCGGGCATACCACCCGCGCTTCTCGGCTTTCTTGACCCGGCCCGGTAGCGGGGGAAACAAACCAAAGGTGACGTTGGTCGGCTGATAGTCGTAACCCGCGGGATGGGCTTCGCCGGTGATGTGCCGATAGAGCGCGCCCAAGGCGGTGGTGGGCGGCGGCGGGCGAAACTCGGCGCGCCGGATCCGCGCATTGACCGCCAGAGCGACGAGATATCCGCAGGCGGCGGATTCGACGTATCCCTCGACTCCAGTGATCTGCCCGGCAAAGAACAGCCGCGGCTCGCTGCGCAGCGAGAGATCCTTCGCGAGCAGGCTTGGAGCATCAATGAAGGTGTTGCGATGGATTTGGCCCATCCTGAGAAACTCGGCATCGGCCAGGCCCGGAATTTGGCGGAAGATGCGCTTTTGCTCGGGCCAGGTCAGGCGCGTCTGAAAACCAACCATGTTGTAGGCAGTACCGGCCTGGTCCTCCATCCGTAGCTGCACCACCGCGTGCGGCGTTTGTCCGGTTTGCGGGTCGCGCAGACCGACCGGCTTCATCGGTCCGAACGCCAGCACCTGATCGCCGCGCTCGGCCATCACTTCGATCGGAAGACAACCTTCGAAGTACCTCGGTTCCTCGAATGGATGGGGGGAAACCTTTTCCGCGGAGCGCAAGGACGCGACAAACTGTTGATACTGGTCGCGGGTCATCGGAAGGTTCAGGTAATCGTCGCCGCCGCCTTTGCCGTATCGGCTCTGCCGAAAAGCCAATGAGAGGTCGATCGAGTCCGCGGAGACGATCGGGGCGATCGAGTCGTAAAAATAGAGTTTCTGCCCGACCCGTGTTTCGAGCTCCGCGGTCAGCGCCGGAGACGTGAGCGGCCCGGTGGCGATCACCACCACACCCTCCGGGACCTCGCGGGCCTCCTGGTGCTCCATCGCTAGATCCGGCGACGAGGTCAGCGCAAGCGTCACTGCCTGGGAGAATTTTTCCCGGTCCACCGCCAGCGCGTCGCCGGCGGGGACCCGGCTTTGGTCGGCGCATTTCAAGATCAGGGAGCCGAGATCGCGCAGCTCGAAATGAAGCAAACCGATCGCGTTCTCCGGGTTGTCGGAGCGGAACGAATTGGAGCAGACCAGCTCAGCCAACCCGTCGCTTCGGTGGGCCGGCGAACGCTGGTGCGGTTTCATTTCGCGCAGGCGAACCGGCACCCCCATCCGGGAGAGCTGAAAGGCGCACTCGGAGCCTGCCAACCCTGCTCCGACCACGGTGACGGACTCGCAAGCCATACGCCTTTCCAGAGCCAGTTCTGTCCTGCACTCTACACAAACAGTTCAACGTTGCGTTGGATCAGCCGCACCTCTGTTCGGCCGCACCTCGGTTGACCATTTTTGCCTTGCTTGCACGCAGCAAAAAGCAAGTTCCAACGCTAGGATCGGGTTCCTAGGTTTCTAACCAATCACGCATCAGCGCAATACCGCAAAGAGGTGCCGAATTGAAGACATCGCGAGCCAGGGAGTTCCGGAACATCCGTCAAAAGCTCCTACAGCGTAGGAAGGCAATCCTGGATACCAACCGGTCCACACGCAAAGAATTCAAAGCGCTTTCGACTCAGGACCGGGAATCCGAATACGAAGAGCGCGCTCAAGTGGCCCAAGCCGACTACACCCTCTACAAGCTCCTCGAGGCCCAGCAAGAGGAGCTCAGAATGATTGATGCGGCGCTGCGCCGAATCGACGAAGGGGCGTACGGCGTGTGCGTCGACTGCGGTGGAAAGATTTCGATCGAACGACTGAGGGCCCTCCCCTACACCCTGTTGTGTGAGGAGGACGCGCGGCACCGGGAGGCGGAAAAGAGTCCCGCCGGGGCGAGCCCACCGTCCCTTTAGTCCGCGTCTTTCTGGATCACCACGAACCGGTAGTTTTCCAGCTCGTTGCGGCCCGCGGTGTAGAGCACGGTCAACAGGAGATCGTACGGAATCTTGCGATCGCCGATCACCGACATCTCGTGGCTGAACGGGGCAGTCGGATTGCGGTCGGCGATGTACTTGAGCTTGTCCACTTCTTTCTTGAGCGCCCGATCCAGCGGCAGGACGACCCGGCCCCGCAGTTGCCCGCGAGGAATCGCGCCGCCGATCAACTCCACCACCGCCCTGTCTCCGACCAGGATGTTCTTCGGCGTGATCGTCACCGCCACCGTATCCTTGGGCGTCGTCCGGGTGGTGGACAGCGGAGGCCGAACGTCCTCGGAGGCCGTCACCGCGACCGAAGAGGCGGAGTAGGACTTCAAGAGAAACACCAGGATGATGGTCATCATGTCCATCATCGCAACGATGTTCAGCTCGCGGATCTCTCCCTCGGCTTGGCGCTCTTTGCGCTTTTTGCGAGCCATTCCGGCCCGGAACATCATCCGAAAGCGGTCATCGTCGGTGCTCGCGATCTGACTTGGGGGCCGCATCGGGTTAGAGCGCCGCGAGGGTGACGTCCGGGAAGAGAATCCTTCGTTCTTGACCGGGAAGCTCCCGGAGGGCATCCATCGTCTGAATCAAAATCTCGTACGGGATGTCGGATTCCGCCCCGATGATGACTTTGGTCTCCTCCGGAAATGCCTTCTTGATCTCCACCATCTTGCTGGTCAGGGCGACGAAGTCATAGGAGCCGCCCTGCTTGGGGATGGTCGGTTCTCCGGACGTATTGGGCGTCGGCTGCTGCCCCTCTCCCTCTTGGCCCAGCACCGCTCCAGTTCCTGCGACAAAAAAACCCTTCTTCGATACCAACACGGTGAGCAAAAGCTTCGGGGCGTCTGGTGTCTCCGGAGCCACCGCCGCGCTCGGTCCGCCATAGTTGGGAGCGCTGACGTTGAGGATTCCAAATGCGGCCAATCCGGTCATCGACAAGAGCATGAAGATGATCAGATTCATCAAAATATCGAGATAGGGAACGATGTTCAGCTCGTTGCCCTCGGCTTCTTCCTTAGGCCGCAGCTTGCGTCGCGAGTAGTAGAAGCCCATCAGAACTTCTTTTCGAATTCCCCGGTGGTCACTTCCCCGGCATTGCGCCGGGCGAGCAAATTCTCGAGCTTGAGCGCGTTCAGCTCGACCACTTCCACCATCCGCTTGGAGTAGGCGGTGAGGAACAGGTGAAAGACGATGCAGGTCACCGCGATCGACAGACCGAAGGCGGTGTTGTTCATCGCCTCGGAGATGCCCGACGAGAGCAGCGCTTGCTTTTGGTCCGCCGGAACGTTCCCAAGGGATCGAAAGGTGCCGATCAGACCGCTGATCGTGCCGATCAGCCCGACCAGGGTGGCGATGTTCGCGAGCGACCAGAGCCAGGGGATGCGGGTCTGCACCGACGGCACGTTCTCGACGATCGCCTCTTCCACCGCCTTGGCGACCTCGATTTCACCGCGGGTGGCCCGGGTCAGACCGGCGCGGATCACCTTTGCCAGCGGCGCATTCGGAGCCGCGCCGCACAGCTTCACCGCACGATCCAGGTTGTTGGTGAGCACCAACTTGGTCACCTGTTCCATGAATGGCGGCGCATTGAGGTTGTAGCGGAACATCAGGGTGATGGTGCGCTCGACGATCACCGCCACCGCGCAGGCGAGCCAAAAGACGTTCACGTACATGAACGGCCCGCCGGTCTGGAAGAAACTCTTCACCGTATCCACCATCGCTGAATTGGCATGGGGACCGGCGGTGGTCACAAGCTTCAAAAAGTCATTCGCCAGGGGGCTGATCAACGTGGAAGTCCTTTCAGCGGCTCGACGGCCATTGGAAGATCGAAAGCCTGGAAGGGAACGCCAAGATTATGGAGAGTCGGCCAATCTCGTGTCAACGAACGAGCGGACCGGTTTCGCCGAAATCGTGTGGGTTCTTAGGCGACTGAGGAGGTAGCCGGAGCGGGCGCCGCGTCCAATGAGCGGCGATAGGAGCAGTCCTTGTTCGGACAAGCGATGTACGGACCTTCCTTCTTCGAATACTTCTGAAGCAGGTAGGGAGACCCACATGACGGACAGACTTCGGGCAGAGGCCGGTCCCAGGAAGCGAACTTGCAATCCGGGTAGCGTTGGCAGCCGAAGAAGACGCGGCCTCGCTTGGTTCGCCTCTCGGTCAGATAGCCTTCCTTGCACTGAGGACACGACACGCCGATCGAAATGGCTTTGGAGGTTTTGCACTCCGGATAACCGGAGCAGGCCAGAAACCTGCCGAAGCGGCCCCGCTTGACCACCATCGGCCGACCGCACTTTTCACACTTCTCGTCGGTGACCTCTTCCTCCACCACCACGATCTTCCCGTCGACCTCCTTGAAGTCCTTGGTGTTCTTGCACTCCGGGTAGCCGGAGCAGGCGAGAAAGCGGCCCATCTTGCCCCACTTGATCACCATCGGGTTGCCGCACTTTTCGCAGACCACGTCGGTCTGAATCTCCTCGCGCTTGACGTCGCGCATTTCGACTTTCGCCTTGGCGAGGTCCTTTTTGAACGGCCCGTAGAAATCGTGGAGCACTTTCTTCCAATTCATCTCGCCGTCCGAGATGAGATCGAGCTTCTCCTCCAGACCTGCGGTGAAGGCGACATCCATCTCGGTGGGGAAATGCTTCACCAGCTCTTCGTTGGTGATTCGACCCAACTCGGTCGGGTGCAAGCGGCCTTCGATCTTCTCGACGTACTTCTTCTCCTGAATGGTGGAGAGAATGCTCGCGTAGGTGGAGGGCCTGCCGATTCCCTTCTCCTCCAGCTCCTTCACCAGCGACGCTTCCGAAAAGCGGGGAGGAGGCTGGGTGAAGTGTTGTTCGTGAAGAAGCTGCAGCAGCTTGAGCACTTCTCCTTCGGCCAAAGGCGGCAGCGCCCCGCCCTCGTCCTCTGCGACGGCGTCGAGCCCGGCGGTCTTTTCCCGCTCGGCTTCTTCCTCGGGGGTCAACCCGGCCCCATACACTGCCAGGTACCCCGCAAATTTCAGCACCGAGCCGTTGGCCCGGAACAACGCCCGGCCCGCCTCAATCTCAGCGATGGTTTGGTCATAGATCGCGGGCTTCATCTGGCAAGCGATGAATCGGTTCCAGATCAACTCGTAGAGCCGGAACATGTCCGGCTCGAGAAACTCTTTGACCCTCTCGGGCGGATACTCCTGAGAGGTGGGCCGGATCGCCTCGTGCGCGTCCTGCGCCGCCTTCTTTGACTTGAACTCCACCGGCTGCTCCGGGAGAAACTCCTCGCCGTACTTGGCGCGGATCGTCTCCCGCACCTGCGCCACCGCCTCGGCGGACAGTCGGGTCGAGTCGGTGCGCATGTAGGTGATCAGCGCGGTCTGCCCTTCGTCGCCCAACTCGACGCCTTCGTAAAGCCGCTGGGCCAAGGTCATCGTCTTCTTCGGCGAGAAGTAGAGGCGATTGGCGGCTTCTTGCTGAAGCTTCGAGGTGATGAAGGGCGCAGGCGCGTTCCTTCGCCGCTCACGCCGATCGACCTTGGAGACGGTGAAAACGGCTTCTTTCAGCTCATCCACCAGCGACTTGGCCGTCGTTCCATCGCCGATCTCCACCTTTTCGCCGTCCAGCTTGAAAAGCTTGGCTTTGAATGGCGGCGGCTCCCCGGCTTCGAGCAGCGCTTCAATCGTCCAATACTCGCGCGGGACGAACGCTTTGATTTCGTCCTCGCGCTCGACCACCAGGCGCACCGCGACGGATTGGACACGTCCCGCCGACAAGCCGCGCCTCACTTTGTCCCAGAGCAAGGGAGAAATCTGGTAGCCCACCAGACGATCCAGAATCCGGCGCGCTTGCTGCGAGTCGTAATTGTCCTTGTTCAGCTCGGTGGGCTCTGCGATCGCCTTCTGGATGGCGTTCTTGGTGATCTCATTGAAGAGCACCCTTCGCGCTTTGCGATGACCGATCTCCTCGCTGATGTGCCAGGCGATCGCTTCGCCCTCCCGATCAGGGTCGGTCGCGAGAAAAACTTGATCCGCTTCTTTGGCGTAGCGCTTGAGCTCGGCGAGGACTTTCTCCTTGCCCTTGATCACGTGGTACTCGGGCTTGAAGTCCTTCTCCAGATCGACGCCCATCTTGCTCTTCGGCAGATCCTTGACGTGGCCGACGGAGGCCTTCACCGTGTAGCTGGATCCCAGGTACTTCTTGATCGTCTTCGCCTTGGCCGGGGACTCCACCACCACCAGGTAGTGTGGCTTGCGAGTCTTGCCGCGTTTAGCGGGCGGGGCGACGATCTCCACCAGGGCCTTGGCACGCGTCGGCGAAACCGGCTTTCCGACTCCGGCCCGTGCAGCGGTCGCTTTTCTTGTCCTCGGCATTCCTGCTCCTCGTCAAACCTTCTCGTACAGCTTTCCTGGATGTTGAATGATTAGCCCGATCAACTCCAGTTCGCACAAACCGCTAATCAAATCCGCTGAACGCATTTGGCAAGTTTCTCCCACCTCATCGAGCGATCGGGGGGAGCGATCAAGCGCTTCGTAGGCAAGGCGCGCATTGGCGGAAAGCTGACTGAAGTCAATGGCTTTGCCGGGAACAGCAGGCGGATTGAGCACCGGATCGATTCGCAAGGTATCGAAGATGTCCTTCGGTTGCATGAACAGCCGGGCGTGCCCTTTCCGGATCAGGTCGTTACAACCATAGGCGCCTGGGTTGTTTAACTCGCCGGGGATCGCGAAAAGGGGCCTGCCCTGCTTGATCGCGGCCTTCGCGGTGTGCAGCGCTCCCGATTTCGAATCGGCGCGAAGGATCAGCACTGCATCCGCCGCGCCGGAAATCAACCGGTTTCTTCGCGGGAAGCTGGCGGCGTTGGCCCGCACTCCGATCGGCAACTCGCTGTAGAACATGCCGGCCCCGCGAAGAAATGTTGGCAACAGCTTCGCCTGGGCGGGATCCAGCTCATCGAGCGCGGAGCCGACGAACGCCCAGGTCTCTCCTCCCACCGCGAGCGCGCCCTCGTGACAGCACTGATCCACGCCCTGCGCTGCACCGGAGACGATCCCCACCCCGCCCAGAGCGAGGTCTTGCGCGAACGTCGTCGCGCGCAGACCAAACTCCGGAGCCGGGTGGCGGCTGCCCACCATCGCAACCCGGCGGCGCGGCGGGCCCGGAGTCCCTCGGAAAAAGAGCAGCGGCGGCGCGTCCTCGAGTCCGACCAGGTTGGTGGGAAACGGCGGATCCCCCTGGAAAGCGATGCCGATTTCCTTTCGCGCAGCCCGGCGCGTCACCCGCTGCGCCAGGTCGGCGAGGTCCGTGATTCGCTCCAGCAACCCCCGCACCGGAACGGTCAATTTCACCGCCGGAGCCCACTCGCGCACCGGCACGGAAAGCGCCGCGCGAATGTCACCGCCGAGGGTTGCCCGAATTGCATCCAGAGTCTTTGGTCCGATTCCAGGAATCGCCCACAGCCCCAAGATCGCCAATCGTTCGGCGCTGTTGGGGTCCTTCCATTGCGCCTGCGCCATCCCGACCCACCTCCTCCACGCCCTTGCCGAGCAATCACAATACCAAAGGGCGCGCTCGTATAATGGAGCGCCCGGGATCGTCAACCATCAGCGGGACGCCGAAGCTCGAGGCGCCGGGCGCATCTCCACTCGGTCGCCGTAAACCACTTCGCGCAGCGATCGCGTCAACAGGCACACGCTTGCCTTGTCGTGGACGTCGACCACGATACAGTTGGCGGTGTCCTCGATTGGAAGACCCGGATCCACCGCCCTGGACGGGTAGAGGAAAGCCTGCACGTTGACCGCGGGATCGTGTTTGCGCACGACGATGAAGGTGTTTCCAGGATGGACTCCGTGCGAGCTTCCCTGGTCGATCAGCACCAGTTGATGTTCGCCGAGGATGGTGAGGTACGGCACGAGCGCGCCGATCACAAATCCCCTCAGCGCGCGGTCATTGGGGCGCGGCTCAATCGATGCGACCAGCTTCTCGCCCGCCGGACCGACCCGATCTCCGCGGTGTATCTCATCGAGACTGTCCACCTCGATCTGAGCGGTCGCTACATCGCCCGACTTTCTGATCACCCGCACCGAGCCCATCACCTGGGTGAGAAAACCGTACCGACGATCGGTGACCGGATGGGTCACCTCGCCATTCGGCCGAAAAATCAGGTATCGATCTCCGACTTTGACCGCGTTGTTGTTCCGGAAGTGGATGTAAACCATCTCCGGATAGCTGAGCATCAGCGCTTCGGAAGGCGAAGCGTCGATCGTTCCTGCCTCCTCCAGCTCACTGGCAGTCACAAATCCCTGCCGGGAGACGGGCACGGCCGTCGACGGCCGGTAGGTGAGTCTGCCGGTCACCTGTACTTCGGTGCGGTCTTCCAGGTCGATCGCATCGGGAGAACGAGGTCCGCTGCTAATCGCCGTGTCGACGCGGATCGGCACTTCCTCTCCACCTTGAAAGAATCGCACCTGATTGCCAGGGTAGATCCAATGTGGATTGGCGATCTGGGGGTTGTAGGACCAGACCTTGGGCCAATACCACGGAGTTCCGAGGTACGTCTGGGACAAATCCCAGAGCGTGTCTCCCCTAATTACGGTGTGCACTTGCCCCGGCACGCTCGAGCCCGAATCCTCGGAAGTCGTGTCCATCCCCTGATCCGTGCCCTGATCTTCCTGCTCGGAATTCTCGTCGGCCAGATCATCGACCTGACGCTTGGGAGGTTGTGAGGCGGCCGCCAAAAACAAGGCCAGCGGAACGGGCCACATCTTCATCACCAACGTATGCATGGCCATCCTTTCATCAGCTAACGAGTCAATGAGCCGAGGCGCTGCTCAGCTTGGGCAGCCGCGGCGGTGCCCGGAAAGCGCGTTACCACTTGGGTGTAGACCTTGCGCGCGTCGGAGACCTTATTCAGGCGCATCCGGCACTCGGCCAGTTTGAGCATCGAATCCTGGACCACGTTCCCTGCCGGGTAACTCGACAGCACCTGCTCGAAGCTGGCCGCCGCGGCCTCGTAGTCTCCGAGGCCCATCAGCCCAATCCCGCTGAAGTACAACGCGTCGTCGGCCTTCGGGTGTTTTGGATATTCGGACGCGAATCGCTGCAGCCGACTGACCCCGCCCGAGACATTGCCGGTCTTCAGCGCGGTCAATCCGGCGTCGAACTCCAGCTCGGATGTGGAACTCGAGGAAGCGCGGCGGGACGAGGCGATCCGAGCTTCGCGCGGCTCCGGGGCGGCGGCGATCAGCTCGTCGACCGCATCCTTCGAAGGCTCGACGACCGGAACGCTCACCTCGATCCGCGGAGCCGGTTCGATCCGGGGCTTGAGCTTTACCACCGTCAGGCTGGGGAGATCGCCATTCGGAGTTGAACTAGCAGCACCCCTCGCGATCAGGGCATTGCCCTCGTCCAGCCGGTCCAGGCGTCGCGAGAGCTCGGCGTTGCGATCGTTAAGCGCCTGCACTTCCGCTTTGAGGTTGGACACCTCGGCCCGCAGCGCCGGATCCGAGGCACACGCCGCGGCGGCAAGCAGAGGCGCGATCGGAAAAAGGCGTCGAATGGTTCACAGCTCCGTCGGAAACTGCGTCGGAAATCAGCGCGATGATATGGGGGTCAAAATTGACAGACAATGTAAGACACGTGCCTGCCGGTGATTCCGCGATCGCGTCGGTGAGAAAAGAAATTGTTTTTATCACACGAAGTGCAGTGTGAGAGTACGTCGATGTGATCCATCGGTACGCCTGCCTCCCACAATGTGCGGTGAATGGCGAGGATCAGATCCAGGCGCGGTTCGGTTGGATCTCCTTGGACCACCGCTTCCCCGAACGAATTCGAAAACCGCTCCGCCAACGAGGGCGACACTTGATAACAGCAGGCTCGGATCGACGGTCCGATCACCGCGATCATCTCCTTGGGCCGAGAGCCGCGGCGTCCCAGCGCTTCGACCGCACGCTGCGTCACTTTCAGCTCGGTTCCTCGCCAGCCAGAGTGTACGGCCGCTACCCGTTTGGCCGCGGGATCCGCCAACAGGATCGGAACGCAATCTGCTGTTTTTACTGCGACGGCGAGACGACCGCGCTCGGTCCAGAGGGCATCGGCCTCCGGATGTTCGATCGAGTCGGACTCCCGGGCGCCAAACTCCAGCACCCGATCTCCGTGTACCTGCGACACTGTCCGCAACTGTTCTTTTTTCAAGCTTGCCATTTGGAAGAATCGTTCAAAGTTTTCCTCCACACGCTGTTTCAGATCGCCAACGGCAAAGCCCAAGTTTAATGACTCATACGGTCCAATTGAGACACCACCCAATCGAGTCGAAAACCCGTGGGGAATAGGAAGTCGGTTTGAAGTGATAAAGGACAATCCGGTCAATGGACGCAGCCAACGATTTACATCAGCGACAGTCTCTCACAAGCGGGTCCAATGCAAATGCACGTTCTAATGTTTAGCGCCCTGGCGATAGCACCCAGCGCTCTGTTTTTCGCTCTCGTCTTGACCGTCGCCGGCGCCTTTGCGATCGCGCAGGTCGCCCGCCTTTGGGCGGCCCCGCCGTTAAGCCAGCTCTGGGCAGCGCTGGTTCGCAAGCGCAAAGCGCAGTCCTCGCCGATCGAGCCGCTGCCGCGACGCCCGGAGCTGATCCAGGTTTCGCGCGGGCTGGAGGCCACCAACGGACAGCTTCGAAGCCGGCTCAATGAGCTTTCGCTTCTCTACGAGGTGGCGCGATCATTCACCTCGACGCTGGAGCTGCCCGAAGTGCTCGCTCGAATCAGCTCTCTGATCGCCGAGAAGCTCCAGATTCCCCAGTTCTCGATCATGCTGGTGGACGGCGAGGGAGAGCTGGTGGTCAAGAGCGCTTATCCCGCCGGCCGGGGGACCGAGGGCCGCAGATTCCGGATCGGCGAAGGCGCGTGCGGCCGAGCCGCGCAGACCCAGCGGGCGGTATACCTGCCGGATCTCGCCTCGGATGAGGAGATCTTCGTCAGCCGCGGCGGTGGCGCGCTGGAGCAGGGCTCGCTGCTTGCCGTTCCGATGGTCCACCGGGAAACGCTTCTGGGGGTGCTCAATTTTCAGCGCCCCCAGCGCGCGAGTTTCTCTCCCGAGGAAATTGAAGTGCTCACCACGATCGCCGACCAGGGAGCGATGGCGATCAAGAACGCGCTACTCCACGAGCAAACGGTGGCCCTGTCGATCACCGATCCCCTCACCGGGGTCTCCAACCGCCGCCACCTCTCCTCGCGGTTAGAAATGGAGATTGATCGCGCCAATCGGTTCGGCACCCAGATCTCCGTACTGATGGTCGACATTGACTTGTTCAAAAGGCTCAACGATGCCGCTGGCCACCGCGTGGGCGATCTCGTCCTGCAGCAGCTGGCGGGGCTTTTGCGCAGCGTGATTCGGCGAGTGGATACGCTGGCACGCTACGGCGGCGAAGAGTTCGTCGTGGTTCTCCCCCAAGTGCACAAGGCCGAGGGCCTCCAGGTCGCCGAAAAGCTGCGCCGGACGGTGGAAGACGCCAACTTCGGACTGCCGCTGGATGGAGAGTTGGCGCAGGTGACGATCTCGGTGGGTGTGGCCAACCTCCCGCTCGATGGCGCCACCGCCGAACGGTTGCTCGACTGCGCCGATGCGGCCCTTTATGCCTCCAAACGCGCCGGGCGAAACCAGGTGACCGCCTACGCAGCCGGGCTTGAGTTGCATCCCGGCCGAGACCGCGGTCCGCACCCGGGCAAGCGCTGGAGGCCCGAGCCGATCAGGCCGTCCTCCGGCGCGGAATTGAGCGCGGAATAATCAAGGAATCGTCAGCACCCGAAGCGCGTGGCTGGGACCGTTGCGAGTGGGCACCACCACTCGGAGCAGCAGGTCGGTACCGCTTTTGGCGGACCGGATCGCCTTCAACAGATCGTCTCGATTGCGAATCGGCTTCTTCCCTGCTTCGACGATCACGTTGCCCGGCGCCAATCCCGCGCGTTCAGCCGGAGAACCTGGCACCACTTCGCTGACCATCGCCCCCTCCGCGGGAAGGTTCATGCTCTGCGCGATGCGCGGATCCACGTTTTGGATCGTGATCCCGACCTGCTTTTGCTGTTTTTCCTCCCCGGAGCCCTCGTCGGCATTCGTGCTGACGTGTTCGAGGTCCGGCCGCGTTCCAAGAGTGACTTTCACGTCCATCTGCTTCGCGCCGCGATAGATCGTCAGGTTCGAGACGGAGTTCGGCGGTTTGAGCGCCACCGTGCGGGAAAGCGCGGCGCCCGAATTCACCTTCGTTCCGTCCACCGCGACCACCGCGTCGTCCACCTGGACGCCGGCCTTCTTGGCGGGGCCGTCCTGAACCTGGGTGACCAGAGCCCCTTCCTTGACCGGAAGGTTCAAGGCCTTGGCAACTTCCGGCGTCAGGTCCTGGATTCCAACTCCAAGATAGCCGCGGGTAATCGCTCCGCCTTTCTCCAGCTGCGGCAACAGCGCCTTCGCCAAATTGGAGGGCACCGCGAAGCCGATCCCCGTTCCTCCACCGACGATGGCGGTGTTGATGCCGATCACCTCTCCCCTGAGATTGAAGAGCGGGCCGCCGGAATTGCCGGGGTTGATCGCCGCGTCGGTCTGAAGGAAGTCGTCATACGAGCTGCCGGTGATGTTCCGACCGTGGGCGGAGATGATTCCCGCGCTCACGCTCGAGGCCAGCCCAAAGGGGTTGCCGATTGCGACCACCCAGTCGCCCACCCGCATCGCGTCCGAGTCTCCCAGCCTGACGAACGGCAGCTTCTCGACTTTTCCTTTGAGCCTGATCACCGCCACGTCGGTGAGCGGATCCCGACCCATCACTTGGGCGTCGAAGGTGCGGCCGTCATCCAATCGGACCCGGATTGCCACCGCTCCTTCGACCACGTGGTTGTTGGTCAACACCGTGCCGTTCGAATCGATGATGAAGCCCGAACCCAGCCCTTGCCGGATCTGCTCGCGTCCACGGCGACGGCCGCCTCTTCCTGGAGCTCCGAAGAAGCGATCGAAAAAGTCATCGGATTCCTCCGAGCCCGTGGAGAACTGCGATGCCGTCACTCGCGATTGGACGTCCACGTTGACCACCGCCGACTTGACGGATTCCACCAAAGGCGCCAGCGAGGGAAGGCCAATGACTTCGCGCGACGCGGTGCCGGGCGGCGGCTGCGCCAGGCTGAGCGGCGGAGCCGCGAAAAGAAGGACTGCGGCCAGCCCTCCGACTGCAACATGCTTTGCTTTCATGATTGTTATAACTCCTCGCCTATCGGATTAATCCTGGGCGCAAAACCTGGCCAGGAGAAAATTGAACCGGATCAAAGTACGGGAAGCGCTTCGGGCAATTGCGCCGCGTATATTTTGTAATCCAGCTCGGGAAACAAGTTGTCGCGGTGCTCTGTTCGAAAAAGGAAGTCCGCGTCAATTGGACCCTTTCGACACTGCTGTTCGAGCTTCAAAAAGCTGTCGATGTGCTCGCGCGTTCGCCGCTCGGCGTACTCCGGCATCGAACCGGTTTTGAGGATGAATGCCCAGTCTGAAGCCTGGGCCAAGAGCAGCTCTCGAGCAGCTTGATTGAGCGCTCGCCGCTGCAGGTCATCCGGCCGCGGAAAGTCCGTCGCCAGAGCCACCATCAGCTCCGCACAGCGGTGCAGATGGGGATAGATCCAATCATTGGCTGGGTTGAGCCATACGCCCGCGTATCCTCCTTCGCCCCAGGAGCTGAGCGAGAGCTCGGCTACCTGGTTCTCCGGGTTTTCGCGCAGGAAGTCGGGCGGAGCCTGCAGCTCGAAGTTGGATCGCCGTGATCCATCTCGTAGCACTGCCTCGAGAAAGATCGGTCCTTCGTACCACCAGTGGCCAAACAGCTCGGCGTCATAGGGCGCGACGACCAACGGTCGGCGACCCTCGATCGCCGGTTCCAAAGCAGAGAATTGCCGCTCGCGGCTGTCGAGAAATTCTCGAGCGTGAGATAACGCTCGCTCGCGCGCCGCCTCCGGCTGGTAAAGCTCCTTGGAATCGGTAGCGCCGGTGATCCGAAAATATTTGATGCCCACGGCCTTGCGCTCGCCGGTGGGTTGAACGTAAGGCCGAATGTAGTCCGACTCGGCTTCCCATCCGAGGTCGCGGTAGAAATCGCGATAGAGGGGATCAGCAGGAAAACCGGAGATCGCGCTCCAGACCTCCTGCGAACAACTTGGATCTCGCCCAAAAGCCGCCACCCCGGTCGGGGTGTAAAGCGGAGCGTGCACGTCATAGAGGGGAGCTGGCGACGCATCGAGAATTCCGTCTGCTTCCACGAAAAAGAAGCGCGGACCCGCGGCCGCGATCAGCCCGTCCAATCCCGGATAGTAGCCGCACTCGGGGAGCCAAATGCCGCTGGGCGAATGGCCGAACACCTTTTCGAAATGCCCTACGCCAATCGCAAGCTGCGCCCAGACCGCGGATGGCACAGTGCGCAGCAGGGGCAGAAACCCATGGGTGGCGCACGAAGTGATCAGCTCGAGGATCCCTTCTCGTCGGAGGGCCGCGAACGGTCGAATCAGATCGCGCCGGTAATGGTCCTCAAATTCTCCGCGCAGATGCTCGAACGAGTGTTGATAGAAGTGCGCCAGGCGATTGAGCTGCGGGTCGGATACGGTTCGATGCACCTCCTTCCCGGCCAGCTCGCAGAGTCGGTCGATCCGAGCGCCGCAACGCTTCATCAACAGCTCGTCCTCGAGCATCGCCAGCAGAGTGGGAGAGATGCTGAGCGTCAGGCGAACGGGGAGGCGATCCTGCGCGATCCGTTCGAGCATCCCGAGCAACGGTAGATACGTCTCGAGGATCGCCTCGTAGAGCCAGTCTTCCTCCAGAAAATCCGGCTGGTCCGGGTGGCGGACGAAGGGCAAGTGAGCGTGCAAAACGAGGGCGAGACATCCCCTCATCGGCTCGAGGGCAAAGCAAAACGCCGCCTGACAGCGCCCCAAGGCGCGACCGGGCTAGCCGCCCCGGCGACACCGCCGACCTGCGCGCCGTGCTCACCCCAAGGCCCAAGCGGGCTGCTCGAGCCTGCTGCGCCCGCCACTCGTGCACGAATCGCCTGCACAGATTCGGCGGTCGGCTCGCGGACGCGGACTGCTCCGCTCTTGGCCGTTCGTGGCAAAGCGTGGAGCGGCGTGTCCCAGGCAAGGTCGGCAAGGCGGAGCAGCGAAGGCTTATCGCTTTGGAACGATGGCGGAACATTGGAGCCCGCAATCCGCCGCGAGGCGTTGGTACCTACCGCGTGTAACTCGACGCGAGCGCTGTCATTTGGAAGATCCTCGAGATAGGCGCGGCCCTGGACCAACTCGACTGCCACCTCTCTGACAATTTCCGCGCCCCGGTAAACGCGCAAGACCAGGCGCCAATCGACGAGACCCTGCGCGGCCGCAAGGATCGTTTCCTCCCCGAAATCCCAGAACACGAACAGAGTTCCTGGCCCTCGGTAGATCGCCACCACTTCGTCGCTGCCGTAGCCCTCCGGAAGGGCGGGCGCCAAGTGAATGGGAGATCTTGGCCGCGCGATCGCGGTAGGTACTTGTGCCCCCACGAAGAACCCCTCGTTCAGCACTTTGGGCGGCGTCGACGCTTTGGGCGGTGCGCCAAGAGCTCCGATGTCGGGAACCGGAGGCGAACCTGACGAAACGCGCGCAGCGCGAGCCGTCGGAGCCCGTTTGGACCGGCGCGGCGCCGCTTCCTTCTTCCGCATCGGCTTGGTCTTGGGGGGTGATTTCGTCTTGGCTGGAACGGCCTTCGCTCGAGAATCGCTCACCTTCTGCTTAAGCGCCGCGATCAGCTCGTTTTTGGTCTTGAGTCGGCTGTGACCACGTCCGAGGTACTTCCGCGCAAGCTCCCGCAATTCCGAGACCGTCATCTTCACCAGGTTCAAAAGGTTGGCCATAGGTCCAGCCACTTAATTGACTACTTCCGGGTGGGTCAATGTCCCGTGTCGTGCTTTTCAGGGATGGCATTGGCTGGATAGGATGGGTGCCATCCCCCCAATGGAACGCCGCATTCTGATTGTCGAAAGCCAGAATGACTTTGCCCTCAGCATGGCCTCGGTTCTCAAGGGGGCAGGCTACCAGACGGCGATGGCCAACAGCGCCGCCGATGCGCAGCGCGAGCTGCAGAAGCGGCGTCCCGACCTGGTCGTGCTGCGGGCAGAGCTCCCTGACCAATCTGGATTCGTCCTCTGCGGCCAAATCAAGAAAGGACGATTCGGACAAGCGTTGCCAGTCCTGTTGCTGAGCTCGGACGTAGGAAAGGACGGACTGACCGAGCATTCGCAAGGCACCGGTGCCGCCGATGCCTACCTCAGCATTCCTTTTGAGATGACCGATCTGGCCGCAGTGACATCGCAGATCGTTCCCTTGGCTCCCTCGGAGACCAATGGCGCGGAGAGCCCTGAAGACGGGGAGGCCGCGGTTCCGCCTCCAATGCCGGCTTCGCCGGGAGGTCCGCCGAAAATTCCGCGCCGGGAGCGACGCAGTGCGATCACCGAGGAAGACAAGGGGTTTCTGGACCGCGCTTTTCAGTCGATTGCCGATCGCAAGGCCGAGCTGATCGCCGAGTCCCATCAATTGCGCCGATCGGCTCCCCGCCGAGAGCTGATGAGCACTCCGGAGGGGAAGATTCAGGTTCTCCGGGAGGAGCTGAAGTTCAGGGAGTCCCAGCTGGCGCGAATCTCCGAAATCTGGGCCGTTCGCGAGCGGGAGCTGCTGTCGGTTGAAGACCGCCTCCACGAGAAGGACGTCGAGGTGCAGGGCCTGAAGATGCAGGTGGACGATCTGCTGCGGCGGTTCAACGACGCCCAGCAAGCGATGCTTCAAAAGGAGCGCGAGCACGGCGCCACCGTCGACGACCTGCTGTTGCAGAAGTTCGCGACCGAAAAGGATCTGATCGAAGTCGTCGCCTCGAAAGAAAAAGAGCTCAACGCAACCAAAAAGGAGCTGTCCTTCCAGGCTGAAGAGCTGTCCGGCCGTCAGAAAGAGCTGGAGGCCAGCGCCGCGGAAAAGGCGAAGATTGAGCAGCAGTTCAGCGTTGCCACGCTCGAATTCGAGGGGAAGGAACAAGCGCTCAATCAGGCGGTCGAGGAACGCAACGCAACCCTCCGGGAGTTGGCGGAGAGCCTCGACAAGGTCCGGGCGGAGCTGGTCAATACCCTTTCCGAGCGCGATCAGCAGCTCGCCAAGTGGGAGACGGACTCCAAGGGACTGGAAGAGCGGCGGCGTCAGACCGAGGAGGAACGCGCTACCACCGTCGCTTCGCTCGAGAAGCGGATTCGCGAGAGCGAGGAGGCTGGCGCTCAGCTGCGGCTCGAGTTGGAGAGGGTCAACGCAGAGCGGGCCCGGCTCGAGGCCGAGCTGCGCCAGCAGCTCTCCAAGCTGGAGGCCGAGGTCGCTGAGACTCGAGAGAAGGGCGAAGAGGTTCGAATCGAGCGAGATCACATCGAACGTTCGATGTCCGAGCGACTCGCGGAGCGGGACGCGAAGATCGCCGCAATCGAGCAGGAGCTCGAATCACATGTGCAGCGACAAGAGCAAAACGAAGGCAACCTCAACCAGGAGATTCAGCAGAAGCTCGAGAGAATTGGAGAGCTGGAGGGCGAAGTCGAATCGAGCCACGCCCAATTGGAAGATCGCGAGCGGGAGCTGGAAGAGGAACGCTCGGCGCATTCCAAGCTCCGCACCGAGGCCGCCGAGCAGATCGAGTCGCTGACGGCCGAGCTTTCAGCATCGAAACAGGAGCTGGGCACGCGGCTGGCGGATGCGACGCAGCTCGGTTCTCAGCTGGCGCAGGCCGACGACGTTAAGGCCGCGCTTCAGGAGAAGATCGACGCCCTCACCCAGGAGACTCGGCGACGGGAGGAGTTTTTGCAAAACGATTTGGCGACACGGACGATCGAGCTCGCGGATCTGCAGCAAAAGCTCACCACCCTTTCGCAGGAGAAGCAGCGCCACACCGAGTCCCTGTCGCGAGACGCCGCCGCAAAGGGCGAGCAGCTCAAGCAGTGGGAGGCCAAATTCCGAGCACTGGAGGATGACGCGCGCAAGCGGCTTGAAGACAATTCCCGCCGCGGCGAGGCGGTGAACAAGGAACTGGCCGCGGCTCGGGCCGAGGTGACCGATCTGCGCAAGAAGATGCAGGCCGTGACCGAGGCCCGCACCCAGGTGCTTGCGGAGCGAGACAAGCTGCGCGAGACGATGAGCGTCCAGGCCAAACAATCCCAGGCGCAACTCGCTCAGGCCGTGCAGCAAGTCGAGCGTAGCAAAGTCGAGCACCACCGGCTGACCGAGCAGCTCTCACAGGCCGAAGCGAAGATCGCCAAGCTGAGCCACGAACAGAACTCGCGGGTCGCCGAGAGCGACTCGCGGCAGAAGGACTTCCAAAACCAGCTCGGTGCCCGCGCCCGGAAGATTCAGGAGCTCGAAGCAGCGGTGGAGAATCTCGTGGCCGCCAAGACTCGGTTGGAAAAGGACGGCAACGTGAAGGCCACCGTTGCTGAGGGCAAGGCCAAAGAGCTGGGCGCAAAGTTCGCCGCCGCCCTCAAGGAGCGAAAGGAACTAGAGGCGCGGCACGCCAAGGAGCTGGAAGATCAGGCCAGCAAACACAGGGCCGAGCTCGAGCGTCGGGAGCAGGTGAAGGCCCAGGAGGTCGTCCGACTCCAGCAGGCGGTCCAGGAGAAGAGCAAGGCTTTGAAGGTGGTGGAGCTGGAGCTGACGCGTTACAGGACCAAGCCCGGCGCGGGTCCCGCCAAGAGTGCTGCGCCGGCCTCGGGTGCACCCCGCGTCCCGCCGGCGGGCTCAGCTCCCAGGCCAACTGCAGCGACCGCCAAACCAGCTCCCGCGAAGGAAAAATCTAGCCTCCTTCCTCCGGGTGATGACCAAGAGGATTGGGAGATTCTGGTCGATAAGTTGGACAAGTGAAATCGGCGCGGGCCCTTTGCAGCGCGTCGCCGGCCAGGCGCGCCCAGAGCACCGTCGCGTAACGAGAGCCTGCCTCCGCGAGTAGACCCAGTTTTGTGAGGTCATTCGAATGCCGCGCGCCCTTCACCACCACGCTTCGTCGCGCCACGCGGGCCGCCAGCCCAAGCGTGGAGAGGGTGAGTGGCGAGTGGTCCGCAAATCGCCGCAGGGTCTCGAACGAAGGGGCTGATCGTCGGGGCCGCTCGAACATCGGATCGAACAGCACATGGTCAAAGCTCCCATACGGCTGGGAGCGGAGAAAGGACTCGGCATCAATGCGTAAGGGCTCGACCCGGCAGGACCGGGCCCCGGGGTCGTACTGCTCGAGCCCGTAGGAGACGAGCGCATAGAGCGCGAGGCTCTTCTCCAAACCAACCACCCTGCCGGTTGTCCCGACCGCCCGGGCCGCGACCAAAGCATCCGCACCCAGTCCCAACGTGCAGTCGAGCACGGTTTCTCCGGCCTGAAACCCGGCGATCCGGACCAGGAGATCTTCCTGGATTCCCGCATCCAGCCGCTTTACCCGAAGGCGCGCCATCCCCGGCGTAAATCGGAGCGCTCCCTCGCGATCCCAGAGCGCAAGGCCCTCTGTCCCAAAAACCAGAAGAGCTTGAGCCTCGCGCCCAAACAGCGGAGCTAACGGCGCTTTGCGCCTTCGCTCGATAAACGGGAGTCGCCACCTTTCCGCCGCTTGGCGCGCCCGTGCGGTCAGCTCGGCCGAGGCTTTGCCGCTGGTCGTCACGGCCAGTGTCATGAGCATCGAGTACCCAACCCTGCCAGCCAATTCAACCGGTGCGTTGAGCCCGCTCAGGAGCGCGCAGCTGACTGGCGGACAGGGTACGGTTTCGGCCCTGCCGTTTGGCCTGATACAGCGCTTGGTCCGCCAAATCGATCAGCTCCTGCTTCTCGTTGGCATCCGACGGGAAGGTTGCCACACCGGCAGACACCGTCACCTTGATCGGGCCAAGCTCGGTGGAGAATGCATTCGAGCTGACGCACTCGCGGATCCGCTCGGCGATGACCCGGGCTCCATGGCTGTCGGTCTCCGGCATCACGATTGCGAACTCCTCGCCTCCGTATCGCGCGACGATATCGGTGTCCCTGCCCTTCTGTCGAAGCAGCTGCGCCACTCCCTTGAGCACCAGATCTCCCGCGGGATGGCCGTAGCTGTCATTGACCGACTTGAAGTGGTCGACATCGATCAGGACCAACGAGCAGCGCCGGCCGTAGCGTCTGGCCTGCGCGATCGCCTCGTCCGCCTTGGCTTGAAACGCTCGGTGGTTGAGCAAGCCGGTCAGCCCATCGGTGATCGCCATCTGTTCCATCTGGTCGAAGAACTGCGCGCGCAAGACCGCTTCAGCGGCCTGAATCGCGATCACCTCGATCATCCGCAAAGACTCCTGGTCCATCGCCGATTTGCTTCGAGCGCCCACCACCAGCGTCCCCAAGCTCCGGTTGGCAGCGTTGAGTGGAAAAATCCTCAGCGCCGCCAGCCCGCGGATCCGAATGTCTTCGTCGAAGATGATCTGCCGATCCATCGCCTGCAGCTCTCGGCCGGGCAAAGGAGTGCCGTAGCGAACCACATTGGCCACCAGCCCGTTGTTGTCCGCGAAAGTGCGGCCCTCCAAAGCGCGGTAGCGGCCCGCGGCTCCGGCGGTGCGCACCACCCGATGGGTTCGTTTGCCGTTCTCCTCCGACACCAAGGTTAATGCGCAGAAGTCCAGCTCGGCCAATCGCCCGACGCTCTCAATCACTGCGAGGAACACCTGCTCTGGGTTTCCGGCCCGATTCAGCTCCTCGATCGCCCGGAAGAAGCGATCCTTCTCGTCGCGCGCCCGCCGGATGTAGCCCATCACCCGCTCGACCTCCATCGACCGCCAAACTTCAGATGCGATCGCGGCCAGCAGCCGCTCGTCGTTCTCGGTGAAGGCTTGCGCTTCCACCCGATCTGCCAGCAATACCCCGCGAGCGGCGCCGCTTCCTTCGAGGATCGGTACCGCGAGCAAGGAGCAGATCCGCGCGTTGGATTCATAGTACGTCAGACCCTTTAGGCTTTTGGGGCTGCTCATCCGGACCGGCACCTTTCGCCGCACCACCCCGCCGAGAATTCCTTCTCCCGCGGGGAATCGATCTCGGTGGACGGCGTCCGAGGAGGATCGGCACTCGTAGAGTTTGAAAAATCGATCGTCCGCGCTGAGCAAAAAGGCCGCGCAGGTGTGCGACTGAAGCGCGATTTCCGCGATCTCCAACGCGGCCCCCATCGCCCCCTCGATCTCTTTCACCGAGGCCATCAGCCATTTTTCTCGGCCCTCGAGGTCGGGATGACTGTCTTCGCTTCCGCTGCTCACCAGACGAAAAGTGCGCGCCCGCTCTTCGACCTCCGCGATTCGGCGCTTCACTGCTTGCTGTTCCGCGCGTCGCGCCGCCAAAAGCCGTGCGGTCAGGACCAAGTGGTACAGCACCGCAAACAAGATCAGGAAAGCAGCGTGCGGAACCAGCGTCCCCAAAGCCGGACCTTCCAGCACCATCGTGGTCACCACGTCGAAGACGAGGGCAACGCCGACCAAGCTGAGGCCAGCGGCTCGGCGAAGAAAGCTGACCACGAACGCCATCAGCAAGTAGACGATCGGGAAAAGAGCCGGTCCGCCGATCGACACGACGGTATAGCCAGCGGCGATCAGACTGCTTCCAAACTCCAGATCGTCGCGCAGGTGACGTGGGGCGCCGCTGGCGGTCCGCCGAAAATAGCGGACAGCGGAGCTGCAAATTCCAAGCAGGAGCAAGCCCAAAATCGCCACTTCCCACCAGCCCAGCCGCTCCAGTCCGCTGAACCCTCCGCGAACCAGGTGAGAGAAGACCAGCAAAACAGCCAGAATTGGAAAGATGCGTCCAAAGCTCGAGGCTCTTTGGCGCATTCGCTACTCCAAATTGAAGACGATCTCGCCCGGCTTGATCAGACCCAACTCTTCCCGCGCGGCGCGCTCAATCGCATCCGGGTCCTCGCGAAGCGCGCGAATTTCCTCTGCCATTCTTCGGTTTTCTTCGACCAAGCGAGCCTTGCGGTCCGCCATCTGGCCCATCTCCCGGCGAAGCTGCAGATAGCGGCGAAATCCACGGGCGTCGGCGACGGAGCGCAACGTCAGGGCCAACGCCGCGGCGAGTGCCACCCAAAGGATTTTTCCACGCGCCCTCACGCGAGCACCGTACCAGCGCGATGGGCTCGAGCAAGAAATGCACTCCCCAGAGAGTGGCGGGTAGACGCACCGGGTCTGCCCCTACCTCACAGGTTTATCCGACCCCCATCTCCGCAGTCGGACCGCGGCATTTTCGCAACGACTTCCCAGCGCCCGCGCGTCCCCCGAAGGGAACCCAAGGCGGCACACGGGGTGCACGGCCTCAGGTTGCACGAGCAAAAACATCCCTTGGCCTATGGCACTTGCGTGCAGTAAGAGCGGAGCAGCGAACTTGGACGTCCAAGCCGATAGCAGGACTGAGCTGTTTCGCATCCGCTCCGCGCGCCGTGGGGATGCGGAAGCCATCGGCGGCCTACTTCAGGAGCTGGGGTACGCAGAAGGAGCCGATGCGGCTACCGTCCATTGGGTGATCAGCCATCCGGAGATGGAAATCTTCGTCGCGGCAGACTCGCGAGACCGAGCGATCGGAATGGTGAGCCTGTCGCATCGTCCCCAGCTGCGCATGCGCGGACGAATCGCGACGATCGACGAGCTGGTGGTCAGCCGAACGTGGCGCGGACGCGGCGTAGGGTGCGAGTTGCTCAAACGCGCAGTGGCCCGCGCCAAGGTGCTCTCGGTGCGCCGAGTCGAGTTGGTGACTCACGTGGGCAAGTCGGACGTCCCCCGTCGCTTTTACGAGGCCAACGGGCTCTCGGAAGCCGACGCGATGGTCCTCCGATTGTCGGAAGTCGATTTCAACGCCGACTAGATTTGGCGGGCGCCGCCAGCAGCCGCGCCAGCCGCTCGCGATCCTCGGGCTGGAGGTTGCTGAAACGAACTCCGATCGCGCCTCGGCGTTCCCAAGCCACGACGCCCGACAATTGGTACTCGGCGCCCGCCACCTTGAGGGCGAGTTTGAGCTCGGTGCCGATCGCGTACTTGTTGCGGGTGAGCAAGCATAGGCCGCCGACGGAGAAATTCAGCGAATAAGCTCGAAACGCGAGCGCTGCCTGAGAGGCTTCCTGGAAGCGCACCTCGATCCGAGCCGGGGCCCGCACCTCCCGGCGTCGTTCGCGGGCAGCGGACCCGGCAGTTTTCGAGGAGCCATTCCTCATCTGATCTCCCTTATAGCCTGTTCGCGATTGATTGATGCGAGAGGCGCCCCTTCTTAGTTTTGTGACGGCGCCCGCCGTGACCGAATCGACGCAGATCTACTCCGTTGGCCATTCCACCCGATCGGAAGCGGATTTCCTGGCGCTTCTCCGATCGTTTCAAATCGTCCAGCTCGCCGACATCCGGACGCTTCCTGGCTCCAACCGCCATCCCCAGTTCAACAGCCAAAACCTGGAAGCGGTGCTCCCCAAGCTCGGAATTGGGTACGCGCACCTGCCCAAGCTCGGTGGGTTGCGGCGAGGCCTGGGTCCGCATTCGCCCAATCGAGGTTGGCGCAACGCCAACTTTCGCGGCTACGCCGATCACATGTTGACCGCGGAATTCGAGGAAGGACTGGCAGAGCTGCTTGGGCTGCCGCGCCCTTTGGCAATGATGTGCGCGGAAGCAGTCCCCTGGCGATGCCACCGCTCGCTCGTCGCCGACGCGCTCCTGGTTCGAGGAATCGTCGTCTCCCACATCATCGGCGTCTCTCGGGCGTCGCCCCATCAGCTCACTTCCTTCGCGAAAGTGGATGGAGCCCGGTTGACTTACCCCGCCGAGAAGGAACCTGGACCGAAAGAACCGTAGGCCCGCGCCAAGCTCAGCGCTTGGCGGTCACCAGCGTTCGGTAGGCCTTGAGGTGCCGAAGCGCATCCACCGGCCGCCCGCATTGCTCGTACAGCCGGGCGAGGTTGAAATGGGCATCCGGAAAGCGCGGATCCGCCTCGATCGCTCGCTGATACGCGTCGACTGCCTCTTGAACTTTGCCCTGATCCTCGAGCACCGTTCCGAGATTGAAGGCCGCTGTCTCGTCCTTGCAATGACTGTCGAGCGCCTTGCGATAATGCGCCTCGGCCTCCTCGAGCTCCCCCGCTTCGTGAAGCAGTCGGCCCAAATTAATGTTCGCGTGGGGGTGATTCGGATCCAGGGCCAGGGCCTTGCGGTACGCCTCGATGGCGCGAGCGCGAAGGGACAATTCTGTTTCGCAACCGACTTCATACCAACCATCCGCGTCGAGCTGGCTGGTTGACTTGCGAACCAGAGGCCTCAAGGGAGCAACGGTGGCGCTCGCTTCGCTACGGCCGCGCTCCGCCTGTCGCGTGCGCAGGGAGGACACCCGCCTGGCTCTCGGGTTGGCGAAATCGAACATCGTTTGACCGGTCTCGGGGTGCCATTGGGAGGCTTCGTCCCGCGCGACCACCCCCTTGCCGCCGGCGGAAAGGGTCAGTGCGCAGATTGGCCGCTCGCCGTCGAGTTGCTCGGTGAGACTGCGCAGCGCGCGCCGGATTCGCTGAGCAGGAATGCGGGCGTCGGTGAGGCCCTTGGCGGAGCGCAAGAAAACCAGGTCCTGAAACGAGAAGCGGTACTCGCCATGCTTTCCGCGTTGAGGATTGAGCAGACCCTGATCCACCAACGTGCGCACCCGGCGAAGCGGCACGTTGAGCATCGCTGAAATCTCTTTGGCCGTGTAGGGATTCGCCCCGGGGTCGGGCGCCTTCTTGTCCGTCTCAGAGGAAGAGCCCACGGAACACGTCCATAACACGGGTCACTGACAGGACGGGGCGTCTAAGCCTTGGAACTCTTTGCCTTCTTTTGCGCTTCGCCAGCAGCGCGGGGGGCGCGTTTGGGTGGCTTTCGCGATTCCCCGGTGGCCTGTGCGGACTTGGATGCGGCCGCTTTCGCCGGCTGTGCAAGGCTGGCTTTGAGTGCCTCCATCAGGTCGATAATCTGAGCGCGCGGAGCCTCGGGAGCGGCCATCGTCACCGCCTGCCCCTCCGACTTCTGGCGGATGATCTCCAAAAGCCGATTTCGGAATTCGTCCTGGTAATTTTCGGGATGAAACTCGTCGGTCGCGAGCTGACTGACAAATTGCATTGCCAGCTTGAGCTCGGCCTCTTTGAGCTCAGCCTCCGGGATCGGCACTTCGGACTGGGGACGCACTTCGTCCGCGTAGCGAAGCTGCTCCATCACCAGGCCATTTCCCATTGGCCGAACCATCACGAGCGATTGACGGCCGCGGGCCGAATACCGGGCCACCGCGACCTGTCCGGCCTGGCGCATCGCTTCACCCAGCAGTCGGTACGCCCTCTCCCCGCCCTTCTCCGGGCCCAGGTAGTAAGAGCCTTCGAAGTAGATCGGGTCCACCTTTTCGGCAGGAACGAACTCGGTAATCTCGATCGCCTTGGTCGACTGTTCTTCGATCGCCTTGAGTTCCTCTTCGGTGAAGATCACGTACTGATCTTTGGAGAACTCGTAACCCTTCACCATCTCTTCGCGCGGCACGATTTCATTGTCCGTCGGACAAATGTATTGTTGTTTCAGCCGTGAGTTGCACTTGCGATGAAGCAAGTTGAATGAGATGCCAGAGCCTGGTTGCGCGGTGGAATAGAGCTTCACCGGGATCGAGACCAGGCCAAATGAAATATTGCCGCTGGAAATTGCGCGCGCACTCATAGAATTTTGAACTTATCATTCAATGACCCGTGGTCCAGTTCCAGTCAAGGCGGATCGAGCACCAGGCGGTGGGCTGCGGGTGCTCAAATTCGGGGGAAATACACTCGATGATCCCATGGCCCTCGCTCAGGCCGTAGGCGAGCTGCGTAAGGTAGCTCCCGCCGTCGTCGTGGTCTCCGCAAGCCGCGCCAGCACCGATCTGCTCCTCGGCGCCGCCCGATTGGCCCTCGACGGACAAGTGCAGGATGCGCGAGAGATGGCGCAACACTTTGGCGAGCATTGGATGTCGCGGATTCGCGAGGCGATCCCGTCCTCATCGGAGGCCGGGCGGCTGAGCGCGCGGGTGGATGACGAGGTCCAACGCGCATTGGCGGTCTGCGAAGGGGTGCGAACCCTACGCGAGCTCAGCGAGAGAACCATCAACACGCTGCGGGCGATCGCGCAGCGGACCGCGGCAGAGTTTTTGGCCGCGCTGGCGCGACAGCACCAGGTGCGCACGGAAGTCGTCGAGCCCACCAGCGTGCTTTTCGCTGAGCGACGACACGATACCCTCTGGCCGGATTTTGCGAAGTGCGCCCGGGGGGCATCGAGCGTCATCGGCCCTCGGCTTGCGGAACAAGTAACCGTCGTCGTCCCGGGCGGGATCGCCGCCGGCATGGAGGGTGACGCGGTAAGCCTCGACCCGGGCGGATCCGATTTTTCGGCCACGATTCTCGCTCGCAGCCTGAAGGCTGCTTCCGTGACGCTGTTCAAGGACTTCGATGGCCTACCGACTGCGGATCCGGGGCTCGTCCCCAACGCGCGGATCATCCCCGAGCTGCACTATCGGGAAGCTTCAGAGCTCGGCTACTACGGCGGCAAGTGGCTGCACCCCAGAACGCTGATTCCGCTGGTCGAGCCCCAGATTCCCCTGTTTGTGCGCAACGTACGTTCCGACAGCCCCGGCACCCGGATCGCGGGGGACGTCGAGGCCGGCTCGTATCCGGTCAAGGCGCTCACCGCCTTCGTTGGGCAGGCGATGCTCGCGGTCGAGGGAAACGGCATGCTCGGCGTCCCGGGCATTGCGGCCCGGACCTTCGCCGCACTCTCCCAGGCAGGTCACTCCGTCTCGATGATCAGCCAGGCTTCGAGCGAGTCGTCGATCTGCCTCGTCGTTCCCGAGACGGAAGCGGAGCACGCCAGGGCCGCCCTGCAGGAAGCCTTTGCGACGGAGCTGGAGCAGCGGCTGATCGATGGGATTCGGCTGCAAAAGAAGCTGGCGGTCGTCGCGGTGGTCGGTCTGGGAATGCGGGGACGACCCGGAATCGCGGCCCGCACTTTCACTGCGTTGAGCAAGAATCGGATCAATGTCCTGGCGATCGCCCAAGGTTCGTCGGAGCTGAACATCACCGTCGCGCTTTCCGAGGACGACGCACCGGCCGCCCTGGGCGCGCTCCATCAGGAATATCGACTGGACCGGTTGCGCCCGCTCGGGGAGAGCGAGGGGCGCGAGTGCAATTTAGTGCTGCTGGGCTTTGGCCAAATCGGCCGGGCGCTCGCGGATCAGATGTCCAAGCAGTCCAAGTACTTCACGGAGCAGCTGGCATTGAACATCAAGCCGGTCGCGATTCTCGATCGAGCGGGCGTCCAGCTCAACGAGCACGGCTATGGGCCCGAGGCACTTCGAAAGCTGATCCGAGCAAAGGCGTCGCGAAAAAAGCAAAGCCGACCGTCCAAGGCGTCCACGCCCAAGCACTCGCTTGAGGTGCTGCGCAAGCAGGTTTGGCCGTTGCCGTTGCACCGGCCGGTGTTGATCGACCTCACCGCGGAGGAGACCGCGCCGCTGCTTCTCGAGGCGCTGGAGCACGGATTCCACGTGGTGACCGCGAATAAGAAGCCGCTGGCGATCGCCCAGGCGGACTTCGATCGGATGATGGAGCTGGCTCGCGAGCGCGGCTTGTCCGTCCGTTACGAGGCCACGGTGGGCGCCGGGCTTCCCGTGCTGGACACCTTGAGCAAGCTTCGCGAGGCAGGCGACCCGGTACGCAACATCCAAGGGTGCCTTTCGGGAACGCTGGGCTATTTGATGACCCAACTCGAGCAAGGGATTCCCTTTTCGAAGGCCGTCTCCACCGCGTACTCGCTGGGCTACACCGAGCCCGATCCACGCGAGGATCTCTCCGGTATGGATGTCGCGCGCAAGGCCCTGATCCTCGCGCGAACGCTCGGCCACCGACTCGAGATGGCCGAGATTGACGTTAAGCCGCTGTTCCCGAAACGGCTCTCCAACTCGAATCCCCAGCAGTTCATCAAGAGTTTGAAGGCACTCGATCCCGAATATTCAGAGCAGCAGCAAAAGGCTCGAAAAGAGAACAAGGTGCTCCGCTACGTCGCCCAGATTTCCGCCGACGGCGTCGAAGTGGGAATGCGGGCAGTGGAAGCGAGCTCTCCCCTTGCGCGTCTGCATGGCACGGACAACGAGGTGGTGATCCACACTGAGCGGTATTCGAAGCGGCCGTTGGTGGTGACCGGCCCAGGCGCCGGGGCGGACGTGACCGCCGCCGGCGTACTCAACGACATCATCGCGATCGCCAGCCACTCCGAGCGAACCAGCTCCCGCCGATCCAAGGCTATTGCCCGGTAGTCGTGCGCAGAATGGTGCCGAGTTGTCCCACCGCTGTCCCGACGTTGGCATCCACGAACGAAACTCCATAGAGAAAATCCAGCGTTCCGGTGGGTTGGCGACGCCAGGTTTCGCCACCGTCAGTCGTACGCAGAATCGTTCCCTGACCACCCACAGCCGTTGCCGTGCTGGCGTCCGCGAACGAAACCGCGAAGAGAAAGTCCCCCGTTGGGACGAATTGGCGATCCCAGGTTATCCCGCCGTCGGTCGTGCGCACGATCTCTCCGAAGTAGCCCACTGCGATCCCCGTATTTGCATCCACGAACGAGACGGCCGCGAAGTAAGAGAACCTCGTCCCGATCGTCTGCAGCGTCCAGGTTTCCCCGCCATTCGTGGTGTGGAGGATGGTTCCCTCGGCGCCCACTGCGGTCCCGGTGTTGGCGTCCAAGAACGAAAGGCCCCCGAGGGGAGAGCTCGTCCCGCTCGCTTGGAGCGTCCAGGTTTGTCCGCCGTCCGTGGTGCGCAGAATGGTTCCAAAGGTACCCACTGCGGTTCCAATGTTGGCGTCTACGAACGAAACCGCAGTGAGGTGATTGGGGGTCCCGCTCGTTTGCAGCGTCCAAGCTTCCCCGCCATCGGTCGTGTAGAGAATCGTTCCCGCGTAGCCCACCGCCGTCCCGGTGTTGGCGTCCACGAAGGAGACGCCGTAGAGATCATTGCTGGTCCCGCTCGCTTGGGCCGTCCAGGTGCCCCCGCCATCCTGGGTGCGCAGAATGGTTCCCGCGCTGCCGACCGCTATCCCGGTGACGGCGTTTACAAATGAGACGGCGTAGAGAGGGTCGCTTCTCCCCCTGGCTTGGACCGTCCACGTTTGTCCACCGTCCGTGGTGTGGAAGACGGTTCCGAAGCCGCCCACCATTGTCCCGGTGTTGGCGTCTGCGAACGACACGCCGTAGAGAGGGTTGTTCGTGCCGGAAACGTAGCGATTCCACGTTCTCCCACCGTCCGTCGTCTGCACGATGTTTCCCCGCACGCCCACGGCCGTTCCAGTGTTGGCATCCACGAACGAGACTGCTCTCAGAGGGTCAACCCATTCGTTGTACTGCTGCGTCCAGCTGAGTCCGCCGTTGGTGGTGCGCAGAATGGTTCCATAGTGGCCCACCGCTGTCCCGGTGTCGGCGTCCACGAAGGAGACCCCATAGAGATCAAAGATGGTCCCGCTGTACTGTGGCGACCAGGTTCGTCCGCCGTCTATGGTGCGTAGAATGGTTCCAACAAAGCCCACCACCGTCGCGACCCTGGCGTTTACGAAGGAGACCTCGTTGAGATCCACCGTGGTGCGGCTGGCTTGGACCGTCCAGGTTTCCCCTCCGTCCGTGGTCGTTAGAATGGTCCCCGCAGCGCCCACTGCTGCCCCGATGGAAGCGTCCACGAAAGAGACCCCGTACAGATCGTTGAGGGTCCCGCTGGTCTGTTGAGTCCAGGTCTCACCGCCGTCTGCGGTGCGTAGAATGGTTCCAGAGAAGCCCACCGCCGTCCCGGTGTATGCGTCCACAAACGAGACCCCGCGGAGATCATGTACGGTCCCGCTGGGCTGAAGGGTCCAGGTGTTCCCGCCGTCGGAAGTGCGCACGATCGTGCCGCCCTCCCCGACCGCCACGACGGTCATCAGGTCCAAGACAGCTGGAGACCAAAGCGTGTTCTGTGTCGGCAGCACCGGGTTCTGCCGAAACCAACCCGACTGCGCCAGCGGGCCTGTTCGCACACCAGCGATGATCAAGAGAAGCAACACTCTCGGAATGACTTTCATGGCTCCCCCTCAGTCCGGCGTTTTCGTCGCACGCGGGCGACCTGGATGAAAGCCACAACTGCGAAAATCTTCGGCCAATACTAATCCAGGCTCGACGCCGAATAGCATTCACCTCGAGAAGAGTACGAAGCAAGATCCCAAGGTGGGTTCGCTTCACATCGCGTGGCAAACACTGACGCCGGATCACTACTCGTCGTCCGAGCGCGAAACAACCGATCGGATTCAGGGGCTCTTGGCGCGCAGCTCGGCCAGCTTTGCTCGCTGCGAGTCGGTGAGCAGATTCCGGATCCGGATCAACATCCCAAGGTGGGTTCGCTTCACATCGCGTTCCATCGTCATCAGCCGATCCGCCTGCGCGAGCGCCTTCGACTCGTCGATCTTCGGCGCATCCAATGCCCTGGCCAGCTGCTCCATCGCCGCTTGCATTTGCCATTGCAACTGGAGAACTTGCGATTGCGTCTTTTCAATTTCCTTCAAAATGGCCGTCCGCTGAGCCTCCTCGACTCCCAGCTCCTCCTGGTGGCCCATGATCAACTCGGGGGGAAACAGCTTCGAGCCGATCGGATCCGCGCCCGGACGGAAGGTCACCAGCTGACGGTGAGATGAAATAAGATGAAAACCGTTAGCGATTTGAGTTTCACCAGCTCTCCTTTGCACTAGTGCTTGGGTCTGATGTTCTAGTTCTTGGAGCTCTTTCATGCGCTGCGTCGGCTCCTCCGCGCGGCTCGCACCGCTGATCAGCCCCAGCGCGACCGTCAAGACCAAGGATCGAATACTCATGGCAAACTCCTAGCTGCGTTGAAGGTTGGAACAGTGTTCAGCAGCTCTGAGCCCGGAGTCTGAAGCAGAAAGTCGAGTGGACCATTCCACTCCAAGCTTGGGATCTGCTCCGAGGGGCGTGTCGGGCCAACTTGAAAGCGAGCAGTCCAGACGAGCAGCAGCGCGACCGCCGCAAGCGCCGGAACTGCCATCCACAGCGCGCGGCGAGGCCGGTTGCCTACGCGGGCCGCCTCCCACGTTCGCCGAAATGCTGGCGGGCGATCCGCCCGGTGTGCTTCGTCGAGTAACGCGCGAAGCCTTTTTTCCTGATCCTGGTCGTTCACTCGATTTCCTCCTCGCCGAGCCGCTCGAGAATCCGCCGTTTGCCTCGATCGTAGTGAACGCGAGCGCTTCCGATGGACACGCCCATGACTTCGGCGGACTGCTCGATCGTCATGCCCTGATAAAAAACCAATTCCAGCACTTCGCGCTGCCTGCGCGCCAATCGCCTGAGCGCATCGACAATCCGCGTCCGCCGCTGCTCCCGCGCCAATAGCTCGTCCGCAGCGGGAGCGATCGCCGGCGCTTCTCGCCGGACGAACCAACGATGCACCAGCACCGCCTCGAGGAGCCGGCGACGACGATGGTCGGCAGCGGTATTGCGGATCACGCCGAACAGCCAGGTCCTCACGGTCGCTCTGCCACCATAGAGCGCTTGAGCGTTGAGGACCTTGAAGTACGCCGCCTGGAGCACCTCTTCCGCATCCGGTCGGCTCCAGCGGCAGCACGCCATCGCCCAGGCAAAGCTCGCTGGATGAAGTTGCTCCAACTCCTCTTCCAGGGCGCTGTGTTTCAAAAAATCCCACGCTCTCACTCGATTGGTCATGAGTCGTTCGAGGCAGCTTGGCATATGACGCGACGCCGGACATTTGGCCCATGGGGTGTCTGGAGGCTACTCTCCAGGCCAAACGTGAGGCCGAATTGAAGAAGCAAATTGCGACGGTGTTCGCCCCAGCGACCGTCGGAAACGTCGGGCCCGGATTCGATGTCCTTGGACTGGCTGTCGACGGAATTGGCGATACGGTCACCGTCGAGCTGACCGCAGAGCCATCGCGAATCGTTTCCGTCACCGGCTGCGACGCCGATCTGATCCCGACGGACGTCGACAAGAACGTCGCTGCGATCGCCGCCCTGGCATTGCTGCAAGCCGCGGGCGAACGCCGCGGGGTGGCCATTTCTCTTCACAAGGGATTGGCCCTTTCCGGTGGAATGGGAGGCAGCGCGGCCAGCAGCGTAGGTGGGGCCTTGGCGGCAGCAATGGCACTTGGAATCAACCCGCCGGTCGATCAGCTTCTGAAGGCCGCGCTCGCCGGCGAAGCAGCAGTGGCGGGACGCCATCTGGACAACATCGCTCCATGCCTTTTGGGTGGGTTGACTCTGGTCCGATCCGTCGAAGACCTGGACGTCATTCCTCTGCCAATCGACGAGATCTGGTGGGTCGCACTCGTCACCCCGCAAATCCGGATCGAAACTCTGGCAGCTCGGCAGATTTTGCCGATGCAGCTCGATCGCACCGCTTGGGTGCAGCAGATGGCCAACACCGCCGGAGTGGTGACGGCGTTTACCACCGGCGACCGGGAGCTCCTCAAACGCTCGATGGTCGATCTCTACGCCGAGCCGCGGCGAGCGTCGCTGATTCCACGGCTGCAGGAGGTAAAGGAGGCCGCCTCGGCCGCCGGAGCACTCGGGTGCTCGATCAGCGGTTCGGGTCCGACGGTGTTTGCAATTGCCTCCGACGAGCGCAGTGCGCACTCCTGTGCCCGGGCGATGCGGAAGGCGTTTGCAAACGTCAGCGCCACCTACCATGTCGGGCCCGTGGGCCGAGGAGCTCGCGCACTGTGAGCGCCGAGTGGCTCGAGTGCATCGCCTGCCAGGCGCGGTATCCGGTCGACCAGATTCGATACGGCTGCGACTGCGGGAATTTGTTGTCGGTCGAGCGGCCGAAAGAGGCTCTCTCCGCCTTGACGCCTGCGCAATTCGATGCCCGGTTAGGCCGGCGCGAGCCGCTGGCGCAAAGCGGCGTCTGGCGATTTCGCGAAGGAGTGCTCAACGTTCCCGACGCACAAATCGTCACCCACCCGGAGGGCGGCACCCATCTTTATCAACGCCCCGTGCTCACCGAGTGGGCGGGCATGGACGATCTCCACTTTAAGCACGAGGGGGAAAACCCCACTGGATCCTTCAAGGACCGGGGAATGACGGTCGCGGTCACCCATGCCGTCCGGCTCGGGGCCCCGGCCGTGGCTTGCGCGTCGACAGGAAACACCAGCTCCTCACTCGCTGCGTACGCGGCGCAATCCAAGCAGCGCGGGATCGTCCTGATCCCTGCCGGAAAAATTTCGCTGGCGAAGATGTCGCAGGCTCTCGCGTACGGCGCCCGGTGCCTTCAGGTAGCCGGGGACTTCGATGTGGCGATGTCGCTGGTGCGGCAAGTCTGCGACGCGCTGGGGATTTATCTGGTCAATTCGGTGAATCCATTTCGAATCGAGGGCCAGAAGACGATTGCTTGGGAACTGCTGCAGGACCTCGCGTGGGATCCTCCTGATTGGATCGTCCTGCCCGCCGGCAACCTGGGCAACACCAGCGCGGTAGGAAAGGCGCTCCGCGAGGCATTCGAGGCTGGCTGGATACCGCGACTGCCGAAGATCGCCGCGGTCCAGGCGGCGACGGCGAATCCGTTTTTTCAAAGTTATCGGGACGGATTCGCGACACGTCCCAAGGTCAAGGCAGAAACGATCGCGACGGCAATTCGGATCGGCAACCCGGTCAGTTTCGAGAAGGCCAAGAGCGCAATTCTCTACACGCGCGGGGTAGTGACTCAGGTGACAGATGACGAGATTCTGCTGGCCAAGCGGGAAATCGATCGCGCCGGCCTGGGCTGTGAACCGGCTTCCGCCTGCAGCTTGGCTGGTGCAAAAAAGCTGCGCAGCGAGGGCACCATTCAAGCAGGAGAACGGGTGGTATGCGTGCTGACGGGGCATCTGTTGAAGGATCCGGACGCGGTATTGCTGCCCGCGCCCGGCCTTGATGATCCGCGCTCGCAGATCATCGAAGTGGGCGCCACCCTGGCCGAGGTGAAAAAAGTTCTCGAGGAGTGGCTTTGACCGCTTCCTAGCCGCGGAGGAATACGTTCGTCGCGGTGGCCTTGGTCAGCACCGCGCCGTCCGTCGCTCGCTCCAGGCGAGTCTCGATGTACGCTTGGGTCTGGCCGTGCTTGACCACTTCGGCGATGCCCCGGATCACCTCACCGGCTCTTGCTGGGCGGAGAAAGTTGATCGACATCTGAATCGTGCTTGAGGCCCGGTCAGGAACAACGGTGAACAGCGCGGGACCGATCGTGTTGTCCAACATCGCCGCGAGAATCCCACCTTGAATAATTCCGAACGGATTCTCCATCTGCTCCGTAGGGCGAAACAAAACGACTGCCTTACCGCCGGAAGCTTCGACCAGCTCGGATTGGAGAAAGGCGAAACAGGGTGGTGGAATCTTCGGCGTCGTCATGCGAGCGCCTCCTCTCGGCGTGGTCGCGACCGCGGTCGCCCGACGACTCGCTCGAGCAGCCATAGCGCCCATCGCGCGTGGCGGCCCATCGGTCGCGCGGTGCGCTCCGGGATGCTGCCCATCACCACCGCGGTTTCCAGGCGGTCGAACATCGCCTCAATAACCCAATCATGAATGGGCTCGATCAACAATCGCCAACGCAGACTGCCGAGTCCTGTTCCCTGCAGCTGGATAGCGTGGGTTAAAAGAGAACCTCCGCTTTGTGGCAAGAGATCGAACCGATGCCATCCCCAGAGCGAAGGAGTTTTGAACTCCACCCGCCAACGTTCTCCGTCCCACTGCTGCAAGCGAAAGGCAAACCGGCCATGTCCCAACTTGGTGACTCCCGGAATCAGCGCGAGTGGGTCGACACCAGGTGGATTTTTGCGCCAGCTCGCAATCACATCCCGTGTAAAGCAATCTCGGGTAGTCCCGCTCCAGGCCGCCTCGAGCCATGGCCGCAGCGCCTCTGGCTGAACTGAAAACACTCTACGATGCACATTGGCCTTCACCGCCGACCTCCTGTGAGCGCTTACACCATACGGTTACGTATGGTCGCCTAATCGCCTGGCCAAAGCCTTTCAATACGCTTACGTATGGAAACTGATGAAGGCAATCGCTTCGACTGCAACAGAGAGTTCCTCGCGACTGGGGGCCGAGGCTTGGGAAGACGCGGCGCTCAAGGCAATCGCCGATCGGGGGTTGGCGGGAGCGGCGATCGAGCCGCTCGCGAAGAAGCTGGGAGTCACCAAGGGAAGCTTCTATTGGCACTTCGCCGATCGCGAGGCGCTGATTCGTGCCGCCCTGAAGTGCTGGGAGAAGCGTTCCACCGAGGACGTCATCGCTTCGCTCGAAGCGATCGAAGATCCGCGCGACCGCCTGCGCCAGTTGTTCCGCCAGGTGAGTCAGCCAGGGCCGTGGACGCGATTGTCACTGACGATCTCGGCTGCAGCCAACGATCCCGCGGTCCGGCCTGTACTGCAGCGGGTCTCTAAACGGCGCATCGCCTTCGTGGCGCGCTGCTACCGGCAGCTTGGATTTTCCGGACAGGATGCGCGGCACCGCGCCCGGCTCGCCTATGCCGCATACCTAGGCTTTCTTCATCTCAGTCGCGAAGCTCCGAAGGTCGTCTCGAACCGAGCGGATTTCGCGGCGTACGTGGAGCATGTGATCGCCACGCTCGTGCCACGCCGAATCCGCCCTCGCCCACATGGCAAATAACTAAGCAATTTAGGTAGCTTGTACGATCAGTGGAGCCGGGTACTTTGACCGAGCCCCGCTTCACCCAGAAAGAAGCGCTTGACGTGCGTAACGGAATTCACTAAATGAACGACGTTAAGTTTACACCGTTAACTTAGATAACGTTGTTCTAAGAAGGGACGCACGGTGGGTACCAAGGAGCGGCGAGCGCGAGAGCGACAAGGAACCCGGGAGAGGATTCTCGACGCCGCGCGCGAGCTCTTTATCAACGAGGGGTACGACGCCGTGACGATGCGCGAAGTCGCCGATCGGGCGGAGTACTCGCCGACTGCGATCTATGTGCACTTCAAAGACAAGGAGACGCTGCTGCGCGAGCTATGCAGCCTGGACTTCAACTCGCTCGCGGAGGCGTTTCAGAGAGTCGCCCAGATCCCTGATCCGATCGAGCGCCTCCGCCGCACCGGACAGGCCTACGTGGAATTCGCGACCCGACACCCCAACCAGTACCGCTTGATGTTCATGACGCCCCGGCCGCCCAACTTTGAGCCGGACAGCAGCCGCAAAGGGAACATCCAGCAAGATGCATACGCATTCCTCGTCTCCGTCGTGCGCGACGCGATGGAGAAAGGAGCCTTCCGGCAAGAATTGACCGATCCGGAACTGCTGGCGCAGGTGCTGTGGTCCGCGGTGCACGGGTTGATCGCGCTTCACCTCATCGGAGTCAAAGACAAGTGGGTCGATTGGCGACCAATCGACGTCGCGGCTCCGGCGGTTCTCGACGCTCTCTACCGGGGCGTCCTTCGACAGGAGCGTTAGATGGTCGATCTTGCTCGAAAGAATTTACTCCATGACAAGCTGCGCTTCGCGATCACCATCTCCGGGGTCGCCTTCGCGGTCACCCTGGTGTTGGTGCAGATCGGCTTGTTTCTGGGCCTTCTGGATAACGCCACCATCACCATCGAGCGGATCCCCGCGGACTTCTGGGTCACCTCGAAGAACACTCCAAACGTGGACTTTGCCCACACCTTCCCGGACTCTCGCGTGCAGCGCGTCCGTTCGGTCCCGGGAGTCCAAACCGCGGACAATTTGATCGTCCAGTTCATGAACGTGGCGCTGCCCAGCGGCGCGGAAGAGAGCACGGTCGTCTACGCGCTGGAAAACTTCGAACGCTGGGGCCTTCCGTGGAAGGTGGTCCAAGGCAACGTCTCGGACCTCAGACGCGGAGCATACGTCTTCCTGGACGCATCCGCTGCCAAACGGTTCGGACCGTTCGAGCTCGGGGACTACCGCGAGTTCGCGGGAAGCCGACTCAAAATCATCGGGGTCACGAAAGAAGCGCGTTCCTTCACCACCACCCCACTCTCGTTCATGGACTTTGACCTCGCGCAGCGGGTGTTCACGAATCTCTCCAACCGCGCCAGCTACATCCTGGTCAAGCTCGCGCCGGGCGCCGATCCGGAAGCGGTCCGCGCTGAAATTCGGCGGCGTCTTCCCTTCAACGACGTCTTCACTCGTCGCGAGTGGGCTAGCCGCTCCCGCAACTATTGGATCATCAGCACCGGCCTAGGCCTGAACATGTTCATTACCGTCTTCCTGGGCTGCCTGGTCGGCGTGGTGGTGGTAGCCCAGACCCTCTACACCTCGACGATGGAGCACCTCAAAGAGTTTGGGACAGTGAAAGCGATCGGCGGTGGGAACTCGGACATCTATGGAATCCTGGCTCGCCAAGCGACCATCTCAGCGCTGGTCGGTTTCGTGTTCGGGGCGATCCCCTCGTATCTGATGAGCACGCTCATCGCCCGAGCCGACCTGAAGCTGATCATCCCCCCAGCGCTCTGGACCGGGGTTTTCGTCGGCACGATTGTGATGTGCCTTGGTGCCGCGCTGATCTCCTTCCGGAAGGTCGCATCGATCGATCCGGCACTCGTCTTCCGAACTTGAGAGGTGCCCAATGCCTGTGCTGCAAGCAAATGAGATCCGAAAGTCGTTCAAGGAAGGACGCGAGCTGGTGAACGTGCTCAACGGCGTGTCACTTTCGCTAGAGCCAGGCGAGGTCACGGCACTCGAGGGGCCATCCGGTTCCGGCAAGACCACTCTGCTGTCGATCATCGGCTGCATCCTGACTCCCAATTCCGGCGACCTCTTCATCGACGGCGAACGAGTCGACCCCAAGCGCTCGGACCGACTTCCCGGCATTCGGCGGCGGGCGATCGGCTTCGTCTTTCAGCAGTTCAACTTGTTCCCCGCGCTCACCGCCCTCGAGAATGTCGAATACGCGCTCAACATCAAGGGGACGCGCGGCCCCGAGGCGCGCTCGCAGGCGCAGACGGCGCTGGACAAAGTGGGGCTGTCGGATCGCCGCTCGTTTTTACCCAGGGATCTCTCGGGTGGACAGAAGCAGCGGATCGCGATTGCGCGAGCACTGGCGGGGAATCCGAAGGTTTTGCTCGCGGACGAGCCCACCGCGAATCTCGATTCGCAAATGGGGATGCAGATCCTCGATTTGTTTCGTGCGCTGGCGAAACAGGAGAACCGAGCTCTGCTGATCGTCACCCATGACGCAAAAGTTCGAAACATTTCCGACCGCGTCGTCCGGATTCAAGACGGCCGACTCCTGAATTGAAAGAGGTGCTTCGATGATCCGAAAGATGAACCTGAAAACGCTCGCCACGGTGCTCTTGGGAATTCTGCTCACCGCCTATGCGGTGTTTCAGGTGCGGGGTGGATCCAGTGCGGGCGCGGTCGCGAAGACTGCAAACGCGGCGAGCGCGCGGGATACCCGGCTGCGCGCTGAGGGCCGGATGGCCGCCTACCCCGGCGCCCAGGTCGTGGTCGGCACCGACTTCGCCGGAACGGTCTCGCGCCTTTTGGTGAACGAAAAAGACACCGTTCATCGCGGTGACGTGCTGGCGGAGATCCGCGCGGACGAGGAGCGGGCGCAGCTGGCCGAGGCCAAAGCGCGCATCGCGGAGGCCAAGGCCGACGTGACTTTTTACGAATTTGAAGCCGACCGGCTGCAGCGCTTGTGGGAATCTCGATCGGTTCCGCGCAATCAGCTCGATCGCGCTGTCCGCGATCGCGACGCCGCACGAGCACGACTGCAAAGCTCAACCGCGACCGCGCGTCGGATTGAAGCCATCCTCGACAAGGCGCGGATTGTCGCCCCGATCGATGGCGTGGTCCTGCTCCGTCAAGTGGAAGCCGGCGAGAGCGTGGACAAAGGAGCAAAGCTCTTCACTCTCGCCGACCTCTCCAAGGTGCGGGTCGAAGCCGAGGTGGATGAGTTCGACATCGGCAGCTTGAAAGTCGGCTCCGAGGTGGAAGTCATGGCCGAGGGCTTCCCCAAGTCGTGGAAGGGCCGAGTCGAGGAAATTCCCGACTCCGTCGGTCCTCGCAAGCTCAAGCCGCAGGATCCCGGCAAGCCGGCGGACACCCGAGTGCTACTGGTCAAGGTCGCACTGGGTGAACCCACGCCGCTCAAGCTCGGGCAACGGGTCGAAGTCTCGCTGCGGCCGTAGCTCCTGCTGCCGCCCTCCCCCCTGTTTCCTATTTCCTCGCCATGCGCGAATTGCACTCGGAGTATGCCTTGCAGACGCTCAAAGCCCGAAGCCGAAACCAAGCCCTTCTGTTTCTCGCCCTCTTCAGCTCGCTAGCGCCCGCCTACGCCCAGACGCGCTCAGCCGTTTCGGCGGATCCGCAAGCCAGCGTTTCGCAGCTGCTTCACAGACTGAAGACGGATCCTCAAGGGCTGAACGAGGATCAGGTGGCGGAAACGGTCTTGCGGGAAAGCCCGGACTTGAAGGCGCGCAGAGAACAAGTCCTCGCCGCCGCAGCCGCGGTGGACCAGGCTCGGATTGCCTTCCTCCCAAGGCTCACCACTTCGGGAACGGTGGGTATCGCCTCGCGGATTCAGACCGGTGAGCTGGGCAACCTTGTCGCTGCGCCCGGGGCGCCCGCCGGCCCGCTTGCTCCAAGCACGCCGCTCGTGAACGCGCCCATTTCTTTCCCCCTTTCACCGGGGCACCGCTATGCGCTGCAGGCTTCATTGAACGTCCCTCTCTCCGATTACCTGCTTCGGACGCGGCAGGCGCTTTCCGGCGCGCGGAAGAACGAGGATTCAGCGGAGGTGAACCGGCAGGCCTCGACCCTGAACACGGCGGTCGAAGCGCGGGTGCTTTTCTACAACTGGGTGCGGGCTCAACTGCAAACCCTGGTCGCGGAGCAAACGCTGCGCCAATCGGAGGATCACCTTCACGACGTGCGCAACGCGTTCGACGCGGAACAGGCGTCCAGAGCGGACGTTCTGTCAAGCGAATCACAGCGGGCTCGGTCCGAGCTTCTGCTGGAAAGGGCGAAAGACCTTGCGGAGTTCGCGGAGCAACAGCTTCGAATCGCCATGCACGACGCGGCCGGCTCGCCCTACCAAGTCGGGCAGAACGTACTGACGACCGATCCGATCTTCCCTCACGCCGAGGATCTGGCGAGCCTTCAGAGAGAGGGCGTCCAGGCTCGGCTGGAGCCGCGCGCCTTGGAACGAACCTCGGATGCCCTGAAAGAACAGGCGAAGGTCGCCAACGCGGGCCTTTTCCCTCGGCTGGATGGGATCGCGAATGTGCTCTACGCCAATCCCAACACCAGCATCTTTCCCTTGAGGGACACTTTCACCACCACTTGGCTCGTCGGGCTCCAGGCCACTTGGGAAATCACCGGAATCGCGGATGCGGCAGCGGCCCGGCGCGGATTCGAGGCTCGCGCGGCGGAAACCGAGGCTCGCCGGAGCGCCACCGAAGACGCAATCCGCACCGAAATCGCCCAGAGCTGGCAAGCCGTGGAAGACGCGCGCGCCGCGGCGCGGTGGAGCGCGCTCAGCTTGGTCTCGTCAGAGGAAGCCTACCGAGTCCGAAGGGAGCTGTTTCAAAACGGCCGTGCCTCCAACGTCGAGCTCACGGATGCCGAGACGGATCTCACCGCGTCGCGGTTTAGCGTCGTCGACGCGCAGATCGACCTCCGCATCGCAGCGATCCGTCTGGCCCACGCCACTGGGCGCGATGTCCGGGGTCGATAGATTCGGCCGCAGAGCGGGCTGGCTCTCTTTCTTCGGGCGTGATTGGCTAGCGGTGCATGTCTTCCGGCGGGGACCCGGCTCTGATCGATTTTCTGCGCTCGATCGCGCTCTTTGGAGGACTGAGCGACGACTCCCTGCGCCGGATCGAGACGATGCTGGTCCCGTGCAATTACGAGCCGGGGTGCGTCATCTGCGCGGAGGGCGAGTCCGGCCGAGCGATGTTCGTGGTCCGGGATGGCGAGGTCGAAGTTCAGCGGAGCTGCACCGACGGAGGGGCAGTACCGATCGTTCGGCTGGGCCCTGGCGAATTCTTCGGTGAGATGAGCCTGGTCGAGATTCAGCCGCGCTCGGCAACAGTCAAGGTGATCGAGCCGGCGCTGTTGTACTCGATGACCAATCGGGACCTCTATACGCTCTATGGTCGGGATTTGAACGCCTACATTCTGGTGCTGCAGAACATCTGCCGGCAGTTGGCCCGCCGTCTGCGCAAGTCGGACAGTCGGCTGAGCGACCTGCTCGCGATCATGCGAAAGCCCACTGGCGGCGAGACGGTCTAAGCGGCGACTTCCGACGCATCAGGTGAAATGGAGCCGGTGCCCAGGCCGTACTCGGGCGTCCACTCACTCTCTGGAGGATGCTCATGCTTGCTTTCGTATCGCTGGTTCTTCTGGCCGCCGCGCCTGCCCCAAAAAGCTGGGACTTCAAGACGGGTCCCACTCCCAAGGTGTCCGTTTCCAACGTGGCCGGCTCCGTCTCTATCGAAGGGACTTCGGGCGACCACGTGATGGTGGAAGCCAAAGTCGTCGGGGATGAAAATTCGCCCTGGATCGTCGAAGCGCACGCGGATGGCAACGAGGTGAAGGTTCGCGCCTGCTGCGGCAGCTGTGACGAAAGGGGGAGCTGCCATTCCAATCACGACCACGTCGAGCTCACCCTCAAAGTCCCGGAGCAATCGGCGCTCCGGCTGAAAACAGTCTCCTCGAGCGTGAACGTGCGCGGCGTCAAAGGCTCGGAGTCGATTCACTCGGTCAGCGGTGCGATCGAGGTGGCGGGAACGGGAAAGGAGCTCGAGCTGCACTCCGTATCGGGTTCAATCAAGGTTTCCCCGTCGGCGATCGACAACGCGAACATCCACACCGTTTCCGGTGACGTGCAGCTCAAGCTTCCCGCCAGTCCCGACGTCACGGTGCGCTTGAAGACCGTTTCGGGCCGCCTCAATAAGGAAGGCCGAACCCTCGGACGCACTGAAAAGGTATTCGGCAAGGGCACGAAGGAGATCGACATCCACACCGTGAGCGGGTCGGTCGAAACGGATCCCACCATCTAAAGGATTTAAGCTAAGAGGTCTGGCGCTGATCAGGAGACCTCCGATGCAGCTTGTCCTCGTCCTCGCCTCGACCCTGCTCGCCGCCCCCGACGGCGGCGTCTCGGTTACCGATGTAAGGGTGTTGCCCGCGACTGGGTTGAAGCTTCCGGGAGCTCCAGGCCGGATCGGAATGGACTACCTGGCGTATGATCCGCAGACGCATCAGGTCTGGGTGCCGGCGAGCAACACCGGGCGCACCATGGTGATCGATTCCTCCACCCGAAAAATCAGCACCGTCGATGGCTTTCCAACGGTGACGAAAGACAACCGCACGTCCGGCCCGACTTCGGCCACGATTGGAGAGGGTTTTGTCTACGTCGGAAACCGAGCCGATTCATCGATCTGCCCAGTTGAAAAAAAGAGCCTCAAACTCGGTTCTTGCCTCAAGTTGGATTCCACGCCGGACGGCATCGCGTACGTGGCGACCACCAAGGAGGTCTGGGTCACGACGCCGCGAGACAAATCGCTGCGGATTCTCGATGCGAGCGGCCCCAATCTCAGCGCCAAAGCGGTGCTGCCGGTCGATGGCCAGCCCGAAGGTTACGCCGTCGATCCGGGGCGCGGGGTGTTCTACACCAACCTCGAAGACAAGGATGTGACGCTCGCGATCGACGTTCGCACCCGCAAAATCAACGCCACCTATCATCCGAAGTGTGGGGCGGCGGGACCGCGCGGACTCTCCATCGATCTGGACAAGCAGCTGCTGTTCGTCGCCTGCACCGATCACGGCGCTACGCTCGCGCTTAAAGCTGGAGGCAAACTGGTCGCCGAGGCGCAGACTGGAGGCGGCGTCGACAATCCCGACTACCTACCCTCGCGCAAGCTGTTGTACCTGGCCAGCGGCAAGACCGCGACGCTGCACATCTTCCAGGTGTCTGAGGACGGCGGGCTCAAACCCATCGCCACCGCGCCCACTGCCAACGGCGCGCGGGTGGTGGTCGTGGACGGCAAGGGCACTGCCTTTGTCGCGGATTCGGCGGGCGGCCAGCTGGTGGTGGTCGACCCGCCCTGACCCGGCGCTCGGAGTTCCGAGACAGTGAACGATGGACTACAGGCCGGCGCGTGGGTGCTCGCGCTCGGACTGGGTCTCGCAGCCTGCGTCCAGCTCCGCCGTTGGGGAGTCCCAACAACGTACATCCGCGATCTGCTCCACGTTTGTGCCGGCGTCTGGGTGCTCGGATGGCCTTTTTGGCACCATTGGGGCACGCCAGTGGCGATCACCGGAGGTGCCACGTTGCTGATCGCGATGGGACCCAGTCTCGCGCGGCGGATACCTGCAGCGGCCTCGTTTCGAGACAGCGTCTCTGACGCAGACGAGCGGTGGCTGGGCTTGGTCTTCTACACCCTGGCCTTTGCTCTCTTCACCGCCGCTGGAATGTGTGTCGAGCGCTACTCGGCGGCCGCTGCCCTGTGGGCGCTGTGCCTGGGGGACGGCGTCGGCGGGGCGGTGGGCAGGCGTTTGGGGCGGCACTCCTTTTCGGTGCCGGGAGGGAAACGCAAGAGCCTGGAGGGGAGCGCCGCAGTTGCGTTGTTCGCCGCCGTGGGTGTGGAGCTGGCCGGCGCCTACTTCGGCGAACCGGTCGCGCTGGGCAGAGCGCTCGTTCTGGGTCTGGTGGCTTCCTTCGCCGAAGCGTTGTCCCCCCGGGCAACAGACAACTTGCTGGTTCCACTGGCGGTCTGGTTGAGCGCGAATATTTAGGAAAAAATTTCCGTCCAATTGCCTCGAACCCAGCGCAAGGCCGCAGATTTGCTGGCTCCGGGCTGGCACTGCGCTTGCCATAACGTCTCGGTCGTTCGACAACTCTCGGAGGCAATGAGTGGGTTGGGGTCGCTTGGGCTGGGTCGGCGTGGTGGTGGGGGCGGCGCTGGCGTGGAACCTGGTATCCAGTTGCGGCGGCTCAAGTTCCCCAGCCCCTCAGTCTTTGGACAATCCGGATGGGGGAGGGGTTGGAGGACCGTCCGACGGCGGCCAGCCAGACGGCGGGAGTGATGGGGGTCGTCCGGACGGGGGTCTCCCCGATGGCGGAGTCCCCGATGGTGGAACGGACGGGGGAATCAGCTTTCCGCCCCTCGACGGATGGCAATTCTATGGACCCGCGCAAGGCGTCCCAAGCGCTGTATTCGGGGTGACGGCGGATCAGGGCGGAAACATCTGGGTGGCGGGAGGCGAAGAGGGCCTCTTCCTACTGCAGCCGGGGACCAGCACGTTCCGCCGCTTCACGATGGCGGATGGACTGCATCCCTACGGATATCTTCCCGATGGGGGCGTTCCGTCTGGACAGAATTACCTCAAGGTTCTCTCGGTGGCGGGTGGGCCACCGGGAACGGTGTTCGTCGGCTACGCCGGCAAACCTCCCGCCGCAGGGCAGGTGGACTGTGACGGCAATTGGGATGGGCCGAATCCGGACCCCAACATCTTCAAGAGTGGCGATGCTGACAAAGTTGCTCTGCAGGGCAATGGAATCTCGGTGGTGCATTACGACATCTTCTCCGGACCGAACGTCGTTCCGGCCGAGCCACGAGGTCGCGAGAAGCTCTGTCACATCCTGCGCATCGCCTACAGCCCTTCCAACCACAGCATTTGGTTCGGGGGGAATCACGGCTTTGCGTGGGGCGATGCGAACTACGCGGGAGATCCGACCTGTAACGGACAGCGGTCGTGCTCGGGCCTGATCGAGCACGCTCACCCGGCCTTCAATTGCTGGTCTGATGAGAGTCGGAGTCACGTCTACTACTGTACGGACGCCTACTATGGCATGTCCGTCCTGCCAAATGGAGATGTCTGGGCAGGTGGCGCGAATCGCTCGACCTTGTTCCGCTACGCCACCTACGGCGGCGATTTCTTCCGAGCCCAGGCGGAAACGGAGGCGCCGGAGGGCGATACGCGCGATCGTTTCGACATCTGGCCGGATCTGGTCTCGGAACCCAATTACCCGACGCCGAGCGAACGAGTGGACGACAACGTTTCAGATATGGCGGCGATGCCCGACGGGAGCGTTTGGATCAGCTCATTCAACCGCGGCTTGGCGAATTACCGGCCCGGAGAGTTGCTCGAGTACCGAGTCGACCGGGTCGTGGATCCGAGCGGGAATGCCTCGGCGCTGGAGCGCGATCCATCCGATGGCTCTCTCTGGATTGGCTACCGGTGGGGCGGCTTCGCTCGGCTCAACGGAAACTCGTATCAGGCCTATGACTATCGAGTACTCGGCCCAGATCTGATGGTGAGCCACATTTCGGATATCTCGAGCGACACTTCGCAAGGGCACCGACGGATTTTGGTGGGATTTAGCGGTACCGCAAACACCCCGGGCGCGATCGGCGTGTACGACGGAAACTAAGCCGCTGGCTTGGTCGAGATCAGCTCACGCAGCTTGAGGATGAAATCCATCTCGGATTTGAGCGAGCGGACTGCAAGCTGGGCCTCACCGATCAGGAGCACTGAGGAATAGAAGAGCACCAGCGTGCCCGCGATCCCGAGCGCAGTAGGCAGCCATGACAATCCCGGCACGAACGCGGTCAGGCCGATGCTGGCAGTGGTGGCGACAAACGCTCCCAAAGACAAATAGAAGCCGGTCAACGAGTGCTGGATCAACCGCGTCCGCTTGGCGTTGATCGAAAGCTGCAGATCCAATTCGCGGCGGCGCAAGTCCCGAAACTCCAGCTCGCCGGTGGTGAGGACCTGCTCGATGCTGCTACTGAGTTGTCGCACCCGGTCGACCAGGCGGCCCAACCGATTGGACGTCGAAAAGATCAGAGTTCCACATGCGGAAATCAAAACCGCAGGGGTGATCATCGCGCTGAGCAGGGTGAGGCCGGAGAGCGTCGGCGGCATCCGGCCCGGGAAAATATCCGTTTCCGGCGCGGGCTCCTAGCGCCGCGTGCTACGGGCCACCCTACCCCGGTTCGAGCACTACCTCTCCTCGCGGCGGTCACTAGGATCGAGGCCATCGATCGAGCGCGCAACGCAGCTCTTCGCGGCAGGCCCGTCGATCTCCCTCGAGCAGCGATACGGCAACCGAGCCCATCCCCGACGAGCGACTCAACCTCGGTCGTAGCAACCCGCCGCCCACCAGCAAGGAGGCTCCAGGCTCGTTGGGCAACACCAAGGAAATCCGCAAAGGTAGCGAGTCCTACCGGGCCCCCCACCGAGCTAGCGATTCAGCATTCCTTCACTGCGTGCCCCACGAGCCCGCCTGGGGAGCCGGGGGTTTCCTTCGCTCGGACCATCGTTATCGATCTATCGAGGTCATCAACCCCAAGGAGAGCAATACATGACGACTCGATGGCTTAAGCGAACTGTGATGATTGGTTGCCTGGCGGCTGGAAGTATTCCTCTCGCTGCATTAGCGCAGACTTCGGGTAGCACGAGTACAGGCTCCAGCACGAGCAGCCCATCGTCCACGTCCAAGATGGACGACAAGTCGAAGACCGATAGCTCGGCCCTCGGTACCGGCGGCTCCGGTACAACCGGCACTGGGAGCTCGACCACCCCGAGCGGCACCGGGGACACCACGGGCACTGGCACCACGAGCGCAGGAAGTAGCACCGCTCCCAGCTCGGGTACGGGAGGCTCAGGGGATCAAAGCGCGACCGGAAGCTCGAGTGGCCGCAGCAACCTGCCCCCCAACAGTCCAGACGCGCCTCCGAGCACGAGCGGAACGGGCTCCTCTACGGATACCGTGTCGCCTCCTGCCACGCCGCCCAGCAAGCCAAAAAGCTCAGGGCGCTAGTCGCTCATATAGCTATTGGCCGAGGCGTTCATTGAGTTGAAGGAACGCCTCGAACATTTCCTCGCCGCTGGGGATGATTTGCTCCGGCGGCAGGACAAAACCCGTCTGGCCGCGATCGCGTAATTCGATTCCCCACGCGAGCAGCCCGAGGGTTCCATATACCCAGTCATGGGCGGTGCCGGCGGCGATGTAGAGGATCCGGGATCCCTGCCCATTCGTGAAATCTTGGCCGTGCACGCCGAAAATCGCGCTCCGGATGGTGGCTCCAAAGTCGAGCAGCGTGGGCAAGTCCGGCGGCGAGTCGTACGTGTACATCCAAGGGGACAGGACGAGCTGGCCATAACTGTGAAGGTCCCAATACGCGCGCAGGCGACTCGCGAGTCCGAATGCGATGTCGCGGACCGCGACAATCTCCGGCTCGGAGAACGGAGCGCTACCGTGGTAAACATCGGAACACGGGTTTGAGCTGGAGCCGTCTCCGCCCCAGGCGTACTCCCAGTTCCGGTTGAGATCCACGCCAACGCAGCTGCTTCCCTCGTTGATCCGGCGGCTCTTGCGCCAGAATCGATCGTTGCTCCAGGTGTACACATACCCGTCTGGGTTGGCGATTGGGATGATGTAGAAATCCACGGCGTCGACGATTGCCTGCACTCGAGGATCGACGGCGTACTGCGTGATCAGCTGCTCAATCAGGTAGCTCGTGGTCATCGGAGAAATCCACTCGCGGGCGTGCTGAGTTCCGTTGACCAGAAAGGCGGGGCGCAGATCGCGCGGATTTTCCGGGGTGTCGGGCCCGGTGATTCGCAACATCTCGATGTCGCGACCTTCGAGCGACTGCCCGATCACCGAAACGGTGGTCAGGTCGGGATTCTCGAGGGCCAGCTGATTCAGATGGTCATTGATGTCCTGATAGCTCTTGTAGTTGTCGAACCAGCTCAGATCGTTCTGCGAGCCGCGCGACGCAAGGTCCAGATCCACCAGCTGTTGCACATCCTGGATCAAAACTTGGAACGGAACGCCGGATTGTTCGAGCGCCTCCAGCTGGGCGGGCGCAATGCGCACGTCAAAAGTTCCGATCCCCGGCCCAAAGCAGCTCCACACGTCGTTGGTGAGCGCAAGAATCCGGTCCAGCTCGGCCCGATTGGAGACTTGCACCCTGACGACCCGGTGCCCGGTGTAATCCGCACCAAATGCCGAAGAAGACCAAAGCGTGGCGATCGCGAAGCAGGCGGCGAGCGCTCGCCGGCAACGAACATACATAGTGGTTCCCTCCCGTTGGTGAGGCCGCCATACACGCTCTTAGGCCCCGGATCCAGTGGTGTTTTTCGATGCTTGACACATCCTGTTTCATGGTTTTCCTAAGGTCATTCGGACGCTGTTCGCGGCGTCCGCGAAAAAACGTTTATGCGAGAGCATAAGGAGGAATTGAAAATGTTGACATTATGGAGGCGACCCTTTGGGTTGCGAGCAGCGGCGGAGGCCCCGGCGTTTTCCGATTTCGGGAATCTGTTCCGGGACATTTCGAACTGGGGGTTCGACAACGGAGCGGAGGCAATCGCTCCCACTGACGTTGTCGAGACCGAGAATGCAATCCAAGTGAAGGTAGACCTTCCAGGTCATTCGCTCGAGGATATTGAGGTGCATCTCGAAGGAGACACGCTGACTATCCGAGCCGAGCGGAAAGCCGAGAAGGTGGAAGGAAAGCTGCTCCGGAACGAGCGATTCCATGGCGTGTACAGCCGTACGTTCGTGTTGCCGGAGAGCGTTGACGGCAGCAAGCCTGAGGCTCAGTACGCCCAGGGAGTGCTGACGGTCACTCTTCCGAAGCGGGAAGAGGCCAAGCCCAGGCTGATCAAAGTCGAAGTCAAACAGTAATCAGCCTCGAAGGAAATCGGCGCGGGGACTAGCCAGACTAGCCCCGCGCCTTCTTTTTTATCCGACAGTTCAATTCGCCAGCGACGAGCCACACAGCAGCCCGGGGATCGCGGACGTACGTGCCGTCCCCGAGCGCGAAGGTCGCCCCATCGCACAGAGTGTCACAGAAACGGTCGCCGGCGACCGATTTTGTGACACACCTGTCGAAAGCGGTGGGAATTGGCTTTCCGGACTTTCTCGGACTTAGATCCGTTCAGCTTCTCGTGCGTTGAATGTGTGGTGAGAAGTGAAAACGGAAAAACCAGACGAGCATTTGATGCTCGCCTTTAGGAGAGGCGATGCCATGGCCTTCGAGGTCCTGGTGCGCCGCCACCGAACTCCGGTTTTCAACTACATTTTCCGCTTCACGGGGGACCGCGCGCGAGCCGAGGACATCTTACAGGAAACGTGGCTCAAGGTCGTACGAAGCGCGCAGGATTACGAACCCAAAGCGCGCTTCACCACCTGGCTCTACACGCTCGCCAGGAACCAATGCGTGGACCGAGCGCGGCGAGAAAAGCTACGGCAAGCGGACTCGCTCGACGCTCCTCGCCCGGCTTTCGCTTCCCAAGGAGACAATCGCACCCCGGCCGACTTCCTGGTGGATCCCAGTCCGGTGCCGGATCAGGCGGCCCACAATTTGAGAATTCGACCTCTTCTCGAGCAGGCCCTGCTCTCGCTTCCCGAGGAGCAACGCGAAGTCTTCTTGCTTCGCGAGTACAGCGGGCAGTCCTTCAGAGAGATCGCCGAGGTCACCGGCGTTTCGGAAAATACCGCCAAGAGCCGAATGCGATATGCGCTCGAGGCGCTGCGGCGGCAGCTGGAGCAGCTCGGAGTAGAAGGCGATTGGGCCGAGGACGAAAGGACCGTCACCGGATGAGCCCCACCGACCACGACCAGGACAAGCTGCTTGGCTACGCCTACGGTGAGCTTTCGTCTCCCGAGGCGAAATCGCTGGAAGCGCATTTGAAGAACTGCCCTCAGTGCAGCCGAGCGCTCGAGGACATTCGCAAGGTCCGACGGACGATGGCGCAGCTTCCGACGGTACCGGCTCCGGAGGCAGGATTGGATTCGCTGCTGGCCTACGCACAGCAAGCGGCTCGCCGCGCTCAGGCCGGGCCCGCTGCCCACTCCCATCTGTGGAAGTGGGTGTTGCTGCCCAGCACCGGCGTTCTGGCGATGGTGTTGCTGATCGTCGTTACCGCGCGCGTAGCGGAAGAGACCAACCTCTCTCGGCTGAGGTCGGTCGCGGCGCCGAAAGTGGCCCCCTCTTCGAGCCCACTGCCACAGGCGGAGCCATCAGTCGCATCGGAGATTGCCCCGGCGGCGAAGGCGGTGGAAAGCCCCAAAGAGAAAGAGACCGCCGCGAAGGCGGAGAGGAAGCCGTCAGCCAAGATGTTGATCCTGAAGGCTGCCCCGCAAGCGCCGAGACCGAGCGCGAGGGCGGCGGCCGTCGCGGAACATCCGGAAGACTTCGCGCAGCCGGCCTCAAAGGACGAGAGCGGAGCTCAAGCGGGCAGAGCTCGACAGAAGTCGGCGGTAGCGCCGCAGTCGGCGGTAGCGTCGCAGGAATCGCGCGGAGTTGCGGCAGCCAGCGCACCAGCGTTCCTGGGAGGCCCACCGGACGCGCTCGACCGGGAAATTGCGCGGATTCAGGACACACTTCGAACCAGGACGCTCGCGAGCCAAGAGCGAGCCGGGTTGCTGAACCATCTCTGCGAGCTGCTCTACGCGGCGAACCGTTCGTCCGAAGCCGACTCCACCTGCGATCAGGTCATTCGGGACTTCCCTGGTTCGGCTGCCGCGGACGCAGCTCGCCAGTTGAAGGAGAAGAATCAGCGAGCCCCAGCGCGCTGAGCGCCTGCATCCCCTTCAAGAGCCGTTCGCCCATGATGTTCGGAGTCGTGGCCGCCAACTGGAGCGCCCGCTGATAAAACGCCTCGGCGACGCGCGGGTGGCCACTTCTCGCCGCGCTCAGGGCGCCGAGCTCCGCGACTTCGATGGGCTCCTGTTCAACCGAGAATCGCTCTGACTTGGCGAAGGTCTCCGCCCAGGCATCGGCGGAGAAGGGCTGTTGAGCCAACTTCACCGCAGCAAACAGCACTTGATCGGATGGGGGAAATTCGGCCCTCGTTTGCCCCGCCGCCTTTTCCTTGGCTTGCTTCGCTTCAATCTGGAGAACGTGCGCCTGCGCTTCGTCGAGCCGGCCTTCCCAGGTCAAGCAACGGGCGAGCAGCAGCCGTCCAATCGGTCTACCCATCACATCCGGATGCAGGTCCTCGATCTGGATTGCGCGCTCGAGGTGCGGGAGCGGCGCTCTTAGGTCTCCGGAAAAATAGAGCATCTCGCCGAGGTTGTATTGAGCCAGATACTCCAAAAACATCTGCCCCAGTTCGCGGCCAATCTGAATGTTGCGCAGGCTCTTGTCGACGAAGCCCCTCAAGTCCGCGCGCGCCATGTGATAGCTGCGCGCGTTGTTGTAGGCGATTGCCAGATGCAATCGATCGAGCCGCTCCTCGCAGAGCGCTTCCACCCTTTGCAACGCCTGGCCTGCGCGTTCGACGTCGCCTTCGAACGGCCGGATATAACCGAGGAGCAGCAACGAAATGACTCGCGTTTCGTACCCTTCGTCGCCGAGCTCTTGAGAGAGCGCGGCGGCCCGTTCAATCAGCTCGCACGCTTCGGAATTCTTGCTGAAACGCCAGAGGCTGCGTCCCTCGCCCAGCAGAAGGCGCGATTCGATGAGCTTGGATCGCACTTCGCCCGCCAGCTGCTTTGCCGCCTGAACCCGCTCCCAGGACTTGGTTACCTCGCTCATCCAATCCAGCGCCGTCGCCTCATCCAGCAGCAGGTGGATTTCTGTCTCCGCGTCTTCGAGGCGGTGGGCCAGGTTCCGAGCCTGAGTCAGATCATCGATCGCATCGCCACAGCGGCCGATCCGATAGCGCATCAGGCCTCGTACCCGTAGGGCCGTCAACCGAGCCGCGTCCTCCGAGTCACCCGTCTGCTCGAGCGCCTGGGTGCATCGAATTTCCGCGTCCAGATACGCGTGCCGGTTCTGAGCGCGTTCCGCCAACCGCAAGTACAGAGTTCTCGACTCGTCTCGGAGGTTTGCCTTAGCGCAATGGTAGGCCAGCTTGGAGAGCTGTTCCTCACTCGGAGAGGGAATCGAGCGATAGTGCCGCGAAGTGGCCAGGTGAATGCGGCTCCGGATCGACTCGGGAATGGTTCGCAGCAAGCTGTCGCGGGTCAGCGAATTGCGAAACCCGAGCTGCCCCTGCCGGTGGCGGACCAGGAGATTTTTCTCCAGCAGCTGCTGCGTTCCAAATCCGGCATCGAGCGGGAATTCCGCTCCCGCCCCACTCTCCTCCAGAGCCTTCAGCACCCCCTGAATCTCGGGCAAGGCGAATTCGGCCCCGAGCGATGCGACCAGCTTCGCGTGAGCGACCAGCTCGGGGGAAAGCGAGCTGAGCTCCCGCTCGGTCAACCATTCCAAGAGCGGCAAATCAGGAAGTCGGTCCAGCTCGTCGGTGGCCAAAAACCACGCTCCGGTGTCGGCATTCTGCCGAACGATGCCATCGCGCTTGAGGCCCCGAACCAGCTCATCGAGCAGCAATGGGATGGCCTCCGCGCGCCCCACCAGGCGCTTGAGGGCGGCTTCCGGAACGTAGTCGACCGGGTGAAGGAGTCTCCGACAGAGATCGATCGCGTGCTCCGCCTTCAAAGGCTGCAACTGGATCGCCAGCCTTTGACCGGCACGCTCGCTCCAACCCACCCGCGTTGCTTCGAAGCCGGTACGCGCAAACGCGCAGACCCACAGCGGGGCCCGGTGCTCGGAGAGCGTCGCGTACTCCAGCGCGTCCAAGCTCGCGGCATCCGCGAAGTGCGCATTGTCGAGCAACAGCGCGGTGGGACACTTCATCGCTCGATGGCGCAATCCCTCGCCGGCAGCTCGAATCGCGCTGGAACGCAACGCGCCCGGGGCGGCCCGGTAGATCGCCAGCTCGCGAGCGTCGGCTTCCAACCACCCCATCGCGAGCCCGACCGCTGGCCACAGCTCTTCCGCCGCTTCCGCGCCCAGCGCACTCACCAGGTTCAAACGAGCCTGAGGCAGATCGACCTGCTTGGACAAATCAAATCCGTAGACGGCCGCCAGCAGTGTGCGGAAGAAGCGATCGGCGTTTCCGCCCAGCGGCTCGGGCGCTCGAAGGTGAAGAATCTCCGCTCCTTTCGCGTCCGACCTGAGGCGGTTGACCAGCTCGATGCAGAGCCGCGACTTTCCGTATCCCGCTGGGCTGAGCACGGTCACCAGCCCTGGCAGGTGCGGGTCGACCGTTTTGCGATAGCTGTCCATCAGGACGCTCATCTCGTCGGCCCGCCCCAAAAAGCGAGACTCCACCATCTGCACCAGGGTGGGCTCCGCAGGGGCATCTGCAATCTGCTTCTGGACGCAGACCAGACCCCCGCGATCCGGAACGGGCGAGGTGGTCACGTCGCGAATCATCTCCGCCGCGCTGCCGGTCAAGAACAGGGCGGATGCGCCAGGCGATTGGGGAAAACGATCCGCCTGGCTGAACAGGTTGCTGATGAAGCGCCGGGTACCGTCTACCCTAGGCAAAACGGAAACCGCGGCCAAGTCGACCAGCGCGCGTGCGCAGATTCCCTTTTCCAAAAGCTCTTCGGCAGCGGAAAGCGCGAGTCGAGCCGGATTTTCGCTCACTTGCCGATCGAAGACCGCTACGCAGTGGCTCGCGGAGAGGCTTGCGAGTTGAGCGCCAAACGCCTCAAGCATCGCGCTGGTGATTGACACGCCGGGTTTGGGCTCCAGCCAAAGCAGCCCCACCGTTTCCTTCCGAACGCCGGTGCCGGTCTGAGCGCCGCCGCGATTCGTTACCTCGGCTTGAGCGACTGGAGCGCCCTTCTCGAACGCCTCGATCGCGCGCTGTAGCGCGACCCGGAGCGCGGACAGATCCGCGTAGCGCTCCTCGGGCTTCTTCGCCAGGCACTGCAGCACCACCTGCTCCAGCTCGGCCGAGATGGGAGCGAAGTCGCTCAATCGCGAAGGCCGCCGACTGATCTGGCCCTGCTTGATTTGCGCCGGATCTCCACAGAAGGGAATCCGCCCGGTCAACATCTCGAAGAAAATGATCCCCAGCGAATAAATGTCCGAAGCGGTGCCCGGGGTACGGCCACCCTCGCACTGCTCGGGGGACATGTACTCGGGGGTTCCCCGGATGTCGTAGCTCACGGTGGCGCCTTTGCGGCGCTCGGAAATGTTCAGCGCTAGGCCGAAATCGATCAGCCTCGCGGCGGGCGGCGGGTCGAAGATGAAAATGTTCTCGGGCTTGAGATCCAGGTGACAGAACCCTGGCTGGTGCACGGCACTGACGGCTTGCAAGATCGGATCGGCCCATTTCGCAAATTCGGCGAGCGGCATCGGGCCTTCCAGGACATCGAGGCGGCTGCCGAGGGTAGGCGCATCCAGGTACTCGGAGACGAAAAAGGTGGTGCCGTCCGACAGACGCCGAAGCTCGAACATCTGCGGAACGGCGGGGGGGCCGATTGCCTTCATCGCCTCGAATTCATCGAGCAGCTTGCGCTCCGTCAGCGGATCAGGCTTCGCGGATTTGATCGCGACTTGTCTGCCGGAAGCCAGCTCGGTGGCGAGAAGCACCGTCCCAAATCCACCCGCGCCCAGCACGCGTTGCGCTGCATATCCGGGGTAGGCCCCGGACGGTAAGTCCTGCTTGGGCACCGTAGCCGGAGTCGGCGCCGGGCACGTGCCATGTGACCGGGTAGTTCTCCGACCACAAAGCAGACAGCGCGTCATCCGCTTCAGGATAGCGCGTTTCCAGCTCCCTCTTCGTGCGGCGCTAGGCGGTTGTGTGGGACACGCACCGAGACGCGGAAATCAGATCAGCTTTCGCTCCTGCCACTTCGCCCAGATCCGCTTGCACTTGCCTTCGGCCTCTTTGATCGCGTCCTCTGGGCTCAGAGCGCCAGTGCTCGCCTGGGCAAACATCGTGTTCAATACCCAGGTGGTAAAGGTCTCGTCGATCGCGGCGGTGGCATAGCCCGGAAAACCCACGTTCGTCGCCCAGTCGAGAGAGTCCGCCAAGACGCTGTACTTGCCGGCCGGTTTGCCCTTGGTGTCGTTCTCCAGCAGCTTCACCAGATCGGGAACCTGGTTCCAGAAGCAGGGGAAGTTGTAGAACTCGCTCGCAATGAAGGCTTGCCTGAAATTGCCGATGTAGTCGACCAGGAACTTCTTGGCTCCGTCGATGTTGTCGGCGAACTTCCAGATGATGTAGCAGTCCATCACGTGCTCGAGGCCCATCCGGCGCACCGGGCCTTTGGCTGCCTTCGCCAGCCCAATCTTGTCGCCGATCGGCATCCCCTTGGTCTCCGCTTCCCGGGTAATCGAGATCGCGTTGAGCACGAGGGAAGTTTTGCCGGCCAGCATCGCGCGATTGTTGGAGGACGGATCCCAGGCGAGGACTTCCGGAGTCATCGTTTCCGTGTACAGCGCCTTGACGAACTTGACCGCTTCGAGCGTGTTCTTGGAGTTGAGCACCAACTTGTTGTTCTCGTCCTGGACCGAGCCGCCGAACGCAAAAAGGATCGCTCGCATCGCCATCGCGGTGTCGAGCTCGTTCGATTGGCCAATCCCCACCGGGTTGCCGGTCTTGTCTTTGATCTTCTTGCCACCCGCTCGAATCTCGTCCCAGCTATCGGGCTTCATTCCGATCTCGCCCCACAGATCGATCCGGTAGTTGATCGGGTCGGGCACGAAGCTGTCCGAGAATGCGAAGTACTTCTTGGTCTTCGGATTGAAGGTGCTCTTGACCGCCAGCTGAATCGGCTTGCCGTACTTCTTCTCGCACTCCTGATAGACGTCGGTCATGTCCACGACCGAGTTCTCGTAGGCCGCCGGAGGCGACATCGAGAGGAATAGATCATGCCCCTTGCCTGCCGCCGACTCGGCAGCCATGCGCGCCGGCAGCGCGGTCACCCCGATGTTGTCGACGGTGACTTCGGTGTCGTTCTTGGCTCCCCACTCCTTGATATAGGTCTCGTTGAACCATTTGTCGTAGGCGGGAACAAAATGGTTCCACTGTAGAATCTTGAGCGTTTTCTTGGCCGCGCGTTTTCCCGACTCTTGCGCGGCCCGCGCCGGACCGGAAAGCAGCAAGCCGGCAGCGCCCACTCCGGCTGTCTTGATGAATCCTCGCCTTGAAATTCGTTTTGCTTTGCTCACGGTTTGTTCCTCCTTAAGCGGCGTCAATTTACGAACGGTGGGAGCATTTTGCTCAGGGCCCCGAGGAAACCAGACTGTGGCGCGAGTACCACCGCCCAAGGCGGGGTGCAAGCAAAAGCCGGAACGAACGTCAACCGAGGTGAGACACCCGCTTCAAGCCCTGTCCAATGGTGCGTATTAGCTACGTCTGGTTAGACACAGTTTCCTCCGATCCTCGGGAAGACAGTCTTCATTGAACCGGCGGCGCCTTGTATGGTGCCCGAATGGACAGGGGGCTCCTTCGCTTCGCATTCCAGTTGTCGCTTGTGTCCATCCTGACGATTGTTGAGTTTGCCTCGGCGCGAGCGGAGTGCTCCGGACCGCACGGAGACCGCGAAAAACTGCTGCTCGGCGGAACCTGGAGATTCATCGGCAGCAACACGCTCATTGGCGCGGAGGCGATCGACTACGACGATAGCGCTTGGGATTCAGTCCAGGTTCCTCACACCTGGGACAACGTCTATGGCGTCACGCGTTACACGAATTCTTGGTACCGCACCCACTTCACCATTCCCGAAACAGCCTCGGACAAGCGCATCTACCTCTATTTCGAAGGAGTCTTTCAGGTCGCGGACGTGTACGTGAATGCTCAGTACCTGGGGCAGCATCGCGGTGGCTACACCCGGTTCAGCTTGGAAGCGACGAGCGCCATCAATTTCGGAGGAGACAACGTCCTCGCCGTGAAGGTGAGCAACGCGAATTGTTCGGATTGCTTACCCGACGGCACCCCGCGGCTGTTCAAGGGTTACGGAGGCATCTATCGCAAGGCCTGGTACCTCATCACCAACCGGTATCACGTCGCCACCACCGATTACGCGTCGAGCGGCATCTACATCACTCCGTCGAACATCGGCGCCGACTCGGCGGATCTTGCGATTGCTACGCTGGTGACCAACGACGACGCAATCGATCGGGTGCTCACCGTGGAGAATACGGTGACCGATGCCGACGAGAACCCGGCCCTCGAGCTGCAGCAGGATGTTTTCGTGCCAGCGGGCTCGACCGTCGGTGTGACCCAGAACGGGACCGTGGTTACTCCGCAGCTGTGGAGCCCGTCGAATCCGTATCTGTACAACGTTCACACCCATATTTGGGTGGACGGGGCGGTCACCGATGCGGTCGATGAGCACACCGGCCTTCGCTACTACCAACTCACCCTTTCGGATTTCACCTTCAACGGCTCGTCGCTCAAATTGCGCGGCATCTGCAAGCATCAAGAAACCGAGTACAGCGCCAACGCGATTTCCGATGCCGAGCTGATCGCGGACTGGGACAACATCCAGGATCTGGGGGTCAACTTCGTCCGCCTCGCCCACTATCCGCACTCCGAGCTCGAGTACAATCTCGCGGACCAGCGAGGGCTTCTGGTCTGGGCGGAAAATGGGCAAACCAACTCAGGACCGCCGACCGCAAACGGCGACAACATCAATCGGGAAATGGTGTATCAGAACTACAACCACCCCTCGATCATCTTCTGGAGCGCAGGCAACGAATCGCCGGGTGTGCCCGCGGTCTCACAATACGCGCTGGTACTCCACAACACCGATCCGTCGAGGCCGGTGGTGTACGCCTCCAATGGGGAGTTCCCGTCGAACGTGGACTTCCTCTTCTGGAACACTTATCCGGGTTGGTACCAAGGCTCGATGTACGACTGGAATGGTTTCAATCTCCATTGGATCTCGGAGTCCGGGGCGGGAATGGTGATTCCCACCCAGAACGGCGACTACTTCAACACCACCTACCACGTCGATTCGTATGAGCCCGAGCAATATGGAGCGCTCGTCAACGAAGTGAAGTTCCAGGATCTCTTCGTCACCAACCCAAGCCACGTCCCCGCCTTCTCCACCTGGGTGTTTCGAGAGTTCTCCGACAACAAATACAAAGGAGTGATCAACACCAAGGGGTTCCTCACCTTCTCAAACTACAAGAAGGACATCTTTTACCTCTACCGGTCATTCTTGAGGCCGGGCGTCCCGCTGGTTCGAGTCATCGGCCCGCATTACTTCCTGCGGGTTGCGAACCCGGCGGGCCAGGGCGACATCAAGGTCTATTCCAACGCAGCGGGTCTGACTTTGACGGTGAACGGAGTCGACCAGGGCACGCGGGCAAACGGCAGCTACCATCATCCAAATGGACTGGTGATCAACAACGTCTTTTACTGGAACGATGTCCTGCAGCTTGGTCGCAACGACGTAGTCGCGAGCGACGACGCGGGGAATTCTGACAGCGTCGCCGTCTACTACAAGGCCGATGGTGAGGTGATGCCGAACGAGGATGGCGCGAAGGCGATCAACGTCGCGTCGAGCAACGTGCCTGCGTTCTTCATCAATGTTCCGCTCGCCGATCAGCGCCCGTTCTACTGGGACTTCGATTCGAGCGGCGACAACAGCTTCGATGCAGTGCCGGCGGAGCTGAGGGGGCCAGCCGGTTGGATCGCCACCAGACGTCAAAGCGATCCGGCCAAGACCTCCAACCTCTCGTTCGACCTGACCGCCGATGCGGACGTGTACATCATGTTCACGCGCCAGCCATCGGTGCCGACCTGGATCACCGACGCCGGATTTACTGACACGGGCGTCACGGGCAGATGGAGGGACAATTCTCTTAGGCTTGTCGACTACCAGCTGTTTAAAAGGAGCTTCACCAGCGGCACCCACGTTGCATTGGGAAGTTCGTCGATCGACTTCGTGATCATCGTGAAGTAGCGCGAAAATCTTGGTGGATGCAGTCGCCCAATTTTCTGAACAAACTGTACGAACAGTTTGGTCAGAATTTCTGTCCAGCAATCGTAAATTCTTTCAGTGCTGGTCGAAGCCTTGGCGCGGCGCATCGTAACCGCTACCGCGGCCCGATTGCCGCAGTCTTCCCCCGGTAAATAAACGCGCGGGCCGTTCGTCCAAACGTGAGCCCGGAATGAACCGGGCTTTTGCTGGAGGAACGCCGATGGAAGCAGAAACCGTTAATCCCGCAACTTCGATCGAAGGACCCAAGACCCTAGAGGAAGCTCTCGATAAAATCCGTGACCTTTACAGGCAAGAGCAGGCCGCCAAGTGGGGACAAGGTGAGCAGGTCAATCTTGTCGAGGACACTCACCTGGCCTTGCGCAAAGGATACAGGCAGGCTCGAGAATGTCTGAAGCAGGAGCTTCCCGATCTCCAAACTTCAACTCTCTACAGCTATGCGTTTGTAGCTAAACATTTTGACCAGGAGCACACGAAGAAGTGGGGAGTCTCGAAGCTCCAGAAACTCATCGCGCTCCATAACAAAGGTGGCGACGTAGGGTTGCTGGGTGACCCAGCCGACCTCGAGGTCCACGTACCTCGGGAAAATGGCTCGCTGGTCGCGAAGAAGTTTAGCGACTGTACGATGGGCGATTTGCGGAGCGCAGCCAAGCACCGAAAGCAGGCGCGCAAAGCGGCGGGTCGGGTTGTCCGCGACGTTCCGAGCGAAGGCCCCCCTGTCTCGAAGCTGCCCTCGCCGGCGCTTTGGCGGCCCTTGGCGATGATCGGCCTCGGAGTCCTGGCGGGCTTCATCGCCGATCTGCTCCAGCCCTCGGTGCCGGGCTTGGTGATCTCGGTGCTGGCGCTGCTTCTGACAGTGGGTGGGATCGCCGAACTGATCCGCTACTTCGTTTCCATTCGGGATCGCATCATCGCTGCATTCAAGGGCGGCGCTGGGCTCAGCGCCCTCAAAGAGCAAGGCATCGACGTGCTGCGAAATGGACGAAAGCTCCTCGCCGCCTTCAGGTCGGTGGAGCCCAAACCCACACCGACGTCGACCCGCGAGGAAAATCCGCCACCCCCGGAGAAGAAAGCAGCGTAGGAACCTAGGCGGTTCAACCTGGAGCGCCCGGTCTCGCGGCCGGGCGCTTCTTTTTTGTCTACTCTTCCGCCCGTCGCGGTGCTTCCGTCAGCCGATGACTGTCCGCAGCGCTCAACTGAAGGCCGTAGACGTCCTTGAGAGCGTTGATCTTGGCCAGCGTCTCTGGGCCGAAGGGCGGCTTGCCCTCAAACGCATGGAGGACGATTCCCTCGAGCAGATCGCCGAACGACAGATCCAACGAGCCCGCCAGCGCTTTGAGCACCAACATCATCCGCTTCTCCATCCGAACACCAGTCTGAATACGCACCACCGGCACTCCTGCCGTTTGGCGCGAGGCAGTGCGCGGCGTGCGACCGCCCTTGCTCTTGGCCTCGCGCTTCATCGCGACGCTTGAGCCGCGCTCGCGAGCTGCTCGCTTCCAGGCAGAAGAAACAATCGTCGAGCGAGGGGAGATCGAGTGAGCGTCTCCACGTCGTAATAGCGCCCAAGAATTCCGCGGTGGTTGAGAAGCTCGGGATAGGCAGTGAGGAACCGCCGCGAGTCTTCGAACTCCTCGCGATGCATCCGCTCGTGGATCAGCACCAGGTAAGCCCAGGTCATGGTTTCGTTGTACTTCTGATCCGCTCCATGAGCGTGGGCGAATCGCTTCAGCGCGCGGCGGAACCGGAGCGCCCCTTCTGCCAGATCCGCGCTTGTCGAAAGCGCCACGAAGGCGGCTCGGACATGCTCTCGATGCTTGAAGGCCTCGTTCGAGAGGTTGACGGACTCCAGGCGTTCCCACAACTCCAAATCCGTGAGCTCAGAGATCATCGGCCACCTCCGATTGGCCGGGTGCGGCGAGCGTCTTGAACCACCACCCAGATCGCCGCCGCATAGACCAGGTACGCCAACGACGGTGTCCGCTTGAGTGAGAGATGAACGGCGGTGGCCAATGCGAGTACGACGATCAGAAGAATCGCACCCCCAATGAGGGTGCGTGGGATCAGGAACAGGACGATGGCAGCCAGCTCGAGGGCGGCCAGTGTCACCGCGATCAGCGGTTGAACAGGGTGATCGAACAGCAGCGAGATCGCCTGAATCCCGAGCACCGCGGACAACGACCAGCGCAGCAAGCTGGCAGGACGTGGAAGTAACATGGTACTTTGGTAATATGGTAACAAGACCAAAGTCAAGGCCGCGGAGACAACCCTCGAGACTTGCTGCACGCGGGAGGCTTCTGCGCTAATCGCTGGTGAATGGCGGTAACCCTCACCCTCGATTTGATTGAAGAGGCGTCGCGATTCCTTCGCGGCCGGGTGCTCCATACACCCCTCGAGCCATCGCCCAAGCTTTCTCAGCTTCTGGGGGTGCCCGTCTGGCTGAAGTTGGAGTGCCTGCAGACCACCGGATCGTTCAAACTGCGCGGCGCGCTGTTTCGTCTCTCGCGCCTTTCCGAGGAGGAGAAGCGGGCCGGTGTTTTCACTTGTTCCGCGGGCAATCACGGCAAGGGCGTCGCCTACGCGGCGAAAGCGCTCGGCGTGACGCCGACGATCGTGGTGCCTTCGAGCATCGACGAGTCCAAGTATCGGGCGATGGTCGCGATGGGCGCGCAAGTGATTCGCTCGCGCTTTCCCGGCTACGACGAGACCGAGGCATGGGCGATGGAAGAGGCGGCGAAGAGCGGCAAGGTCTGGATCTCGGCATTCGATGAAGACGCGATCATGGCGGGCAATGGCGGTTCGGTGGCCGCTGAGATTCTGGAGGACTTGCCGCAAGCGCAGTCGTTCGTCCTTCCGGTGGGAGGCGGAGGGCTGGCCGCCGGAGTTTCCTTCCTGGTGAAAGCAAAACGGCCGGACGCGATCGTCGTCGGCTGCAACCACGAGCTCTCCCCCGCGCTGGCCCTCTCGCTGAAGCAGGGCTACGCCGCCACCCGCTTGCCAGCCGCGACCACCACAGCCGGAGGGATCGAAGGAGGGATTGGACAGAGGACGTTCGAGGTGCTGCGTTCGCGAGTCGACCGGGTTGCCCTTCTTTCAGAGGCTGAGCTCTTCGAGGCTGTTCGCTGGACGTTCGATGCGCACCAGTACGTCATCGAGACTGCCTCGGCGGCTCCGATTGCCGCTTGTCTCCACGGCAAAACCGGAGATCTCCGAGGCCCGACGGTGATCGTCCTCAGCGGGCGGAATGTCAGCATCGACACATTGCGGTTGATTCTCGGCTCACCCGGCAGCATCGTCGCGAAATGAGCCTCGACAGCGATGCGTAGCGAACCGTGGTTGACTCGACCGAGCAGCGGCCCTCGACGATTGCCGGACGCATCACTCGCCTACGTGGCGCTCCGGATTGCGTTCGGCATCAACATGACGATGCACGGAGTGAATCGATTTCTCGGTGGGGTCGGAAAGTTCGCCGGCAAAATGGCACAGGACTTTTCGACAACCATTCTGCCCCACGGTCTGGTGCTGGCCTTTGGATACGTGCTTCCCTTCATCGAGTTCGCAATCGGCATCCTGCTTCTGCTCGGGTTGTGGATGCGCTGGACGCTGCCGCTCGGGATGGCAGTGATCGCGGTGTTGATGTTCGGGAGCGCTCTCAAGGGCGACTGGAACGTCCTAGGCATACAGCTCGTGTACGCGGTGGTGTATTACCTGCTGATCGCTCGGCAAGCGGATGACGCCCTTGGAGTCGACGCCTCGCGATTTGAACGCGGCGCGCCTCGTTAAGGGCTGACGCTGCAATCGGCCGGAACCGCGCCGGCGGCGGTCAAGATTCCCCCTAAGAGATGCTGGCGAAACAGCGGCTCGTCGTAGCTCTGCTCGGTATGCCCGAGCGCGGTGTACCAGGACCTGCCTCCACCATCGACGTCGTGGCACCAGGCAATCGGGTGATCCCCCATGTCTCCGCCGGAGTAGCTGCTTTCGTCCATCGTCATCAGCACGTGAACGGTTCCGCGTGGATTGGTTTGGAAATTGTACCATTCGTCCGTTCGGTTCCATGGCTGGGGCAGCGACGACGTGGACGGATGGTCGACATCCTCAATCTGGATCGACGCGGGTTGGATCGACGGATGGCTGCGAAAGTACGCGCCGACGAGCTGACCGTACCAGGGCCAACCGTACTCGGTGTCGGTCGCCGAATGGATGCCCACGTATCCGTTGCCGCTCTCGATGTAGCGCTGGAAGGCGGCCTTCTGATCGTCTTCGAGAACGGTACCGGTGGTGCAGAGGAAGATCACCACTTGGTATCGGGCCAGGTTGTCGTCGGTGAACAGGCTCGAGTCTTCGGTTGCGTCCACGGCAAAACCATTCGCACCGCCCAAGTCGGTGATTGCCGCGATTCCGTTGGGAATCGAGTCGTGCCGGTATCCGGTCGTCTTCGAGAAAACCAGCGCAGAGAACATCGCTCCATCGAGTCTCGCTGAGCGCCGATCTTCGCGCATCCCCGAGGAACAGGCCGAAAGCAGCAGAACGAAAGCCCAGGCCAATTTGCGGATTCTCATCGCGCGCTCCTCCCGTTGAGTATCTTTATCATACCACTGGGAGGCTCAAGCGCAGAGACTCGCGGATACAGACCAAAGGCTTCGGAGCTCAACTCTTCTCACTGAGCTTGAGAGGTCACCGAAACAAACATTGGACAAATGTTACAACTCAACTCTGCACGGTTTGCGATGGCACCGGGAACGTCAGCAGTGACCCTCAGTTGGATTTGCTTTGTTTCATCAGGGTTGAGTAGAAAGTCATCCGAAACCATAATACCCAGATACAAACCATTATAGTTCCACTCTGGTTGGAAGGGGAGAACCGTTACCTCATGGGGAACCGTGTCGGTTATATAAAACCTCCTCTCCACTGCGCTAAGATTCCTCACCGTCAAAGTGTAGGTTAGTACGTCCCCTACTGGCACCGGGTCGGGAGAAGCCGTCTTGGTAAATTCGATTGAGGGCGGATCAGTGTGCGCCATTGCGACGGTATTCGCATCCGCCTGCATGACGACGACGTATCCAGTCGGGTCCGGGGTGCCAGTAGCCAGAGTGGCGATACCGCTGGGCCCGCCACCAGGCGTAACAGGCCACTCTTCGATCATCCATTCCCCTGTAACGTTCGTAAGCGTCCCTACTTTGCTGGCCATTTGCTCGGTGAAGTAGAGCTTGCTGTCTGGCCCCGCCGTGATGCCGAAGGGACGGCCGTTCGTTGTGAGGATGGGAAACTCCGTTATTGCCCCGGACGGGGTAATCCTCCCAATATTGTCGCCGTAGAACTGTGTAAACCAAAGGTTGCCGTCCGGCCCAGCTCTGATACCGAACGGTACGCTGGGGGTGGGGGTAGTAAACTCAGTAAAGGTACCGGATGGGGTCATCCTCGCAACACTGCTGTTACCACTGAATTCGGTAAACCATATATTGCCATCCGGGCCAAATGTGATGGGCCCAGGCGTGCTGTTAGGCGTAGGGATTACGAACTCGGTCATCTCATAGTGGTCGGGAAAATATCGCATCCGGCCGATCTGGTTGGCATTCGCTTCGGTAAAAAAGATTTCGATGTGGCCGTCGGAGCGGTCGAATTGGCACGTAATACCGAAAGGGCGGCTATTGGCGGTGAGGACAGGGAACTCGGTCACTGTTCCGGTCGTGGTGATCCTGCCAATCTGATTCGCAAGGGTCTCGGTGAACCAGAGGGCACCATCCGGACAGCCAGTTATCATCGAGGGGAAGCTAAATGGTGTGGGAATTGAAAACTCGGTGAAATTCCCATCGAGAGTGAGCCTCGCAATCTTGTTGGCGGACTGCTCAGCAAACCAAAAGTTACCATCTCGAGCGTATGTGACATGGTAAGAGCCGCTGTTGGAGGTTGGAATTAGCTGGTACACCCACTCCAAATCAGGGCTAGCTCTGGCGACCTCCGCGGGCGCTTGAGCGGCTTGCGCGGACGGGAGCAAGAGTCCGGGAACGCACAGCAACGTCAGAGCAGCTAATTCGACTACACGATTAATTGGCCTTTCCATTTTTCCCCTCCGTCGCAAGCACGTCTCTACGAGAACTCCTTCATAGTGCTTAAACGCAAATGCGGCGCAATCGGTATCACCCTGTGTTTTCCAAGCGGTCGTCCTGGGGCAACTCACTGGCCAGGGGAGTCACCGGGGGAGCAGGATCATATTTTGAACCGCCACGCCATTGGTCGCGAACTCACAGCCGTAACCGAGCAGGTGCACGCGGACTTGATCGAACTGTTGCCCCGCGGCGATCGTGGAGAGCCGGATGTCGAAATTGGCATTCGATCGGAGGATTGTCTCCGGCATCTCCGAAGGCCCGACGCAGTTGTTGTTCGGGCGATTCTGGGTGGCATAGACGCGCTTTCCGACTGTGACGCCGTTGAGCAAGAGCTCGATTCGCGTCGAAGGTTGGCTGTATCGCGAGGGAGTCGTCGCAGCATAGAAGCGACCTCGGATCCGTGCCGTCGTGGTGGACATCCTGGGCACCGAATAGGAACGGTAGCGCCGCGTGCAGGTGCAGCATTGGGCGGTGGTCGACCGGCAGGCGAGGATCGCGGTGAACCCAGTTGTTTGAAACAGCGCCTCGGAGGGATTGGGCGGCGCGCACAGCGCATTGATCCCACCTCCGTCCTTGATCCACGCACTGGCCGGAAGCGCAGGCACGAGAATCGCGTTCGGGGTCCCGTTCCCGCCGCCTGGCGCGGGTCGCAGATAAAAGTTTCCGATCGAGCTGCAGGTGTACGGATCCAGGTGTGTCCCGATGTTGTCTTCGTGGTAGTCATTGGTAAACGACCAGTCATCGCTGATGCCGTCGCCGGTCCTCGAGGTGGCGACCACGTGCAGCAATGTGCCGGCCGGCGCGTCCATCGCGAATCGCCCGAAATCATCGGTGATGGTGTTGAAGGTTGCGTTGTGAGTGGAGTCTGAAAGGGTAACTCGAGCAGAACTCGCGCCTCGATTGTCCAACCCAGTCACGTGGCCGGAGATGCAGTGCGAGGGCAGCCACTGCGTGCCGTTGAACCATGACAAATGAGATACCCCGGTTCGATACACGTAGCCTCCGGGGGCTGCGGCGTCGGCGACTCGAGTCGCACTTCCTTCCTCGCGCCACTCGCCGCTGGACGGGTCGAGCGTCCACATCGGGACTGACGTAGGCGCGTTCGCAGCCGCTCCCCCCGAAATTGGCAGACTGATGGTCGCGCTCCGTCCGCTCGCGATTGTCAGCAATTCGCTGCCTTGCTTGGCAACAATTGCCATCGGCGCAAGGCCGCTGAGCAGACGAATATTTCCGTCGGCGCGTCTGCCCGTGAATTCGCCAGGGAACGCCGCGCGCTGCGACAATACCGCCGAGTCCAACGGCGCAAGGCTGACTTCTACCGGACCCGTTACCACCCTGCCGTCGCGAGTCGCCAACCCATGAGGCGCAAAAGCAGCCCGCGCCCCGTGGCCGTCGGTTACCTCGCCCCCTACTGCCGCATCGAACTGAGCAGAGATCCGCGCCGGTGCCATTTCGATTGTGACGAAGGTGAAGCCGTCGCTCTCAAGGCTCACCTGCTTGATCGATTCGGCGAGTCCGGCGTGTTCCGCGATCAGCACGACCGGTCCCCGCCCGTTGACGTTTTCGATCGTGAACCAGCCATCGGCGTCGGTGGTGGCACGATCTCCACCGATGATATGGACGGTCGCGCCTGCGACCGTGGTCGACTCGGCACCCGAGACAACCCGACCGACAATCACCGCCACTCCGCTGCCCAGTTCCTCGAAATCGCCCAGGTCCAAGGAAGGACTCGATCCGCCGTCCCCACCCGCGCCCGGTCCCAAGCCCAGGGGATCGCCGGAATTTCCCTTCCCACACGCCACCCAGCCGGTTGCAGCAATCAACAAGAACCAACAAGCCATCCTCCGCCACTTTGCGTCACGCACACATGCCTTGAGCTGCATCGCTCCTCCAGGTCAGAAAGCCATTCAGTTAGATGAACGCAGGATCGTCTCAACCGGTATCACTAGGGTCGGCTGGAGGCGTCCGGGCTCCGTCCGTTGCGGCCGTCGGCCCTCAAGGTGTAAGTCTTCGGCGCGACCCTGGATATCTCATTCGAGGGGGGCGATGGCTCGGTCAGCTGCGGACGTCACGGCGTTGCTTCGCGCCTGGCACGGCGGAAACAAGCAGGCGTTCGCGGAACTGATGCCGTTGGTCTATCAGGAGCTGCGCAGGCTGGCACAGCGCCACGCCAACAAGCAGCGTTCCGGACATACCTTGCAGACCACCGCCCTCCTCCACGAGGCCTACCTCAAGTTGCTCGATTACCCGGTGGTGAACTGGAACGATCGAGCTCACTTCTTCGCCTTCGCCGCCAGCGTGATGCGATCGCTCTTGGTCGATCACGCCCGGCGTCAGGGTTCCGCCAAACGCGGCGGTGGGGCCAGTCATATCGAGCTGGAGGAAGCGGCAGTGGTTTCTCCGGAGGACGGCTCCGCGGTGCTTGAGCTTCACCAGGCGCTGGAAAGGCTCACCGCGATCGACGCGCGCAAGGGACGGATCGTCGAGCTTCGTCACTTCGGAGGCTTGAGCGTAGAAGAGACCGCCGAGGTCCTGGAGCTGGCTCCGATCACGATCAAGCGGGAATGGCTGAGAGCCAAGGCGTGGCTCCATCGGGAGCTGAATTCAGAGAAACCGCGGGCATGACGCCGGAACGCTGGCAAAAAATCGATCAGCTGTTCGCCGAGGCCTTGGAACAAGAGCCCAGCAGGCGCGCCGCCTTTCTCGCTCGCGTCTGCGCGGGCGATCAACAGCTGCATCGCGAGGTAGCGAGCCTGCTCGCCGCGCACGAGCAATCTTCCAGCGGCATCGATGCGCCGGGATTGGACAAGGCGGCCGAGCTGCTTCTCGGTGCCGAGGCGCCGCAACCGTTCAAGGGAAACGATCCGCGGTTTGCCGGCGCTGCGCCCAAGACGGTGATTCAATCCGGCGGGGAAGTCACCCAGAGGGGCGAGCCCGCGGTCGGGGCGAGCCGGGTCTCGCTGGAGCGAGGCGCCGCCCTCGGGCGTTACGTGATTCTCGAGCACCTCGGCGGCGGCGGGATGGGCATTGTCTACACCGCCTATGATCCGCAGCTCGATCGCAAGGTGGCGATCAAGCTTTTGCGCTTCCACCACTCGCCCGCGATGGACGCCAGCGAGGGCCGGGCGCGCTTGCTTCGGGAGGCGCAGGCTCTCGGTCGACTGGCCCACCCGAATGTGATCTCGGTGTTCGATGTCGGCACGTTCGAGGACCAGGTTTTCATCGCGATGGAGTACGTCGACGGCTCCACCCTCACCGCTTGGCTCACCGAACGCGACCGGTCCTGGCGAGAAATATTGAGCCTTTTCTTGCAGGCCGGGCGGGGGCTCGCCGCCGCGCACGAAGCCGGATTGGTGCACCGCGACTTCAAGCCGGACAACGTCCTCATCGGCCGCGATGGCCGCGCCCGGGTACTGGACTTTGGGCTCGCGCGCCCGGCGCTATGGCCCGACGAGGGCGAGACGCCCGCGCCCACGATCATCAGCCCGGTCGAACCGATCTGGAGCGAAGGTTCGAACGATGATCCGCTGCACGCGCGAATCACCCGGCCCGGCTTTCTGGTCGGCACCCCCACCTACATGGCGCCCGAGCAGTTGATCGGCGGTCCCGCCGATCAGCGCACCGATCAATTCAGCTTCTGCACCGCTCTCTACGAAGCGCTCTATCGCGTGCTCCCATTTGGCGAGGGAGTGCGCCCGATCCCCGGACGCGCGGAAGTCCAGCCCGCCCCGAAGCAAAGCCACGTCCCGAACTGGTTGAGGCGGACGATCCTGCACGGGCTGCGGCTCGATCCGAACGAGCGCCATCCCTCGATGGGCGCGCTTCTTCACGAGCTGGAGCGCGACCCGGCCAAGCGAAACCGGCGAGCGTTCGCCGTCGCGGCCGCAGCGCTGATGCTGACCGGCGGACTGTGGGCATACCAGAGGGTCCGAAAGCAACAAGATGAGCTCTGCCAGGGAGCGCAACAACAATTGGCGGGGATCTGGGGCAGCGAGCGAAAGGCGGCCGTGTCCGCGGCGTTCCTGTCCACCGGCAAGCCCTACGCAACCGATGCCTTCAATCGGATGGCTTCGATCCTCGATCGCTACGCCGCGAATTGGGCCTCGATGCAGACCGGCGCCTGCATCGCTACGCGCGTGCGCGGCGAACAATCCGAGGAGTTGATGGACTTGCGGATGCACTGCCTGGCGCAGCGACTCGCAGAGCTCAAGGCCACCACCGAGCTGTTGACCCGAGCCGATGAGTCCTCGGTGACGCAAGCCGTGAACACCGCCCAGGCGTTGACCAGCCTCGATGGCTGCGCGGATACCCCCACGCTCAAGGCGATCATCCGACCGCCCTCGGACCCGCAGGCTCGCGCCAAGGTGGACCAATTGCGCCAAAGGCTTGCTCCCGCGAAGGCGCTGCTCGACGCGGGAAAGTACGCGGAAGGCCTTGAACGTGTGATCCCGATGGCGCAGGAGGCCAAGGCGCTGCACTACCGGCCGCTCGAGGCCGAAGCGCTCTTCTTGCTCGGTGCTCTGCAGTTTCGCGCTGGCGATTACCGAGCTGGCGAGCAGACCCTCAAAGAGGCGGTGCTGGCCGCCGAAGCCGGAGCGCACCACGAGCTGATTGCCCAAGCTGCAAGTATGCTGGTGTTCGTCACCTACTCGCTCACGAAGTACGAGCAAAGCCTCGAGTGGGGTCAGCGCGCAGCCGCAGTGATCGAGCGGCTGGGTGGAAATGAGCGGTTGTTGGCGCAACTGCTGCCGAATTTAGGGGTGGTCTATCAGCGGCTGAGCCGATTCGACGAGGCGTTCGCCAGTCATCGGCGGGCGCTGGAGATCGACGAGCGCCTTTTTGGCAAGGACGACTACACGGTGGGCCGGATGCTTGGCGTGCTGGGCGTTGCCTATGGGGATACCGACCAGTATCAAAAGGCGGTCGACCACTACCGCCAAGCGCTTTCGGTTCTGGAAAAGTCGGTCGGCCCCTGGCATCCCCAGGTCGGCACGACTTTGAACAACCTCGGTTTGGATCTCCGTTTGCTCGGCAGGCGGGAAGAGGCCGCTTCAGCGTTCAAACGGGCGCTGGAGCTTCGAGAGCGCGCCCTTGGACCGAACCACGTCGAGGTCGCGGTCACGCTGACCAATTTCGGCACTCTTCTGGCCGAGCAGGGACACTGGACGCAGGCCCTCGCGCAGTTCCAACGCGCGCAGACCATCCACGAAAACGCCCTTGGTCCCGAGCATCCGCGCCTGGGGTGGATTCTGGCCGGGCTCGGAAACGCGTATCTGGCGCTGGGCATGCCGGAGAAGGCGGTCGCCCCGCTTCGCCGCGCCGTGGCGTTGATGGAAGGGCACCCGGGAACGCCGACCAATCTCGCGGACGGCCAATTCGCGCTTGCGCGCGCCCTGAGAACTACCGGCAAGGATCCGGCCGAGGCCCGGATTTTCGCGCTCAAGGCCCGCGAAGCGTATGCGGCGGGCGGACAACGGTTCCGATCCACCCTCGAGGAAGTAGACGCCTGGCTGCGCGCCAACGAGAAGCGGCGGGCTCGCGGCTACTGAACGGTGAATACCTTGATTGCCAACCGGGCTCGCTCGGCGCCGGCGCGCGCAACGATGTGATAAACCCCGGGGGAGAGCGGAGCGGTGTAAACACCCCCGCTCACGCCTCCGCCCGCGGCCCCCTCTTCTATTTCCCAATTCACTGCGCCGCTCTCCGCTGCCGGTCCGCTCGCCGAGAGCGGCAGGATCGTGCCGATGTTGACGCGGTAGGCCTCGGCGCTCACGCGCAACGCGCCGCTCGTCGACTGGGCTGCGCCGGCCTGCCACTCTTCCGCGACCGGTTCGGCCTCCTCGCTCGAGTTGGCGATTTGCGCTTGGCCCGACGCGGCAGACGGACAGTCAGCGCAGGTCGAGAACATCGACTGAAAGAACATCCCTAGCGGCGGCGTCGCGTTCCCGAAGATCGGATGGGGAACGCCATCGTCGGTGTAGAAGGCAGAGAAGTAGTCTCCCACCATCCGACCTGAGCTGGTATTGGCGATCCAGTTCACCAACATCGGACCTCCGACGTCGACCGGATCGGTCCACGACTGCCCGCCGTCGGAAGAGGTGATGAATCCAACCGTCAGCTGGCAGGTGGAAACGGAGCAGCTCGCCTGGGGGTAGTAATAGAAGACGACCGCCAAGCCGACGTTGGGCGCGAAGCTATTTCGATCGGCGCCCAGCCCTGGGAGAAAGTGATCGGCATTGCTGGAGACGTCATCGATCGGAATCCGGGTGACCGGCGACCAGGTCTCGCCGTCTGCGCTGCTCGTGATCACGATGTCGTTGGAGTGGCAAGCGGTTCGAAAGCGACAGTCTCCCCAGACGACATAGATGGTGCCATCGCCGTCGATCGCCGCCGAGGGCAAGTCCGCGTCGCGGATGCCTCCGGCCACGTTGTGCTCGTTCACGTTCGCGACCGCGACGGGCGCGCCCCAGCTATTGCCTCCATCGTCGGAGAAGAAGGCCCGAATGTTTCCGCCGAAGTTGGCGTAGGGGACCAACACCCTCCCGCTCGGCTGTGACAACGGCTGACCGCCCAGGCCGCTCGCGCGGCCCGATGTCGCCACCGGCGTCCCCCAGGTCGCCCCGCCGTCACTCGAGGTCGTCATCAGAATCACGCCACCGGAGCCGACGTCATCCCACTCGATGTAGCAGTTGCCGAAGAATGGGCTGGTGGGCCAGTTGTCACAAGTCATCCAGGTTTTGTCGAACGAGCCGCTGAAGGCCTGGTAAACCGTAATTGGGTCGTCCCAGTTCAAACCGTCCGCGGATCGGCTGAGGAATACTTCACGAGTACCGTTACCCACCGGCAGCGAAACGACTTCCCACAGACCGAACGCCGCATTGTAGGAAAGCGACGGATCGCTCACGCTCTGATAGCGGGTCCCTCCGACCCAGATGGTGAGCCCCGGCAGCGAGCCTTGTTGCCAGGTGGCGCCACCATCGAGCGACGTCGCAAACCCGATGTCGCTGGAGCCGCCTCCGAAAATGCGGCCCTGCTGAAAGACCGCGACGATGGTTGAGCCATTCGCGAAGATTTGCGGCTCGACCTCGGTCATGTGTTGACTGCCTGCATTGGTGAAGGGATCGGTGCTGACTTGCACCGTGCCGGCGTCAACGCTCGCAGCCAGGAGAAGGCCGAAACCAACGAGGGTAACGAGCGAAAGACGAAGTTGTCGAGTCATCGATGCAAGGTGGCGTGTAGCACCGCCTCGAATTGGGCGTCAAAGAATTTAAAGCGCGCAACGCCGGCCGTGCCGCGGTGTCAACGTTTGAATGGGCTAAAGCCGGAGCTAGCGAACGGTGAATACTTCTATCGCCAGCCGAGCCCGCTCGGATCCGCTCGAGGCCACCACGTGATAAGTGCCGGGTGAGAGCGGTGCGATGTAAACGCCGGAGCGGCTCACGCTGCCGGCCGACTCGCCTTCCTCCACTGTCCACTCCACCGCGGCATTGCGTACCGCCGGCCCGCTCGCGACGAGCGGCAGGTGGGTACCGATGTTGACGCGAGACCCTTCGGCGCTGATCAGCAGGGCGCCACTGTCCGATTGGGCGGTCGCGGGCTGCCACGCCGTCACCGGCTCGGCGCCAGTGACGACTCTTCCACCTGATGCCGCGCGGGGCGTTGCAGGGCAATCGACGCAGGTGGAGAAGATCGACTCGAAGAACGTCCCCATCGGCTCCCCGGCGACCGCGAACACAGGGTGGGGAATCCCATCGTCGGTGTAGAAGACGGAGAAGTAGTCTCCAACCATCCGACCCGAGATGGTATCCGGCAGCCAATTCAGCGACATCGGTCCACCGAGATCAATCGGAGCGGACCAGGAGCCACCGCCGTCTGTCGAGGTGATGAATCCAGCGGTCAACTGGCAGGTCGAAACTGTGCAGTTGGCTTGGGGATAGTAGTAGTAAACCAGCGCCAATCCGACGCTGGGTGCAGAGCTGTTCCGGTCCGCCCCAATGCCTGCAAGGAAGTGATCGGCAGGGCTGGCGATGTCATCGATCGGGACGCGAGTCACCGTCGACCAGTTGAGGCCATCGGTGCTGCTGGTGATCACCACATCGTTCGCTCGGCACGAGCCGCGGAAACGGCAGTCCGCCCAGACCACGTAAATGGTTCCATCGCCGTCGATCGCCGCGGAGGGCAAGTTGAAATCGCGGATGCCTCCCCCCAAGCGATGTTCGATGATCGTTGCCGCGCCGGTCGACGAGCTCCAACCGTTTCCGCCGTTATCGGAAATGAACACGCGAATCTCGCTGTAGGTCGTGTACGGGACCACCACCCTTCCACTGGGCTGCACCAGCGGTTGACCGCCGAGGCCGCTTGCGCGATCTGCGGTGGTCACCGGAGGCGACCAGGTCGCCCCTCCGTCGGTGGAAGTCGTCATCAAAATTCTGCCGCCGGCGCCCACGTCGTCCCACTCGATGTAGCAATTACCGAAAAAGGGGCTGCTGGGTGAGTTGTCACAAATAATCCATGGCTTGTCGAAGGACGACGACCCCGTCGCGGAATAGACGGTGATCGGATTATCCCAGTTCAAACCGTCGCCCGATCGGCTCACGAAGATTTCCTGATTTCCAAAGCCAACCGGCAGTGTTTCGATCAGCCAAATTCCGAACGCGGCATTGTACGCGATGGAGGGATCACTCACGCTTCGATATCGGTCGCCGCCCGCCCAAATAGTGATTCCCGGCAGGGACCCGTCCTGCCAGGTGAGACCCGAGTCGGTGGAGGTTGCAAACCCGATGTCGCTGCACCCACCGCCCTCGAACCGGCCTTGTTGAAATGTCGCAACGATGGTTGAGCCGTTTCCATAAATCTGCGTCTCAACTTCTGTCAGGTGTTGGCTGTCAAAATTGCTGAAGGGATCCGAGCTGATCTGAACCGTTCCCGCCGCAGAGACATCCAGGGAAACCAGAGTGATGGAGAGCACGAGGTGTCGGATCATGGCCGAGCGCTCTAACACCGCTTCAGAGCGCCCGTCAAAGCAACACGGCCTTCTTAAGCGCTTTGCCGAACGCGCTCGTTGGGTCGTGAAGGTCGCCGTAGGTGAGTCGCAGGACTTTCCAGCCTCGCAGGGTCATCGCGTTGTATCGATCGATGTCGCTTTCCCACGCCTCTCTTCCGGAGTGGAATTGGAACCCTTCGGCCTCGACGATCACCTTTGCCTTTGGCCAGGCGAAATCGACGAACCCAAGTACGAAATCATCTGCAACCACCTCATAGTTGCACATCGGTTCGGGCAACCCAAGGCGTCGGAACATTCGCAGTGCCTGACGCTCCAGCTCACTGTGTATTTCCGGGCTGAAGACTCCGCGCTCAAGTAACCGCGCCACTCGTCGGGTCCCTGCCTTCCGCTCAGTCGGTATCTTCCGCAGTACGTGGTGAACTTCGTTAACGCTGGCGATTCTCCAGCGAAAAGCGTGCTCCATCGCTTGTTCGACCACATCGTCGTTGCACACGCCCGCCAAATCCACCAAGGTTCGCGCAGGCGATGTGACCGCCACTCCCTTCCGGGTCCGCTGCATTTGTTTCGGAATCGGCGCGGTTCGATGAAACAACAACCAGCCGCTGTGGTTTCGCTGGTGGGTCTCTCCACTCATCTCAACTTTGTCGAGCTTTACACCATCCAAGTCCCAAAGCTGCGCTGCGGTGCGATGCGAAATGCAAGCGAGTGGGCCGGCCCAAAGCGATGCGCACCATACCCTCTGGATCCATGTCGGCTCCGCCCAACTCATGCGCCATACGCCTGGCAACTCGCGCACCCACTGACCGGTTCGCACCCGCCGGTGAATCTGGTGACGCGTGATACCTAACCGCTTCAGATCGCGCCACGCAACGAGCCCATGCTGCTGCTTCGCGATCCGCTCAAGCTGAACGTCGGTCCGATTCACGGTCGCGAGCAGAAAAGCACGCCCATCTGACAGCAGACTGTCACAGATCTGGCTGCCGCCAGCCAGATCTGTGACAAGCATCTGCTGAACGCGCTCAACCCGGGGCATTTCTCATTTGGGCGGAGAGCGCTGGCTCGCGTTCGAGCCGGTGTTTGAAATATGAGCACGGCTAAGGAGGACTTATGCTCAGGCGAATTCGAGTAGGCGACCCATCGGCAGCGAGCCATTCCCCTGGAGCGATCCCGGGGACCAGGCGCCGAGATTTCCTTCGTCAGAGCGCATTGCTCGCAAGCTCCGCGCTAGGAGTTCGAGCGATCGCCGCTCCAGGCAGCGTTTCCGCGCCCAGATCAGAGAACCTGCCGCCAAACACGCCCCGCTGGATGAAGGTCCAAGGCGAGCCAGTGGTGAGCGCGCCCTATGGCGTACCGTCCCGGTATGAGGCGGACGTGATCCGCCGGGCGACGAACATCACGCCGACCCTCTGGTCTTCTTGGAGCTTCACGCCGCTGCAGGACCTCCATGGGATCATCACCCCAAATGGGCTGGTGTTCGAGCGCCATCACGCCGGCACGCCAGACATCAACCCCGAGGAGCACCGGCTGATGGTGCACGGGTTGGTCAGCCAACCGCTCATCTTTACCATCGAAGACCTGGTCCGGCTTCCGTCCATCTCGCGGATTCACTTCTTGGAGTGCTCGGGCAACGGGCTGACCGAGTGGAAAGCCCCAAAGGAGAAGACGGTGCAAGGCACTCATGGGCTTTTGAGTTGCTGCGAGTGGACGGGCGTGCCGCTGTCCACCATTCTCGATGAAGTTGGGTTCAAGCCTCAGGCCAAGTGGATTCTCGCCGAGGGCGCAGACGCCGCGGCGATGTCCCGCAGCATTCCCATCGAGAAGGCGCTCGATGATGCGCTGCTCATCTACGCGCAGAACGGCGAGATGCTCCGTCCCGAGCAGGGATATCCACTTCGCCTGCTCCTCCCAGGTTTCGAAGGGAACATGAGCGTCAAATGGCTGCGCCGACTCAAGCTCGGCGAAAAGCCGTTCATGACGCGCGAGGAGACTTCGAAGTACACCGACTTGATCGGAAACGGTACTGCCCGACAGTTCACCTTCGTGATGGAAGCGAAGTCCGTAATCACCTTTCCCTCGGGCGGCCATCAACTGAAGAAGCGGGGCCCGTATCGGATTTCCGGTCTGGCCTGGTCTGGACGAGGACGGATCAGGCGCGTGGATGTTTCGACGGATGGCGGAAGGAACTGGAGGGAAGCGCGCCTGGAGGAACCGATTCTCACCAAGGCGCTGGTGCGGTTCAGGTTGGCATGGAATTGGGACGGTGGGCCCGCGGTGTTGCAGAGCCGCGCGATCGACGAGACCGGCTACGTCCAGCCGACGCGCGATCAAATCGTCGCGGTTCGCGGCACGAACTCTGTGTATCACTACAACGCGATACAAAGTTGGCAGATCACTCAAAACGGCGAGGTGAACAATGTTCACGCGTGATCGAGCCATTGCGAAGGCGATCCTTCTCCTCGTCGCCGGTTCCGCCAGCCTTTGCTGGGCCGCCGAAAAATACGGCCTCGGCCGTGTGGCAACGCCGCAGGAGATCGCCGGCTGGGATATCGACGTGACGCCAGACGGCGCGGGACTCCCCAAGGGAAGTGGCAACGTGGCGCTGGGAAAGACGGTTTATGACAGCCAGTGCGGCGGATGTCACGGCACCAACGGCGAAGGCGCAGCCTGGGATGGAAAAGCGATTGACAGGCTGGTGGGAGGTCAGGGGACGCTCCACACCGCCGCCCCGGTCAAGACGGTCGGCAGTTATTGGCCGTATGCGACGACCCTCTTTAGCTACATCTACGCGACGATGCCCTTTCAGGCTCCGCAGTCGCTCTCACCCGACGAAGTGTACGCCGTGACCGCGTACATCCTTTACCTCAACGGCATCGTGGGCAAGGACGCGGTAATGAATGCGAAGATTCTTCCCAAGACGGCAATGCCGAACCGCCCGAACTTCATCTCGCCCGATCCGCGGCCCGACGTAAAGAGCGTGGCCTGCGAGAAGGACTGCCCGGGCCAACGATAGCGCTCGCCCTTGAACAACCAATCGATTAGCGGCACGAGGGGCGAGACCGCGAGGAGTGCCCAGATCAGGGTGTTGTACCTCCACAGCCCATGCTGAAGGTAAAAGGCAAAGCCAGCGACCGCGGAGGCGTAAATCGCTCGACCCAATCGACTGTCCGGTGTGGTTTTGGGGTCTGAAATCATGAAGAACGTAAAGAGGATCAGGCTCCCAGTTGAAAGCTGATGCCAAAGCACCGGAAGTCGCTGCCCGAGGTAGACCACCCGCCCGAGCTTGAGCAGTAACCAAGCCCCGAAGAAATAGATGCTGACGTCGGAACGAAAAGCCCGGTGAGCCACCGCGAGCCCAAAGATCGCAAACCAGGCTATTAAGACTGCGCTTTCGCCCCATTGGCTTGGAGAGCACCACGCCCTGTCGCTCACCAGCATCGCTGCCGCCAGCCCCAAGTTCGTCGGGTTGAAAATGTGTTTGCCTCGGAAGCGAATCAGAAACTTCGAGCTGATCGCCACCGCTGCGGCGAATGGCGGTATCCACCAGAGGTCGCTTCTCAGCAGCAGCGAAAGGCCGAATGAGCTGATCAGCGGAGAGAGATAACCCGCCGGCGGCACCTTCATCAGGCGGGTCATCCCCCATTGCATCCCGAGAGCGGTCGCGACAATCAGGAGGGGCTGCCAGAGCTGCAAATCGAAATGCAGCACCGTCAACCCCGCACAGAGAAACGAGCCGAGAAATGCGATCTGCAAAAGGCGCGGATCTCTAATGCTCACGGCGGCGAGACGGGCCGGCATCTATTTGCTCCACAGGCGCTGATACCAAGGCTTTGGAGTGGGGGCGTCCGTGCCGGTCCTTCGGCGAATGACGTCAGACTGCCAGCCGGTCAGTTGCGCCAGGGTTTGGGCCTCAATCCGCCTTCGCTCCTCGACTTGCTCGCGGTAACGCTCTCCCGCCGCGCAGCTCAGCGAGCCTTCAAACGGATGACGAAGCACGTAGCGCGCCTGGAAGTTTTCCTGATCGCCAGTCTCCTGAAAGACCAGGTCCTCGGGGAAGTGCTCGGGATCGTAACGAACGTGCAGACGGGTGAGAAAAACGGGCGAGCTGTTCGAGGGGATCATCGGCCGACGGATTCCCATCGGGGCCGGGCCGTCATCCAGCCAAAAGACGCCGAGTTGTCGCAGCTCGGCGGGAGAGAGCGGATCGGCGGCGCACGGATCGCACCATGACATGTTCCATGCGTACTCGGTTAGAACCGCCCGGCGGTCCTCGTTCTCATACGCATGCTCGAATACCGCTTTGAAAAACCCGCCGAAGTCCTCCTTCACCGCAAGCGGAATGTCCATCCCGGTGGGAAGCTTCGTGGTTCGATAGTTGGTGGACTCGACGCGGCCTCGGCGAGTCAGGGTGTAGACCACCAGGTCCTGCGGTCCGGTGGCATTCGCCATTCCAAGGCGGATGGGCAACATGAATTTTTTCGACTCGTAGGCGATTTGGATCGGCCGCAGGTAATTGAACCCCGCCTCCTTGTGGGATGTCAGATTTACCTTGGCGACGAAGAACTTCATGTCCTGGCGAATGTAGGGGGCCAACGCGGCGGACGCCTTGGGAGGAATCCGGTAGCCGCTCTCGCGCAGCCAGGTTTCCAATCCGGAGGATTCCTTCGCCGAGAGAATCAGAATGTCGTATTCGCCGATCGTGTACCGCGCCTCCACGGTGACGCCGAGCGCGATTCCTCGCTTGGCCTCGTCCTTCGCGGCCATCATACCGCGAGACGACTCCGTCGCCGGGGCGAGCACCCGGTACCTCGCCACCGCACAGGGATCCGGATCGAAGTACTCGACGAGTCGCGGGGCGGAGTATGCGTCCAACCGCTCGATGTACTTGCGTTCGCCGACGTGAATCTGCTCTTTGCTCAGAACCGAGGGCACTGGAACCACCAGCGCAAAGTCGGTAAGCGCGCCTTTGTAATCGTTGGACATAGTCATCACTGTCCGCTCCCCGTCGCGGACCAGCGCGACTTGCGAGGCTTCGTTGAAGAGCTTGGCGTCGCTCTTCCCCACGTAGAACCCACAGAATGCGTGCGCCGACAAAGGCCCCAGGCAGGCGGCGGTAACCAGGGGAAGCAAGAGCCGAAACTGGCCCGATGTATCACGTGAATGCATGAATTGATTCCTTTCGCAAAAGTCTGGCTGGATGAACGCACCGGCCGCGAGAAAGATCTGAGGCCTAGAAAACGGCTACCATTCCCGGCGGCTAGCGGTTAGCCTTTGGCCCCACATGTGCCCGATGGACCCACCACCGCTCGCTCCCGAAACCGACCTCGTTCAGCTCGATCGCGACCATCCCGGATTTCGCGATCCGGTCTACCGACTACGAAGGAATGAAATCGCGAAGATCGCCCTCGGCTACCACATTGGCGATCCCATCCCCTCGGTCAACTACACCGCCGAGGAGCGCGGGGTATGGCAAACGGCGCTGCAAAAACTCGCGCCGCTCCATGGCAAATATGCGTGCGAAGAGTATCTCCGAGCCTTCCCGTCGCTCGGCTTCGAGCCCAATCACATTTCTCAGCTCGGCGAAGTCAACGAGGTGCTATTGCGCCAAACCGGCTTCAAACTGGTGCCGGTCGCCGGGCTGGTATCACCCAGGGTCTTCATGAGCCATTTGGCGGATGGCTTGTTCTTGGCGACTCAGTACGTCCGCCACCACAGCGCGCCGCTCTACACGCCCGAGCCTGACGTGATCCACGAGCTGATTGGGCATGCGGCTCTGCTCGCCAACCCGGGATTTGCCGAAGTCAACCGGCTGTTCGGCGAGGCCACCAACCGGGTCGGCGAGGACAGGATCGACGCCTTAATCCGCGTCTATTGGTACGCCCTCGAATTCGGCGTGGTTCGCTTGGATCGCGGCCTCAAAGTGGTAGGGGCCGGGCTGCTCTCCTCTTTTGGAGAGTTGGGCCGCTTCGAGAGCCAGGCCGACCTTCGCCCGTATGACTTGAAGGAAATCGCCAATACGCCCTTCAATCCAACTGACTATCAGGGGATCCTTTTCGTCGCTCCCGGAGTCAGGTGGCTTTTGGACGATCTCCGTCGCTGGCTGAAAACCTTCTTTTAACTGAGGTCCGGCAATCGCCTGGGCCCTCTCCCCGTACCCCGGGCGTAGTATCCACCGCGCCGTCGAGGCGCCAATTACCCGGGAGGGCAATCCATGTTGCTTTGGACTCATGCCGCAGCACTGGTGGTTTCGCTCGCGGTCGGACACACAAGAGGCAGCGGAACGATCAAGGAGGAAACGCGCCAGGTTGGAGACTTTTCGGGCGTTTCAGTCGGTTCGGGAATCCGAGCCACCGTCAGCATCGGCCCGAAGACATCGGTCGTTCTGACGGGTGACGACAACCTCCTTTCGATGATCAAACTCGAAGTTGTCGACGGAAAACTTACCACGCGAGTGGATTACAATGAGGGAATCCACCCCAGCCGGCCGATCCGGCTCACGGTGGTAACGCCCCACCTCACCTCGGCCGAAGCCAGCGGCGGCGCAAGCCTCACCGCAGATGCGACGCCCGGCCCCAAGTTCGTGGCGTCCGCCAGTGGCGGCTCGAAGGTTTCCGTCAAAGGAGTCGACTCCAAACAGATGTTCGCCAGGGTCAGCGGCGGTGGCACGATCTCCATCACCAACCTGAAGGCGGATTCCGCCGACATTGAGGGAAGCGGCGGGGCCACGATTTCCCTCTCCGGTAGCGTCAAACGTATCGAGACGAAATTGTCCGGCGGTGCGGGGCTGAAAGCACAGGATGTCCCGGCCGAAGCCCTGCGCGTCAGCGCAAGCGGCGGCAGCCGGGTCTATGCGCAGGTAAGCTCCGAGCTCTCGGCGAGGCTTTCCGGAGGCGCCACCGTGCACCTCAAAGGAAACCCCAGCAAGCGCGAGATCGATACGTCGGGCGGCTCGAAAATTTATTACGAGTAGGGTGGCGTCGCCTGTTGGGTCGGGTCCGACCGCGCGAGCCGCCCGTTCTCCCCCGCGATTAGCGACTCGGGCCCGAGCGGTAGCCGGACGGTGAACGTCGCTCCCTCTCCCGGCTTGCTTTTCACCTCGATCGTGCCTCCGAGCGAAGTCAATATTTCCCGGACGATCCAGAGCCCGAGCCCAAAGCCGCCATAGTGTCGGCTCGAGACTCCTCGCTCGAAGCGTCCGAATATACGCGGCAGATCCTCGGAACGAATTCCCATGCCGCGGTCCTGAATGACAAAGAGTGCCTCGTTCCCGCGCGCCTCGACCCTCAACTCCACCGGCATCCCCGGACCGTACTTGAGAGCATTGGAGATGAGATTGGACAGCACCTGCTCGAGGCGCGAGCGATCCCAGATTCCGATCACCGGTTCGGCCGCGGACAGCTTTAGCTGGCACCCGGCGTGGGAGGCTTCGTCCTGGTAGATCGCAACCACCTCCTTCGACACCCCCACCAGGTCGACGGGTTCGTGATGGAGCTCAAGCGTTCGGGTGTTGAGGCGGGAGATGTCGAGAAGGTCCTCCACCAGTTTCGCAACCCGTTCGACCAGCCGACCGAGAGTCTTGATTCGAGGGACGAAGCCATCGGCATGCTCTTTGGCGGCATGGCGCATCATCGTATGAACCTGAAGTTGAAGCGGGGTGAGAGGGGTCCTCAACTCGTGAGCCGCCATCGTCAGAAACTCATCCCTCATTTCTACCGCCTGTTTGAGCTCGCGATTTTGATGCTCGATCTGGCCGAGCATGTTGTTGAACGTATTCGTCAACAATGCCAATTCATCCTCGCCCGGAGCTTCTACCCGGACCGAGAAATTGTGATTGTGCACGACCAGACGGGCGGCGTCGGTCAATCGCCCGATTGGCTGAAGAATGCGCCGCTGCAACCACACCGAGATCCCGACCGCGGCAATCAACGAGACCACCAGGATCAACCCGGTCAGCAGCAAATAGCGCCGGATTCGGCGCGCGTGCTCGTCCAAATCCGACTCCAGGGTCAAGCTTCCAATCCGCGATCCGTCGCTCAAAACAGGCACGCTGAGAAAAACTCGATCGGCGTCGAATCGATAGTTGAGGCCTCCCTCGGAATCACCCCGAGCCGAGGAAGAACCGGAAACGTGGTGCCCATACCCGGCGAACACTTTGCCGTCCGCGGTGGTGATGGTGGCAGAACGGATCCGCGGCTTGGCTTTCAGCGCAGCGAGGGAGGCAGTCGCGGCTTCCGGATCTCCGAACAAAATTGGGGCGGTGACGTTGAAAGCGAGGACGTTGGCATCGGTGGTCAAGTCGTTCACCAACGACTGGCGGAACGTGATCAGCTCGTAGGTAACAAAGCCGGAGCAGGCCAAGAGCAGCGCGAGGCTGCTGGTGGCAGCACTGATCGCGATCAGTCGACCCCTGATCGAGTGCTTCGCCCTCATCACGCTAATGTCCCTCCTCAGGCCGACCAATCACCTGGCTCGCCACCTTCAAGAGCTGCGAACTCAACCTCAGATTGGCTTGTCTCGCCGCCAGCATGTTGACTTCGAAGCGGACTCTTTTTCGGTCGATGATCAACCCGATCGTCCCTCCCCGCTCAGCGAACGAATCCAGATCGCTCACGGTCAGAATCGGCAGGTTGCCCAATCTTCGAAGAATCTCGTCGAGCCGGCCTCTTTCCGATTCGCCGATGAAACAGATCCGGCAGGTGGTGGCTTCCGCAATTGACGTGGTCTCTTGAACCGTCATCGGCTTGCCGTTGATTTGTTTTCCGCTGACCGTCTGTTGGAGCAGCGAGCCAAATGGGGCGCTCCCGAGAACGCAGATCTTGAATTCGTCTTGATTTGACAGAGCTGCCTCGGGCCACTCGATGAACTTAGAAAAGTTGTAAATGAAAGCGGCCTTCACTTCGTATTCGGAAGGTCCCTGTGCGCCGGCGGTAAGCGCAATCAGGACCAGCGGCCCGCAAGCCAGTCGCCCTACCCGTCTGACCGCGAGTGCCATATCGACTTCCAATACACCGAGCCGCTGACCCCAGCACTGTGTGCACGTTCGTACCAGGCCCACATTCGGCGCGGCCACCGAGCTGGTCCGTTTCTTGTTGTTCGTCGGCGGGAACGGTACCGTTCGCTGGATTCAGGTTCCGGACCTGATAATCCATCTCACTCTCCCCCTCGTAGCGTTTTGGGCACTCACCCAGGTTGCGGCCGAGGAAGCCAAGCGGCGCGACCTCACCCAGCTTAGCCTCGAAGAGCTGACCGGGATCGAGGTGACCTCGGTATCGAAAGCCGAGGAGCCCCAGGCCGGCGCGGCCGCCGCCGTGGCAGTGATTACCAACGAGGACATCCGGCGGACCGGCGTCACTTCGTTGCCCGAGGCGCTTCGATTGGTGCCCGGCCTTCAGGTCGGCCGGGTGAGCTCCAGCTCATGGGCGGTCAGCTCGCGGGGATTCAGCAGCGTCAATTCAGCCAAGCTCCTGGTGCTCACCGATACCCGGAGCCTCTATACCCCGCTGTTCTCGGGCGTCTTCTGGGACGTGCAGGACCTGCTGCTCGCGGACGTGGACCGGATTGAAGTGATCCGCGGGCCGGGCGCCGCCCTCTGGGGATCGAATGCGGTCAATGGAGTCATCAACGTCACCACCAAGAGCGCCAAGGATACGCACGGTCTGTACTTCGAGGCGGGTGGGGGAACCTATGAGCGCGGCTTCGGTGCGGTGCGCTACGGAGATCAGATCGGAGAGCGCTTCCACTACCGGGTGTTCGCCCATTATTTCAACCGCGCCGCCGGGTACAACCCGACCGGGCCCGAATCCGACAATTGGTGGCTCGGCCACATTGGGTTTCGATCCGACTTTGAGCCCACCAGTGGAGATACCCTAACGGTTCAAGGGGATCTCTATCGCGCGAATATGGGCCAAGTAAAACCCTCGGTCTCCGTGTTGGGCCGGCCGGGACCTCAAGGAAGGCTGGTGATTCGAGCTGACGGTGGCAACGTGCTCGGGCGATGGCGGCACGCACTCACCACCGACTCCGATTTTGAGCTGCGCATCTATTACGACCACACCTATCGAAATGACCCCACGTTTCTCGACGAGCTGCAGACGATCGATGTGGATCTTCAGCACCATTTCAGGCTGCCGCTCAGGCAGGAGATATTGTGGGGCGCGAGCTACCGCCTGATGGCGGACCATAACGAGGGCAAGGGGCTGTTCGAGCTTCGGCCCCCCGAGTCCACGGACCATGTGATCAGCGGTTTCATTCAGGATCGGATCGCGATCCTCGAATCCTTGCGCCTGACTTTGGGAACCAAGCTCGAGCACAATGACTTCAGCGGCTTCGAGATTCAACCGAACGGGCGAATCGCGTGGGATGTCCTCGCTGACCATACGGTCTGGGTCGCGGTCTCACGCGCAGTCAGGGTCCCTACCCGGCTGGAGCGAGATGTCTTCATCACCGTCTCGCAAACTGCGCAATCGGCGCTCCGGCTGCTGGGAAACAAAGACTTTGGATCCGAAAAGCTGTTGGCCTACGAGCTAGGATACCGCTGGCATCCCGCAAGTATCCTTTTCGTCGATATCGCCGCCTTCTACAACCGCTATCACGGACTGGCATCGCTCGAGCTCGGAATGGCTTACTTCGATTCCCAGGAGGGGCGAACCATCACTCCTTTGTTCAATCAGAACTTGACCGACGGGTCGGCCAAGGGCGTGGAGGTGGCGGTGACGGTCACGCCCGTTCCGATCTGGCGGCTGAGCATGAGCTACTCCAATCTCGTGCTGGACGTGGATCCACGAGGCCAGGACATCAACCGCGGGCAACTGCTCGAGGGCGCCAGCCCTCGCCATCAGGTCCGGGTGCAGTCATTTCTCGATTTGCCGGCGCGGTTCCAACTCGACGGCTTCTTCCGCTACGTATCCAGCCTGCCAAGCTCTCCGGAGGCACCGGTCGGCGTGCAGGCGGAAGCAGCTCCTGCCTATGCCACCTTCGATCTGCGCTTATCATGGCACGGCTGGAAACCGGTGGAGATCTCGGTTGTCGGCCAGAGTCTCGGCCAGGCACACCACCCCGAGTTTCCCGGGGGTACCCAGGTGGCACGATCCGTCTACGCCAAGGTGGCCGGCCGGTTCTAAGCCGCGGGGCCAAGAGCGCCGTCTCCCGATGGCAGTCCGGGCGCTCCGGTGCTAACAGTACTTCGACCCGACTCGATGGAGGCTTGATGAGTGCGTCCGTGAAAATTTCCGGAAAAATGTCTGAAGGGTTTGAAAAAATTCTTTCCAAGGAGGCCCTCGACTTCGTGGGCAGCCTGCACCGCCAATTCAACTCCAAGCGGGAAGAGCTTTTGAAGCGGCGACTGCAACGGCAAAAGGAGCTGGATGGGGGGCAGCTGTTCCGCTTCCTGCCCGAGACCGAGAACATCCGCTCCGGGAGCTGGAAAGTGACGAGCACTCCAGCCGACCTGCAGGACCGCAAGGTGGAGATCACCGGTCCGGTTGAGCGCAAGATGATGATCAACGCCTTCAACTCCGGAGCGAGCGTTTTCATGGCCGACTTCGAGGACGCGCTCTCGCCGACCTGGGCCAACGTGGTTCAAGGCCAGCTCAATTTGATCGACGCGGTTCGAAGGACGCTCACCTTTACCAGCCCGGAAGGCAAGGAGTACCGGCTGAACAAGAAGATCGCCACCCTGCTGGTGCGGCCGCGCGGGTGGCATCTACCGGAGAAGCACGCATTGATCGAGGGTCAGCCGATTTCGGGAAGCCTCTTCGACTTCGGTCTTTTTTTCTTCCATAACGTTCGGGCACTGCTCGAGCGGCAAACGGGGCCCTACTTCTATTTGCCCAAGCTCGAGAGCCACCTCGAAGCGCGCTTGTGGAACGACGTGTTCAACTTCGCGCAGGATGCGCTCTCGATTCCGCGCGGAACCGTCCGAGCCACGGTTTTGGTCGAGACACTGCCGGCGGCATTTGAGATGGAGGAGATCCTCTACGAGCTCAAGGATCACTCCAGCGGTCTCAACGCGGGCCGCTGGGATTACATCTTCAGCTTGATCAAGAGGATGCGCAGCCGAAAGGATTTGGTCCTCCCCGACCGCGCCCAAATAACGATGACCGTTCCGTTCATGCGGGCCTACACCGAGCTTTTGATCAAGACCTGCCACACCCGCGGCGCTCACGCGTTGGGCGGGATGGCTCCGTTCATCCCCAGTCGCAAGAACCCGGAGATCAACGAGGCCGCGCTCGCCAAGGTCCGCGAGGACAAGGAGCGCGAGGCCCGCGACGGATTCGATGGGACCTGGGTGGCACACCCGGACTTGGTCCCGACCGCGATGGAGGTTTTCCAGCGAATTCTCGGATCCAAGCCCCATCAAAAGGAACGCCTGCGCGAGGAGGTGAAGGTCACCGCGGCCCAGTTGCTGCAGCTTCAAGTCCCGGGGGGCAAGGTGACCGAGGCGGGCTTCCGCAGCAACGTCAGCGTCGCGCTGCAGTACCTCAACTCCTGGCTGCTCGGAAACGGGGCCGCGGCGATTTTCAATCTAATGGAAGACGCCGCCACCTGTGAGATCAGCCGAGCGCAGCTGTGGCAATGGATTCACAACGGGGCTCGACTCGACGATGGCCAACCCACCAACGCAGAGCTCTACCGGAAGATCCGGGATCAGGAACTCGGCAAGTTGGGAGGCTTCGCCTCGGGCCGCTACCGGGAATCGACAGAGATCCTTGATCGCCTTGTGACCAGCGACTCGTTCGAAGAATTCCTCACGATTCCAGCCTACCAGCTTCTGGAATGAGCTCGCTGCCGAAAGCCGTGCTGGACCAGTTGGCGGCGGCGGTCGGCCCTCGCTATTGCATCGCCGATGACTCCGAGATTCGAACCTACGAGTCGGACGGCCTGACCAGTTTCCGCGCGATCGCGGGCGCGGTGGTGCTGCCCAATTCCACCGAGGAGGTCGCCGCGGTGGTGAAGATCGCGAAGGCCGCTGGGATTCCGATTGTCCCGCGGGGCGCCGGAACCGGCCTTTCCGGGGGGGCGCTTCCGATTCCGGGGTCGATCGTGATTCCGCTCACCCGGATGAGGCGATTTCTCGAAGTGGACCCGGAGAACGGCTGGATTCGCGTCGAGCCGGGGGTGGTGAACCTCGATGTGTCGAAGCGGGTGGGTCCGTCTGGCTACTACTACGCGCCGGATCCGTCCTCGCAGAGCGTCTGCACGATTGGCGGCAACGTCGCCGAAAACTCGGGCGGTGCGCACTGCCTCAAGTATGGGTTCACGGTGCATCATGTGTTGGGGGTGAGGATGGTGTTGGGGGATGGCGAGGTGGTGGATATCGGCGGCCCGGTCCTCGATGTCCCGGGATACAACCTCTTGGGAGCGATCGTCGGCAGCGAGGGGATGCTGGGCATCGTGACCGAAGTGGTGCTTCGGATCTTGCGCAAGCCACAGGCCACGAGGACCTTCTTCGCAACCTTCCCCTCGACAGACGAGGCGGGAAACACGGTATCCGGAATCATCGCCGCTGGGATCGTGCCGGCGGCAATCGAGATGATGGACCGGCTCGCGATCAAGGCGATCAAGGCCGCGACGCAGGTGGATTGGCCGGACGTCGCCGCCGCCTTGCTGATGGATGTCGACGGTCCGCTGGCGGAGGTCGAGCACACCGCGGCTCAGGCGATCGCCGTTGCCGAGAAGGCGGGTGCGATCGAGATTCGGCGGCCGCGCGACGAGGCGGAGCGCGCCATGATGTGGCGAGGGCGCAAGAGCGCATTCGCGGCGATGGGCCGAATCAGCCCCAATTACGTGGTTCAGGACGGAGTGATTCCCCGCTCGGAAATCTCGGGCGTTCTGCGTGAAATTGCCTCGCTCTCGTCACGGGCTGGGCTGAGGGTCGCCAACGTGTTCCATGCGGGCGATGGAAATCTCCATCCGCTGGTCCTCTATGATGCCTCGATCGCCGGACAGGAAAAGCAGGCCGAGGAGCTGGGGGGAGAGATTCTCAAAATTTGCGTTCGGGTCGGCGGGTCGATCACCGGCGAGCACGGCGTGGGGGCGGACAAAGCGATCTACATGACCGAGATGTTCGCCGAGCCGGATTTGGCCGCGATGAACCTGGTGCGCTGCGCGTTTGATCCGGAGCGCCGGTTCAACCCGGGCAAGGTTTTTCCCACCCCGCGACTGTGCGGGGACAGGCCGGGCAAGTACGTGCCACACCCGCTCGAGGTGGCCGGCACGGCGGGGCGCGGATGAGCGGGCCAGTCGGTCGCGCCGCCGAGCCGTCCGATGCGGTGGCCGGCATCGTTCCGAAGGTGGTCTATACGCCGGCTTCGGTTGAGGAAGCGGCCCAGGTGCTTGCGCAGACGCGAACGATGAATGCGGCGATCGCGTTCGTCGGCGGAGGCTCCGAGTTAGAGCTGGGCGCTCCGCCGCGCGCGCTCGAGGCGGTGCTCAGGACCGAGCGACTCAACCGGATCGTCGAATACATCCCTGACGACATGGTGATGACGGTCGAAGCGGGGGTGCCCCTGGCGAGCCTGCAGCGGACCACCGCGGAGCACGGCCAACAACTTGCCCTCGATCCCCCTTCGCCAGACCGTTCTACGGTTGGAGGGTTGGTCGCCACGAACGCCTTCGGCCCGCGACGAGCCCGCTATGGTTCAATCAAGGACCTGATCATTGGGGCGACTCTGATTTTGGAGGATGGAACGATTACGCGCGGCGGCGGCAAGGTGGTCAAGAACGTCGCGGGCTTCGACGTGCCGAAGCTGATCTGCGGCTCGTTGGGCACGCTGGGGATGGTGGCCACCGCAACTTTTCGGCTGCATCCACTACCCGAGGCGAGCGAGACCGTGCTCGTTCCGGGGCAAAGCGCCACGACGCTGCGTGCTCTGATTGCGGCGGCGCGGGATGCTCAGCTCGAGCCCAGCTCGTGCGTGGCGTTCTGGCGGCAGGATCGCTGGGATGTCGCCTTTCGGTTCGAAGGCTTTGCTTCTGGCCTCAAGCAGCAAACAGAGCGACTGGCAGCCATTGGCACCGAGCAGAAGTCGTCCTGCGACCGGATCGATTCCGCTGCGGCCCAGGAGCTGTGGTCTGAACATGATCACATCCGGACCCAAGCCGAGCTGCGGGTCAAGTTCGGCGCCCTTCCATCGGATCTGACCTCGATCGAGGCCGAATGGCTTGCCCCGCTACTGCGGACCGTCGGTGAGGCCCAAGCGGCTTGGCACCCGACTCTTGGGATCGGTTTTGTCTCCGGGAGGGTGCTTGATCCGGCGCGCACCGCCAAGGCGCTCGAGTCTTTGCGGTCCGCCCTGACGAGCCGCGGCGGCTCGCTCGTGCTCACCGCCGCGCCCGCCGCGGTTCGACAACAGATCGACGTTTGGGGCCCACCGCCATCCGCGTTCCAGCTGATGCGGCGGATCAAAGACCGGTTCGATCCCGACGCTCGGCTGAATCCGGGGCGCTTCGTCGGAGGGTTGTAGTGCCCGAAAAAAAACTGATCGACGAATGCGTCCATTGCGGGTTCTGTCTTCAGGCCTGCCCCACCTACCAATCGTGGGGCGAGGAAATGGATTCTCCACGCGGTCGGATCTTCCTGATGAAGGGCATCCAACAAGGTACGATCCCGCTCTCCGACGCGGTGGTGGTCCACTTCGACAAGTGCCTGGGCTGCATGAGCTGCGTCACCGCATGCCCTTCCGGAGTGAAGTACGGCACGCTGATCGAGCAGATGCGCGCGGAAGTGGAGCAGCAGCATTCCCGCTCGCTGCCCGATCGCCTCTTTCGAAGCATGCTGTTCGCGCTCTTTCCTTACCCGCGCCGGCTCAGGCTGATCCGGTTTCTCCAGATTCTCTACCGATGGAGCGGCCTGCAGTGGCTGGTGCGAGCCAGCAGAATCCTCGAGCGGTTGTCGCCTCGAATCGCCCAGCTCGACCGTTTGATGCCGTCTTCGGGCAAGGCGCCGATCGCACTACCCGAAGTCACAGCGGCTCAGGGCTCGCGGCGCGCCACGGTCGGGCTTCTCACCGGTTGCGTGCAGAGCGTGTACTTCTCCGATGTGAACGCTGCGACCGTGAGGGTCTTGTCCGCGGAAGGTCGCGAAGTGCGGGTGCCGCCCGATCAACCCTGTTGTGGAGCGCTGTCGCTGCACGCCGGGCGTGAGAAGGAAGCCAAAGAGTTTACTCGCGCGCTGATCGAACGGTTCGACCTGGGCGCGCTTGACGCGGTGATCGTCAATGCCGCCGGCTGCGGCTCCCACCTGAAGGAATGCGCGCGGCTCTTCGAGGACGAACCGGCGTGGCACGCGCGAGCTTCGGCATTTGCGGCCAAGGTCCGGGACGCGACTGAGTTTCTCGCCGACCTCGGACCCGCAGCGCCAAGACGCGGACTCCCACAGCGCCTTCGAGTCGCCTATCACGACGCTTGTCACCTCGCGCACGCGCAAGGAATCCGCGAGCAGCCGCGCTCGCTGCTTCGAGGCATTCCTAATCTGGAGTTGCTGGAAATCCCCGAGTCCGAGCAGTGCTGCGGCAGCGCCGGCATCTACAATCTGGTGGAGCCGGAGAGCGCCCGCGAGATCGGCGATCGAAAGGTGGACAATCTTCTCTCCACCGGCGCGCAACTGATGGCGACCGCGAATCCTGGCTGCGCGCTGCAGATCCAATCTCTGCTTCGCGCCCGAGGAAAAGCCCTGCCCTGCCTGCATCCAGTTCAACTGGTCGACGCATCGCTGCGCGGTCAGGCTCCGGTGTAAGAGAGATCTGCAACGGGTTGTGCTGGTTCGGCGGCCGACTCTTCGCGCTCAGTTAGTTTTCCACCTGCAGAGCGAGCGCTCGAGCGTGTTTCCGGATCGGCACGGATTGTTTCTTGCTCCCACAATCCGTCGTCTTGTAGACAAGCGCTCGGACGGCCTGAGGGGCGGTTCAGCACAGCAAAGTTTCGGGAGCCTGCTTTCTGCAGCTGGAAAGTGGGGAGGGGGGAGGCTCTCTGTTCGTCCGGCACTCGAACAACTGACCTAGGGGGGTTTAAATGTTCAAACGCAAAGAAGTGTTGCTTCGCAGCTCCGTGGTTTTTTCCGCTGTCGCGGCGCTTACCATCGCAGCGACCGCGGCGGCTCAGACGGATCCCGGTCCACGCCCATTGCCGGTTAACGCCGGAGGACCCTTCCCGGCCCTGAGCCCCACCGAGCGGGCGTTTTTCAGCTCGGCAAAGGAGCGTTTTAAAGAAGTCGACTCTGTATCCGGGGCAGTCGCCGGGGAAGCGGGCGTCGGGCTCGGCCCGACGTTCAATACAAACAGCTGTGCGGCATGCCACGCGCAACCTGACGTGGGGGGCACCAGTCCTCACCCGACCCTCGGCATCGGGACAGGTCAGGCAAACAATCCCGAAGTCGCGATGGCGTCGCTGGATCGCCTTCCGGGACGGAACCAAACCGTGCCTTCATTTGTCACCGCAACGGGTCCGGTCCGTGAGGCCCGGTTCATTATTAACCCCGACGGTTCGCTCGATGGCGGCGTGCATGGGTTGTATACCATCGCGGGCCGAGTGGATGCCGGTTCATGCAATCTGGCGCAGCCTAACTTTGCCCAGCAGCTACAGAATGGAAACGTGATCTTCAGGATTCCCACGCCCGTTTTTGGATTAGGGCTGATTGAGAACGTTCCTGATCTCGCTCTGCAGGCAAATCTCGCAAACGGCGCCAGCACGAAGCAGAGCCTCGGGATTTTCGGAAGGTTCAACACGACCGGGAACGATGGGACGATCACCCGCTTCGGATGGAAGGCGCAAAACAAATCTCTCCTGATCTTCGCCGGAGAGGCCTACAACGTCGAACAGGGCGTCTCGAACGAAGTGTTCCCCAACGAACGCTCGGCGGTGCCGGGATGCGTGTTCAATCCGACTCCCGAAGACTCCACCAACCTCACCGTGTCCGGAACGCCAGCCTCGCCGGCCAGCGCGTTTTCATCCGACACCGTGAACTTCGCCGCCTTCATGCGACTGTCCGCTCCACCTACTCCCAATCCCCCGGCCTCAGGCCACAACACCTCCCAGGCCCGCGGATCGTTCCTCTTCGGAACGGACGTGAACAATCCCGGAATCGGCTGCGTCCTGTGCCACACCCGAACCTTGCACACCGCGAATTCTCCGTTCACCGGGATGGGAAACACCGACTTCAGCCCGTTCACGGATGTCGCGCTCCATCACATGAGCTTCGGGCTCGCGGACTTCATCAACCAAGGCGCTGCAGGTTTCGATGAGTTCCGCACGGCGCCGCTGTGGGGCGTTGGACAGCGAATCTTCTTCCTGCATGACGGTCGCGCGGGACCCACCAATGGTGGGCTGTTGACGGCGATTTTGCAGCACGACAGCACGAGTCCGTTCTGCTCGCCGGGACAGCAGTTCGATCCGTTCGGGATCGCATGCGTTTCCGAGGCGACTCAAGTGACCGAAAGATTCGAGGCACTTAGCGCTTCAGATAAACAGGCAATCCTCGACTTCCTCAGGACGCTCTAAACTGTTTCGCATCTTGAAGACGGGTGCCCCGGTGCTGTGGTTGTGCACCGGGGCCGCCCCGGCGCAGAGCTCGGTTTGTGAGCCCAGCGCCGAGGTTGGGCAACAAATTGAAAGCGCTTCGAAAGGCTTGGCGTCGCCGACGTTGACCCTTGAAGAAGTCATTGAGCCGCTTCGTGACTTGAGGCGACGCCTGCCCAAGGACCTCTTCGTTCACACCCGCTACCAAGACGCAATCAAGGAGCGTGGCGTCGAGGGACATCTCAAAGAGATGCTCGACGAGTATTTGGCGCTAAAGAACGAGCACGCCGATGATCCCTTCTATCTTTATTTGTACGGGCGAGCCTTGGAAGGTCGATCGACGCCTCAAGCGATCTCCGCGATGGAGGAAGTCCTCAGATTCGATCCAAATTTTGCGCTCGCGCATCAGGCCCTGGCTGAGATTTACGGGAGCGCTCGATTCCGTGACCCGAAGAAGGAGAAAAGCGAGCGCGCTCAGTTTTTGGCGGCCTGCTCAACAAGCGCTATCCCGAGCCCGCCAGGAGCGCTGCCACCCCCGGGTGATCTAGCCCAGGCTGAGAACCTGGTAGCGCAGCGCAACCCCAACACCGATGTTCCGGAGTTGGTCTATCAAGCGATGCAGCGGGACGCGTGGAGGCTGCAGAGAATACGACCGTTTGATTGGTACACCGTTGAAGAGAAAAAGCAGGTCGCCCGGGAGGGGCAACTGAAGCAGTGGAGCGCCTGGAGCCTGCTCGTGCGCTACTACCGGAATACTGATCAACAGGACAAGGCGAGCCCACTGCTGGAGGAGATGCAAGGGAGACTGGACCGAATCCAGACCGACCCAGATCCGGACCTGTTCTGGGCGGCGGGCGCGACGCTCACGGCGCTCTATCTCGAAGGCAACCAGCTCGACAGCGCTCGCGAGACGCTCAAGCGAATGGAGACAGTTCTGGTGAAACAACCAGACCGCAAGCGCTCCGCCGAGCTTGCCCGGCTCAAGGCAAAACTGAAAGGGCGCGCCGCTAAGCGATAAAGGATTTCGCGGTGCGGTCTCCGAGAACTCGGCCGCCGCGCAGCTCGACGAGCCGTTCTATGGTGCGCAACAGGGAGCGCAACTCCAGCGGTTTGAAGAAGAACGCGTCGAACCCAGCCCGCTCCCAATCCTGAGTATCCAGTCGTGCGCCGGTCATTGCCACGATGGGAATTTCGGCGGCGCGCGGGCTTGCCTTCACCTTCTCCGCGAACTGCCAACCATCCATGTCGCTTCGCAAGTAGAGGTCCAGCAGAATCACATCCGGCGTGGGACCACTGCCTAGGTACTCGAGCGCCCGTCCGCCGGCGTCAAAACGGTCGACCAGATAGCCCGCGAGTGCAAGGGCCTCGGCCAGCCCGTCCCGGGTGCTCTCTTGATCTTCGACCAGCAAAACTCGGCTCCGGTTGTCGCGCATAGACCCTCGGGCCAGAAGTTACGCATGGCCAGTGCGGTGGGAACCCCCCTGGGCTCAGGGTGTAGGGGTGTTGGCTGCGACAGGGGGATGGGCCGGTGAACGCGAGGGTGTATCGATGAGCTCGGCGCGGCGATTCCGGGAATAACACGTCTCGGTTTGTTCACCGCAGATTGATCGTCGCTTGCCGAACGAAACCGCTCGCATCCGAGCCGGCATCACGCCGCGCAAGATCAGAAAATTGACAGTCGCCTTGGCCCGCGCGTCGCTCAGCCGGTCGTTGAACGCATCCGAGCCGCGCTCGTCACAGTGCCCTTCCACTCGAAGGCCCTTTTCCGCGGAGCGGAGCAGGCAAGCCGCCAATGCTTCCAGGGCCCGTCGGGCCGGGCGGTTCAGGGTCGCTCGCCGGAACGGAAAGTGCACGATTACCGGCCCACAACCGTTTGCTTCCGCCTGAACCTGGGCCACCTTCGTCCCGGGCGCTGGTGGGGGAACGTGGTGGGCGGCGTACTCTTCCAAGAGCCTTGCGTCCTCCTCGGAAACGGTGATCGTTACCGGTTGAAGCTCTGCGTCATCGTCATCCCCCTTCGCCTCGGCGCGCTCCACCGGGCTCACCCGGACTCTGAGTACTGCCTTTTGAGGCAACCCGGCCAGCTTGAATGACGGCCGATTCTGCCACTTCTCGACCCATGGACGCTCCACGCCCTTGGAAATCACTTTGATCCGGTAACCTGGCTTGGATTCGACCAACAAATAGCCCTTCATCGTGAAACGATATTTGTCCAAATACTGAAACACGCCCGAGGTGCCCTCGTAGACGATCTGCAAGGCAATCACGTGCGCACCCGAGGTAAGCGACATCTGATGAAGCTGCGGCCCGTTGGCGAGCCGGTTTCGCAACTCGGCCCCACGCAGATTTAGGATTTGCTTGCCATCGAGAAGATAGGTCGCGGAGCGAATCGCAAAGCTGCTACCCAACTCCTGGTAGTGAAGGACCTCGAGACTCATCTCAGCGCTCTCACCGGCGAGCTCGGATTGGCCAGCAGCCACAGGCGCGAAAGCTGCGAAAAACACCATCAGAAACGTGACGCGAGCACTAGGCCGTAGCGCTTGCACTCCCGCAGTGTATTGCCCGTCGCAATGAGCGTCACGTCGGGTGTGAGCAAGCGCGCTCACAAGTGATGCAACAGACGCGCGTTTCAACACAACGCGCGTCTGCTCGCCTACTTCGAATTACACCCAGACACTCAGCGGGGAGGGCCCGCTACGTCTTTGAGCTCAGCGGGGCCGGCGCGCTGTCGGACCGCGTGTTGAACTCGGCATGGATCCTCACATCCTTGGTTTCGCGGACAAACAAGGAGCCAATCACGAAGGTCATCACCGAAACGATGATCGGGTACCAGAGGCCGGCGTAGATGTTGCCGGCCGATGCCACGATCGCCGTCGCAAGCAGCGGCAGCATGCCGCCGAACCAGCCGTTGCCAATGTGATAAGGCAACGACATCGAGGTATAGCGGATCTTTGCCGGGAACAACTCAACCAGGAACGCGGCAATCGGCCCGTACACCATGGTGACGTAGATAACCATGATGATCAGCAGCAGTTCCGCCATCGGCCAGTTGACCTCGTTGAGGTTGGCTTTCGGCGGATAACCCGTCGCCTTCAGCGCGTCCTTGTATTGCGCCTCGTTCCAACCCCTTAGCTCAATGTTGCCGATCTTTGTGACCACGTCCTGGCCTGGCCTCGCCGGCAGGGAGGTGAACGAGAGCCCGGCCTTCCCGAGAAAATCCTTAGCCCTGTCACATGCAGTCTGATGCGACCAGGGTCCGAGGAAGATGTGGAAATTGCAGTCGCTCGCCTCGACTGTGGCCGTAATCGATGTCTGGTACCGCTCGAGCGCGGGGTTCACAAAATGGGTGAGCCCCTTGAAGAGCGGGAAGTAGGTCACCGCCGCGATTAAGCAGCCCGCGAGAATGATTTTCTTGCGCCCGATCCGGTCAGACAGTTTGCCGAAGACGAGGAAGAACGGCGTGCCGATTGCGAGCGAGAGGCCGATCAGTGTGTAGGTCGGGATGAAATCGAGTTTGAGGTAAATCAGGAGGAAGAAGAGGGCGTAGAACTGACCCGTATACCAGACCACGCCCTGGCCGGCAGTCGCGCCGAAAAGCGCGAGCGCCACGTATTTGTTGTTCGGGTATTTGAGGAAGCTGTCTTTCAGGGGGGATTTCGAACCCTTCCCCTGGGACTTCATGCGCTGGAATATCGGTGACTCGTTCAGCTTCAATCGGATGTAGATCGAGATCGCCAGCAGCGGGATCGAGAACCAGAACGCGATTCGCCAACCCCAGTTGGAGAAGTTCGCCGCCCCCATGTTGGCGCGAGTAAGGCCGATGATGATCAGGGCCAGGAACATGCCTAGCGTGGCGGTCGTCTGGATCCAACTCGTGGCGTAACCTCGTTTATGGTCCGGCGCGTGTTCCGCCACGTAGGTTGCTGCACCGCCGTATTCGCCACCGAGTGCCAATCCTTGCGCGAGCCGCAACAGAACGAGAATCAGCGGCGCCGCGAATCCGATCGTGGCGTAGGTGGGAAGGAATCCGACTAACACCGTCGACGTCCCCATCACCACGATGGTCACCAGGAACGTGTACTTGCGTCCTACGAGGTCCCCGATTCGACCGAAAATGATCGCACCGAACGGCCGAACCAGGAAGCCGGCCGCGTAGGCGGCGAACGCCCCGAGCAGCGCTGCGGTTTGATTGCCCGGAGGGAAAAACAACCCCGCAAAGAATGGCGCCAGAATCGCGTAAAGGTAAAAGTCATACCACTCGAAGACGGTACCGACCGAGGATGCGATGACGACTCGTCGCTCCTCCGCGCTGGTGATGATTCGATCGCTCGGCCCGATGCCCGGTTGAACATGGGCTGCTGGTGTCGCACTCATTCCGGCCTCCTCTTCAGCTAGGTCAACTTCCAGAACACGAAAGTCGCAAACCTACCCTAAACGAAACGCCTTTGTATTACTTCCACCGACTCCAGGTGAAGAACCAAATTGTTGAATTCACAGATCGCGCTAGCCCCATGGGACTGCAAGGCACATTCCAGAAGGTAGGATGCCTCTGCTCAAGGCCTTACATTTTAGCGCGTCGCGTTGGATCGTGGTCCGAAGTAACAGTCCGTTACAAAGGGTAACAATGGGTCGACTCCAACCCAGAGATCAACCTTTGACCGAACCGACGGTGAAACCCGAGATAAAGCGGTCCACGAATAGGTTGTAGAGGATCGCCACCGGCACACTGGCGATGAAGCACGCGCCCATCAGCGACCCCCAGAAGTAGACGTCCCCTCGGACCAGGAAGGTCGGCACGCCGACGCTCAAAGTGAGATTGGAGGCTGCGGTGATAAAGGTCAGCCCGTACACGAATTCCTGGGTCACCAGCGTAAAAGTGAAAATGATCACCGTGAGCACGCCCGCCACGGACATCGGCATGATCACTCGCAGAAACGCGCCGAATCGGCTCAGCCCATCGATCATTGCCGCTTCCTCGAGGTCCTTGGGAATCACCTTGAAAAAGCCCATCAACAGCCAAGTGCAGAAGGGAACGGTGAAGCTCGGATAGACCAGAACCAGCGACAGCAGTGAATCCTGGAGATGCAGGATAGCGACCACCCGAGATAGCGGGATGAACAGAATGGTGGATGGCACCAGGTAGGTCAGAAAGATCGCGATTCCGAGCTTCTCGCCAAACTTGCCGCTCAGCCTCGCCAGGCTGTACCCGGCGGGAATCGCCAGCGCCAGGGTGATGATGACCACCGAGGTCCCGACGAAGAGAGTATTCGCCACCCACCTTCCAAACAGGGTATCGAAAAAGAGAATCCTCAAATGTTCGAGGGTGGGCGGCTGATGATACACAAACGGATTGTGGTTCGGATCCAGCAGATCGTTGGTCTGCTTGAACGTGGTGATCAACATCCACGCGAATGGAAAAGCCGCGAAGGTCGCAAAGGCGGCGAGGACTCCAAAGTTCACGCCTCGCGCGCCCCATCGCTTGAGCCGTTGGGCGAGCGCCATCTCAGATCACCTCGGCGCGCCGGGCGACCCGCAACAAGAAGATCGCGCTGGCGGCGAGCAGAGGAAAGAGGAACAGAGCGATCGCCGCCCCACCGGCGAGATCCCCTCCCTCGATTCCGGTGAAAAACGCGAGACTCGCCAACACCTGGGTCATGTCATAGGGACCGCCCCGGGTCAGCACATAGATCACAATCATGTCGGTGAACGCGAAGATTACTCCAAACAACAGCGCCACCAGCATGATCGGGAGCACCAGCGGTAAGGTAATCTGAAACTGGCGACGCCAGAATCCAGCGCCGTCAACCGACGCGGCGTCAAGGAGGTCCTGGGGAATCGAGGAAAATCCGCCCAGAGTAATCACCGTCGCCAGCGGCAACAGGCGCCAGACGTGCACGGTGACGACCGATGCGAACGCGAGGTTCGGCTGACCCAGCCAGATCGGCCAGGTGTTGGGGCCAAATACGTGGATCGCCCGGAGCGTCCAGTTGATCACGCTGTAGATAGGCTCGAAGATCCACAGCCATCCAATGCTCCCAAGCGAGATCGGAGCGACCCACGGTAGAAGGATCAACAAGCGCACCAGCCACTTGCCCGGGAAGTCCTTCTGCAGCGCCGAGGCGAGAATGGTGGCGAGCACAATCACCAGCAACTGGGAAAAAACCGCAAAGAGAAAGCTGTTTTTGAGCGCTCGGAGAAAGGTGGGGTTTTGGAGGGCGCTGGTGAAGTTCTCCAACCAGACGAAGCGGACCTCGGTATGTCCCACACTGATGTTGGTGACGCTGTAGAAGAGCGCCAGCAGAAACGGCACGCCCACCAACGCGACGATATAGATGATTGCTGGGGCGAGCATGGCCCGGCCCAGCCAGGCCTCGTTATCCGCTAGCCGGGTCCGCCGCCGAACCGGAGATTCGGCATGCGGCGTCTGGACATCCGTCGAAGCTCTCATTGCCGGTCCCAGAAGGGCTTGGGCCCGGTCCGAAGACCGGTGGAGCGATCGAAAAACTTAATGTCCTTCTCCTTGACCGCGAACTCGTACGCGGTGCCCGGGGCGATGTGCACGTGCATCGTGAACGGGAGATGGGCGATCACTTTTTCCTCCTGGAAGGCGTCTCGCAGACTCCCATAGAGCAGGCGAGAAGCCCCCAGGTTCTCGATCCGGTGGACCTGGAACCAGAGGGTGACCAGCGCGTCGTTCCCCTCGTGCGCCGACTTGGGAAGAAACTGCTCGGGGCGAAATCCGGCGATCAAGTCTTCCCGCTGGAAAAAATTCATTGGCGGCGATCCGAGAAAGCCCGCGACGAAGGTGTCGGCCGGCTCGTGGTAGACCTCCTGGGGCCGGCCCAGCTGGCGGACTCTTCCCTGATTCATCACCGCGATCCGGTCCCCGAGCCCCATCGCCTCCACCTGATCATGGGTGACGTAGATGGTAGTAGTCCCCATCCGGCGCTGAAATTGTTGCAATTCATCGCGCGCCAACGTGCGCAGCTTGGCATCGAGGTTGGACAGGGGTTCGTCGAGCAGAAACACGTCAGGCTCGCGAACCATCGCCCGGGCCAGCGCGACCCGCTGCCGCTCGCCGCCCGACAGTTGCCGGGGCTTGCGATCCAACAGTCGCTGAATGCCGAACATCGTGGCGGCTCGCTGGACCCGATCCGGAATCGTGCTCGCATCCACTCCCTGGGCCTTGAGCGGGAAGGCGATGTTTTTCGCGACCGTCATGTGCGGATAGAGCGCGTAGCTCTGAAAGACCATCGCGATCTTGCGGGCGCGCGGGGGCAGCTCGTTGACCAATTTGCCGCCGATCAACACATCCCCTGAGCTTTGCCGCTCCAGTCCGGCGATCATTCGCAGCAGAGTCGTCTTCCCGCAGCCGCTCGGGCCGAGCAAAACCAGAAATTCGCCTTCCCGCGTGGCCAGATCGACTCCGTCCACCGCTATTGAATCAGCGAATTTCTTTCGAATGCTTCTGGTCTCAACGATCGCCATGGGCTGAGCAGCTCAGGTCTCAAGCTCTCGCGGGGCGAAAGCGGTCGCGAAATACAGCATGGAGCCCCCACGACACGCAAGCAAAAGCCTGGACCTGCTTCTGCTAGTAGGCTCTTCGGCGGGCCAACCGTGGATTGGAAGCAGCGCGGCAAGTATGTTGAGAAGACGTCTGGCGTGGAGGTGGATAAATGGCAACGTACGAGGAAATCCATCAAAGGTCGTTGGCCGATCCCGAGGGATTCTGGGGCGAGATAGGCAACGCGCTGACTTGGGAGCGGCGGTGGGATCGGGTGCTGGACCGGTCTAACGCTCCCTTCTATCGCTGGTTCACTGGGGGCGTGCTCAATACTTGCTACAACGCTTTGGACGTCCACGTGAAGGGTGGTCGCGCAGAGCAGCTCGCGTTGGTTTACGACAGCCCTGTTACCAACACTGTATCAACGTTCACGTATCGCGCGTTGCTCAATCAAGTCGCTCGGCTCGCCGGCACGCTGCAAAAGCGCGGCATCAAAAAAGGAGACCGCGTCATCATCTACATGCCGATGGTGCCCGAGGCGGTAATCGCAATGCTCGCCTGCGCCCGAATTGGGGCGATCCATTCGGTCGTGTTCGGCGGGTTCGCCGCTCACGAGCTTGCTGCTCGGATCGACCACGCGAAGCCGAGAATGATCATATCGGCCTCCTGCGGGATCGAGGCGGGAAAGACAATCCCTTACAAACCGCTGCTCGACAAGGCGATCGAGCTGTCGCGCTTCAAGCCCGAACAGTGCATCATTTTTCAAAGGCCTCAATGCGAAGCGCCGCTGGTTCCCGGAAGGGATCTCGACTGGGGTCAAGCGCAGCAAGGCGTGGAGCCTGCGCCGTGCACCCCGGTCGCGGCCACCGATCCCCTCTATATCCTGTACACCTCGGGCACCACCGGACAACCCAAAGGCACGGTTCGAGACAATGGCGGGCATGCCGCCGCTCTCAAATGGAGCATGAAGGCGATTTACGGAATCGAGCCTGGGGAGGTGTTCTGGGCGGCTTCGGACGTGGGCTGGGTCGTCGGCCACTCGTACATCGTCTACGCGCCACTTCTGGCGGGTTGCACCACCGTCCTTTACGAAGGCAAGCCGGTCGGTACTCCAGACCCCGGCGCATTCTGGCGCGTCGCTTCACAGCACGGGGTTCGAGCGCTGTTTACCGCGCCCACCGCCTTTCGGGCGATCAAGCGTGACGATCCACTCGGCGAGCACATCAAAAAGTATGATCTGTCCAAGTTCCGCGCGCTCTTTCTGGCCGGCGAGCGATGCGATCCAGACACCCTGCTCTGGGCACAGGACCGGCTCAAGGTGCCGGTGATCGATCACTGGTGGCAGACCGAGACCGGCTGGCCCATCGCAGCCAATTGTACGGGATTGGGACCGAGCAAGATCAAACCCGGCTCAGCCTCCAGGGCTGTCCCCGGCTACGACGTGCGGATCCTCGACGAGGCGGGAAACGAGGCGGCGCCGAACCAAACCGGAAGCATCGCAATCAAGCTTCCGCTCCCGCCTGCCTGTCTGTTGACGCTGTGGAACAACGATCAGGGTTACCGCGACACGTACCTATCCCGCTACCCCGGCTACTACCTGACCGGCGATGCGGGCTTCAAAGACGAAGAGGGCTATCTGTCGATCATGAGCCGGATCGACGACATCATCAACGTCGCGGGGCACCGGCTCTCCACCGGCGCGATGGAGGAGGTGCTAGCGGCGCATCCAGACGTTGCTGAGTGCGCGGTGATCGGCGTGAAAGACGAGCTAAAGGGAGAGATTCCGGTCGGCTTCGTGGTGCTCAAGGCCAACGTGAAGCGCCCCGAGGCGGAGATCCTCAAGGAGCTGGTCGCGCTGGTGCGCGATCGAATCGGGCCGGTGGCGTTCTTCAAGGTCGCCGCGGTCGTCAAACGGCTGCCAAAGACGCGCTCTGGAAAGATCCTGCGCGGAACGATGCGAAAGATTGCGGACAGCTCCGAGTACAAAGTGCCCCCGACGATCGACGATCCGATCATCCTCGATGAAATCACCGACTCCTTGCAGCACCTGGGGTATGCCAAGCAGCCGCGTCGGCTGATCTGAATCGTGGTGGTTCAGGCCAGCTTCGGGCGCGGAATGCCCAAGCGCTGGCGCTTTTCCCACAGTGCCTTGCGGCTAATTCCGAGCCGCCGGGCCAGCTCCGTCTCGCTGAGGTGATTCTGGTGCTCCAAAACAAACTTGCGGAAGTACTCTCCCATCGTCTCGGAGGTGACGTCTGCCTCCAACTCGCGGGACGCGGCCTCCGACAGGATGGGTTCATCGATCGCCAGCAGCTCGGGGGTGATCGTCCCGCCGTCGCAGAGGATCACCGCGCGCTCAACCGCATTTTCGAGCTCGCGCACGTTGCCGGGCCACCCATGAAGCGCGATCGCGCGGAGCGCCCGCGGATCAAAGGTCAACGGCGGCCGGTTCAGACGCCGGCAGGTTTTGGCGAGCAGAAAGTCCGCCAACGCGGGCAAGTCTTCGCCCCGCTCGCGCAATGGAGGAAGCTGAATCTCGAGAACGCGAAGACGAAAGTAGAGGTCCTCGCGAAAGCGCCCGTCCTTGCACATCTGGCGCAGGTTGCGGTGGGTGGCGGCGATCAGCCGGACGTTCACCCTTCGGGAGGTGGTCGCGCCTACTCGCCGGACCTCGCCCTCATGGAGCACCCGAAGCAACCGCGCCTGAGCCGGGAGAGGGAGCTCGCCAATCTCGTCCAAGAACAGGGTCCCTCCATCCGCGGCTTCCACCAGCCCGGCTCGAGTGTGGTGCGCGCCGGTGAAGGCGCCTTTCTCATGACCGAAGAGCTCGGACTCGAGCAGCGTTTCTGGAATCGACGCGCAGTTGACCGCGATGATCGGCGCATCGACGCGCGGACTCTGCTCGTGCACCGCCCGCGCCACCAACTCCTTTCCGGTCCCCGACTCTCCGAGGATCAGTACGGTAGTGTCCGTGGGGGCGACTTTTCGGATTCGATCGAATACCTCGCGCATCGCCGGCCCGGTGCCCACCATTCCGCCCACCGAATAGGAGCGCTCCAGGTCCTGCTTCAGCGCGGCATTCTGACGGCGCATCCGGTCCTGGCGAAGAATCCGGTCGACCACCATCAACATCTCCTCGTGATCGAACGGCTTGGCGATGAAGTCCACCGCTCCCTTGCGCATCGCTTCCACCGCCGCGCGCACGGTGGCATAGCTGGTCATGATCAGCACCGGAGTGCCATTGCACCGGGCAATCAGCTCCGTTCCTGCCTCGCCTGGAAGGCGCAGATCCGCGATCACCAGATCGAAAGCGTCCAGCGGCTGCAGCCCCCCGGCCTCGGCAACTGAGCCTGTCTCCGCAACCGCGTGCCCCGCTCGGGTCAACAACCGGCCCAGCTCGGTTCGGATGATCGGTTCATCCTCGACAATCAGAATCTGGCTCACGCCTCCACCCGCTCGCGATGACTATCGCTTTTGTGCAGTGGTCCGGACTGATGCAGTGGCAGCTCTACCAGAACCGTCGTTCCGGTGCCCGGCATACTCTGGACGTCCATCCTACCCGCGTGTTCGCGAACGATGCTGTAGGCGAGCGACAGCCCCAGCCCTGTTCCCTCGCCGGTCTGCTTGGTAGTGAAGAAGGGCTCGAAGATTCGATGGCGAACCGCCTCGGACATCCCGGCGCCATGGTCGGTGACCGACAATCCGACTCGCCCGCCTTCCAGCAGCTTGGCATCCACCACCACGATGTCCCCTGGATGCGAAGCATCGCAAGCATTGGTCAACAGATTGACGAGCACCTGAACCAGTTGCGGGCGATTTCCTTCGATCTCCAGGCCCGCTCCGCAGCGGTTCTCGCACCGGATGTGCTTGGCTTCCCGCCCCAGTTGAACGAGCGAGATCGCCTCCGCGACCGCCTCGTTGAGGGGAAAGTTCTCCACCGGGTCAAGCGAAGAGCCGGTCCCGGCGCGGCTGAAGCGGAGCAAGCCGCGGACGATCCGGTCGATCCGCTGCGCCTGCTCGAGGATCAGGCCGAGCCGCGCCCGGATTGCTTCGGGCTCGGTCTCCATTGCGAGATTTTGAGCCACGCAGGCGATGCCGGTCAGCGGATTGCCGATCTCGTGCGCTACCCCCGCCGCCAACCGCCCGATCGAGGCAAGCCGATCCTGATGGGCCACCTGAGCCGCGAGGGCTTTGCGCTCGCTCAAGTCCTCCACCAGGATTACCAATCCGCCCGGGGCGCCGCTCGAAAGACGCGGGAGCGCGGCGGCGTCGATCACCGATTTGCTGAGCGAAAAATGGCGCTCGTGCTCGGAGATCACCAGGCGTACCTCCTGCCTTGCCTCCCCCTGGTCGGCGAAAGATATGAGCAACCCACCCAATGCTTCGGGAACCTGGTCGAGCCGCGTCCCCACCACCCTGGCGCCATCGATTCCTGAAATCTGTTCCAGCGCCCGATTCCAGATCACCACGTCGCGGTCCGGTCCTAGCGCGCAGACCCCCAGTGGGAGATCTTCCAGGATGCGGCGAAAATAGCGGCGGAACGATTCCAGCTCCGCGGCTCCCCCCGGCAAATCAACCCGGGATTCGCGCAACCGCTCCTCGAGAAACCGCAGGTGCTCGGAAAGGGCCGGCCTGGCCTGCGGATCCAACTCCAGACCTGCTTCCACTACCATTCTCGCCACCAAGGGCCCGATCAGACCTGAGAGGTTGCGTTGGATCCGCTCGCGCAACCGATGAAGCTCGGCGGGCCGCCGCTCGTCCCCGGTCATTCCCAGATCTCCCAGGGCCCGAGTCACTTCCACTTCAGCTGCCTCGAGCCCCAGCAACGGCACCAGCCGCTCCTGAAACTCGCGAGGAGAGCTGGCCGCCACCACGACCGGTCTCGGCGCGAGCACTTGCTTGGCGCAGGCGCTGGCCGCTTCCTTCTCCGCGGGTTTGGCTCGCGTCAGAAGCGACACGACGCCGAACAGCAGGCCATTGATGGAAAGGGATGAGAACGTGGCGATGCTCCAGGGTTCCTTTCCAGGCTCCATCCCAAACCAATGGCTGAAGTCCCAAGCCTGGGGCAGCACTTCGGAACGCACCAAGAGCGGCAAGAAAAGCGTTACCACCCAGAGCGTCACTCCGCCCAGAAGCCCGGCAATGAATCCTTGGCGAGTCGAACGTTGCCAGAAGAGAACGCCGAACAGGCCCGGCAGGAATTGAGCCACCGCGACAAAGGAGATCAGCCCCAACTCCACCAGGCCCCGGTGGCGATCCAGCATCACCGCCGCCCAGTAGCCGGCCAAAATGATCGAGCCGATCAGCAGGCGGCGGATCCAGAGCAGTGCACCGTAGAGGTCCGCCGAATTAGCGAGGGACAGCTTTGGCAGCACCAGGTGCTTGAGGCACATCGCGGCCAACGCCAAGGTGTCGACGATCACCATTGCGCTGGCGGCGGATACTCCACCCAAGAAGGCGATTCCCGACAGCAATCGAGAGCCCCCGCTGCGGGCCACCGCCAGCACATAGAAGTCCGGGTTGCCGTCGGGCCACACCTTCGTGCCCGCCCAGAGAATGACCGGCACTGCAAGATTGAGTGCCAGGAGGAACAGCGGAAATGCCCAGCTCGCCACTTTGAGCGCTCGCTCGTCGACGCCTTCGCAGAACGCCATATGAAACTGGCGCGGAAGCAGGAAGGCCGCGGCAAACGCCAGCAGCATCAACGTGCCCCAAGGCCCTTGCCGGACCGGACGGTACATCGCCTCGAGCGCCTGCGGATGGGTCCGCAGCCACTCGTCCACGCCCGAGAGCCCTCCCAGGACCCAGAACGTCGCAACCGCCGCCACCAATAGCAACGCGGCGAGCTTGACTACCGATTCGAAGGCAATTGCCACCACCAGGCCCTCGTGGCGCTCCCTCGGCGTCAGGTGCCGCGCTCCAAAAAGAATCGCGAAAAGCGTGACCAGCCCGCAAAACACCAGGCCCACTGCGCCCGGCGGAGCAGAGGTCAAAACGCCAACCGATTCGGTCACTGCGCGGATCTGAAGGGCGAGATAGGGCAAGTTGCAGGCAATCATGAACACTGTCACCAGCACTCCCGCCGCCTGGCTCTGGTAACGGAACGCGAACAGGTCCGCCAACGAGGTCAGTTGGTGATCCCGGATCACTCTCATGATCGGCATCCAAAGGACGGGCACCAGCAAGCATGACAACGTGACACCCAGATAGATGGTGAGAAAGTTGTAGCCGTTCGCTCGAGCGAACCCCACGCTGCCGTAGTACGTCCACGAGGACGCGTAGACCCCAAGTGAGAGCGCGTATGTCAAAGGATGTCGCGCCAACCGGTTCGGAATCAGGCCGCGCTCGGTCGCGTAGGCAATCAAAAACAGCAGCAGCAGATAGCCAACCGCCGCCGCGAAGAGCGGGCCGAGCTCAAGGATCATGGCTCTTCCTTCGCAAAGACACGCCGATCGCGACCACGATCAGCAAAAGCCAGAGGGCAAAGGGAGTCAGCCAGTGCCTCTCTGGATTGGCCCAAAGCACCCTGGCCGGGGATACAAAGATCAGCAGCCCCACCCCGAACAGGAGAAGAGCTACATCTGAGGACCGCGGGCGATCCGGAGGAAGCGTCATCAGGGGGACAGAATAGATGCCAATCCTGAGACGGATCGCAAATCCGGCGTTAGAGCAGCCCAAATTTATGCCTCCGGCAACCGACCCTGGTGCAAGACCTCGGGTAGTCATCGTTGGCGGCGGCTTTGGCGGGCTGTACGCGGCGCGGCGGATGCGGAATCTGCCCGTCAACCTGGTTCTGGTGGACCGCCGAAACCACCACCTCTTTCAGCCCCTGCTCTACCAGGTCGCCACTGCCGAGCTAAACCCGAGCGACATTGCCGCCCCGATCAGGCACATTCTGCGGCGGCAACTCAATACCGAGGTCCTGTTGGAGCGGGTGATGGCAGTGGATACCGCCAGCAATCGCATCATCCTCAGGGATGGAGATCTGAGCTACGACTTTCTGATTCTCGCGACCGGAGCAACCCATTCGTATTTCGGCCACAACGAATGGGTCAATTTTGCTCCCGGCCTCAAGAGCATCGAAGACGCCCTGCAGATCCGAAGTAGGGTGCTGCTTGCCTTTGAAAAAGCCGAGCACGAAGCTGACCCGTCGCGGCGGCAGACCTGGCTGACGTTCGTGATTGTCGGGGCAGGTCCGACGGGGGTGGAGCTGGCAGGTGCGCTCGCCGAAATCTCGCGCCTGACGCTGACCGGGGACTTCCGCCGAATCAATCCCGCGAGCGCCCGGGTGGTCTTACTGGAAGGAACGGACAGGGTTCTGCCTACCTATACCCGGGAGCTCTCGGAGGCTGCCAAGCGGCAGCTCGCGCAACTCGGCGTCGAGGTCCACACCGGCGCCATGGTCACAAACATCGACTCCGAAGGAGTGACCGTGGGGACAAAGCACCTTCCCGCGCGGACCGTTCTCTGGGCCGCGGGAGTTCAGGCATCGCCGTTGGCCAAGTCGCTGCACGTTCCGCTCGACAGGGCAGGCCGGGTCCTGGTCGATCCGGACCTTCGGGTGCCCGGCCTTTCGAATGTCTATGTGGTCGGCGACCTGGCCGCTGTCCGAACGGATGGCGCTTACGTCCCCGGTGTCGCCCCCGCGGCAATTCAGGAGGGAGTTCACGCCGCCGACAACATCGCTCGCCAGATTCGGGGCCAAGCTCCGGTTCCGTTTCGATACCGCGACAAGGGATCCTTGGCCACGATCGGCCGAGCGGCTGCGGTTGCACATCTGGGCCGGCTGAACCTGTCGGGTTGGATTGCGTGGATGGCCTGGCTGCTAATCCACATCTTCTTTTTGATCGGATTTCGCAACCGCCTGGTGGTGATCTTTGAATGGGCGTGGAGTTACTTCACCGCTCAACGCGGAGCGCGATTGATTACCGGGGCGCCCCCTCCTTCGGCGCCGGAGCGCGACTCGTGACGCTTTTCGACTGGGGCGGTGATTAGGCTTTCACCGCATTCGCGATCAGGCGATCCAGCTCTTCCGCGGTGGGCAAGCCTCCGAACACCGAGAGCAGCTGGCCATCCCGCCCAAACACGAAGCTTGCCGGCAATGTGGAGATCTGACCGAACGCCGTCTTGCCTTCTCGCACCGCCTGGCTGGGCAACAGGATCGGAAACGAAAGCTGGTATTCGCGCTGGAAAGGATCGAGCACCGTCCAACCCTCGAGGTCCATCCCGATCGCGACCACCTCGAAGCCGCGGTCCGCGTACTTTTTCTTCATGTTCTGAAGCAGCGCGAGCTGACCGAGGCAGGGAAAGCACCAGGTGGCAAAGAAATTAACCACCACCACCCGTCCCTGCAGATCGCCCACGCGGTACGATGTCGATCCGACCGGCGGCAGCTGAAGCGCCGGCAAAAATTCGTGGATCTGTGGGCGGGAGGTCGCATTGTGCTGGCAGGCGGCGATCGCCAGCGAGGCTAGTAGGGCCCACCCCCAGCCTAGACGCGAGGCATGGCGGTAGGCGCGGAGGCGGACCGCTGGCAGCTTCGGCATAATCCGTACAGCTCCATTTTGTGCGACGTCACGCGGAACCCGTGGCGACGCGCCACCATCTCCTGGAGCGCCTCGATCCGATTATTTTCGAATTCGATGATCGTCCCGCACTGGGTGCAGATCAAGTGGTCATGGTGATGCCGGCCGATGGCTGCTTCGTAGCGCGTTTGCCCATCGCCGAAGTTGCGCGCGTGGGCCAGGCCGCATTCACTCAGCAGCTTCATCGTCCGGTAGACCGTCGCCATCGAGACCTTCGAGTCTTGCTCGCGCACCTTTGACAAAACATCCTCGACCGATAGATGACCGCCGGTGGCGAAGAAGGTGTCGATAATCAAGCTGCGCTGCCGGGTATGTTTCAGCCCGTGCTGAACCATGTACCGGCTCAAGGTCCCGTCTTTCTTCCAGGCTTGGGTCACCGGAATCGCGCCCCCCAGTCTCTAACCGCCTGCTCATCGTCGGGAGGGCCCAGGTCTTTGCCATTGAGCCGAACCAACGATCGATGCGCTTGCTCACGGACGCGCGGGTCCGGGTCCCCGAGGACCCCTACCAGCAATGCTCCGTACCGACTTCCATCAGGGCGATAGCCCACGACCTCCGCCGCCATCGCTCGAACCGCCGGATCCGAATCCGAAAGAAGCTCCTGTACCCCCCTCTGCCCGGCTTCATATGGGTCATTCACGCCAGGAAGCAACAAAGTCAGAAACAACAGTCCCACCCCAACTTGGAAGAATGCCTTGAATGCCGGATACTTCCGAGCTTGAACCAGTCGGAGGCGGTACAACGAGAAGCCGACCAAGAAGGCCAGGAAAAGCGCCAGAGCCGCCAGCTGCAAACTGTGCGGGACGATCCCTGGGAAATGCCTCGCCGATAGCGCAAGCGCCGCGGATCCTCCCAACATCAGATAGAGCCAGACCCCCAGTGCCGGCCCAAAGGGGACCCCGCCCACTTCCAGCGCAGGCTCGCGCCGTGAGGGAGCCGAAGTAGTGAATTCAGGGACAGTGTTCGTCATGATGGTTTGGCTAGTGAAAGAAGGTTAATTTCTAACCAGAGTTTATGCCCATTTACGAATACGCATGCAGCAAGTGCGGAAAACTCAACGAGGTTCTCCAGAAGGTTAACGATCCCGCGCCGGAGCGCTGCGATGGCTGTGGAGCAAAGGGAACTTTGCGAAAGCTGGTGAGCCGTAGCTCGTTCGTTCTTCGGGGCGGAGGGTGGTATTCGGACCTCTACAGCTCGGTGAAGAAAGACAAGGCCAAAGACGGGAAGGAGTCCAAGGCGGCGGACGGAGCCAAAGGCACGCCTGAGAAGGCGGAAAAGCCAAAAGCCGCGTCAGAATCGTCCTCCTCGGCGGGGGAGACCGCCAAGGCGAGCTGATATCTTCCCGGGTACCCAGATGAGAAGCGACGCTATCGTGTGCGCAGCGCTCCTGGTCCCTGCGGTTGCTCTCGCCTTTGGGCAGCACGCGCAGGGTCATTTGCCTTTGCCACTCGAGCTCCATTCTCTGCCTCCGGCGGCGGGGCCAGACAATTCCCAAGAATTGGGAGCGGGCGGCGATGCCCAGGCGCGGCAGACGCTGGCCTTGGTTCTGGGATTTGTTGTCGGCTTCGGTGTCGGCCATCTGATTGCGGGCGAGCGCGGGAACTTTGCACTGTTTCTGATCCTGGATGCGATCGTGGTCGGCGTGGCCGTGGTTTTAAACGCCGTCTTCATCCACAGTGGGGTACTGTACGCAATCGCGGTCATAACGCTGATCGCTTCCCACCTGTTTCAGGGCATTGATGCCTACTCTGCAGCCGGCCCTAAAAACGTCGTGAAGCGGCAGCGAGACAGTGCAATCCTCCTCGTGGAAGGACCCAAGCCGAATGCAACTCAGGTCACGTCCGCACTGTTTTCGTTTGCGTTTTGAGGCGCCTGCCCTGGCGATCGGACTGTCGATTGCGAGCTGCGCGCACTACACGTCCCTGTCCGCGGAAGATCGCCAAGGACTCCAAAGAGAGCTGACCCGCGAGCAAGCGGATCGCTTTCTTAGGCTCTCGTACTATGTGACGCCCTTCTTTGGCGATTCGAGCAAAAGGCTTTTGACCCCTACCCCTCCTGGAGAGCTGCATCTGGTCAACGATTCTGGCCAGCGGGTCCGCCCTGGAGGCGTCGAGCGCGTGCTACCGGCAGGCACGACGGTACGCGTCCTCAAGGTCGAATTCCCCACCGCTTGGGCCGTGGCCCATCGGCCAGTGGATACGCCCAGGTCATTGCCTTGGGTTTACCTCCAGACCACGCCCAACCCTTCCAGTACCCCGTTGATCTTGCTTCTGCCGTCACACATCGACTCGGTTGACATGTTCAAGGCTGAGCTGGATCTGTACGCGTCGGTCAGCGACCCTTCGGCAAGCTTGTCTCGATGGTCAGAACCCATTCGAGAAGCGGTCCGAACCAAGAATGCCATTCCCGATATGCCCGACGACGCCCTGGAAATGGCCTGGGGATATCCCGAGCGGAAACGGGTTTCCTACGAAGGCTCCACCCGAAACGAGGAGTGGATCTACTCCGGCGGTGCTCGGGTAGCTTACCTGGTCGATAGTCGTCTTTCGACCTGGAGCGCCCGACCCAGGAGCGAGCGGGCTCCCTAGGCTTTCCAGTTCCCCGAGCGCCCCCGGTTCCCTTTACCCCGACGACGGCGGGGGCCTTCGCGCCGAGCTTCTTGGGCTTCGCCGGGGCGCGTCAGTTTGGGCAGCTCGCCGATCATCACCGGCCAATAGTCGCGTCCAAGCAGGGCGTTCACCAGGTCGATCTGGGTCTCGATGTTCTTTTTGAAGAGCGTGGCCCCGCGGCCTACTTCGTCGAGAGAGCCTCGGGCATCGCTGCCTCCGATGGAAGGCAGGCGAAGGCTTTCCGCTGCTTCGGCGGCCAGGTCGTTGGCCGTCTGGCGGACCTTGGGGTTATACGCCTCGATCGCACTGAGGTTTGGAAGGGTCAAGATGAAGTCGCCGGCGGGATACTCAAAGTCGCGATCGTAGGGACGGGCGGCGATCACCGCCGCGCCAAGAGACTTCAATTTTGGAAGACACTCCAGGGCACTCCACGGCTTCTCGCGATTGGAGCCCCACATCTGTACCGGTTCGGGCGCCTTTTCGGGTTGGGGGAAGAAACAAAGGTACTGGCCCTTATCGGTGATCAGCTCCAGCCCCACGAAGACCTTGAGCTTGGAGTGCGCGGACAACGCAAACAACTCTTCACAGCCATCCTGGGTGTTGGTCTCGGTGAAGGCCACCCCATCGATTCCGAACGTGGAGGCCCGCTGTAGAACCTGGGCAGGATTGAGATCGCACCCCTTGGACAGGTGAGAATGGGCGTGTAGATCGATCAGCATGCTTACTGAGCCCTTTATGCCAGGGCGATCGGCCGCAGGAATGGCGCGTCCGGAGCGCGCTTTTCCTCATACGAGCGGATCAGATAGCCCATCAGCATCAGCGAGGAAGTGTTCTCCAGCACCCGCGTTGGATCTTTGCTTATCAGCGAAGCGCTGTATGAGAAGAAGAACTGAGCCAGCTCCTCTCCCGCTTCCTGGCTGATAAAACGGTTCAAAGCTCCGGGAGCCATTGCCCGAATTGATCGAATGAAGTCGACTGCTACGTCCTTTTTGTTCTTCAACACCGTCCGTCTCCCGCCGCCCGCCAGCAATGCCGGCCGTTTCCAATGTATTCACCACGCCCCAAATTGCATCGCTACCCTTATCGTTATTGCCAGTCGTTTGCCAGCCTGCTTAGCACTCGGTTTTGACGCGGTTTGGAGGACGTGCGATAAGCCGAGTGGTTTGACCTGGGGGTGCTGCCGATGTTCACGGGCGTGAAGGTATTCTCGGCGACCAAGGCCAAGGAGCGCGAGGAACTCGGTGAAAACGTGACCCGCTGGCTCCGGAGCAACTCTGATCTGGAGATCGTCGATAAGGTGGTTTGCCAATCGAGCGATAACGAATTTCACTGTTTCTCGATGATTCTCTTCTATCGGCACACCAAGCCGACCTAGAGTTTTGCTCGCTTCGCGGGTCTAACGGCCTTGGCCTGGGCTGTTGACTGGATGGCTCACAAGCCATCCGCACCTGGGATTGTGCTTGAGGGTGTCTATAACGTCCCTGATGCATGACCGGATTGGTAGCCTCCTGGTGGAGTCCGTCGAGCCGGAGATCGACGCCGGGCGACACCCAGCGAAGCGGATTCTGGGCGAACAGGTCCAGGTCCGCGCGGACATCCTCAAGGAAGGTCACGATCTGCTGCGGGCAGTGGTGCGCTGGCGGCAGGTCAGACCAACCCCTCTGCCCGCCAACGGCTGGAAAGAAGCCCCGATGCACCTGCTCGGCAACGATCGATGGCAGGGGGTCTTTCTGCTGCCACGGGTTGGCCGTTACGTCTTCACCGTCGAGGCCTGGCCAGATGTCTTTGCGACCTGGTGCTCCGAGTTGGAGCGTCGGATTGCCGCCGGTCATGAAATCCGAAGCGAGCTGATCGAAGGAGCGGCAGTGCTTCAGGAGGTTGCGTCGCGGGCTGGGTCGGATCGTCTGGACGCAGAGCGACTGCGACGCGCGGCCGAGGAGCTACCGCGCCAATCTGCGGCCGAGGCGCTCCTGGTTTCCAGGGATCCGGAGCTGCTCGAGCTATCGTCGAAGTATCCGGATCGCTCCAACGCCGGACGGTACGATCGCGAGTTGGAGATAATCGTCGATCGGCCCAGAGCCATGGCAGGAAGCTGGTACGAGCTGTTTCCGCGCTCTTGCTCGCCCGTCCCGGGACGCCACGGCACGTTCCAAGACTGCGAGGCCATTCTGCCGGACATTCAAAGCCTTGGGTTCGACGTCTTGTACTTGCCCCCGATCCACCCCATCGGCAGCACCGGCCGAAAAGGCCGCGAGAATGCGCCAAAGGCTCGGCCCGAGGACGTGGGCAGCCCATGGGCAATTGGCGCCGCGGAAGGCGGCCACAAGTCGGTGCATCCAGAGCTGGGTACGCTCGAGGATTTCAAACGATTTGTCCGCGTCGCCTCGGAGCGCGGAATTGAGGTTGCCTTGGATCTGGCGTTTCAGTGCTCGCCGGATCACCCGTACATTCGCGAACATTCGGAGTGGTTCTCCTGGCGTCCCGATGGCACCTTGAAAACCGCGGAAAATCCTCCCAAACGCTATCAGGACATCGTCAACTTCGATTTCACCGGGCCAGCGCGCGAGTCGCTTTGGCAGGAGCTCAAATCGATTGTCTTGTTCTGGATTGACGTGGGCGTGAAGATTTTTCGGGTCGACAATCCCCACACCAAGCCCTTGCCGTTCTGGGCATGGCTGATTCCGGAGGTTCAAAATCAACATCCCGACGTGATTTTCCTCGCCGAGGCGTTTACTCGGCCGAAGATGATGAACGCGTTGGCGAAGGTCGGCTTCACCCAGTCCTATACCTACTTCACCTGGCGAAACTTCAAGCATGAGCTGGAGGAATACTTCCGCGAGCTTACCCAGGGCCCGGAAGCCGAGTACATGCGGGGAAACCTCTGGCCCGCGACCGCGGACATCCTTCCGGAGTTTCTGCAGCAGGGGGGCAAGGCCGCCTTTAAGATCCGACTTTTCTTGGCGGGGACGCTGTTGCCCTCATACGGAATCTACAGTGGCTACGAGTTCTGCGAGTCCGCTGGAATACCTGGAACGGAGGAGTTTCAAAATTCCGAGAAATACCAGCTCGTCCATCGAGATCCCCGTGCGCCTGAAAACATTCGCAGCGAGATACGCGCGCTCAATGCAATCCGCCGATCGAATCCGGCGCTTCAGCTCTACCGGAATCTTGTATTTCATCGCGCGGATAATGACCGGGTGCTCTTCTACAGCAAAATCACTCCCAATCGGGCCAATCAACTGCTAATCGCGGTGAGTTTGGATCCGCACGCGATGCAGAGAACAATTGTGGAGGTTCCGCTCCAGCAACTTGGAATCGGTCACGAGGAAACCTATCAGGTTCACGAGCTGCTCACCGATCGCCGAACGCTATGGCAAGGACCAAGGTCCGAGATTTCGCTTACCCCCGAGCAGCCGGCGGCGATCTGGTCCGTCCTTCGCTTCGCGCGACGAGAAAATTCGTTCGACTATTTCTACTAGCCGATCCCGCCGCTGATGCTCGACTCCGATCCACTTTGGTACAAGAACGCGATCATCTATGAGCTTCACCTGCGCTCTTTCTACGACTCCAATGGAGACGGGATCGGCGACATCCAGGGCCTGATCCAAAAGCTTCCCTACGTCCAAGCGCTCGGGGTGACCTGCCTGTGGCTTCTGCCGATGTATCCCTCGCCGCTCAAGGATGACGGTTACGACATTTCCGACTACTACAACATCCACTCCGACTACGGGAGGCTGGATGACTTTCGCCAGCTGGTCGAGGAGGCCCACCGGCGCGGACTGCGGATCATCACTGAGCTGGTGTTGAATCACACCTCTGATCGGCATCCGTGGTTTCAGGAAGCGCGGGTGGATCCAAACTCGCCCAAGCGCAACTGGTACGTCTGGAGCGATACCGACCAAAAGTATCGCGGCGCGCGGATCATCTTTCTCGACAGTGAACGTTCGAACTGGACCTGGGACCCGGTGGCGAAACAGTACTACTGGCACCGCTTCTTCTCGCACCAGCCGGATTTGAACTTCGACAATCCCGAGGTTCAGCAGGCGATCTTCGAGATCATGAAATTCTGGCTCGATCTGGGAATCGACGGATTTCGCTGCGACGCGGTGCCTTATCTGTTCGAGCGCGAGGGAACCAACTGTGAAAATCTTCCGGAGACCCACGCCTATCTCAAACAACTGCGCCGGAAGATCGACGCGGAATATCAGGGGCGAGTTTTGCTCGCGGAAGCGAACCAGTGGCCCTCCGACGTGCGGTTGTATTTCGGGGACGGAGACGAGTTCCACATGGGATTTCATTTCCCGGTGATGCCCCGCCTGTACATGGCGATTCGGCGAGAGGAACGCACTCCGGTGGTGGAGATCATGGAGCAGACGCCTGAGATCCCAGAAACCTGCCAATGGGCCCTCTTCCTCAGAAACCACGATGAGCTCACCCTGGAGATGGTCACCGACGAGGATCGCGACTACATGTATCGCGAGTACGCCAAGGACTCCCGGATGCGGCTCAACCTCGGAATCCGGCGTCGTCTCGCGCCCTTGCTGGAGAACGGACGGCGCCGGATCGAGTTAATGCATAGCCTTTTGTTCAGCCTGCCAGGCACGCCAGTCATGTATTACGGCGACGAGATCGGAATGGGAGAGAACGTTTATCTAGGAGACCGCAACGGGGTGCGCACGCCAATGCAGTGGACCGGGGATAGGAATGCCGGCTTCTCGCGCGCAGACGCCGCGGCTTTGCATTTGCCGGTGATCGCCGATCCAGTGTTCGGCTATCAAGCCGTCAACGTGGAAGCTCAGGAGCGTACACGCTCCTCGCTGCTGTCGTGGATCAAACGGGTGATCCGGGTCCGGCAGCGCTATCCGTCATTTTGGAGAGGCACGCTGCGCTTTCAAAAACCCAGCAACAAGAAAATTCTCTGCTTCACTCGCGCCTACCAGAACCAGCTGGTGCTGGTGGTGTGCAACTTGTCTCGTTTCGCCCAACCGGCCGAGCTCCCACTAACCGAATGGGTGGGTTGGACTCTGGTCGAGTTGTTCGGGGAGACGCGGTTCCCGACCATTTCCGAGCGGCCTTATCAACTCTCGCTGGGCCCCTATATGTTCCTCTGGTTTCGACTCGAACAACCCGGAGCCGAAAGGGCGTGACCCTCGATGGCAAACATTGACGTCCTCAAGCTTCCCCAATATCTCAACCAGCAACGGTGGTTTGGCGGCAAGGGAATCCCGATCAAGCAGGCGTCGGTGTTGGATCAGGTCGTCCTTACCAGCGCGCGGCCCGGGCGCGAAGGGACCGAATTCGTGCTGGCGATCGTGGACGTGGTCTACGAGCTTGGAACTCCGCAGCGCTATCTGTTGATCGTCCGCGTCGATCAGGACGGACAGGTTTCCGATGCGATGCTCGATGATCAGTTGGCCCACCGGCTGTTCAGGATCATCCTCGAGCGCGAGTCGCTGCCCACTTCGGGCGGGGTGATTCGCGGAGAGCAGACGCCGTTTGCCACGCCATTTCTCGACCCGGTACGCAGCCTCGGTCCGATTCGACGCCTGGAGGTAGAGCAGAGCAACACCTCGCTCATTTTCGACGAACGGGTGATTCTCAAGGTGATTCGAAAGCTGGAGCACGGGCCCAATCCTGAGCTGGAAATGAGTCAATTCCTCGCCACCCGCGCATCCTTTCGCGCCGCGCCGCGCTTGCTGGGATGGATTCAGCAAGAGGGGCCGATCATCGCCACCTTGGCCATCCTCCATCAGTTCGTGAAGGCCGAAAGCGACGGCTGGAAATACACCCTCGACGCAATCAAGAACGTCGGTACGCCCACCCCGGAACTGCTCCATGAGATCAACACGCTCGGCAAAATCATCGCTGAGCTACACCTGGCCCTGTCCTCGGATCCGGAAGACCCTGCCTTTGCGCCGGAGCCGATCCAGCAGGTGGATTTGCAACACTGGAGCGCTTCGATCATCGGCGAGCTTGGAGTGACGATCGCCGCCGCAGCCAAGGCGATTCCGGAGTTGGCCGAGCGACGCGATATCCTGGTGGAGAGAATCCAGATGCTCGCGCGCCTGGCCCCATCCGGAAAAAAGATTCGGATTCATGGGGACCTTCACCTCGGACAGGTGCTGCGCAGCGACCAAGGTTGGATGGTGTTCGACTTCGAAGGCGAGCCCAGCCGCAACTTCAATCAGCGCCGTGAAAAGTATTCGCCTCTGCGAGACGTGGCGGGAATGCTGCGATCCTTCGCGTACGTCGGAGCGGTGATCGAGCTGCAGGGAGGAACCTGTGGCGACTGCGTTCCGCGTCTTCGCAATGCTTTTCTCGAGGGCTATCTGAGCATCGTGGGTCGGATCGATCTGCTGCCGGCGGGCCGACACGACTTCTCGGTGATGCTGGATGTGATGGAGATCGAGAAGCTGCTCTACGAAGTTCGCTACGAGCTTCAAAACCGTCCCGAGTGGGTTCGAATCCCCGCTCGGTCGCTGATCCAGATGGAGGACTGAGGCTTGTTGCAAGGAGCGCCTTCTCCGCTCGAATCGGAGATCCAGCGGATCATCGAGCTTCGCCATCCCAGCCCGCACGACGTGCTCGGCTTACACTTGACCCCGAGCGGGGCGGTGGTGCGCGCCTACCGCCCCGGGGCCGAGAGGATTGATCTGTTGACGGACTTCGGCGCGCGAATCCCGATGCGACCTTTGCGCGACGGTCTCTTCGAGGCGTACCTGCCCGACCGAAACCGGGCTTTCGGCTACATGCTCGAAGTGCACTACCCCAACCACTCGACGTTTACGCTGCGGGATCCCTACAGCTTTCTCCCCACCTGGGGAGAGCTGGATCTCTATTTGGCCGGGCAGGGCCGCCACGAGCGCCTGTGGGAGCGAATGGGCGCCCATCCAACCCATTACCGGGACGTCAGTGGCGTGTCGTTCGCGGTCTGGGCGCCGAACGCGCAAGGCGTCTCGGTGGTGGGGGACTTCAACTCCTGGGACGGGCGGCTACACGCGATGCGAGCGATGGGGGCCTCTGGAATTTGGGAGCTGTTCGTTCCAGAAATCAGTGAGGGCGCACGCTACAAATTCGAGATTCGTCCCCAAGGCGGCGGGCCACCCTTTCTCAAATCGGATCCGTTTGCATTTCGGACTGAGCTGCCTCCCGCGACGGCCTCGGTGGTGCACGAACTGTCCCACTATCGATGGAAGGATGAGGCGTGGCTTTCGGCGAGGGAGCAGACGGATCTCACCAACCGTCCGGTCTCCACCTACGAAATCCACCTCGGCTCCTGGCGCCGGGTTCTCGAGGAGGATCGCCGGTCGCTGACCTATCGGGAGCTGGCTCCGCTCCTCGCCGCGTACGCAACTGAAATGGGCTTCACCCATATCGAAATGATGCCGGTCGCGGAGCATCCGTTCGGCGGCTCCTGGGGTTATCAAGTCAGCGGCTACTACGCGCCCACCGCGCGGTATGGACACCCCGACGACTTTCGCTATCTGGTGGACTACCTGCACCAGCGGGGCCTGGGGGTGATCATCGACTGGGTACCCGCGCATTTTCCGGCCGATGCCCACGCCCTGGCGCGCTTCGACGGAACCGCGCTCTACGAGCACGCCGATCCGCGAAAGGGCGCGCACCCGGATTGGGGAACCCTGGTGTTCAACTACGGGCGAAACGAGGTTCGCAATTTCCTGGTCGCCAACGCGCTCTTTTGGATCGAGGAGTACCACGTCGATGGCCTTCGGGTGGATGCGGTGGCATCGATGCTCTATCTGGATTACAGCCGCGCTCCCGGCGAGTGGATTCCCAACCGATTCGGAGGGCGGGAGAACGAAGAGGCGATCTCCTTTTTGTGCGAGCTCACCGAAGCCGTGCGGCGCAAACATCCTGGAGCGGTGATCATTGCCGAAGAATCAACCGCCTGGCCCAAAGTCACCGCCCCCGCCTCGGAGGGCGGATTGGGATTTCATTTCAAGTGGAACATGGGCTGGATGCACGACACCTTGGCTTATTTCTCCAAGGATCCGATCTATCGCAGCTACCACCACCACCAGCTCACCTTCGGTTTGCTCTACGCGTTCACCGAAAAGTTCATTCTGCCGCTCTCCCACGACGAGGTCGTTCACGGCAAAGGCTCGCTGATCGGAAAAATGCCCGGAGACGAGTGGCAACGATTTGCCAATCTGCGCGCCCTGTTTGCCTGGATGTGGGCGCATCCGGGAAAGAAGCTCTTGTTCATGGGCGGGGAGCTGGCCCAAATCGCCGAGTGGAACCACGATCGCAGCGTAGAATGGCACTTGATGGATCTGCCTCGCCACCGCGGCGTTCAGGCTCTGGTCGCCGACCTCAGCCATCGCTACCAGGCCGAGCCCGCGCTCTGGGAAGCGGATTCGGATCCCGCTGGCTTTCGCTGGCTTCAGGCCGATTCCGCTGACGTCAACGTCTTTGCCTTCGTGCGCTTTGCTCCCTCCAGTCAAAGCCACCTGGTATGCGTGGCCAACCTTTCGCCAGTTCCGAAGCGGGCCTATCGAGTTGGATTCCCGCGCACCGGCACGTACCTGGAAGTGCTCAATACCGATGCCGCCTCGTACGGCGGTTCGGGAATCGGAAATCTCGGTGAGGTTTTCGCCGTTCCGCAGGCCTGGGACGGACAACCCGCCTCGGCGGAGTTGGTGTTGCCCCCGCTCGCAGTCTTGTGGTTCTTGCCCGCCCCAAGTCGAAAGTAGCCGCGGTTACCTCACCGTGCGGATGCGCTCGATGTAGTCGGACGGCAGGCCCGCGGCCTCGGCGCCTCGCGCCAACGCCTCGACGAAACTGGCGCTCACCGGACCGATTTGGGTTGCCCGTTCCGGATGGGTGGTGAACGCGGTGGCGGTCAACTCCTTTCCGTCCGAGCGAATCCGCACCGAGCGCTCAACCGACATGCCGGTGACGGCTCCCTCCTTGTGCTGGATGATCGGCCAATCCACGCCGCGAATCTCGAACAGCCGGCCGAACACGCTCGAGCCGGCGCGGTCCACCAGCCCAGCCACCCGCCCGCCCCACCAGCGCGAGGGGAAGTCGTACACCAGATCCACATTCACCGCCTCGGCCACTTTCCCCGCCGGCAAATCGAAAAAACTGTAGCCATGCTCTTGGCGCCATTGCTCGAAAGCGCGGCGATCGAGAATGGTGGAGTAGGCGAAGTAGAGCCGGGTGTCCGCGTCGGCTTGCGCTTGTCGTGCCTTCATCACCTGATCGTAGTGCGAATCCATGGTTCAACCTCGCCTGCGGAAGGCTTCCTCCAGCCCCTCCTTGAAAATCCCGAACATCGCGCTGGCGTCCAATCGCGCGGTCCGCAGAAAAAGCTTCAACGCACGTTCGGTATGATCGGCCAGCGCCGCCATTTTCTCCAGGCGAGCGAGCTGATCGGAGCGCACCTCGCCTGCCTCGGCGGCCAACCGCTTGGCTTCGGCCAGGTCCGCCCGGACCCGGCCGATGAATTGGCTTTCCCGTTCTTCGATCACCCGGGTCACCATTTTCACGAATTCGGTCTCGGCCTGGTAGCGCCAGGCGGATTCGCCCGTCGCCCGGACCCGCCGTACGACGCCCCAGCGCTCCAGATCGCGAAGCAACATTGAAACTCCGCCCTTGGAGAGCTCGAGTTGCTTCTCGATCGTCGCGGCCGAAAATGCCTCGCCTCGCAAATAGAGAAAGGCCCAGACCCGGCCCTGATTGCGCTTGAAGCCCCAGAACTCAATCACGTTCCCGACTGCGTCGATCGCGATCGCCTCCCACCTCGCAAGCGGAGCAGGCTTCTCCGGCTGTTTGCGGGCCACGGCGTCTTCGGCGACCCAATGACCCTTCATGCCGCCTCCCGCCCTTGAATTCCGGCCGCCAGACGGCGCGCCCAGTGCACCAGCTCGGCTCCGCCGCGACAGACGCAGTAGGGTCCCAACGCGTCGACGGCTGCTTCGATCTCCACGTTCATCAGATCGATGGCCGCTTCGATCGCTCCGGAGCACACCACCGCGGTGCCCAGCTCGCACACCCGATCGGGCGTCATTGCCGCAAACGTCCAGGACTCCCGCAGCCGTCTGCGAAACGAATCGTCGCGCTTCGCCGCGAGTAGGATCGGCAACGAAGGCGTACGCGATTGAAGGTCCGCGTACTGTGGCTTGCCCTGGTCGAGCCCGGTCAGATCCCGGATGTCGTCCGCAATCTGAAACGCCACCCCCAGCCGCCTGCCGAAACCGGAAAATCTGCTCCGTGCCTCCTGATCACCGGCGAGCAACGCGGCCGCGATTCCGCACCATCCAAACAGTGCGCCGGTCTTTCCTTCCGCGATGCAGCGCAGCCGATCCAGCGGAAGATTGACATCACCTCGCGCCTCGACCTCGGCGATTGCCGCCCTCGTCATCTCGGCCACCGTCAGGATCGCCTCCTGGGTAACCCGCATGTCGATCTTCGCGAGCTTGCCCAGCGCGGTGGTGAGCAGGATATCGCCGCTCATCACCGCGACGATGTTTCCCCACCGGGCGTTCACCGTGGGGCGGCCTCGCCGAAACATGCCCGCGTCCACCACGTCGTCATGGAGAAGGCTGGCGGAATGGATCAGTTCCGCTCCGACCGCCACCGGTACCAGGTGCTCGGCAGGCGCATTGCAGGCGTCGCCAAATAGCCGGACCATCATCGGTCGCGCTCGCTTACCGCCTCCGCCCATGCAGAGGTGCCGCGCCGCGCCCATCAGAGTATCGCCGTGCGCAGCCGCGGGATTCGATGCATCCGCCAGGGTGACGTGGAGCATCCGCTCTACATCCCCGAGGAAGCTACCCAGGTCGATCCCCAGCTCCATGAACTGTTCATATAGTTCAAGAGGCCTTGAACTGCATCCGATTCCATCAAGGCGGTAAGAAACCGACCGCGGACTCAGGTAGGGCGAAGCTGGGCATTGACTTCAAAGCCCACGGTGGCCCCTCCGTGGGGTCGGTTGAACGCATAGGCTTTGCCGCCATGCGCCAAAGCGATCCGCTGCACCAGCGCCAGCCCCAAGCCCAGCGATCCAGCGCTGCGAGGCTTGCCGTCGGCGGGCCGGGGATGAAACGGCGCGAAGACGCGGGACTCCTCACCGCTCGCAAAACCGGGCCCGGCGTCCTCCGCTTCGAAAGCAACCGTCGCTGGGCCGAACCGGACCCGCAAGCAGGTCAACCCCTGGCCGTGCACCTTCGCGTTTTCGATCAAGTTCGCCAGCGCCCGCGCGATCAGGCCGGCATCGGCTTCGAATGACCGGGGGACCCCCTCCACGCTTAAAAGCGAGGCGTCCAGGCCAGCGCGCTCGAGAGCTCTCTTCGCCACCTCCGTGGCGTCCAGTGAATGCGGCGTGAGCGCAGCGAAGTCCAGCCGAGAGCTTGCCAACAACTCCCCCACGAGCGAGTCAATCTCGACCACCTCGCGATCGAGCTCATCGAGCGCCTTGGCGTCTGCCCCATTGACGCGGATCAGCTCGACCAGCAAGCGAATCCGCGACAGCGGTGTCCTCAATTCGTGAGACACGGCGGCAAGTAGCTCCCGCTGATCGGAGATCTGCCGCTCGATTCGGGCCGCCATGTCGTTGATCGAATAGGAAAGCACCCGAATCTCCCGGACCTCCGCCGGGTCGTGCGGGCGAAGCTGCATTCGGCTCGAGAGGCGCCCGGATCCAATGTCCTGAGCGACCCGGGAGAGCTCCCACAGCGGTCGAGCCAGGCGGCGAGCGATCCGACCGGACGCGGCCCACAGCATTGCGCCGGTGAGCAGCAAGGCCAAAAGGATGCGCCAAACGCCCCAGGGCGAATGCCGCGGGCTGCAAATTCGGACCGAACCGCGCGGCGCGCCCTCCTTGACGATCGCAAGGGTGAACGCAGGGTGATGACAGGGTCTTCCATGAACGCTCAACACCTCCCCCTTTTCACCCAAAAGAGTCACCCGGAGATCAAAATCGCGAGCAATCGCTAGGGCGAGGGCCTCGCGGTCAGCCGGCGAGTCCCAGTACCGAGCAAACTGTCCCTCGACGAAGGACGCGCTCCGCTGCAGCTCGCGCCTCCAACCAGTGCCCCCTTCACCCAGCAGGTGAAGCACGGCGACGACGGTGAGCCCGGTGAGCAGGATCGATGCGCCAAACCACAAAAAAATGCGCCGATGGAGCTGACCACGAAAATAGCCGCGGTGAAACCTCACACCGGCTCTTTCGCAAACACGTAGCCGACGCCTCGAACGGTTTTGATCAGCCTTGGAAAGCGCGGATCATCTCCCAGCTTTTGGCGCAAGTGAGAGATATGAACGTCCACCGCGCGCTCGCTAACCACAACGTCATTGCGGCCGGCCTCGGAGAGCAGCGCATCCCGCGGGACTACCCGCCCGGCGCGCCGGACCAGCGCGACCAGGATGTCGAATTCAATGCCGGTCAACTCCACCGGCTTGTTGTCCCGTCGAACTTCCCGGGACGGGACGTCGATGGTGATGCTCCCGACTGCCAGCCGTTCGGAAACGACATCTGGATGGGTACGGCGCAGGACCGCGCGAAGGCGGGCGAGCAGCTCACGGGGGCTAAACGGCTTGGAGACGTAATCGTCGGCGCCTAATTCCAGTCCGACCACGCGGTCGGTTTCATCGCCCTTCGCGGTCAGCATCACGATCGGCACGGTACTCTTGGCACGGATCCGCTTACAGACTTCCAGGCCGTCCATCCCCGGCATCATCACATCCAAAAGAACCGCGTCATAGGGTGCGGCCTCGAGCGCGGCCAGGCCCCGTCCGCCGTCGGGTGCATGCACGAGAGCCACCCCATTTTGGCCCAGATAACTGGCCAGCAGCTCAAACAGGCGCTGGTCGTCGTCGATCAGCAGGACGCGAAAGGACATCGCTTCCTGGGGACTCTATCAGCGCGGCTCCTGGCTCGGCGCGTCCGATCGCGGGGGAGCGCCTGGGCCGGCTTCCCGCGCTGCTTCCGCGCAGAGCCGGGCCCAGTGGCGCTCCTCCCAGTACCCATAGCGGTGATACCCGTGTCCGCCAAACCGCCAGGCGGCGAATGCGCTGGCGTACCCGGCAATCACCCCGAGGCTCAACAGAACGATCAGAATGGAACGTCTCATCGGTCCTCCTCAGGCGGCGATCGCATCGCCGTCACAGTGTCGGTAGAAGTGCGATCTCGACTGAATCCATTCCGCCAATTCGCGCCGCTGGTTCGGATTGAGCGCCTCGTGAACTCGGCTCAGCGCGCCCAAGAGGGCCTCTTGAGCAGTTCCCAAAGCATTGCGCTGGCGCGAAAAGGCCTGCCGCAGCTTGGCTTCGTCAATTCGATCCTCGCGCAGGGCTTGGGCCACTTCAGTCAGAGATTCGCGGATTTCGCTCCGAGCCCGTTCGCTTGGCTCGCGCAAGTCACTGGCGGCGGCAAGGATCGCCTTTTCCTGTCCTGGAGTCGTATCCAACCGTTCGAAAATGCTTCTCAGCATTCCCCACCTCCAGTTTCGGCTGCCGCCGCGCCATCTTTGCGGGTACCTGCCGTACGAGCCGTAGCGCCAGTAAGCCGGGCCATGCCAGCCCCAGCCGCCCCACCACCGCCGGCGAAGCACGGAGATCAGCGCAATCAGACAAATCGTTCCCAAAAAAAATCCAAACATCTTTTTCCTCCTGTTGCAGGCGCATGGTGCGCTTGCGATTGCACTGAGGAGTAAGGGCGGGTTGTGAAGATCCAGCCCGGTGGCGCGTGAAGAAGTGTTAAGCCGCCGTGTAACGTGGTGCGTAGCCAATGGTCTGAAAGCCAGTTGCTGCCGCACTGAGGGAGGAAAGCGCCATGGCTATTGTTCTTGCTACCCGTTGGTGGACGCTCGCCCTTCGGGGGATCGCCGCCATTGTGTTCGGTATTCTCACCTTCATCTCACCGCCGTCGACCCTGCTCGCACTGGTGATTCTGTTTGGGGCCTACGCGATTGTTGACGGAGTACTCAGCTTGATTCTCGCGATTCGCCGACCCATCGAAGGTCGCCACTGGGGATCGCTGCTCATCGAAGGCATTGCCGGGATCGTGTCCGGAGTCCTCACCTTCATTTGGCCCGGCCTTTCGGCGTTGGTGTTGCTTTACCTGATCGCCGCTTGGGCAGTGATTACCGGCGTGGCGGAGATCGCCGCGGCGATCCGACTCCGAAAGCAGGTCCAGGGTGAGTGGTTGATGGGGCTGATCGGAGTGCTCTCGATCGTTTTCGGGGTCTTGTTGTTCGTCTTCCCGGGTGCCGGGGCTCTCGCGGTAACACTCTGGATTGGTGCGTACGCGGTCGCTTTTGGGATCCTGCTCCTCGTCTTGGCGTTGCGACTGCGGGCTTGGGGTCGCCAGACTTCCCGTCGCATGCCAGTGGAGCGGGCACCGTCACCCGCGTAATTCGCGAACCCGCGTCTGCTGTTGAGAATCAGTCAGTCCGCGAACGAGCAAAATATCGTGCTTGGTGTGCTCGCCAGCTTCGTTACGCTGGCCTCGACCCCCCGATGCTGCCGATCCGCGATACCGTTCCCACCCGGAGCCCGCCGATTGCGACGCGGTTGCTGGTTCTCATAAACGCGCTCGTGTTTCTTTTTGAGCTGACGCTATCGCCGCCAGAGCTGGAAGGACTGTTCCACGTTTTTGGAATCGTCCCTGCTCGCTTCACTCATCCGGATTGGGTCGTCTCGGCGGGGCTGCCGCTCAATGGGTACTGGCCGTTCTTGACCAGCATGTTTCTCCATGGCGGGTGGCTGCACATCATCGGCAACATGTGGGCACTGTGGATCTTCGGCGACAACGTCGAAGATCGGATGGGTCCGATCCGGTTCGTGATTTTCTACCTACTCAGTGGCTGCCTGGCCGGAGCGGTGCACGTCTTGACCAACGCCGATTCCACCCTTCCCACGGTGGGGGCTTCCGGAGCGATTGCGGGAGTGATGGGAGCTTGCCTGGTCAACTTTCCGACTGCCCGGATCATCGTCCTGGTCCCGATCTTTCTCTTCCCGTTTTTCTTTGAGGTTCCCGCGGTGATTTACCTTGGGTTTTGGGCGCTCTCTCAATTCTTCAGTGGGACATTGTCTTTGATCTCCGGGGACCAAGTGGGCGGTGTGGCCTGGTGGGCCCATGTCGGGGGCTTCGCCTCGGGCATTGTGTTGCAGTTCTTCTTCGTCCGGCGCGCCCCCGCCCGCGGGTATCGCTTTCCGGCGCGCGACGAATACGGAGTCACGGCTGGATGGCAGCCGTACCACTTTTGGAGGGAATCCCGATGACGCCGGGCGATTTGATTTGGATGTTCTTCCTCTTTACTTCGCTTCAGCCGGTGCTTCGGCAGCGCATGCTCGAGGCGTCCCGACAGCGGTTGATCGCCCAAATCGAACGCCGCCGGAATTCTCGGCTGATCCTTCTGGTGCATCGCCAGGAGACGATGAGCCTTCTAGGCTTTCCACTCATGCGCTACATCGACATCAACGATTCGGAGGAGGTGATGCGAGCGATTCACCTCACCGATCCAAAGGTGCCGCTGGACATCGTGCTGCACACCCCAGGAGGCCTGGTGCTGGCCTCGATGCAGATCGCCCGGGCGATCCACCTGCATCCTGGCAAGGTGACCGCCTTCGTGCCGCACTACGCAATGTCCGGCGGTACGCTGATCGCCCTCGCCGCGAAAGAGATCGTGATGAGCCAGTACGCGGTGTTGGGCCCGGTCGACCCGCAGCTCGGACAATATCCCGCTGCGTCGATCATCAAAGCGGTCGCTAAAAAGCCGATCGCGGAAGTAGACGACCAAACCCTGATTTTGGCGGACCAAGGCGAAAAAGCGATTTCGCAACTGCGTGAAGGCATCACCGAGCTACTTGCGGACAAGATCCCGAAGGACAAATTGGATGACCTGGCCCGCCTTCTTTCCGAAGGAACCTGGACCCACGATCATCCGATCACCTTCGAGCGGGCGAAAAGCTTCGGGTTGCCCGTCCGGTCCGATCTGCCGCATGAGTTTTTGGATCTGATGAGCCTCTATCCACAGCCGGTCCGACGGCAGCCAACCGTGGAGTACCTGCCCCATCAGCGTAGGTTCGAGGAGGCGACCAAGGGGCGATAACGGGGCGCGCTGGCACGCCCGCGCTAATCGCCGAGCAGCCCTTTCTTCAACCCGTCATCGACCGGAAACCGGCCGATCCACACCGAGAACAGGGCATCGGCGAAATCCTTGCCAGGGATTACGGAGCGTTCGGCGCCAGTCGAGAGCATGGTTCCGGCGCCTGGAAGATAGGTGATGACGATCGTGCTCCCCTTCTTGGCGTCGGGAATCATCGCGGCCAGTTGATCCAGCCGATCTTTCCATACCGGCATCTGCTCCTTCGCGTTCTTCTCGAAACCTTCGCGCAGTGCCTCGGTAATCTTGTCCTTGCCCAAGTCTCGCAACATGATCAGGGTCATTCGCCTCACCTCGTCGGAAGCGAGAATCTGCGCGGCGTCTCGCGAAGGCGATTCCACGTATAAGCCGGCCACGTACACGTCGAATATGAACTTCTTGCGAAGTCCCATTCCGTTGAGCTTGACCTGCTTTCCGGAGATGTTGACGGTATCCGGCATTCGCACCTCGTGGAATACCCGAGCGTAGCCGGCCGCGCCAACGAGCAAAACCGGAACCATGAATGTTAGCTTCTTCATCGAGATCTCCTGGGCAGCGCTCTGTAGCAGACCTGTTGCACTACGGCATCGCCATTCGACAATCCAGCGCAGGCGACGACTCAACAACGGCCCTACCGCGAGAAGATTCCGCTGATGCAAGTCGCTTCGGAATGGCCCCACGCTTCGATAGTTAGAGGCGGGATGCGCGCACTCCTGGTGATTTTGTGCTCGGCTGCGGTCCTGGAGAAGGACGCGCTGGCGGCGCCGATCCGGGCCGCGCGAACGCACGGTTCCCTCTCCATCGACGGCAGACTCGACGAGCCCGCTTGGCTGGAAGCATTCCCTTACTCGGACTTCGTGGAGAACTTTCCAGACGAGGGTGCCGCGCCCACCAAGCGAACCGAGGTGAGGGTTCTCTACAACGACCGCTTCATCTACATCGGGATCATTGCCTACGATCGAGAACCGTCTTTGATCTTGCGCGGCCTCGGACGGCGCGACTCGACGCCGACCTCGGACCTGGTGGAGGTCGCGATCGACTCGACCCGGAGCGGCCGAACCGCGTACTACTTCTCGGTGAATGCTGCCGGGGTGCTGAGGGATGCGGTCTATTTCGGCGACGTCAACAGCACCGATACCTGGGATGCGGTATGGCAGGGGGCGGCTGCGGCCCGGCCCGACGGATGGTCAGCCGAAATCGAAATACCGTTGAGCATTCTCCGCTTCCCGGCGGCCCCGGAACAGACCTGGGGCATTTGGGTGCGCCGTACCATTCCCCGCACCCATCAGCTGTTCGAATCCAACTTGATCTCCAGGAATGCAAACGGCTTCGTCTCGCGCTTCGGAGACTTGATCGGTTTGGTGAATTTGAAACCGAAGCGCGATATCGAGCTGGTGCCGTACCTCGCGGCGCGGGCGGTTTGGCGACCCCAGTACTCGGATCCGGCTCGTCCCCACCCGAGGTTGCTGGATCCTTCCGCGGATGTGGGCCTGGATCTTCGCGCCTCGCTGTTCAGCGACTTGACTTTGACCGCCACCATCAACCCGGACTTCGGGCAGGTGGAGGCGGACCAGGTGGTGCAGAATCTGTCGACCTTCGAGTTATTTTTTCCCGAGAAGCGGCCATTCTTCAATCAAGGGTTGGATATCTTTCAACCGGTGGGGGCCGAGTTTGGGGCGCCGCATCAGCTGTTCTATTCGAGGCGAATCGGGCTCGACGCGCCAATCCTCGGAGCCGCCAAGGTCACTGGGGCGGCAACAAGATCTCTGGAGGTGGGGCTGCTCGACGCCCTGGTGTTGGGGCCGGTCGATACCAGCCGCTCACCAGCGGCGTATTTTGATTCCAGCCAGTCCGACTACTATCCCAGGCTAACGCCCTACGAGGCGCATCCGGATCGCAGTTTCAAATTCCATTGGGACCGCCCGTTCCACTTCGGTCCCACCGACCAACTGCCGGCGATTCGCCCGGTGAGCACCAACTACTTCGCAGGAGTGGCGCGACAACAGGTCGCCGCGAATTCCACGATTGGCGCCACTTTCGCCGCAGCCACCCCTCTTGCCCAGCGGTGCTATCCTTCGGATTTTCTCTCTCAGCAGGACTACGAGTCGGTTGATTGCCACGGGCGAGGCGGAAACGCCGCCGCGCTGGACTGGAATCTTCGCACCCGCGACGGCGCTTATGTGTTTTTGGGACAAGTGGACGGCTCGCAACAGGTTGGCGGGTCGCCAAGCGGTCGGGTGTTTCCGGACGGCACGGTTCTACGGCCCGGGGATCTTGGCGTGGGTGGTTACACCCGGGCAGGCAAGATCGGCGGCGAGCCACTCCGGTTCGACATCGGCTACCGGTACGCTTCTCAGAAGCTGGATCTCAACCCGAGCGGTTTTCAGCCGAGCCAGAATCAACAGGCCTTCGAATTGAATCTGCACTTCGTCCGGCCGCGTGGGTGGGGGAAGCTTCACAACTTCAGCATCGACTTGAATTGGAGCAGTTGGTTCACCACCGACGGCAATTGGATTAACCGGGGGAACTACGGAAGCATCGGAGGCTATGTGCAGCTGCCCGGCTACGAATGGGTCAGGCTGACCCTGCAATGGGAGGATCCCCGATTCGACGTTCGTGAAATCACCAACGCGGGAGTTCCCTATCAGCGTCGTCCGGATTGGGCACTGATTTTGTTCGCCGGCTCCGATCCCAACCAGCCCTTCTCGATCAATGGCGACCTCTACGGCTTCCGTACGCTTCCCGCCGGTCCCGTTCCAGTGCAGAACGGATACGGCGTCGACGCGACGGCGATCTGGAGACCCACGCCCCGCCTCGAGACTCAACTGATTGGCAGCTTTTCCGAGAAGCCGCAGGGCGCGCGTTACATCGAGACCGTCAGCGATGGAACATTTATTTTTGGAGCCCAGAATCCGGGGGCGCTCTCATTGACGCTTCGGCAGCAATTGGTGATTACACCCACTCTGACGTTGCAGGCCTATGCGCAGCTCTTTTCTCAAAATCAGCACTTCTTTTCTTTTTATCAAGCGAGCTCAATTAAGCACGCGCCGATACGCCTCGACGATCTCAAGCCGGTCAGTTACTCCAAGAATCCGGACGTGCACAGCAGCGCGCTGAATTTGAATCTCGTTCTGCGCTGGGAATATCGACTCGGATCCACCCTCTTCCTGGTCTACTCCCGTTCGCAGCAAGAGCTGCCCATCCCAACCGACGTCGCTCCACCGGTCAGCGTTTGGCCGTGGCGTCTATTCGCTGGACCAGCGATTGATACATTTCTCGTCAAGTGGTCTTACTGGTGGAATCTCTAGCCAGACCGCGCAGGACGTGATCGCTCGCGATCGGCCGAATCCCACTCAGACTCTTCTGCATCAAAAACGTTTCGAAAAAAGAGCGGCTCTCGATGCGCCGGTTGCGATTCGCGCAACGATGAGTTCGCTACCCTCTCGGTTGCGGCGGCTCGAGCGAGCCCGAATAGAGATCTCGTCGATAACGACGGAATGGAGAAAAGAATGGAAACAAAGATGATCAGAGGAGCAGCTTTGGCTTTGGCCGGATGGGTATTGTCGGCCGGGTCGGCTGCATTGGCAGATGAAACAGTGGTTGTCTCAAGCGCGGCTCCACAGGCGAAGGCCGGACTATCCAACGCGTTCGAAGTGGGTTTGGGCTTTGGTTACACGCAGGGATTCGGCAATGTCGGAAACAACGTGCGGTCGTTGACCGACAGCGGCGGCGCGGGAACCTCAGTTGAACTCGACCTGGGCTGGCGAATCGACCCGAACTGGCTGGTGGGTGTCTATGGAACCGGGGCCTGGTTGTCCACCGGCGAGGCGCCGGGGAATGCGCATAACAATTGGAGCGCTGGAGCAGGCGTGCAGGGCAACTATCATTTCCTTCCGGGTGGAAGCTTTGACCCATGGGTTGGGCTTGGAGTGGGTTGGCGCGGATACTTCATCAACCGTGCACAGGGCACCGACACCTTGCACGGCCTTGACTTCGCGCGAGTGCAAGTGGGCGTCGACGTTCCAGTGACGAACGGGGTTGCCATTTCTCCGTTCGTCGGGGCCGCGACCACCATCTTCTTCAGCCAGGAGCTCGCGAATCAAACCACGTTCTCGAGTATCCAGAATCGCCAAGTTGGCGTGTTCATCAACGCAGGGCTGATGGGGCGGTTCGACCTGTTGGGCACCTAAAATCGGATTGTTTGAATAGACCCCGGCCTCGAAACGCCGGGGTCTATTTGTTTATCCAACGCTTGCTTTTGCCCGGGCCTGCATCTCCGAGTGAGGCATCGAAAAGGAGAGACCCTTGAACCCCTCAATCAGAGCGTCGCGAAACAGCGCCACCCGCCTGGGTAGATGCCGGTTGGAGGGCATCACCACCGATAGGCTGAGGTCGGGCACCTCGTACTCGGGAAGGACTCGCACCAGGACACCCGTGTCGAGATCCTCCAGTCGCGCTACAAACAAGCCGATTCCGGCACTCTGGAGCACCAGCTCGCGGATAAACGTGGAATCGTCGCTCGCCAAAATACCGGTGACCTCGATTGGCTCAAGCCCGTGCGGTCCCTTCAATGGCCAGGTTCGAGTCGAAAGGCTACCACCGCTGTACACGATGAGATCGTGGTTTTTGAGATCTTCGGCGCGGCGAGGTTCTCCGCGGCGCTCGAGATACGATGGGGACGCCAAAAGCCACAGGCTCACCTGCGCAACTTTGCGCGCTATCAGAGACGAGCCCTGCAGACGTCCGTTGGCTGAGCCTCGGAGGGCGAGATCAAATCCCTCCGCCACCAGGTCCACCGGGCGATCGCTGAAGGACACCTCGACCCGTATCAGGGGATACTGTTGGACGAAGCGCGTCACCATGTCGGAGAGAAACGCCCTCGGAGCGCCCACCGGAACCGTCAATCGAACCGTGCCGCGTGGCTCGCCTTGGTTTTCGAGGACCGACTGCTCCGCGTCCTCGAGCGCCGCCAACGCCCGCGCCGCACCGTGATAGTAGGCCTGTCCGGTGTGGGTCAGTCGCACCTGGCGCGTGGTGCGCTCGAACAACCGCGCTCCAAGCTGCTCCTCAAGCCGAGCCACCGCCCGGCTCACCGACGATTTGGGCACGCGCAGTACACGCGCCGCAGCCGTGAAACTCTGCGCCTCCACGACCCTCGCAAAGGTTCGAACCAGGTTTAGGTCCATCTTCCGAACTGTTAGCAGGGGAGCAACCGCCGCGCCACTCGAAGCGCGATCCCCGTACAGTAAGATGAAAATTTTTCCGGTTCCCGCTAGGCGATCCGCTCCACCTTTACAGGGATGTCACGGACCCGCGGGTGGAGCAGGACACGGCTCGCCTCGAGAAAGAGCGCTCGGGACCGGTCCGAGGGGTCGCGGATTCCCGCGAACGCGGCTGGATCGCACAGATCGCCGGAACCGATCGGCGTGGAAGCCGCTGCCGGCCGCGCCGGGTTGCACCCGATCGCCGTCCATCCGGCGATCAGAACCACTGCCCCGATCGTTCTCCGCAACAGCACGATATTGTCCTCCTCGGGTCGACTGAAACTGTTGCAAGGTTGAGCGTTACTGTCAGAATCGGCGGCCGGATACAATGCAAACGGAGAGGGGGCAGTCATGCACAAGTGGTCATTGATTCTGATGTTGGCGGCCAGCGCAAACGCACAGGCACCCAGTCCACCGTCTACCGAGGAGAAACTGGTCGCGGATCCGACCACCGCAAAATTCACCCCGATTGCTATTTCCGGGTTCGCTCCCGGAGCGCAAGGCGCAGTGATCGGCGTTGATCCCAACACCAAAGGGCCGACCGGCTACGCCAAATTTCCGCCGAAGTACCGGATCGCTCCGCATTGGCACTCGTATGCCGAGTACGTAACCGTGATTTCAGGCAAGGCCACCTTGACCCTCGACGGGAAGCCCTACCAGTTGGCTCCCGGTAGCTATGCGGTGATTCCAGCAAAGACGACGCACGATCTGACCTGCGGCGCATCCGAGTGTTTGGTGATCAGCCGCCGCGCCGGTCCGACCGACTACAACTGGGCCAAGTAGTGAATACAAATGGAATCACGCACATCAGTTTCGACTGTTACGGCACGCTGATCGACTGGGAGACCGGAATCCTCGACCAAGCGCTGCCGCGTCTCGCCGCTTCAGGCGCCAGGAACCCCGATCCGTTAGTCGTACTGCGCGCGTATGCGAAGCATGAGGCCGCGGTGGAATCAGGCCCATTTCGACTCTACCGCGAGGTGTTGGAGGAAACCTTCTCTCGCATCGGCAGCGACCTGGGAGTGCGCGTGGACCCCAAGACGCGCGCCGATTTCGCATCTGGACTGGCCGATTGGCCGCCGTTCCCAGACACGGTCGACGCACTTGCCCAGCTGGCCTCCAAGTATCGGCTGGTCATTCTCTCGAACGTCGACGATGACCTCTTCGAGTACACCGCTCGCCGCCTCGGAAACCCCTTCCAAGCGGTGATCACCGCGCAGCAGGTGGGCAGCTACAAGCCTGCGCTCGGACATTTTGAGATTGCGCGAAAGCGCCTAGACCTCTCGCCGGCGAACTGGCTTCACGTAGCGCAGAGCCTGTACCATGACCACGTACCGGCCAAGTCGCTCGGCCTGCGCACCGTATGGGTCGACCGCCCAAGCCGGCTCCCACGAACGGGAATCTCACCCCCGACCCACGCGACACCTGACGCACGCGCCACCACGCTCGCCGAGGTCGTCGGGCTACTCGGAATCTAGCCGCTCAGACGAACCTCGTACCCATTTCTGGCCCATCGCGACCTACGGATGCGGGTGGCAGTTGGCCTCCCGGGAAGGCTGCGCGGACCACCCATTTCCGACAGATTGTCGACACCGCGAATGGGATCGCGGTCGACGGGAGCGAAATTGAACCGGCCGCTGCCAGCCAATGACCCGCTCAGGTGTTGGCCGGCGGCTTGCACGAAGTCACTTCCTGGGTGACGTGGCGAATGAAGGCATCCAGGTTCTTGTCCGGTTCCTCCGTGAACACCTTGCCCACCTCGATGTCGAGCATCCGGTCTACCCGGAAGCTGCGGAAGTCTTGCCGCCACTCGCACCAGGACGCCATCGACCAGGTCTTCCCCCAGAACGCGAGCGCCAACGGACGCACCGTTCGCTGAGACTTCTTCCCTTGCCCGTCGGTGTATCGAAATTGCACCCGCAATTTAGAGCGCAGGGCCTCTCGAAGGACGCCGAGTTGGGGAATCCGATCGCCGCGCTGGAAGGTGGGGACCATTAGCGCCGTGCTCCGGGCGTGGCCTCGAAGCGATTCGGGGAGTACCAATTCGATTTTTGCGAGCGCCGAGTCCGCAGCTCGCGCGAGGCCCTGGTCGGCGTAGCCCTGAACCACCCGCGCGCCGAGCACCAGCGCCTCGAGCTCCTCTTCAGTGAACATCAGCGGCGGCAGATCGAAACCTCGCCCGAGCGAATAGCCGACGCCTGCCTCGCCGCGAATCGGCACCCCCGAGAGCGTCAAATCCCGAATGTCTCGGTAGACGGTGCGCTCGGACACCTCCAGCTCGGCGGCGAGCCGGTTCGCAGTGACGAGCCGGCTCGTCCGCAGGAGCTGAACCAAGCGAAACAGTCGATCGGCTCGCCTCATCGATGCCAAGGCTAACTCCGATCGGAACTCGCATCGAGCAGCTTACTTTTTTGCCTGTTCCCACAACGCGAGCCGCGCGCCGGAGGGATCGGCGATCACGACGAATGCCCCCTCGCCAGGAACTTCCGTTCGGGTACGAAGTACCTTGCCTCCCAGCCGCTGCGCCTTCTGCCCAGCCTGCTCAACGTTGTCGACTGTCACGTAGTTGAGCCAAAACGGCAGTTCATCCTCCATCAGCGCTCCCTGAAGGCCATTGCCTTCGGAAAGCGCGTAGCGCGTCCCCGGCATGTCGAGGTCCTTGAAGCGCCAGTTGAATAGCTCACCATAGAAGCTCTTCGCGTTCTCCAGCTTGGGGGTGTGCAGCTCGAAATATCCGAATGAGTAGGTCACGTTTGCTCTCCTTGGTTCGAACTTCATTCGCAAAATGCGAACGCACCAAGGAATACAAACCCCGCCCTGACAGCGTACTGTCAGGAGAGCTTGCGCGAAGGCGTCGGCTCCTGACAGCGTGGTGTCAGGAATGCCGCCCGCAGCACTCATCCGGTTCATCGTTGTCACGGTCGTCGCCGTTTCTGGCCCGTTGGTTGGCTGCGCACGCAGTCGGGCAACTATTCAGTCGCCGCGCATTCCATCTCGAAGCTCTGCGGTGTGCGCAACGACTCCCGAGAAGCAGGGTGTCGATTCGAACGTGCTCGCCCGAGCGTTACGGGAGATAAGCGACGACAGCAAGGGTCTCCACAGCCTGCTCGTGATCAGGAATGGGTGCGTCGTCCTCGAGGCGTACTGGCCACCGTACCACCGCGAGCAGAAGCATTATCTCAATTCCGCGACCAAGGCCGTCCTCTCGGCATTGATTGGCATCGCCATTCACGATGAAAGGTTGCGCGAAGATGACTTCGTGGCGTCGTACTTCCCCGAGCACGTCGCGGTCGACGCCGATCCCAGGAAGAGGAGAATCCGCATCAAGCATTTGCTTACCATGTCGTCGGGCATCTTCTGGCCCCAGACTCGGTCGGCCAACGCATCTGACGAGATGGGCCGTAGCTCAGACTGGGTCCGCTTCATCCTCGATCGCCCGATGGCCGCGGAGCCCGGCAGTGTCACGAATTACAGCAACGGCGACTCACATCTGCTTTCCGCAATTCTTCAGAAGGCAACTGGGACTACGGCGCTGGATTTCGCGCGAAAGCGACTGTTCGAGCCACTGGGCATTAGTGATGTCGCCTGGGATTCAGACCCGCAAGGACGGAGCATCGGCTCGGCGGCACTACAGATGCGCCCGGTCGACATGGCCAAGTTCGGCTCGCTCTACCTGAGCTACGGTGAGTGGGAGACGCACCGTGTTGTGGAACGCGCCTGGGTCGAGAAGTCGCTGACCGCTCAGGTGAAGATGCCCACGTCCGGAGGTCCCGCCGACTACGGTTACTATTGGTGGCTCTACCCGGACCGAGGCTTGTTCGAGGCTTGGGGCGGGGCAGGCCAGCGCATCGGTGTACTGCGCGACCTTGGACTTGTGGTCGTGATGACGGCAGATCTCCCCAACGACATTCCGAGATCCCCATTCGCCGCGCGCCTCTATGAAACATTCCGACAGTCGGTGAAGTCTTCTCACCAATTGCCTGCGAACCCGTCGGCACTCTCCGACCTGCAGCGCTCGACACCCCCTTGAAGATCGTTGATGGCGTGTCTTGTTCCGGACGGCGTGATACACCGCGCCGCGATGCTCCGCTCAGTCGGCGCCAGGAAGATTGGTAAACACGACGCCCGCTCCAGAGCTCTTGTAGCGCTTGTTCAAGTGGATGAGAACCGGGGTGAGCGACTCCAGCGCGATCGCGTTCTCGAGCGGACCCGCGTCCAGTCCCCGAAGACCGAGGTCGCGTACCAGGGCGATCACCGTCGCGCGCGACCGCTCGTCCTTGGCCGCCACCAACACATCGCAACGCACCGTCGCGCTTGGATCCGCCAGTTGCACGTGGCTGACGTGATGGAGGGCGGCGACCACTTGCGTCTGCGCTCCCAGGATCTGCTGCGCCTCGAGCGCCGCGGCCCGGCCGGCAGGAAGCTGCACCCGGCTAACCTTGGGCGGTACGAGCGGCACCGTCACATCGACGAGCACCTTGCCGGAGAGGCCCGGCTGGATCGCGCGAAGCGTCTCGGCGTGCGCGCCGTATGGCACTGTCAGGACCACCAGTTCCCCCTCGCGTGCCGCCTCCAGATTGTCGCCTCCTTCGAAGGCTCCATGCCCGGCCGCGGTCAGCTCGGCCGCGCGGGCGCGCGCCTTCTCTCCATCGCGCGAGCCAATGATGACCACGTGGCCGGCGCGGCCCCAGCGAATGGCCAAGCCGCTACCTTCCTTGCCCGTGCCTCCGACAATTGCGATGCGCATGACCCCAACGCTACGGCTGAATGTCGATTTGAGGAAGACCATGATCGCCTGTAGCGAACGGCTCGAGGTGACCGCCGTCCCCGGCATGCCCCTGGTCGGCCCGGGCGATGATCTAGGCGAACTGGTAGGTCAGGCGCTGTCGCGCGCCAGGTTGATGCTTGCAGATAACGATGTGCTGGTGGTGACCTCCAAGATAGTGTCGCGCGCTGAGAGACGCTTCGTAGACCTCTCTCGGATCGAGCCATCGCCGCAAGCGATTGCGTTCGGCAGAGAGATAGAGAAGGACGCCCGTCTGGTGGAGCTGATCCTTCGCGAGTCGACCTACGTTTCGCGCAAGACCAAGGGCGCCTTGATCGTGCGCCATCGACTCGGCTTCGTGGGCGCCAACGCCGGAATCGACTGCAGCAACGCTCTGCCGATTGACCCGCCGCCCGGCTCGGGTCCATGGGCGCTCCTGCTGCCCGAGGTTCCCGATCGCTCGGCGGCGGCGATTCAGCGTGTGCTCGAGGCGACCACAGGCGCTCGAATCGGCGTGGTGATCAGCGACTCGCTCGGCCGCCCGTTCCGGCTCGGCACCATTGGCGTGGCAATTGGTTGCGCCGGGCTGCCTCCGCTGTGGGATCGGCGCGGCGAACCAGATCTCCATGGCCGCGTTCTGCAAAACACGATCACCGCCCTGGCTGATCAGGTGGCTGCTTGCGCCGATCTGGTCGCGGGCCAGGCCGATGAGCGGCGCCCGCTGGTACTGGTCCGGGGCCTGCGCTTCACGCCCTCGGCGCTGCCGGCGCGCGCGATCTATCGGCCGCCTGAAGAGGATTTGTACGCATGACCTGGTCGCGAGTGGTGGCTCTCTCCGGTGGAGTCGGAGGGGCGCGTTTTCTCGATGGGCTGGCGCGTGCGCTGCTGCCCGGCGATCTGACCGCAATAGTCAATACCGGGGACGACTTCGTGCACCTGGGTCTATACATCTGTCCCGATCTCGACACAGTCATGTACACGCTCGCCGGAGTCGCGGACGAAGAGCGTGGATGGGGCCTGAGCGGGGAAACCTTCGCCGCGATGGAGATGGTTGCGCGCTATGGTGGACCTGATTGGTTCAGCCTCGGGGATCGGGATTTGGCCACCCACCTTCTTCGTACCGAAGCGCTGCGCGGCGGTGAGACGCTCGGAGCGGTGACCGCGCGGCTCTGCCGCGCGCTGGGCATCGAGTCCCGCGTGTTGCCGATGGCGGACGGGCCCTGCCGAACCCTGATCGATACGGTCGACGAGGGCACTCTGCCATTTCAGGAATGGTTCGTTGGGCGGCGCGCTCAGCCGCGGTTAAGTGCAGTGCGGTTCGATGGTCAGCCACCCCCCGGGCCAGGTGTCCTTGAGGCGCTCGACGCGTGCGAGTTGGTGCTCATCGGTCCCTCCAATCCCTATGTCTCGATCGATCCAATTTTGTCGATCAATGGGGTCCGGGCCTCGCTCGCCCGGAAGCGAGTAGTCGCAGTAAGCCCGATCGTGCGGGGGCGCGCGGTGAAAGGCCCTCTCGCGGCGATGATTCCGCAGCTCACCGGTTTGGATGCCAGCGCCGCCGCAATCGCTCGGCACTATGGTTCACTCCTTACCGGGCTCGTCGTCCAGCACGGCGATGAGGGAGAGATTGCAACCGGTGCGGTGCGCGCGACCGACACGATTATGAGGACGCGCAAAGATCGGGTTCGGGTCGCTCGCGAAACTCTGGCATTTGCGATGGAAGTTTCGTCATGATCTGGGCCTTGGTGCCGGCCAAAGCCTTCGATCGCGGCAAGTCTCGTCTCGCGCCTGCGCTCCCAGATCCGGCCCGACAGGCATTGGCGCAGCGTCTGTTCGAGCACGTGCTCGAGACGATCATCGCCTCGCACGCGGTGGACGGTATTCTCGTCTCTACCGACTCGCGAGCGGTTGCCAATGCGGCTCGCAAGTATCGGGCCTTCGTCCGGTTGGATCCTCCGGGCGTTGCCACCTTGGCCGGTGTGGTCGACGGCGGACTGGTCGAATTGGAGGCTCGGGGCGCGCGCGCGGCGTTGGTGCTGATGGCGGACCTACCAGCGATCCAGCCGGTGGACGTGCGCGCAGTTGTCGGACTGCTGTCCAATCACCAAGTAGTGCTGGTGCCCGCCGCCGACGGGCGTCACACCAACGCGCTTGCGCTATCGCCTCCCACCTGCCTGCGCACCGCGTTCGGCCGGAGCGACAGCTTCATAGCGCACCTCACCGCGGCTCGGGCGGCTCGCCTGCGCGTGACGATCCTCGAGAACCCACGGCTCGCATTCGACGTGGACGGACCCGCGGACCACGCCCGACTGCTGCGCTCGCTGCAAACCTAACCGCCCGTCCCCCAAGTTGGGCCTAAGGCCGTCCTTGGAGGTCGCGCGCGACCGGCAAACGAAAACGAAAGCGCGGATCATGGGTCAGCTGCGCGTAGCTGCCGAACGTCGACTCGGCGTCGATCACGCGATCGAGCGCGGTATCTTCACCGGGGCTCTCCACCGCTCCGAATGCCCGCAGCGTACGGTAGCGGGTGTCGCGCTGGACGGGCACTCGACCGGCTTCGCGGATCAGCCGGCGGAGATCCGCCGGACTCTGGAACTGACCGTGCATTGCGCCGGCCGAGGTCGAGATGCTCTCGTTGATCAGCGTGCCCCCGAAATCGTTGGCGCCGCAAGAGAGCAGCCACTGGGCAAAGCGGGTACCGTCTTTGACCCAAGAGACTTGAATGTTTTTGAAGGTCGGGCCGAGCATCAGGCGGGCGATGGCATACACGCGCGTCACCTCGTTTCCGCTCGGACCAGGGCGCAAGTCCGGTAGGTAGTGCCGAACGTGCATCGGCGCCTCCTCGTGCACGAACGAAAGCGGCACGAACTCAGTGAAACCTCCGGTGCGAGATTGAATGGCGCGCAATTGCTCGAGATGAGCAATTCGTTGCTCGTCTGTCTCGACGTGCCCGTACATCATCGTGGAGGTGGTAGGCAGCCCAATCTGATGGGCGGTGGTGATCACCTCGATCCACTCCCCGGTTGTGATCCGCCCTGGCGCGATGCGGTGCCGAAGCTGATCGTCAAGGATCTCCGCGGACGTGCCGGGAAGGGAGCCGAGGCCGGCGTCCCGCAACTCGGTCAGAAAGTCCCGGATCGACAGGCGCCGTAGCTCCGCGCCGTACTTGATCTCCTCTGGCGAGAAGGCATGCAGGTGGAGTGAGGGCGCCGCGCGTTTGATCGCCCGGACCAGTTCCAAATAGAAGCCAGGGTCCAACCCGGGAGCCAGGCCCGCTTGAATACACACCTCGGTGGCGCCGAGGGCCTGCGCCTCGAGCGCACGTCGGACGATTTCCTCGATCTCGAAGAAGTATCCCTCTTCGCTGCGCTGGGTTCGTGAGAAGGCGCAGAAACGGCAGGCCTTGGTGCAGACATTGGTGAAGTTGATGTTGCGATTGACGACGTAGCTGACTTCGTCGCCGACCTGACGACGCCGTAGCTCATCCGCAGTAGCCAAGAGCGCGTGCAGGTCGCGACCATTCACCGCCGAGAGCCGAAGCGCACCGGCGAGTGGCAAGTCCGCCCCCTCGAGACAGCGGTCGAGCAGCGCACGCACCTCTGGGTCGGCCGCATCGAAGAGGTGCGAGAGACTCATGAGCCTACCCTCAACCGCGGGGCGGCCAATCTCGCTTGCAACGCTCGGGTCGGCGCCTGCAGGGTCGGATCGAGCCATTCGTCGGTGACGAAGCGGTCGTAGATCGGTGCCCGCGGCCGCAGCGTAAAGCCTGCGCGCTCGCACGCGTTCGCCAGCGCCGCCAGATGCGGCCAGGGATGACCCGGGTTGATGTAGTCCGGCGTGATCGGCGAGATGCCGCCGAAATCGTTGATGCCCGCAGCCAGCAGACCCTCAATCGAAGAGGGATTCAAGTTGGGGGGCGCTTGCAGCGACACCTCCGGATCCAGAATCAACCGCGCCAGCGCTACTGCGTCGAGGATCGTTGCTTCGTTGGGCTCGGGGGCGCTCTCCATGGGCGCGCCGGCGGACGCGCGGAAATTCTGCACGATCACTTCTTGAACATGCCGATAGGTGCGGTCCAGCCGGCGAATTGCAAGCAAGCTCTCGATCCGCTCCATCCGTGTCTCTCCGATACCGACCAGAATGCCGGTAGTAAACGGGATCCGCAGTTGCCCGGCTGCGGCGATCATCGCGAGGCGCTTCTCCGGCCGCTTGTCGGGCGCCCGATGGTGGGGCATTCCCGGCTCACACAGTCGCTGACTCACGTTCTCGAGCATCAGACCGAGGCTCACGTTGACTCGGCGAAGCCGAGCCATCTGCTCACGGCTGAGCAGGCCGGCGTTGGTATGCGGCAGCAGGCCGTGCTCGAGCGCGCGTTCGCCGGCAAAGTAGAGAAACTCGACGGTGCTTGGCTGCCCGAATTCTGCAAGCGTCCGGCGGTAGGAAGGAAAGGCGCTCTCGGGAGTATCCCCCAGACAGAACAGCGCTTCTCCACAGCCCTGCGCCTGCGCGCGTTTCAGCCACGCCTCGACCTCATCGGGGCTCATCGTCCACTCGCCATCCTCACCCGGCGAACGGCGAAACGAGCAGTAATCGCATCGGTTGCGGCAAAGATTGGTGAGCGGCAAGAATGCTTTCGGCGAAAACGTCACGGTCCGCCCGAACTGGCGATCGCGAATGGCCGCGGCGGCGGCAAAGAGCTCGACCGGTGGCACTTGCGCCTTGGCAAGCGCCAGCGCGTCTTCGTCCGTGAGCGGCGCACCAGCCGCGTCGGAGAGCGCGCGACCCCAAATGCTCACGGATCAGCCCATCGTCGAGACCGATAAGGGCTCGATCTCGTAGATCACGCGGACTTCATCCGGCCGGGACATGGGATACTTGTCCTTGCCCAGGTACTTCTTGGCGAGCGAATCGATGTGCGCCGTGGCTCCGTCTTCGCTGGACCTGACGACGCGCCCGCGGATGGCGATGTGGCGATAGGGATTTTCTGGGTCCAGGATCGCCAGCGCCACCGCCGGGTTTTTCTGCATGTTGCGGTCTTTCACTCGCCCGCGCGCGGTGTTCACCCGAATGCGGCCACCGGCAAAGTCGAACCAGACCGGTGACACTTGCGGAGTGCCGTCCGGCATCACCGTCGCCAGATCGGCGAATGCTTTCTTCTTCGTCAGCAGGTCCATGAAGTTTGCAGGGATTGTTTTCGTCGCCATGCGAGCCCCCAAAAAAACAAAAAGGTAACACTCGAAGCAGAAACCGTCACCAACCTTCGAGGTGTGACCTACTTTCTCCTGAAGGAGGCTCCGCAATGCCAGTCCGACGAAAACTACGAGCGCGAGCTAACGGCGGCAAAGGCGCCAGCGCCGCAAACCAACGCCGCTGGTCCCGCGAGGTAACGGAACGCAGCAATGCCCTGGATCTAGAGACCCGCGTCTTTACGCGAAGCCCGAAGGAGATTGCGCGATCCTTGAAGCGAGCTGCCGAGCAGAGCTCCCGGAGAAAGTCCTCGCCGTTTCGGTCCGCGATGTCGATGCTCACTTTCTACGAAAACCGAGCGGGCCGAAATCTATCGGCCTCGCGAAAGCAGGCAATCCATCGGGCAAAAGACGAGCTGCGCAAGTTGTACCGCCGCCAACCGAAGTAATCGGCTCATGCTGGCGCCGCGGCGGGCTCGAAACGCGCGAGTAGATTCAGGACCTCCTCGCGTTGCGGCAGGCCGGCCTGGGCTCCCAATCTCGTTGTTTTCAGAGCAGCCGCTGCGTTCGCAAAGTGGGCCGCAGTTGCGAGATCATCTCCCTTCGCAATCGAAACCGCCAAGGCCGCTGCGAACGCATCGCCAGCACCGGTCGAATCCATCGACTGCACTGGAAGATGGGGCATAAAGAATTCGCCATCCGCGGATAGAAGCAGGTTGCCTCCAGGAGCTCCGACGATCGCGGCCGCGGCACCTCGGCGAATGAGATTGTCCGCCGCCTGATGGGCGGTGGCCTGATCAACAACCTTGATGCCCGTGAGCGCTTCGGCCTCTACCGCATTGGGCCGAATGACGTGCACGTCTTTCAGCAATGCCTCCGAGAGCTGCCGCGGCGGTGCGGGATCCAAGATGATCCGCGCACCGGCGGCTCGACCGAGGCGAATGGCAGCCTCGACCGCCTCCATAGGCACTTCGAGCTGCAGCAGAACCACTCGTCCACTCGCGATGCGCTCTCCCGCGTGGGCGATGTCCCGGACGGTAAGGCAGCGATTCGCACCGGGAGCGGTCAGGATTTGCTTCTCACCCGCAGCGTCGACCATCACGATCGCGACGCCGGTGGCCGCCTCGCTATCTCCGGATACCTCCCCAACATCGACCCCCTCACTGCGGAGTTTCGCGAGAATCGCGCCCCCTCGTTCATCGGTGCCCACCCGCGCAACCAACGCCGTTTTCGCACCGAGGCGGCCGCCGCGACGGCTTGATTCGCGCCCTTTCCTCCCGGCGCCGTTTGAAATTCGTCGCCCTCGACGGTGGAGCCCGGCTTCGGTAACGAAGGCCCCCTCACCAAAAAGTCGGTGTTCGCGCCACCGACCACCACCACGTCGATCGGCTCTAGGGCCATTGTCCCTCTCCAATTTGGATCGCGGTCCTCATCTTTCAATTGGACTCCTCAAGCGCGCCTGGCAAGTGCCTTCTCGGACCGTTAGTGCTGGCGTGCAGTCGTGCCCACGGTCGACGGACCGGAGTCGCCCAAAGGGCGCAAGCATCCAAATTCACGGCCTGGGATTAACGCTTTGCGACTTCGCAGCCCGTCTACGACCCGCCTGGACTCGTTGATGTCCTGCACCGTATCCAACCCCCGTCTTCGCGGGATCCTGCTCGTCGTCGGGATTCAGCCCGACTTCATTCCGCGGACGAACGGTCATTGGCGAAGTCGCGACTTGACATTCCACGGTTTTCACGACTCGGCGCAGGCGACCAATTGCTTCCTCTTGCTCGCGCACCCTTGCATTGCCGTACGCCTCGACCACGTGACGAGCCGCAATCAAAAGTGCTGCAACGTGGGCGTTGAATTCTTTCTCGCACATTTGTCTTCTCCGGGTGGCGACGAGCCCTCCCGCATCCGCCTCAGCATTGCAAGACGCTCCAAAGCGGCGTCGGCGGACCAGTTCAGGGAACGCATCTGCATCGCGGAACCGCTGCTTTCCATCGAGGTTGCTTCACACTTGGTCCCAGAGACAAATGGGACAAAAGTTATACCTCCTTCTCCCAGCCGCGTCTGGCAGCGCTGGATATCACTGAATATCAAAATTAGGAGGTTTTACTCGATTTACCAGTTCATGCTCAAAAAGGTAGCGCAGCATGCGAGGAGCACTTTGGGGTGGTGACGGAACTCGCTGGGCGTCTCTATGTGGAGGCGCGCCATCGCCGCGCATCTCGCTACCGAAGCCTTGCTCCCGACTTCGCAACGCGTGTTCGATCCTCCTCGTCGTCCCGAGCCCTCTCCTTCGCGAGATCTCTCTCCTGCTCCGGGTGCGGTCCGACTTCACGTGGCGGACGAGCGGTCGCCGCTGAAGTCGCGACTCGCTGTTCCACGTTTTTGATGACTCGGCGCAGCCGATCGATCGACTCCTTTTGCTCGCGCACGCTTGCATTGCCGTAAGCCTCGGCTACATGCCGAGCCGCAATCAAAAGCGCTGCAACGTGCGCCCTCAATTCATTCTCGTGCATTTCCCCTTCCCGCCTTTGTCGATCTTTCGAATACCTTTATTTCACGTTTTACACGATTTACTCGTTTGTTAGCTAGGCCGATAGAACGCTGGATGCAAGTAGCTTTTTGCGTGGTGACGACTGTTGAGCAGCAATGCTCCGGGCGATCAGGCTGCGTGAAGAGCAGCGTCGTCGCAGAAATTTACCTGCACGCAAACGCGCAGGTGCGAGAGCCCGCCAAACGCGATCACAACAATGGTGCTCAAGGCTGGCATCCGCATTCATGTCGACTGGCAACCGTCCGCAACTGGACGATTCTACACCCGCGGGGGCACTATCACAGCTCTCGCCTCTGGCGGCTCAGCGAAAAAAGGCACGCAGCTCGGCGTAGGTTTCGTCAGGGAGTTGCTCGGCGGGGTAGTGCCCGCACGGCAGCATCTTGCCACGGACGTCACTTGCCCGTTCCAGCCAAGCCTCGATCGGTTTGAAGCTGCGATTGACGTGGCTTCGCTCCCCCCACAACACCAAAGCCGGCATCGCAAGTTTCCGGTGCAGATCCGCTTCGTCGTGAGCGAGATCGATCCCGATTGCTGCCCGGTAGTCCTCGCACACCGCGTGGAGGTTTTCCGGAGTGCAGCAGCGGATGTACTCGGCCAGTGCCTCGGGCGTGAAGCCGCTCATCCCGACGCCCTTCTTGTCCAGCTTCCTTCGGATATAGCGCTCCAGTCCGTAGCCGATCAGCATCTGCTCGGGATAGTCGTACGGCTGGGCCATGAAGAACCAGTGATAAGAGTCAACCGCCCATTCCTTGCTGATGTGGGTGAGCACGTGATGGGTGGGGACGATGTCCAAAAACGCTACGCGCTTCACCCGGTCGGGATGGTCGAGCGCCATCCGATGCGCGACCCGCGCGCCGCGGTCATGGCCGCAGACGTAAAAGGAGTTGAATCCAAGCTCGGCCATCACTTCCACCTGATCAGTCGCCATCGCACGGAAGGAGTAGCCACTGTGATCGGGCCCGCCATCCGGCTTCGAGCTATCGCCGTAGCCGCGCAGGTCGGTGGCAACCACCGTAAAATCCTCGGCGAGCCGCGGCGCAATCTTGTGCCACATCACGTGGGTCAGAGGATTGCCGTGCAGAAGCAACAAGGGTGGACCGCTGCCTCCGCGGCGCAGCTGGATGGTCGCGCCCGAAACGTCGATTCGCGCTTTCAGGAAGCCGTCGAACATCGCGGGCACTTGCTGTCAGGGAACGTTTCTTCGCAGGAGCCGTGTGAGCTCGCCCACGTCCTGGAGCTCTTCGATCCTCCAGGCCAATTCGAGGACCTGGTTTGCTTGCTCGCGCGACAGGCCTCCCCAGGCGGCGCATTCCCGAAACTTCTCCTCGAGCTCTGGGTCGGTCATCGGGTTCGCCGGGCTGCCCTTGCCGAAGTCCGCCCTGCCTTTGAGGATGGTGCCGTCGACCAGCTCCACTTCGATCAGAGTCGTCATCTTGTCGAAGCCGGCGGCCTCGGCCTCGGGATGCACGCCAAAGCTCACCTTCTGCAACATCGCCTGGATATCCGGCCGATTCACCACCTGGTCGGTGAACTGCTCCAGTCCCGCCTTGCGCTCGATCAGCAGAATCGTCATGCAAAATTCCATGCTGAATTTTGCCTGTAGCTCGGTTCGCGGGCGGTGATGGATGAGGGCGTTGGGCAGGTTGTGGTTGGTACCGACCGCCACCCGCTTCACACGCTCCGGACGCAACTCGTTGCGCCGGATGAGGTCGATCATCACCGCCATTCCCGGGTGAGTAAGCGAGCCGCTCGGATGCGGTTTGATCGACACCCCCGGGGCATGGAAGGTCCAGGGTCGGCCCAACTTGCCCTCGATCAACTCCGGGCTGTAGCCGCCGCCGGCAGCGCGGAAAAAACCGCGGTCCGCTTCCAGGCCGTTCGGCGAGGCAGTAAATCCAAGCTTCGCCAGCTCAGCTGCGACCAGCCCGCCTTCCGCCGCGTGGCCGGCATGAAAGGGCTTGGTCATCGTGCCGAAGTTTTCGCGCAACCCTGCGGCCTGGGTGGCGCCGATGCTCAGCGCGCGCCGGGTGGCTTCGCGTTCGAGGCCGAGCAGCTTGGCCGCCCCGGCCGCCGCCCCGATCGTCCCGACGGTCCCGGTGCTGTGGAAGCCGTGCTGGTAATGGCGCGGCAGGATCGCCTCGGACAGCTTGCATTCTACTTCCACCCCGACCTGATACGCGGTCATCAGATCGCGGCCGCTGCGCCGGTCGCGTTCGGCAAGCGCGAGCACCGTCGGCAGGACCGGCGCGGTGGGGTGGGTGAGCAGCCCGTAGACGCGGTCCGCCGCTACCGCGAGCTGGGTGTCGTCGTAGTCGTCGGCATGAATGGAGATTCCGTTGGCGAACGCGGCGAATCGCGCAGGCAGCCTCAGCTCGGCCCCGATCACGACGCTCCCTTTGTTCGATCCGATGCCCAGCGAAGAAAGATAGCTGCGGGCGATCCGGCCGGTCTGCGAAGCCGCGCCAGCGAGGGCGAGGCCAATCCCGTCGATCACCGACCGCTTGCCGAGGTGCGCAACATCCTTGGGAACGTCGCGCGCGCTCGTCTCAACGATGAAGCCGGCGACGTAATCGGTGAGGGAGGAAACCTGCGACGGGGACGCTGTTTCGCTGGTGGCTGGCATGGGGGTCCTATGATCTGGAATGGGTAAGCGCGAGGCGCGCGCACAGCTGCACGGCCTGCTCGAGCGCATTGGTGGAGGCGACGCCCCTGCCGACGATGTCGAAAGCAGTGCCGTGCGCAGGAGTCGCGAAGGGAATTTCCAGGCCGGCGGTGACGGTGACGCCGCGCTGGAAGCCCTTGAGCTTCGTCGCGATCTGCCCCTGGTCGTGGTACATGCTGAGCACTCCGTCATACTCCCCGGCGAACGCCTTGAGGAAGACGGTATCCGCAGGGAAGGGTCCTCGACACCCGATCCCACGGCGCGCGGCCTGGGCCACGGCAGGCGCAATGATCTCAATCTCCTCACGGCCGAACAGGCCGTTCTCACCGCCGTGGGGATTCAGCGCTGCCACTGCGATGCGAGGGAGGTCAATTCCCGCGCTTCGCATCGCGTGGTCCGCGAGCGTGAGCGCCCGGTCGATGCGTTCGGCGGTGATTTGTTCGAGCGCCTGGCGCAGCGAGACGTGAGACGTCACCCGGGAGAACCAAAGACCGTCGAGGACGTTGATCTCGCCGAACGCGCCTCGATGACCCGTCAGCTGCGCGAACATCTGATGCTCATCGTGGAAGTCCCATCCTCCCGCGTGCAGCGCGGCCTTGTTGAGCGGCGCGAAGGCGATGCCGTCCAGGCGTCCCTCGAGCGCAAGCCGGATGATATATCCCAGCGTCTCTCCGCAAACGCGCCCGGACTCGGCCGAGACTTCGGCGCGGCGGATCGCGCGGGGATCGAGATTGTGAAGGTCGATCACCGGGATTTCTGGGCGGGTCCAGTCGATCTCCTCTGGCGCGCTGTACGCGATAAAGGCGACGCTCACTGCCGCATCGCGGGCCCCCTGCTCGAGCACCCGCGCATCGCCGATCACCACGAGGCGAGCGGCGTCAACCATCCGCCGATCAGCAAGGACTCGCGCGCAAATTTCCGGTCCGATTCCAGCGCAATCGCCGAGCATCAGCCCGAGCACAGGCAAGCGGTCCTGCAGCGTTGGATTCAAGTCGGCCTCCGATCAGTAAAGCGGTAGATCACCGCAACCATCCCGAAGGTGATGAGCAGCATGGTGGTCGACAGCACCGCGATGGGTCCCCAGTCGTTGCTCTCGCGCAGGTCGAACATCGTCACCGAGATCGTCTTGGTCCGAGCGGTGAACAATAGAATCGTGGCCGACAGTTCCCGGATCGATCCGATGAAGATAAATATCCAGGTGGCGATCACGCCATTGCGGATCAGCGGGGCAGTAATGTCAAAGAGCGCGCGCAAACGGGTGGCGCCGAAAATGCGGCTCGCATCCTCGAGCTCGGGATGGACCGCCTTCAGCGAAGCCGAGATCTGCTGATAGCCCACCGGAAGCTCCTTGGTGAGGTAGGCGAAGAAGATGATCCACAACGTGCCGTAAAGCACAAGCGGCGGCCGGGTGTAGCTCAGGAAGAGTCCCACCGCGAGCACGATCCCGGGAATCGCCACCGGCGCGTTGGCGAGAAACGCCAGCGATCGGTGGCCCCAAACAATCTTGCGCAGACTGAGGTAGCCCACCGCGGTGACCAGGATCGTCCCGGCGGTCGCCGCGGCGATGCCGAGCACGAAGGTATTTTGCAGCGCCAGCTTGGTCTGGCTGAATTCGAGAAAGACGAACCGCCAGTGCTCGAGCGTCAAGTTGTCCGCCAGCGGCCGGGACCAGTTCTTCACGAACGAGGTGCGCAAAAGCACGCCGTAGGGCAAGGCAATCGAACAGCCGAGGACCAACGCGAACAGAGCGAGCGCCGGGACCTTCCAAGCGCCGAGGCGAATCAGCTGCCGCCCGCCGCTCTTTCCACTGATCACCGCGTACCCCCGCCGCCCCAGAATCAGCGTCTGCGCCCGCAACAGCGCGACGGTGATCGGCAATAGCGGCAGCGACGCCGCGGCAGCGAGGCCCAACCTGGGAGGGAACTGGAACAGGCTCCAGATTTTGGTGGTAATCACGTCGATGCCGGCGGGCATCGCCAGAATTGCCGGCGGTCCGAACAGGGTCATCGACTGCAAGAAGGCGACCAAGAACCCGGCCAACAGCGCTGGGAGCCCCAAAGGCAAGGTGATGTGAAGCGCGGTCCGAAAAGGGCTCGCGCCGAGAATCGCGGATGCTTCTTCCAGCTCACTGGGAATCAGATCCAGACTGTTCGCCACGAAGGTAAAAACATAAGGAAAGGTATAGAGGAAAATGACGAACACCATCCCCGAAGCGGAGAAGATGTTGAGCAGTGGGGCCGCCTCGAACGGCTTGAGTCCGAACAGCCCGTAGTACCACTGGTTGAGCAGCCCGGCGTTCGGGCCGCCGAGCAGGACCCAAGCGAACGCACCGAGAAAGGGGGGCGTGACAAAGGAGGCGAGGATCAGCACCCGCAGCAACCGCTTTCCCGGCAGATCGGTACGCGACACCAACCAGCTCATCGGAGCGGCCGCGATCACGCACAAGGCCCCGACGGCGCAGGAGGTCCACAACGTATTGGCTAAAGGCTTGAGGAAGGCGGGATCGACAACCAGCTGTCGGTAGTGCTCGAGGGTGAAGCGGCCGGAGTCGTCGCGAAGACTGGTGAGCGCAAGCCAAAACATCGGCAGCAGCACCAGCGAAGCCAGCAGCAACGCCATCACAATCGAGAACGGCGCAGTCCAGTCGATCGAACGCGCGCTGCTGCGCTCCGGCGTGCCCTCGATCGCGTCTGCTGCTGGCCTCACCGCGATCGCTCAGTTGCCGAAGATGGCCGTGTAGCGCTTCTTGATGTCGGCGATCAGCGGCAGCATTCCTTCCGGGTCGTCTGGGAGGAGCTTGATCTCCGCGAGCGGCGTTCGCCCTGGCGGGTAATTGACGTCGGGATGTACCGAGCGCAAGCCTCCTTCGTTCACCAACAGTTGCTGGACTTTGACGGTGAACAGGAAATTCTGGAGAACCCGCGCCGCGTTCGGATGCGGCGCAGCGGCGAAAATCGCGCCCGGCGACGTCACGAACGGCGTGCCTTCTTTCGCATAGACGATCTTCACCGGGCTCTTGGCGTCGATCTCCATGAACATGTTGTACTCGTTCCCATCCACCATCACCACGCGCTCGCCGCTCGCAATGCTCTTGGGCGGAGCGGTGGTGGACTGCAGCTGCTGCACCGCTTGCTTGGACAGCTTCTCGAAGTATTCCCATCCGAGCGCCTTGGTCAGGGCATAGGTGCCGGTCAGGCTGGTCCCACTGTAGCCGGGATGCGACTTGACCAATTTGCCTTTCCACTTCGGGTCGAGCAGGTCGAGATAACCGGTCGGCGCGTCTTTCGGCGAAACCAGATTGGTGTTGTAGGCGATCACATTCAGCGTCGCACGCCAGGTCGCGAAATAGCCCTCGGGGTCCTTGTACCGCGCGCCGAAGCGCTTGACGTCTGGCGGGGTGTGCGGCGCCAGCCATTTTTGCTGCTTCCAGAACAAGAAGTGCGAAGCGTCGGAGGAATTGACCACGTCGACGTTCTTGATCCCGGATTGGTATTCCTGGTTGATCCTTTGGAAGACTCGCTCCGATCCGGCACGCTCGACATCAATCTGGATCTTCGGGTAGGAGGCGCGGAAGGTTTTTGCGACTGCCTCGGCGACTTTGACGTCGACTGCCGAATACCAGACCACCCTGCCCTCCTTGACTGCGGCGGCGACCAGCTCCGGAGTCGTTTCCTGGGCAGCCACTGGGAGCGCGATCGCAGCAACCCACCAAAAGGTGCACAGCGCGTTGAGAGGAATCAATCTCATCATGGCTCTCCTTGGTTCATTGGATCAGACCCCGACAGCGGTCGGCCCGAAACCGGATCAACACTTTCGAGCCGCGGGGAAGATCGAGCGAGGCGGGTGCAGCTACCAACACCTCCTGTCCGATGTCCACGACGTAATCGCGGTGGCTGCCCAGATACGTTTGGCCGCGCACGATCGCGTTGAGCGTGTTGTTTCCACCAGCCTGGAGGTCCGGCACAAGCTCAAGATCATGTGTTTTGACGCAGAAGCTCATTGGCTTTCCTGGGCCGGCGAACTCGCCCTCGCCAATCTCCAAAGCTCGGCCGGCGACCTCCACCGCCTTTCCCGACAGATGGACGGCATCGATCACGTTGCTTCCGCCGAGAAAGCGGGCGACGAATTTCGAGCGAGGCCGGTCGTAGACCTCCTGAGGCGTGCCGATCTGCTCGATCCGGCCCAGGTTCATCACCACGATCCGGTCGGCCATCGCCATCGCCTCCACCTGATCATGGGTGACATAGATGGAGGTGGTGCGAAACTCCTCGTGCAATCGCCGAATCTCCAACCTCAGGTCGCCTCGCAGATTGGCGTCGAGGTTGGACAGCGGCTCATCGAGTAACAGGATGTCCGGCTGGGAGGTCACAGCGCGCGCCAGCGCGACTCGCTGTTGTTGTCCGCCGGAGAGCTCCGCGGGATAGCGATCTGCCAATTGGGTGAGCCTGGTGGCCCGCAGAACGGCTTCGGTGCGCTTGTGCCGTTCTGCAGGCGGCACCTTTCTCATCTTCAGGCCGTAAGCGACGTTCTGCCCCACGGTCATATGCGGCCAGACCGCATAGCTCTGGAAGATCATCCCCATGTTGCGCCGCTCGGGTGGAATGACGCCTCGCGGGGAGGACAGCACCTTGCCGCCAACGCGGACCTCGCCAGCATCCGGCTCGATCAAGCCCGCGATCATCCGCAGCGTCGTGGTCTTGCCGCACCCCGAGGGGCCAAGCAGGCAGATGAACTCGGCGTGCTCGACCGAGAGGTTGATCGCATCGACCGAGGCCACGCCACTAAAGCGCTTGGTGAGATTTTCCAACTCGAGGTGGGCCATGTCCCCGATCGCGGGTCTCCTGAGAGGCTGCTTCAGGGGCGGACTGTGCCCATAAGGAGCTGGCGCGCGGCTCGCGTCTCGGAGTGATCCGCACCGAGCGCACTCTGGAGATTTTCGATCGCGAAGCGAAACGCCGCGCGAGCTTCCTCGTCTTTGCCCTGCGGCGAAAGCGCACGCCCGAGCGCGAGGTACGCTCGACCGAGCGCCGCCGAAAAGCTTTCCGTCTGGCTGGCGTCAAGCAAGATCTTCAAAGCCCGCCCGGCGTCCGCGGCTGCTTCGCCCAGGTGACCCAGCTGCAAGTGAATGTTGGAGCGGCTCACGAGATAAACTTGCAAGTAGCCCACCCCTTCGCGGCCCGCCTTGATTGCTTCTTCCGCAATCGTCACCACCTGATTCGCGAGATCGAGAGCCTTCTGTACGTCACCGCGGGCCTGGGCGTTGAGAGCCTGCTGCAAAGCAAGCGACGCGAATGCGACGTGGCCCGGCGGAAGGCTGCGTCGCAACATGGGCTCGAGCTCGGTGAGCATCTGCGCGGCGCGTTCGAGGTCGCCCTGGCTGCGATAGATGGCTGTACGTACCAGTAGCGACTGGTTGACGACCGTTTGGTCTCCGGCCGCCTTTGCCTTCGCGTACGCGAGTTCGGCAAACTTTGCCGCTTCGTTCAGCCTCTCGAGCTCCTTTAGTGAGCGACCATAGTTGAGCAACAGCATCGGTGAAACGACCGATTCGGCTCGGCTGTCTTCGCTCACTGCGACCGCGCGGCGAAGCACGCGCTCAGAATCCAGCGGCCGCCCCCAAAGCCAAAGCGCGACTCCCCAATTGTTGAACAGTGTGCTGGCTCGCTGGGTATCGTCGCGCCCAAGCGCCGCCAGGCGGGCGGCAGCCTCCTCGAACGCGGCGTTCGCCTCCCGGACTCGTCCAGCGTTCCGATAGGCGCCGGCAAGAGTAATTAAGTTGTCTGATTCAACTACCTCGGAGTGAAAGAGCGCCTTGCTTAATGCAGGGCGCGCGGCCTCGGCACGTACGACCGCATCCAGTGACTGGCCACGCTGGATCGCGACCTCACTGCCACGCTGCAGGCAAAAAACGCGATCGAGGGCGAAACGTGCATCGTTGGGAAGCTCGCCGAGGCCTTCCTGGATCAGCCTCTCTGCTGCCTCCAGGTCCGTCCCGTGCGCGAGCGCCTGGGCCAGTGCGCAGGATGTACGCGCAGCGGTGGATCGATCTGGCAGCGCGCGAGCGAGCGCGTAAGCTTGCGTCAACAATTCGCGAGCTTTGGCATATTCATCCTGAACGGTGTATTGCCGACCGATCGACAGGAGCAGCTCCACCCGATTCAGATCGCTCGCTCCCTTTCGCACGAGCTGTTCCGCCCGAGCAAGCAGATGGTTGACGGTAAAGGGCTTGCCCGATGGCGCCGCGTCGGAGAGGACGAATGAGTTGAGCTCATTGATCGCTTCGGCGCGCGACAACTGTCGCAGAGCGAAGTCGCGCTCAATCCGCGCCGTGCGCGCCTGGATTACCGTGGACACCGCGCCGGCGACCGTTGTGACGAAGGCTGCCGTGGCCAGCGCGACCGCAGCCTGATTCCGGCGCACGAACTTTTTGGCGCGGTAGGCAAGCGAATCCGGCCTCGCGCTGATGGTCTCGTGACGAAGGTATCGGCGAAGATCCTCGGCAAACGTGATCACCGAGGCATAGCGTTCGGCCGGATTTTTCTTCAGTGCCTTGGCGACGATAGTGTCGAGGTCTCCTCGGAGCGCCGATCTCTGCTTGTCTGTGGGAGCGACGAGATCCGATGCCCGCGGCGGTTCCGTGTCGACGATCGCTTTGATCAGGTCCGCCGGAGACTGAAGCGCAGACTCGGCCGGGTGCTTCCTGGTGAGTAAAAGGTAAAGAAGGATGCCCAAAGCATAAACGTCGGTCGCGGTGGTGACTGCTCTTCCGATCACTTGCTCTGGCGCGGCGTAGGCGGGGGTGAGCGCTCGTTCGCCCTCGCGGGTGAGAACCGTCACCCCGGTTTCTTCCTCGAGCAGTTTGGCGATCCCGAAATCGAGCAGCTTCACCTGGCCCTCTCGGGTGACGAGCACGTTCGAAGGCTTGATGTCTCGGTGGACAATCAAGTTGGCGTGCGCGTGCGCAACGGCTGCGAGTACGTCGAGAAAAAGGCGGATTCGCGCCTCCAGGCCTATCGCGTTTTGTTCACAGTATCTGTCAATCTGCTGGCCTTCGACGTATTCGAGAATCAGGTACGGCTGACCCGAGGCAGACAAACCCGCGTCAATCAGATGAGCGATGTTGGGATGCGCAAGCCGCGCGAGGATGCTGCCTTCCCGTTTGAAGCGCTCCTCGCCGGCGCCTCCTACGAGCGCGACCTTCAAGAACTTAACCGCCGCTCGTCCCTCGAATCGGCCGTCGGTACGCCGCGCCAGCCAAACCGTCCCCATTCCTCCCTGGCCAATGACGGACTCGAGCGCGTAGGCACCTACGCTCTGACCACTTACGGGTGCGCCGCAGGAAACTGCGGCGCTAGCCTGGAGGAAGCCCTCGTTACCCAGTGCCTCGTGTTCTTTGAGCAGCGTGTGCAAATCCGAAGCGAGGGACGGATTCTGCTCACGAATTGATTCGAGCCAAGCCGCGAGGCGCTCGGGTGACAACTCGAGCGCCTCGTCTAAGTAGGGGCTCAGCGCTTGCCACTGGCCTGGCTCCAGTGCGGGCATGCATTACCCTCCCCGAAGGAACCCGCGGCCAAAACCGGCTGGGGTCCCCGCCACCAAAAACTGGCGCGGAGGCTACCACCCCAGGATTCAGCTGCCCAGCACCTCTACATTCCCCAGTACACCCCATCGGGAGGCGGCCACGTCGGGCTATCGCCGCGTTCGCGCGACTGCGGTGCGGTTCGCGATCGCCCTGCGTTTGCTCGCGAGTTTCGGGGAGGGGCTTCACGGCTACCAAGCGAGAGTAAAGACGTCAAGCCAGCGAACGTCGAGATCAGTTTGAGATAGGTCATGGTCCGTTCCTTTCGATGAGGGGCGGCGTTGCCCGCCTCTACCCAGGAGATCGGAAACAGAGCGGGAAACACGACATCCTTGACAACCGACATACAGTCCATGCTTTGCCCGATCAAAGACAATGCGCCTCAAGTCGCAACTGCTGCTGATGGTAGCAATCACCGCGCCGTCGATGGGTTGTCACCGAGCCGTGCGAGGCGAGCCAACTGCACGGGGAAGCTATGTTGAAGAGGGAACGGCCTCTTACTATGGAACCGAGTTTCGGGGCCGCCGAACGGCAAACGGTGAACGCTTCAATCCGGAAGAATTCACAGCGGCTCATCGGACGCTTCGTTTTGGCACCTGCCTGGTGGTCCAGAATCTGCGCAACGGAGCTCGCGTCCAGGTGCGGATCAACGATCGAGGTCCGTATGCCGCGAATCGGATCCTGGACGTGTCACAGGCGGCGGCGCGCAAGCTCGGGATGATCGTCGCGGGGTGGGCGCCCGTGCGCCTTTACCGCTGTGACTCCTCTTAAGACGAGGTAGAGACGTGATCGCCGCCTACATTTACCGATTGACGACCCTGGAGGGGCAAACCTAGCCTTTCCTTTCCTATGACGATTCGGAAGTCAAACGCGCGAATTGCATCGCTTGGGTGCTTGGCAGTGTTTCTCTTGGGTGCGCCATCGGCAAACTCGGAGCCGGTAAATCAACGTCCGGGATGGGGCCTTGGGCTGATGCTGGGCTACCCGCTTGGACTGAACGCCAAGTACTGGTTGGGAGGCGCCAATGCCTTCGATCTCGCCGTGGGTGGCGGACCCGGATTTCGGCTGCACGGGGATTACGAGTGGGGCCTCGCCCAGGTCTTGAAGGACAAGTCGGACCTTACCCTGGATCTGTATCTTGGGGTGGGAGGAGCGGTCGCCTTTGCATCGGGATTCTGCGGCTATTACGGAGGCAGGTTTTGCCAAGATCGATTCTTCGCGGGCGTGAGAGTCCCCTTTGGAGTCGATGCTCGGCTGCGTAAGGCGCCGGTAGACTTCGGGTTGGAGCTCGCTCCAGGAATTTGGGTTGGCAACTATGTTGAGGCGTTGTTCGACGGCTTTCTTTTTGTCCGTTACGTGTTCTAGCGCTGAGCGCAAGCTAGGCTTGTTCTAAGCCAGCGCGTAGCTCGCGAGCCAATAAGTCCACCGTCGCCTGCGCGCCACCGAGGAGCTTTTGCTTCCAGGCTCCCTCGGTTTCAAATCTCGCGTCACCGATGGTCGTCCCCCAGGGCGAGATCGCGGCGTAAATCGCGCGGGCACTGAGCGGATCCTCTCTCTTCTCCTTCAGCCTTTTAAACACGTCCGGAATCACGCGAATGAAGGCACGCAGAGCGATGCTGCTCTTGATGCTGTATTTGCGTCCATTCCAGGCGGTTTCAAAGACCCTGGCGATCTGCTTGAAATAGACGACGAAAAAGCGCTTGGCGTCCTGCTGAAAACGCGACCCTCCGGCCGCCATCGCGACAAAGATGTTCTTGATTTCATCCGCCAGCGCCGCCTGCGATACCTTGCCTGGCCCGATTCCCATGATTTTGATTTGACCGAGCAGCGGAGACTCCGACGACTCGTTGAGTGCTCGGATCACATCATGAGCCGTGGCGAGCATCTCGTCGCGATAGAGACGTCTCCCCGCCAGGCTCACCAGGTGCGAAGGGTTCAATCGCGTATGTTTCGAGTTGATCGTGACGAAGAGCTCGACGGTGTGATCCCCCGGCAGCGGATCAAAGAGCGCGGCGGGGACATCGAAGTCCAAGAGCGGCCGTTCAAGCTTGGCCTGATGAAGGGCCAGCAGCCGGTGCTGTCCATCCAGGACATGCAGGGTTCCGTCAGCCTCCTGGATCTCCAGACTGCCGACCGTCGCATTCGGACGACTCGGTTTGAACTCGAGGCGACGATCGGACACCAGCAACACCGGCCCGGGTATCGCAGGAAGGGTGTTGAGCTCCGAGCACAGCTGATAGTACTCGATCAGCCCCTCGATCTTCTTGCTGATGATCGGCCTTTGATAGGCCTCAGCGCTCGCCCGAATTCTGGATTCGAGTAGCTCCCAATTCACCTTGGGCGAGGAGCGACGGCCAGCAACTTTGGTGAGGGGCGCGCCGTTTGAGTAGCTCAAAATTTCGAAGCTTACTAACCGGTCGATCACATCCGCGGTGAGCGAGGCCTCGTAAAAGTTGACCCCAAATTGTCGTACGCGAATGGCGGGAATACTGGTCATCAGAAATTCCGCGCATAAGAGGCCCTAAGAACTGATTCCGTCAACTGCCGGCTTCAGAATGTGTCCGACGCGGGAGGTCCTGGCGAAAGAAGGCGTTGAGCTCGTTGAAGGTCACTGAGCCGCTGAAGCCGGAGAAGCTGCCCTCGCCGGCGAGGGCGCGGGCGGCGCGGATGAAGCCGGCCCAGGCGGCGCGCGCGAGAGCCGACCCGACGCTGATCCGGCGCACGCCGAGCGCCGCGAGATCCGCGACGGTGAAGCCGTAGTCTGCGCTGATCAGCACATTGAGCGGTCGTGGCGCCACCGCGGCGATCAAGGTAGCGATCTCCTCCCGAGTGTGCGGGCCTGGCGCATAGAGTACATCCGCGCCGGCGGCGGCGAAGGCCTGGAGGCGGCGCGTGGCTTCGGCAAGCGGATCCGGATGGCCCACCAGATAGCACTCGGAACGAGCGGTGAGCAGAACGCCGCTGCCCGAAGCTTCAATCGCGGAACGAGCCGCCTGGATGCGCTCCACCGCGAGCGACAGATCATAGAGTGGTCGAGCGCGATCGCCGGTCGCATCTTCGATGGAAAGCCCAGCGACTCCGGTCTCGACGCAAAGCCGGACGTTTTCGCCGACCGCGCGTGGCTCGTGCGCGTAGCCCGACTCGAAGTCTGCATTCACCGGCAGCTCGGTCGCGGCGACTATTTCGGCAATGTGGGCGAGCGCCAAATCGCGCGGCACTGCCCAATCGGCATCAGGCAAGCCGCGAGTGAAGGCGAACCCCGAGCTCGTCGTGGCCAACGCTTTGAACCCGAGATGACGGAGGTAGCGGGCGGTGCCGACGTCCCAGGGGTTGGGCAGAACGAAGCAGCCGCTCTGGTGGAGCTGGCGAAAAGCGGTACGGCGCGAGGCGAGGTCGGGCGTGAGCTTCATAGGCCCTCACGCTACCTCAGAGGCGCTCCTTCTGAGAGATTTTCCAATTTCGCGCGCCTGAGGCCGGTGAGTGGCTCGAACGGTGCCATCAGAGATTTCGTGTTTGCAGGCTGGAGACGCGAGGAATGGCCCCGCGCTCAGAAGCGAGTCACAAGCCACAGCCCCAGTGCAATGACGCCCAGGCCTACCCCGTCCCAGCTGAGCAGTGGCTCATTGAGAAGGAGCGCGCCCGAAAGGAGCCCAAACACGGGCGTGAGGAAGAAATAGGCACTCACTTTACTTGCCTCGCCGTGCTGGAGGATCCAGAACCAGAGCATCGAGGCGCCGACGCTGAGGATCAACACCAAGTACCCCAAGCTGGCGATCAGCGGACCTGTCCAATGGATGTGAGGCACACCCTCGAACAGCAACGCGGCGGGAATCATTGCAAGGCCTGCACAGGTGAGCTGCGCACCATTGAGCACGACCGGATGCGGTCGCTCGCGCATCCGCTTAAATAGGATATTCGACGCGATGAATGAAAGTACCCCGGTGAGCGCAAGCAGCACGTCCTGCGGCCGCGCAGCTCCCGAGCCAGCTCGGGCGTGCATCGTCAACACCACGCCGCCAAAGCCTAGGAGCGCGCCAATCAGCTTTCGCGCAGTGAGCGGCTCCCGGAGTAGGAACGGCGCAACCAGCACCATAATCAGAGGGTTGGTGCTGGCGATGATCGAGCCCATTCCTGCGGACATGTGCCTCAGCGCGACATAGGTCAGCCCAAGGTAAAGGGCGTTGCCTCCGACCCCGACCGCCAAGAGCCACAGCCAGGTCTTTGCATCCCGGGGGATCGTCAGCCGCGCGAGCTTCGCTCCGACCAGCAGGAGCCCTCCGGCGAGCAAGAATCGAAGGGAAAGGATGGAGATCGGGGGCGCTCCGCGAGCGAGAACGCGGCTTGGGACGAACGCCGAAGCCCAAAGGAAGATGTAGAAGAGCGCCGCCGCGAAGCCCAAGGCGGGGCGCCGCACAAGCGTCCGATCCTCAATTCGAATTGCGGCCATACGGCGTACCTAGATGCGGGAAATCGGCATTTGATTCCAACTCTGGGCAGCGCAATAGCTAACGCTCGATCGAGTTGCCGCTCAACGCGTGACGTGTTGATTGAGGAATTTGAAGACGTCGTCCTCCGGGATCGGCGGAGCGAGCCTCGGCTGCCTCAGTAATCGGCATTCCAGCCGTGTGCGCGGCATCGGGGCCGCCAGATCCGTGGTTGAACAGAACAGCAGCGAATGGACCCTTGCCCGTGGGTTTCCAGAGGGACCCTTTGAGGCGCAGACTGCCGCTTGGTATCTCGACCGGTTGCGCAGCGATTGACCGCGGCGTCTGGCCAAAGGCAATGCCGGTGAGCAGCGACGCGAATGCGAGGCAGTGAAACGTTCTCATCGCTTGAAAGACCACTACCGTAGCATGGCGACGTTCCCGGCGTACCAAGTCCGATTCGTTGCAGCCCCCAGTTCGCGCGCGTTGTGCGCCGGCCGTGCCGGGAACGCAGATCTTATGGATCCTGATGCGGCTGCCACCCGCGACGTAGGGCGGGCGGCGGAGCATGCGCCTTGCACTAAGTCTACGTTCGGCGAGAGAAGCGGTTAGATTGAACTGAAGGGAGAGCTTTATGCCAGACCACAAAACGCACGCTTCGCATAAGCATGTTCATCAATCCGGTTGCGGACACAAGAGCATTCGGCACGGCGACCACAGCGATTACCTGCACGACGGTCACATGCATCGCCTTCACGGCGATCACGTCGACGAGTGCAGCATTAGTGTCGATGCGAGCAATCCGGCGCCGTGCACACCGGCGCACAGCTGCGCGGGACACAAACAAGACCACGCCCATGGCGCGAGCTGCGGACATGAGGCGGTTCCGCACGGCGATCACACCGATTATCTCGTCGGCGGCCATCTCCATCATTCGCATAGCAATCACTGCGATGATCATGGAGTAGTGCAAGCGGTATAGCCTGCCCCGCGGACAAGCGAAGGCCCCGGGGCCGTGGCTCTCGCCAGCAACTCCGGGGCCTTCAGGCTGATTCGATCTCCACGCCAGTCGTCACCGAGACGCAGCGCCGAGCGGGCTTCCAAAAACGACCTCGCTCTAGCACGGGGTAGTGGTTGCGACTCTCTCCACTGAAGTTTCGACGTGGTAGTCAGCAGGGCAATACCACTCGAGGGTATTGACCCAGATGAGCAAATGGTTGGGACAATCGGTGGTCGTCCCCACGATTCGCGAGAAAACCCCATCTGGACACGGTGGTTGGCGCCCTTGCACGCCCAACGTCACTGTGCCTGAAAGATCAGAACCAGAGGGACCTTCTGTGGTGGTTCCCTGCAAAAGGAACTCGCAGGTTGTCTGCGAGTCGCCGGTCGCGTAGATGGCGTGCGGACTGGGCTGACCGGGAACTCGGGGCAGGGCGTACGACCTCTGTACATAGGTCATTCTGGGTGTTCCATCTCTCGTGATTTCGAAAGCACCCCAGTCAATCACTCGCCCATCGGGCAATCGCTGAAATCTCTTCCACCAGTGCCAATCCGGACTGTTGCCGGCGAATAGAACTCGCGCATCGCCCAGTCCGATCTGGCGCACGAACGGCGGAGAGTTAGCAAAGGCGGCTTGAGCCGAATCGACCAACCAAGGCAAGGTGCCGAAAAATCCGCCGCCCCCGATGTCATAGTAGAAGCCGTCAGAGGACCTTGAGAAGTAATTCAGTGCCAGTATTGTATCTCCCCAGAGCCCCTGCACCTGCGCCGTCCATCCTTCGCCAGGCGTTATCCGACCGTTGTAATTGACTAAAGCCTGGCTGTTACACCCAAAGCTATCAACCAGGACTCCCAACGAGTTCGCCACCGTTTCGATCAGCGCGACGCTGGCCGCGTCAGTCGGGTCTGGCTCCTGAGCAAATGTGGAACTTGCCATCGTCGCAGTGAGTGCAAACACAACGGTACTCACGCGGATGGATGTCGTGTTTATGTTTGTTGTTCTCAACATGGGTTTACTCCTCCGTAGAATGGGTTTTCAGCGACTCTGTTACTTGGAGAAACGCAATCGGTGGACGGGCGGTATCACCGGCTCGAATGCGCTTAGGGGATGGAGGCTCGATCTCTACCTGCCCTTACCCACTCGTTTTGGTGGATCGAGTTCAATCGGCACATTCCTTCGTTGACAGTCGACCACCCGGAGCGTACTGCCGGAGTTGGGGGACCGACGAAACCACGCGCCGGCGCGCCGAGACTGGTCGCGTTGGTTCGCGTGGTCCGCGTCTGGAACTCCGTTCAAACGGGCACCTACGGAACGGGGATGGACCGTTCGATCAAGATCAGCGCGAGGTTTGATCTGTAAAAATGAAATTCAAAAAACGAGATGGGCCACGCGACTTTCGAGACCGAAATAAATGATCGCGAGCGCAGTCAAATCGAACGCCGCATGGGCAAACATCAGCATCACGATTCTGCCCGTAACCGCGGCAATCGATCCGAAGACAAGGCCAACGATCGCGGCTTGCTCGGCGCCGGCGAGTCCTTGCACCGAGTAGTGATCCAACCCAAATACGATTGAAGTGACCACCACGATCGCTGTTTTTGCGCCCGCGCTCTGACCCAGGAGCTTTCCAAGTCTTTCGAAGAAGTAGCCGCGAAAGATGGTCTCTTCTCCGAAACCAGCGACCAGCATCCCCCACACCGCCGCTGGGAGCATGCCCGAGTTCCCTGCCAAAAAATGGTACGCGCGGTTGATCGGTGGAGCGCCAAAAAGCGGCATCACGATCGCCTTCATCAGAAATTTGAATGCGACGCCGAATGCGATCCCCCCGGCCACGGTAAGGATCCAGCTTCTGGGCCGCACATATCCGATCTCTCGCCAGGGCGTCCGAGACAACCGCGCCCAAACCAGCACCAATGCGGCGCCGACGGGGAGAATGATCATCTCGCCGACGGTCACGTTTCCGGTGAGCAGGATCGATAGAATCGCAACGATCCCAAGCGGTCCAAAACCGCGCAGGGCCGCGGCAAAGCGATCGCTCGACGGCGTCGCCGGTTCTGTTCTGGGCGCGGAGTGAGCAGCTGGTTCCGGCAAATTTCCCCGCCGGCTTATCACGTCCCAAGCTCCGCCAGGAAGAAGCGATGCCCCGCGATCGTGTCACAAGTTCGTCGTCCACCCTTTCTAAGGGACAACCACTCTTGCGAGGAACGGAGACATAACGGTGAAACTCGATGGCAAAGTTGCGGTGATCACCGGCGGCAACAGCGGAATCGGCCTGGCGACGGCGCGTGAGTTCCGAAACAACGGAGCAAAACTGACGATTTTCGGGCGCAACCGCGAAACGCTCGAACAGGCGGCCAAGAGCCTCGGCAGCGACGTACTGGCCGTCCAGGGCGACGTCCGCAATCTTGACGATCTTCAGCGCCTCTTCGAACAGAGCGGAAAACGATTCGGAAAAATCGATGTCCTGTTTGCCAATGCCGGTATTGCCAAGTTCGCCCCGATCGAGAGCATGCCCGAGGCACTCTTCGACGAGCTCAGCGACATCCTCTTCAAAGGCGTATTCTTTACCGCGCAAAGAGCATTGCCGTTTCTGCGGGACGGCGCGTCGGTGATTCTCGTTGGCTCGGCGGACGCGGACAAACTCGGGCGGGCGGGTACATCGATCTATTCGGCGACCAAGGCTGCGGTTCGCTCGTTGGCGCGCTCGATATCCGTTGAACTGCTTCCGCGCAATGTACGCGTCAACGTGCTGAGCCCCGGCATGACCGACACGCCGATCATCACCCGCGAGGGCGGCCCGCCCGGGATGACCCCAGAGCAGCTCGCCGCGGTGATCACCAAGACCATTCCGCTGAGGCGCCGCGGCACTCCAGAAGAGATGGCCAGGGCCGCGCTGTTCCTCGCCTCGGACGACTCCAGCTACCTCTTGGGGTCAGAGCTCCTCGTCGATGGCGGAATGACGCAACTCGTGAATCCCTATCTCAGTTGACTAGCCCGGAGGCACCCATGGCAGAGATGAAACATCAAATCGCCGGAGCATGGTCTTTCGCATGAAGGTTGAGAAGCTGGAGCCCGGCAAGCTCGTGGTTTGGAGCTGCCAGGGCGAACATCCCGAATGGGCGGGCACCACACTAACGTGGAATATCTCCAACGAAGGTGGCGTCACGGTGGTGCGATTCACGCACGGCGGCTGGAAGTCTGTGAGTGATTTCTTCGCGACATGCAATTCGACCTGGGGCGAGCTGATGTATCGCCTCCAAAGCTGCCTAGAGGGGAGAAACCCCGGCCCGCACTGGACCGAATGAAGCCGACCGATATGTCGGCCGTGATGCGGTATTCTTGAAAGCATGGTCCCTTCAGCCGTCGTAGCGACGGCCGCGATGACGCCCACCCTCGTGGCGTGGAACAAGATCATCCGTGGGAGCGAGCGGCGGGTGTTGCTCTCTTTGCTGGCACGCGGCGTTCGATTGGACCGGGCGCAAGTTCGTCCTCGTTCGAGTCGACTCGAGTGGCTAGGTGCCGAAAGGTCAAGGGCTGCGAGCCGCTTTGAAGACCGGAAGGTCGACGTAGCCATCGCCATACCATTTGATCTCCAAAGGTTCCCCCGCATCCCGAATGCTCTCGCCGCTGACATCTTTTCCGGTCCCGTAGTTGATCTGCCGCCCAGACTCTTTGATGACGCTGAGGATCAGGACGACTCGGCTACCCTGATGCAGCTGACGACTCATCAAGCGGACGCTGGTAAAGGCGAGCTGTTGCCTCTTGCCAGGAGTTAACAGACGGCGTTGGTTGAGATGGCCGACGTAGCTGGCCCTCCCCCAGTAGGGAGCGAGATCAATGTACTCACCCTGCGGAGTCAGCTCGTACAGCGCGAGGTTGAAGTCAAAATCCTTCTTGTTCGCGATGAAGTCGAGTTTCCCCGAAAACAGCTCGCTCAGCTCGCTACGCTCGGTCAGCGGATCGCTGACGAATTCAAGCCCGTTCCAAGTGTCTACTGCAGAGTCGACCACCCCGCCACCGGGCACCACCCGATCCGCGTCGCTGCGGTCGGCGAGGTCCACTCGCAGAGCGACAAATGACCTGTCGGTGGGCTTCGCGTCACTCAAGCGGTAGGACCTGCCGGCTCGAATCGCGCTTAGGTGAAACCTGAGTGTCTGATTGGCCATCGCCGCGAGCGTGGGCGCGTGCCTCCAAACATTCGCGCCCGTCACCTGATAATTCACGTTGTTCGCGAGGAGCGCCGGCTTGGGGCCTCCCTTGAAAACGTAGTCGAACCACGGATAGCGAAACTCCAGCAAATCGATTTTTGCGACCGGGTCCAATTTGTATCCATCAAGGGTATCGATATTTCCGCCGAGCATGTCCTCTGTCCCGCGCTGTCCGCCGAAGTGGTCGTACGGGCCGATCAGCAAATAGTGCTCGGCACGTGGGTTGTATTTGTAATGCTCACGCCAGTAGTAAACGGCCGCTCCCGGTCCACCGGAGTAGTACCCCGCGGTGATTAGGATCGGAATGTTGATGCGAGCGAACTCTCGCTGGTACGGAATCGTGCTCCGCCAATAGAGATCGTAGCTCGGATGGGCGATCCACCGACGGAAGATGGGATTGGGCGTTCCGTCGATTTTGTCCAAGTCCCGGTAAGGCCGGCCACTCACGTACCAATCGTGGTCCAAGCGCTTCCAACGGGCGGCGCCATCGCTGTAGGCCGCATCATCGAGGCCTTTCACGTTCGTGGTGTAGAAGGGCCACGGATAGACGAAATTCCAAAACACGTTACCTTCCATCGGTACATCGATGCCGGGCGCGACGGGCGCTCCGACCATGATCGCCTTCAAACCTTTCGGCATCTGCTTGGCGGCAGCCCACGCGGTGTAGCCGGAGTAGCTGCCGCCGTACATGCCCACTCGGCCGTCGCTCCACGGCTGCGCGCTGATCCAATCAATCAGCGCGGCCGCATCTGAACCATCATGCTCATAGGGCGTCGGTTTGTCTGGGCTGCAACCCTTTCCGCGCGCGAGGCCGACCACCGCTGCATAGCCATTCGAGGCCGTGCGTCGAGCCCCGCCCAGGTTCCCGTTGGGATCGGCGTAGATGGTGAACTCGAGCAGGGTTGGGAGGCGACCTGCCGTGGTCCTGGGCCGCACCACCAATGTGCAGACAGTTGCACCGCCCGGCATTTTCACCGAAATATCTTTATCGATGATGTATCGGCGAGCATCGTCCTCGGCGATCAAGGGCGGAAGTAGCGGCGTGAAGTTTCGATAGGCCTCCTCGAGCTGATAGTCACGGATCAGCTTCAGAGCACTCGCGAGGGAGACGGTGCGTTTGCCTTTCTGTTGCTCGAGGTCGTCACGCAATTGTCGCCGCATCGCCTGCTGATCCGGGGCCCGGAGCGCGCGGATCAGCAAAGCGGAGCTGTGGTCATCCATCGACCGGAGAGCATTGCGACACGAGCGCTGGTAGGCCTCCTCGAACGACACCTTGTCGGAGCTTTGGAGGGCCCGGGCGCTCGCGTAGATCTCGTGCTGGAGATCGACCCAGGCCGCACGGGCTGGATTGTCGGGCCGTCGCAGCTCGCGCAGCGAATTCAGAGTCTTGACAGCTCCCGAATACTGTCCGGCGACAATCTGCAACCGGAAGCGGTTGCCCAGATACGCCTCTTGATCCTCATCCTTGTACGCCGCCAGCACTTGCTTGGCCAAGGCAGGCATCGCCACAGCCAACGCTGCCGGGTCCCCAATATTCGCGGGGAGCTCCAACTCTTGCGCCGCTGCGAAGCTCGCCATGCTTAGGCATGATAGGGCAGTGGCAAGCGAGTTCCACATCGAGCTGGATGCGAGCGGCTTAGGCGCTGCGACGTTCGATCGCAAGCGAAAAGCAACGAACAAGAATCTAATATCGCCGGCTACATCGCTCCGCCGATGATCACCGACTACTTCCCGCAGCTTTCGACATTCGTGACCAGCCTGGTCGCGGCAATCCACGTGTTGGGCCTGATCACGTCCGTTCACGCGGTAATGAAGACGCGGACCAGCCAGGGTGCGATCGCGTGGGCGTTGGCGCTGATCACCCTTCCCTACCTGGCGCTTCCTCTCTATTTGGTCTTTGGCCGCGATCGTTTCCGCGGCTACATCGATGCAAGGCGTGAGGAAGGTCAGCGGATCCAGCACTTGCGAGAATCCACGGCCCGCCGTGCGCAAGACCGCAGTTCACTGCCAAAGTCGGCACCCGCGAGCTATCTCGTGTTCAACCAGCTGGCGCAGATGCCGTTCACCACCGGGAACCAGGCACGCCTGCTGATCGACGGCAAGGCGACGTTCGAGGCGATCTTCGCTGGAATCGAAGCGGCAACCCGATACGTGCTCGTACAGTTCTTCATTGTCCATGATGACGAAATCGGGCGCGAGCTCAAAGCGCGGCTGCTCGCCAAGGCGCGCCAGGGCGTGGCGATCTACTTCCTTTACGATGAGATTGGATGCCGTGCGCTGCCGAGACGGTACATTCGCGAGCTGCGGCGAGGTGGAATCCACGCTGAGCCGTTCAAAACCAGCCGTGGGCTCAGTTTTCGGTTTCAGATCAACTTCCGGAATCATCGAAAAATCGTAGTCGTCGATGGCCAGCTGGCATTCGTCGGTGGAATGAATGTCGGAGACGAATATCTGGGTCGAAGCCGGCGCTTCGGGCCTTGGCGGGACACATTCGCGTCTGTTTCCGGTCCAGCGGCAAAAGCGGTCCAGCTCTCGTTTCTTGACGATTGGCACTGGTCAACCGGTGAGGTTCCCGATCTGGATTGGTCCATCGACCGCGGCGGATCAGATGGAAATGGAACGCCGGTTCTGGTGCTTCCAACCGGACCGGCGGACGACCTCGATTCTTGTACGCTGTTTTTTGCGCAGGCGATTCAGGTTGCGAAAGAGCGCGTCTGGATTACCAGCCCATACTTCGTTCCCAATCCAGAGATCCTCGTCGCCCTGCAACTTGCTGTACTGCGAGGGGTCGACGTGCGGATCCTCCTGCCGGGTATGCCCGATCACCTGCTCGTCTATCTGGCGGCATTCTCATATTTGAAAGACACGCTGCCGATCGGGGTGAAGATGTATCGTTACAAGGAGGGATTTCTCCACGAAAAGGCAATGCTCGTGGACGATCAGCTCGCGGCGGTGGGAACGGCTAATCTCGATACGCGTTCCTTGCGCCTTCAATTCGAGATCAGCTTGCTCTTCGCGGATCATTCGTTCGCCGCCGAGGTAAAAAAGATGCTCGAGGCTGACTTTGCACGCTCCCACCCATTGCTGATGAGCGAAATCGACAACAGATCGTTTGCTTTCAAGGTGATCGTACGGATTGCTCGTCTGCTCGCGCCCGTGCTCTAATCGAAACGCTACTCGTTTTGCGGCGGTTCGGGGCGATCTCCGTCAATTGCAGCAAGGGTTAATTCCTCGGCCGCGTTTGGCACGCCCGGCCCAAATACTTCGCGAAGAAAGAAGTCCACCTCAAAAGGCTTGCGGAGGATTCTAAATCCCGAGACACCCTCTGGGTTGACCTCTGCCGTGATCAACAGCACCTTCGCGGCGCCCAAGAGTCCGCCTTTCGCTGCCTCTTGAAGCATCCACGCTCCCGTGTTCCCGGGCAATTTGTAATCGCTGATCACGAGCTGAAACCGCGAGGCACCCAGTCGATCCAAGCCGTCCTCCGCGCTTTGGGCTATTTCGACATCGTATCCTCGTCCGCGTAGGACCTCGGCCATGCTGGATAAAACATCAACGTCGTCGTCGACGAGCAGCGCTTTGAATGCGAGGTCCAGCTTCACTTCTTGGTCCTACCATTCTGCAGTCGAGGTGTGAACATATTCGAGGTGAATATATTCGTGATGAGCGTCAATTCATCCGCCTCGATCGCCGCAGCAGCGTTGAAGAGTCGACAGTGACGCTAGCGAGCCACCGAGGGACCGCGGAAGTGGCAGCCCCCCTCGAGGAATGACGTTCAAGCCAGCAAGCGCCCGAGTGTCATTACGCCCACTTTTCCGCAAGCGAATGTTTGCTCACCTTAAAGAGAAGGGAGCAAAAATGGCGGACGCCGTAGATCAAATTTTCGGACGAAAGATACGTGTGCTTCGGCAAAAGAGCGGCCTCACGCAGGACGCATTGGCCAAGCGAAGTACCCTTTCAGTCGATGCGGTGCGACGAATCGAGTATGGAGCCTTCTCCCCATCTCTAAAAACGATTCGGAAGCTTGCGAGGGGGTTGAACATTTCATTGAAGCGGCTCTTTCAGATCGTGGACCGCGGAGGTCGGAGCTTGCACGACCGCGTTTGTGATTTCCTCGCGGGACTAACGAGCGAGCAAGTTGCCCGGGCCTGGCGAGTCATCCGGGCCATGTTTCGCGATAGACCTGGCGCTCGCTAGCAGAGCTGCTCCACCGCGGTGATCAACTCCTGAATCGTAACCGGCTTTTTTATGAAGTTCTCCACCTGTAGCTTTTCGGCCCTCTCTTGCACATCCCGGTAGGCTGAGACGACCACGACTGGGATGTTCGAGAGCGCAGGATCATTCAACTGAGCTTCCCTGAATGCCTCCCCATCCATGACCGGCATCATCAGGTCCAACAGAATCAGGCAGGGCTGGCGGTCCGTGTGCTTGAGGTAACCCAGCGCCTGCAGTCCATTGGCCGCGCCAACTACCTCACAACCGTTTTCCTCGAGCACTTCGATCATTGTCTCGCGGATATCGATATCGTCATCGACAACCAGCAGCTTGTGACGATTCATCGAATGATTCCCGCGACAGCCGATCGGCCGGCGAAGGAGGAATGGGCACGACGGGGAAGGGTCACCACGAAACGAGCGCCGCGGGGCTTCACAGCCTGGATCGAAATGGAACCTCCGTGGGCCTCCACGACTTGACGGGCGACGTACAAGCCCAGGCCCAACCCGCCGTAGTGACGGATCGACGCCGCACGTTCAAAGCGGCCGAAGACTCGGTCCCACTCAGATTGCGGTATTCCAGGCCCGTGGTCCGAAACGGTGAGGACTGCGTTTTCACCAACCCCTTTGACCCCAAGCTCAACCGACGTCCCAGCCGCATACTTGAGCGCGTTCGACAGCAGGTTGGTGACAACCTGTTCAACCCGAAGCCGGTCCCATTCGCCCATCACCCGCTCCTCGAGGTGAAGAATCAGCTCGCATTGATCTCGAGCCGCTTGCTCGCGGAAGCGCTCCGCTACTTCCTCGACTGCTTTACCGAGATCGAATTTGCTCAACGCCAGAAAGAACTTGCCGGCAGCGATCCGGGAAACATCCAGCAGCGCTTCAATCAAGTCGGACAGGCGCACGCCGCCTCGGTAAGCACGCTCTACCTTCTTACGCGTCTTCTCATCGAGCGACTGCGCTCGGTGAAGAACGCTTTCAAGCTGCAGCTGGACGGCGCTGAGCGGGGTCTTCAGCTCGTGCGACGCGATCGAAAGAAATTCGTCGCGCAAACGAATCGCCTCTTGCGCCTGCGCAAGCCGTATCCGCTCTGCTTCCGCATTGCGTTTTTCGGTCAAATCGCGAACCACTTTGACAAAGCCAATCAGCTGATCATCGTTGTCCCTTATGGGCTCGATGATCACACTCGCCCAAAAGCGCGTTCCATTCTTTCGGAACCGCCAACCCTCCTCCTCAAACTTGCCGGTCACGGCGGCCACCTCGAGCTCCCGCTCACATTTGCCGCTGGCCACTTCTTCCGGCGAGTAGAAGAGGGAGAAGTGCTGGCCAATGATTTCCTCTGGTGAGTAGCCCTTGATCCGCGAAGCCCCTGTGTTCCAGGTAGTCACCCGCCCTTCGCGATCGAGCATGAAGATGGCATGGTCTTTCGCGCTCTGGACGAGCAGCCGGAAGCGGCTCTCAGTCTGGCGCAACGCTTCCTCTGCGTCGCGTCGAGCCGTCAAGTCTCGAGTCACCTTGGCGTACCGCTGCAACTTCCCTGCTGCGTCGTAGAGAGCGGTTATCACCACCTCGGCCCAGAAGCGGGTGCCATCCTTTCGCACGCGCCAGCCTTCATCCTCGACCCGGCCATCTTGGGCGGCGAGATGCAAAAGACGCTTGGGTTTATCGGCCGCCAGATCCTCGGGCGTGTAGAAAAAAGAAATGTGATGTCCGAGGATTTCGTCGGCTTTGTAGCCTTTGATCGCCTCGGCGCCCGCATTCCAGCTTTCGACCCGACCCGCGGGGTCCAGCATGAAAATGGCGTAGTCTCTGACGCTGCTCACCATCAGCCGGTAGCGCTCTTCGCTTCGGCGGAGTGCCTCGTCAGCGGACGGACTGTCTGGCGCCGGCCGGACAGACTCGGGGGAAGACTTCACCATTCAGCTCCAGGACATTCGGGTACTCGCTTGTATGCAGCCTGCCAATACCTGGGTACGGAGAAACTAGCGACTGCTGTTTACTCGTGCACAGGATCCCTGCTCTTTTCCCGTGCCGGCGACCGCTCAGGGTTGGAGGTCGAGCAGGAAATCGCCACCAGCCACGAATACCGCTGCATTCTTGAACCCCCTTTAGATCCGCGCGAGGGGTAAACATTACATCGCAGATGCGCCAAGGTCGCCGGGTCGCGCATTGTCTTTTAGCTGACCGATTGACAGCGCCGACGATGGCGCTGGGGACAAATCGTCATCGGTTTGACCCTCTTTGGATCCGTTATTTCGCTGAAAGGCCAAGAGCGATCAGATCGCCATCACGATTGGTCTGCATTTTGCTCGAGTGGCCAGACGATGGACTCGAAGTTATTTGTCGAGCAGAGCGCATTGGCCGCCGATAGGAGACGCGAATGGCCATCTACAAGACACTGGATGATTACTGCGTGAGCGCGAGTTCAATGGCATTCAAAAAAATTCGCGCGATGATTAGCCACGATTTCGCGAATGGAATTGTCGATCGCGCGAACTACGACGAGTTGTTGGAGGACCTGCAGACCGAGATCGATGTTGCTCGGGAACTGCGGATGAGCCCGTCTTCGCCGAGCTTCGAATAACCAGAGTGAGCTTCCGAGTTAGCGCTGCCGAACGAGGGCTTTGCCCTTCGGTGAGGCAATCTTCTTAGGCGGCTGCCTCGGATGAAAAAATATCCGCTTCCGGGGCCGTAACGCTCGAGCCTCTTTCGAAACAGCACCAACGAACTGTCAGGAGGGGTAGCCATGTCCGCATTTCGCACCGAGACAGACAGTCTTGGAGAAGTAAGTGTTCCCGCTGACAAGCTCTGGGGCGCGCAGACGCAGCGCTCGCTCGAGCACTTCAGCATCGGCACGGACCTCATTCCGCGGGAGATGATTGTCTCCTACGCGATCCTCAAGAAGGCCGCGGCCAACTCGAATCGCGCAGGTGGGCGCCTACGGCCGGAGGCCCACGATCTCATCGTCCAGGTCTGCGATGAGATTATCGCCGGCCAACATCACGAGATGTTTCCACTCCACGTGTGGATGACTGGAAGCGGCACCCAGTTCAACATGAACGTGAACGAGGTGATCGCGAACCGCTGTTCCCAGATTGCCGGAACACCGCTCGGGAGCAAAAAACCGGTTCACCCCAACGACGATGTCAACATGGCCCAGTCGTCGAACGACTCTTTCCCCTCGGCGATGTACATGGCCGCGGCGATCAACACCAAGCAGCGCCTGATCCCCGCAGTGCAGCGGCTGCGCGACGCGATCTCCGCGCATGCTGACGAGTGGAACAGCGTGGTGAAGATCGGCCGGACCCACATGCAGGATGCGACCCCGCTCACCCTGGGGCAGGAGTGGTCCGGCTACGTTGGGATGCTCAGCGACAATCTCGACCGCATCGAGGACGCACTGAAGGGGGTCTATCGGCTTGCGCTCGGCGGAACGGCGGTTGGAACGGGCCTCAATACCGCGCCGGACTTCGCCGAGGCGTCCGCAGCAGAAATCGCCAAGCTCACCGGCCTGCCGTTTACTAGCGCGCCGAACAAGTTCACCGTTCAAGGCGCCCATGACGCATTGGTGCAGCTCTCGGGATCCTTCCGAACGCTCGCGGTATCGCTCTACAAAATTGCCAATGACATCCGGCTAATGTCCTGCGGTCCGCGCGCGGGGTTCGCCGAGCTGATCGTCCCATCGAACGAGCCCGGTTCGTCAATCATGCCGGGCAAGGTGAACCCAACTCAGGCTGAGGCGCTCGCGATGATCTCGGTCCAGGTGATGGCCGACGACGTGGCGGTCGGCTTCGGAGGTGCGAGCGGCTATCTCGAGATGAACGTCTACAAACCGCTGATGATCTTCAACGTCACTCATGCGATCACGATTCTCAGCGATGGCTGCACCAATTTCCGAAAGTTCCTGATCGAGGGGACCAAGCCCAATCTCAAGAAAATCCAGGAATACCTCGACCGTTCGCTGATGCTCGTCACCGCGCTCTCCCCGGTGATCGGGTACGATAAGGCCTCGAAGATCGCTCATTACGCGCTGGACAATGATCTTTCGCTGAAGGCCGCGGCGTTGAAACTGGGCTACGTCAGCGAGGCGGAATTCGATCGGATCGTCGACCCAGCGAAGATGGTTCGGCCGTACGTGGCGACCAACGCTCCGTCCCGGTGATTCGGTGAGCACGCTTGCCGCCCAGTCTCACGACCCGGCTTTGCCTGATGTCCAGGTTCCGAAGAGCCCGTCGAGCCCCGAGCCCTTGGCGCTGATTCTTCAGGCCACCACGCTCCTGTTTGCAAACGCCGAGACGACGGAGCGGACCATGGCTGCTGGAAATCGAGTTGCCGAGGCCCTGGGCTACCGCGCGACTTTGATCCCGCAGTGGGACGAACTCACGGCTCGCCTCGAGGGCGGTGCCCGCCCACAGCACGATATCGCCGCAGTCGTACCCACCAGCATCGACATGAACAAGGTGTTGGCGACCGAGCAAACGATCGATGCAGTCAGCGACGGCCGACTTCCGCCGCAAGAAGCACAGTCGGCCTTCGCGAAAATAGCGGCCCTTCCCCCTGTGTCACTGGGCAGGTTCATCTCGGCGGCGGCCGTGGGAGCCTCCGCCCTGAGCGTGGTCTTCGGCGCCGAGCACCTGCTAAGCATTGCTCTGATTGCGCTGAGCGCTGGAACCGGCGCGGCGATCCGCCGAAGAGTGTCGCGCCTGAGCCCCAACCCCCTCCTCCAACCATTCTGTGCCGCCTTGCTTGCTGGATTGGTTGGAGGCCTTGCCCAGCGGTATCAGCTCAGCTCGTCGCAGCTGCTGATCGCGCTATGCCCATGCATGGTGCTCGTCCCTGGCCCACACTTCCTCAATGGGCTGATGGATCTCGTCCACGCCCGGGTTGCGCTCGGGGCCTCAAGAATTGCCTTCGCAACCTTGGCGATTGTGGCGATTTCCACGGGGCTGCTACTCGGTCTGTGGCTCGTCGGTGCGACGCTACCTATCGCGCCGCCCTCGCAGTCCGTCCCGCTGGTGGTGGACGTCATCGCCGCGGGTCTGGCGGTTTCCGCATACGGCAGCTTCTACTCAATGCCTTGGCGTTATCTTCCGATTCCGATCCTGGTGGGAATGGTCGCCCACGCCCTGCACTGGTTCGCACTTTCGACCGGCGCGAGCGTGTACGCGGCGACGTTTCTGGCCTGTCTTTTCGTCGGGTTGGTGATAACCCCGCTTGCTAACCGCCTGCGACTGCCCTTTGCGGCGATGGCTTTCGCCGCGGTTGTCTCACTCATTCCCGGCGTCTTTCTTTTTCGGATGGCAGCGGGGCTGGTGCAGATAGCGAAGCTAGGCATGAATGCACCGATCAGCCTGACTCACGTGGTCCTTGCGGAGGGATCGATCGCCCTCTTGATTCTCCTCGCAATGGGGCTTGGCCTGATGGCTCCAAAGTTGTGGGCAGAGAGCTTTCGGCCGATTGGTGCCTCTACGACAACGCTCACGACAGGGAGCAATCGTGTCCGCAAGGCCTGAGGGAGCCAACCACCTCGCGTTGTTGGCGATCCTAAGCGTCATTGCCGGGCTGGTGGACGTAACGGGATTTCTTTGCTTCGGTCACATCTTCACCGCCCACATTACGGGCAATCTCGTGGTGATGGCCGCTCAGATCGTGGACGGTGGGCCTCCCCGCGTCGCGCAACTGCTGTCGATCCCGGTTTTCGGGTTGACGGTGGGGGTCGCGTACCTTCTTGCGCGACGCGCACGCGCGACGGGCGGACGAGGGGCACTGCTCGTAGGTCAGTCGCTGATGCTGTTCCTCGTCCTCGGGTTGGTGTTTCGCACCCGCCACCGAGATGCGCTGGCATTAACAGATTCGGTTGTGGGAGCAATGATGGCTGTAGCCGCAATGGCATTTCAGAACGCGTTCGTCCGCGTCTCGCTCCATCAGGGCTCGACGACCTCGACGATGACCGGCAACGTCGCCAGCTTGGTGATCGGACTGCTGGCCCTGGTCTGGCCCGGGCCGTGGACCCACGACGAAGCGGCGACGAAGCTCAGGAGCACTTTGCCACTGACACTTGGCTTTTTCGTGGGTTGCGCAGTGGGCGCCGCGAGCGTGGCGCGTCTGGGTCTCTGGGCCTTTAGTCTTCCGGCGCTGCTCTCGCTCATTGCGATTCCCGTCGGCGCGACAGCTCCAGCGGCTCCGGCTGCGCAGCGCATTGCCGGCCACGTCTAGAGCACTCGGCCGTCAGGCGTAAGAACGTATTCGAAGGAGCCTTCTCTCTTGATGACGATCGAGCGGAAACGCAGATCGTATGCATGGACGCCGTCAGGCTCGGGCCGCCACACTGGTGCCTTGAAGAACCATTCCAGTCGCCGTCCAGCGGGCGATGCTCGCGCACTCAGCACCGCCGGATCATTGGGGAAGCTCGGCACGACGATGGCCGGGTCGGCGCGATCGGTCAGAGTATGGAAAAGAAATTCGCGGTAGCTGTCATCCGTGCTTCGCGTGACGCAGCGCCAGCGATGAGGGCCCAGCGGTTCGGGGAAAACGTAGCTAAAGGAAGCCCGCGCCCCTCCGAACGAGTGGTCGAGCTTCCACTTCGCGTAGACGCGATTGACAGCGCAGAACAATAGGTAGCCCGCGACCAGCCCCGATGACCACCGACAAACCTGAGAGACCCGCGCTCTTCCGGATTTCCAAAACCAGAGGGGATGCGGAAACGCGAGCAGTGCGAGCATGCAAACGTCAATGATGAACACCATCGCCAGCTCGGGGCGCCAGGCTGAGAAGGGCCAAAAAACGACCACGCCGAACGAGTTGATCAGGTCAAAAAAGAGGTGGGTATAGGCTCCAAGCAGGCAGAGCAGCCACAACGCAATCAGCGAGCTGCTCCGGTAGCGACGGCGCAAGAGCCAAGCGAGCACCAATGCCCACAAGGGTAGCAACAGCACGCTGTGGCCGAATGTTCGGCGCCAGGTGACGGCGAGCGGACTGTGCGAGAGAAGCACCGCGCCATCGATGTCGGGCAGGTTCGACGACAGCAGCAGGGCCGGGACCGCCTCCGGAAAGCGTCGCTTGAAAAAGGCGTGCGCGAGGTTCAGCCCGACCAGGCTGTGAGTGACGTTGTCCAACGGGGCGTCACCTCGCCGTTTGCACCCGTGTGCGGCCGCCACAACCGGGAAGGAGCATTCTTCATTCTTCCCATGCTGAGCATCAGCTTGCCAGTGAGACTCGATTTTCCTACTTTCGATGGGCATGCGTCCCCTGGCGATCATGTTTGGCTTCTTTCTGTTGCTCTTCGTCCTCTGGGACGCGTTTGAGACCGTCGTGTTGCCGCGGCGCGTATCGCGGCGCTTCGGTTTGACGAAGGGTTTTTATCGCTTGACGTGGGCGCCATGGCGGGCGATCGCCGGACGGCGCAAACCGGGAAACTCGCGCGAAAACTTCCTCTCGGTCTATGGGCCGCTATCTCTGCTTCTGCTTCTTGGACTGTGGGCGACCGGGCTCGTCTTCGGCTTCGCGCTGTTGCAGTGGGGTCTGGGAACGCGTCTTCAAACGCCCGCCGGGCTGCAAGGTTTCGCAGCCGACCTCTACTACAGCGGCACGACCCTGTTCACAGTTGGGCTAGGGGACGTTTCGCCCACCACCGGGCTGGGTCGTTTGTTGACGGTTGTTGAGGGAGGAACCGGGTTCGGCTTTCTCGCCTTGGTGGTTGGATACTTACCCCCGCTGAACCAGGCGTTCTCACGGCGCGAGGTGAATATCAGTCTGCTCGATGCGCGCGCCGGCTCACCTCCGACTGCAGTCGAGCTTCTGCGTCGCCACGCCGAGGCGGACGGCGGCGAGGCACTGGAGGATTTGCTGATGGAGTGGGAGCGCTGGTCCGCCGACCTGCTGGAGACTCATATCTCCTTTCCCGTGCTCGCGTACTATCGCTCCCAACACGATAATCAGTCGTGGGTCGCGGCGTTGACGACGGTGCTAGATGTTTGCGCACTGATCATCGCCGGGTTGGAGAAGGCACCGGCGCGGACCGCGCGTCTAACCTATGCCATGGCTCGCCACGCGGTCGTCGACATGAGCCGCGTGTTTCAGCAAGCCCCTCGGCCTGTCGATCGCGACCGATTGCCGCCGGCGGAGCTGAGTAACCTTCGCAAGGCGCTCGCGGCGGCTGGCCACGTGCTTCCGGAGGGCCAGGGCGTCGATGACAAGCTCAACCACCTTCGGCAGATGTACGAGCCCTACTTGAATGCGCTCGGGCGGTTCCTTCTCATGTCGCTGCCCGAGTGGCTGCCGCGCGCGTCCGCCAAAGACAACTGGGAGAGAACGGCGTAATTTGATATAGGGCGCTTGCGGGGGATCCAGCAAAGCCATGAATGAAGCGTCTTCGCGAGGAGCGCTTCTCGCATTTCGTTCGCGTCTGGAGACAGACGAAGGGGGATACAAAGATGACTCGTTTGCTTTCACAACGTCCGCGTTGCTCCGGATTCGCCAGCATCTTGGTTGCCGCTGCACTGTTAGGAGGCGCGGCCACCTATGCTGATCCGAATCGGCTTTCGATCACCAGCCTTTCGACCAAACCCCGCTATGTGAGCGGTGGGGACGTTTTGGTGAGAGTCGACATCCCTCGAGGGATTTCCACCTCTGATGTGCAGGTATCCTTGAACAATACGGACGTCACCCGCGTATTCCTGCCGGATGACGCGAGGCACGCACTAATCGGTCTGGTGAGCGGCTTGAGACACGGCCAAAACATGCTCACCGCTTCGGTCAGGCGCCACCCGTCGCAGCGCGCCCGGTTAGCAATCCAGAACTTCCCAATCTACGGACCGATTTTCGCCGGCCCGCATCAGACGCCTTGGATCTGTGAGACGGAGGCGTCGGGGCTCGGTCCTTCGCTCGATGAGCACTGCACCGTTCCGACCATTTACGAGTGGTTCTATCGCAGCACGAACGGAACGTTTCGGCCGCTTCCCGATCCGAATCCGCCCTATCCGGACGATCTGGCGCAGACGACAACAATCGACGGCGTGACGGTGAACTACATCGTGCGGGTCGAGTCCGGCACCATTGATCAGTCGATCTACCGGATCTCGATTATCGATGACCCCACCAACCCAATTCACGACCCTTGGTCGCGCGATGGAAAAAAGCCCGGGCCCGGCTGGAACGGCAAGCTCAGCTTTCCGTACGGTGGCGGCTGCGGGCCCGCTTACCGCTCAGGACGCAACCTCGCGACCGCTGCATTGTCCGATGATCCGTTGAGCCTGGGCTTCGCGGTCGCATTCGGGACTCGCAACACGCTTGGGACGGGCTGCGATTTTGTTCTGTCGGCCGAGACCACGATGATGGTCAAGGAGCGTTTCATTAAGCAGTACGGAGTGCCGAAATTCACGATCGGCTCGGGTGGCTCGGGCGGCTCGATGCAGCAGCACTTCATCGCGCAGAATTATCCAGGTCTGCTCGACGCGGTCACGCCGGGCGTTTCTTATTCAGATCTGGTGTCAATCCTGCCGGACGTCACCGACTGCGGGCTGCTCAACCATTACTTCGACAACGCTCCCGATCCGTCGGAATGGCCCGCCTCGCGGCGATCGAAGGTCGATGGGTACCCGCCGAATGCCGATGGAACGAATACCACCTGCCGGACCTGGGATGGCTTCGCCCATACCTGGGTAAGCCCATTCAACGGATTTGATCCGGTGGTCCCCGTCGAGCTTCGCTATCACCCGATCACCAATCCGACCGGAGCTCGCGGCAGTTTCACGGACGGGATGGTCAATGTCTTCGGAATCGATCCGGCCACCGGGTTTGCGCGGACTGTCTATGACAACGTTGGCGTTCAGTACGGACTGAAAGCTCTGAACAACGGCGACATCACCACGACAGAGTTCCTGGACCTGAATCAGTTCATCGGGGGGCTCGACGTCGATGGGAACTACACTCCCGCACGCAGTCAAGGAAACCTCGAAGGCATCGAAGTCGCCTATCGCAAGGGAGTGGTGGATTCGGGAGACAACCTAACTCTGCCGATGCTCGACACCCGAACCTATACCGACGACATCATCGACATTCACACCCGGATTCGGACCTTCGCGAAGCTCGACCGGTTGAGGAGAGAAAACAGGACCAGCGAAAACGAGGTCAATTGGCTGGTGGCGCGCGTTGGATTGAATCTGCCAAGCCTCTCGCTCATGGCGCTGCTGGGCCATAACGAATGGATGGAGAACATCCTCGCCGATAGATCGCATGACCGATATGCCCTCAAGGTGATCCGCAACAAGCCTTCCTGGCTTAGAGACACGTGTTGGGATCCAAACGGCGTGGCCCACGTGGAGCCGTTTACGATCGACGGTCCAAGCGAGTGCAACCCAATCTTCCCGATCAATTCGACGGTGAGGATCAAAGCAGGCGGACCGATCGCCGGAGATATCTTGAAGTGTCAGCTCAAGCCGATCGACTACCGAGATTACACCGTGATCTTCACCGAACAGGAGCGGGCCCGGCTGCAGGCGATCTTCAGTCGTGGCGTCTGCGATTGGTCGCGACGTGGCGTGGGTCAGCGACCAATCGACGGTGTCTGGCTCGATTACACTCCGGGTCACCGCGGGCCCGAACACGAAAACGACGACAACGAAGGCTCGTAAGACCCGACCGAGTCAGGGGGACCACCACCCACTCTGGGCGAGGCCACACCACCCGTGCTAGTAACGGCACCTCAGGGAGGCATTCCCAAGAGTGAATCCGGAGCGCTGGCAGCGAATTGACGCCTTGCTCTCAGCGGCACTGGACTGTACGGAGGAACAGCGAGCTTCCTTTTTGTCCCAGGCGTGTGAGGGGGACGAAGATCTAAGAAACCAAGTACAGCGACTGCTCTCGGCCCTAACCGCTGCGGACAGTTTTTTGGAAAGACCCCCGCCCGCGGCGGCAAGGATTATTGCTGCTCAGACGGAGGCTGACAAACACGCTGACGACCCAACTCTGCCGCAAAGGTCCCAAGCTCGAACGCCGTTTGAGGGTGCGCGAATCGGTGCGTACCAGCTCGTCCGCGAGCTTGGGCGCGGCGGAATGGGCACGGTGTACCTCGCCGAACGCGTGGACGAGGCGTACCACAAGCAGGTTGCGATCAAGGTCGTCCAGCGCGGGATGGGCACGGAATTCATCATCTCGCGCTTTCGCAACGAGCGGCAGATTCTCGCCGCGCTCGCGCATCCGAACATCGCCGCGCTGCTGGATGGCGGAACAACCGAAGAAGGTTTGCCCTACTTCGTGATGGAGTACGTCGATGGCGAGAACCTCGACACCTATTGCGACACGCACCGTCTCTCCATTTCGCGCCGGCTCGAGCTGTTTTCCGCGGTGTGCGGCGCGGTGCAGTATTCGCACCGAAACCTGATTGTCCACCGCGACATCAAGCCCAGCAACATCTTCGTTACCAAAGAAGGCGTTCCCAAGCTCCTCGATTTCGGCGTGGCGAAGATTCTCCAGCCCCAGCCTGCATCGCTCGAGCAAACGATGACGCAGGTACGTTTTCTGACGCCGGCCTTCGCCAGTCCCGAGCAAATCCGAGGAGACCCCATCACGACTGCGAGCGACGTTTATTCCCTCGGAGTCGTCCTCTACATTCTTCTCACCGGACGCAAGCCCTACCGGAAACCGACCGGAAGCTACGACGAAATGGCACGAGCGATTTGTGAGGAGGAACCGCTCAAGCCGAGCGCCGCCATTGGAATGAGCGAGGCCCGAGGCGACACGCCGGACAAGCTTCGTCGTCGCCTCTCGGGCGACCTCGACACCATCGTGTTGAAGGCGCTGCGCAAGGAACCGGAGCGTCGCTACACGTCGGTGGAGCAGCTCGCTGAGGATTTGCGTCGACACCGCGAGGGCCTGCCCATTTCCGCCCGGCGGAGCAGTACCTGGTATCGGGCGGGGAAATTCGTCACCCGCCATCGCGTCGGTGTCGCGGCGGTGGCGCTGATTGTCCTTTCGCTCGCCGGTGGGCTGTTCGAAACGTCGAGACAAAGGATGCGAGCTGAGCGGCGCTCCAACGACGTGCGAAAGCTCGCCGATTCGTTTCTTTTCGAGTTTCAGGAGACGATCAAGAACTTGCCGGGTACAACCAAGGCACGCGAGCTCGCCGTCAAGCGAGCCGCTGAATACCTGGATCGGCTTTCGCGCGAGGCGCAACAGGACGCGGGGTTGCAACGCGATCTGGCGGCCGCGTTCGAGCGCCTGGGCGAGATCCAAGGTGGCGGAGCAGGAGCGAACCTGGGTGACTCTCGTGGCGCGCTGGAGAGTTATAGCAAGGCGCTCTCGATTCGACGCGCCCTGGTAGCGCGAGCGCCGCACGATGGGCGGGAAGTCGCTGCACTTGCCGAGTTGGAATTGTCGCTGGGCAGCTTCTTCGTCAGCACCGGCGAGCTGGGCCGCGCTGAAGACCATGTGCGCTCCGCCATACGGAATATCGAGGGGTTGACCGCCTCGGACCCGGACGGGCTCGATCGGCGCGGCCGGCTGGCCGCCGCCTACCACAGGCTGGGCTTCGTACAAGCACGGCGCGCCGACGAACGCGCCGCTACCGGCTCTTTGAAGACAGCGATCTCGTACAGCGAAGCCTTTTGCGGCGCCCATCCGCAGGATGCAAGCGCGCGCGCCAGCCTGGCCTTCATTCGCAACGATCTCGCACAGCGGCTCGAGCGGGCCGGACAAGTCGAAGCAGCGCTGGAGAACACCCGCAAGGCCCGCGGCATCCAAGAGGCGCTCATCCAGGCAGACCCTGCCAACACGCGCTTTCAGCGCGACCTGATTGTCACCCTGACGTCGGAAGGAAGGTATCTTCTCGCATTAGACAAGAACCACGAGGCGCTCGAGACGCACCGCCGCGGGCTCGCGCTGGCGGAATCGCAGCTCGCGACGGATCCGCAAAACAGGTGGGCCCAAATTGCAGTGATGATGTCGTCCCACGCCGTCGCAGGAGCCCTGGTCAAGAGGGGCCAAACGAGCGCGGCGGTCGAACGGCTCACGCAGGGGGCGCGAATAGGAGACTCAGTGGTGGCCGCGGATCCAGCCGGCGCGTTCGCGCGCAATGAGTTGGCCGATGTCTACACCGATCTTGGCACCATCTTGGTGGAGAGCAAAATCGTCGAGAGTTCGAGAGAGGGTTGTCAGTTTCTCAAGCGCGCCGTCGAGATGTGGAAAGCGCTACAGCGCGACGACCGAATGTTTGGGGAATACCAGCCCGACCAAGAGCGAGCAGTGGCGGGGCTCGCGCGCTGCCCACCCCACAGCCCCTGAGGTACCGGTTTAGCCAGAGGGACTAGATGGGCCGGTTACGAGGAGCGATGCGCCCAGGCGTCGAGAACCTGCTTCTCCTTGTCCGCGGAGAGGTAGTCATCCCAATGCAAGGTCTCGTGTAGCGAGCGAAAATAAGTGAGACAATCCAGAGCGGTCTCCTGAAAAGGTCTTGTTTGCCATCCCGCGCGGAAGGCCTTCTCGCTGCTGACCTCCAACAGGCCAGGCATTGCCCCCGCGGGACGCACAATCGTAAGTTTGTCGCCGAGGATTGCGTGCAGCCTTCTTTCGCTTTCCGCCTTACCGCGGTTGTATTTCCGACCTGGCCCGATCCAAGACTCAAGAGGAGCAGTCTCCTCGATGCCAGCCCTTCCGAATTCTTTGGAGTCGTATGCGGCGATCGATGAGACATAGAGGTAGTGTCCGACCCGGTTCTTAAGAAACTCCGCAGCCGATGCGGCGAGGGCAGGGTCGTTTGGCCATACATCCACCACCGCATCGAAGCGTCTCCGTGCTAGAGCCGACAAGTCTTCGTCGCCAGGAGTGCTGCTACGAAAACCTCTCAGCTTTTCCTGATGCGGAAACAGATCCGGATTCGTAACGCCACGATTGAAAAGCGTGACGGTATGCCCCTCCGCTATCGCACCCTCGACGAGTGCGGGACCTAAAAAACTGGTGCCGCCGAGCACAGAACGCGTTTCGGGAGAACGCTCGCCAAGGCCCGGAGGGAAAACAAGGGCGAAGCAGCTGCCGCCACAAGTGAACGCTTTATGAAATCCCTGCGGTCCATGGATCTCCCCCTCCCTCGCGTTTCGCGCTTGTGACTTGTCGGGATGGCAAACAGCGGCGCCGGCTCAACATTCCGGTCCAAAATCGCTAGACAGCATCGCTGTCGGAAGTAGGCTGAGACCTCAACCATCGGGGGAACTCCATGCAGCGATTCACGTTGGTCCTTGCCGGGCTGATCCTTGGCCTGGTTGTCTCTGTCCAATCCTCGCGTGCTGACACCATCACCTATCGGGTACCAGGGCTTTCGAGAAGAGCGGAAATCGTCGTCGACCGGTGGGGAATCCCTCACATCTATGCAAGAACGATGGAAGACCTCTTCTTTGTGCAGGGCTTCAACGCCGCGAGAGACCGACTTTGGCAGCTGGATCTGTGGCGCCGCCAGGGTGAGGGAAAGCTAGCGGAGGCGTTCGGCGAGCGCTTCGTGAGTCAAGATCGAGCGGCTCGCCTGTTCTTGTATCGCGGCGACCTCGATCGGGAATTCAGCAGCTATCATCCCCAGGGCAGAGAGATCCTCACCGCGTTCACGAACGGCATCAACGCGTATATTGACTTGACCCGTGCTCGGCCCGAGCTTCTCCCGATCGAGTTTCAGATTACCGGAGCGAGACCCGGTCACTGGAGCGTCACCTCGCCGCTGATTCGGATCTTCGGGCTCACCCGAAATTTGAGCCGAGAGGTGAACGTGGCGCAGTTGCTGAACTACCTGACGCCGGATGAGCTCGAACGACTCTCGTATTTCCAACCGCCGACGCATCTCGTGGTGCCCGAAGGTCTCGATCTTTCGCTGATCGATCCGAGCGTGATCGCGAGCTACAATCTGGCGCGTCGAGGCGTGACCTTCCGGCCCGACGACTTCGCCCAGAAGTTGAGCAAGGAGCAACGCGTACGCTGGGCTCAGCGGTTGTCGTTGCCGCCGATTGGCCAAAATGACAATCCGTTGCAGCCGCGGTTCGAGAGCAACAACTGGACGATCTCCGGTCGGCTTACCGAAACCGGCTCCCCGATTCTTGCCGGAGATCCGCACCGGGCGCAGAGCGTTCCGTCGCTTCGCTACATCGCCCACCTGAACGGTCCCGGGTGGAACGTGATCGGTGCCGGGGAGCCATCGCTGCCGGGCATCTCCTTGGGTCACAACGAGCGGATCGCCTACTCATTGACAATCTTCTCATTCGCCGATGAGGAGGACCTCTACGTCTACGACACCAATCCTGACAACCCATTGCAATATCGATATCGAGGGGAGTGGGAAAACATGCGGGTAGTCGAGGATACGATTCCCGTCCGCGGACACGATCCGGTGCCAGTCCAACTCAAATTCACGCGACACGGACCGGTCCTGTCCGAGGACCTGGCACATCACAAAGCCTACGCACTCCGCGCGGCATACCTCGAGCACGAAGGAACCGCCGTTTACCTAGCCAGTCTCCGCGTGGACCAGGCGCAGAACTGGGAACAATTCGTTCGGGGGATGGAGAGACACTACACGCCGAGCGAGAACATGGTTTACGCGGACGCGGACGGAAACATTGGCTGGTTTGGCTGCAGCATCGCGCCGATACGTCCGAACTGGAATGGAATGCTTCCGGTTCCAGGCGATGGGACTTACGAGTGGGACGGATTCCTCGATACTCGTCTGCTGCCGCGGATCCTCAATCCGAGCGAAGGATTCTTCGCCAGCGCCAATCAATACAACATTCCCGATGATTATCCGTACACCTACGTGTCAGGCCATGAATGGACCGAACCTTATCGGTTCAACCGCATTGTCGACGTGCTTGGAAGCGCTGACCGATTCCGGCTTAGCGACTCGGAGCGGCTGCAGTATGATGAGTTGTCGTTGCCAGCGCGCGATCTGGTGCCATTTCTCGACAACCTTCACTCTCCCGATCCAAACGTGGAACGCGCCTTGGGAATGCTCCATCAGTGGGACTACGTGCTTTCCCAGGATTCCGTCCCCGCAGCGATCTACGAGATTTGGGTGAACCGTCTTCACCCGAATGTGTTCAGTCTGTACGTGCCGGAACAAGCCCGTGCGATCTTCGGCCAAGGCAGCCGGGTGGTACTGACGGAGCTGCTTCGCTCGCTCGGCGGCGGCCGAGACGAAATCGTGCTGCAGAGTCTTGCGCAGGCGGTTGCTACCCTGAGGCAGTTGCTCGGGGACGACATGTCGCGTTGGCAGTGGGGCAGATTGCACCACATGACCTACGAGCACCAACTCACGCCAGCGAGACCTGAGCTAGAAGAGTTGCTCAACGTCGGTCCACTCCCGATTGGGGGTGACGGCTTCACTGTTCACAATACCGGCTATCGCCTGAGTGACTTCAACCAGAGTGGAGGTGCCTCTTACCGCGAGGTGATGGACCTCTCGGACTGGGATCGATCGGTCACGCTCAACTCACCCGGACAATCGGGCGATCCGAACAGCCACCACTACCGAGATCTGTTCCCCAATTGGACCGAGGGAAGATTCGTTCCGCTACTATTCACCCGAGAACGGGTGATGGAAGCGGCGGAGAGAATCTACGTCCTCCGGCCGAGACATCACGATCCGGGGACTACCGACGAAAACTGATCTCGGCATTGCAACGAGTGTCAGCGCCACTCAACTATCCCAGCGCTCGATGTGCGTTACAGATCTTGTGTCCTGCCACAAGATTCGTAACAAACATGGGAGTGCGGCGTATGACTACTGAACTCACGAATCCAACCGTAAGAGCTGCAATCACGGCGCTCCAGAACGGAGACCGAAATGCTTGGTCGGCCCTGTTCGAGCCCGATGCCAAGCTCTACGATGACGGCAGCCCTCGCGACCTCAAGGAGTTCAGCCGAGACGCGCTCGGCCACGAACGGTTTACGAGAATCGAATGTGTCGAGAACGGCGGGCTCGATTTGGTCGGCGCCTTCCACTCGGACCAGTGGGGCGACTTTCGCACCTATTTCAAATTTCAGCTCTCACCCTCGGGCAAGATCAAGCGCCTCGATATCGGCCAAGCGAAATAGTCTGAAACCCTTTTCTGCGACCCCACGTACAGGGCCCAGACCATAGGGGTCTATAGAGGGAGTCTGCCATTTTAGGCTTATCGATCCTACGAGTTCGACTTGATGTTCCAGGCGATGCAACGAGATGTCCAGCGCATCGCTAAACGCCCCTCGACATCCAATAGGCCCAAACGATCAGAAACGATCACAGGAGAACGAGATGAATCTCAAGAGAATGCCATTCGTAGTTGGTGCGCTGTTTCTGTCCGCTGCATTCGCAGCGCCATCGACAGCCGGCACAATCGTCTTCGAGAAACCGCTGCAGAGTGAAGATTTGACCGCGGCACACTTCGACGTCAACCGCCAGCTTGGCCGTGCCTGGATTGACGTGGAGCTCACCCTCACGACAATCACCGAAGCCCAAGAATCGGAAGTGATCCCCCGAGGGCTCGATGGGCTCTATTATGATCAGACAAGTAAACAGGTGATTTACCGAAACGGGTTGGGCCAGGTTGTATGCGCCGAGGATTGGCACTTTCTCGGATCGACGTCGTTGAAGGACACGGGACAGTGCCGATTGAGCCTGAGCTCGGAAAAGCGCACGGTCGACGACGGATTCCAGGGCCGCCAAGAGACAGTCGGCAGAGTTGTGTTCGACGCGGCCGCTACCAACAGCGGCAACTGAGTTTCCGTCTGGGTCCAATGTGAGGAGTGGTCTGACAATTCGGGTTGGGCAGGCTGGCGCGCTAAGCTTCACCAATGATTCGGATCCTTCGCTTTGGCGTGCCAGCCGCTGTCCTCATGGCGATGGGGGCGGTGCTGACCTATTGGCTGCTCGCCCCGAAGCCGGCGAGACCACCAGACCCAGCCGCTCTGGTTGACCGGGTCCGGGAGGTCACTCGGTTAGAGACCTTGGATGTTTCGGTCTACAAGAAGGTTTCGTTTGAGCCAGACCCGACGCCGGCCGGCTCGTTCTGGGGTGACGTGTTCAACTGGGCCAGGTACTCGCTTCATCCGCCCCGCGGCAAGGCGATCATTTTTGCCGACGTTCACCTCGGATTTCAGTTTTCGAAGATCGATCAATCGAACCTGCGCGCCGTGGGCTCCCGAGTCGAGGTCCAGCTTCCGCCGCTTCAAGCACATGTCGAGTTGAAGCCCGGAGAAACGGAGGTCATTGGATCGAATTTGGACTCGGAGCAGACCGCGCAGCTCCTCGATCTTGCGCGTGCAGCTTTCGAGCGCGAAGCGCTTGGGGATTCGAAGTTGCGCGAGCGAGCGCGGGCCTCGGCGGAACGATCCCTTCGCGAACTTCTCTTGAGTCTGGGATTTAGGGAGGTGCTGTTCGTCGATTCGCCGCGCGGCGCCAGCTCTGGCTAACCAGCACCCATCGGAAGGGGCAGAGCCTAGCTTCCGGCGCTCGGTGCCGCGACCGGGCTCTGCGCCGCGGCGCGGAGATCAACTGGCTTCGCTCCAGGCACAAACGGTCGAACGATAAAAGTCCATAGCATGAAGCGCCACCAGCTCCGCTGCAGCAGGCACGGGTGAATCTTATGAGCGTGCTTGGCGTGGAGCCGAGGCAGCTCGGACCAGTGCACTCCGGGGTGATGGTGATGCAGCGTGTGGTAGCCGTTGTTGAACAGCAAGGCATTGAGAAGCGGCGACACGAAATTCCGCGAATGCTGCCACTCGCTCGTCTCATCCGCTTCGACGTGTTGCACGTAGTTGAACACCTGAATCACAAACAGGGCGAACTGCTGGGGCAAGACGTAAAAGAGCAGCGCCTTGCGCCAATCGAGCAGCAACACCACTGCCATGAAGCCGAAGAACACCAGGTACTCACTCGCCGCGAGCCAGAATGAACGTCGATCCTTGCGCCACAGCTCGCGGAAAAACCGCTTGACGTCGGCTTGCTGATTGATGCCGGTGATGGTCGGATACACCAGCAGCGCGAGCAGGTGATTTCGCTTGAAGAGAATGGGCGAGCGGCCGCTGTCCCCCGGCCGGTTGTTGAACTTGTGATGATTTTGATTGTGCGTCGGTACCCAGGCAATCGCCGGATGGCCGTAATGAATCGAAATCACGTAGCTGGTCAGTAGATTCAACGGCCGCACTTTCCAGATCGAGAGGTGGTTGTGGTTGTGGCTAATCACCGCGACGGTGACCGACATGAACAAATAGAGCGCGTAAATGACCGGGTGGAACCCAATGAACTTCCACTGGAGAACCGCCAGGAACACCGTGAAAGCGAGATAGCCGACGGTGCGACGGTCTGCCGAGTAGCGCAGCATCAGTACGCCTCCTTTCCGCCGCGACCGTGAACGGAGAGGGATGGTAGGCAATTGACTTCTCTTTAACAAGCCGTTCTCGCAGTGCGAGTCAAGTTGTCCGCTCCGTTGGCCAGTGAACGAGTGGGGATGGGGCTATGTAACTGGAAAGGGTTCGGTCCGCTCGAGGGAGCCTCGATCCCACCCTCCGAGTTTCGCTCCCGCCTCGTAGGTGGTCTGAAGAAAATCGAGTACCGCGCGTCGAGGTGAGGGCGCCTTTCGCGCATCGTCGTAACGCAGCAAAAATTCGCGGTAGCCGTCGTAATAGAAGGCCTTGTCCGGCCGCACGGTCGAGGTTGGGAAGCCGTGGGGTTGCGGCAACGCGTATGCGTAAAACGCAGGCTCCGGAAAGCGAGTGTCCCCCGGCCAAAAGCCAGCGCTGATGACTTCGTGAGAGTAGGCCTCGCGGTCAACTGCGTTGGCTCCCTCTGGCGGCGGCACCCGGCGACCGGAGAACCACGTCAGCGCCATATCCATTCCACCCCAAAAGAAATGGACAGGACTGCGTTTGCCCACGAATGAAGGGTGAGATTCTCTCAAGAGCTCATCTGCCGTAGTCAGCACCCGCCAAAATCGGCGCGCGTACTCCGAATCGTAGGACTGATGAACCGTGTCCTCGGGAAACGGGATGACCTCCGAAAACTCGACCGGCTTGGGCCAGATGTTGAACTCGATGCCGAGGGAGGAAAGCATCGCTCCGAGCTCTCGATAAAAATCGGCCACGCTCCGCGGAAACAGGCCCACTGACTTTTGAAAACCGTCGGTCGTGCGCAACTGGAGCTTGTGCTCCAGGAAATCAAACTCCGCTTCGAAGGCGCGCTTCCCATCCGGGATGAGACCACTGCTCAGCCCGCGCCCGCTCACGGAGAAGGTCACGTGCCACCAATGGTTCTCCGGCGCGCAGCGGGCGAGCTTCAACTTCCCGACCATCTGCATCCACATGTGAAGCGTGTCGCACGTATCTCGCCAGGCGCTCAGTGCCAGTGGCGGCCAGGATTCCAAATCGTCGAGTCTTGCAGGATCAGGTCGACTCACGCCTTACCCAACAGAGTCGTGGCTGCTACCACGACCCGATCCGGTTCGAAACCAAATTTCCGCTGGAGCTCCTTGAGCGGCGCCGAGGCTCCGAACGTCTTCATCCCGATCACGTGGCCCGATCTTCCGACGTATCGCTCCCATCCGAACGTGGAGGCCTGCTCGATCGCGACCCGCGCCTTGACCGCGGGGGGCAGCACGCTGTCCCGATATTCCTGCGTCTGGTTCTCGAAGATCTCCCACGAGGGCATGGAGACGACGCGCGACCGGATGCGCTGGGCGAGCAGCTTGCCGTGGGCCTCCACCGCAAGACTCAACTCGCTCCCCGAGGCAATCAGGATCACCTCGGGATTCCCACCCGGGGGATCCGCGAGCACGTACGCACCGCGCGCGACGCCCGTCGCAGGAGCGTAGATGCGCCGATCGAGCGTCGGCAACGGCTGCCTTGAAAGCGCGAGCACAGCCGGCTGGTGGCGGAGCTGCATCACGTAACGGTACGCCTCCACGACCTCGTTGGCATCGCCGGGCCGCAGCGTGATCAGCCCGGGAATGGCGCGCAGCGACGCGAGGTGCTCCACCGGCTGGTGGGTCGGGCCATCCTCGCCGTCACCCATCGCGTCGTGCGTGAACACGAAAATGGTCGGCAGCTCCATCACCGCGGACAGCCGAATGGCCGGCCGCGCGTAGTCGCTGAAGATGAAGAACGTTGCACCGAACGCCCGCAGCTTCGAAAGCGAAAGACCGTTGACAGCCGCCGCCATCGCGTGCTCGCGGATACCGAAGTGCAGGTTCTTGCCGGTCGGGCTGTTGGCCTGGAAATGCCCCGCGCCTTCGTACGTCAACGTGGTCTTGTTCGATGAGCCGAGATCCGCCGAGCCCCCGAGGAACCACGGGATGTTTTGTGCGAGCACGTTGAGCACCTTGCCCGAGGCGTCTCGGCCCGCGATGCCCTTGGCGTCCGCCGGAAAGACGGGGAGGTTGCGATCCCACCCTTCGGGCAAGTCCCGCCGTTGCATCTGGTCGATGTCGTTCGCGAGGTCGGGATGCGCGGACCGGTAGGAAGCAAAGAGCGCCGTCCACCGGCTTCGAGCGGCCGCGCCGCGCGCCCCAATGCCGGCGGCGAAGTGCTCGCGGACGCCATCCGGGACCAGAAACTGCGCGTCCTCCGGCCACCCGTAGCTCCGCTTGGTGAGGCGAACCTCCTCGTCACCGAGCGGCTCGCCGTGCGCCGCGGCCGTATCCTGCTTGTGAGGAGCGCCATAGGCGATGTGGCTGTCGAGGATAATCAGCGTGGGACGGCCCTTCGTCTCCCGGAAGACGCCGAGGGCCTGCTCGATGCGATCGAGGTCGTTGGCATCACCCACGCGTAGGACGTTCCACCCGTACCCCTGGAATCGGGCGGCGACATCCTCGGTGAAGGCGAGGCTCGTCGGCCCTTCGATCGTGATGTGGTTGTTGTCGTAGACCCAACAGAGGTTCTCGAGGCCCAGGTGGCCGGCCAGCGACGCCGCTTCGGCTACCACGCCCTCCATCAGGCAGCCGTCTCCGACTACGGTGTAGATGTCGTAATCGAAGATCGCAAAACCGGGTCGATTGTAGCGGGCGGCGAGCCACTTCCGGGCGATGGCCATCCCCACGCCGGTCGCCGCGCCTTGCCCGAGCGGGCCAGTGGTGGTCTCAACTCCCGACACCCAGTGATATTCGGGATGCCCGGGTGCCTTGCTGCCGATCTGGCGAAAGCGCCGGATGTCCTCCAGCGACACCGAAGGCTGCCCCAACCGCTCGTACTCGGCATTCACCGCCCGAGTCCCGGTCAAATGCAGCACGGACCAGAGCAGCATCGAGGCATGACCATTGGAGAGGACGAACCGATCCCGGTTGGGCCAGATCGGGTCCTGCGGATCGAAGCGCATCACCCGGTTCCACATCGTGTAGACGAGCGGCGCCAGGGCCATCGGTGTGCCGGGGTGCCCCGACTTGGCGCGCTCGACCGCATCGATCGAGAGCGTGCGAATGGTGTTGACCGACAACTGGTCGAGCTCGGTGTCCGTCATGGCAAGCTCACGATCGGGTTCTGCCAGCCACCGGGGGGCAATACCCTCGAGTCGACCTCTTTCGGACCCCAGGTGCCGGGCTCATATTCGTAGACGGGTGTGCCCTGCTTGAGCACCGGATCGACGATCCGCCACGCCTCCTCGACGTAGTCCTCCCGCGCGAACAGCGTGGAATCGCCTTGCATCGCGTCTCCGAGCAGTCGCTCATAGGCATCCATTTCGTCGGCGCGAGGAAGCTGGGTCCCGACCATTTCCGCGCTCTGGCTGCGCCCCTCCAGCCCGGGCGCGAGGATATTTGCGCCGAGGGCGATCGTGATCTCAGGACTGATCCGGAAGCGGAAATAATTCCGGTCGGGGTCCAAGCCTGGATAGATTGGGGGCGGCTTGCGGAGTCGGACGACCACCTCCGTACACGTCATGGGAAGGTGCTTTCCAGCTCGGATATAGAAAGGCACGCCCTGCCAACGCCACGAATCGATCTGCAGTCGTAAGGCGATGAATGTCTCCACCTTCGAGTCTGCCGCCACTCCCTTCTCAGATCGGTAACCGCGAAACTGTCCGCGCACGACGCCGTCTGGGGTGAGGGCCGGGATCGCCTTGAGGACCTTCACCTTCTCGTCTCGGACGGATTCGCTGTCGGTCCTAGCCGGAGGCTCCATCGCCAGGTTGCTTAGGACCTGGAATAAATGATTCTGCACCACGTCGCGGATCGCGCCGGTCTCGTCGTAGAACGCTCCCCGGCCCTGGATTCCAAAATCCTCGGCCATGGTGATCTGGACGCTCTCGACATCACTCCGCTTCCAGAAGGACTCCAGGAAGGCGTTCGCGAACCGAAAAAAGAGCATCTGATTGACGGGCCGCTTACCGAGGTAATGGTCGACCCGAAAGATAGACCTCTCGTCGAAAGCATCGAGCAGCGTACGGTTGAGGGCCTGCGCCGAGGCGCGGTCGCTGCCGAAAGGCTTTTCGACGATCACGCGAGCGCCGTGGGCGCAACCCGACCGGCCCAACTCTGCCACGACCGGCCCGAACAGCGCGGGCGGGATCGCGAGGTAGTGGGCAGGGCGCTGGGCGGCGCCGAGCTGCTCACGAATCGCATCGAACGTCGCCGGGGCCCGGTAGTCGCCGTCGACGTAGCGCAGCTGACCGGACAGCTTGTCGAACGCCGCGGGATCGAGTCCGCCGTGCTGCTTGACGCTGTCGCGCGCCCGGGCGCGGAGCTCGTCGAGCCCCCAGCCGGCCTTCGCCACGCCGATGACAGGCATGTCGAGGTGGCCGCGTTTCGCCATCGCCTGCAGCGCTGGAAAGATCTTCTTGAACGCGAGATCGCCCGTGGCCCCGAAGAAGACCAGGGCGTCCGAATGGCCCTCGCTCATCGCGAGCTCCGCTTGGGGTCGACAGGCTTTTCGAGGTGTCCGCCGAACCCGTAGCGCATGGCTGACAACAAGCGCTGTTGATATTCCCCCTCGCCGCGTGAGCTGAAGCGCTGATAGAGCGCGGCGGAGAGCACAGGCGTCGGCACCGCCTCGTCGATCGCGGCCTTGATTGTCCACCGGCCCTCGCCCGAATCCGCGACCTGGCCCGCGAATGCCGACAGGGCGGGATCCTTGACCAGGGCGGTGGCCGTGAGATCGAGGAGCCACGAGGCGATCACGCTGCCGCGCCGCCACACCTCGGCGATGTCTCGAAGGTCGAAATCGTACTGGTATTGCTCGGGCGCCCGCAGCGGCGTGGTCTCGGCGTCGACCGCATCGGCTCGCGTTCCGACATTGGCATTGCGCAAGATGCCCAGCCCCTCGGCGTACGCGGCCATCAGCCCGTATTCGATTCCGTTGTGCACCATCTTGACGAAGTGGCCGGCGCCGCTCGCGCCACAGTGCAGATAACCCCGCTCGGCAGTGCCGCCGAGGGTCTCCCGCCCCGGCGTGCGCGGGATGTCAGCCGGCCCGGGGGCGAGCTGCGCGAAGATCGGATCCAGGTGCTTCACCACCGCCGGATCGCCACCGATCATCAGGCAGAACCCGCGTTCTAGTCCCCAGACTCCGCCGCTGGTCCCGACATCGACGTAGTGGATTCCCTTCTCTGCGAGCTGCTGCGCGCGCCGGATATCGTCGACGTAATAGGAATTCCCACCGTCGATCAGGATGTCGCCGGGCTCCAGGTAGGGCACCAGATCGTTGACGGTCGCGTCGACGGCCGCCGCTGGGACCATCAACCAGATCGCCCGCGGCGTCTCCAGCTTCTTCACCAGATCGGCGATAGACGAAGCCCCGACCGCCTTGGCCCGGCTCAACTCCTCGACCGCTTTCGGGAACTTATCGAAGACGACGCATCTGTGGCCGCCCGCGAGGAGCCGCCGCGTCATGTTCGCGCCCATACGGCCTAATCCGATCATTCCGAGCTGCATTGTGTCCTCCATTGTGGTTCGAGGCGGCCCTTCAGGCGGCCCGGGCTCGCTCGAAGATCTCCACGAAGCGCCGGTATCGAGCCGCGATCTCCGCGACTGCGTCTTCCCGCGTGGTCTTCTCGTGCCACCATCCAAGGAGCGGCTCCCTGAAGTCCGTCTCGTCGACCGTGAAGCCGATGAAGCCGGGCACACTGGCAGCCGTCGTCAGCCACTTGCTCACCTTGTTCTCGCCTTCGCCCTGCCCATGAACGATGCAAGAGACGTTGGTCCGGCCCCCGCGGCGAGCGGCAGCCACGATCTTCCGGCAGTCCTCGCGGCGGTCGAGCCCTTCGATCTTCCAGATATCAGGCTCGACGCCCCCATCCTGGAGCTGCTCGATCGCTTGAATCATCAGCTGGGGTCGCAGCCAGAGATCGTAGGCCTTGATGTTCCCTTGGAGCCCGTCGAGCTGGAACTTTTCGGCGGGCACGAGCAACTCGAACATGAACAAGCTTTTGCTCTTCTCGCGCAGGTAGTACGAGAGTCGCTTCAGCCGCTCTACCTGTCGTCGATTCCGCGCCTGATCGCCCTCAGGATTGTAGCGCACGAGCACTTTGCAAAACGTCGGGTGAAAGGCCTCGATATGCTGCGCGAAGTCCTCGCCATACTCGAAGTCGAATTCTCCTTGACCGCTCTTCTCGGCGGGACAGGCGAGCGTATAGCCCTCGGCCGCCGCATCGCGGAGAACGGCTCGACCGAACTGCTCATCGACCAGGATGCCCGCCTTTTCCTTCGGTACACCGGCGGCGACGGCGGCTCGGAAGCCGTCGTAGATCACCTGCTTGGCGGCGGCGATCTGCGCAGTCTGGTCGGGGCTGAGCTTCCTCTGGAAAAACACGCGGCGGTCGAAGGGGAGGACATACAGCGACCGGTCGAAACCCACGGTCGTCATCTCGCACTCCTCAGCTTCCGGTAGCAACGGATCAGATTGTTCGTCGAGCTGTCATGGCCCAGGATGGGTTCCGTCGGGTTCGCGAGCTCCGGGATGATCCGTTGGGCCAGCACCTTGCCCAGCTCGACGCCCCACTGATCGAACGAATCGATCCCCCAGATGACGCCCTGAGTAAACACGCTGTGCTCGTACAGCGCGACGAGCTTTCCGAGCGTTTCCGGCGTCAGCCGCTCTGCGAAAATGGTGTTCGACGGACGATTGCCCCGGAACTCACGGTGGGGAACGAGGCTGTCCGGCGTACCCTCGGCTTTGACTTGCTCGCGCGTCTTGCCGAAGGCCAGCGCCTCGGTCTGCGCGAACACGTTCGCGAGCAGCATGTCGTGTTGCCGGCCGAGCGGGTTCAGGGCTTGGGCGAAGGCGATGAAGTCACAAGGAATGAGGCGGGTCCCTTGATGGATGAGCTGGTAGAACGAATGCTGCCCGTTGGTCCCCGGCTCTCCCCAATAGATCGGCCCGGTCGGATAGGTGACCTCGGCGCCATCGAGCGTGACGTGCTTGCCGTTGCTCTCCATCGTCAGCTGCTGAAGGTACGCGGGAAAGCGCTTCAGGTATTGCTCGTAGGGCAGGACCGCCACCGTCTCAGCGCCGAAGAAATCCGAGTACCACACGGTCAACAGGCCGAGGAGCACCGGGAGGTTGCGCTCGAACGGGGCGGTGCGGAAGTGCTCGTCCATCTTGTGGAAGCCGTCCAGCAGAGCGCGGAAGTTCTCGGGACCGACGGCGAGCATCGTCGACAGACCGATCGCCGAATCCATGGAGTAGCGCCCGCCGATCCAGTCCCAGAATCCGAACATGTTCGCGGTGTCGATCCCGAACTCCGAGACCTTCTGGGCGTTCGTGGAGACGGCGACGAAGTGCTTGGTCACCGCCTTGGCGTCGCCCCCGAGTCCCTCGAGCAACCACTGGCGCGCGCTCTCGGCGTTGGTCATCGTCTCGAGCGTGGTGAAGGTCTTGGACGAAGCGATGAAGAGCGTTTCCGCCGGATCCAGGTCGCGGGTCGCCTCCACCAGATCGGTCCCGTCGACGTTCGAGACGAATCGAAACGTCATCGCGCGATCGCTATAGGATTTGAGAGCCTCGTAGGCCATCACCGGGCCGAGATCCGAGCCGCCGATGCCAATGTTCACGACGTTGCGAATTCGCTTGCCGGTGTGCCCTCTCCACGCGCCGCTCCGCACCCGGTTCGCGAAGTCCGCCATCGCAGCGAGAACGGCGTGGACCTCGGGCACCACGTCCTTGCCGTCCACCACGATCGAGGTGCTGCGCGGGGCACGCAGGGCGACATGCAGAACGGCTCGATTCTCGGTCTGGTTGATCTTGTCGCCCCGGAACATGGCGGCGATGCGCTCGCGTAGGCCGGACTCCTCGGCCAGTCCACGGAGCAGCGCCAGGGTCTCGTCCGTGACGCGATTCTTCGAGTAGTCGAGGTAGATGCCGACCGCCTCGGCAGTCAGGCGCTCACCGCGCGTTGGATCGTCAGCGAAGAGCCTGCGGAGGTGCAGCTCTCCGATCTTCTCCTGGTGGGCCTTGAGCAACTTCCACGATGGTCGCGCAGTCAGCGGCAGCATGGCGCTTACCCCGCCTTGTCTAGAAGGGCGCTCTTGGAAGCGATCACACCCATCAGTTCTCGCCACGAGGCGACGAAGGACTTCGCGCCTTCGTCCTGGAGTTGGCTGGCCAGGGCGTTCACATCGACGCCGGCTGCGGCGAAGCGGGCCAACACCTCTTCGGAGTCGCCACCGTCGGCGGTCAGGATCCCGCCGAGCGCTCCATGATCCGCAAGGGCCTTCAAGGTAGCCTCGGGCATGGTGTTCACCGTGAACGGCGCGGCAAGCGACCGTACATAAAGGATGTCGGAAGCACTGGGATCCTTGGTACCGGTGCTGGCCCACAGCAGGCGTTGCGGGCGAGCCCCGGCGTTGAAGAGCCGCTGCGAGCGCGGGGAACCGAGCAGCGCCCGGTACGCTTTGTACGTCCGCTTTGCGATCGCAATGCCCAGCTGATTGCGCAGCGCCTCGGGTACCTGGTCCTTGACCGCCGCATCCCAGCGGCTGATGAACACCGAAGCCACCGAGCCAACCTCAGGCCCGCGCCCTGCAGCCACCCGCCGCTCGATCCCACGCAGGAACGCGTCGGCCGCGGCCAGGTACTGCTCGGCCGAGAAAAGCAGCGTCACGTTGATCGGGATTCCGGCGAAGATCGCCTCCTCGATCGCCGGCAGCCCTTCCTTGGTGCCGGGGATCTTGATCAGGAGATTGGCTCGCCCTGCGCGAGCGTGCAGAGCTTTGGCCGCGGCGAGCGTGCTGGCGGTGTCGTGGGCCAGTAGCGGCGACACTTCCAATGACACCCAGCCGTCCACGCCGCGCGTCCGGTCCCAGATCGGTCGAAACAGATCCGCGGCTCGCGTCAGATCCTCGAGCGCCAGCTCGAAGAACAAGTCCTCGCCCGACCTGCCATCCTTGACCTTCTTCCGGATCGCTGTGTCGTACGCGGAGCTGTTCTTGATCGCATGGTCGAAGATGGTCGGGTTGGAGGTGAGCCCGGTGACGGAGAGTTCGTCGATGTAGCGCTCCAGCGTGCCGCTCTGCAGGAGATCGCGGGTGATGTTGTCGAGCCACAGGCTTTGGCCCTGGTCGTGGAGAGTTTGGGTAGCTTTCATGGTACCGGACAGGGTTTGACGTGCCAAATGTCGGTTGCGTACTCGGAAATGGTGCGGTCGCTCGAGAACTTCCCCGAGCTGGCCACGTTCAGGATCGCTTTGCGCGTCCATGCGTCCGAGTTGCCGCAGAGCGCCCAGAGGTTGCGATCGGCTTCGAGATACGACCCAAGGTCAGCGAGGTTCATGTAATAGTCGCGCGTCAACAGCGTGTCGCGCAGCGGCGCAAACACGCCCGGCTCATTGCGGCTGAAGTGGTTCGAGGAGACCAGGTCCATCGCCGCGCGGAGCTCCGGCTGATTGTCGTAGTGCCATCGCGGGTTATACCAGCTGCGACTGCTCGCGACCTGTTCCGCGGTCAGGCCGAACAGGAAGAAGTTCTCCTCCCCAGCTTCTTGCGCCATCTCGATGGTTGCGCCGTCGCGCGTGCCGATCGTCAGGGCGCCGTTCATCATGAATTTCATGTTACTCGTGCCGCTTGCCTCGTAGCCAGCGGTCGAAATCTGGTTGGAGACGTCGGTGGCAGGAATCAGCCGCTCAGCCAGCGACACGGAGTACTCGGGCAGAAACACGACCTTGAGCCGACCGCGCACCGAAGGATCGGAGTCGATCGTCACCGCGAGGTTGTTCAGGAGCTTGATCACGAGCTTGGCCAGGTAATAGCCCGGTGCGGCCTTGCCCGCGAACAAGAACGTCCGCGGCGTTAACTCGAGCATCGGGTTGTCCCGCAAGCGGTTGTAGAGCACGACGATCCGCAACGCATTGAGACACTGCCGCTTGTATTCGTGGAAGCGCTTGATCTGGCAGTCGAAGATGCTATCGGGATCCACCGTCTGCCCCGAGCTCGACCGGAGCCACTGCGCGAAGGCGGACTTAGCCGCTCGCTTTGTCGCGCGATACGCATCGCGGAAGCCCGCGTCATCGGCGAGCGGCTTGAGCTTGGTCAGCTGGCCGAGGTCTTCAATCCAGTCGTCGCCGATGGCCTCGGTGATGGTCCTGGCGAGCGCCGGATTCGCCAGCAGCAGCCAGCGCCGCGGCGTGACGCCATTGGTCTTGTTGCCGAAGCGCTCGGGGAACATCTCGGCCAGGTCCTTCACCGTCATCGAGCGCAATAGCGCGGAGTGAATTGCCGCCACGCCATTCGTGCTGTGCGAGCCCACGATCGCGAGGTTCGCCATCCGGACATGTTTGGTTGGGCCTTCTTCAATCAGGCTCGTGCGTTCCACACGGCCTTCGTCACCGGGGAAGCGATGGCGGACCGAATCGAGCAGCCGCCGGTTGATCTCGAAGATGATCTCGGCGAGGCGAGGGAACGGCGTCTCGAACCACTCGAGCGGCCATTTTTCGAGTGCTTCGGGGAGCAGGGTGTGGTTCGTGTACGCCAGCGTCCGTTGGGTAAGGTCCCAGGCCTGATCCCATCCGAGGTGTGCCTCGTCGAGCAGGATCCGCATCAGCTCGGGAACGGCGATGGACGGGTGCGTATCGTTGAGCTGGATTGCGGCCTTTTCGGGGAGTGAGTTCCAGTCGGCGTTGGTGCGACGAAATCGTCGGATCAGATCGGCGAGCGAGCAGGCGACGAGAAACCACTCCTGCATGAAGCGCAGCCCTTGCCCCTGGGTGGTGGAATCGTCGGGATAGAGAACCCGAGTCAGCGACTCGGCCACGAGCGTCCCTGCCAGCGCGCCCACAAAGTCGCCATGACTGAACGTTTGGAAATCGAAGTAATCGGACGCAGCCGCCGCCCAGAGGCGGAGCGTGTTGATCGTCTTGCCGCCATAGCCCACCACCGGCCGATCGAACGGAATGCCGATCAGCGTAGAGGGTTGCCCGTTCATCGCTTGCAGCACCCCTCCCCTGAGCTCGAACGTGCAGCCCACCTTGAGCTCGACCCTTTCGTCGGGACGAGCGACTTCCCACGGGTCCGGGCGACGAAGCCAGTTGTCCGGCTGCTCGTGTTGCCAACCATTCTCGATCGATTGCCTGAACATTCCGTACTCGTACCGGAGCCCATAACCCATCGCAGGCAACTGCATCGTGGCCATCGAATCGAGAAAGCACGCGGCCAGACGCCCGAGCCCGCCACTCCCCAGCCCGGCATCGGGTTCCTGTTCGAGGAGGCCGACCCAATCCAAGGCTCGCTCCCGAACGTCTTCGCTCACGAACGGGCTCAACAATAAATTTGTGATGTTGTTGCTCAGCGAGCGTCCGATCAGAAATTCCATCGAGAGGTAATAGGCGCGCTTGGGGTTCACGCGCTGGTAGGTCTGCTCGGTGCGGACCCACCGCTGTGAGAGGACGTCCCGGATGGTCCGCGCAAACGCCTCATAGCGCTCACGTGGCCCGGTCGCTTCGAGATCGACAACATTGTCGAAGATCAGGTGCCGCTCGTAGAAGGCGTCATCGCTGCCGGTGAGCTGAATCTTACCGCCGTATTGCCGGCGCAGCGCTTCCTCGGTGTCGGAGGCAGTTGATGCTCGAAGAACCGTCACCTTTGTTGCGCCCATCGCTCTGTCCTCTCCGGCCCTGTGATCAGTACCCACCGGGGTCCGCACGTTACGCATTTTCTCCATCCCCTTTAACTCCTTCGCGTGAGATCCACTCCCGGACATAAGGCGGGCAATGGAGAAGCCCGATGCCTTCGCGCTCGCACTGGCCGAGGAAGCGAACCACACCGACGTCCACGACGGTCACGTCCTCCAGATCCAGAGTGACTCTGGGACCACAGCCTGCCAGCTGGTTCTGGATCTCGCCGAGATGTTCCGACCGCACGCGCCCAATCAGGCGGATGGTGCTTCGCTCCGCATCCGAACTCCGCTCGAGCCTGAACATCCGACGCCCCTCGTTGGCCTGATGCAAGTCGGGCGCCGGACGGTTGTTGCCCGGGAGCAACGCCGCACCGCCAGGAAAATTCTGATTGATCAGAAGGCATGCTGATTTTCCGGCTAAGTCCTGAACCGATATTTGTCGATTCCGAGGGTGGCAATCTTCGAATCAAGGGTCTGTCTCGGAATCCCGAGCTTCGATGCGGCGCCGGATGGACCGGCGACCCGACCTCGCGAGCCCCTGAGCGCCGCTTCGATCATCTCTCGTTCGCGGTTGGCCAGGCTTCCATTCAAGAATTCCGCGGGTGGTGGAGATCCGGATGAACCGTGCTGGAACCAGGTGCGGTCGACCGAGAGCGTGTCCCCGTCGCAAAGGATGACGGCCCTCTCAACGACGTTCTGCAATTCGCGGACATTGCCCGGCCAACGGTACGCTTTGAACAAGTCGAGCGTCTTCTTCTCGATCTGTTTGATCTTCTTTCCGGATCTCTTCGCAGCGCGCTCCACGAAATATTCCAGGAGCAGGCGAATATCGTCGGCTCGTTCGCGCAGCGACGGAACGCCGATCGGGAATACGTTGAGCCGGTAGAAGAGGTCCATACGGAAACTGCCGTTCGCTACCGCGGCCGTCAGGTCGCGGTTGGTGGCCGCCAGCACCCGTACGTCGACGGGAATCGGCTGGTTACTCCCGACTCTTTCGAACTCCCGCTCCTGGAGGACCCGCAACAGCGCGATCTGGGTTTCGGCCGGCAAGTCGCCCACTTCATCGAGAAAGAGCGTTCCTCCGTCCGCGGATTCGAAACGTCCGATTCGCCGCTGGAGTGCCCCGGTGAAAGCGCCTTTTTCGTGTCCGAACAACTCGGACGTGATCAGCGCCTGCGGGATCGCGGCACAATTCACCCGCACGAAGGCTCGCGTCGCGCGTTTCGATTTGGCGTGTATCGCGCGAGCGACCAGCTCTTTCCCAGTGCCGGTCTCGCCGTAGATCAGGACGGTGGAATCGGTCGGCGCCACCTTCGCAACCTGCGAGAGGACCGTCCGCAGCGCCGTGGACGACCCGACGATCTCCTCGAACATGGAAGACCGATCGATTTCCTCGCGCAGAGCCAGATTCTCCTTTTGAATCCGCTCTTCCGCCTGCTTGCGGGCGTCGATGTCGGTCCCCGTGGCGTACCAACGGATGACCCGACCGTGTTCGTCGCGGAAAGAGTTATAACGGATGAGGAACCAGCGATACTTTCCGTCGTGTCGGCGCAACCTTAGTTCAAGTTCAAAGGGAACTTCTCCAGAGAGCCCTAGCTGGCGATCGGCCTGTAACCGCTCTACGTCGTCGGGGTGGAGGACCCGCTCGTTAAAGTCGGCGGCGGTAACATCTTCGAGACTGACGCCGGTGTATTCGAGCATCACCTGATTGGCATACAGCCTCCGGCCATCGACTCCGATCACGGTGATGCATTGGGGTATCGCGTCCGTGATGCGACGTAGCTCCGCCTCCGACTTTCTCAGAGCTTCTTGGGATCGTTGACGACTAATTGCGATCAGCGCAATGTTGCCTGCGGCTTCGATCAGCTCGAGATCGGCGACCGTGGGTACCCGCGGCTCGGGGGAGTACAAGGCGAAGGTGCCAAGCACCTGGCCATCCTTCGTTAGAATCGGCTCGGACCACGCCGCCCGGATCCCGTTCTGGATCGCAAGGCCGCGATGCTTATCGGTCCAGACCGGATCGGTCAAAACGTCGGTGACGATGACCCGCTTTTTCAGATACGCAGCCGCGCCGCAACAACCTTCGCGAGGACCGATTGGCCGTGGGGTGATTGCCGGGAGCCAACCGCGTGGAACCAGAGGGCCAGCAGCATGCCAAAGCCGTTTCCCGTCAGGATCCATTAAGAGGATAGTTGAAAACCCCGGGGAAGCCTGAACATCGATCGAACGGCACAAATCGCTCAGAATGTCATCCAGGCTTGCGCCGTCGGCGATCATCTCGAGCGTGCGTTTTTCGGCGGCGCGAAGCGACTCGGCCCGTTTTCGATCTTCAATGTCGGTCCCTGTCCCGTACCACCTGACGACTTGGCGGGTTCCGTTGCGGAGCGGTTCGACCCGGAACACGAACCACCGATAAACGCCGTCGGAGCGCCGTAAGCGCGCCTCGACCTCGCCTGGCTCTCCTTGAGCAAGGAGCGCCTCCCATGTCGCCATCAACCTGCCGAGGTCGTCGGGATGAATCGCGGCCTGCCATCCCCAGCCGTGGCCCTGCTCAACAGAGAGCCCGGTGTAGTCGCGCCATCGCCGATTCAAGAAGTCGTTCGAGCCGTCCGGCTGGTTGCACCACGCAATCGTGGGGATTCCGTCGATGATTTTGTGAAAGTAGGCGTCCTGCTGGTCGCAATCGTCGAACGCCCGTTTGTCGCCTCTGCTTAGCGCCCCGCTCTGTTCGAGATCCATGGCGAAAAGGCCTATAACAAGCACCTCGGCGCCTGGCGGCAGTTTCAGCCAGCCTGGGTTAATGCCGGCGGAGGCCGGTGGCATTCTCGAGCAACAGGTCGCGCACCACTTTGGCGCGATCGCGTGAGACCGGCGCGTGGATGCCTTCCGAGCCAACCTCGGTCCCGATGAAGAGCACCACGTCCCCGCCTTCACGTTCCATTTCCTTGACGTAGTCAAGGTTGACCAACCAATTGCGATGGATGCGCGTGAGCGCCCGGCCAAATGAAGACTCGATCGTTGCCAGGGTCAGGTCGATGTCGAATCGGCCCTGGCGCGAGTGTACGAAGGTGAGCCGGTCCGCCGCCTCGAAAGCCCAGATTTCGCGCGGGTCGAGAAAGATCAGGTTTCGCTTTCGCCGGGCGACCACCCGGAGCGGGCCCGAATGGCGTTCGGGGCGACGGGCGGCCAGTCGGCGCAAGCACTGCTCGACTCGGTCTTCGGTGAACGGTTTCAACAGATAGTCCACCACTCCCAGTTTGTATGCCTCGAGGGAGTGCTCCTCAAAGGCGGTAGCGATCACGAACATCGGCGCGCCCGGTGAGTCGGCGATCGAGCGGATCAGATCCAGGCCGGTTCGGGCATCGCCCGTCCCGGCGAGGTGCAGGTCGACGAAGACCACGTCGATCGGCGAGCCGGTCAGCGCCTCGCGCGCCTCGTCGATCGTCGCAACGGCGCCGATCACTTCGGCCAGCTCCGTACCTTGAATCAGCTTGACCAGATAGTTGCGGGTCGGCCACTCGTCTTCGACCACCAACGCTTTCATCAGATTTGATTCATTCATGACGGGGTAGCTCCACGATCGACCGGGTGCCTTCGGGCGACGACTCGAGTCGCAGGCTTGCGGCGTCCTGATAGCGCAAGACGAGACGCCGCCGCACCGAGTCGAGTCCAATTCCTCCCGGGCGCGTCGCGCCATTGTGCATCCCGGGTCCGTTGTCCGCGATGGTGCATACCAACTTGTCGCCGCTCACCTGGGTACTGACGGTGACCTCGCCGCCGCCGTGCCGCATCAATGCGCCGTGCTTCACCGCGTTTTCGACCAAGGGTTGCAGAAGCAGCCGCGGAAGCAGCGCCCGGCGGGTGTCGCTCTGAACGTCCCAGTGAAACGCGAGTTGGCCGGCGTGGCGTACCTGGAGAATGTGGGCATAGCGCCGAAGCCACTCGAGCTGTTCGTCCAGCCTCTGCAACTCGCCTTGATTGCGCAGCGACTCTCGGAGGAGATCCCCGAGCAACCCCAGCAGGCGGCGCGCCTCGCGCGGATCCTCGGTGACCAGTCCCGCGATCGCGTTGAGGGTGTTGAGCAGGAAGTGGGGCTCGAAGTGCGAGCGGAAGTGAGCCAGCTCGGCCTCAACCCGGAGCTTTTCCGATTCGAGCGCGCGAATCCGCGCGTCCTCGAGAGCGAAGGGAAACACAAACACCAGGGCCCAGAGAGCGAAGTTGGTCAAACCCATCACGAAACCGATACGAAGCACGGTAAACTCTTCCACTGGGAAGACGTTCGGCCGCAGCAGCTCGATCGAGAATGCCGCAGCCCGACCCAGGGTGAGCAGCAGCGCAAACAGAACGCCCGACGCGCCCGCGCCGACCAAGACCAGGGGCAGGGCTCCGATGTGCCGCCGCGCCGCCCACCGGAGGGTAGCAGTGCCCAATGCGACGACGATGGGCAGCCCGACGATCACCACAATCAGCTTCGCGAAAAGCCGACCGCGATCGTGGCCGGTGATATATTCGTTCAACGGCATCAGCACCGAGATGCACGCCATCACGACGAGCGCTCCCACCCGCTTTGATCCGCCGCTCTTCATGACTGTCAATTTACCTCAGCGCACACACCCATGCTGCCCCCAGTGGTCTGAATGATCCAGTCACTGGTTCGCGCCCGCGCATCCCTCGTTGGCGGGCGCGAACGGTGGGCCTACTTCTTCACGTCGAAGGGGATACTGACGTGGCCGAAGGTCTGGCCGTTGTTTGCGTCGATGAGATCCATTTCGAAACTAACGCGCTGTTCCGAGCTCGTGACTGGCTGAAAGTAAAGAAAGCCGGTCACCTTTCCAGCATTTTGGACCGCGCCCTCGAGAAGCGCATCGTTCAACATCGCTTTGGTGGGCAGTTGTTCCGGCCAATAGGCGTAGTATTGGTCGTAATAGAGCGGATCGTACGGAAATGCGCCCGGCCACGCTTCATAACCGGGGTAGCCGTACCCCAAGTGCGGCGCGACGTAAAATCCGTCATGTTCAAATTGCGCTGGAAGGATGACCGGTCCATTCGCGGCAGGCCGCTTGTAATCGGCGAATACAATCGAGGGCTTTGTTTCCCGGCTCGAGGCTTGGTTCACCACGCTGTTCGCCTGGAGCGGTGGGAGCGCGGCATGCACGAATCCCGTCGAGCCATTGAGCTTGAACTCCTCATAGGTAAGTCGCAGCGCTCGATTGCTATTGTTATCAATCGTCACTTGAACGGGAGTGAACACATCGCCCAGGTTCTGCGGGTCCGCATTCCATTTGTCTCCGCTGACAAGGACGCGAACTCCGGAGACCTGTGCGGTTGCGACATCCGTAGTACCGGGAGCGAGCGACGCAGCCGGATCCGGCTGAAGCGTCGTTACATGAGCACAAGCAGAAACGACCAAAAGAACTCCGGTAAGACTGAGCCTTTTCATTTTTATCATCCTCCTAGAAAATTGATTGAGCAGCCCCACGCGTCGGCTTGAGTGGCGTCAAGCGCAAGGCGGCCCTCCACGAACCAACAATCGATCCGACAAACGAGGGGCTAAGGCGCTACAGCAAGGGAGGGCTCAGGCTGCTCTCAAGTGCTCCGCCAACGCTTGCCGCAGCTTGGAGCGGCCGCGATGCAGGAGCACTCGCTGATTGCCGGCGGCAATGCGCAGCGTACTGCAGACCTCGCCGGCGTCGAGGTCTTCGATGTCCCGTAGGGTGACCACCGCCCGCTGGTTCGGGGGCAATTCCTCCAGTGCTCGCTCGAGATGGCGGATTGTTTCCTTACGCATCAGCGGCGCCTCGGGCCGTTCGGATTTCCAGTTTTCCAAACGATCCGCCGAGTACGCCTCATTAGTAAGCCGCGACGGATTCACGGTCGTATCGTCTGAATCCGAATCGCTCATCGCCGAAAAGGGAACCCAGCGAGCCTCACGAAACCGGCGGTTCTTCGCCTTGTTCACGAGAATTCGAAAGATCCAGTTCTTGAGGCTGCACCGACCTTGGAAAGAGGGAAGGTTCTCGATCACTGCTGCCCAGGTGTCCTGAACCAAATCTTCAGCCAAACTCTGGCTATGAAGAAAGGTAAATGCGAGCCGCAGCATGGCGCCCTGATAGCGCGGAACGATCTCGTCCAGATCCACCACGTTTCCAGCGCCGATTCGAGAAATTGCAGTCCTCATCGTTAACTCCGCTCTCCCCCATCTTTCTGTTTGGCTAGTAAGGAGCGGCACGGCAGGAGTCGGTTGCAGTCCGACCTGAGACTGTTATGCGCGAACTAGTAAGGTGATTTGGGCAACCAGCCGTTGGTCGCCGAGTGACGAGCTGCGACGCTGCAGCCGCCGCCTGTAACGCTGGGCAATGCGCCGAGTCGATTACAACAACGCGATTCGTTGCACGACGTGAGTCTCATAGCACCGCGATCGATGGAACGAGTTGCCCAACCGGCACGCTTTTGAGCGTGCCTTAACGAAAGGAAGGGATCAGTATGAATCGGAAGTTAGGTTTAATGTTGGTTACGGGTTGCGCGTTGCTGAGCCAGGCAGCCTATTCGGAAACTGGAAATCCCGAGCGTGGCGACCGCCCTAGCAGGGAGGCGATGCTGCTCGGATTCATCCATCAGGCCAACCAAAACGAGGTCGCCCTGGCGAAGTTGGCACAACAGAATTCCAACTCGGCTCAAGTCAAGGACTTCGCCAATCGGATGATCACGGACCACACCCAAGCCGACGACCAGGTGCTCGCGTTCGCCGATAGCCACAACATCAGTGTGCCCTCGATTGCGCAGATCAACGCGGTGCGGGCTGACCGTACCGAGCTTGCCAACCGCAACAAGGAGATCGGGAGCGAGACCGGCGAGTACGCATTCTATAACGTCGGCACGGGCGGCTCCGGTTTCGGATCCGATTTCCAGGCCACCATGGACAAGTTGCGCGGTCTCAAGGGTCCGGATTTCGACCGCGAGTTCGCTCGTGCGATGATCAAGGATCATCAGTCGCTGATTGATCGCCTCAACAATGCCCTGACACCTGACGCCGCTGGCCCCTATGTAACGCAGGCGCGGATCACGGATCCGGACGCGATCAAGCTCGTCGAGCAGCTGCTGCCCACGGTAAAGCAGCATCTGAGCCTGGCTAAGCAGCTCAACGACGGCCTGAATGGTTAGGCACGAAACGCCGCTGGCGCGCGCAGTGTTGCTGCGCGCGTGCACGTGGCGAGTTAAGGAGGGGCTCTACTTCAGATGAGGAGGCCTTGATGGAAGCCAAGCAGCTCCGCCCCCCGTTACCTCCGTTCGACCGGGACGCGGCAATCAAGAAGGCACGGCTCGCCGAAGACGCCTGGAACAGCCGTGATCCGGAACGGGTGTCGCTTGCCTACACGGTCGACAGCGTATGGCGCAATCGCGCCGAGTTCATCACCGGTCGTGAGGCGATCGTGCAGTTCCTGAGGCGTAAATGGAACAGAGAGCTGGACTACCGTCTGATCAAGGAGCTCTGGGCGGTGAGCGGCGATCGCATCGCCGTTCGCTTCGCGTACGAGTGGCACGACGATAGCGGTCACTGGTTCCGATCGTACGGGAACGAAAACTGGGAGTTCGACAGCGACGGACTCATGCGGCGTCGCTATGCGAGCATCAACGACGTGCCCATTACTGGGGCCGAGCGCAAGTACTTCTGGCCACTCGGTCGTCGGCCGGACGATCACCCCAGCTTGTCGAACCTCGGGCTGTAAGCGCGACTTCCCTAGCGGCGGTTGATTCGGGAGCGCTGCGCCGGCGGCTTCGGGGGCCATCTTCGATCAGCGATACGCGCGGCATTGATCGCGGTGGGGACCCAGGCAACGAGCACATCGATGAACGCACGCACCTGCGGCGGCAGTAGCTCTTTCTCCGGGTAGACGACGCTCACGCGCGATTCGGCGTGAATCAGCTCGGGCAGAACTCGAACCAGCGCGCCGCGTTCGAGCGGCACTCCGACGAGCAACGTTGGCAACACTGCAATACCGAGCGCGCGTACCGCGGCATCCATGAGCAGCGTGATGTCGTTGGAGACGAACGAGCCCTCGACGGAGATCTTTCCGCCTCCCGCTTTCGGCCAGTGCGTTTGCGGCAGCCCGCTTGGTGTGAACCCCACTAGGCACCGGTGAGTACGCAAGTCCCGCACTTTTCTTGGGGTACCATTTGCCGCGAGGTATGCGGGGGCTGCGACGGCGACTGCGGAGGTGCGCGCCAGGGTCCGCGCCACGAGCCCTGGCTCGAGCTCGGTGCCGGCACGCAGCGCTACGTCGTAGCCTTCGCGTAACAAATCCACATACCGCGACGAAGCGTCGATGTGGATCCGCACCTCCGGGTAAGCGCGCGTAAAGTCGCAGACTAGCGCATTGAAGCTTGGGTCCAGCATCGGCGGCGTCGCGACCCGCAACGTCCCGCGGATGACCTCGTCGGACTTCCGCACGCTCGCCTCTGCCTGCACAACCGCGTCGAGCACGATACGCGCATGCCGATAGAAAGCGTCACCTGCGTCCGTCAGGGCGAGAGCGCGGGTGGTGCGTCTCAGCAAGCGCACGCCGAGGCGTTGCTCGAGCCGCGCCAGGCGCCTTCCGATCGTCGCTCGCGGCGCGCCGAGCTCCGCGGCGGCGCGCGAAAGCGACTTTGCCTCCACGGTGCGTGTGAAAGCGAGCAGCTCCGAGGTTTCTATCGCGTCGGCCATTAGATCGAAAAGTTAGCAAATGATGCCCATTTGTGCCACTTGCCGGCACGGGCTTGCGCGCGCATGCTGAGGTGGAATGGAGATTGGACCCATGCTTACGAAGCCAAAAGTCATCGGATACTGGGTAACCACGGCCCTCTTGGCAGCTGCACTCCTGGCCGGCGGTGCCGCAGAGCTCGCCTCGGCGCCGGCGGTGGTCGCGTCCACGGTCGCGCTCGGCTACCCAGCCTACGTCCTCACCATCGTGGGCATCTGGAAGCTACTCAGCGCCCCCGCGCTGCTGGCCCCACGCCTCCCGCGCCTAAAAGAGTGGGCCTACGCCGGCATCTTCTTCGACTTCACTGGCGCGGCCGCGTCCCACGCCTTCTCCGGCGATACCCCCGGAAAAATCGCGACTCCGCTCGTTCTACTCCTGATCGCCGCTGCGTCCTGGGCTCTTCGCCCGCCATCGCGCACCTGCAAGTCGGACTCGACGCTTCCGAAGAGAGCGCAAGCGGTCGCTTCGCCCGAAGGCGTCGCCGCGCACGCATGAGACTTGGCGCGGGCGATCGTGCGGCGTACCCGTGGCCAGAAGCAGGGCCCCGCCACACGTTTGATGAGCCCGTCCGACTTCGGCGAGATCCTGAAGCCGTTCGTGTTTCTCGACCTCTTCGACCATCAGGGGGCACCCTTGGACGTGGGCCTGCATTCCCACTCGGGTATCGCCACCGTCACCTACGTCGCGGAAGGCGCGGTCAGCTATATCACCCCGGACAACGTCAAGGGCACACTGCCGGCCGGAGGCGTCGAATGGATGCAGGCCGGACGCGGCATGTGGCATGGCGGCGGGCTCGACAAACCAGACCGGACGCGCGGCTTCCAGCTCTGGATCGCCTTGCCGCCACAACTCGAATTGGGCCCGACTGTCAGCATCTACCAGGCCCCCCAAGATGTGCCGGAAGACGGTTCGGCGCGCGTCCTCCTCGGCCGCTCCGCACGAGCACGATCTCGTCCTCGGCTACTACTCGGTCCACACGTCGCCGGACGCGCTTCGCGATGCCGAGGCGCAATCTCGTCGCTCAAAAAGCGCCTTGTTCAAGAAGGCCGTCTGTAAGATCGAAGCCCGTGACATATTGAGCCATACGGACAGTAAAATCCTAAACGCCAGACCTCCAGGTATTGCGAGCGGCCGTGACATCTTTTGCGAAACTGCCAAAGGGGAATGGCCATCTCGGGCTCGTGGTTCCGTGACATCTTTTGCAAATCCCGCTTTCACAAGGTGCCGCATCGGGCAGCAGGATCCCGCGTGAGGCTTGTGACATCTTTTGGATGCGCTCAGAGAGAAAATCAGTGACATCTTTCTGGTCCTGGCCGGCATCTTAAAGCCAACTGGCTATTATCGGATGACCGGCGTGCCGCCGTGACATTTCGGTGGAGTATTGACATCGGGCCTTCTCCCGATTCCCACCGAGGTCTGTGACATCTTTTGCAACCTGGAGCCTGGGATGGATCGCTCACTGAGTGAATTCCTGCCTCGGAACCGTGACATCTTTGAGCATGCTCGCCTGCTTGAATCATTCTTAAACGGTCGCGCTCTTGGGGCTGACATCCATGCGCCCGCTGTGACATCTTGGGCACCGCCGTGAAAGCAAACACCGATGCCGTTCGCTCAGAGGTGACCGCCGCCGAATGGGAGCAACGGGTGAACCTCGCCGCCTGTTACCGGTTGGCGGCGCTCTACCATTGGGACGATCTGATCTTCACACACATCTCGGCGCGGGTGCCCGGAAAGGAGCATCACTTCCTGCTCAATCCTTACGGGATGCTGTTCGACGAGATCACCGCCTCTAGCCTGGTGAAGGTGGACCTCGCCGGCAACAAGGTGACGGACAGTCCGTACCATATCAACCCGGCGGGCTTCACCATCCACAGCGCGATCCACGCTGCGCGGGAGGACGCCCAATGCGTGCTGCACCTGCACAGCATCAACGGCATCGCCGTGTCGGCTCAAAAGAACGGAGTCCTGCCGATCTCGCAGCAGTCGACCTTGGTGTTGCCGTCGCTCGCGTATCATGACTACGAGGGCATTGCGCTCAACGAGGACGAGAAGCCGAGGCTGGTGCGCGACCTCGGAAACAACAACTTCCTGATGCTGCGCAACCACGGCCTACTGACGGTCGCCGATTCAATTCCGGACGCGTTCCTGTTCATGTATCTGTTCGAAGTCACCTGCACGATCCAAATACGGGCCCAAGCCGGGGGCGGGGAACTGATCCAAGTCAATCCGAAGATCATCGCCGGGGCGAGAGCGCTGTCGAAGAGAGTCACCCGCTCCGAAGGTGGAGCGCTGGCCTGGCCAGGGCTGTTGCGCAAGCTGGATCGACTCGACCCCAGTTACCGGTCGTAATCCGCGAGCTCAAAAAGCCTGCCGATGCTTATGACAAGCCTCCTTCTCTTCGCAGCCTCAGGACGACCTGCAACGTCCTACCGAGGCCTTGCGTACGAACGCACTGGCTCCGGGCCCGGCGTGGTTCTCCTTCACTGCCTGGGTGGTGACCGCACGGTTTGGGACGAGGAAGCTCCTCGTTTGGCTAGGACTCATACGGTGCTCAATGTGGAACTGCCTGGACATGGACAGTCGTCAGCGCCAGCCAGGGTCGACTTCGCTGAGATTGCCAATCAAGTTACGCAGCTCATTCGCAACCAGCGCCTAGCACCGGCGGTGGTGATCGGGCATTCCATCGGAGGAACCCTGGCTGCCTGGACGCCGGTTGCAGACTCCGCCGCTGTGAAGGCAGTGCTGATTGTCGATTCCAGTATTGCAGCCTTGCCTTGGCCGCAGAATGCACTGGACGATTTGCGAAAGTCGCTCACGGCAAACTATGTGGCCGGCCTGCGTTCGTTTTACGCCCCCATCGCTAATGGACCTGCGCAGATAGAGCGCTTGATCTCCACCGCGCGCCACGTGCCCCGGGAGACACTCTTAGCTTACCTGGAATTCGCAGTTCACAACTCGGTGGTCAAGGATCTGGGAAAAATCAATGTGCCGGTCGAGATGATTTCTTCGAGCCTCTCTTTCCAGACGTCAAACCGTAAGAAGGAACTCGCCGAAGCGGGTTACGACGGGCTGAAAGACTTCTCCTCGGAAGAGATGTCTGGAACGAAGCACTGGGTCTATTGGGACCAGCCACAGCGTTACGCGAGCTTGGTGGACGCCTTCCTTCGACGCGTCGAGGCGGCTGGCGAGAGGCGTCCGTCAACTCGCTGAAATTGTCTCCAACGGGATTCGGTTAGCTGGCCTCGCTTCTGCCGAGGAGCCGCGAGCTTGGGCGCGCGAGCAACTGATTAGCTCGTGCTGCCTTGCTTCGTTGGCCTGGGCCGGACGATACCGCCGGCAAGCCGCGAACGACTCCTATTCGCCACCGGTGGTCGTGCGCAGAATGCTTCCGAGGTAACCCACGGCGTTCCCGGTATTGCCGTCCGCAAACCAGACCCCGAAGAGATCATCATTTGTCCCGCTTATCTGGGGAGTCCAGCTGGCACCGCCATCGTTGGTTCGGAGAATAGTCCCACGGTCGCCGACGGCGGTCCCGGTGTTGCCGTCAACAAGCGAGACCGCCGAGAGACGGGCACTCGTTCCGCTTCCTTGGTGCGTCCAGGTGTACCCGCCGTCGGTGGTGCGCAAAATCGTTCCCAGGTAGCCCACCACGGTCCCATTTTGGGCATCCGAGAAAGAGACACCGTCGAGAGGCCCAGGGAAGAAAAATTGAAGTCTCCAGGTGGCGCCGCCATCGATCGTGCGTTGAATGCCCCCGTTCCCCAATGCAATTGCGGTGTTCGAATCTATGAAGGAGACCGCCCTCAGGTATCGGGGTACCTGACTGATCCAGGTGTCACCGCCGTTGGTTGTGCGCAGGGTAAATCCATCGCCTACCGCAATCCCGGTGTTGGCGTCCGCGAATGAGACTCCATGCAGAGCACTGTACCAGCCGCTGTTTTGGGGCGTCCAAGTGTCCCCGCCATCAGTCGTCCGCAGAATTGTTCCGAAGGCGCCCACAGCGGTTGCGTTGTTCGCGTCGATACATGACACCGCATAGAGAAGGTTACTCGTCCGGCTGTCTTGGGCCGTCCAGTTGGCACCGCCGTTGGTCGTGTGCAGAATGGTTCCCGGGCCGCCCACCACCCAACCCGTGTTGGCGTCGACGAGGCAAACCGCGGGGAGCCAATCTCTCGTTCCACGAGACTCCGTGTTCCAGGTGGCGCCACCGTCGGCAGTGCGGAGAATGACTCCGTCACCCACCGCCCAGCCCGTGTTGGCGTCCACGAAAGAGACCCCCCTAAGCCAATTGAACCTCCCGCTGACTTGGCGGCTCCAGCTAACACCGCCGTCGGTGGTGCGGAGAATGACTCCGACGCCCACCGCCCAGCCCGTGTTAGCGTCCACGAAGTAGACCCCCAGAAGAGGCGAGGTCGTCCCGCTGGATTGGCGCGTCCACGTGGCGCCACCGTCATTGGTGCGCAGAATGCCTCCAAAGTAGCCCACCGCCGTCCCGGTGTTGGCGTCCACGAAGGAGACCCCAAAGAGGTGCTCGGTCGTCCCGCTGTATTGGAAGCTCCAGCTAGCACCGCCGTTGGTTGTGCGCAGGATGGTTCCATACTCGCCCACTGCTGTCCCTATGTTCTCATTCACAAGGGAGATGGCGTGCAGGTCGGGGCTGATTGGGCCCTGGGAGTGCCAGGTGTCTCCTCCGTTGGTGGTGTTCAGGATGTATCCCCATCGGCTAACCGCGATCCCGGTGTTGGCGTCCGCGAAGGAGACAGCGTCGAGCGGCACATCCGTCCCGCTGTCTTGGATTGTCCAGGTGGCGCCGCCGTCTGTGGTGCGAAGAATGGTTCCATAGTCCCCGACCACGGTGCCAGTGTTCGCGTCTACGAAGGAGAGCCCGTTGAGCAGCGCGTTCGTCCCGCTGTCTTGGAGCGTCCATTTAGCGCCGCCGTCGGTCGTACGGATAATGGTTCGATCATCGCCGACGATGATGGTCGTTTGGGTATCTACGGCGACCACTCCAGTGAAATACCTTCCCGGTGGCGCTGGGCTTTGCAAGGACCAACCCGATTCCGCGAAAGATGCGCCTGCTCGGACTTCCGTGATGGCAAAAAGCGCCACCGACAGCTTAAGAAAGCGTTTCATTGAGCGCCCCTCGACTCCAAGTCGTCTATACACCCGCCCGAAGTGAAGACACCAGATGCGCCGAATCGCTGCAAGCATCAACCTCCCTGCTTGGGCAAACGCCGGCGGTGGAGCGTACGGCCGCGACCACGGCGAGTAGCCCGCGTTGCTACTGGCGGGTCGGTCGCCGTCGAGAGGACGAAAACAGGGCCCAACCTTCTCCCGAGGGCCACCAGATCAGCCAAGAGCCAGTGCAGGGGCAGGGGCAGGGGCGCCCGGTTTCGATCATGGCGCCCCGAGCGCGCGCAGGTCGCGGCCCTCCAGCACCCGCTTGGGCGCTCCCTGCCGCGCGGCGCGGATCATCGCGCGGCCCAGTTCCTCAGTGGTGATCACCGCTCCCGGCGCGATCGCCCGCACCAGCGGCAGGAGCGGCCCAAGGACGACGTAGCCGATCCGGGTCCAGCGCGTCTTCGAAACTTCTCCGTGCATCGGGCGCAGCGCGCTCAGACGGACCATGTAAGCAGACGGGAACAGGGCGAGCAGCGCATCCTCGGTGCGCTTCTTCACCCGCGCCCACATCGCCTTGCCGCCGGTGCCTGCGCCCGAGACGTAGACGAACGTCATCGCCGGATTGACGCGCGCCAGCTTCTGCGCCCAGCCCAAGGTCAAGTCGTAGGTCAGGCGCGTGTAGTCAGCCTCGCTCATGCCGGCCGACGACACGCCGAGGCAGAAGAAGCAGGCGTCGTACCCTTGCAGGTCCGTGCCGGCCGCGCCGAAGTCGAACAGGTCCTTGCGGACCAGCTCGCGCAGCTTCGGGTGCGTCCGGCCGGTGGAGCTGCGGCCCACTGCGAGCACGGCCTCGACGCCGTCGTCGCGCAGGCACTCGCGCAACACGCCCTGCCCCACCATCCCGGTCCCCCCGAAAAGGATTACTCTCATCGCGATCCTAATCGCGCATCATTCGGTGATGACTCGGTCCGCCCATTCCACCAGCGAGACAAAGATCGCCGGGTTACCAAATTTTGCTCCGCAACTGTTCAAGTCTGATTCCGTGACCCCACGGGCCCGGGAGCAGGCTCCTCAAGAAAAGATCGGAATGTGTTTCGCGGGGGCCACCCCACCGGATAAATCGCATTCACCGTCTCCATTCACATCAAGTTGGTTGCCTCACCGATGAGGAAGATCTGCACGTCGTGCCCGGCTTCCGCCAACGCGAGTCCATGCACGAAGGGAAATGACGCCCTGGTTGGATCGTCCGACCCCCACGCGCTCTTCATCATGATCTTCAGCTTTTGTTTTTTTGGCATCGTCTGCGCCTTGGCCGCAGCCATCCCAAAGAACGGTACCACGGCGAGCCATGAAAAAAGTTGTCGCCTTTCCATATGTAGTGCCTCCCTAGCCTACGGCGTGACGGTAATCGGGTCCGCCTCTCTCCCCGGCACCGCATCGCGGTACATGAGCAATAGACCGACCTGCGAGGGTGACGCGGTTTCGCCGCCTGGTACGGCGTCGATCGTCAAGGTGCTGCTGCCGCCGGCTGGTACACCAGTCGGAGGAATGCCGGAACCTTGATAGCGCGGAACGGCAGGCGTGTAGGTCAGCCCGGTGATGGCGTGCGAGATCTCGCCGGTGTAAAGGTTGTCGACCGCCCGCGCCGAAAAATTGAATTGCGTATCCGGAGTCAAGTTCACTGCATCGAGTGGAACAGTCAGGATCGCGTTGGCCGAGTCCAGATCCGCATCGGCAAAGAAAACGATGCGCTGGACCATGGTAGTAAGATTGGTGACGGCTACGACGTTTTGACCGGTGGTGCCGAAAGAGCCATTCTCCCGATTGAAGACGAGGAAATCATCCCCTCCTCCACGGCCTTGAATGAAAACCTGGAACGAGGCGGGATAGTTCGGGTGCGAGCGTTCACCAAACGTGTTGAATGCAAATTGAATGTTATCACCTGCCTGCCGAACTCCGACTGATCTGAGAATGATGAACGGATAAATCGGTCCACGTTCCTCGGTTCCAGCGAGGAGGGAGAAAACGTCCACGCGTCCATCGGTGGCGCCCTGCTCATTGCTCAGCGTATCGGTGGCCGTGCCTCCCTCGAGAACTACGTCGGTTCTATCCGGCGTTACCGCCGCAGCCTTGTGCGGCAGGATCTGCCAAGCCACGTGAACGTCGTCGGCCTCGTCGGAGATGTGAATGTAGCCGTCAAACTCAAACGGTCCTTCTCCCTGGAACTCCTGTAGCCGGTAGCCATCGCCTCCCCTGCTTCCGCCGTTGAGCGTCCAGGGCCGTAGCCTGCTCGGATCGACCCTCAGATTTACATCGAAGGAGCGCCGACGATGGGCCGGCACGGTGATGCTTGCAGGCACGTCCAGCGATACTGCTCCGAGCTTGGCTTCATTTTCGCTCCGAAAGCTCGCCGTCACCGAATACGTTCGCGGAGTGTCACTATAATTTCGCACTGCAACTGTTTTCCTGAAGGAGGCGGCGGCAGTTAACGCGTGATAACCGAACGAGAGACTCCCAGTGAGATCGTCGGCGTCCCACGCGGCCGTCGTACTGTGGAAGGCCTTGTCTACCCGAACCTCGCCGCCTCCGATCCGGGTGATTGGAGCAAGCACTCCCGGGAGCGCCACCAGATTGAGAAAAACCTCCGTCTCCGCGGTGTTCATCAGCGCGGATTTGATCTCGAACGGAGGGCGCTCCGGATATCTCTGAAGCATCAATGCCACCGAGCCAGTCACCATCGGTGCAGCCCCGGAAGTTCCACCGAAGGCGTCCTCGCCGAAGCCCGAGCCGGCGATCGCTGAGACGGATGCTCCCGGCGCGCCGATGTCTGGCTTGATCGCGTTGTAGGTGAAGCTCGGCCCACGCGAAGAGGTCGACACCATGTGATTGACCAAGCTCGCGGCATCGTCAGGATCGATCGTTGCATTCCCTGCGGTGGCCTTGAGGGTGTTCCCATCTGCGAGCGTGACGGTGTAGCCGGGAATGCTGGGCGTGCCGCCGCCAAAGGAGAAGCTGGGGGGAAGCTCGCCCGGAGGCTGAGCCACGTTGTTGGCGACGATTGCGGCGATTGCGCCGGCCACGGCCGCGTTGGAGACCTTGAAGCTGACCGCGCAGAGCCCGCGGTCCATCAAAAGAATCTCGCCCGCGTGGGAACCCGGCACATATGGATTGGTGCCGGTATCATCGCTACAGCCGATGCGCGTACCCATGTTGGTCTGGTCGTACACCAATGGACCCGAAGTAAAGACCGGGGTGGCCGACCACGTTTGGTAGAGAGAACCGATTGGGGGAGCCTGGTCGGCTCTGATCAGGTAGAGCTTGTCCGAGGGTACGGTAGTCTGCCCCACGCTGATCACTTCCGGTGCCGAAGAGGGGGAACCGACGATATAGGGGCGATCGCCGCTGTTGCCCGCCGAGGCCACAACAATCACTCCCATCCGGGCCGCATTCACGCTCGCCACGCTAAGGGAATTATCAGCTTGGCCGTACGACGAGCCGAGTGACATATGAATGATATCCACCGGATTGGCGACGTCGCCGTGACCATCAGGGTCCAGCGCGAAGTCGATTGCTTGAAGAAGCGCGATACCGCTGCAGCTGGTTGAAACGGAGCTGCAGGCCTTGACCGCGTAAATGCTGGCCCGAGGCGCGACGCCTCTGTGGTCGTTCCCGTAATTACCACCGATGATGTCCGCGACATGCGATCCGTGCCCGCCGGCACAGGGCGGGGGAATCGCTGCGGGTCCGCAATCGATCGGGTTGGGATCGGGAGCGAGAGCGCCGTTTGGCCACGCTTCTCCTACGAAGTCGTATCCCCCGACGATCCTTTCATTGGGGAAAAACTCATTGGGGAGAGTGTTGCGCGGATCGCTAGTGCTGGTGCCATAGGCCGTCGTATAGGCATCCGCTGTGCCCGGCCCTCCAAGAAATGCGTGGGTGTAGTCGATCCCGGTGTCGAGGACCGCAATCCTCACATCCCTTCCGTCGAATCCTTCGGCTTGAACGGCGGCCGCTCCGATATGGGCCACTGTTTCCGAATCGTCGAGCTCGTAGTCGATCACCGGCAATACCCTTCGGACGTTCGGTAGCGCAGCGATCGCCTTGATCTTTGACGGATCGATTGCCACCGCCAGTGCGACCAGCGCCTTGTTCACGCGAGCTAGCTCGCGACCGCCAAAACTTTGAATCTGGGCGCTCACCGCGTTCTGGTGATCCTCGCAGAGGCGCAAATAGTCTTGCTGCTGAGGTCGGCTCAACGCCGACCGACCACGCGTCGCGTTCCGCCCGCTCAGAGCGGCGAGCGGCGTGTCGATCAGCTCCACCACCACATGAACTTCACCGTTGGCCCGGGCCAGGCCTGAAGAGGCAACAGCAGCAGCTTGGGTCCCTGGCATTGCCAGGCCATCGCGTGGGCGCATCGGTTGCTCCGAACACGCGGCCAGCGCCAGGGCAAACACCAGAGGCAAACGCCTTAAGGAATCGAGTCGATTGGCGCTCCTACACAGAGTGACGTCACGATTAGACATGTTGTTTTCTCCATGAGATGAGTGACTGGCTTGTCGCAGAGCCTGAAGTCGAGCCGATTCTCCTCCCCAAGCTCCCGGTACTGGCACGTTTCCATTGATGCCTACCCTGGCTCCGGTGGTCCCCTCCGGCGCGATCAGCGCCCTAGTAGCCCCGCCGCGTCGCAGGCGTCAAGGGTTACAGATCGGCACTGCCGGCATCGTGGTTTTCTACTCACCAACTGCGCCAGTGGATCCCAACTCCGCAGGCTTGACGCTTCCATTCTGGCAGCGTTTACTCCGCGCGCATCCAGCCCAATTGCAAAGGAGGGGACATGCGACCGATTCTCCCGTTCGCCCTTGCCCTGTATTTCCCTTTGGCCTCTCTGGCCGAACCGCCCGTGCGACTGGCCGGACTGCATGCCGAGGCGGAGATCGTGCGCGACCGGTCAGGCATCGCGCACGTGCGTGCAAACGACGAGCACGACCTCTTCCTCTTGCAGGGTTGGGTGCACGCGGAGGACCGCCTCTTCCAAATGGACGTCAGCCGCCGCCGCGCGTCGGGCACGCTGGCAGAGCTCCTCGGACCGGCCGCGCTTCCAGGCGACGTGCAGCTTCGCACCTTCGGCTTGCGCCGCGCTGCCGAGAGATCGCTGCCGCTGATTTCAGCCCGCGCGCGCGCGGCGATCGAGGCCTACGCGGAGGGCGTCAACGCTTTCGTCGCCTCCCACCCACCGCCGCCGGAGTACGTAGCGCTGAGGCTGACGCGCGTTTCGCCCTGGACCGCTCTCGATACAGTGGCAGTGGGGAAGCTCATCGCCTTCGGGCTCTCCTTCGATCTGGACGACATCGATCGCACCGTCGCGCTGGTGAGCTACCGGCAGGCCGGAGCGGTGCTCGGATTCGACGGCAACAAGCTCTTCTTCCAGGACCTCTTTCGCTCCGCGCCGTTCGACCCGGCGTCGACGATACCCGATGCGCTCGGGCCGCCGCCCCGCGATATCAGGGACCAGTCAGAGCACGATGCCGGCGCCTCTGAGCTGCACCCGCGGGCGGTCGAGATGGGGCGGGAGTTTTTGGAAAATGTGCGCGCCGAGCCGTTCTTGCGGCAGATGCTCGACCATGATGATCGCGCCGGCTCCAATCAGTGGGCGATCGCAGGAGCGCTCACCGAAACAGGCTTCCCAATGCTCGCAAGCGACCCCCACCTCGCGCTGGGCGCGCCCTCGACTTTCTATCCCATCCACCTTCGCGCCGGGCGGTTCGACGCGATCGGCAACAGCTTCCCAGGGGCGCCATTCGTTATCGTCGGCCACAATCAGCACATCGCCTGGGGGGCGACCGTGAACCCGCTCGACGTCACTGACGTGTTCCAAGAGCACGTAGTGCCGGACCCCTCCTCACCAAGCGGCCTGAGCACCGTCTTCCAAGGACGCAACGAGCCGGTGATCCCGATCCCGGAATCGTACCGCGCCAACCAGATCAGCGACGGCCTGGTTGACCACGTGGTGCCTGTGCCGCCGGGCCCGAGCATCCCGCCAGCGACGCTGATCGTCCCACGGCGCAACCAGGGGCCGCTCGTGCAGCTCGACCTCGCGGCGGGCGTGGGACTCTCGGTGCAGTTCACAGGCTTCTCCGGCACCCGCGAGGTGGACACGTTCCTCGCTTTCGATACGGCTCAAGACGTGACCGAGTTCCGGCAGGCCCTCCCCTTCTTCGACTTCGGCTCGCAGAACTTTGTCTATGCGGACACCGGCAGGAACATCGCCTACTTCACCGGCAGCGCGGTGCCGATCCGCGAGGACCTGCAGCAGGGCTTCGTTGCGGGGCTCCCGCCCTTCTTTATCCGCAACGGCACGGGCGGCAACGAGTGGTTACCGGTGCAGCACCCGCAGCCCGGACAGGTCATCCCCTTCGAGATCCTCCCGCAGGACGAGATGCCGCACATCGTGAACCCACCGGCCGGGTTTCTGATCAACGCCAATAACGACCCGATCGGGATCACGCTCGGCAACGACCCGCTCTCGCGGATGCGCCCCGCTGGCGGCATCTACTACCTAAACCCCGGCTACGACTTCGGCACGCGCGCCGGGCGGATCACGCGACGGGTACGCGAGCGGCTTGCCCGCGAGCCGATGTCGTTCGAGGCGATGCAATCCATCCAAGCGGACGTGAAGCTGCTCGACGCAGAAGTGTTCGTGCCGGTCATCACCGCGGCCCTGGCACACGCGCGGCGCGGTGATGCTCCGCCCCCGCTCGCCGCGCTGGCCGCGGGCTCCGGAGTGGCCGAGGCGGTGCAGCGCCTCGCGCGCTGGGACACGAGCACGCCCACCGGTATCCCGCAGGGCTTCGACGCTTCCGACGATGACCGATCCGGTGAAGAGGAGAGGGCGAGCAGCAGCGTGGCTGCGACGCTTTACTCGGTCTGGCGCGGTCAGTTGATCCGAAACGTGATCGACGCGCACCTCGGCCCGCTTCCCAAGCCGCCGGGGCAACAGGCGATGACGGCATTGCGCAACCTGATCGACCGCTTCGCCGAACGCCATGGCGTTGGTGCATCCGGCCTGGACTTCTTCAGCATCCCTGGGTTGGCCTTGCCGCCCGAGGACCGCCGCGACATCCTCGTCCTGCAGAGCCTGCGCGGTGCGCTTGACCGCCTCGCTGGCGGATCCTTCGCGGCGGCGTTCAATCACTCGACGAACCAGAATGATTATCGCTGGGGCAAGCTGCACCGGATCGTCTTCGCGCACCCGATGGACGGGCTCTTTAGCGTGCCACCGGCGTTCGGGCTTTTCCCCCACCCGATCGCGCCGCTGCTCGGCATCCCCAAACAAGGCGGGTTCGGTGTCGTCGACGCCTCCGCGCACGACCCGCGCGCCGACTCGGTCAACTCGTTCATGTTCGGAAGCGGCCCCTCGAACCGACTGGTGGTCAGCCTCGCTGCAGGGGCGCTGCGCGCGGAGTCGGTCTGGCCCGGCGGTGTCAGCGCCCTGCCGTCCAGCCCCTTCTACTTGAACCTCCTCCCACTCTGGCTCCGCAACCAAACGGTGCCGCTACTCACGCGTCAGCCCGATCTGGAGCGCAGCCTCGCATCGGTGACGCGCTTCGTACCTTGACCAATCCGAAGCGTACGCGCTCTTATGTGGACTCGGTAGGGCCGCCCGCACGGCTTTGCCTTCTGGCCCTCGACGCGGCCAACCCGTCGCGATTGGCATCAGTTGCGGTTTTGCCTTCCGTGATTTCGACGGATGAGAGAACCCGATCATTGTGTAATCCGCGTGGTCTGCAATGAGACGAGCTGTCATCGGCCCTTGCGTTTCGCGTAAACATCCAGCGCTCGGACCCGATCGGTCCGCGATTTCCCTCCACTGACCACGGTTCTGCTGGCGCGGGCGGTCAATACCGCGAGGTCGCCATAAACGCGGATGGCCACATCGTCACGGCAAAGCGCCGGATACTTGCGTCGCTCCGACTTGATCGGCTCGATGAACTGACTTTTGTTCTCGACCTTCCCATCGTTATAGATGAACACGAAGTCGTCGGCGTGCTTCTGCTACGCGCGCTGCCGCGGCTTGAGCAGGTCGGCCAAGCCGATTCGACGCAAAAGCTCGGCCCGGACGCGATCGGCGACTCCGTTCACGACCTCTGCCCCATCTTGGGAGGGATCAATGTGGACTCGGAAGGGCCGCTTGCCGAACGGCGTGTCGACAACTTTGACGATCGCCTCGGCGACTGCACCGACATCAGCCTCTGGCGGCTCCAGCGCGGCGAACCCCTTCATGATTTCTGCCTCAAGGCCTGCGTACGGACCGGATTCGTATTCGGCGGCGCGTTGCTTGTCATTCGGTAAACCGGCGTGTTTGAAATGATTCGTGCCCGAAGTGAACGCCCCCGGCACGACGATGGTTGTCTCGATTCCCCAGCGAGCCAACTCGCCTGCGTAGGTGAGTGCCAGCGAATCCATCGCAGCCTTGGCGGCGAAATAGGGAGCAAGATAGGGCGGTGTGCCGCCGCGCGTGGTGCTGCTGGAAATCCAGATCACCAGGGCTTGGCCCCGCTTACGCAGCTGCGGCAGGGCGGCGCGGTTGACGCGTTGGGTGCTGAGGACGTTGATGTCATAGAGCTCGGCGAGCTGCTCCGGGGTGAAGGCCTCGGCGGGTCCGAAGACCATGTGGCCCGCGTTGTGAATGACTACGTCCAGGGCCCGCTTCTCGGAGAGAATCTTCTGGATCGCCGCGTCACAGGATTGCTGAGACGTGACATCCAGCTCGAGCGCACGGAGATCGACGCCGTGTTCAGCCGCGTACTTTTCCACTTCTTCGACCTGTGGCGCATTGCGGCCGGTTGTTTCGCGCATGGTCGCATAGACGGTGTGCCCTGCGCGAGCCAGGGCACGTGAAGCAAGAGCGCCGAAGCCACTCGAAGCACCTGTGATGACAATGACTTGTTTCATGACACATCTCCATTTTCAGTTGGGTTGTTGAGTTGCGTTACGCGAAGCCACCATTTGCGCGCAGCACCTGGGCGTTGACCCAGCCGCCGGGACCGGCAAGAAAGGACACCGCGCTCGCAATGTCATCCGGCTGGCCCAAGCGTTCGAGTGGTGGAATCTTGCTCAGGTGTTCGATCTGCGCGTCAGACTTGCCTTTGAGGAAAAGGTCGGTCGCAACCGGACCGGGGGCAACGGCGTTCACGGTGATGTTGTGGCCCCGCAATTCGTTCGCCAAGACGCGGACCAGACCCTCAACGCCAGCCTTCGAAGCAATATAAGGTCCGTAAGTGGGGAACGACATAGCGACAACGCTGCTGGAGAAAGCGATGATCCGTCCCCCAGAGGAAACCTGCCGCGCCGCCTGGCTCAGAACGAGAAACGTGCCGCGCAGATTCGCGGCGATCACTTTATCAAAAACTTCGGTGTCACCTTCCGCGATCGGCGTAAGCGGCATGATGCCCGCGCAGTTCACCACGACATCGATCTTGCCAAAGGCATTCAACGTTTCCTTGAAAAGGCGTTCGACGTCTTTGGCATCCGCCACATCCGCTCGGACGGCAATCGCTCGCCCGCCGTCCGCTTCGATCGCGGCGACGACCTCCTGCGCTTTGCCGGCATTGCCGGCGTAATGGACGGCCACGGAGAAGCCGTCTTTGGCTAACCTGGTGGCGACGGCGCGTCCGATGCCGCCGGAGGCGCCGGTAACAATGGCACTCTTTGCTGCTGCTGCTGTCATGGGATGATCTCCTTTACGAGGGTTGGGGGGTTAGTCACGGCGTACCTTTCATTTGTCCAATGCATTGTTAGAATGGCAATCATGCGTGATATGAATTTTAGAAATGTCGACCTCAACTTGCTCCACGCCCTGCGCGCGTTGTTGGAGGAGCGTCACGTCACGCGGGCGGGGAAACGGTGCTTCTTGAGCCAACCGGCCATGAGCCGCGCACTCGAACGGCTGCGTGACCAGTTTGGAGATGCCCTGCTGGTCCGCAGTGGGCGGGCCTACGAGCGTACGGTCCGAGGAGAGGGCATCCTAAGGGAGCTGGAGTCGCTGATGCCTCGGCTGGAAGCAATGGTCCGCGGCGAACACTTCGAGCCGGCGCTCAGCCAAGAGCGATTTCGCGTCGCCTTGACCGATCACGCCTCCGCGGTCTTGATGCCTCCACTTTTGCAGCGCGTCAGGAGAGCGGCGGCCAACGTGACGGTGGAAGTTTCCGCCTGGCATGGCCGAGGCTATGAGGACGTGGCCGCTGGAAGACTCGACCTGGCGCTCAGTGCGGAAGTGGCACCCTCCGCCCTCCAGGCGGAAGTGCTCTATCAAGAAGATTTCGTTTGTCTCGTCGGCTCCGCTCAACGAGTTGGCCGGCGCCGCTTCACGCTGAAACAGTATCTCGACCTTCCCCACGCGGTGGTTGAAACATGGGACGGTCAACAAACTCCGGTCGATCGGCCTCTGGCGGAGCTTGGCTTGAAACGGCGCGCCGCCGTACGTATCCCATTCTTTGTGCCGACAATCCTCGCCATTGCTCGCACCGACCTGGTCCTCACGCTGCCCCGCAGATTGGCGAGGATTACGACGTCGTTCGCCGGCGTGCGTTTGGTCGAGCCTCCCCGCGAGATCAAGGGCTTTTCGTATTTGATGGCGTGGCACCCGCGGCTCACCGCGGAGCCCGCGCACGCATGGTTTCGTGAGCAATTGCGGATGGCTGCGCGCACAATTTGAGGACGCGTTCCAGGTCCCCGGGGACGTCGAGATCCTGCAGCGCGGATTTGGGCCAGCGCACCTCCGCGGCCTGCGCGCGGTGCTGCTTGATCACGCGCTTCCCGCAGCCATCGCCATCCAGCGCGCACAGCTCCGGGAAGAGAGGGCGCGCGTAGAGGATGGGCGGGGCGACCACATCTCCGAAGAGCGAGACCACGAGCGGCTCGCCGCGCCAACGCGACACGAGCTCCCGCAGCATCGCGGCGGTCACGAACGGCATGTCGGCGAGCATCACCACCGCCGCAGCGGTTCCCTCGGGCAGCGCGGAGATGGCGGTGCTGAGCGAGGTGCTCATCCCTTCGGCGTAGCGCGGGTTGATCAGGTTCAGGCATGGCAATCCTTCCAGCTCCGCGCGCGCCCGGTCGCTCTCGTGCCCCAGCGCGACCAGCACCGGATCGAGCCCCGCCGCCGCGGCGGTGCGCACCGCACGGCGCAGCACCGTCTCGCCGTCGATCTCAAGCAAGAGCTTGTTCTTCCCCATCCGGCTCGAAGTGCCTGCCGCGAGCAGGACGCAGCCGACCTCAGCCCAGCTCATGGATACCCCCGCGCTTCACCCGAAGGTGCAGAGGCTCGCGACCCGCGCGGACCGCCAGCATCTCGGCCAGGATGCTGATCGCCACCTGCTCCGGGCCCTCGGCGCCCAGGTCGAGCCCAACCGGCGCGTAGACGCGCTCATGCTCCGGCACGCCCAGCTCCTGGAAGAGCTGCTTCTTGCGCGCGCGCGGCCCGAGCAAGCCCAGATATGCGAGCGGCTGCGCGACGAGCGCGCGCATCCAATCGCGGTCGTGCTGCAGCGAGTGCGTCTCGACGACCGCGAACTGCTGCCGCGTGAGCTTCGGCACCCCCTCGTCCGCGCGCCGCAGCACGAGGCGCGCAGGCCGCGGAAAGCGCTCCTCGGTGAGGAAGCCGCTGCGGTGATCGACCACGGTGACCTGGAAGCCCACCTCGTGCGCGAGCGATGCGAGCGGCCTCGAGTCGTCTCCCGCGCCGAAGACGAGCAGCGATGGCGGCGGCTCGAGCACGTCCACGAACAGGGTGTCGGGCCCGCGCTCCTCCACGCGGCTCTCGCCTCGCGCTGGCCGGGTGGCGATCTGCACGCGGCCGAGGTGCGGACCCTTGATCGCGGTCTCGATGACGAATGGCTCCGCCAAGCCGAACGGCGATCCTTGCGACAGGAGATCGCGCGCGCGGCCGAACAGCTCCGTCTCTGCCCGCTGCACGAAAACGTCCACCGCTCCCTCGCAGCCAAGGCCGAGTCCCCAGATCGTCTCCTCGCTCGAGCCCGTCTCATAATGAAGCAACCGCGGCTTGCCGCTATCGAATAGCTGCAGCGCGTTCTCGCGCACGTCGGCTTCGAGGCACCCACCGCTGACGCCGCCGGTGGTGCGGCCGTCGTGCTCGACCAGGTACTTGGCGCCGGGGCGGCGATAGGCGGAGCGGGAGATGCGCACCACCGTCGCGATTGCGGCCCGTTCACCCTCAGCGAGCTTCGCTAAGCGGTCGAGGATGGCTGCGGTCTCGTGCCAGTGCTTCACAGCTCATCCGCCGTTCGGGCAGGGCATGCCCGCGCTGACCCAGGCTTCCAGCGCTTCCACGAGCTTCTCGTGTGAGAGCGGTGGAGTCGTGCGGCCCGCGCCGGGGTTCCAAGCCCAGAGGACGAGCGGATCGCTCTTCATGTGCTCGATCACGGCCTCGCCGGTGCGACGGCCTCCGTTTCGCGCCGGGTCCTTCATCTGCTCGCAGATCTGGCCCTTGGTCAGGCCTTCCCACTTCATCGACACGGGCGCGAGGGCCCAGGTCGCTACGCCTGGCACGAAGCCGTCGGCCGTGTTGGTCGCCTGATGGCACGTCTGGCAGGGTTGGGTGGGGGCGCCGTGGTCGTTCTTTCCGCGAACGACCAGCGGTTGATGAACGATGGAAGCGTCGGTTTGCCTTGGGGAATCAACATAGTGGCAATTCATGCATCTCGGATGCATGACGACGCTCGCGATCGGGTCGAACAATCTAGGATCGGCCGCTGGGGCCGCTTCGGTGCGGCTGCAGGCGACCGGCAGAACGACGACGAGTGGCAAGAGGATACGCATGGGTTTTCTCCTCAAGCGGAACGGAGTTGGTCCTTGATCGGCAGCTTCCGGATTCGCTTCCCGGTCACCGCGAAGACCGCGTTGGTCAGCGCGGCTGCGGTGACGGCTGTAGGCGGTTCCCCCATCCCGCCGGGCGCTTCCAGGTTCCGCACCAGGTGCACTTCGATGGGCGGCGCCTCGTTGATCCGCAGCACGCGAAAATCATGATAGTTGGACTGCTGCACCCGGCCCTTCTCGAGCGTCACCTCGCCCCACAGGGCGCCGCCGATCCCGAAGACGATTCCGCCCTCGGCTTGCGCTTTCACAGTGTCGGGGTTCACCACGGCGCCGCAGTCGATCGCGCAGACCACCCGGTGAACGCGGACCTCGCCTGCCTTCGAAACCGAGACCTCGGCAACCTGAGCCAGGTAACTGCCCCAGCCGCTGTAGAGGACCGAAACGCCGCGGCCCCGCCCTTCGGGGAGAGGCCGGCCCCAACCGGCTGCCTGCGCCGCGAGATCCAGGACCGCCGTCGCCCGCGGCGACTTGCCCAGTAGTGCGCGACGATATTCGACCGGGTCCTTCTTCGCGGCCGCGGCGAGCTCGTCGATGAAGCTCTCGATCACGAAGTTGTTGTGGGTGACTCCGACGCCGCGCCAGAAGCCGGTGTTGAGCACCGGCTCCTCGTGGCGCACGTATTCGACCCGGATCGCCGGGATATCGTAGAGCAGCTGCGCCGCTCCATCCACCGCATCCGCGTCGATGCCGTCTTTGAACACGGGCGGTGCCCAGCGCGCGAGAATCGCCGGGCCGACCAGCCGGTGCGTCCACGCGATCGGCTGGCCGCGCGCGTCCAGCCCCGCCGCGATCCGGTCGTAGTAGTGCGGCCGATAAACATCGTGCTGGATGTCCTCCTCGCGGGTCCAAATCACCTTCACCGGACCGGCGACCTGCTGGGCGATGCGCACGGCCTGGGGGACGTAGTCGAACTCCAGGCGCCGGCCGAATGCACCGCCCAGGTAGTAGTTGTGTACCACCACCTTCTCCAGTGGCAGGCCCGTCACCTTGGCAGCTCCTGCCTGGGCGCGGGTCAGTACCTGCGAGCCGGTCCACACTTCGCAACTGTCGGGCCGTACGTGCACCGTGCAGTTGACCGGCTCCATCGCCGCATGCGCGAGGAACGGAGCCTCGTACACCGCCTCGATCTTCCTCGGCGCAGCCGCGATTGCCGCAGCGGCATCGCCACCATCCTTCCGCACGACCACGCCCGGCGTCTGCGCAGCCGCCGCGAGCCCCTGCACGACATCCGCCGTGCTGACGCTTCCGTTCGGTCCGTCGTCCCACCGGAGGGCGAGCGCCCTCAGTCCCTCTTTCGCCGCCCACATGTTGTCGGCCACGACCGCGACGAAATCGTCGAGGCGGACGATCTGCCGCACTCCCTTGATCTGCTTCGCCTTGCTGTCGTCGACGCTGACCAACTTGCCGCCGACCACCGGACTCGCGGCGACCGTAGCGATCTTCATTCCCGGCAACCGGACGTCGATCCCGTACTGCGCCGTCCCGTTCACCTTCGCGGGAGTATCGAGTCGCTTGGCGGGCGTGCCGATCAGCGTGAAGTCCTTCGCATCTTTGAGCTTGACTTTCGTGGGAACTGGCATCTTCGCCGCACGGTCCGCCAACGCGCCGTACCCGAGCTTGCGCCCGGTGGGCGGGTGAGTCACCACGCCCCGGTGGGCCCGGCACGTCGCCGGATCGACGTCCCACGTCTGCGACGCCGCGGCGACGAGCATGGTCCGAGCCGCCGCGCCTGCCTGCCGCAGCGGCTCGTAAAGCAACCTCACCGAGGTCGAGGCCCCGGTCATCTGGATGCCCCAACCCGGAAGGCCGTACAGCTTGTCATCGGGAGGCGCGTGCTCCACCCGTACCTGGTCGAGCCCGACCTCGAGCTCTTCCGCCAGGAGCATCGGCATCGACGTATAGGTCCCCTGTCCCATTTCGACCTGTGCCACGATCATCGTCACCCGGCCGTCCCGGCCGATTCGAATGAAAGCGTTCGGCGCAAAGACCGACGAAGGCGCCGCCTTCGCGACTGCTGCGAGGGGGCCCGGCACTGCGTCGAAATACCAACCCAACAGCAATCCGCCGCCGGCGGCGGCACCCGCGGTCAGGAACTGCCGACGGGACACGTGTTTCATGGTCAGCCTCCCCTCGTGGCGGTAGTGGATGTTTGCGCCGCGCGCTTGATCGCCTCGCGGATACGACCATAGGTGCCACAGCGGCAAATGTTCCCCGACATCCCCTGGTCGATGTCGGCATCCGTGGGCGCCGGTATCTTCGCGAGCAATGCCGCGGCGGCCATGATCTGGCCGGACTGGCAGTAGCCGCACTGAACGACCTCGAGATCGAGCCAAGCCTGCTGGACCTTCTTGCCGATCGGGGTTGCGCCGATGGCCTCGATGGTGGTGATGGAATGGCCGACGGCGGCGCTCACAGGCATCACGCAGGCTCGCCTCGGGATTCCATCCAAGTGCACGGTGCAGGCGCCGCAGAGTGCGACGCCGCATCCGAACTTGGTGCCGTTCATGCCGAGCACGTCGCGCAAGACCCACAACAGGGGCATGTCCGGCGGCGCATCGACCGTATGCCGCTTGCCGTTGATTTTCAGTGTGACCATTGCCACGCCTCCACGGAGGTTTGTCTCGGATATGTGTGGATCGACCTTCGTGGCGCTTAAGCAATGAACGGGCCACCCGCGGCTCGCTCATCAACTGGAAATTTCGTCGCGGAAAGCTTGCTGAATTTTCGGCAATTGCCGAAGTCTCGGCCGCAAGAGCTCGGTCAGCGCACGAGCTTCTGAATGACTTCCGCGAGACTCACCTTGCCCTTGACCAGGGCCGCGCCGCCGCCCTCGAACTTGATCCAACCCTCGTTGAATCCGTCGAGCATCTGGATGCGCGGAATCGGATCATGCATTCCTTGGGCGCGAAAGATCGCGCCCCATTTCTCGCCCGGAACGGCCTCTGCGCGAACCGGACGATGTAGCGCCTTCGAGAGCTCCCCTGCGATCCCATTCTGGCTCACCCGCTCCGGGCCCTCGAGCTCGACGACGCGCTTGCCAGTCCAGTCTTGCAGCAACAATTCGGCTGCGACCCTCCCGACGTCAGCGGTGGAGACCATCGGCATGGCCTTGTCGAGGGGCTGGAGGAAGCAGGAGATGACGCCTTGGTCCCGGGCCTGGGCAATGTCCCAGCTCAGGTTTTCCATGAACCAGGCGGGCCGCAAGAAAGTGACGGACAAGGGCAGCGTCGAGAGCGCTTCTTCCATCAGCGTACGTTGGGTCAGCAGGTTCGACTGCGCGGCCTGCGCACCGATAGTCGAGAGGCAGACGACCTTGGCAGGACGGGTCGCAGCGAGCGCTCGACGCACCGCGGAGATGACGGCCTTGGCCTCCGGGAACCCGGGGCCCGGATCGAAGTTCGAAGGAGGCAGAATGAAGACTCCCGTGACGTCCGTGAAAGCACGGGTGAGCGCCTCGGCATCCTCCATTTCGGCAATCGCGACTTCGCAGCCGAGATCGGACCAGGACCTGCCCTTGTTCGGATTGCGGACGACCGCGCGGACTCCTTGGCCCGCGGACAGCAAGGCACGCGCGACGGCACCGCTGACTTTGCCCGTAATACCGGTGATTGCATACATGAGTACTTTCCCTTTCGTAGAGGGCCATTGGAATGACTCCGAGGCATATGATTCGTGACACCAAATCATGCGTGGCTTCATTGACTTCGTGATGACCGCCCTCGGGCCAAAGTCTGGCGGCCGCCTTGACCATCGTCCGTTGCCGCGGCTCAGAGGCCGAGCAGGGCATCGATCGAGAACCGGCCCGCGCCGATGAAGAAGAGCGCGATCGCGGCGCCCATCAGCACGAACTCGAATTCCCAGCCCTGTACCTGCGGAGTCGACGCGAACGGCGCCTTCGCCCTCCCGATCCTGACGGCCACGATCGCCACGAACATGTCGACCACCAGGCCCAGGGCTACGAGGCGCGTCGCGAGCCCCAGCACCAGGAACCCGGCCCCGACGCTTTCCAGGAGCGCGACCATCCAGGCAGTGACCACAGGCGCAGGCACTCCGAGCTTTGCGAGGAACCCGCCGAAGCCAGCGGGCCCCTTCAGCTTCTCCCGTCCGTGGGGCCAGAAGGCTAGGGCTATCGTCAAGCGCAGAATGAGCTCGCCCACTCCTGCCAATGGCGCGAAACATTGCTCCAGCACGTCGCACTCGTAACGAGCCCAGCGCTGGTACGCAACGCCGGACGCATTGGCAAGGCACGCTCCTGTTGCGCTCAGTTCGAGAGTCCGATGTGCTTGAGACGCTCGGGATCGGTCTGCAGGAACACGTGCCGGACCTTGCCGTCTGCAATCGAAATGAGAATTGCCCCGAATGCGCTCCCGCCTCGGAAGCCAACGACAGCGGGTTCGCCGTTGAGCGTGCGCTCTTGAAATTCCGGCGGCGGAAAGACTTTTTGGTTAGCGAAGGCTTTCATCAGCGCGGCGATCTTCATCCGCCCGACGACGGGGCGGCCGATGTAACGAAGCCGGCCGTAGCGTCCGCCGCTTGGGCCCGCATCCGCGATAAGCACGGCGTCCTCCGCAAGCATCTCGAGCAGCCGCTCCTGCTCGCCGCCCATAATCGCGCCGACGAATGCCGTGAGCAGCCGACGGTGCTCCTCGGGAGACGTCTTGAACACTCGCTTCTCGGTGGCCACGTTCTCGCGCGCCCGGCTCAGAAGCTGCCGACAGGCCGCGTCGTTCTTTCCGAGGATGGCGGCGATTTCCGCGTGGCTCATGTCGAAAACGTCATGAAGAAGAAGGACGGCGCGCTCCGCGGGCGTGAGTCGCTGGAGCACCACGAGAAACGCCATCGAGATTTGATCCAGCATTTCGGCGCGCCCGATGCCGCTCTCGTCGAGATCGACGGGCTCCGGCAAGCGATCGCTCCGGCTCTCCTCGCGTCGCGCACGCGCCGACCCGAGCTCGTCGAGGCAGAGGCGGGTCACCGTCGTTAACAGGAAGGCTTTCGGCGCCTCGACATCCACCTGGCGGACCTGCCAACGCACCCAGGCCTCCTGCACCATGTCCTCGGCACGAGCCATGTCACCGAGCATGCGATACGCAAGCGCGAGTAGCGCGGAGCGATGGGTTTCGAAGACCTCGGCTTCATTATTCATGTCTCGCCCGGCTCAGCTTGTTGAAATACACATAGGACACGACCAGCGCTCCAAAGAAGAGCAGCGGATCGAGGACATAGATAACGCTGAGATTCGAGGCGTCACCCACGGAAAAGTGAGCGATGGCCGCTGAAATCAGGGTGATCCCGAATCCGAAGTAAGCGAACTCCTTTATTTCTAGCGGCACACCTGGCACCAACAACGCCAGCACGCCAAAGATTTTGGCCGTCGTAAGCTCTATCTTGAAATAGTGGGGCAAGCCCAGGTGCGCGAAGGCACTTTCTTTTCCGTCGGGGAATGGGAAGCGATCATTGAAAACGAAGTTGATGATGCTGAACACCATGACGGCGCTGACGATGCCCGTTGTCGTCCAATAAATGATCCTGTCCTTAACCCGGCGATCACTGGCCATACCCAGAAGACGACCTAGCGGCCCGGAACGTGATCCCGAGCGACAGAAACGAACCAAACGAGACGAGATCCTCGTCAGTCCCGAAACGCCGACGCTGGCGAAGACAGTTGAGCCGCGCGCGCTTTGGACGCTCGCACCACCCTGTAGATTCCGTAGATGCCCGGGATCATCGGCAGCACCGCGGTGTAGAGACCAGCGAAGTAGTATCGCCCGGTCGCCTGGAAGTAATAGTTCGGCATCGCCTCCACCCAGCGCCCGTTGGAAACGGTTCGCGAAATCGTGGCCAGGTTATTCGGTTCGATCGCCGGCCTGAGGAGAGGAAAGATGAAGTGAGTGAACTCAGCGGTCCCGGGGCCGATGAAGATGAACCAGGCAATGAACCCGGCCAGTGGGATCCGTCGATACAGTCCGAGGGCGGTCAAGGAGTAGAGAATTGGCCCGATAAAGGCGAACACCAGCAAAAAGCCATGCTCTGTCCAGCTGATATCGAACAAGCGGCTCATCGCCGGCCCGAAGCGCGCTTCGTACTCCTCGATCATGTGGACTTCCAGGCACGCCACGGTGACCAGAAAGGGCGGGAGAATGACGTCTGGCTCGATCGGTCCGAGGCGGTAAGTGCGGGACCACATGACCAATCCGATCAACCCGGAGCCTCCGACGATGATCAGCGGCGGTAAACCGATGGCGCGATAGCCGGCGACCATCGCCATCGCCACGAAGGCAATTGCGGCAACAAAGGAGAGAGGCGGGATACCGGTTCTACGACGCGGGTGCTCAGTCACGGACAGGCCTTTCGACGTGAACGTTGTGCTGAGTGCTAATGATGCCGGCCGATGGAGTTTCCGTTCATTACAAAGTCCATAACCAGAAGACGAAGTAGCGGCCCTGAATGTGATCCCGACGATTTCGGCCGGATCGTGGCCGCGTGCCGTAGTCGATGATTGTCACAAAATCGGCTGCCGGCGACCGTTTTTGTGACACACCGTGCATTCCTCATCGCCCAGGACCAACGCAGCGGCCCACGGCAGTCCTTCCGCCGTTGCACGGCGAGCAATTGATCTTGAAACCGTGTCACGCATTTAGGCGGAGCCTCTCGGCGGAAATTGATGTATAGGGAGCTTGGGAAGCGCCCGGGGGCATTTCCAACCAGCAAGCGCCGTCTGAAGGAGACTCTGCCATGATCTCACTAACCAACCGCCGACTTTCGTGTTTCACTGTGCTGATCGCCGTCGGGCTTGCCGTTCCAACCGCTCGAGCTGATGACGACGAGGAGGGCCGCAGACTCGCCTGCGCCCAATTGACCCGGCTTCGTTTCGAGGGAAACACTACCGTCAGCGAAGCCACGGAGGTCACCTCGGGCACGATCACGACACCCACCGGCCAAGTCATTACGGGTTTGCCGCCGTTTTGTCGCGTCCAGGGGCTGAGTCGACCGACGGGCGATTCCAACATTTACTTCGAAGTGTGGTTGCCTCTGCACACCTGGAACCGGAAGTTTTTGTCGTCGGGTGAAGGCGGCTACGCCGGAGCGCTCAACTACACGCGGCTGGGCCTGGATGGAGGCCTGGACGAGCTACTGAGACGGGGTTACGCCACAGCCTCGACTGATACAGGACATGTTTCAACAGACATGTGGTGGGCAATCGGGCACCGTGAAAGGGCGTTCGACTATCTTTATCGCTCCAAGCACCTCGTGACCGTCGCTGCCAAGGGCTTGATCAGGTCCTTCTACGGAAGGCCTCCCACGCATTCGTATTACAATTCTTGTTCGAACGGCGGGCGGCAAGCGTTGATGGAAATCCAGCGCTACCCTGAAGACTACGACGGAGCCGTCGTCGGAGCACCGTGGAACTTTCAGTCTCACTCAAACGCCGGCTTTGTCTGGAACGCTCAGGCAATCAGCGCCCCGGGTGGAGCGATACCGGTGGCCAAGCTGCCAGCGATCAACTCCGCGGTTCTCGCCGCTTGCGATGCCGATGATGGCCTTGTCGACGGAGTGATTGCCAATCCTGCGGCATGTAACTTCGATCCGGGCGTCTTGCTTTGCCCGGGCCCGGAGACCGACCAATGCCTCACCCAGAGGCAGCTGGATGCCTTGATCAAGATCTACCAAGGGCCGTCGAATCCCCGGACCGGCGAGGAAATTTTTCCCGGCTTCGCTCTAGGTGGCGAGGATGGATGGACCGGCATCGTAACTAACTTCAATGCGTCAGGCCTGGGGCAGGGTTACTTCGCCAATCTGGTATTTGAAGATCGAGACTGGGATTACAGGACCTTCGACTTCGACCGCGACATGGCATACGCCGACCAAAGGGTTGGAGCGTACGGCAACTCGATTGCGACCGACCTTTCCGCGGCAAGAAGAAGGGGCGTGAAGATCATCCAGTATCACGGATGGAACGACCAGACGCTCCAACCCGCTTACAGCCCCGAATATTACAACTCCGTCGTCGCGGCGATGGGTGGGTTGGAACGGACGCAACGGTTTTACCGGCTCTTCATGGTTCCCGGAATGAGACATTGCTACTTCGGACCGGGAGCAACGAGCTTCGGCGGCGTGGGCCAGCAGATCCCACCGGCGCGCGATCCGACTCACGATGTGCAAACAGCGCTCGAGCGATGGGTCGAACGCGGAGTCGCGCCTGACCGGATCACCGCCACGAAATACACGGATGATGCCCCGGCTACCCGCACCGTACGACTCACACGTCCGCTCTGTCCGTATCCGCAGGTTGCGCGCTATCGGGGAACGGGCGACCCGAACGACGCCAGGAACTTCACCTGTGGTCAGCGCGGCGATGACGATCACGAGGATCACGAAGACTGAACCGACTTCCAAGCGATGGAAGCCGTGATTACGATCACGATCTCCGATCTACAGCGGCATTGTCATCAATGACGACACCATGGGAGCGCCCGCGGGCGTCATTCCTATCCTCGAATTTGGGGGGTAGAGTGAAATAAAAGCTTGCGCCGCGCGGAGAGTTGTCGGCAGCCCACAAGCGGCCACCATGCAATTCAAGAATGGACCGGCTGATGCGAAGTCCCATGCCGGTGCCCTGAGGCTTGGTGGTAAAGAAGGCATTGAAGATCTGATCCGTCTCGTGCGGGGGAAGCCCTTGGGTTTCGCCAGCCACGGATCGGTGATTCGCACCCCCTCAGGAAAAGTGCGATCACCTACTCCACCCTGACCGCATCACCGCGATGGATCGTGCCTCCACGTTCAACCCTTGCGTAAACGCCGACGCTGACTTTGTTGTGTTGGGCGGCCGTGCGCAAGATGCCCGGATCACGTGGTAGGTCCCCTTGAGCAAGGGTCGTCATCACACAGCGGCCGCAGGGCCCGGTGACGCTCAGGCGAACAGAATCACCGATAGCGATTGTATGGCCATTCCAACCATTCTCGATGAAATCCGGTTCACGCGAGGCAGTCGCTACAACGATGTTGGGACGAAACCGCGGGACCTCGAAGCGCCCTTGCGGATAGAGTTGGTGGAGCCTCCCGAGCGTAGCTGTCGTCAGTAGATGCACGGTGGCACAGTCGAAGAACGTCCCCTGGGGAAGAGTGAAGTCAGTGACGGTGTCCCTGAAGTCGAGGCCCTCGATGTCGGGCCAATACTCCTCGGCATTCATCGGCGCCGCATCTTCGCGCCGAGCGGCATTCAGCGTCACCGTGCGATTCAGAGCATTTGAGAGAACCTGATTGAGATCCCGCTGCTGGCTCGTGGCAGTAGTGCCATCCGGCAGGGTGATCCGGACTGGCGGTAGATTCGTACCCGGGCGTGGCGGCTCGATAAATGCTGCGCGAAAGCCGAAGAGCATCGGCCATTTTCTGGGATTTTTGGCGGTGGCGGCCTTCCCATCGGCGCCGTCTATCAGGCCGTATGCCCGATCGCCGAGGAGGCCGTGTTGCGTCACTTCGGTTGCGCTGAGCTCCTCGCCCAGCATCGACTTGACCGGGTATCGCCACAGCGAAACTACCGAGCCTTCTGTTGGGTTGGGCATGTCGGGCTCCTCCTCTTAGGTTGATCTACTATGGGGGCAAATACGCCAGCCCGCCCGCCGGGGTTTGATCGCGCGATCGTCGCGGCGGTAACTGACAACCTACCGCTGAGCGCACAGATTTTTTTCGTCTCATTCGCAGGAACTGGGCTCGACGTATCGCATTTAGTTCGCCGTGCCTGCGCTCTTGCGAACCGGCCGTCGCTCCCTTATCTCGAGGAGGAACTGGTCCGGTGGAACGAAGAACGGGTTCTCCTGCACTAACCCACCGACAATCACGACTGGATGCGTCCGCAAGGCATCCATCACCACGCTCGCGCCAAATTTCGACAGCTGATACGCGCAGATCACTATATCGTTGTACTTGGGAACCACGTAGTTGACTCGCGTCTCGAACTCGATCAGGTCTTCGACGCCTGGTAAGTCGACAAGCGCCCATTCCATGTCCGCCAGGAATCTTGTCTGCGCGTACCCTGCCGCCGGCCCGGACTGGAGCACTTGTTCGAACGACACCAGCCAGGCGTCCTGATCAAACCGGCCTCCGCGAAGCGGAGCGTCTTGCCACGGCCGCACCTCCAATTGCCCGGTGTGCATCGCGTCTTGCACATTGATACCTGCTTCGCCGAGCCGTCTGAGATGTTCTTTCCGTAGCTCGGGATTAACGAGATGGAAAGCTCTATCCCCCCGGTCGAAGCCATCTTTAATGAACGAGCGAAGCACCCGGTACTCCTCGTCAGCGGTGTTGAAGAAAGCGCAAATATGACGTTTCCCGGGGAAACTGCCTTCAGCAAACTGCAGGGAATCATTCCTGGTTTCCATAGATCACCTCACTAGAGAGACACGTGATGGAAAGCACATCACGAACGGCTACCGGGACGTTTAAGGCGAGAGACGTCTCCCACACGCTGACCCTCTGTGCAAGAGGGCGAAACTCGATCAAGAATCTGCGTCGCTTGGCTGCCAAGCGAAACGTCGGCTGGGTGACGTTGACTGCTACGCCCTCGCGGCGAGTGGTGGGGCTCCCTTGCTCCACTCGTAGCGCCCGGTGACCTGCATCATGATGAACAAGGTCAGGATCGCTCCAACGGTGATCGCCAGCCCGGTGAACCCCTGCCAGAAAAAGGTGAACGAGAAGGCCACCAGGTAAACGAGCTGCGGGAGCGCCATCTCAACGAGCGCAAACCTCCAACCAACGAACAGCCGGGCATAGGTGATCACCAGGAACAGTGAAACGGCGGAGGACACCGCGAACGCGGGAAAGAGCGGAACGTGGTCGAGCAAATAGGCGAACAGCAGGTGGAAGGCGAAGAACGCGCACCCGAAGAAGAAGTAGTTCATTGGGTGGATGCTCTGACCGCGCACGCGCGAGAAGAGCGCCACCACGAAAAAGAAGAACAGCAGGCCGACCGGCGCGAAGAAGGTGATCCGGGAAGCGAGTGGACCGGGGTTCAACTTCTGAGGCAGCTCGATTCCGATGCTCGACGTCGTGACGATGCTGTCGAACTTCCAAACTCCTCTCCAGCCACCATCGATGCGGCCGTGACTTGAAGGCGACAACGAGCCCGGCGGAAAGTTGACATCCGCGAAGTTGGTTTCGACCGCGAGCGAAAAGTTGCGCGCACGGCCTGCACCTCCAGCCAGGCCCAGGTTGGGCAGCCCGTAGTGCCACACCGACATTCCTCGCGATCGATAGCTGATCGCGTACTCCCGGATCTGGTTCGGGGCGAATGGCTCGGTCCAAGTCGCTTGGCTGTTTTCCAGCGACGTCTCAACCCATCTGCCGTTTGCGTCGAGCACCTTGAAGCCATCGTGCACCACGTTCCCTTTCTCCAGTGGGAAGCTCAATCCGATCTGCTTGGTCTCCGGCGTATCGTTCTGAAAAGCATAGCGGCCTTTGAAGTCGACTTCGTAGGTAGGGAACCAGAGCGGCCCCTTGCGACGATGTTCGAGGCGGAGTCCGACCGAGATTTCCGAAAGGCGCAGTGGGACCGGATGCTCGACCACGTAGTCGCGCTCGACGTTGCCGATCACCGGCCTGCCTTGCGCGTCGTAGTTGGTGATCCGCTCTTTTACTTTTTTGCTCTCGTGCCAGAGCGCAGAAGGCGGCTGCTGCCTGCGAGGGGGGCCCCAAAGCTCTCGAACCGCCGTGTTCAACTCACCTGAAGCCTCTCCACTCCGGTAAACCAGCGTCGATCCCAAAACAACCCACGCCAAAGCGCAGCAGATCCAGATGAAGCCGATCGCGAGGAAGTTTTTCATGGTGCACAACGACAAGAGCAAGCCGCATTCCAAGCCGCATCCCATTGGAATTGTAAGAAGGCCCACATGCCCTGCGGCCCGTTACCCGCGGCACGTCTTTTGCGAGAGGAACCCAGCTGTGAACGGATTGACTCACAGAAGGAAACTCTGATGGCTCGCTGGGCAGATTCGTATTGTTCGCGGTGTTTGAGGTGCGTACGATCGGCCGCATTTCTGGTTGTGCTGTCAACCGTTGGATGCGGTGGCCCCGACACTCAGGATGTAGACGTTATGAGATTTGAAACATCGTTCGCGTCCGATGGGTGGGAGGGCTGCGACGACTCGCCAACGGCAGACCCGCCGCATGAGAATTCGCCCGATCCGAACGAGACTGAGGTCTGCGGCTGTTGAGCTTCACCTGGCTCTCACTGGCAACCCGGCCGCGTCTGGTCGAGCCGAACGAAGAAGCTGTAGATAGCGCAGTCATCCGCTGCCGGTGGACGCGCTGAGGGAATTTTCTTCTTCACCGGCGCCAGCGTTTTCAGATACGCAATCACGGCTCGAACGTCCTCCTCGTCCATATTCGATAGCAGGTCCCAGATCATTCCCTGCCAATGCAGCTGGCCTCCGCGGTGGCTGACGCCGCTGCGAATGGCACGGGCTATCTGTTTGTCGCTCCACGCGCCGATTCCTGTCTCAGAATCCGAGGTGATGTTCTTCGTCCACAGCGTCCCGAAGGGCTTCCAACTGATCTTGTTTCCTCCGCGTCCATCGTTGCCGTGGCAAAACACGCAGGAGGTCACCTGGAAAAGGTATCGACCCCGCTCTACGAGCGCGGCCTGCTCCGGAGTGGCCAGGAATTTCGGATCCGGCACCGGCACCCCTTGAAGCACAGCCTTCGATAGTTGGTCCGGGGGAACGATTGTCGGCAGCCCATCGATGACCCAGATCGCGAGGATGAGGGCCAGGATGGCAACGACCTCGAGCGTGCGCCTAATCCTGCTCTTCGCGTGGCGCCCCACCGCGTTGCGCCCGGCGAATAAGAAGGCGATCGCGCCGAGCAGAAGCGCGATGTATTGCGCGTCCAAGAGGATTCGTTGAGGTAGGTCGCGGTCGTCTTTCACATTGGTGTCGAACCGCGCGAAGTCGCCGTCCGCATAGCTCAGAAGTACCGGCAACGCACCGGGCAACGGACCGGTCAGCTTGGCGATCACCGTCTCGATCACGCCATAAGTGATCGGCAGCGGGACGCGATGCTTAACCGGTGGAGTGGTTTTCAGGTACGAAGCGAGCGCGATCGCATCCTGCTCGGTGAAAGCGTGCAGGATGAACCAGGGCATTCCCCACGGATTCAGCGTCCGATCCGGTCTGCGCCCATTGCGGATGATGTTGGCGATCTGCTCGGCGGAGAAACTGCCGATCCCCGTCTCTGGATCCGAGGTCAGATTGCGCGAGATGAACGTCGCGTGGGGATAAGCGCCGACGCGCATCCCGCCGGCGAGAAACGCGTCATCGTCGCGATAGATCCCGGTGTGATTGATCTGCGTGTGACAGAGGCCGCACATCTCCATGTGCGCGAGGTAATCGCCTCGCTTGACCGGATCCGGATCCTGTCCCGGCCCTCCGAGTTTCCCGCCAGGCTCCCACGGCGGAATCCGCGCCACCGACCCCACGAAGTTGACCAGATCCCAGCGCTCCTCCGGCGTCGTCGCGCCCTCGTACGAGGGCATTGGTCCTGGCGTCATTCCAGCGGTGAGGCGAAGCCAGAGCTGCTCGGGCTCGGCGCCGCCGCGAAAGGTCCAGGGCGCGGTGAGATCTCGGATGGGCACCTCGGCACCTTTGGCGTCCTGGTACTTGTTCACCCCGCGATAGTTCGAGCCGTGACATTCCACGCAGCCCTTCGAGACGTACAGCTGCTTGCCTCGCGCGATGCTCGCGGCATCGCCTGCCACCCGAGGCGCAATCGGAACCGGCATCGGCGCGCTGCCTAGATTTCCAAGGCCCTTGATGTGCCGCACCACGTCGCGGATCTCGCCATCGCTGAGCAGATCCGAAAAGTACGGCATTCCGCTCGCGATCAACCCCTCCTTCACCACGCGCGCCAGATCGTCATCAGTCGGAGGCGAGCCCTGTGCGGTCGTTTTGTACTTGTATTCGCCCGCCGTGAAGTCGCGCGGGCGCGGCTTCATCGATGGCGCGGCCGGTCCGTTCCCCTTCCCGTCCGGCCCGTGGCAGACGGCGCAATACTTCGCAAACACCTTCTCGCCCGGCGAGGCATCGGCTTTCACGTCGCTGCCCGGGGGCCATGTCAAATTCGCATAATCGGAAGGGTCCGGCTCCCATCTCGACGTGGGCTCCGAATACGCAATTCGCGCATAGATCGACCGCGCGACATCCAGTGCCGCGAGCACGAGCACGGAGAGCAGGAGGACTCGAGCGCGGGTCGCCAGCAGCCAGCTCATGGCTCGCTCAGGGCTTACGCATCGGCGACGCCTTCGTCACGGTGAAACGGCTTGTAGCACGAATGTCATCCGATTGTTGGTATCGACCAGCCGACTGGCGGCAAACTGTGAGCGATCGGTGAAAGACGTCGATTGGGCAGCCCTAGCAGGGATTCTGCGCATTCGAACATCCTGCGTCTACGCATTGGTTGCTGGCGCATTGCTCGTCTCTCGAACAATGCTCGCCGGCTCGTTTCCTGAGGATGCAGCTATCAGTGCCTCCATCGTGTTCGCAGTAATAGCTCAAGCCACAAAAACCAGCTCCGCATTGCGGCCCTGGCTGGGAACAACGCTCGTCGCTGAAACTCCCGCACGAGGATGGTGGCGGGATTATTCCCCGCTTCAACGTGCAGCCTGAACTGCAAGGATACTGCGGGCACTCGAATGTGAGCTACCAAAGCTTCGGCTACCGGTCGAAAGGGACTCTGCGCAAATTTTCGAGAGCGATCTTTCCGCAACTCTGGTTGTAATCGCTTTAGCCCGCAGGGCCGATGCCATGGACGGGCAAGCGAGCGGTGTGCTTCACAGAGTGTCCTTGGTCCAGCCTCCTCTCTCACGCGAACGCGTACTCGCCTTACGCCGTAGGCTTCAAAAAGCCCCGAGTCTTCGCGGCCGGTGGTGGTCCCGTCTACTACGTCCGAGCAGATCACTTCGAGGAACAGAAGCGGAACAAGTGGGACCCAGACGTGTACACGTTCGTCACGCCGTTCTGGCCACCCTACCTCCCGAAGGACAAGAGGGGGTTGGGACTCCTTGGAGGGAAGTTCATTGATTTCAGCCACGAACGGGAGTGGCGCATCCCACATGATTTCACCTTCGAGTTCTCACAAATTGAATTCGTCATGTGGACAAATACGGCGATGTGGCGAGGTTTCCCAAGGACCTGAAAGATGCCATCGGTCGAGAGAAATTCCTGATCATGGAGGTCTACAAGCGGATCGAGAGCCTCTGGCCAGTCCACAAGGTGTAGGTCGAAGCGCCACCCGACGGATGGGAAGGATCAACAGCCAGCGGCAGCTCTCATCTTTATCGGCTAGCCGCCCTTGAGCTGATGGGCGGAACAGCGGGTCCCAGCGTGCCGTTCGGATTTGAATGAGTCCGATAATGCGTGTTTGCGGACTCATTGTGGCCTGAGCGTGGAGCGATCTTAGCAGTAGCGTTGAACCGTGCTGAGAAGCCGGTCGAGCATGAATGGCTCGCTTAAGAAGCCAGCGGCTTTCATCTCGGCGGGCGTCGCGTCGAATCTCGGGTACGGCTGAAAGGACGATCACCGTAAGTTGCGCCAGCTCCGGCTCGCTAAGCTGCTTTGCGCGAAATTGCCAGCCGTCCATGACGGGCATCATCAAGTCCAGAAGAATCACGCAAGGTGCGCAATCGGTGTTGAGCTTCTCCAGGCCTTCGAGTCCATTTACACGCCGCAGGTCGCCTCGCGCCCCACCCAAACCCGAGGAGGTAAGTCTGCGCGCCCGATGGGCTGGGCTGACTCATCCCTCGTTGCTGCAGAACCTGTCGACCATCTCCAGAAGTTCTTTAAGGAGGAACGGTTTTCTCAGGTAGGCCGAGGCGGAGACCTGGGACGCTTCTTCCATCACGTTTCGGATAGCTGAAACAACGACCACCGGGATCTTTGAGAGCAGAGGATCTCGCTGTTGCTCAGCGCAAAATTGCCATCCGTCCATCACCGGCATCATCAGGTCCAAGAGAATTACCGAGGGCGGTGTGGGCAGAATCCGAAGTACCTCGAGTGCCTCCAACCCATTGGCCGCAGACATCGCACGGTAGCCCTCGTCTTCGAGAGCGCCGACCAGGGCGCCGCGGATGTCCTCGTCGTCGTCGATGACGAGGACACCCTGGCTGGAGGCTTTTCGGGGCACGGAAGTGCCGCTTCTCAGCAGGTCACGTCGTTGTTGGTATTGAACGGCGTTCCGGCGGGCGCCGCGGTATCGGTGTTTCCGCACGAGCCGTTAACGCTGGCGTCCTTGGAGCTGATGAACCAGGTATCAATCGTCGCATCGGTATCGATGTTGGCCGTCGCTTGCCCTTGGAAGTTGCAAAGCGGGCAGACGTTACCGGCGGTGACGCCTGGGTTGCCCGGGTCGGCCTGGCCGTTCTGCGCGTAGGCGATGCCGCCAAGGCCAGCCGCGGCCGGGTTGGTCGCAGCGCCTTGGAACTTGAAGGTGTCGACGGTGATGTTGCTGTCGGTGGTCGCCGACGTTCCGGACAACGTGCTTCGATCTTGCCAGGTTCCGCCCCCGTTCCAGTAGGCGTACCGGTTGCCGCGCTCTGGGCCGAAGCCGATGTCGTTGATTGTCTCGAGGTATTTGTCCTTTTCCTGGAAGTATGAGCGCTGTGCGGTGAACAGGGACTTGAGATTTGCCTTCGCCTCACCCTGCTTCGAGCGAGTTTGGAACCTGATGAAATTGGGAATCGCGATTGCGGCAAGGATGCCGATGATCGCAACGACAATCATCAGCTCAATCAACGTGAACCCAGTCCGTTTCGTAGCTGCCTTCACCATCGGTGTGCCTCCCACGTCTGGGCGAACCAACCCGCCTGAACGATGCAAGTAGCACTCCGCGTCCGAATTATTGGTTTGTTGCGGAGCTTGAGCCCCCTGTGCCGGCGGATCTGACAATTTTTGTGACCCACCCGACACAAAATGACAGGTAGGCGTCGTCGTGCTGGACTGCTACCCCGCTTGGTCGAGTCGCTGACAACTTATCTCCTCTCTGAACGCCCCGAGGGGATGCGCCCTGACGCAATACATCGTAAGCGGATTGAGAACGGCTGACGGGGTCTCGACCGGCATGGCATTCCGAATCAAGAAAGCGTGATTCTCGACGGGGCAAGCAAACACTTCACCCATATTGGTTGGGAAGGATCTGATGCGTTTTTGAGTGTTACCTCAAGCATTGGGCGTTCGGCCGGCGCCGCCCTCCAACTAGGATCGGCAACCGAGGATGAGGTGCGCGGCGAGCTCGCGTGCCGAGCGGACCTCTGCACCACCCCGGGCGTGATGCACGGAGGCGCGCTGATGTCAACTCTCGCTCGTCGAGATTGGCGCGCGGTCGAAAACGGGCACAATCGTTTGGTGAGCGCTTTCCGCTTGCGGTAGCTTCGACGCCTCATGAAGGGAGACATCGGTCGCTGACGTCCCTTGCTCACCGAGAGAAGGTGGACGGCGTCATCATCACCCATAGGAGGACGCAGATGACCCAACTGAACAATCTACTCGACAGGTTCTCTGGCAGCGTGATCACCCCGGATCACCCCGAATATGAAACGGCGCGGCGCGTGTGGAACGGGATGATCGACAAGCGCCCCACGCTCATCGCGCGGTGCACCAGCGCGGCGGACGTGAAGGCTGCGCTCGCATTCGCGCGCACCGAGCGGTTCCCCATCGCTGTTCGAGGCGGCGCGCATAACGTCGCCGGCAACGCGACGGTGGACGGCGGCATCGTCATCGACCTCTCGCGAATGAAGGGTATTCGCGTCGACGCGGAGAAGCGCCTCGCGGTCGCGGAGCCGGGTCTTACCTGGGGCGAGTTCGACGCCGCGACGCACGCCCACGGGCTCGCCACCACCGGCGGTCTCATCTCGACCACCGGCATCGCTGGATTCACGCTTGGCGGCGGCATCGGCTGGCTGATGCGCCAGCACGGCCTCACTGCAGACAACCTCGTCGCTGCGGAGCTTGTCACCGCCGACGGCCAGACACTGCGCGCAAGCGAGAAGGACAACAGCGACCTTCTCTGGGCGCTGCGCGGCGGCGGAGGGAACTTCGGCATCGTCACCCGCTTCGAGTACCGCTTGCACCCGGTGGCGCAGGTCATCGGCGGCCTGACGCTGTACCCGGCGGTGCGCGCCGGCGCGATGCTCCGCTTCTTCCGCGAGATCGCCGACTCGGCGCCGGATGAGCTGACGCTCCTCTTAGCCTTCATCACCGCGCCGCCCGCGCCGTTCGTACCGGAGCACCTGCGGCTCAAGCCGGTGGTGGCGATCGTGCTCTGCTACACCGGCGACCTCACCGAGGGCGAGCGCATCGTCCGGCCGATCAAATCCTTCGGTCCGCCCGCGGCCGACCTCGTCGGGCCGATGCCCTACCCTGCGCTCCAGTCGATGCTCGACGCGGGCGCTCCCGCCGGAATGCAGAACTACTGGAAGGCCTCATACCTCGCGACGGTAAGCGACGCCGCGATTGAGGTCATCGTGGAGCACGCCGCGCGCATGCGGTCGCCGCTTTCGCAAGTGCACCTGCACCAGATGGGCGGCGCCGTGGGTCGCGTGCCTAACGCGGCGACCGCGTTTTCGCACCGCGACACCGCGTTTGCGATGAACATCGTCGGCATTTGGCCGGACCCTGCGGAGAATGACACGCATCGGCGCTGGGCCCGCGAGTTCGCCGACGCGATCGCGCCGCACACGACCGGCGGCGTTTACGTGAACTTCCTCGGGAACGAGGGGGAGGAGCGCGTGCGCGCTGCTTACGGCGACAAGGCTTATGCGCGGCTTGTCGACGTGAAGAATAAACTCGACCCGGAGAACGTGTTTCAGCTGAACCAGAACATCAGGCCAAAGCGCTCATCGCAACACGTTTGAGCTGACAGCCGACGACGTCGGATGGGCTAGGCCGGCCGGCGAGCTCCTCGCAGGCACGGGTATCGATGCCATCGTCATGCTCAACGTGGACGAACTAGAGCGGGCCGTGGGAGGGACGGCCGAATCCCATTTCCGCGGTGCCCCGGCGCAAGGTTATTCGGCGGCCGCACAACGTCCTCCGCCTCGAGGAAGTGCCGGGCGTGCTGGCCGAGATTCCCGTGCGGCTCCGGCCGCTCTACGCGACCGCCCTCTACACTGGCATGCGCAAAGGAGAGCTGGGCGGGCTTCGGAAAGCCGACGTTGACTTGAGCGCCGGCGAAATCCGCGTCTGGCGCTCCTGGGACGCGCCCCGGACGAAGGACGGTAAAGCGGGCCTGCTCCCCGTTGTGCCCGCATTGCGGCCTTACCTCGAGACTGCGCTCCGCTCTCCCGGAGAGCTTGTCTTCCCGGGCCGGAAAGGCGAGATGATGCGGCGGGACGTGGCGCTCGACCGCATTCTGCGTCGGGCGCTGGCGCGAGCGGGCGTCGTCACCGGTTACGTGCATCGTTGCCGCCGCCATGGCTGCGGTTTCCGCGACGAACCGAAACACGAGGCGGAAGCCGGAGCGTGTCCGCAGTGCCAATATCAGCTCTGCGCGAAGCCCATCCCTCGGCATGTCCGCTTCCCCGACCTGCGACACAGCACGGCCACGCTGCTGCTCAAGGAAGGCGTGCCACTGGCCGTCGTGCAGAAGGTGCTCCGTCATTCCGACCCGAAGCTCACGTCGGAAATCTACGGGCACCTGGAGCTCGCCGACGTGCGGCGCGGCCTCGAGCGCCTGGACTTCGGCCCGTCAACTCTGCCAGCGCCTGCGGTGGCGCCGAGGGCGCGCTTGGTGGCCAATGCTGAAAACCGGACTGCGCCTGGACTGCAAAACAAAAAACCCGGAAAAGCGAAGGGCCGGGACACATTGAATTGTTCCAATGAAATCACGGCCCCAGAATGGTCGGGGCGACTGGATTTGAACCAGCGACCACTTGCACCCCAAGCAAGTGCGCTACCAGGCTGCGCCACGCCCCGATGAATGACTTATGCCCCGCGGCTGCTCGCGGGGTCAAGGCGAAGATCGGAGTAACCGCTTATTCGTCGCTGCCCGACGGCTCGGCAGCGGTCGCTGCTTCCGCACCGGCTTCCGGCCCGGGTTCGCCGTTGTTGAGCGCGCTCTTGAGCACCTGACTAGGACGGAAGGTGAGCACCCGGCGCGCAGAAATTTCGATCTCCTTGCCGGTCTGCGGATTGCGTCCAATCCGCGCCTTCTTGTGTCGAACCTGAAAGTTGCCGAAGCCGGAAATCTTGATCTTGTCCCCGCGCTCCAGCGTCTCCTTGACCGTATCGAACACCAGCTCGACGATCTCGGCCGAATCTTTCTTGGAAAAGCCGACCTTCTCGTAAACGCTTTCGATAATGTCCGCCTTGGTCATGGACTCTCCCGCTTAGCGCGTGGAAACTTGAATCTGACAGAAGCGCGAAGGCACTGTCAACCCAATGACATCATTAGGGATTTCGGTCATCGGAGCTGACCACCGAGGCGGCGCTGAACCTCGCTGATGATGCGCTGATGCGCGTCGTTGACCTCGCTGTCGGTCAAGGTGCGCTCCGCCGATCGGTAGCGAATGGCGTACGCGACGTTCTTGCTTCCTTCCGGGATCGGCTTGCCGACATACACGTCAAAAACGACGGCGTCTTCCACCAAAGGACCCCCCACTTCCAAAATCACTCGTCGCACTTCTTCGTTCTGCAGCGCTACCGGGACGACCACCGCCAGATCGCGAAGCACGGCGGGAAAGCGCCCGATCGGCTGAAACTCAGGAACCAGATTGGCGACCCCATACAATGTTTCGACGTTCAGTTCGAACAAATAAATCGAAGCCGGCAACGACAACCGCTTGGCGACTTTGGGGTGCAGCTCGCCGCAGATTCCCACCGCCTCGTGCTTCGGTCCGATCTGGATGGATGCCGAGGCCCTCGGGTGGAGGAATGGATGATCCACCCTCTCGAACCGGGACTCGCGAATCCCGAGCCTGGCGAACACGCACTCCACCGCTCCTTTGGCATCGAAGAAATCCACTACGGTTTCCTTCGACGTCCAGCCCCGCCTCTCCCGGTTTCCAAAAAGCAGTCCGCCCAAGTGCAATGGCTCGCGCGCGACCGGCCGGCTGCCTTTGCCGCCCTGCGGATCCGGAAGATAGAGCCGCCCCAACTCGTACAGCCTGACCGACTGGGCCCGGTGGCGCAGATTCAGCTCCAAGTTCTGCAAGAGATTCGCTTGAAGCGTGGTGCGCATCACCGATTGCTCGACGCTCAGCGGGTTCTTGAGCGGAATGCCGGCCGGCGCATCGAGCGCGGCAAGCTGCTGCGGCGAAACGAACGAGTAGTTGATCACCTCGTCGAAGCCCGCTCCGGTCATCGCCGCTCGGATTCGTCGTTCCACCTCGAGCGAAATCGGTTCCGGGGATAGCTCAGCCACTCCGCGCGGCATCGTGTTGGGAATCGCGTCGTAGCCTCGGATCCGGGCGACTTCCTCGATCAGGTCCTCCTCTCGATCGACATCGACTCGATAGGTGGGGATCTCGTAGCTGGCCGCGCCTCCTGCGGGAGTGCCGGTTCGCTTGAATCCCAGCGCATCCAGAATGCGATGGCTTTCATTCTCCTCCACTTGCGCTCCGAGCAACTGCCCAACCCGCGGATAGCGAAGCCTCACCACCTTGGGTGGAGGCGGCCGTGGATAGACATCCGCCCTACCCTTGAGCACGGTTCCCTTGCCCAGCTCGGCAATCATCGCCGCCGCGCGGTCGAGCGCGGTCCCCACCGCATTGATGTCCATGCCGCGTTCGAACCGGTGCGACGATTCGGTGTGCAGACCGTGCCGCTTGGCGGTCCGCCGGATGCCGGTAGGCTCGAAGTGGGCGCTCTCCAAGAGAATCCGCCGGGTGTTCGGGCTGACCTCGCTGTCTCCGCCTCCCATCACGCCCGCGAGCGCGACCGGCTTATCCCGATCGCAGATCAGCAAGTCCTCGGGATGAAGCGTCCGCTCCTTCCCCTCGAGGGTGATCAATTTTTCGCCTGCTCGAGCGAGCCGAACGATGATTTCGGCTCCAGCCACCTTGTCCAAGTCAAATGCGTGGAGAGGCTTTCCGTACTCGAGCATCACGTAGTTGGTGACATCCACCACATTGTTGATCGCACGCACGCCGCAAGCCTTGAGCCGATTCGCCAGCCAACGCGGCGATGGCGCGATCGAGACGTTCTCCACCACTCGCCCGGCATAGCGAGGGCAGCGCGCCGGGTCCTCAATCCGGATCCGGATCGCCTCACTGGTCAGCCGGCTCGACTCGGCGAGTTGGATGACGGGAGGCGTCAACGCGACGCGATTGAGGACCGCCACCTCCCGCGCGATTCCCAGATGCGATAGCGCGTCAGGGCGGTTCGGAGTGACGTCGAGCTCCAGCACCGCGTCGTCCGCTCCGAGCGCCTCAGCCAAAGAGGCGCCGACCGGCGCGCCCGGATCGAGAATCATTAGCCCAGAGGCGTCCTCGGAGAGCGCCAACTCCTTCTCCGAGCAGAGCATCCCAAAACTTTCGACGCCGCGAATGCTGGCCTGGACGATCTTCACGCCACTGGGAAGCTCGGTTCCAACCTTCGCCAGAGGGACCTTGTCGCCAACCTTGTAGTTTTTGGCTCCGCAGACGATCTGCAGCAGGGTCCCGGACCCGAGGTCGACTCGGGTCACCGAGAGCTTGTCGGCACTCGGATGCGGACTCGACTCCTTGATCTGGGCTACGAGCACTTGGCGCAACGGCTCACCGGGACGTTCGATCCGCTCGACCTCGAGACCGGCCATCGTGAGCTGCTGCGCGAGCTGTTCGACGCTCGGTGGCAGGGTGACGTACTCCCCCAGCCAGGTAACCGAAATTCTCACGGGAACTGCTCCAGAAAGCGCAGATCGTTCTCGAACATCGAGCGCAGATCGTCGATGTGGTAGCGAAGCATCGCCAATCGATCCACGCCCATCCCAAACGCGAACCCGCTATACCGCTCGGGATCGTAACCCACCGCGGTCAATACGTTAGGGTGGACCATTCCCGAGCCAAGGATCTCGAGCCATCCGCTACCTTTGCAGACCCGACATCCCTTTCCGCCGCAGATGACGCAGCTGATGTGCATTTCAGCGGAGGGTTCGGTGAAGGGAAAATACGAAGGCCGAAAGCGGGTTTTCACTTCAGATCCAAAGAACGCCCTGGCGAAGCCGTTCAGGGTGCCCTTCAACTCGGCCATACTGACGCCCTCGTCCACCAACAGCCCCTCGACCTGGTGAAACATTGGCGTGTGACTGACGTCTGAGTCGCGGCGATACACTTTGCCGGGGGCAATGATCCGGACCGGGGGCTTTTGACTGAGCATGGTCCGAATCTGGACCGGCGAGGTGTGGGTCCTGAGCACGACCGCGTTCTCGTCTTGAGCAATCTCCCTCGGGAGCCAGCTCGCATCGAGGTAGAAGGTGTCCTGCATGTCGCGCGCAGGATGGTCCTTCGGGATATTCAGAGCCTCGAAATTGAAGTAGTCCAGCTCGATTTCCGGACCGGTGGCGACGTCGAAGCCCAGCCGCCGAAACGTCTGGATCATCTCTTCCAGAGTGCTCGACACCGGATGCCGATGCCCCGGCGCCCGGTAGCGCCCCGGCAACGTGACATCGAGTTTGGGACCGCGCAGCTCAGCATCCAGCTTGTACAGCTCGACCCGCTCGATCGCCTCCGCGAGAAGCTTCTCGACTTCGGCCTTGACCGAATTGGCAATCTCACCGATCGAGCGGCGTTGCTCCGCGGCGAGCTTTCCCATCCCGCTCAGGACGGCGGAGAGCTCGCCCTTCTTACCCAGGTAACGGATGCGAAGCTCTTCCACCCTTGCGGGATCAGAGGCCGAGGAGATTTCGGTGCGCGCCCGCTCGAGAAGAGCCTTGAGGCGATCTTGCATCAGGCAGCTTTGACGATGCTGGCCAACGCCTTGAACCCCTCCGGATCAGTCACCGCCAGATCGGCCAGAATTTTTCGATCGAGGCCGACTTTGGCCTTTGTCAGACCGGCGATCAGCCTCGAATAGCTGAGTCCGAACGCACGGGCGGCGGCATTGATCCGCACGATCCACAGAGAACGGAAGTCGCGCTTCCTGCGCGCGCGGTCGCGGCTGGCGTAGTCCAACGCCCGCTCCACCGCCTGGTTGGCCCGCTTGTAGCAGTTTTTTCGACGGCCTCGGTAACCCTTGGCCAGCTTTAGAATCCGATTGCGGCGCCTGCGCGCCTTGAAGCCTCTTTTGACTCGCATCTAACGTCTCCGGCGGAGAGATTAACGTCCGTAGGGGAAAAGTTCCTTGATTACCTTCTTCGCATCCACCCGCTTCAGAAATCCCATGCCTCGGTTGCGACGCTTGGAGGCGGGCGTCTTCCCCATCGTGAATTTGTGCTTGGCATAGGCCTTGGCGTGCTTGACCTTGCCGCTCTTTTTTACCTCGAACCGCTTCTTCGCACCGCCCTTTGTCTTTAGCTTTGGCATTTCTTACTCGGTTCCGCTCGGGATCGGGCTCGCGCTCTGCTGCTTCTCGGCCGGCATCGCGTCCGCTGATTTGCCCGGGGATTGAGCCGGTTTGGTCGTGGGCTTCTCCGCGGGTGGGTGCTGTTTCTTGGCCGCCGCCATCGCCAACTGCTGTCGGGCCAGCTCACGAGCGCGCTGAGCCACCTTGGCGTTCGGAGCCAAAATCATAAACATCTGCCGGCCTTCCATCCGCGGCTGCTGCTCGACGACCGCGACCTCCTTGAGGTCGCCCACGACTTCGTCGAGGACCGACTGTCCCAGCTCTTTGTGGGTGATTTCGCGCCCGCGAAACATGATCGTTACCCGTGCCTTGTTACCTTCCTCGAGGAAGCGCCGAATGTTGCGAATTTTGAATCCATAGTCGTGCTCCTCGGTTTTCGGTCGGAGCTTCACTTCCTTGAGGTGGACGATCACCTGCTTCTTCTTCGCCTCGGACGCTTTCTTCTTCTCCTCGTACTTGAAGCGCCCGTAGTCCATGATTTTGCAGACGGGCGGCTTGGCCATCGGGTTGACCTCGACCAGGTCAAATCCGAACTCACCGGCCTTCTCCAGGGCTGCTTCAATTGTGAGGACTCCGAGCTGCTCACCCGCTGGACCTACGACGCGCACCTCCCGAGCGCGGATCCGGCGATTGGTTCTCTGGTCGCGAGCGATGTGGAATACCTCCTAGTGTCGGCGGGATACCGCCGTGAGGGTGATACCCAGCCCCCTCGAAAGACGAGCGGGGTAAGATACTTTGCTGTGACCTAGAGTCAAGCCGACCTTGTGCCAATGGCATTTCATGGCAGCTGCGCCTCCTTGGTCAGCAATTCGAGGAACGCTGACAACGGCATCAGCTTGAGATCTTCCCCGCCATAGCGGCGGGGGGAAACGGCGTTCTGCTCGACTTCTTTGTCGCCGACTACCAGCGTGAACGGAATTTTCTGCAACTGAGCTTCGCGGATTTTCGCATTCAACGTGGCGCCGCGTTCATCTAACTCCGCGCGGAAACCTTTGCCGCGCAGGACCGACAGGACTTTCCGAGCATGGTCCAGTTGACGGTCGGCCACGGTGACCACCACTGCCTGAACCGGAGCGAGCCATACCGGAAACGCGCCAGCGAAGTGCTCCACCAGGATGGCGATGAAGCGCTCGAACGAGCCGTAGATCGCCCGATGGAGGACGACCGGGCGGTGCTCGGTGTTATCCTCGCCTACGTAGGTCAAGTTGAAGCGCTCGGCGGCCAGGTAGTCGAGCTGAATCGTCCCCAGCTGCCAGGTTCGCCCGATGCTGTCGGAAACATCGAAATCAAATTTCGGCCCGTAGAAGGCGCCGTTCCCGGGCGCGAGTTGGTAGGGCAACTTGAGGTCGTCCAAGACCTTCTTGAGCGTCATCTCCAGCCGGTCCCACAGCGCGTCGTCGCCGAGGCGTACTTCCGGACGGGTGGAAAACTTCGCCGAATACTTCAAGCCCACCGCGTTGTAGACCCGGTCCACTAGCTCGATGAACCGCCGCACCTCATCGCCGATCTGTTTCTCTTCGCAGTAGATATGGGCGTCGTCCTGGGCGAACTGCCGAACGCGGGTGAGTCCTCCGAGCGTTCCGGACGCCTCGTTGCGGTGGAGGATGTCCTGGGTATGAAGGCGCATCGGCAAGTCCCGATAGCTGCGCTTTTTGAAGCCGTAGAACAGATGGTGTGAAGGGCAGTTCATCGGCTTGAGTCCGAAGTCGTGCTCCCCGGTCTCGTTGTCGAGCACCAGGAACATGTTCTCGCGGTATTTGCCCCAATGGCCGGAGATCTCCCACAGCCCCTTGTTGTACAGAAGCGGCGTTTTGACCTCTACATAGCCGTTGTCGAGCGTGAGCTTGCGCATGTAATCGGAGAGCACCTGGTAGAGGGCAGTCCCCTTCGGGCTCCAGAATGCGGCGCCAGGCGAAAACGGATGGAAGTAAAACAGGTCCAGCTCTTTTCCCAGCTTGCGGTGGTCGCGCTTCTTCGCCTCTTCGATGCGATGCAGATGCTCCTCGAGCGCTTTCTTGTCGAAGAAGGCGGTCCCGTAGATCCGCTGAAGCATCGGGTTTCGATGATCGCCGCGCCAGTACGCGCCGCTCGAGCTCAGCAGCTTGATCACCCCGATTTTGCCGGTCGAAGGACCGTGGGGCCCGAGACAAAAATCGACCCAATCCCCATGGCTGTAGAGAGTGAGCGTCTTCGCGCCCTTCTCAACCACATCGCGGATGATCTCTACCTTGAATGTCTCACCCTTCGAGGAAAAGAGCTTCTCGGCCTCCTCGGGCGAGACCTCCCGGCGGACGAACGGCAGATCCTTGGCAATCTCCGCGTTCGCTTCTGCCTCGATCTGCTCGAGGTCTTCAGGGGTGAAAGGAGTCGGACGGTAGAAGTCATAGTAGAACCCGTCCTCGATCGTCGGGCCGATCGTGACCTGGGTTCCGGGGAAAAGTCGTTGAACCACGCTGGCCACCACATGGGCGGCGTCGTGCCGGACGACCTCCAGCGCCTCGGGCGATTTGTTGGTGAAGATCCGCAGCGTCGCGTCGGACTCGAACGGACGGCTGAGGTCCACGTCTTTCCCATTCACCTGGGCGAAGATCGCGGCTCGCGCCAGCCCCGCGCCGATCTTCTGCTTCACGAACTCGGCGATCGCGGTGCCTTTCGCCACCTGCTGTTTGCTTCCGTCAGGAAGGGTAACGGTGATTTGCTCTACCATCGCTCAGTGGGCCCTAGTGGGTTCGAACCACTGACCCCTACCGTGTCAAGGTAGTGCTCTACCACTGAGCTAAGGACCCCAGGTTCTGACACTACTGGCGTTTTAACCTCTTGAAAGCTCATTTCTCACGGAGAACGTCAAAACGGACGGCATCGATTCGATATAGCAATGGATAGGAGATCGCAACAAATGGTGAAGCCAAGGGATCTGTTCCTGATCCGTCTGGGCGAGAGCGCGATCCCGGCGCTCGAGCGCGAGGGGTTCCGTTTTGCTACGTCACGGCTGCGCTTCGCGCGGGCGCAGGGCGACTTTCGCCACGCGATCCATGTGGCCCTCGATCGGAACAATTTCGAAGACGACTGCTCGTTCTGGACAATCTGGGAAGTGACCTCCCCGGCGTACGCGCGCTGGTATCGCGCGGAATGGGGCGGGGACGACGCGCCAGACGCGGTGGCGAGCGCCATGGATTGGGACGTTCCGGGGTGGACGGGGCAGTTGCGCAGGCGATTGAGGGGCGCTCCCGGCGACGCTGAGGTGATGGCGGGCTTCCTCTTGGATGTGGAGCGCGCAGGACTCCCCTTCCTCGCGAAGATGTCGAACTGGACAGCCGCCGCCGAGCAGTTAAGGGGGAAGCGGTGGATGTTCGATCGCGCCTCGGATTTCCTCATTATCGCCGGGCAGCCCGAGCGCGCCCGCGAGGTGATCTTGGAGGGAATCCGCAACTTCGAGGTGGATAAGCGTCCCGACAGCCTTAAGGAGCTGCCGCGACTGAAAGCTCGGCTTGAGCGGTACATCCACGCAGAGCGCCGGCGTTGACCAAGCCCACCGGCGCCGAAGGCACGCTCGCAATCCGAGCTTCACGCCGAAGGTTCCAAGCCGATTCGCCGCAACAAATCTCGAAAGCGCGTGTCGGTCTGAAACTCATCCCACGCCGGATCAACCTTGAGCATTGAAAGCATTCGATCTCGCTCCTGGTAGGCCCGCTCCAAATAGTCGAATGTCGGTTCCCTTTCTCCCAAGCCGGTATGCACCAGCGCAGTGTGGACGGGGCTAACGCGTTGAACTGGAGCGAGCTCCGCGAGGCGAGAGAGGGCCCAGCGGACGCCTTCCGCGTCCCCGGCCCGCCCGTAAATGTATCCCAGCCTCGACAGCAACTGCGAGTTGTCCGGCACCAACGCCAGTGCGCCCACCAGAACGGTGGAGGCCTCGTCGTAACGCTGTCGATCCGCGTAGCAGATGGCCAGCAGATGAGCTGCTGCGATGTTTTGAGGATGAAGGGCGCAAATCCTTTTTAGTCTTTGGATCGCGCTTTTGTGTTGCCGCAGCGCGGGAGCCGTCTTCACCAGCGGCCAAGCGGCGGTGACCGCGACCTCGGCGGAGAGCGGATCCAGCCGCTGCGCCCAATCCAGCTCCAAGGTCGCCTCGTTCGACCTCCCGGTCTGAACGAGGAAGATGCCATACCGGTGTCGAGTCGCGCTGCAGTGCCGACAGAGCTCCAGCGCGCGGCGAAACGAGGCCTCCCCGCCGGACCAGTCCCATTCGTCCTGCGACTTGATCACGCCCAGCAAAGCATGCGCCTCGAACAGATCCGGCTGCAGCTCGATCGCCCGCAAACAGGCGGCCTTCGCTTGGGGGACCGCCTCACGAGCCGACAAGAATCCATGGGACAGTGCGTAGTACGCGTCGGCGACCCCCAGGTACGCCAACGCAAAGTTCGCATCCTCATCCAGCGCCCGATTGAAGTGTTCCAGGCTTCCGCTCAAGTCAGGTGGGATGGAACGCTTCAAAAGCTGCAGCCCCATCAGGTACAGCCGGTAAGCCTCGCCGCTCCCCGCACAGCGGCGGGTCAGCCCCTCGAGCTGATGGGCTGAGAGCGCAGCTTCGAGCGCCGAGGAGATAGCGGTCACCGTGTCGGCTTGCAGGCTGAGCAAGTCATTCGGTCTGCGTGAATATTGCTTCTCCCAGAGCCGCGAGGCGTCGCCGCCATTCTGGAGAAGAACTTCGAGCATCAATTGCTCGCCACTCTTGGACAGGCTGCCGAAGACCAGCGACTTGACGCCCAATTCGCGACCGAGTCCTTTTCGATCCACCGCCTTTCCTCGGTAGCGCGAGGCGGTGGAGAAGGCGACGACCCGAAGGCGTGGGTTGTGCGACAGCTCGCGAGCCAGGTTCTCTGCAATCCCGTCGCTCAGGTATTCGAGCGACGCTTCGCCAGTCTCGTCGAGAAAGGGCAGGACGGCGATCGGCAGCATCGACATCTTCGCGCCCGGTTTGAAGAGAATGGACTGCAGGGCGCGGCTCAGCTCGTTCGCGGACTGAAAACGCAATCGCGGATTCTTTTGGAGGCACCTGCGAACGATCTCATCCAGGCCCCCCGGGATTTCCTCGCCACTTCGAAGCAACGATAAGGGCTCGTCGGTAAACAGCGAAGCGAGCGTTTCCGCTTCGGTTGGCTTGGAGAAGGGTCGCCGCGCGGCGATCATTTCATAGAGGATGCACCCCAGAGAAAAAATATCGCTGGTGACCTCCGCCGTCTCGCCCCGTGCTTGTTCCGGGGACATGTATCCGACGCTTCCGAGAACCGTTCCCGGCATGGTCTGATGGATCTCTTCCGGCCGGGCCTTCTCCGCCTGCAAGAAGTCGGATGTGATCCGGGCAATTCCAAAATCCAGAATCTTGGCGGTCCCCTGTTTGGTGATGAAGACGTTCTCCGGCTTCAAATCCCGGTGAATGATGCCTTTGCGGTGCGCGGCGGCGAGTCCCTCCGAAATCGCGATTGCAATCGGCGCTGCCTGTTCCCAGCGCAACGGCGACCGCCGCAGTCGTGAGCGAAGCGTTTCTCCGTCGAGAAGCTCCATCACCTCGTACACGATGCCGTGCTCGGTTCCAGCATCCTGGATCGCAAGGATGTTGGGATGACTGAGAGAGGTCACCGCCTTCCTCTCGCGCTCCAGACGGGCGAGGGCGAGCGGATGCTGGGACAGGTGCGCGCGAAGTACCTTGATCGCCACCTCACGACCGAGGAACTGATCCTGGGCCCGGTAGACCTCGCTCATCGCGCCTCGGCCGATCAGAGCGATGACCTTGTATCGTCCGAGGATTCTTCCTACGAGGGAGGCGCTCTCCGCCGGGCTTTCCGGCTCATACGCCCAGTGCCCGAACGGCACCTCCTTCGTTTCACTTTCCGAGTTCCGGCTATCGCCCATGGCGGAGCGCTACGGCACATCATACCGTGCAGACACGGCGGAGCTGAGACGCGAATTCCCTACCTGCGCAGTTCAGGTGCGACAGCGGCGACGTTCAGAACAAAGATCGAATGGTCAGCAGGAGGCCGATGAAACCTAGCGGCAATCCGATGATCGCGCCCGCAACGGTGAGCGTCAGCACGATTCCGACCGTCATCAGCAACAACCCGATCATTACTCCGATCAAGCGACCGGTCATTTTGAGGATCCAGCCTACCAGCCAGAACGGCCAGAGCAGCGGAAGTAGAAACCAGGGTCTTGCACAATGTGAAGCGGACACGAATTGCCTCCCCGCCTACTCCGCTACGTCGTTGTGGCACTACCGATTGCAGCCGACAAGCAGTTCCTTGACCCGCGCCAGAACAGAATCCCACATCGCTTCCGTCAACTTTCCCGTTTGCGTGTTCTGCCGACTGACGTGGTAGCAGCCGAGCACCACCGGCGACGGTGGCAGCGAAAGCTCGATTCCGTGTCCGAACGAAGGTCGAGGACGAGGGATCGTCGCTCCCCGTCTGGCCAGGTATCGGAGGCTTGCATCCCAGGCAATTGCGCCGAGCGCCAGCATCACTCTGACCGGCAGCAGCTCCAGCTCTCGGTCGAGAAATGGCGCGCACCGGTTCAGCTCGTCCGGCATTGGGCGATTGTCGGGCGGCACGCATCGCAGCGCCGCCACGATGTACGCTCCGCGCAATTCCAGGCCGTCGTCGCGCGACTCACTCGAAGCTTGGTTCGCGAAGCCGGCGCGAAACAGCCCGGCGTACAAAAACTTTCCAGAGGAATCGCCGGTGAACATGCGTCCGGTTCGGTTGGCGCCGTGCGCCCCGGGGGCCAATCCGACAATCGCCAAGCTGGCGCGCGGATCCCCAAATCCCGGCACTGGCCGCGCCCAGTACTCCCAATCTCGGTATGCGCGTCGCTTCTCCTCCCCGATTTGCTCGCGCCAACTCACCAGTCTCGGACAAGCTCGACACTGGACGATCTCTCGGTAAAGTGCGGCCAAGCGCTTCATCTCGGTCTCGCGGGCTCGAACCACAGGTACCCGAAGCGCGCAAAGTACTGGATCGTGCTGATCACCACGCACAGCGCCGAGATGAAGGCCAGTACCGGAACATAGGCATCCAGGGCGCGAGGGGCGCGCTCACTGGAAGTTACCAGCGCGAGCACCACCAGGCAGATCAGCGTGAAGGTCGCGTACTTGCCGATGCGCGAGGGCGACGTGGGAATCTCGAGATTTTTCCATTTGACCATCCCTGCTCCCAGGATCATCAGCAGATTCTGACCGCCCAGAAGCAGGATCAGCCAGAGAGGAATGCGGTGCTGAATAACCAGCACCACCAGCGCGGCGAACACCAGCAGCTTGTCGGCGATCGGGTCGAGGATCGCACCCAGCTTGGTGCGCTGATTCAACAGCCGAGCAAAGAATCCGTCCAATCCATCCGAGATTGCCGCAACCGTGAAACAGCCGAGCGCCCATTCCGGATCCTCGACCAGATAGAGCCAGACGAAAACCGGGACCAGCGCGAACCGGAACAGCGTGATGCAATTGGGCACGTTCAACCAGTGCGGGTCCATCGAGCCCTTACCTTTTCGGCGCCGGTCCGAGGACGATCACGACGCGGCCATCGGTGAGGTAGGTTGGGATGCTCTCCTCGATGGCGCGGACCGCCGCGGAGCCGAGCGTCAAGTCCGAACCAGCGGCTTTCAATGCTTTCACGGTTAAGGGCCGTTCACCGATCCGATTGCTCTTTTTTGCGTCAGCCATGACCTTGCTGTACGCGGCGACTCCGACCGACCGGCGAGCCTCGGCGCTCAAGAAAACGATTCCGTAGACCTCCTTACCTTGCTCATCGAGCAGCTTCGGAGCGAGCGCGGGGGTGACGTCCAGACCCCGGGCATCGACGATCAATCCGGAGCTTTTGTTAGGCGCGGCTCCCCCGGCTCGGGGCGGTGGGGAGCCGGCGGGAAGGACCAGGTCCGCGATCGGTGGAAGCGGAAGCTCGACGTCCAGCTCCAGCCCGTGATCCGAAAAATATCGCTTCGCAGTGATCCGGTACTTGCCGATCAGCTGCCGCACCTTGTCGCCGATCTCCGGCTGCTCGATCAGATCGCCCAATTTTTGGGTCTGGGTCAGCTTCACGCTTTTCAGACCGCGCTCCAGACTTCTCACCGCGCTCGCCTGCGCCGATTTTTCCGCCGCAGCTCTCGCCTGCGCGGCGGTGACCGCGGTGAAGTCCGGAGGTCCGGATCCAGTCGCTCGCAGGGTCAACTCCTGCCAATCGATGACCGCCGGGGGCGGGCCTTCGAGGTCGGACACTGCGGCAGGCGCAGCACGACCCCCGTCGGATGCGGATCCAGAATCCGGAGCCAAATCCGCCGCCATCAGCTGGACAGAGAGGAAAACGGCGATGGGAACACCGAATGGGTCTCTCACCAAGCGATGGACTTCGCACTCCGAATTTGATCTGTCAACGCCGTTGGAGGCGGTTCAGCGAAAGGCCTGGACATCGTGGATCGTGACGACGGGACCAAACCGCGACAGATCCCCGACCTGGTTGGCAGGCCCGACGATCACGATCTGCATCTGATCGAGCTTCACCAGCATTTTCGCGGCCGCCAGCACATCGGAAGGAGTGACATGGGCAATCTTGTCGCGGAAGGTGTCGAGGTAGTTCTCGGGATACCCGAAGAAGTCGAACACCGCCTTCTCGAAAGCGATTTTCTCGGCCGAATCGAACCGAAACACGAAGGAGTTCAAGTATTGGTCGGATGCTACCGAAATTTCGGCGGCTGAAAGTGGTCGCGGTCCGGTAATGTCGTGGAGGATTTTGAGAATCGCGTCGGTGGCTTCCGAAGTGGACGGTGGCTTCGTATCCGCGGCGGCGAAGAAGTAGCCACCCGTGGGCCCAGGTGCCGCGACCGAATACGCGGAGTACGCTAGCCCCTTCGCGCCGCGCACCTCGCGGAACAACCGCCCGGCTCCCAACGAACCGCCGAGCGCGTTGCTCATCACCCGAATTGCGTATTCCTCCGGCGCGAGGCGGAAAAACCCATGCTCGCCAATTCGAATCTTGGACTGAGCAATCTCCTTGGGGACGAACACCACCCGGCGAGACAGCTTCGTCGGTGGCGGATACTGCCTGGCGATCTTCTCACCGCCGACCCAGGTCTCGGCGTGCTGCCTGATCAGCGCGAGCGTTGATTCGCGCTCGAAGTCTCCGGTGATCATCAGCGAAATCGCCTTCGGCACGACCGCTCGCTGGTGGAAATTGTGGATATCGGCCAGCGAGATGCTCTTGATCGTCTTCTCGCTGCTTTCTCTGCCGAACAGGCTGTCCGGCCCGAAGATTGCCTTCCGAAGCGCGCGCATCGCGAGCCCGTCGGGACTGTCGGGTCGGCGCTGGATCGACTCGATCGTGCGGGCTACCGCGATTTCGAAGCGATCCTTCTGGAATCGGGGGTACCGCAGTATTTCGATCAACGCCGAGAAGAGCCGTTGGAGATCCTGACTGCGCAGGCTGATCTCAACCGAGGAGTACTCCTCGGCGCTACCGCCCCCGGAATCGGCAGCGTAGAACTCAAGTAATTCGTCGAGCTGATCCGCGCTCAGGCTCCGGGTCCCACTGGACGCCAACAATCCGAACATCAGCTCTGCCAGTCCGACCTTTTCCGGTGGATCGTCAACCGTGCCCGCAGCGATCAGCGCGCGCAACTCCACCAGCGGAGTGGAGTGGTCGGCGACGAGGTAAAGCGTCATCCCGTTCGATAGAGCGATCCGCTCCGGCTTCCGCACCTTGAAATCCAGCGGAGGAATCTTCAGCTTGGTCGGATCCGCGGAGAGCGCGGGTGGCAAAGGAAAGTAACCAACCCCCGGCTCTTCGGTGCTTGCCGACGAGGTCGTCCGCGGCTTTTCCTGGCCCGGAAGGCTGGGAGCCGCTTGCTGATGGTCGGTGGCGCAGGAGACCAGAACCGCCAATGTGAGGATCGCCAGCCGATTCATGGCGAGCCTCGGGGCGCGGCGTGAGGTCGCACGAGATCCACCGCCACCGCATTTTCGAGGGTGAAGTACTTTTTAGCGACTCGCTGAATGTCCTCCGCGGTGATCGACTCGATCTGCTTGGGGTGATCCGCGGCGTAACGCCAGTCGCCCGCCACCGCCTCGAAGTAGGACAGTGTTTCCGCCAACCCAGAGTTCGATTCGATCGACCGCGCCCGATCGACGATTACCCGATTGCGAATCCGCTGGAGATCTTTTTCCGAAACCTTCTCCGTCTTCAACCGATTGAGCTCTTCCCACAGTGCAGTTTCCAAGGTGGAGACCTTGGTCTTGTTGAGCGGAATCGCCGCAATGATGAACAGGTTGTTCAGCCTCGAGCCGGGCCCATCGAAGGCGCCTACGAACTGCGCGGTCCGGTCCTTCAAGACCATCCGGCGGTGGAGCCGAGCCGTGCGCCCCTGTCCGAGCAGGATTTGAAGGACATCGAACACGAAGTCGTCCCGATCTGGAATGGTTGGTTTTCGAAAACCGATCATCAACCGAGGGCTGGCGTCGAAGAAAACGGTGGACCGACGTTGATACCGCGACTCGGGTTCGGCGAACTCGAGGGGAGGTGGCCGGGGACTCGCAGGAATCGTCCCGAATGTCCGCTCCAGGAGCGGAACGACCTCCGAAAACTTCACGTCTCCGACCAGGCAGCCCACGGTGTTGGTCGGCACGTAGAAGCGCTGGTGGAATTCCTGCGCCTGCTTCAGGGTCATTGCTTCCAGATCTTGTGCATAGCCGACCACCGGCCAACGATAGGGGCTAGTGGTGAAGGCGACCTGATTCAATTCTTCGTAGACCAGGCCCCCGGGATCGGAGTCCACCCGCAATCGCCGCTCCTCCATCACCACGTCCCGCTCCTTGTAGAAGTCGCGAAGGACCGGAGAGGCCAGGCGAGAGGCTTCCACCAAAGACCACAGCTCGAGGCGATTTTTCGGCAAGCTGACGAAGTAGCTGGTCAAATCCTTGTCGGTGGTGGCGTTGAGACCCTGGGCCCCATTCAGCTCGTAAAGCTTGGAGAGCGCGTCCTGGTCGGCGATCTTGTCCTCCTCTTGCTGAAGCTGGCTCAACCGTTTGCGCAGATTCTCAGCCTCCTGGCTATGCCCTTTGTTCGCGCGCTCCAGCGCTGCAATCGCATCGCCGACTTTGGCAATCTGCTTGAGCAACTTCTTTTCCGCTTCGAAATCGCTGGTGCCCAAAACCGGGGTTCCCTTGAACGCCATGTGCTCGAAGAGGTGAGCGAGGCCGGTGTAGCCGGGCTCCTCGTCCGCTCCACCGGCTTTCACTCGGATGAAACCGGTGAAAACAGGAGCCTCCCGTCGCTCCACAATCAACCACTTCATTCCGTTCGAGAGCCGGTGCTCCTTGACGATCTCGCGCAGATCGGAATCCGCCAACGCGACGCAACTCTTGAAAAGGGCGACCGATCCCAGCATCCAAAATGTTTTCATCAGCGCAGAGACAAGCGAAAGGCGCGGTTCGCTACAAGGAAAATGCGCCGGTCGGCCAACAAGCGTGTTAAGCGGCACATTTCCAGGAAAGGCAGGGACATGTTCAAGACAGCAGTGCTGGCCGTCGGGATGATGGCGGCGTCCTTCACAGCTAGCGCAGCGCAGACCTTCAAGACCGAGGACGAGAAGACCCTGTACACGCTCGGGGTGATGCTCGGGAAAAACCTGAGCACCTTGAGTATCAGCAAGGCCGAGCTGGAGGCGATCAAGAAGGGGATCACCGACGGAGCGACCGACGCGAAACCCCAGGTTTCGATCGACGAGTACCGGCCCAAGATCGACGCCCTGCAGCGAGCGCGCGCGTCGGTGAAGGCCGAGGCCGAGAAGAAGAAAGCCCAGCCATTCATGGCCAAGGCCGCGGCTGAGAAGGGAGCGGTCAAGACGGCCAGCGGTCTGATCTACCTCGAGCTGAAGCCCGGTACCGGTCCATCCCCGAAGGAGTCGGATACGGTGAAGGTGCATTATCGGGGCACGTTGATCGACGGCACCGAATTCGACAGTTCGTACAAGCGAAATGAACCGGCCGAATTCAAACTGGGCGGCGTCATCCCCTGCTGGACCGAGGGCTTGCAGAAAATGAAGGTGGGAGGCAAGTCCAAGCTGGTGTGTCCCTCATCGATCGCCTACCAAGACCAGGGTCGGCCTCCGACGATTCCGGGTGGCGCGACGCTGGTGTTCGAGGTCGAGTTGCTCGACGTGGGCGGCGCGCCAAAGTAGTTGCATGCCCAGCGAAGGCCCGAGCGACGATGTCCTTCGAAAGTACCTGCTCGATCAGGCGCGAAGATGCATTCGAGAGCCGGTGGCCCGCTTCCGCCATCCCTGGTTCGCGCCGATGCCCGCCAGTCCCCAGACGGAAGAATATCTGCGCGATCCGAAATCAGATCGGGGAGATGGATTTTTGGCGGGCGACTACAGCCTCGGTCTTTTCCACCACGATGCGAGCGAGTCATCGATCGAGCTGGTGAGGCACCCGGAGTTTCGCGACGCCGCTGCCGGTAGCCTGCTTTGCCTCTTCGAATGCGCCAGTCCGGATGGCTGGGTGCACCGGACCGAGCTTCCGCACAAGACGCGCGACGGCGAACCCGCCAAACCCGTGATCGCGCAGTACGCCCTGCGAGTCGTCGAGGCGCTCGGACCCGAGGGCCTCGAGTGGGCCGAGCGCCATCAGGTCCTCGAAGCCACCTGCCGATTCATTCGCTTCGTCGAAGCCCAGTATGTCGGGCTGCATGGGCTGTTCGTGACTCACTCCTCCCGCCAGAGCGGCTTCGATTCGGACATCCTGACTGCAGGGCTGCCTCCGAAGTCAGTGGAGGGGCCCGACACCAACGCCTTGATGGTGCTCGAGTACCTCGCGGTGGCGCAGCTCTGCCGCAAGCTCGGTCGAGCCGACGCGGAGTGGGAAGAGAAGGCGAGCAAGTTGCGCGAGCGGATCGAGCAATTGCTGTGGTGGGACGAGGAGGAAGCGGGCTACTACGTTGGCCTGCGATGGCAGCATGGAGCGACCCTCCCGCAAGCAGAGGTGGTCGGCTGGCTCGCGGCGGATGGGCGGATTCGGCCTTGCCAGAGCTGGACCGGCTTGCTGCCTCTCTATGCCGGAATCCCGTCCAAGGCGCGTGCCACTCGACTGATCCGCAAGCTCGCCGATCCGGCCGCCTACTGGGGCCCATTCGGCGTCCGCACCACTCCGGCGGACGACGTCTTCTTCCAGCAGGCACCGAGGATGATGGTGTTCGACGAGCGCAGAAATCAACGAAGCCCGGTCTCCAACTGGTCCGGACCGGTTTGGGTGCTGGCCAACTACTATCTTGCGTCCGGCTTGGCCCGCTATGGAGAGCGCGAGTTGGCCCGCGAGCTAGCCCTCAAGACAGCGCGTCTTTTGACCAATGCCTTGGCGCGGCAAGGCGGACTGCACGAATGCTACAACGACGCTGGGCAGGGGCTGTGGCCCCCATCGGGGAACTTCATCTCCTGGAATCTGCTCGCTCTCTCGTTGCTCCGGGACACGCCCGCTTGATCAGGCAGTCTCTCTGATCGTCGAGCTTACCGGGTCGGAGAAGCGGCTGCGGTAATCGCTTGGAGCTACTCGTACCGAGCTCAAAAACGCTCGCCGCATCGACTCCGAAGTGCCGAAGCCGCATTCCTCCGCAATCCTCTCGATTGCGTCGTCGCTCTCCTCGAGCCGCCGGCGCGCCGCCTCCATGCGGATGTGTTGAACGAAGCGACCAGGAGTCACTCCCACGGTGCGGGTAAAGACCCGGGCGAAGTTGCGCGGACTCATTGCCACTCGATGGGCTAACGCCGGCACCGAAAGATCCTCCTTCAGGTGGTCCGCCATCCAGGCCTGCAACTCGGCAAGCGGAGTGTGATCGGAGAGTTGAACCGCCAGTTGAGCGCTGAACTGCGACTGCCCACCGGGCCGCTGCAGAAAGAGCACGAGCTGCCGTGCGACGGCGCGACTGAGCTGCGCTCCGTGATCCTCGGCCACCATCGCAAGAGCGAGATCCATTCCGGCGGTCACCCCGGCGGAAGTGTAGATCCGACCCTGGCGGATGAAGATCGGGTCACGCTCCACCGAAACCCGCGGATACTGTTGCGCCAGACGCTCGCAGCTCGCCCAGTGGGTGGTCGCCCGCTTGCCGTCCAGCAACCCAGCCTCGGCCAGCACGAAGGCGCCGGTGCACACCGAGGCAATTCGCTGCACCCGCGGAGCAATCCGGAGAACCCAATCGATCAGCGCGCGGTCCTTCAGCGCGGCATGAGCACCACGCCCGCCCGCCACCAGAACCGTATCCAAGCCATCTCGAACGGCCGTAAACGACCGGGTAGCGATCAGCTCGATGCCCGAAGAGGTCCGAAGCGGACCTCGCTGGCGCGCCAGCAACTCGACGCTGTAGGCCTCGGCCCCGCCCCGCCCCTCGTCGGAGAGCAACCGCGAAGCGCGCGAGAACACCTCGAGCGGACCGCAGATGTCGAGCATCTGCGCCTCTGGAAACCCCAGCGCCGCGACCCGATGCACATTCCGCGCAGCCATCGCTCGATCGTGCACGACTTGCCCCTTGTCTGCAATGACAAGGAGACCACAAAAACTGCCAGAGGCGGGGAAGTCGCGACAACACGGATGCTTGACCAAGTGTTTGCTGAGAATTCACGTTCCGGCCTCCCGCGATCGTTACCCTGCTAGCTCTTTCAACTGGAGGGCAAATGAGCTTGAGAATTCCGAAGCGAGCTTTTCTGACGGCACTTGTGATGTTGAGCGTTGTTGCATGGCCAGCGCTCGCGGGCCCAGCGACGACACCGATCGAGCACTTGGTGATCATCTTCCAAGAAAATGTTTCCTTCGATCACTACTTCGGGACCTACCCGAGGGCTGCCAATCCCCCGGGGGAACCGCGCTTCACCGCCGCGGCGAACACGCCTTCTGTCAACGGCCTGCTTGGCACGCTGTTGCTTACCAACCCAAATAGCGCAGCGCCGTTTCGACTTGATCGCTCCCAGGCAGTCACCTGCGACCAGGGCCACGACTACCGAGATGAGCAGCTGGCGATGAACCACGGGCTGATGGATAAATTCGTCCAGTTTGTGGGACGAGGCGGCCAAGGCTGCGATTACGGAATCGGGCCAGCGATGGTGATGGGCTACTACGATGGGAACACCGTCACCGCGTTCTGGAATTACGCGCAGCACTTCGCGATGAACGACAACTCCTACAATACAGTCTTTGGACCTTCGACACCCGGAGCGCTAAATCTGATCGCTGGGCAGACCCATCCGGCTACCGTGGTTCGCCAGCCAATCACCATCTCTGACGTGATCGACAACACGATCGTTGGAGATCCTCGTCCGGGATACGATGACTGCGTCAATCCAGCCCTCGGCACGGTTGCGATGGGGGGGCGAAACGTGGGCGATCTCCTGAACGATAACGCGATCACCTGGGGATGGTTCCAAGGGGGCTTCGCTCCAACCCAGCGGCGTCCGGACGGGACCGCGGTTTGTGGCCGCACCCACGTGAACATCGCCGGCGCGACGGTGACTGACTACATTCCGCATCACCAGCCGTTCCAATACTACGCCTCCACCTTCAATCCGCATCATCTACCGCCCGGCTCGATCGACATGATCGGCCGCACCGATGAAGCGAATCATCAGTACGACATCGACGATTTCTGGCGGGCCGCGGAGAACGGAAACTTGCCGCAGGTGAGCTACCTCAAAGCCGCCGCGTACCAAGACGGCCACGCGGGCTACTCAAACCCCCTCGACGAGCAGCAGTTCTTGGTGGATACGATCAATCGGCTTCAGCGGCTGCGCGAGTGGCGCCACACCGCGGTGTTCATCGCCTACGACGATTCCGACGGCTGGTACGATCACGCGATGCCGCCGATCGTCAGCCAGTCCCAGACCGTGCGAGACGGTCTGACCGGTCCCGGAATGTGCGGATCGACGCCTGCGCCGTACGGAGGGCGTTGCGGATTTGGACCACGCCTTCCTCTGCTCGTCGTCTCACCCTGGGCGAGAAGGAATTTCGTTGATCACTCCCTGACCGATCAAAGCTCCTTGCTTCGCTTCGTTGAAGACAACTGGGGCCTGGGACAGCTCGAGAATTCCTCCGACGCGGTGGCCGGCCCGGTGAACGCGATGTTCGACTTCGAGCACGCCAGAAGCGATCGGCTGATTCTGGATCCCCTGACGGGTGAGGTGAGGGACGGCGAGGGAGAGAACGAGTGAGCTAGGTTTTGGGGGCGGGCATGTCTCCCCAGCCCGCCTCCATCATTTCCTTGATCTTCCACTTTCCGTCTTTGCGAATCGCGATGCTGTGGGCGTTGTACTTTCCCTTCATCTTGCCCATCTGGATCGCGACGGCCGCTTCGCAGGAAGCCACGTCATCCGATATCAGAAAGCAGGTCTCCTTGGACGTCCACTTCACGTCCTTCATCTGGGCCGGATCCATGAAGGGCTTCATCACCCCGATCCATTGATCGCGGTTCCACTGCTCCATCTTGAAATTGCCCTTCGAGTCGTCGGTCATCATGATCACGGGAAAGTCGATCATGTCGGCCATCGCATTGACATCGCCCTTCTTGCCCACGGTGTCCCATTGCTTGAAGAACGTCTTTAGCTCCATCTGGTCCTGCTGAGCCTTCTTCGGCAGGCGCGCCATCGGTCCGATGTTCCGCATATCCGGGGCACCGGCCGGTTTAGCTTCCTGTGCGAATGCCCACCCGGCGACGATCGAACCGGCCACGCACGCAACGAGAGTTCTCCGCATTTTGGAGCCTCCTAGGCTTGAGGCCGCCAATCTGCCAGAGCCACTCGGATAGTCAACGCAAGCTACGATCAACCGCGCGCAGGAGTGGTCCCGTGCTGATCGGCTCTCCGGTGGCGGCGATCATCCAGCGATCCGGCACGACTCGTCCGATCTTGGCGACCCGCTCGAACTCTTGGCCAAAGTCCGCACTACGGCGAATCCGCTCCTCGACTTGAAAGGCGATCAAGTGGCCGAGCGGGTAGTCCGGAAGGTAGAGCGGGTAAGAAATCATGTGCGAGTAGATGCCGAGCAGCAACGAGTCCTTGCCCCCGAGGACCGGCGCGTAGAACCGGTTCCACTGCTCTTTTGAAATCTGCACCACCGCATCGCGCAACTCGGCGGGGGTTGCCTTGGGGTGATCGTACATCCAGTGCCAGACCGAGACGTCCAACAGCGCCACGCCGGCAATTTCCCAGGTGCTCCAGAAATCGTTGAGCGCCCGCAACTGCTCCGACTGCTTGTCGGGCTTGGCGAGTCCCAACAGCTCCAGATCCCGCGCCTGAAACACAAACGCGAGCGCCTCGGTGAAGGCATTGTTGGGAACGCCGGCGAGGAGGATTTGATCCACGTCATACAACGAAAACACCTGCTCGACGTTGTGCCCCAGCTCGTGAATCGCGATGTTGTAGCCCTTGTAGTCCATCCCGTCCTTTTCAATTCGGGTTCGCAGGTGTGGAAAGTCACCGCGGCGGAGCGCCGGCATCGCGTGACCGGCGCCTCGAGCTGGATCGACCACGATGTGCGACGCGAGGTACTGCGCCCGACTCTTTGAAAACCCGAGCTTCTGCAGAATGCGCGGAAGATCCGCGGCGAAGGCTTGCGCGGAGGGATATTTCTTTCGGGTGATCTGGTCGAGCTGCTTCTCCGAGTAGCTCGAACTCGGCTGGAAACCGTTGTACCAGAGGTCCTGCGGCTCGAGCTTTCTGCCCAGTCGCTTCTCGATCAGCGCGGCCACTTTCGGTACCTGCGAGGAGCTGAGCACCTCGGTGAGCAACGCGACGACCTTGGCCTCGGGTATCTCTCGATTGATTTCAAAGCTTCGAGCGATCGCCGTCGGAGCGATGGGCGAGTAAGGATCGGCTTTGCGCGCTGCGAGGTAGTGTGAGAGCAGGTGCTGGTAGCGAGTGTTGGGTTCAGGGGTCGTGGAAGGCGCAACCAGTCTGCGAGAGCCACCCTCCTCGATCTCCGCCATCGGAGCCGACTTGACGCTGTTCGACTCCGGATCCCAGTCCACCGCTGGATTGTCGATCACCGCCTCGGGAATGGATTGGTCGACAATCCGCTCCATCACCCTGATGATCAGCCGCTGCTTCGTCAACGCGTTGGGATCGGCATAGTCGGCCTTGAGCTCGTCGCGAAGATTCCAGTGGCTAATCAGCCGAAGGCCCTTCGGAAAGGGGCGCTCTCCGGAAGGCGTTAAGAGGTGATGCATCCAGATGTTGTATTGAGCGATGTACAGCTCAGCCGCGGCAGCGACAGCGGAGCTCTCCTGCTGGATCTCCGCCGGTACTCGGCTGTTGAAGTGGTCGGTCAGGCGCAGCTCGGCCCATTTCCGACGGCTGTAGGTCTCGGCTTCGGTCAGCTTGGTTTGCAGTGGCACGAGCGGAAAGTTCAATAAGGCGACGAAGGCGATTTTGGTCTTGAACAAGTCGTCCGAGAGGTGGGCCGAAGGATCGAAGGCAGCCAGCAAGGGGTCGAGAGGAAGCAGTGGGCCCAAGTCCAAGTCCGTTGACTGCCTGAGATGTCGAGCCATCTCGTTGAAGTGACCGCCCAGCTGCTCCAACACTCCCTCGAATCGCTTGAAGGTCGCATCGAGGATCGCTTGGTCGCCGATGAACTGCGATCGGGCGAACTCGGCCAGGTCGCCGTCCGATTCTTGCCAGAGGGCCGAAACCTGATCCACCCCGCGTTCGATTCGCGCTTTCTGACCAGCGCCAAATTTCGCTACCAGGTCGGCTTTGAGCTGCACCGCCCCTCCTTTGGACGCGCCCTCCGCGCTCGACCTTTGGTTGCGTGACCCGGCGCACCCGGATGCGATCAGCGCGGCCAAAGCGAAATGTTTCACCACCCGCATTTCTGACCCGCATTCTGCTTCTTGAGCCAGTGTTGCAAGGGGACGAAATAGTCGAGCAGAGCGGTGGCGTCCATCTGCCGCTGTCCGCTGAGCAAGTAAAGCGCTTCCGGCCAAGGTTTGCTCGCCCCCAGCTCCAGCATCGCCTTCAGCCGTTTCCCCGCTTCTTTGTTCCCGTAGATCGAGCAGGTGTAGAGCGGGCCGTTGTGATCAGCGAGCCCGCAGAGCGCTCGGTAGAATTGAAACTGGAGGATCCGAGCCAGGAAGTAGCGGGTGTAGGGCACGTTGGCTGGGACGTGATACTTCGCGCCGGGATCGAAGTCCTGCTCCCGGCGTAAAACCGGCGCATCGACTCCCTGGTACTTCCTCCGCAGCTCCCACCAGGCGGCGTTGTAGTCTTCCGGGCGGACCTTTCCCGAGAAGACCTCCCAACGCCACTGATCGATCAGTAACCCGAAGGGCAGAAATGCAACTTTGTCCAGCGCCTGCTTGAACTGGAAATTGATCAATCCCTTGTCGCCCTTCGGCAACACCCTGATCAGCCCCAGCTTCTTGAGGTATGCGGGATTGATCGACAGGGTCAACGCGTCGCCGATCGCCTCGTGGAATCCATCGTTGGCGCCGAGCTGAAAGAGCGTCGGCTGCTTGTAATACGAGTGGAAGTAATAGTCGTGACCTAATTCGTGGTGGATGGTGATCAGATTTTCTTCATCGATCTTGATGCACATCTTGATTCGCAGGTCGTTGTTGTAGTTGGGGTCCCAGGCGCTGGCGTGGCAGACGACTTCGCGATCTCTCGGCTTGGTGAATAGGGATCGCTCCCAGAATGTCTGCGGAAGCGGGTCAAAGCCCAAGGAGGTGAAAAATGCTTCTCCCAATTTCACCAGCCGCGGGGCGTCGTACTTTTTGCGCTTCAGAGCGGCGGTGACATCCAGGCTTGGCTCGCGCTTGTACGGTTCAATCAGAGGATAAAGCTTGCTCCACTCTTGAGCCCACATGTTGCCAAGCAGGTGCGCAGGAATTGGACCGGTTGGCGGTACTCTGTCCTTTCCGTAGGTCTTCACCAACTGCGCTCGCACGTAACAATGGAGGTCCTGGTACAGCGGTCGAACTTGCTCCCACAGCCGCTCAACCTCCTTCGCGAAATCGTTCGAGCTCATGTCGTATCCGGCTCGCCAGAGATCGCCCGTATCGGCGAACCCAATTTCCTTCGCCCCCTCGTTCGACAGCTCCACCAGGCGCTGATAGAGCGGGCGCATCGGCGGCGAGATGGTCCGCCAGCCTACCCAGGCATCCAAGAGCTCGTCGTAATTGTGACTGCGCGACATCACCTCCGAGAGCTGCTCCAAATCTCGGCAGTTGTCCTTGCCCTCGGGACCACACCACTTACCCTTGCCGTAAAGACCCTGCAGTTTGGAGGCGATTGCCGCCAGCTCGGAGCGCTTGGCGGGATCGCTCGGGGCGGGGAGCTGGGAGCTGGTCCGCAGGATATGGATCGCTCTCGCAGTTTCGGGATCCAGCGGTAGCCCACGGAACTTGTTCGTTCCCTTGATCGCTTGGTTCACATACGCCAGCACCTCTTCATTCGCCCATGCCGCGTTTTGCTCGGTGTCGTCGGTGATGAAATTGTCACGGATCCACTCAGCGGTCTGCGACTTGACCCAAAGGCGCTTCAAGTCCTTGTTCAGCTTGTCCACGAACGCCTTGGCGTCCTCGGTCGGCTTGGTTTGAGCAAGGGCCGGAATGCAAATCGATAGGACGATCAATCCGAGTGCTACAGCTTTCATGGCGGGCTACGCTAAGCAGAACCCGCGCGAACCCCAAGGAAAATGGTCACTTTGCGGATCCTCGAGCTGCTAGCTTCCCCGGTTTGGACAGGTCCCGCAGAGCCGATCGCTTCGCTCTCCGCCGAGCTGAGAAAGCGAGGTCACCAGATAGAGCTGGCGGTCGACACCCGACGGCAAGGAGAGCTCGTCGAACGGCTGCGAGCGTTGGGCTTTCCCCCGCCTTCGGAACTGGCTCTGTCGACCAAGAGCAATCCCTGGGTCATCGCGAAGGACGTCGCTCGCCTCAAGGCATTGGCCGGTCAGTTCGATCTCTGGCACGCGAATTTTTCGCATGATCATCTGCTCTCGCTTTTCGCTTCGCGCGGTCGAAACGTTCGAGTGATTCGAACGGTGCACTCATCGCGGTCCTTGAGCCGGCGGCCCCTGCAAGGGCTCGCTTTCCGGTTGACCGATGGGCTGATCGCGATCTGCGAGTCACACGCCCAGACCCTGCGCGAGCGGTTCGGCGTTCCGAGCGAGCGGGTGACGGCGATCCGCGGCGCGGTCGATGCGAGCCGGTTTGCGCCGGACGGCCCCAATCTGCGCGCGGAGCTGCAGATCGAATCGGACGCGCCGGTCGCTGGCATCGTCGCCCGAATCAAGCCGGATCGCCGACACCGGGAGCTGGTTCAGGCCTTTACCCAGGTGCTACCGAGGCTGCCCGAGGCGCGGTTGATCATCGTGGGACGCGGCGAGGGTCTCCCGAGCCTGGAGGCGGAGGTCGGCCGACTGGGGTTGTCTCGACAGGTCATCTTCGCGGGATATCGAACGGGAGCCGAGCTCGCCGCGGCCTACCGGACCTTGGATGTCAAGGTGCTCCTGGCCGAGGGAAATGACGGAACGTGTCGCGCGCTCCTCGAGGCGATGGCGTGCGGCAAGCCTGCCATTGCCTATCGTTTCGGGGCTCCGGCCGAGACGATTGTCCCCGGCGAAACCGGAATTTTGGTGGAAGAACGCCAGATCGGTGCGCTGGGCAATGCCATTTTCGAGTTGCTCAGCTCGAGGGCACGAGCCAGGCTGATGGGTGAAGCGGCCCGCGCGCGGGTTCTCCAGCTCTACCAGCCCTCGCAACGCGCGCAGGCGGTGGAGGAATTCTTCAGGACGGTCCTGCGGCTGCCTCGCGTTTGACCGGGTTGGCCGCAGCTTGCGCGCCAAACGGCTGGTCGCATAGGACGTACTTAAACCAAATGAGTTGATCGATTTCCGGTCTTCCGGTTGGGACGTTCCAGCACGGATGTTCTACTGCCCAGCGACTGCGCAGCTCTGAACTAATCCGGTGTGCCTCGTCGAAGTAGCGGGCGCGCTCCGCTTCCAGTGCTTCGTCGGAGATGGGTTCTTCGGATTCGATTTCGGATCCGGTTTCAAATGCCAGCTGGGAAAGCGCGTCGAGGTCCAGCGGCGGGCGCTGAAGCGGCGCGGGCGAGCGGTCCGGGTAGCGCCAAACGCCATCCAGCCATCCGAGGCAGTAGGCGGGTACGAAGTCCATGCCGTGATCCGCGACGAACTCCACCGCCTTGAAAATGAACTCCAGATCTTTCTGCGACGCGTAATAAGGCAGCGACAGCCGCACCCATCCCGGCTTGATTCCGAGGATTCCGCGAGCGATCTGCTTTCGGTACAGCTCGGACTTGTGGCGATCGATCTGCAGCAGTCGATGGCCGTAGGGACCTGCGCACGAGCAGCCGGCGCGGTTCTGGATCCCGAACAGATGGTCCAAGAGCGCCGAAACGAGATCGTGGTGGAGCCCCTCCACGTTGAAGGAGAGGATCGCCAATCGAGGGAGCTGAATCGGACCGAGAACTTGGATCTTCGGGTGGCGCGCCAGTCGCCGAACCGCCTGCTCCGACATCCGCAGCTCGTGCTCCAGAATTCTTTGCGGTCCGACCATCTCGCGAACCAGGAACGCCAGCCCGGCACGGATGTCGCTCACGATCGCCGGCGTTCCACCTTCCTCGCGCTCATCGAGCCTGTGCGCGTAGTCGACCGCGACTTTTTCGAAAGCAGCCACGTAGTCGACCGTGCCTCCTCCAGGTCTCTCCGGAGACTGACACCGAAAGAGCTTGCGGTGGGCGACCAGAATTCCGGAGCCACTTGGCCCGCCCATGAATTTATGGGTGGAGAGAACCAGCGCGTCGATTGACTCCGATTCCGACGGGTGCATGTCAATCGGAAGGTAGGGGGCCGCGGCGGCATAGTCGAAGGAGGCGTAGGCGCCTTGTTGATGAAGCGCCCGCGTCACTGCCCTTACGTCCGTCAGCACGCCGGTGACATTGGAGGCGGCGGAAAATGCCCCAACCTTGAGCGCCCGGGAGGAAAACCGCTTGAGCTTGTTCGTCAAGTCCGAGATGTCGATCCGGCCGGAGGCATCCAGGTCGACCTCCACCACATCCGCAACCGATTCGAGCCAGGGCAGCTCATTCGAGTGATGCTCGTACGGACCGACGAAGACCACGGGGCGCTGATTCTCGGGGATCTGCCGGTTGAGGCCGTGCTCGCGTTCAAGCGCATCGGAGATCCGAAAGCCAAGCAACCCGACGAGCTTGTTGACCGCCGCGGTCGCTCCGGCACCCACGAACAGCACTACATCGTCGGGACCGGCATTCACCGATCGGCCAATCACCCGCCGCGCCTCTTCTCGCAGCTCGCTCATGATTCGGCCGGTCGAGGAGACCGCGGTATGGGTGTTCGCGTAGAACGGCTGAAGACGACGAATCCACCGCTCCACCAAATGCAGATATCGCCCGGTCGCGGTCAGATCGGCGTAGCAAAGCAGCCTCCGGCCGAATGGGGTTTCGATCGCCGCGCCTCTGCCGATCTCGTTGCGGCGAATCAGGCTGACCGCTTCTGAAAAACTTGGGGTCTGCATTGCTAAGACCTATTCGGGACGGCGAACGACCTGCCCGGCTTTCATCACAAAGTCGATTCTTTCCAACACTGATACATCCTGAAGCGGATCGCCGCTGACCGCAACCAGGTCAGCCTCGCCCCCCGGCTCAATCGAGCCAACCTTTTTCCAACCAAACAGATCCGCGGCGACCAAGGTGGCGCTTCGGATTGCCTCGAGCGGGGACATTCCCAGGCGAACCATGTGCGAGAATTCCTTCGCCTGGTTGATTTCGGTCCAGGGGAACCCCCCGGCGTCGGTGCCAAAGGCGATCTTCACCCCGGCGTCCATCGCGTTGCGGATTGATCGCGCAGAGACTTTGGGCATCTCCGCCCAGATCACGCGACCTTCTCTGGCCCGTGGCTCAGCGACATACGCTCCGACCGTAAGGGTCGGGCAAAGAAAAATATTCTTCTTCGCCATCAATTTGGCCAACTCGGGACGAATCGAAATTCCATGCTCGATCGAGTCCACCCCCGCCTCAACCGCCAGCTTCGCTCCGGTATCGGATGTGGCATGGGCCGCGACCTTGTGGCCGCGCGCGTGCGCTTCGCTGACCGCCGCCGCCATCTCCTCGCGGGTCCAGTTCGGAGGCGAATCGATGTACCCGTCCGGTGTCAGATGTAGCCCGCCTCCATTTGAGTAGATTTTCACCCAGTCCGTCCCGTACGACAGTTGCTCGCGGACTGCCTTGCGACAGCCGTCCGGTCCATCGCAGGTCTGGACTCCGACTGGAAAGACCCAGTCCGGCCGAAAATGCAAAAGCGGATAAGTCCCCGTGGTGGACAGGGCAGGTCCAGCAACCTGCATCCGCGGACCGGGAATCACTTTCTCGTTAATCGCATCGCGTAGACCCACGTCCGCGTATCCGGCTCCTTCGGTCTCGAGATCTCGCAGTCCCGTGAAACCATGTTCGAGCGCGATCGAGAGAGCCCGAACGGCCCTGGCCACGCGATGGGACGGGTACTCCTTGAGGATCTGCTCATGGTACTCCGCTTCGGTCGCATCGCCCTGCAGAAGGATGTGGGTGTGCGCGTCGATCAGCCCAGGCAAGAGGGTGCGGTTTCCGAGATCGATCACCTTCATCCCCGCTGGCGCCTCGGTACCGACCTTGTCGATCTTCTCACCCTTCACAATCACCACCGGTTTGTCCACGTAGCGCCCGGTGCGAACGTCAAGCATCCGAGCCACACGAATCGCGACGCTATCGGCCGCGCCTCGCGGATTGGCCCCGGCGGCTGCCAAGGCCAAAGCAAGACAGAGTTGCAGGATCATCAGTGTTCCTCGCGAAATTCGGTTGACCGACTATACTCACGCGATGCCATCGTTGGTTGGTAACGAGGCAATATCCCACTCTCGGCGCAGACTCTCGCTCTTTGATTGCGTCTGCATCGGGATCAACGGGATCGTCGGCTCGGGCATCTACCTGCTGATCGCACCCCTGGCGGCGATCGCAGGTTACGCCAGCGTCGTTGGCATTTTGACCTGCGGCGTTCTGTGCATCCTGATTGGGCTCTGCTTTGCCGAACTGAGCGGAATGTTCGATCGGAGCGGCGGGCCGTATGTGTACGCCCGAGCCGCGTTCGGACGCTATTTCGGATTCATTGTCGGCTGGACCGCGATGTCGACCGGCGTGCTCGGCTGGTCCGCCGTTTCGGTTGGCTTCGCAGAAGCGTTGGCCAAGCTCGTGCCTTGGTTTGCGACCCCGGTCTTTCAATTCGGCGACTTCACCCTGGCGCTCAAGACGCTGGTCGCGGTCGGATTGATCGCCACGCTCGGGACGATCAATTACCTGGGAGTGAAAGCGGGCGCGCGGACCTCGGACTTTCTCTCAATGGTCAAGATTCTTCCGCTGATCCTGCTCGGCCTGGTGGGGCTCGCGCACCTGCGGCCCGAGGTGCTGAGCGGCATGTTATCAGCGCGATCGGTTCCCGGCGATCCGGTGAGCTACCTGCACGCGGTCTCCTCTTCGGCGTTTCTAGCGGTCTTCATGATTTCCGGCTTCGAGTACGTTCCGGTTCCGGCCGGGGAGACCATCAATCCCAAGCGCAACGTCCCGCTCGCGCTGGTGGGCAGCCTGGTGGGGGCAACCCTGCTCTACTGCCTGGTTCAACTCGTGGCTTTGAGCACCGTGCCCGATTTGCACGCTCGGCAGCAGCCATTGATGGATGTCGCCGGAACGATCTTTGGCAAGCCCGGCATCTTGGTACTCGGGATTGCTTCGTTGGTATCCATGGCTGGCTTCTGCTCATCCACCGCGTTGGCGGGCCCACGCTACTTCACGGCGCTGGCGGCAGATGGGTATCTGCCTTCGATCTTGACCGGCGAGTCGCGGTTCCGGACTCCCGGGCCGGCGATTGCACTGGCAACGACGCTGGCCAGCCTGCTCGCGTTTTTCCTCAGCTACGGGTCCTTGGTCGATGTCTCGAATGTCGCTTTGTTTTGCCAATACATCCCCACCTGTTTGGCGGTGATCGTGCTGCGTTATCGAAGACCCGACGCAGAACGAACGTTTCGACTGCCGCTGGGGCCGGTGATTCCCCTCGCAGGAGCCGGCATTTCGGTAGTTCTGCTAGCGATGGCGCGGCCGCGGCCACAGCAATGGATCTTTGCCGCGGAGTTGCTCGGGCTCGGAGTCGTGATCTGGACGGTGACAGGCTTGGTAAGGCGCGCGGCTGAGCGAAGGGCGGGCTCGGCTCGAAGCGCGCCCGGACTCGGAAGCTAACCCGCCTGATCTTGAGTCTTCGCCGGGGCGCTGCCGGGTGTGGGCACGTCGACGGGCCGTGGGAGTGCTCGGGCGGTGCTCAGCGCCAGCGTGATCGACGAGCCGAGGAGTGCGCCGGCGAGGATAAAGGGCGCGCCCGGGGCGTGCCACTGGCGCCCCCCGCCGATGAAGTAGGCGAAAGTCAGTGTGAAAACGCTCGGCCCAATCAGCTCGGAGATCGCGCGAAGGCTGTTGTTGGCGCCCTGGAGCTGGCCTTGCTCAGATCCGCCGACTCGCGCGGCCATCATCCCCATCGCCGCCGGTCCGGCGAGTCCCCACAACGCCGCGAGCGGCATGCTCCACAGAAAGAGCAGGCCGGTGGGCGAAAGTCCCATCACCAAAAATCCAGCGACTCCGCATGCAATGCCAACAAGCAGCGTGTTTCGCTCACCGAGGCGACGAATGATCGGGGCCATCAATACGCCTTGGACGATCATCGAGCTGACGCCCACGAGCGCGAGCACCAGACCCACCGTGCGCTCGTTCCAGGCATATCGATAGCCAACATAGAGAACGAACACGCTGGGGTAGACAACGTGCGCGATGTAGCCGAGGAAATTCACGAGCGAAAGTCGGAGTAGCCCAGGCTTGGCGGCCAAGAAAGTCAGCGAGCCGATCGGGTTGGCCCGCTTCCAGGAAAAAGCAGCCCGGCGTTCTTTCGGCAGAGACTCCGGCAAGACGAACAAGCCATACATCGCGTTGGCAAAGCTCAGGGCAGCGGAAACCCAGAACGGCAGGCGCGGACTAATTTGACCGAGAAATCCTCCCATTGCGGGTCCGAGCACGAAACCCACGCCGAACGCGCCACCCACCAGACCAAAACTCGCGGACCGCCTCTCGGGCGGTGTGACATCGGCGATGTATGCGTAGGCGGTGGGAATGCTGGAGGCGGTGATTCCGGAGACGACTCGTCCGGCGAACAGCCACTGCCAGGTCGGAGCGAGCGCCATCACCACGTAGTCAAACGCCAGGCCGAAATTGGAAACCAGGATCACCTTCCTTCGGCCAAAGCGATCCGACAGCGATCCGAAGATCGGCGAGCAGACCAGCTGCATCGCAGCCCAGACGGTCCCGAACAGGCCGTAGATCTTGGCGGCCCTTGCCTGATCTCCTCCGGTGAAATCCACCACCAGCTTCGGCAGCACCGGGATGATCACTCCGAGCGCTAACACGTCGAGGAGCACGGTAATGAAGATGAACGCGAGCGCCGCGCGCCGCGGTCCTGTCGATCCGGGCATAAGAGGAACGGCTAACCTAACAGCAACGGCGTTGCACCCAAACCCTTACCTCATCCCAGCGGTCGCCTCAGCTGACGCATTCGTGACGCAAGGTCGCGGGGAGTAGATGATCGCGCTGGACTCGCGTATAGCGTGCCTCGAGGACTCGGGTCGAGCGCGTCTTCATTGCAAGGGGGGCAACCATGTACCATTCGAAATTTCGCGGTGGGCCCGTGTGCGTTGCGCTTTTGCTGATCCACTCTGCATCCCAAGCACAACTCAGTTTCAATCTGACCACGGTAGCGACTCCTGGCGAGGCGGTTCCCGTGCCGCCGGAATTGGTTGCAGCCTATGGGCCGACGCTCAACGACTCCGGGCAAGTCGCCTTCATGGGAGATGGCGCTCTTCTTCTGCGGTCCAACGAAGTAACGACGATAGCTGCAGCGTTCGGCGATCCCGTTCTCGGTGGGGGTACTTTCGTCTACGGCGGTGGCCCGCTGCTAAACTCGTCAGGTCAGATCGCATTTTGGGCGCTTCTGGCAGGTCCTGACCGCTTCGGAATCCTTCTCTGGTCGGAAGGCGGTCTTCAGATCGTCGTCCAGGATGGCGATCCTGCTCCCGGTGGTGGGGCTCTCTTTTTAACCTACGAGTACTCGCTCAATTCTTTGGGGGACGTCGTTTTCGGCGCATATACGTCCTTGGGCGATCACCTGGTGTTCCTTTTCTCGCAGGATAGCCTGTCGCTTTTGGCTCGCCAGGGCGACCCCGCCCCTCGTGGAGGAACCTTCCGGCGCTTCCACCACCCGGTCATCAATATCAATCGACAAGTCGCCTTCGGATGCGATCTGGAGCCTTCGGGGTACGGAATTTTCCTGCGAAGTGCAGATGGGTCGATGACCGAAGTGGTTCGCGAGGGAGACCCGGCCCCAGGCGGTGAACCCCTTGAGTCCTCGGTCGATGGCGCCGCAACCCTTTATCCTGGTTCGGCGGAGATCAACGACGCAGGAGCAGTGGCTTTTTCGGCTACTGCCTCGATCTATGGTCGTGGGGGAATCTTTCTCTTCTCAAACGGGCAAATCATGCCTCAGATTCGAGAGAACGACCCGGCTCCCGGAGGAGGCGTCTTCTCTTACTTTTCCAACTTCTCTTTGAATTCAGCAGGACAGATCGCATTCCAGGCAAGTGATACATCCACAAACGGAGTGTTCTTGTTTTCCGGCGGAGCGATCACTGAAGTAGTACGCACAGGCGAACGTTCTCCCGAGGGAGATCGATTTGTTTACTTTGCTTATTCTACTGTCTCCCTGAGCGCCGTAGGCCAAGTGACTTTCGAAAGCGAATTGGAAAACAGCCTCGGCGGCATCTATCTATTCTCGAACGGCGATCGGACACGAATTGCCGGGCAGGGTGACCCGATCGATCGCGAGCCCAAACTCGTCAGCGCACGGCCCGAGGCGATAGACGATTCCGGAACAATAGCCTTTCGCGGCCTTTCCTTCCCAGGAGAGGAAGAATTGTTTGTCGGGGATTTGAGTGCTCCAATTGTGCGCTTAGGGGAGTCGACCCTCCAAGGCGGCGCATTCGATTACTTCTATGTGCTGGCGATGAACGGTAGTGGCCAATCAATCTTCCAAGCGTCGAGCAGCCTTTTTTCAGGGATTTATTCGCGTTCCGGAGAAGTGTTGAACCGAATCGTCGGTACCGGCGATCCAGCTCCGGGGGGCGGACGATTCGCTGACATCCGTCAAGCTTCAATCAACAATGCCGGGGATATTGCATTTGTTGGCAATGGTTTCTTTTCACGAAGCCCGGCTGTGTTTGTTTTGTCGGGAGGGGAATTCCATCAACTCGTCGGCCGTGGAGACCCAGCTCCTGGTGGCGGGACTTTTAGAGGTTTTTCAAGTCTCTCTATCAACGACGCTGGTCAAGTGGCGTTTACGGGCAATGTCTCGCCTCCAACTCGCTGGGGTGTATTCCTGTGGTCGAACGGCAACACTCTCTCGATTGCTCAAACCGGGGATCCAGCCCCGGGAGGCGGTACATTCGTTATTCCAGGTGGGACTATTCCAGCTCCCTACGCACCTTCGGTAAACGCAGCCGGTGAGATCGTATTTGGAGCGCAGTTGTCATCGCCAAATGGGCCCACCGGCGTCTTCCTGTTCTCCGCGGGTGGCCTGAGCCGGATCGCCGGATCAGGCGATCCTGCACCGGGGGGTGGGATATTTGTCTCCCCGCAATTTGCCTCGTTGAACGATCTCGGGGAGGTCTCGTTTGCCACTTCCCTAAATCCAAGCGGATTCGGTATCTATTTGGCCTCACAGGGCACGATTAATAAGGTAGTGGCTTCTGGGGATCCTGCCCCGAGTGGAGACACCTTCTCGCGACTCGACGTCACCAAGCTGAATTCGCGGGGTCAAGTCGCGTTCCAAGGAAGCACGAGCGTCACCGACGATGCCATCTATCTTGCAACACCGATCCGCTAGGATCGATTGCGACTCAGACTCGTTAGGGCTTCGCGATAAGAATCCACGCCCTTGCCCACGATCTGGCCTTCGACGATTTCGGCCAGCACGCTGATCCGACGCCAGGGCTCTGGGCGCGCATGGATATTCGACAGATGCACTTCGTAGGTCCGCACCCGGACCGCATCAATCGCCTCGCGCACCGCGTACGAGTAGTGAGTCAGCGCCCCCGGATTGATCACCAGCCCCTGCATCCATTTTCTCTGCTTGTGGATCTTGTCGATGATCTCGCCCTCGTGGTTGCTTTGAAAAACCCGCAGCTGAATGCCGAGCGAGCGCGCGGTCTTCCGCAGCTCGGCGTTGAGCTGCGAAAGCGTCATCGTTCCGTAGATTTCGGGGCTACGCTCGCCGAGCAGATTTAGGTTTGGCCCGTGAATCACCAGGACATTCATCTTCGGCCTCATGACAGGCTCGCAATCGCTTCACGAATGCCGAATGTCAATAGCGCTCTCGGCACGGATCGCTCGACGATCGCGCTTCCGATTCCCCGCAGCAAAACCATCCGGATCCGCTCCCCCTCCTTCTTCTTGTCCCGTCGAATCGCGGAGAGCACGGCGCCCACGGAGGGCGCACGAAACCGAGGTGGGCGCGGAAATCGAGCCAATAAAGCGAGAGCCCTCTCAGCGTCCGCCGTGGAGCACCGACCCAGCTTACGCGAGATTGCGATCGCTGCCCGCATCCCCAAGATCACCGCTTCTCCGTGAGCGATTGGGCCGTATCCCGTGGCGGCCTCGAGAGCGTGGCCAATGGTGTGCCCGAAATTCAGCAGTACCCGGTCTCCTGATTCGAGCTCATCTCGTGAAACGATCTTCGTCTTAATAGCAGCGGACCGAACCACCACTTGCTGCAAGCGCGAAGGAACACGGCCAAGCCCTTCCAGGTCTCTCTCCAGGATTCGGGTCAGAAACGGGTCTGCGATCAAACCTGCCTTCACGACTTCGGCCATTCCCGACCAGCGCTCGCGCGGCTTCAGAGTTTCCAAAGTCGATGTATCGCTGAGTACCAGAAGCGGCGGGTAGAACGCGCCAATCAAATTTTTTCCGAGCGCATGATCGACTGCCACTTTGCCGCCGATCGACGCGTCGACTTGGGCCAGCAGGCTGGTCGGCACCTGAATGAAGGGGACCCCGCGTTGATAGGTTGCCGCAATGAACCCCGCCAGATCGCCGATCACTCCACCGCCCAACGCCACCACCGCATCGGCGCGCGCGTGCCCCGCGGAGATCAGCCGGCCTATCAGCCGTTCCGCGACTTCAAGCGTTTTGTTTTTTTCCCCCGGAGGCAAGGTCAACACCAGCGGAGCAAAGCCCGCGCGCCGCAGGCTCTGGACCGCGACGTTTCCCCAGTGGCGAAAGACGTTGCTGTCGGAGATCACGCCAACGCGCTTTCCGACCTTGAAATCGCGCAGATGATTGCCAAGAGTCGGGAGGATCCTGGTGCCGATCAGGACGTCATAGCCGTGCATCCGCGAGCGCACGTGAAGCGCCCTTACCCTCCGCTCCAAGTCACTCCTCTCCGTCCTGTCCGGCCATACCGGAACTCTCCGGCGGTAGATCGGAGCTCTTCTCTCGAGCGCGCTCGGCAATCCGCCCCTCCAGGGAGCGCGTCAGTCCAATCACCATCTCCGCCGCGTCCTCCACGTTGAGGCCAAGCGTGTTCAAGCACACATCCGCGCGCCCATAAAACCGTTGCCGCTCTCGGACGAGCTGGTGCAAACGCTGGGTCGGATCCGCTCCGGCGAGCAGTGGTCTTTGTTGCACCGCGCGCTCGTTTCGTAGAAGCCGTCGGGCCAGTTCCTCGGGAGGTGCATTCAGCGCGACGATTGCTCCGTTCCGGCGCATCAGCTGCCAGGCGCCTTCATTGAGAACGGTGCCCCCTCCCATCGCGATCACCCCAAGCTCCCTCTGCACCACCTGAGTGAGAGCCTCTGACTCGAGCCGCCGAAACTCCGGCTCGCCCTGGGACGCGAAGATCTCGCTAATCGATACACCCGCCCGGGTTTCGACGACCTGATCCAAGTCGGTGAATGGTAGCCCCAGTCGCCGAGCCACCGCGGCCCCGACCGTGCTCTTTCCCGAGCCCATTGGCCCGATGACAAAAAGGTGACCGGCCCGGGCTCGCGTCGAAAGGCGCAAGCGCGCCATCGGCTGTCGAAGCGAAGCGATGGTGTCGCCGCCCAGGGTCTCGAGCAGCGCATCGGCCAAACACAGCGCCAACACGGCTTCGGCGATGACGCCCGCGGAAGGCACGGCGCACGTATCCGTACGCTCGACGTGGGCCGGCGCGGCTTGCAGCGTGGTCAGATCGACCGAGGGCAGTGCCGCCGGGACGGTGGACAGAGGCTTCATTGCGGCGCGAACGACAAGCGGCTCGCCGTTCGTCACGCCGCCCTCCAGACCCCCCGCGCGGTTCGACGCACGAGACAAGCCCTGGGCACCCCACTTGATCGCATCGTGCACCTGGCTTCCATACAGATGAGCCGCTTGCCATCCGTCGCCCAGCTCCACGGCTTTGATCGCCGGAATGGACATCATCGCCTGGGCGATTCGGCCGTCGAGCTTTCGATCCCACTGCACGTGCGAGCCGAGCCCGACCGGCACGCCCGTCGCGACCACCTCAATCACCCCGCCGAGCGTGTCTCGGCGCTGCTGAGCGCGTTTAATCGCTTCCACGAAACCGCGCGACGACTGCTCATCGAGCGCGCGAGTTTCGGTCCGGTCCGCGCGAAGCCCTAGAGCCTCCGCGTCTTCGCGCCACAGCCGCTGGGCCTCTTCATCGAGCGGGCCAGCCTCCGCTTCCCCAATCGAGCGGACAAACGATCCAATTTGGATTCCGAGATCCCTGAGCAGCGCGCGGGCCACGGCGCCGAGGGCAACGCGAATTGCGGTTTCGCGAGCCGAAGCCCGCTCCAGGATGTTTCGCAAATCGTCGAGGTGGTCGTACTTGAGGCCTCCGGCCAGATCCGCGTGGCCGGGACGAGGAATCGTCACCGGCTGGGGATCCGGGCCACCCGGCGCCGCTCCCATTCGCGTTTGCCAGTTGGCGAAGTCTCGGTTGCGAATCAGCAATCCGAGCGGGGATCCGAGGGTGAAACCAAATCGTACGCCGGAAAGAATTTCAGCGGTGTCTTGCTCGATCTTCATTCGGCCACCGCGCCCATAGCCTTGCTGACGCCGGGCAAGGTCGCGGTCGATATCGCTGCTTTCCAGAGGCAGCCCCGACGGCAGTCCCTCCAGAATGCCGACCAGAGCGGGACCGTGGCTCTCACCCGCCGTGAGGTAACGAAGTCGGCTCAAGCGATTTGCCTCGTCAGGTAGCGGTGCGCCTTTTGCGCTACCTCTGCGGAGCACTGCCGCTCCGTCCACAACCGAAGCTGTTCGAGCGCCTGGAAGATCAACATCCAGAGTCCATCGACCGTCTTCGCGCCATCGGCCGCAGCGCGCCTTAGCAGCGACGTCTGCAGCGGACGGTAGACCATGTCGAGCACCGTCTGACCTGAGCGCAGGCGGCACGCGGCAGCCAGTGGACTCTCGCCGGGCGCAAGAAGTCCGACGCTGGTGCAGTTAATTAGGATACGTGCGTTCGCCAATATCCTCGAGATCGGCTTGTCCTCTAGCGGTATCGCAGTCACCGCACAGGACGCCGCGATGCCAGCCTTGACGAGGTCGGCGACCAGCTGCTCGGCGCGTTCAACAGTGCGATTGGCGATTGTCAATTCGCGAGCCCCGGCAGACGCCACTTCGAACGCGGCGGCACGGGCAGCACCTCCGGCCCCGAGCAATATCACCTGTGCGCCGCTGAGATCTGCTTCGGCGTGCTGCAACGCGAGCCGAAGTCCCGCACCGTCGGTGTTGAAGCCCCGCAGCCGGCCAGATGGGAGCCGAACCACCGTGTTGCACGCCCTCACTCGCATCGCGCTGGAGTCCAGCTCGTCCAGCATTCCGCAGACTGCTTCCTTGTGCGGCAGGGTTACCGAGAGGCCCTGCCAGTCCCCACGATTTAACCGAGCAATAATGTTCGGAAGATCTTCAGGCAGTACCAATTGGCGGGAATAGTCGGTGCGAATGCCAAGCTCGGAAAAGAGCCAAGTGAAGAGCTGTGGCGAAAGCGAATGCTCCACCGGGTTTCCGATCACGGCATATCGAGGCTGTGGGGACATCGCTTTTTGTTTATCACGCGGCAAGGTTGTTCATCGAACCTCGCTCAGGCGCGGGCGCAGGAGAAATTCGAGCAGCGTCCGGTTCACGTCTTCGGGGCGCTCCTCGTGGACAAAGTGGCCGCAGTGCTCGATTGGCTGAATCCACAGGTCTCTTACCCAAAACAGAGTCGGAGGAACCAGATCATCGTAGCCCAACGCCCGATCGTCCTTGCCCCAGATCAGGAGCGTCGGTTGGTTGATGATCGGCATTCGTGAGATAGCCCGCGCGCGGTAATAGCCGAGCGCCGCAGCCGCCGCACCGGGCTTCATAATCGCTTCTCGGAACGGGCGAATCACGTCGTCCGAGAAGGGGGAGCGATCCACGGAATTGGCCAGGTAGACGCGCTTCAGGATCCGAGCGTCATCCTTGAGCAGTCGACGCTCTGGCAGATGCGGAAGAAGAAAGAAGAACATGTACCAGCTTCGTCGGAGCTGTCGGTAGCTGGACCGGATGACTTGGCGGAACACCGCGGGATGAGGCGCATTGAGCACTACCACGCGGTCGCAGACTTCGGGGCGCTTTGCCGCAAGGTACCAGGCTATCGCGCCACCCCAGTCATGACCCACAATCGTCGCCGGCGACTGGCCAAGGTGTCGGACCAGATTGGCGATATCGCCGGCGAGAGTGTCGAGATCGTACGGCCCGGTCCGGTCCGTATCGTTGTAGCCGCGCAGATCAGGCGCGACCACGCGAAAGCCGGCCTGAGCGAGGGGTGTGATCTGATGACGCCAGGACCACCAGAACTCCGGGAAGCCATGGAGCAAGATCACCAGCGGGCCGGCACCCTCGGAGACGTAGTGCATCTGAATCGAGCCGACCCGCTCCGTGTGGTGGCTTGGCGCCATCCGAAACGAGCTCAAGCGAGCGGCGTATTGCTCAATCGGGCCAGGACGTCAAAGAACCCGGGGAAGGAGATGTCCGCCCATTCTGCTCCTTCGATTTCGGTGGTGCCCTGGGCCGCGAGGCCCGCAACCGCAAAACTCATGGCGATGCGGTGATCGCCCAGCGCGTCGATCACCGTGCCCTTCAATGGAGTCGGACCGTCAATTCGAAGGCCATCCGGCAGCTCTTCCACGCTAGCGCCCATGGCGGCGAGCCCCTTAGCCATTTGCGCGATCCGGTCCGATTCCTTATGGCGCAGCTCCTCCGCGCCCCGAATTACCGTGGTTCCCCGCGCTTGCGTCGCAATCACGCTTAAGATCGGCACTTCGTCGATGAGAGATGGAATCTCCTCCGATTTCACTTCGGTTGCCTCGAGCGGCGCTGCCCCAGCGACGACCAATGTCCCTACGGGCTCTCCTCCTTGAGGCGGCTCAGGTTCAACCGAGAGCGGCGCCCCCATCCGGCGAAGGACTTCCAGAAAACCGGAGCGAGTGGGGTTGATGTCCACCCCCGAGATTCGAAGCGGTCCCGTCCCCACCAACAAGGCGGCAGCCACAAAAAACGCCGCCGAAGAGGGATCTCCCGGCACGTACAGATGCGGAGGCACCGAGAGCGGCCGTTCCATCCGGTGAATCGAAAGGACCCCCCGAGGTCCTATCTCCAACGGCGCCCCAAAAGCGCGCAACATCCGTTCCGAGTGATCGCGCGACTGCTGAGGCTCGGCGATCTCCGTGTTCCCCTCTGCCCACAGTCCCGCCAGCAACAGGCAACTCTTGACCTGAGCACTGGCGACCGGAAGCTGGTGGCGCTTTCCGAGCAGCCGTGGGCCCGGTTCGAACCGCAGGGGCGCGGTCTCTCCTCCCTTGTCATCTTGCGTTCCCTCGGCCTTTGCTCCCATCTGGCGCAGGGGGTCCAGGACGCGCTTCATCGGGCGACGGCGCAGGCTCGCATCGCCGTCGAGCACCGCTGCGATCCGAGCACCGGCAACCATCCCGGACAGAAGCCGCATCGTGGTCCCGCTGTTGCCGCAATCCAGCGTCTGGCGCGGCGTGCTCAGTGAAAGGCCCCGTCCCTGCACCATGGCCCGGGGGCCTTCCGAAGTGATCGTCACCCCCAATTCGACAAGACACCGGGCCGTGGAGCGAAGGTCTTGACCTGGGGCGAGATTCTCGATTTGGCAGGTACCTGACGAAAGCGCGGCGAAGATTAGCGCCCGGTGCGAGATCGACTTGTCACCCGGGGCGGCGGTGCTGCCCGAAAACTGTTTCGCTCGCTCAATCCGCACGCGCATCGCGACCGACGTTAGTCACGCGAGCGAAAATGCTCCACTCAAAGAGACGCGCGCGCCTGTCGGAGCAACTCCTGAAGGTGTACCTGGCTGAGCAAATTCAAAAGTCGGACATCTTGGCCAGGCTGTTGAGCCAGCGCTTCTTGCCGGATACGCATCACTGTCCGTGCAAGCAAAAAACCCAAAAACAGCAAAAACCCACCGGGTAAGATCAACACCGTCCCTACCCAAACCGTCCTCAACCAAATTGGCATCGCACCGCTCCGCTTCGGCCGTCAATTAACCATGCAGGCGGTGTGCCGAGCGGCCCCAGGCCAGTCTCCGATTTTTGTCCCGCGCTTCCGGGCGCTTCTCAGGTGCGAGACGTCGCTTCGTCGCGGCCCGTGGACGACAGTCTGGCATTTTTGCCGCACTTGGCATCTAACCGTTAGAAACTCGAACGTTCATGGACTCTCTGTCGACCCCGACCCCGCCAATCGCGCATTTCACTGGCGTTGATGACGCCGCGACGCGGCTCGAGAGCGTTGGGTACCTACCCTCGCCCGAGATTTCCGCGGTTGCCTATCTATCGGACAGGATGGGGAAACCGATTCTCGTCGAGGGCCCTGCCGGAGTCGGCAAAACCGACCTCGCCAGGGCAATGGCTCAGGCGCTCGAACGGCCCCTGATCCGCCTTCAATGCTACGAGGGGCTCGATGAGGGCAAAGCGCTCTACGAATGGGAGTACGCCAAGCAGCTTCTTTACACCCAACTTTTGCGCGACAAGATTGGGGAGTTGATCGCGGGGACCTCGAGCTTAGCGGAAGCGGCCGAGCGCATCTCCAGCGGCGACGCGGTCTTTTTCTCGGAGCGCTTCTTGTTGCCACGGCCGATTCTCAAGGCTCTTCTCTCGCCTGTGCCGGCCCTGCTGCTGGTGGACGAAATCGACAAATCCGATCCCGAGTTCGAAGCCTTCTTGCTGGAGGTGCTTGCGGACAACGCCGTCACCATCCCGGAACTCGGGACGTTCCGAGCGAAACACCCGCCTCGGGTGGTGCTCACCTCGAACAATGCGCGGGAGCTCTCGGATGCGCTCAAGCGGCGCTGCCTTCACCTGTACATCGACTTTCCAACCCGGGAGCGGGAGCTGAAAATCATTCGCCGACGGCTGCCACAGTTACAGGAGCAGTTGGCGGAACAAATCACCCGCGCGATCGAGAAGCTTCGCGAGCTAGACCTCAGGAAAGCCCCGTCGATCAGCGAAGCGATCGACTGGGCCCAGAGCCTGGCAATTCTCAACGCCGACGTGCTCTCGGTGGAGCTGGTGGCTTCGACCCTCAACCTGGTGCTCAAGCACCAAGGGGATATCGAGAAGGCAAAGCCGCACCTGCGCGAGATTGCCCAGTCTTAAATGGCGTTCCGAATCCAGCCAGAAGTCATGGCGGAGATTCGGCGGTTGGCGGCCGATTCTCCTGATCCGCGTGGCCTGTTGTCTTCCTTCGAACGATTGGGAAACGCCCTGCCGGCGGCGCCCTCCAAGGAGCTCCTCTCCTTATTGGCTCGAGTCTTCGAGCTGAGTGACTTTCTGCCAAGAATGCTCAGCTCCCGCCCGGCGCTGGTTCGGCGGCTTGCGCGCGTCGCCGCTTGGAAGAGCGAAAAGCCGCTCGAGCAATACCTTAGAGAATCGGCCCTGGCCATGCGCGGAATATCCGGGGCCGACGACGCCGCGTTTTATCGGCGGCTGCGCCTTTACAAGTACCGCGAGCTGGCCCGCTTGATCGCGCGCGATCTGATGCTCGCCGCTGACACCGAGGAATTGGGGCGCGAGCTCAGCCACCTCGCGCAAGCGATTGTCTCCGCTGCCCTCGAACGGGTGCGCCGGGCAATGGTCGCCCGGTACGGAATGCCTGATGACGACGGCTTCTGCGTCTTGGGCCTGGGGAAATTGGGAGGGGAGGACCTGAACTTCAGCTCAGATATCGATCTCCTTTATGTGTATCAGGCGGATGGGCAGACGCAGGGCGGCAGCTCCGGGAGCCTATCCAACGCTCAGTTCTACACGAAGCTTTCTGAGGGCCTGACTCGAGCGCTAAGCGTGATCACCGCAGAAGGCTTCTGCTTTCGCGTGGACCTCAATTTAAGGCCGCAGGGTCGCAGCGGGGCAATCGCGCTCTCACTGCCGGCGACGCTGGGCTATTATGAGGCGCAAGGCCGAACCTGGGAGCGCGCGGCGCTGCTCAAGGCGCGGATCGTCGCCGGGGATCAGGACCTGGCCAATCGGCTGATCCAGTCGCTCACGCCTTTTGTCTGGCCTCGAAGTTTGGACCTGTCGGTCGTGGAAGCACTGAGAAAGCTCAAGGCTCAAATCGACGTTCGGGCGCAGGCCAGCGCGGAGGACGTGAAGCTGGGACCGGGAGGCATTCGGGAAATCGAATTCTTCGTCAACGCCCTGCAGCTGCTGCACGGAGGGCAAAAACCCGCGCTGCGTGAACGAAATACGCTTCGGGCATTGCGCAAGCTCGACCGGGAGGGGCTGGTGGCGTCGGCTGACGCCGAAGCGCTGGAGGAGGCCTATCTGTTTCTTCGCCGGGTAGAGAATCACCTTCAGATGATGGAGGAGCGCCAGACCCATCGGCTGCCCGCCGGGGACGTGGAGAACCTGCGGCTCGCGCGATCCTTGGGCTTCGCCGACTGGAAGTCCTGCGCTGCGCGGCTCTCCGAGCATCGGGAGTTCGTGCGGCTCGCATTTTCGCGGCTCCTGGGGCAGTCCGTGCGGGACGAGATTCCAGACGAGCCTCTGCTCTTATTGGCGATGGATCCGGAAGCTCCAGACGACCAGCGCCGGGAAGCGCTGGAGCAACGGGGATTTGCTGATTCCGACCGGGCACTGGAGGCCCTCGGTCGATTGTCCCGCGCGCCCGGCTCCCCCTTCGGGTTTTCTCCCGGTGGTCCGGAACCCCAGGCGATCAAGTTGCTTGCCGAGATTGCCAAGACGCCGGACCCAGACCAAGCGCTCTTCTTTTTTTGTGACTTCCTCACCGGCCTTCGCTCTCCCGCGGGGTATTTGAGCATCTTGGCTCAGGCGCCCGAAGTCCGCCGGCGCTTGCTCAACTTGTTCGCCCAGAGCGACTATCTCTCCCAGTACTTTCTGCGGCATCCCGAGTTGCTGGACGTGTTGGTCCAGCGAGATTTCGGCCCCACCGACCCGTCGGGATCGAGGGTGGGTGAGGAGCTTGCAGTCCGGCTGCAGCGCTCGTCCGATCTGGAAGAGCGATTGACCGCGATGCGGCGTTTCAAGAACGAGGAGCTTCTCCGAATCGGGCTCAATGACATCTCGGGAGAGACATCGGTGCCCGAGGTTGCAGAGCAGCTGACCACCTTAGCGGATGCGATCCTGGACGAAGTGCTGCAGCTTGCTCAGAAAGAGCAGTTGGAACGATATGGAGAGCCGCGCAGAGGCTTCAAAGTCGAGACGCTGGCGGTGATCGCCTTGGGAAAATTGGGCGGTCGCGAGCTCGGCTACCATTCCGACCTCGACTTGCTCTTCGTCTACAGCGGCTCGGGTACGGACGAAACCTCCGGAGGCAGTCGCGGCCGCATTTCCCACCACGAATATTTCGCCAAGCTGGTCCAGCGCCTGCTCTATTTCATGCAGCTGCACCTTCGCGAGGGCCACTTGTACAAGGTGGATACCAGGCTTCGACCTTCGGGAAACCAGGGCACGCTGGTCGTCCGACAGGAGACCTTCCGGGATCACCATCACCGCCGGGGCCAAATCTGGGAGCGGCAGTCGCTGATCAAGGCCAGGCCGCTGGCTGGCGATCTCGCCATGGCGGGACAGCTTCTCGCCAACTTGATTCACCCGTTGGTGTATGAAAGGCCGTTGCCAATTGACGCCGCCGCAGAGATCGATCGCCTTCGAAGAAGGATGGAGCTGGAGATCTCGAAGGAAACGGCCGACGATCTCGATCCGAAGGGCGGCTACGGCGGGCTGGTGGACATCGAATTCGCAATTCAGTACCTGCAACTCGTCTTTGGTGGCCGATTTTCCTCGGTGCGTACCAGCAACACCCTGAAGGCGTTGAGCGGGCTGGAAGCTGAAGCGTGCATCGACCCGAAGGACGCGAAAGTGCTGCGCGATGGCTACATTTTTCACCGCCGGCTGGAGAATCGATTGCGTCTGGTCCAGGGCCATTCCATCGCGCGCTTGCCCACCTCGGGCCGACCCTTGGCTCTCCTGGCGCGGCGCCTGGGTTACCGCGGACCCGGTGCCGCGGGTTCCTTCCTGAGCGATTATCAGCGACACAGCGTGAACGTTCGACTCGCTTACCAGCGAATCTTGCGGAGAGTGGCGCAATGACCCATAGGCAACGTGCAGACATCCACGCACCAGTCGGCATAACATGGCTGGGTTCATGATGAGATCCGCTGACCCAGGGCAGCGCGATGCGAGGTGACGTGATGGAGCAACCCTTTGCGGAGCTGCTCGCCGAGTTGGATCGGAGCAAGAGCACGGGCGCGCTTCTATTGCGGCGCAGCAAGATCAAAAAAATAGTCTATTTTCGCGAAGGCACGCCTCATTCGATCAAGAGCAATCTGCTCTCCGAGTGCCTGGGCCGTGTATTGGTTCGCGAACGCTTTATTTCCGAAGCGGAATACAAGGAATCCCTGAAGCGAATGATGGCGTCCGGCCAGCGCCAGGGAGCGGTGCTGGTGGAGATGGGCTGTATCAGTCCGCAAAATCTCCAGTACGCGCTCGGTCTGCAGATGCGCGCCAAGCTCGTCGAGCTCTTTTCGTGGAAGTTCGGCGAGTACCAATTCAATTCCGAGGCCTCGTTGCCCCCCGAGGGGGTTGGCCTGGAAATGTCGATTACCGCGCTGATCTATGAGGGGGCTCGCCTCTGCTTCGACGACGAACGACTGCGAACGCAGCTGGGCAATGTCGACCATTTGCACGTGGGGTTGACCCGCGAGGCCGCCGACCCCAGTCACAAGTCTGGGCTGGGCGATGAGGAGCGCAGGGTTTTCGCCGCGATCGATGGGCGCAAGACGGTCGCAGAGCTCAAGGCGCTGGAATTGTTGAAGGAATCAGAGTTGGACCGGCTGTTGTACGCGATGAAGTGCACTCGGTTGGTCAGGCTCAGCGAGGCCCCGCTGACCGTGCATTCCCGCTTTGACTTGCAGTGAGCGGCGCGGATAAAAGCGCCGCTCCCCTTGAGTAAAGGATACGCCCATGAGCTCCACATCGTCCGAGATTCTGAGGGCGGACAAGATCTGGTTGGACGGAAAGGTCATGCCCTGGGAGCAGGGACAGGTTCACATCATGACCCATGCCCTTCACTATGGGCTCGGGGTGTTCGAGGGCATCCGCGCTTACAAGACCGAAAGCGGCCGGCTGGCGATATTTCGCCTGAAGGATCACCTCCGGCGTTTTTACGACTCAGCCCACATTTGTCTGCTGAAGATGCCGTTCAACGAGCAGGTGATTGCGGAAGCCTGCCTGGATCTGCTCCGGCAACAGAAGGAACGCTTCGCCGAGGGCGCTTACCTGAGGCCAATCGCCTTCATGGGCGACGGGGCGATGGGGCTCGGGGCGGTTAACCCCACGCGGATGGCGATCACCGCCTGGGACTGGGGCGCTTATCTCGGAGAGAAAGGTCTTCGCGAGGGGATCCGCGCGAAGGTCAGCTCGTTCACACGGATGCATGTGAACGTGAACATGGTCCGGGGAAAAGTTACCGGCCAGTACGTCAATTCGATCCTGGCGAAGCGGGAAGCGGTGCTGGCGGGCTACGACGAGGCAATCATGTTGGACGTCTCGGGGTTCGTCGCCGAGGCGTCGGGCGAGAATATTTTCTGCGTCGGCCGGAATGGGACAATCCGAACCCCTCCCCTCTCGTCCCCAATCCTGGCAGGCATCACTCGCGATTCGGTGATGAAAATGCTTCGAGACACCGGTCGGGAGGTCAGCGAAGTCACCTTTACCCGGGATGCGTTATACATCTCGGATGAAGTGTTCTTTACCGGGACCGCTGCCGAAATCACCCCCGTTCGAGAGGTGGACAACCGACAGGTCGGCAAGGGAAAACCAGGGCCGGTGACCAAGTTCGTGCAGGAGTCCTACTTCAAAGCGGTGCGCGGACAGGAACCTCGGTACGCCGACTGGTTGACGTACGTCTAGCTTCTCATTAACTGCCACGACGGACGTGAAGGAACGCTATCAAGAAATCGACGACAAAAACGATGCGCTCCGAAAGTATCTGTCACTCCACAAGCAGCAGGCGCACGACTTTCTAGATCGATACGAGATGTCGTGGATTTACCACGACAGCGCTCTGGAAGGGGTGGTCTACACCCCTCAAGAGCTCAACGTGGCGCTCAAACAGGAGCCGACGATCGCGGCCGAAGCGTCGCTGATGCCGATCGTGCTCGAAGTGAGAAACCACAAGACAGTGGTGGATTACATCCGGTCCGAAGCGAAAATCGCCGGAAAAAAGCAGGCGCAAATCACTCTCACCGAGATCAAGCGGATGCATGACTTGTTCTCGGGCAATACCCCCGAGGCGCAGGCAGCCCGAGCGCTCACCGAGCGGCGAGAGAAGACGGAAAAGGAGCTCGCCAAGGAAAAGGAAAGGAGCGGCTACCGCAAGGACATGCCACTTCACCGCACCTACTTCCACGACATTGCCGCTCCGGGGAAGATTCCGCTGTTGCTCGAGAAGTTGGTGGACTTCACCGCCAGCGCGGAGTTTCGCGAATACCATCCGATTCGACAGTCGGCCACCTTGCAGCACCAGTTCCTCCAAATCTTTCCCTTCAGCGAGCACTCCGGAAAAATCGGCCGGATGTGCACCAACCTGATCCTGCTGCGGCACAACTATCTCCCCTGCGTCATCCACTCGATTGATCGGCAGCGCTATTACGAGTCGTTCCGGGCTCCGGCGGCGGCATTTCGGCAGCTTTTGATGGAGGCGATGGAGAACTCTCTCGACAATGCGCTCAAGTATTTTCGGGATCTGTCGCGGACCTACAAGGCAATCAATTAGGTGTTGATCGGCGCGCACGTCTCGGTCGCCGGCGGGGTGAGCCTCGCTTTCCGTAGAGCGGCGGATTACCGCGCCCAAAGCATGCAGATCTTCACCAAGACGGCACGAGCCTGGCTCTCCCCGCCTCTGGCGAACCAGGAGCGAACCGCGTTTCGCGAAGAGGCTCGGCGTACGGGTCTCCCGGTGGTGGCCCACGGAAGCTATCTGGTCAACCTTGGCTCCGACGATCCGGCCCTGTGGGAGAAGTCGATCGGGTGTGTGACCGACGAGCTGACCCGGTGCGAGCGCCTGGGAATCCGCTATTTGATTTTCCATCCGGGATGCAATCCGGACCCAGGGCGCGGCTTGAGGAGAATCGCCGCCGGGATCGACGAGGTGCATGCGCGCACCCCGCGTTTTCGCTCGCAGCTCTGCTTGGAGGTTACCGCTGGACAAGGCAGCAACCTGGGGTGGCGCTTTGAGCACTTGAGCGAGATTTTGAACCGGGTACGGCACGAGGAACGGATCGCCGTCTGTCTGGATACCTGCCATCTGCTCGCCGCCGGCTACGACATCCGAAAGCCCAAAGGCTACGAGCGCACGATCTCGGAGTTCGATCGGGTGGTCGGCCTGGGAAGGATTCAGTGCTTTCATCTGAACGATTCCAAGAAGCCGCTTGGTTGCCGGGTAGACCGGCACGAGGAAATCGGTAAGGGATACTTGGGCTTGTCCGTGTTCAGGTGCCTGGTCAACGATGCCCGGTTTGAACGGATTGTCGGGGTTCTAGAGACTCCCCGTCCGGCGCGCTATCACCTAGGTATTAGACTGTTGAGGTCTTTGGTACGAAGGTGAGAGATCGTCATGCCTGAATCCCCGACAACGCAGACAAGACCTGCCGCCGTAGCCCTGGGAGATACCGTCGCGAACCTGGGTGCACGCGAAAAGCTGGCGCGGCTGCTCAACACCGTCAAAGGTCGGCAACACGTCCTGGTTCTGACCCATGACAATCCGGACCCGGATTCCTTGGCCTCCGCCGTGGCGCTTGCGCAGTTGCTCGAAAAGCGCGCGGGCGTCGAGGCGACAGTGGCTTATGGCGGGATCATCGGGCGCTCGGAGAACATCGCCCTGGTCAAAGTGCTGCACTTACCTGTGGTTCCGATCTCGGAGCTCTCCCTGGATCGGTTCGACCTCTATGCCCTGGTGGACACCCAACCCACGGTGGGCAACCACTCGTTGCCCAACGACCAGGTTGCGGACGTGGTGATCGACCACCATCCGCTGCGGGATGAAACCCGCAAGACCCAGTTTGCCGATGTGGGCGGGGATTACGGCGCGACCTCCACGATGGTGGTGCAGTACCTGCGAGCCGCCAATCTCGAGCCCTCAACCGAAGTTGCCACCGCCCTCTTCTATGGAATCAAGGCCGATACCCGGGATCTCGGCCGGCAAACCACTCCGTCGGACGTGGAGAGCTACCTTTGGCTATTTCCCCGCGCCGACAAGATGCTTCTGGGCCAAGTCGAGCATCCCGATCTCCCGGCCCGCTACTTCACCCTCTTCCACACGGCGATCGAGCAGGCGAAGGTGTATGGCAGCGCCGTCGTGACCGACTTGGGAACAGTCTATTCGCCAGACATGGTGGCCGAAGTCGCCGAACGAATGCTCTTTCTCGAAGGCATGAAGTGGTCGCTTGCGAGCGGCGAATTCAACGATCACCTCTATTTCTCCTTGCGCACCAAAGACCGTCGAATGAACGCCGGCCGTCTGATTCGGGAGATCTGCCAAGACCGGGGCGGCTCGGCGGGAGGCCACGGCAGCATGGCGGGTGCACGCATCCCGCTGTCAGGCAGCCGAACCCAGCGGGAGGCGGAGAGAAAGCAGATCCTCAGGCGTTTTCTCGAATGCTTCGGCGTCGAGCGCGAACGGCCAGTGCCCCTGCTGACCAATGAGCAGGCTTGAGCTGTGATTTACCTCGATTACAACGCCAGCACTCCGCTGCGGGACGAGGTGAGCAACGCGCTGAGCGCAAGCCTGAGTCGGCTGGGCGCATTCCCAGGCAATCCTTCGAGCGTCCACCGCGGCGGCCGGGACCTGCGAACCCGACTCGACCGGGCCCGCGCGACCGTCGCGCGCATCCTTCAGTGCGAGCCCAGGGAGGTTTGCTTTACTGCTTCGGGCTCGGAGGCAGATGCGCTGGCACTCAAGGGTGCGTTTTTTGCCCGACTCGACCGATCGCGTTGCCGCATCGTCACCTCCCAGATTGAGCATCCGGCCGTTCTCCTCAGTCTGAAGCAGCTGGAGACTCAGGGAGCAGAGATCGTTCGGGTGCCGCCCGATTCCAGCGGCAGGATCTCGGCGAGCCAGATCATTTCGGAACTGACGCCAAAGACCCTGCTGTGTTCGCTGATGTGGGCCAACAACGAAACCGGCGTGCTGCAGCCCGTCGAGGAAGTGGCTCGGGCCTGTCGCGCGCGCGGTGTCCCCTTCCATGTGGACGCAGTCCAGGCTGCCGGGAAGGTGCCGATTTCGCTGAATGCGGTCGACGCAGACCTGCTCTCGATCTCCGCCCATAAGTTCTACGGTCCGCCGGGCGTCGGGGCGCTGGTGGTGCGTCACCGGCTTTCGATCGACTCGCTCGTGCCCGGCCACCAGGAATCGGGATGGCGCGGCGGCACCCAAAACCTGCCGTACATCGAGGCGCTCGCTCTCGCCCTGGAGTTAGCGGCGCGCGACCTGGAGTCCGAAACTGAGCGCTTGGCGAAGCTGAGAGATCGCTTCGAGAACGAGGTCGGGCGGCGGATTGGCGACGTTCGGGTCAACGGGAAAAATGCGGCACGCGTCCCGAATACCAGCAACATCGAATTCGCTGGCTCAGACGGCGAAGCGATCTTGATTGCCTTGGACCTGGAGGGAATCTGCGTTTCCTCCGGTGCAGCATGTGCCTCGGGCTCGCTGACGCCGTCCCATGTTCTGACTGCAATGGGGCTGACCTCGTCCCAAGCCCACAGCTCTCTTCGTTTCTCCTTTGGCCTCGGATCGACAGACGCGCAAGTTGATCAGGTGCTGGAGGCACTCTGCCGCCACGTGCCGAAAGCCCGGATCGCAGCATAGATCACAATAAATTCAATAAGTTATAGTACTCACCGGTGAGTACTGGCTCACACCAGATCGAGGGCGCCGAACAGCCCGCGAACCACTGCGGCAATTGCCAGGGGCGTGCCGATCGTGTCGTCGTAGTTGGCCTCAAGCGTGCGGGCAAACTCGCCTGCTGATCCGAAGCGGTCGGCCTTGGACGCAGCCAGTCCCTTTCGCAGCGCACCGGCCAGGGAAGCGGGTATTTCTGGCCGGAGCGTTTCCGCGGGAACGAAGATCCCCCTGGTGATCGCTGCGAACACCGCCTCCGGCGTTTCTCCTCGAAAAGGCTTTTCGAGAGTCAGCAGCTCGTAGAGGGTGACCGCCGCCGCCCACAGGTCCGTCGATTCCGAGACCTCGCCGCCGGCAACGACTTCGGGAGAGAGGTAATACGCCTTACCCTGCAGCTCCTCGCCGCGCGCGGGGACCGTCGCGGTCTTCGCAATCCCAAAGTCGCCGAGCTTTATCTCGCCGCTGCGGGAGACGAACAGATTGGCCGGACTCACATCGCCGTGCACGATTGCCAGGACCTCCCCATCGGGGCTTCGCGCGCCGTGGGCGTAGGCGAGCGCGTCCAGCAATACCTTGACCAGGTAGACCGCAAAATCGATCGGAAGCTCGAGGCCGCGCTGCCGCAGCTGCCGTAACAGGTGGCCGAGATCGCAACCGTCGATCAGCTCCATCGCGATGTAGTGGACGCCCTGTAGAGCTCCCGCTTCGTACACCCGGACAATGTTTGGGTGGTCCAACCGCCGGCAGAGATCCGCTTCGTGTGTGAACCGCTCGAGTTGGCTGCGATCGCTCGCGATTGCGGCTGAGAGCCGTTTGATCGCCACCGTTTGTCCCACACGCGGTCCTGCAAGAACGCGCGCTCGGTACACTTCCGCCATTCCGCCCTTGCCGATTTTCGACTCGATTTCGTAGTTGCCGAAGCGCCGTCGCGGATTGTGGTGTGGGTGGGCCACTTTCTTTATTCCGTTGCCCCTGCCAAATTTAGCTGAAAACGCGTCTTGACCAGGCTGGCGTCGATCCTTATGCTTGGCCATCGGTAATCAGGAAAAGTTATTAGAAGTCAATAACTTACACTACGGAGAAATGGAACTGTCCCCTGCCGAGTACGTGATGGGCAGCAGAAATTCGAACCGATATGTCCATATCGGGGGCCGTTTTGGATGCCATGTGCAAGCCCTTCCCCCCCGGGAGAGGGAAGCCTTCGGCACCTCAAGTTTGGTCCCCACCTTTTTGACTGGGTTCAATGGACGCTGCACACACGGCTCTGACGCGGGGGACCTTTTTTTGGGGGAGAGGGGAGGGCGGAAACTCAATGGCAGGTGAGGTGGATGGCGACAAGGCAACCCTGCGCGAGGAGCTGACCGCGAAACGGCGCGCTCTGACTCCGGAGCTGATCGACGCGCGAGGATTGAAAGTTCAGTCCCGTTTTCTAGCCACTCCCTACTATGCGAAGGCGCGGATTTTGGCGCTCTACGCGCCGATCCGCGGCGAAGTACCGACCAGCGACATCCTGACCGCTGCGTTGGCCGACGGAAAGACCGTCTGCTACCCCCTTTCCCATGTCCGCGGCCGGATCCTGTCCTTCCGCTCGATTCGGTCCGAAACCGACCTAGAGCCCGGTCGACTGGGAGTGCGTGAGCCGAGCAGCGCTGCCGAGCTGGTAGCGATCGAGGAGATCGACGTCTTCGTGGTGCCGGGGTTGGGCTTCACCCGAGGTGGCAAGCGGCTCGGTCGCGGCGGCGGCTATTACGATTTCACTCTCCAGGCAGGGCCCGACAACAGTCGCCGAGTAGGGCTCGCATTTTCCGAGCAAATGGTCGAGGACTTGCCGACTTCGGAAAACGACGTCGACATGGACCTCGTGGTCACCGAGTTGGAGAGCTATCGGGGCCTCGCGAGGGAGCCGCTTCACCACGATTCGTGAAGGTTCTCTTCCTAGGCGATGTGGTGGGCCGGCCCGGCGTGAATGCGGTCCGCACGCTCGTTCCGAAGCTGATTGCCCGGCATGCGCTCGATCTGGTGATCGTCAACGCGGAGAACTCGGACGGAGGCGCCGGAGTGAGCGCGGAAAGCGCGGAGGCTTTACTGCAGAGCGAGGTGAATCTCCTCACGTCCGGCAACCACATCTGGAGCAAGCGCCAGATCATCCCTTGGATGGAGGAGCACCGTGACCGGTTGCTTCGCCCTGCCAACTACCCTTCCGGAGCACCGGGCAAGGGGCACACCCTGGTCAGGACGCCCGATGGACGCAAGCTCGGGGTGATCAACCTCGAGGGGAGGGTGTTCATGAAGAACCTGGATGATCCCTTCACCGTGGGCCTGGGCCTCGTGATGGAACTGAAGAAGGAGACGCCCTGTATCCTGGTCGATATGCACTGCGAGGCCACCAGCGAGAAAAACGCGATGGGGGCCTACCTGGACGGAAAGGTCTCCGCGGTGGTCGGTACCCACACGCACGTCCAGACCGCCGATGAGCGAATTCTCCCTGGTGGAACCGCGTTCATCACCGACGTGGGGATGGTCGGTCCACTGGACTCGGTGATCGGAATCCGAAAGGAGCTTTCGATCGAGCGATTTCTCACCCAGCGCCCGACGGGCTTCGAGGTCGCGAAGAACCTCGTTTACCTGCAGGGGGTGATCATCGAGATCGAGGATCAAACAGGCCGGGCGCTGGCGATCGAGAGGGTGCGGGAGCGCTTGCCAGGAACGTAAGCTCGGCTCTAAGTAGCCGGCGTCGATGACCGCATTCCAACTAAGTAACGCCACGCCACAAGAGCAGTTTCAGGAGCTCACCCGCGGCGTGGTGGACCTGCATACCGCGGACGAGCTGCGGAGCAAGCTGGTCCGCTCCTACGGGTCGCAAACGCCCCTGCTGGTCAAAGTCGGGTTTGATCCCAGCCGGCCGGATCTCCACCTGGGCCACACGCTTTTGCTCAACCGGATGCGGCGGTTCCAGGAATTCGGCCACCGGGTGGTGTTTCTGATCGGCGATTTCACCGGGATGATCGGAGATCCGAGCGGCCGAAACGTCACCCGACCCGCGCTCACCAGCGACGAGGTGAAGGCGAACGCGGAGACCTACAAGCAGCAGGTATTCAAAATACTTGATCCTGAAACTACCGAGATCCGGTTCAACTCCGAATGGCTCAGACCCTTAGGCGCAGAGGGCCTGCTGCGCTTGGCCGCGCGCTATCCGTTGGCCCGGATGCTGGAGAGGGACGACTTCAAGACGAGATTTCGCGAGGGGCGCTCGATTGCCATCCACGAGCTGATTTATCCCCTGCTTCAAGGCTACGATTCGGTCGAGCTTCGCGCAGACGTCGAGCTGGGCGCGACGGACCAGCTCTTTAATCTGCTGGTAGGACGGCAACTGATGCGCGAGTACCAGCTCGAGCCCCAGGTGATCATGACCGGACCGATCCTCGAAGGTCTGGATGCGAAGGTCGTCGACGGCAAGCTGGTCGGCGAGAAGATGTCCAAGAGCCTGGGCAACTACGTGGCGTTCAACGAGGACCCGCACGAGATCTTCGGCAAGCTGATGTCGATCAACGATGATCTGATGTGGCGGTATTACGAGCTGCTCTCCACCCTGCCGCCGGCGCAGATTGAGGCGCTGCGCAATGCGGTGGCGCAGGGCAAGGAACATCCAAAAAATGTGAAGGCCGGGCTGGCTCGAGAGATCGTATCCAGGTTCCATGGTCCGCAGGCCGCCGCGCATGCCGAGGAGCAATTCGAGCGCCGCTTCAGCAAGCGCGAGCAGCCTTCGGTGGAAGAGATGCCCGTGCTCGAAGTGTCGCTTGGCGGGGCGCAGAAGGTTTATCTGACCAAGATCATTGCGGAAGCCAAGTTGACCGGCTCGGGAACCGAAGCGCGAAAGCTGATCGTCCAGGGCGGCGTGAAGGTGAATCAGCAGAAGGTCGCCGATCCGCGCACCGAGGTTGGCCCGGGCGAATACCTGATCCAGGTGGGAAAGCTCCGGGCCGCCCGCGTTCGGCTGCGCTGATCCGCTATTTTCTGCCCAGCCCGAGCAGGTAGACTTCGATGCTTCGAGCTCGAGTGGCCTCCGGCCTTACCACCTTCACCTCGCGATACCGAGCTCGAAGCAGCGAACGGAAAGTCTCGAAATCGCCGCCCATGAAAAGCTTCGCCAGGAACGCGGAACCGCTGGCGCCCCACCGTTGAGCGATGTCCGCGGCGCGGATGGCGAGGGCAAGACTTCGGGCCTGATCGGTGGTCCGAATCCCGGTGGTTTTTGGCGCCAGATCCGAAATCACGGCGTCAAAATGTCCCTCGTGGATGGCGGCAAGTTTGGCGTCGAAGTCGGCGTCGCCCACGTCCGCGATCAAGGTATGCACCCAGGGGTCTCGAATCGGCTGAAACGGAACCACGTCGACCCCCACCACCTTTCCCTCCGGCCCCACTGCCTTCGCCAGCACCTGAAGAAATCCACCGGGTGCCGCGCCCAGGTCGAGAACCTGGGAGCCTCGGCGCGCCAGGCGAAATCGATCAATGATCTCCTCGAGCTTGAAAGCGGAACGTGCGCGCAGACCCCTTCGCTTGGCTTCCCGGAAAAAATGATCTTTCGGCTGGTAAGGCTTGCCCATCGGACTTGGGCTCACTACCATTCCACCATGCCTCTGGATAGCGAGGCAGGCTCCTACAATGGGTTCGCGCAGCACCAAAGTCGCGGTTGGCCTATCGGTACTTGCCGCCGGCGGAGCAGTGGGATGCTTTGTCAGGGTTGCCCAGCTGCGCGTCGACGCCAAATGGCTGATGGCTCGCAGCGACGCGCAAGCCGGAGAGTACTCCACCACCTTAGACAGCGCGATGGCAGAGGCGCAACTGGCGACGCTCGAGCTTCGGCGTCGGGTCCTGGAACGGGCCTACTCCTGGCAGCGCGCGGAGATGTTGCTGATCCTGCTCGCGGTGGTCGCCGCGTTGTGCGCTTACGTGCTTTATCTCTACCACGGGCTGCGCGAGCAACTGAGCGAGGAGCCCAGTCCCGACGAGCTGCGCGAGTAGTCGCCGGCGACCTACTTTAAATGGCGCGCCGGGGGTTCGGCCTCGGTCGCCTCCCGCAATTTCATCAGACCGCGCGTTTCGACCTGGCGAATCCGCTCGCGGGTAAGGTTCATGATTTCCCCCACCTCCTCCAGGGTAATCCCCCCCTTTTCAGCCACGTCGAGAGCACAGGTGTACTCAAGCTCCCAGATCTCCTTGTCCGGAAAGTTGAGCTTGATCGATCCGGTCTCCGGGTTCACGTCCAAATAGAGGTTGTGCTTGCAGGAAACGAACAGACACGGTCGGGGACCATTCATGCAGTCGGCGCGCGTTCGCGGCCGCTGGCGATCGATCAGTTTGAGGAGATCCTGCTCTTCGGGATCGATGTCCCCGGACAACCTTCGCCGGCGTAAGTCCCGAGCCATCTCCTTTCGGGACATCGTCTTCGAACGTCGCCTGGCGCTTTCTTCTGGGGGACTGTCGTTTTCCCCCAGCTCCACTTCGGGCTTCGCTTCGCTCATATCCCCTCCACTTACTGGTTTTCGGTGCCGCTTTGAGTACCTCGATCACGCCACCTGCCGAGCCATTTGCGCGGTGACTGCGCTTCCAATCCGCGAGACGTCCTTGACCAGGTCCTGCGCCCGAATTTTGAGGGACTCCAATTCGCCTTCGAGCTGGCGACGCCGCTCCTGGGCGAAAGGGCGCCCGGTCAGCTCGGCTTGGAATCCGCCCAGTACCTCCATCAACCCGCGCTCAACCTGATCGATATGATTTTTGAAAAAAACGAACGAGCGGCGGATTTCCTCGAGGGTATGCCCATCCGCCATCATCTTCTTGATCGCGTTAATCCGCCGAACCACCTCCACTGGATAGAGACCCTGGCTGCCGCGATGTTTGCCTTTGCGGCCCACCCGCCGGCTGCGCGGCAGCAATCCCGATTGAACATACTTGCGAAAGGTCGGCTCGGAGAGCTGGACGCCCTTGGACCGAAAGATGTCGACGATCGTCCGCGCAGGCACTCCGCGCGCGAATTCGCGTTCGATTCGCTCGAGTTCCTGGGGATCTAGAATCTCCAACAAGTTGGTGTTTCCTTTGAATGTCGGATACTCGTTGGAATAGCGTTAGTACTAGATATTGAATAGATCGTCAAGCGACCCTCGCGTTCGCGAACGCTGCCGCGCGCCCGACCCTCAGGGCCCGAAAACTCGATAGGCCTGGTGAAGCTCCTGATTGCTCGCGACCGAAATCGTCCGTTCTTCGGACGCCCGAGGGTGCTTGAATCGGAGGCGGTGTGTGCCCGCTCGCAATCTGAATCGGCGAACTCCGGTCACCTCACCTTGATTCCTGCCGTCGATGAAGACGTGAGCCCAGGGAGTCACCTGCAGCACCAGCGTTCCGATTCGCGCCGGGCGGGACTTCGCTTTCACGGTGCGGCTCGAGACCGGGGGACTCTCTTCCGGCGGCTGGGCTAGGATCGGCAAGGAATCGGCACCGAGAATGCTCGCCGCGGTGGCGAATCGCTCGATTGAAGGCGCCGCCGGCGAAGCCTCCACCACCGCACTCGGCCGTTCCGGCGACCCATCCGACGACGCGATGGCAAAGGAGCTCCTGGGCCGCAGATGGAGCAGGAGCACCGGAGTGGAAATCGCCAGCATCGCGATCCCCAGCAAGAACACCCCACGCCAGAGGCTGGCGGTCACCCGGATCCGTCCAGGCTGGGCGCGGCCCGTCACCAGCCACTGCGCACTTCGAGCGGCGCGTCCGGCAGTCGCTGGGGATCCGCCAGGAGCTTCGCTGCCGATGCCGCCGCTGGAGGCCTGCTGAATATCGCTGAAAATATGTTTTAGAAATGCGCTGGTATCGGTGTCTTCGAGGCCTTTCGCCTGGGCGAAGACATGTTCGGCCAAAGCGCGCTCGAGTTCCTGTGCGCTCTGGTAGCGCAACACCGGATTGCGCTCCAACGCCTTCATCACCGCCGCATCCAGGCCCGGCGGCACCTCCGAGTTCAGCCTCGCCGGAGGCGGAATGATGCTGTGCTGGACGGAGCGCAAGATCGCCAGATCGCCATCGCCGTCGAACAGACGGCCGCCGGTGAGCAATTCCCAGAGCACGATTCCGAGCGAAAAAATATCGCTTCGCGCATCCACCGCTTCGCCGCGGGCCTGTTCGGGCGACATGTAAGCGAATTTGCCCTTCAACTTTCCCGGGGCGCTCAGGCCGCTGCCCGCCTTGGCGATTCCGAAGTCGGTCAGCTTCACTGCCCCGTCATAGGAGAGCAGCACGTTGTGCGGGGTGACATCGCGATGGACCAGCGCCAGCCATTCCCCTTTGACGCTGAGCCGGTGGGCGTAGTGCAGACCGCGCGCGACCTCCGCGCCAATCTGGGCCACCAGGGTGGTTGGGATCGGAAACATCAACTCTCGAGCGCGCTTGTGAACCGACCAGAGCGACTGCCCACGCACGTACTCCATCGCCAGGTAATAACTCTCCTCATCTTTGTTGAAGTCAAAGATCTGAACGATGTTTGGATGGTTCAGAAGCGAAGCGAGCCGCGCTTCGGCGATGAACATCTGGACAAAGTCCGGATCCTTCGCCAGCAGCGAGCGAATCCGCTTCACCACGACTTTCTTTTCAAAGCCCTCCGGCCCGCGAACCGAGCAGAGATAAATTTCCGCCATTCCGCCTTCCGCCAGCCGGCGGCCAACGACGTACTTACCAATTTGAGTTCCTGCCGCGAGCGTCACGAGAAAGAAGACCTAGCGGGTTTCACCCATCAGCCGCTCGAGTGCATCGAGCCGCTGGTGCAGAAGGGCAATCCGCTCCGGCGCGTGGTCGACTTGATCAAACAAAATCAGGATCTCATCCACCGCGCGCTGAATTTCCTCGGCTCTGGCGGGAGAGATCCGACGCAACAACAAATCCACCCCTGATTCAATCAAAACCCGAACGACGGTGTCGCGGCTGCTGAGTCTCTCCCGCGGGCGCTTCCCTCCCCCACGGATCATCTGCAAGCCACCGGCTCCTTTCGGAGCATTCACGTTCGCCACGCTCGATCGACCTCGCGTTTGGTTTAATTCTCATTTTTGACTCAAATCCGCCAGCCGTCCATCGCCAGGCTTCGACTCGGTGATTTCGCGAGTCCATGACCTGGACCCCCCTCTCCGGATCGGGACGGAGCGGGTTACCGCCGCCAGCCAAAGTAGCGGCGAAGCCAGCGCTGCACCGCCGGGGTCAGGCGCGACCGAAAGTGAGCCTCTGCCGCACGCTTGAGCGCTTCGGCCTGGGTGGGATACGGATGGATGGTGTTGACAATCGCCCTCAAACCCAGTCGCTGCCCGATCGCGAGCACGAGCTCTGAAATCATCTCCCCCGCATGGCTCGCCACCAGGGTGGCCCCGAGAATCTGGCCGTTTTTCTTGCGAGCATGGATCTTCGCAAAACCCTCGGTTTCCCCGTCGAGAAGAGCGCGGTCGACTTCGGCTAAATCAATCCGGTAGGTCGCGACATCCGCCGCTCGCTCGCGCGCCTCCGCCTCGTGGATCCCGACGTGGGCCACTTCTGGATCGGTATAGGTGCACCACGGAATGACCAAATCGCTGGCCTTCTTTCTTCCGAAAAACAGCGCGTTTTGAATCACCACTCGGGCCATCGCGTCCGCGACATGGGTGAACTGGTAGGGCGAGCAGATGTCACCCGCCGCGTAAATCCGCCGATTCGAAGTTCGCAGCCGCGCATCCACTCGCACCCCTTTTGGGTCGAACGCGACCCCCGCCGCTTGCAAGCCAAGTCCGTCGACGTTGGGGGACCGACCGACCGCCACCAGGATTTGGTCGCAGCGGACCTCGCCCCGGCTTCCATTTCGATTGAACCGCAGCACCTTGCCATCCGGCTCCCGCTCGACCCGGTCGACTTGCGCGCCGAGAAACAGCCGGATGCCTTCTCGTTCGAACACACCTCTGATCAGCCCCGTGGTCTCAACGTCCTCGCGCGGCAGGACCGCCTCGCCGCGGCCGACAATGCTCACTTCACTGCCGAAGCGCCGAAACGCCTGTGCCAGCTCGCATGCGATCGGTCCTGCGCCGATCGTTGCCAAGCGGCGAGGCGGCTCAGTCAACGAGAAAATTGTTTCATTGGTGAAATAACCGGCCTCCCGCAAACCGAGAATCGGCGGCTCGGCCGGACGTGAGCCGGTGGCGATCACCGCTTTGGAGAAGGTGAGTTGCTGTTCCCCCACTTGAACTGCATCCGGTCCCACAAATCGCGCATTCCCCAGGAAAACATCGATGCCCAGCGAGGCGAGCCTACTCGCTGAATCGTGTTCGGAAATTCGGCTGCGGATTCGGCGCATGCGCTCGGCGGCGACTGCGAAGTCCACGTGGATCCGCCCTCCTTCGCACCGGATTCCGAATCGGTTGGCCTCTGCCGATTCATGCGCCGCACGGGCTGCGCGCAACAGCCCCTTCGAAGGCACGCAGCCAAAATTGAGGCAATCCCCCCCGAGCAGTTGCCTTTCGACGATCGCCACTTTGGCGCCCAAGGCTGCCGCGCCCACCGCCGATACCAATCCCGCCGTTCCAGCCCCGAGCACCACCAAGTTGTACTTCCCGGAAACGGTTGGGTTGATCCAACCGGAGGGGCGCACGTTTTCGAGAAGTTGCCGGTTGTACGCATCGTCTGGAAGCAGAAGCGGGGTAGGAGTTTCCAAGGTCACATCCGCGCGCAGCAATCTAGTCCCCGGCGCTCGGCACATTCCAACAGAATCGCGCGCGCGCCGGTCAGGCAGTGGACGGTTCGGTTTTGCGCCCCAGCCGCGTCTGCGCGAACTGCGCCTCTTGCGACTTTGGATACCGTTGAACCACGTGGCGAAAGAGCTGCTCCGCGGTTCCGAGATCGGAAAGCCGCTCGGAATAGATGCGCGCGAGCAGCAAGCATGCGCGAGGCGCAATCGGATCGTCCGGGGCTGAGGTCATCACCGCCTTGAGCGCCCGGACCGCCTGCCGATAATCGGCCTTCTTCACCGCGGCTTGCGCCAGCCCGAAGTAGCAGTCGGAGCTCAGCGGCACCTGCGGCAGGTTGGGCATTTTCGCGAACACATCGAGTGCCTTTGGCCAGTCCCCTTTTGTGACAGCGTTAGCGACCTGCTCGGTGGGCGACGGATCCTTGGCCGCTCCACCGCGAGCACCCTGCGCAGGTTCAACCGGCTTCGCGAGGACCGCGAGTTGCCCTCGCGGTTCCACGCCTTCCAGAACGTTGATCTGGTACTCCTCGGATACACCGTAGTCGACGCGGTCACCGCGGACGTACAACAACAAACCCATGACATTGGCCATCGCGAAGGCTGGGTAAGTGACCAGAAACTGCGCGAGCCACGGGGCAATAAAAGGAATCGGCAAGTTCGAGACGATTGCCGCGACCAGGTTAAGTGCCACGTACGCACCCCCGAATGCGGCGATCGCGGTCAATGCGATCCAGTAGTCGATTCCGATTCGCACCACATAGATGAGCACCAGCACCGGATTGAGCATCCGAAACACGCCACCACCGGTTGCGCCCACCACCAGGGCCATCGGCACATGAACGAAGCTCACCGCGATCACCAACCAGAGGACCGGATCCTTCAGGAAACTAAACTCCAGCACCTCGTGCCATCCGAGATCTTTCACGAAGAGCAAATAGACAACCATGGGTGCCCAAATCAAAGCCGTACCTGCCGTGCCGCGGATCGCAGGCACCACCAGATCATTGTAGAAATCGCTGAAGTCCGGAGTGTGGACCTCGTCGTCACCGATCGCACTGGTGCGAATCGCCTTGAAAACGTACGTCCAGAATGAGCCCCAAGCGAGCGCGACGCAGAAGCCCTTCATTCCAAACATCGTCCATTTCCGCAGAAAGAGCATGATCGCCATCACCGCGGAAAGCGCTGCCATTGAAATCAATCCGGAGGAGCTGAGCGGATATCGCCAGGATCGCAGCACGCGCTGGTAAAAAGGGATGGCGGAGCGATGGAGACTCAGGGTTGAAGCCAACTCCCCGCAGGCCACGCAGACCGTCATGGTGGTGGATCCGATCGACTTGGGCGCCGCGCAATCGGGACAGAGATTGGATCCGCACTTGGAGCAGCACCATCCGGCCAGTGCGCGCGGGTGGCGCTTGCACCGTGGCGCGCTGGAGGGCGCTCGGCCTGCTGATTGGGTTCGATCCGCAGAGCGCAATTCACCGTTAGTGTATCAAAGCGGGCCTCTTCGGCACGGCAGCGCCCAATGTGCAAATCGCCCACATTGGTGTCTGAACACCGCCAACGTGCTAGCAGGAGCAGTGAGGAGAGACCAAGTAGATGAGGAATCGAATTGCCCTCGTCTGGATTCTTTGCAGCCTGGTCAACGGGCCAGTCGTCCTGGCGCAGGACGAACAACTGGCTCAGCCGCTGCAACCCCTGGGCATCGCGCTTGAGGGCTATCCCTATCCCTATCCAGTCCAGTTTCTTTCGTTCGAGCTTTGGGGCGAGCTGGTCCGGATGGCGTACATGGACGTTCCGGCAGGTTCGCCGAGCAACGGCAAAGTGGTCGTGCTGATGCATGGCAAGAACTTCGACAGCAGCTGTTGGGGAGAGCTGGCGAAGGCGCTCACCGCGAACGGTTATCGAACGGTGATTCCAGACCAGATTGGCTTCAACAAATCTTCCAAGCCGGCGATCGACTACACCTTTGATCTGCTCGCGGCGAATACTGCTCGGCTGTTGGACTCGCTCCACATCGGCAAGGTGGCGCTCCTGGGCCATTCGACGGGTGGAATGCTGGCAGCACACTTCACCAAGCTGCATCCCGATCGGGTGACAAATCTGATTCTCGAGGACCCGGTGGGGTTGGAGGACTACCGAGACCTGATACCCGCCCAGAGTACAGAGCGACTGTTTCAGGACGAACTGCAGATGACGAATCAGGTTTATCGCGAGCTGATCAAGCGCTACTTTGTAATCTGGCGACCGGAGTTCGAAGCGTTCGCGAAGCTACGAGAGAGAATCGCGTTGAGCGGGGAATTTCCACGGTGGGCCAAGGCGTCGGCTCTGACGTACCAGATGATTTATCATCACCCCGTCCGCGCGGAGTACCGCGAGATCAAGGCGCCCACTCTGTTGATCATCGGCCAACAGGACCACACCGTAGTAATGCGTAAGTACGCCAGCCCCGACGCCCTGCAGAAACTCGGGCAGTATCCGAAGCTGGCGCGCGAGGCGGTCAAGGACTTGCCGCACGGTGAGTTGCTCGAGCTCCCTCAGGTCGGGCACCTTCCGCACCTCGAGGTTCCCGATCGCTTTACGCAGGCGGTCCTCGAGTTTCTGCGGCAAGGCCACCTTCAGAACTGAAGTTTCGAACCGATATGAACGCACTGACTTGGGATCGGTTTCAGTTCGGCTTTACCATTACCTACCACTATCTGTTTCCCCAGCTCACCATCGGGCTGGCGCTGATCATCTTGGTCTTCAAGGCGATCGCGTTGAAGAGGGGTCACCAGGGCTACGACGCCGCAGCGCGATTTTGGGCGAGAATCTTTGGTCTGAACTTCGCACTCGGGGTCGCCACCGGCATTCCGATGGAATTTCAGTTCGGTACCAATTGGGCGCGCTTCTCACATTATGCCGGTGCAGTGATTGGCCTAACCTTGGCACTGGAAGGGATTTTCGCCTTCGTCGCGGAGTCGGCATTTCTCGGGCTCTTTCTGTTCGCAGAAAAGCGGCTCGGCCCGCGCGGTCATTTTCTGGTGGCCCTGATGATGTTTCTGGGATCCTGGCTCTCCGGATACTTCATCATCGCCACCAACGCGTTCATGCAGCATCCCGTCGGGCACGAGCTCGGGCCGAACGGGACTCTTCAGATCGCTGACTTTTGGGGTTACGTGCTCAATCCCTGGGCGGTCTGGCAGTACGCCCATACGATGTCCGCGGCGGTGACCACCGGTGCCTTCGTCGTCTGCGCGGTCGGCGCCTACTGGACCCTGATGGGAATGCACCGCGAACAAGCGCGGATTTCGCTTCGCGTCGGAGTTTGCGCGGGACTGATCGCGTCGCTGCTCCAGCTGTTTCCAACTGGAGATCGCCATGGGAAGATGGTCGCCCAGTACCAGCGACCGACGCTCGCAGCGATGGAGGGGAAATTTGTCAGCAGCGAACCAGCAGAGCTGGTGATCATTGGGCAACCGGACGTCGCCCATCGACGGCTCCAGAACCCGGTGGTGGTTCCCGCGGTCCTGAGCTTTTTAGCCTACGGCTCGTTTGGCGCCACGGTCTACGGCCTCAATGACTTTCCGGAGCAGGAGTGGCCGGACAATGTGGAGCTGCTCTACTTCTCGTATCACATCATGGTCGGTCTGGGGACTCTGTTCATTCTGGTGATGGGCCTTGGCGCCGTCTTTCTTTGGCGAGGAAGGCTCGAGACGTCTCGACCGATGCTTTGGATTCTGATGCTGGCCTTTCCCTTCCCCTACATCGCGACCACCTTCGGGTGGATGACCGCGGAGCTCGGTAGACAGCCTTGGCTCGTCTATGGGTTGCAGCGCACGTCCGAAGGCAACTCGCCCAACGTGGTCGGCGGCGATGTCGCGTTCACAACCCTTGGGTATCTGGGACTCTACCTGGTGCTGGGCATTGGCTTTCTCTTCCTGGTGGCCAAGGAAATCGCTCACGGTCCGGAACCGGTGCAGGCGACCTGATGGCAACGCTCTGGTTTTTTCTGACCGCGCTGATGTTGACCGTCTACGTGCTCCTGGACGGCTTCGATCTCGGAGTCGGTCTGGTGATGTTGTTGCGGCCGGGAACGGAAGAAGAACGGCGTAGCGCGCTGGGGGCAATCGGACCGGTGTGGGATGCCAACGAGGTGTGGTTGGTCGCCGCCGGAGGAGTCCTGTTTTTTGCATTTCCCGCCGTCTACGCAACCGCGCTCAGTGGTTTCTACCTGCCGATGATGTTTGTGCTTTGGCTGCTGATCCTACGAGGAATCTCGATCGAATTTCGATCCCACTTTGAAAATCCGCTCTGGCGGCGGTTCTGGGACGCCACCTTCGCCCTTTCCTCCACCGCGTTGGCACTGATTCTCGGGGTTACCCTGGGAAATATGGTGCGCGGCGTGCCATTGGACAGCAGTGGCTACTTTCAGATGACGCTGTTCGAGGATTTTCGAACTGGCCCTAGACCTGGCGCGATCGACTGGTACACCGGGCTGATCGGCCTCTTTGCAGCGGCCACGCTTGGCGCGCACGGCGCGCTCTACTTGAGCTGGCGAACTGAAGGACCCTTGCGCGCGGGGGCCATTCGGCTCGCTGCTCGGATGTGCGCCGTTGCTATTTTTCTCCTGTCGCTCACCACTTTGGCCACCGCGTTCGTTCAGCCAGTGATCTTCCAGCGGCTGATCGGGCGTGCGTGGGCATGGCCGATGCTAGTGATTGAAGTGCTTGGCATCGCGGTCGCGGTCTGGCAGCTTCGCCGCGGTCGCTCACAAGCGGCATTTGTCGGTTGGGGCCTTTTCATTGTCGGACTGCTGACCTCGACTGCGACTGGACTGTATCCAGATATTCTCAGATCCACCGTCGGTTCCAACTGGAACCTGACGATTGCAAACGCCGCTGCTGGCGGAACCGGACTGCGGCAGGGGCTTTGGTGGTGGATCCCTGCGATGATCTTAGCGACGGCCTACTTCTGGTACCTCTACCGCTCTCTTCGCCACAAGGCCGCCCCGGGACAGTCGCATTATTGAGTCTGCCGCGAAGGGTCCGAACGTTATAAGTTCAGCTCCGCATGCGTTCATCGTTTCAGTTGGTGCCCAGCCTGGCCTCCGAGGCCATCCGGGCGCTCAGCTCGAACAAGCTGCGCAGCGCTCTCGCCGCGCTCGGCATCACGATCGGCATTGCCGCCGTGGTCTGCGTGGTGGCAATCGGAAGGGCCAGCTCGGTGCGGCTGGAGGAGCAGCTCCAAAGCCTGGGCGACAATCTGATCTGGGTTGAAGCCGGGTCTCGTAATGTCAGCGGAGTCCGAACCGGCACTCACGGAATGAACAATCTCACCTTGGACGACGCGAAAGCGATCGTTGACGAGATCCGATTGATCAAGAGCGTCTCGCCTCACGTCGATTCGCACGTATCGGTGGTCCACGAAAACCGTAACTGGACTACCACCTACCGAGGAGTGGGGCCCGAATACATCGACATCAAGCGCTGGCGGATCGCCGAAGGTAACTGGTTCACCCAGGCAGAGGTGGATCGGGTCGCCAACGTTTGCGTGATCGGGCAGACCGTGCGCGAGCAACTGTTCGGCTCAACCGATCCGATCGGGAGAGTCATCCGGATCAGCAACCAGCTCTTTGAAGTGATCGGCCTGTTAGCTCCAAAGGGTCAGACCGGATATGGCTTTGACCAGGATGACGTCCTGTTAGTCCCCTACACCACTGCCCAGAAGAAACTTCGTGGAAAGGGGTACGACTGGGTAGATGACATCATGCTATCGGCGGTCTCGCCCCAAGCCGTGAACCCGGCTATCGAGGAGATCGTCGCCCTGATGCGACAGCGACACCACATTCGTCCCGGCGAGGAGGATGATTTCAATGTTCGCCGCCCAGAAGAAGTGATCAAGGCGCAGCTCGAAACTCGAAGGACGCTCTCGATCTTTCTGATCAGCATCGCCTCGATCTCCCTCCTGGTCGGAGGAATCGGCATCCTGAACGTGATGCTGGTATCGGTGACTCAGCGCACTCGAGAGATCGGCCTGCGTCTGGCGGTGGGCGCGACCGAGGGAGCGATCCAGGCGCAGTTTCTTGGCGAGGCGGTGCTGTTGAGCCTTTTCGGCGGACTGTTCGGGATTTCCTTGGGAGTGATCAGCTCGGTGATTTTTGGTCGGGTGCTGGAATGGCCGATGTCGATTCCTTCTCAGGCGCTGATCATCGCGCCGGCCTTTTCGATCGCGGTGGGAATCTTCTTCGGTTTCTACCCCGCCCGCCGTGCCGCTCGAATGGATCCAATTTCCGCCCTGCGCTACGAGTAATTCTCAATCATCCCACGGACGGGGCTCCGGGAGGTGGGTAGCGGAGCCCCGCCCGTCGGGCGCACTCCTCGGCCCTGGGCTGGGCCGCGGAGCGCTAATCAAACCATCGCTTAGTAATAGAACTGAAACTGAGCCAAGAACATGTGGACGGCAGGCGAGGTACCCAAATTCACGCCGTTCTTTTGGTGAATGAACTCTAAACTCAGCTTGGTGTTGTGCCGCTGGATAAACCAATTGAGGCCGCCGGCGAACTTCAGGAAACTGGTCTGATGCGACTCGCTATTAAACCAATATCCGTTGACTTCAGGCTCGAACTCCCCGATCCGGAAACCCGCCTCTGCAGCGATACCGTTTCCGGTTTTGTCGCTGCCCGATCCCCAATCAAAGCGCTCGGCGTCAACCATCAGCACTGCTTCCATATCGCCTGGGAGGGCAAAGTCCACGAACACGTCGCCAGTGTAGGCGAGGTAGTCGTTGACCGCGGTATTGGTGGTAGTCCGGGCGCCAGTGGGTCCGATCCGGGTAATCGGAGTGTTGCTTCCCTTGCCCTGAAACTGGCCAGCTACCCCAATCGATACGTGGGAGTTGCCGTCCATGTAGATGCTCGGAAACGAATAGGCATTCTCCCCTCCGATCAGGTTGAAGCGAACGGTCCCTGCCCAAAGCGGCCGGCCGTTCCCATTGACAGTGAAGGTGCATCCGGGAGTTGTACAATTCGCATCGGTAGTTGCGACGGCCGCGCCGTTCTGGTTGTTCTGCCCCCCGTGCAGTCCAGCGAAAACCCCGCCCCGGAAGTAGAGGCGCTTGTCCAGAATCAGGGTACGCAGTTGGATCCCCGTTTCGCGCAATCCGCGGGCGTTGTTGTAGAAGAGGATGGCCGTGCCTTTTTCGATCGAGCTCGTTGCGGAAGAGGCAAGCAGCCCCAAATAGTTGAAGGGCATGTAAATAAAGCCCGCTTCGATCGCGAGCTCCTTGAAGGGCTCGTAGCCAATGTGCATGTCCTGTACGAAGGTGGAGCCCGTATAGTTGCCGCGGATGCCGAAATTCGGCGTGTCGAACATCAAGTAGAACGAGAATTTTTGGAATGCATATCCACTGGCAATGAGACGCATCCGGCGAATGTAGAGGTCCGTGTCAACCGTCCCATACGGCGCAGCCCCCGGGCCAGCACCACGCCCCGCTGACGGATCGCCGTCAAACGCGGCTTGGGCTCGCATCTGCAGCAGGAACGCCAGGTTCAGATCGAAATTCGGGGTGCTCGTCGGTACCTTGACTGCGAAGGTAACGGAGGAGACGAGAAGAACTGCAACCAGCGGAATCCGCGTGAACAAGCTCCTGAAATTCATCCGTCGTTCCTTTCCGATAAGTGGAACAAAACCCGCCCTCGGCGCGGACGATGCACAGGTATTCCTGTCGGGATCCTTTCATCCTCGTCCGGGATCGTCGCGCACGAATACCCCTTCGAGGGATCCAGCAACTTTTTGGACGAGCCGCCGCCCTAACCAACAGCCTTGGCGAATCGCACCTCGACGCGAAGGCCATGTCCGTCCGCGCCTTCTAACAACCGCACCGTGGCACCATGGCCTCGGGCGATTTCCCGCACGATCGACAGACCAAGACCGGCACCCTCTCCGGGGCTTCCCGGAATCCGGTAGAACCGCTCGAAGACCCGGGCCCGTTCCGGCTGTGGAATTCCTGGGCCGTCGTCCTCAACCACGAGTAAAAACGAAGCCTCGTCCGGTTTCTCCACCTTGACGGTGACCGCGCCTCCTGGCGCGCCGTAGCGCATCGCGTTCTCCACCAGATTCGAGATCATTTCCCGAACCAAATAGGACTGCCCGCGAATGATCGCCCCTTGGATTGCTTCGAATCCCAGATCGACTCGTCGCCCCAGGGCTTGAGGGACCAGCGCCAAGCACGCCTCTCGCGCCAGCTCGGCGAGATCCATCGGCCCGACGCCCGAGTGCGCTTCCAATGCGGGCTCGGCCCGGGCGAGCGAGAGCAATTGGCTCGCGAGGTGGCTCGTCGCCTGCGAGTGATCCCTCAGCTGGGCGACTGCTTCTTTCATCGGACCCAGCTCTTCCTGACGCAGCGCGAGCTCGGCCTGGGTTCGGAGCACCGCGAGCGGAGTGCGCAGCTGGTGCGATGCATCGGCGACGAAGCGGTGCTGCGCCGCAATCGCATCGCGAACCCGGGCCATCAGCTGGTTCATCGCCTCAATCAGCGGCGACACCTCCTCCGGCACCTGCTGCGGCCGTAGCGGAGCCAGATCGGTGGCCGACCGATGGGCCATTTCGCGGCTGAGCTCCGCGAGAGGGGTCAGTCCACGGGTCACGACGAACCAAACCAGGCCTGCGGCAATCACGATCGACAGGACCTGGGACACCAGCCCGCGTCCCACCAGGGTCCGAGTGAGCGCCTTGCGCCCGTCGACCGTCTCCGCCACTTGGACCAGGGCGGTGATCGGTTGATCCGCTGGGAGCGTCGATCGAAGCGCTGCGATCCGAACCGTCTCGCCTCGGTAGGTCTGCTCGTACAGAACTGGCGTCCGCGGCAGCGCGTCGGAGGGCGCAGGCGGAAGGTCCGAATAGCCAGTGACGAAAACGTCCTCACTGTCCGGCCCCTGATATGACACCCGGTAGAAGATGCGTTCTTGATCCGGCGTATCGAGCATCTCCAAGGCCACCGGTGGCAAGTCGACGAGCAGACGACCCTCCACGAAGGCAACGTGCTCGGAGATCGCCAAGGCTGACGCGTACAGAGATCGGTCGTAAGTGGCGTTCATCGCCTGCTCGACGTTGCGGTGCGTCAGGACCGCGTCCACGGCCCAGATGGCAACCAGCGGAACGAGCAGCCATAGCAATAGCTGCGAGCGGAGGGTGCGACCGGTGATCACGCGTTCTCCAGCAAATATCCCAGACCCCGAATGGTCCGCACGTGCACCCCGGCTGGCTCCACCTTCTTGCGCAAGCGGTGAACGTAGAGCTCGATCGCGTTGGGGCCCGCCTCGTCATCGAAACCGAAGAGCTTTTCAAGAAGCGTCTGCTTTCCGACCACATGACCCGTCCGCAGCAGAAGCAGCTCGAGCAGGCACAGCTCGCGGCGCGGAAGATCGAGCGCCACGCCGTCGATCTTCGCCAGCCGCCCGACGGTGTCGAGCGTCAGCCGCCCGCTGCGAAGCACCGGACTTTCCCCGCCGACTCCCCGCCGGATCAAGGCTCCGGCTCTCGCCTCCAGCTCGGCGAGCGCAAAGGGTTTGCCAAGGTAGTCGTCCGCGCCCTGGTTGAGCCCTTCGACCCGCTTTTCCACCGACTCGCGCGCAGTCAGGATCAGCACCGGAACCCGCGACTTCCGACGGCGGATTCGCCTGAGCACCTCGAGTCCGTCCATGTCCGGCAATCCCAGATCGAGAATCACCAGATCATAGGGTTGGGTGTGCAAAGCCGCGTCGGCATCGTCGCCCCGAGGGGCGCAGTCCACCGCGTAACCCTTGGCTCGAAACAGCTTGGCTAGGTTGTTCGCCAGGTGCTCGTTGTCCTCAACAATCAAAAGTCGCATGGCTTCCCTCTCCCGGCGATGAAAGCATGGCGAAAGACGTGGTTTGCATAGTCCAGAATCTTTCGGACCCCAAGCGATACAGGATGCCAGCAATGACAACAAAGCTAATTCGCGGATTATTGGTATGGTTTCTCTGGGCGGCGGCCGACCCGGCTTACGCGGCCGACGCAAAACCCATCGCCACCGCTGCGCCGATTGTCAGCGCTGCCGAGAAAGAAGGAAAAGTTGTCATCTATTCCACCACCGACTCGGTGGCAGCCGCGCCGCTTCTCAAAGACTTTGGCGCGCTGCATCCAAAAATCACGGTTGAATACAACGATATGAACAGCACCGAGGTTTACAACCGCTTCGTCAGCGAAGTCGCCGCCGGGGGCGGCTCAGCGGATCTGCTTTGGAGCTCCGCGATGGATCTGCAGATCAAGCTCGCCAACGATGGCTCCGCCCAGGAGTACAAGAGTCCGGAAGCCAGCGGGCTGCCTGGCTGGGCCCTGTGGAAAAACGAAGCGTTCGGCACCACCTTCGAGCCAATCACCTTCGTCTACAACAAACGGCTGCTCAAGCCCGAAGAAGTTCCTCAGTCGCACGCTGAGCTGGTCAAGCTGCTCAAGGCTAATCCCGACCGGTTCAAGGGCAAGGTCACCTGCTACGATCCAGAGCGCAGCGGGATCGGTTTCATGCTGCTCACCCAGGACGCCCGTACCGATCCTGCCTTCGCCGATACGATCAAGACCTACGGCAAAGTGGGGGTGAAGCTTTACACCAGTACCGGGGCGATGATGGAGCGAATTCTCTCCGGCGAGCATCTGATCGGATTCAACATGATCGGCTCCTACGCGATCGGCAAGCAGCGCAAGGATCCGAACCTGGGAGTGGTCTACCCCAAGGATTACACTCTGGTGATGTCCCGGATTGCGTTGATTCCCAAAGTGGCCAAGCACCCCAACGCAGGCAAACTATTTCTCGACTACCTTTTGTCCGCTCGCGGGCAGGAGATCATCGCCAATAAGGCCGTGCTTTTCTCGCTCCGCTCCGACGTACAAGGGGAATACACCGCCGCCGCTCTCAACAAGGCGCTGGGCACCAGCCTCAAGCCGATTCCGGTCAGCACCTCATTGTTGGTCTACCTGGACCAATCCAAGCGCCTCGAATTCCTGAAGCAGTGGCAAGAGGCTCTTGGCACGAAGTAGTCTCATGCGCGCCGTCCAGTGGTATCGCGTACTGGTAGTTCTGATCACGGCGACCGCGGTGTTTTTGCCGCTGGGAATCGTGCTCTACCAGAGCGTACTGGACGCACCTTTTTTCCAGCCTTCGGCAAAATTGTCGACCTCGGCGTTTCGCTTCGTTTTCGCAGATAGCGACTTTCACCGAGCCTTTACAACCACGGCACTGGTCGCGCTCGGGATGACTTTGGTCGCCGTGCCGCTGGGTAGCGTGTTGGCATTCTTGCTGGTGCGGACGGATCTGCCGGGTAGAAGTTTTCTCGAGCCGATTGTTCTGATCCCGATCTTTCTCTCGCCGGTCGTTCTGGGATTTGGATATGTGGTCGCGGCTGGACCGGTTGGCTTTTTCACCCTCTGGACCAAGCAGGTCTTCGGGTCCGCGCCTTGGAATTTGTACTCCCTGGCCAGCCTGACCCTGATCGCCGGCCTGACTCACATCCCGTATGTCTTTCTCTACACCTCGTCGGCGCTGCGCGGGTTGGGCGCTGATCTGGAGGAGGCGGCACGCGTGGCGGGCGCTGGAGCGGCGAGGATCGCGCTGAGCGTCAGTTTGCCGATGGTGCGCCCGGCAATCCTCTACAGCGCCGTTTTGGTCTTCTTCTTGGGATTCGAGCTGTTCGGACTTCCTTTGATTCTCGGCGATCCAGGTGGTCTGCTCGTCCTCTCGACCTACCTCTATAAGCTGACCAACCGGCTCGGGGTCCCTTCTTACCAACTGATGGCGGTGGTGGCGGTCGCGATCATCGCGGTCGCCTTCCCGTTGGTCTATCTCCAGCGTCGGTTGATCGGGGCTTCTGCCCGTTTCGTGACGGTGGGGGGGAAGGGATTGTCGCCCCGGCCATTGCCGCTCGGCGGATGGCGCTGGCCGGCGGTGGCGTTGGTGCTGGTTTGGCTGGGGGTGACCGTTCTGCTGCCGCTCTCGGGAGTCTTCCTGCGCGCGTTCGTCAGCTCCTGGGGGGAAGGCGTTCGTCTCGCCAAGGTGCTCACCCTCGAGAACTTCGGGGAGCTTTTGGAGTACCCAAATCTGGTTCGGGGCATTCTCAATACGCTGGGGATCGCCATTTTCGGCGGGGCTTTGGCGGTCGTCTGGTACACCCTGATCGGGCTCGCGTCCCACCGTTGGCAGAGCCGCTGGTCCCGGGCGCTCGATTACCTGGTGATGGTCCCTCGCGGGATGCCGGGATTGGTAGCGGGCCTGGCGTTCCTCTGGGTCTTTCTTTTCGTCAGGCCCCTCTCCCCACTCAGAAGTACCCTGTTTAGCGTTTGGCTGGCCTACAGCGTCGTTTGGCTGGCCTATGGAATGCGTCTCATCTCGAGCGCGCTGCTGCAGGTCTCGCCGGATTTGGAGGAGGCGGCGCTAACCATCGGCGCGACGCGGGGTCAGGTGACCCGCGAGGTCACCCTGCCCCTGATTCGATTTGGCCTGATTGGCAGCTGGCTGTTGGTCTTCATGATTTTCGTCCGCGAGTACTCCACCGGGGTCTACCTACTCGGCCCAGGGACCGAGGTGGTGGGCTCGCTCATCGTGTCCCTCTGGGCGACCGGCGCAATCGACATCGTGGCGGCGCTGTCGGTGGTCAACGTAGTGCTGGTGGCAGCCGGACTCGGGGTTGCCCTACGTCTAGGAGTGCGCCTGCATGGATAAGTTAATCGTCTCGAATGTCTACAAACGTCTCGGCGCCAACGAAGTGCTCAAGGGCGTCTCCTTCGAGTTGCGGCGGGGCGAGGTGGTCGCGCTCCTCGGCCCTTCCGGGAGCGGGAAGACCACCCTGCTGCGGGCGATCGCCGGGTTGGATCATCCCGATACCGGCCGAATCACGCTCGGCAATCAGACGCTCTTCGATTCCGAAAACGGCGCCCAGGTGCCGGCGGAACGACGCAACCTCGGGCTGGTCTTCCAGTCCTACGCGCTGTGGCCGCACCGGACCGTTTTTGAAAACATCGCCTATGGGCTCCGCCTTCGAAAGGTTCCCTCGAGCGAAGTCCAGAAGCGGGTTTCGGCTGCCTTGGGTCACATGGGCTTGGAGGGAATGGCGGCGCGCCTCCCGCATCAGCTCTCCGGAGGGCAGCAGCAAAGGGTCGCGATTGCACGTGCGATTGCCTACAACCCGCAACTGCTGCTGCTGGACGAGCCGCTGTCCAATCTGGACGCCAAGTTGCGAGAGGAAGCTCGAGTCTGGCTTCGAGAGATCATCGAGCAACTGCAGATCAGCGCGGTGTGCGTCACCCACGATCAGATCGAAGCGCTCGCGATCGCCGATCGGGTGCTGCTGCTGGAGAAGGGGCGGATCGAGCAGGAAGGGACGCCGCAAGAAATCTATCAAAACCCACGAACGATCTTCGCCGCTGAATTCATGGGCTCGAACAACGAGCTCACCGGCACCGTGGTGGAGGTCAAAGGGGCGATGGCCAAAATCGCCGGAACCGATTGGCAATTGTGCGGGCAGCTGAAAGTGGACCGCCGAACCGGTGAGCAGGCCACCGCGGTGATCCGAATCGAGCGGACGCAGACTTCGGATTCGCCCGGCGAAAATTGCCTGGCCGGAAAGCTCGACGCAGCGGTGTATCTCGGCGAGCGATGGGACTATCTATTTCATGCCGGCGGCCTGCGCGTCAGGGTACGAGCGACGGTGGCGCCAGCGCAGAAACCCTATTGGCTGCACTTTCCCAAGGAGTCTCTCTGGATCTTCTAGCTAGCGAACGAGCTATTTCGCGGCGAGACAATCGGACTGAGCTGGATGGTAAGGCAGGGCGACAGTGAACGTCGACCCCTGGTTGGGCTGGCTGGTTACCCTGATTCCTCCTCCGAGTCTCTCGACGATTTGTCGCGCAATCCACAGACCGAGACCGAAACCGCCATATTGTTGTGGAGATACGGCTCGCACCAAGCGCTGAAAGATTCGCGCTTGATCCTCGGGAGCAATCCCGATTCCCTGGTCCCGAATCATCAGCACCGCCGCATCCGCGCTCGCCTTCAACGAGATGGTGATCGGTTTTCCTGCCCCATATTTGATCGCATTGGCAAGCAAGTTTTCGACGACCTGGTGCAGGCGTTGCTTGTCCCAATAGCCCCATACCGGACCGACCACTTCCAGTTCCAGAAGAGAGCCGGCCTGGGCGAGCCTTTCCTCTGCTCGAGCAGCGACGTCCTTGACCAGCGCGGCCAGATCAACCTCTTCGAGCTGTAGGTCCAGCCGCAGCGAAGTGATCCGCGAAACATCGAGCAGATTGTCGATCAGCTCGCCCAACCGGCGGGTTTGGCGCAGGATGGTCTGGAGCTTGGTCGAGAGGCTCGCCGGTAGCGACACCACAGCCTTTAATTTGACCGCCAGTGACTCAGTCTGGAGCTGAAGCGACGTCAACGGAGTTTTCAGCTCATGCGAGGCGATCGACAAAAATTCGTCGCGGGCCCGCACCGCCTCTCTTGCTTCGGCCTCCGCCCTCCTGCGTTCAGACACTGCCGCACCCAGGAGCAAACCGGTTGCTGACAAGATGGTCATGAAGGCTTGCAGCGGCAGTAAACGCTCCGACAATGAGCCGATCGCGAATGGCCCGAATTCCAAGGCAGTGCCGCAAATGGCCACGATCGCCGCAAACAAGCTCAAGCTGACCACGACGCGCGGACCGAATCGGAACGCTGCCCAGATCAGCGGTGGGAAGAGCAGATAGGGGCCCAACGCCATGTCGGTCAGAACCGAGCGACGCCCAAAAAACACGACCGCCGCGGCTAAGCCCATCGTTAGCACCAAGGTGATAGCCTCGAACGTCCGTTTGCATTGCCATGCCTCGCGGCGCCACGTCGTCCACGCAACCAGTACCGGGGCGACGATTAGATCGCTGATTGCATCTCCGAGCCACCACACCCGCCAGGTGAAATAAAAGTCAGCGCGTGAAATCTTTCCTCCCAGCACCAGGCTGATCGTTCCAAAGCTCGCGCTCACCGCGGTGCTCAGCCCAGCCGCGAAGAGGATCAACCCGGTCACCGCAGGAAGCCGCTCGAGCAAGTCATCCGTTCCCGCCATTCGGCGCACCACATAAGCGCCGATCACTGCCTCGAGGGTGTTGCCACAGGCAATTGCGACAGCCATTGGCAGCGGAGCGCCAACCCAAAAATTGACGGCAAACGCACCCAGGGCGACCCCTGGCCAGAGAGCCGACCCAAACTCCAACAGCGCAATCAGCGACATGCCCGTGGCTGGCCAGACCAGAGTGGCAAACCCACCGACGGCACCCACCCTCAGCCCTAGTTTCGAGACAGCGACATAGGCCGCAGCGAAAATCACGATTTTCGCGAGATAGGCGGGCAGTTGCCGCGTCATTTTCAATCTAGATTACCCAACGCTCGACTGAGCCAAAATGGAACCGGGCTCCGACATGGTTGCAAAACTAATGGTACCAGGGCCCCCACTTATCGCGACGCGGAATAGCTTACGCGCCAAATCGAGTTGGACCCGTCGTCAGTCACGATCAGCGATCCATCCTCGGCGATCGCAACTCCCACCGGCCGCCCCCACACCTGGCCGTCCGGCATGACAAACCCGGTCAGGAAATCCTGATACTCACCACTTGCCCGTCCCTTTTTGAGCGGCACGCGAATCACTTCGTAACCGGTCCGGACTGCCCGATTCCAAGAGCCGTGCTCGGCTGCGAAAATGTCCCCCCGGTATTCCGGCGGGAACTGATCTCCTTGATAGAAGACCATCTCCAGTGAGGCGAAGTGCGGTTGAAGTAGTACGTCGGGCACGATCACCTTGCCCTTCAGCTCTGGATGCTTCCCGTGATGGCGAGGATCCTGATTTCCTCCGATGTAGTACCAGGGCCATCCATAGAAGCCCCCTTCTTGGACGTGGGTGATGTAATCCGGAGGCAGGTCGTCCCCTAGCTCGTCGCGTTCGTTGACGGAAGCCCACAACTCGCCGGTTTGCGGGTTAATCGCAATGCCCACCGCATTGCGGATGCCGCTCGCATAAACGCGAAGGCCGGTTCCATCGGGATTTGCCTCGAGAATATCGGCGCGGTGGTACTCGCGAGGATTGTTGTCCACGTCATCGACGTTCGAACGCGAGCCAACCGAGATGAACAGCTTCCTTCCATCGAGGGAAAACGCGATGTCTCGCGTCCAGTGCCCCCCGCCCTCTAAAAGACCACCCCCTGGCAACCCCGCCAGCTTCTGGGGTGAGCCGCTGGCTTTGAGATCGCCATTCTTGTACGCGAAGCGAACCACCGAATCAGTATTCGCGACGTAGACGTACTGCGGATTTGGGCCCAGCGGATAGAAAGCGATTCCAAACGGCTGGTTCAGTCCGCTCGCAAAAACGCTCGATTCCTCCGACTTGCCATCTGGCGTGATTCCACGAAAAACCTTGATCCGGCCAGGCCTGCTTTCGGCCAGGAATAAGTCGCCATTGGGCGCGGTCCGGATCAACCTCGGGTTGTTCAATCCCTCTGCGTACAATTCGACTTTGAATCCAGGCGCAGCCTGTGGCCATGCGTTCTTGGGCCTGGGCACGAGCCTTGCGTGATTGAGTGCCGACTTACTGACGTACGGCTTTGGCAGATCCGCAGGAGTGATCTTGTGAATCGCCCCGGGGGACTGGCCGCGAAAATCGGTGTAGACGCTCTGCTTCGCCTCGGTGCCTTCGGCGGCGACGGCAGCCACAACTCGAAGAACAACGAACGTTGCCAAGGAAATCTTCGACATGCTCGCAAGCCTCGTGCGCGCCGCCTATAGCACGAACCGTCCGACGGAGATCGAGGGTTTCAATCTCCCAGAACGTGCCGAATCATCTCCTCCCCTTCCGCAAAAATGCGGCGGAGATGCTCTTTGCCGCGGAAACTCTCACCGTAGAGTTTGTATATTTCCTCGGTACCGGATGGTCGGACCGCAAACCATCCGTTCTCTGCCACCACCTTCACCCCGCCAATCGGTGCTCCATTGCCGGGCGCGCGCGTGAGCACGGCCTTGATTTTCTCTCCAGCCAGCTCGGTGAATTTAATTTGGTCGGCGGAGAGAGCTTGCAGCTTCTTTTTCTGCTCGCGGGTGGCGGGAGCATCTACCCGATCGTAGGCAGGCTCACCGAGCTCGGTGGTGAGTTGGCGATACACTTCTGCCGGGTCGCGACCAAAGCGGGCCGTGATTTCCGCCGAGAGCAACGCGGAAATGATCCCATCCTTGTCCGTCGCCCATACCTGCCCATTTCGCCGAAGAAAGGATGCCCCGGCGCTTTCTTCACAGGCAACGCCCAGCGATCCGTCGAGAAGACCCTCGGTGAACCACTTGAAACCGACCGGAGTCTCATAGAGTCGGCGGCCCAGCTTGTTCGCAACCCGATCAAACATCTGGCTGCTCACGGTCGTTTTGCCCACAGCTGAGTCCTGCCGCCAGCTGCTGCGGTTGGTGAAGAGGTGATAGGCAGCTGTGCAAAGGTATTGATTGGGGGGAAGCAGACCCGCGCTTCGCGTGACAACTCCATGCCGATCGGCATCGGTGTCGCAGGCGAACGCGATATCGAAGCGATCCTTGAGCGCCGTGAGCCGTTGCATCGCGTAAGTCGAGGACGGATCCATTCGGATTTTTCCATCCCAATCCACGCTCATGAAACGAAAGGTCGGATCCACGGTGGCGTCCACCACGGTGAGGTTCAGCCCGTATTGCTCGGCGATCCGGCCCCAATAGTGGACCCCCGCGCCGCCGAGCGGATCCACGCCCAGGCTCAGCTTAGCGGAGCGAATTGCTTCCATGTCGAGCACGTTCCCGAGATCGCCGACAAAGGAGCTTAGATAGTCGTGAAGGTGCGTCGTAGCGGCCCGCAGCGCGCTCTCGAGGGGAATTCTCTTTACCCCCTGCAATCGATTCTCGATCAATTGATTCGCTTTCGTCTCGATCTGGCCAGTGAGCTCCGATTCCGCCGGTCCACCGTGTGGAGGGTTGTACTTGAAGCCGCCATCCTCCGGCGGGTTGTGCGAAGGGGTGACCACAATCCCGTCTGCAAGTCCGGAGGTGCGGCCGCGATTGTAAGTAAGAATTGCATGGGAGACCGCCGGAGTCGGGGTGTACTCGTCCCTTTCGGAAATCATCACCTGCACTGCGTTGGCAGCGAGCACTTCAAGCGCGCTCGCAAACGCCGGAACCGAAAGCGCGTGGGTATCGATTCCAACGAACAGCGGGCCACCAATTCCTTGCCGCAGGCGGTGCTCGCAAATGGCTTGAGTGATGGCGAGAATGTGCCACTCGTTGAAGGACCTCTTGAGCGATGAGCCACGGTGGCCAGAAGTACCGAAAATCACGCGCTGCTCGGGAACCGTGGGATCCGGAACCTCGGAAAAATAGGCGGTGACCAGCCTGGGCACATTGACCAGCATCGACAGTGGAGCGGGCTTGCCCGCCAAGGGACTCGTTTTCATGGGGAGTGCTAACGGCGAACCGCTGCTCTCGTCCAGCCGAACGAGCCCCCGAACATCATTGGGCGGCTACGAAAGGATCGATTCCCGTCGCCAACCGCAGCTGGTTGCGCGCGTTCGCCAGATCGGCGTCGGACTGGATACGCGCCACATCGGCGGCGTAGGCGTCGCGTTCAGCTTGCAAGAGGTCGAGCTGCGTGGCCGCACCCGCCTGGTAGCGGTCAGCCGCCAGGCGAGCGGCGTGGGCGGTCGCCTTGGCCTGGGCCCGGGCCGATCGGCTGGTGGCGATGTCGCTGTGGACGGTCTGCCAAAAACGGTAGATTGCATCGCGCGCCGCGAGGCGAGCCCGCTGTTCTCTCGCGCGGGCCGCGTCGGCGAACGCGTCTTGAGAACGCATGTTCGCGATCGTCGTCAGGTCGAACTGCCAGGTGAAACCGACCCCCGCCTGCCAACTGTAGTGATGACCTACGAAACCGGACGCATTCGTGCCGGACTCAGTGAACGTCCCCGCGACCGTCGGGAACAGGGTCAGTTTTTGTGCGACTGCTAGCCGGTTCGCCGACTCGGTGAGCTTCATCGCAGCGGCGATCGATGGCAGCGCCGGATCGGGCGGTGAGAAGCTCGCGAGATCCGCTTCCTCGTGAAGATCGTCTTCGAACGGAACCGGCACGAGCGATTCGGGCGTAAGGCCGCTGGCAGATTCGAGCGCCCGAGCGGACAGCGCAACCTGCAGCTTTGCCGTGGCCAAGAACTGTACCTGCCTTTCCACTTCGGCGATCGCTCGATCCACGTCGAGCAGGGTGGCTCGGCCCGCAGCCTGTTGGGCCTGGGCCAGTCGCAGGCTCTCGCGGGCCACTTCGAGCGCGCGCTCGGAGGAGACCACCAGGGACAGATTAGCCAGCAGTTGGAAGTAGTCTTGAACCACCAGCGATTCCACCTGGAGGGCGGTGGCCTCGGCCTGCTTCGCGAAGCCCTCCGCTGCGGAGTACTGGGCCGCGGTGCGCACGAATCCCGCAAGGTCGATCAGCGGTACGGTCAGTGTGGCAGACCCGGTCAGCTGGTTGAACGGCTGGATGGTTATTAGCTGCGGCGGCGCGGGCGGGACTCCAATGTCAACCTGCGACTGATACTGATTGCGTAGGTAGTTGCCGCGGGCGGAGATTCCGGGCAGCACCCGTCCCAGGGTCGCATCCGCCACTCCCTGCTGCTGACTCAGGTTGGCGCGAGCTTCGGCGTTATCCGGGCTCTTGGTGCGGCCCGAGCGGATGAAGGCCTCGAGCGGTTGAAGCGCGTGCGCGCGTTCGGGTACAAAAAACATCAGAAATGCCAGCGCAATGGCAGTTCCCAATCCTCGCTGGGTCATAGATTCCTCTCAATGTCTCAAATGGAGTTGCTAAGTCGGCGGCGACGGCACTTGGGGGCCTAGTTACTACGCCCCACGTGCCTCAGCGCAAGTGATTGCACGAAACACAGAGTTGCAGAGGCACAATTTACTCGACGCGTGGCCGAGATCGTGCTCGCGGAGAGGATGTCCCGGGCTGCTTAGCGCAGACCGGGTTGGCAGGTGCAGCTGCCCGAGGCGCCACAGGCCTGACCTGATGGGTCGACGCAACGCAGGGGCGGTTGGCCGGGTGGCGGAGAACAGCACGGATTGGGTGAGCAGCTTTGGCCCAGCGTCGCGCAGGTCGCGTTATCGCTTTGAACGCAAGACGAGACGTCCAGCAACATGAACAGCAGGGCCTTCTCCTGAGCGGTGAGCGGCCCCGGGTTGCAGGCGCCCGGGAATGTGCCGGTACCCGCGGCATTGGCCGAGACGTGGAAATCGCTGTAGACGACTCTTCCGCACTGATTTCCCGCACCGCCATCCGGAAGCGGCGGTGGGTTCAGCGGGGTGTTGAAAGTCATGTGCAACACCGCGGGTTGAGGCTGCGTTGTACAGTTCGAAATCGCATTCGGAATGTTCGTGTACAGCCATCGTTGCGATCCACCGTCCGTGAACAACAGGTCGTGCCGCGACTCGATGAGGTTAAGCGTACCGGCATCCGTTGAAGACCCCACATTCACCAACCACTGCGCAAAGGAAGCCCCCTTAAGGAAAGTCTGATCAACCGTGGTCGGTAAACCCGGGAGGGGGGCGTTGTAGGCGTCGCATGATCCTGGCGCCCAAACTCCAGTCGTGAAGAATGGTGCGTTTTCCGGAAACGCCAGCCACGAGTATCCGTAGTGGGTGGTGAAGAGGCGACCGCCCGCCGAAGTATACGCAACCAGATTTTGTTCATCCGGGCCGCCGTCTCTTCGCTCAGCACCTTCACATGGCAACAGCACGACGTCGTAATTCATCAGCGTTCCAGCGTCGTCCAGTAGCGCCGTTATCCGCGGAGCCGGGGGAGACGTGTCCATCCCGTTCGAGCGGAAATAGTGAACACGGCCGCCGCCGCCTGGAGCGGTGAATTCCGAGGTGGAGATACCCATTTTCAGGAGGAGACATTGGAATGGGTCGGCACTGCCACTGGCAATCGCCATTTGAGGGAGATCGCCCTCCGACTGATTTTGCGGAAGTCGCGTCGTGCCGGCGTCAGTTATTGGGGTGCTGGTACAAGCTGGGACGCCCGGAAGCGCGACCTGGCGCCGCCAATGCCCAACCTGAATCACCAACGGAAGCGATCCACCGTTGGGGATAACCGGAACATTTCGCAAGCTGAATGTTCCGTCGGCTCCAGTCAAGGCAACCACCAAGGGTGATCCCGAGGTGAACGCGGCACAGCGGTCGCAGGTCACGCCCGGTGTAAACGGCAACACTGGCCCGTTGGGCACGTAAACCAGCGCGTTGTAGATGGGAACTGCACCGCTCGGATCGAAGACAGTTCCGGTAATGGAAGTGGTGCCGCCGTCTGGACAGGTTACCTGGTTGCACTGAAGATTGACGCAGCCTCCGTCTCCACCGCCTCCGTCGCCACCGCCTCCGTCGCCACCGCCTCCATCACCAGGAAACCCGCATTGGCCGGCCACGCAAACCCTGCCGCCGGTGCAATCCGTGTTCGATTGGCAAATTAGTGCGATCTGAGTGCAGTGACATCCGGACAAGATGGACGCGACGAGTGCGCCAACCACGAGGTGGAAGCGCTGATTCATGACTGATCTCCGATCCGCAACTTTGAAACATTGTCGCTTGTTTCAGAGCGACAAGCAGCGTGAGTCGTCGCCTACCCATCGGGCGGTGTGGGTTCAACGAAACCAGAGTGAGGATACGATCGAAGATGTGCTCAGATGTCAGAGCAGACGTTTCTCGAGTGCTTTCAGTACGGCCCGGGTGCGGTCGCGCACGTACAACTTCGAAAGAATGCTTGAAACGTGGTTCTTGATGGTGCGCTCGGCGACAAAGAGCGCACGCGCAATCTCTCGATTGGAGTAGCCCCCAGCCATCAGTCGCAGTACCTCCAGCTCGCGGCCGGTGAGCGATTGCGCCGGCTCTTCCCTCCCGCGCTCGTGATCCGGATCCGCAGCTGCCTGCTGAAAAGCGCGAAGGAGACCTTCGGTCACCGTCGGTTGGACAAAGCTTCCACCGGCGGCGAGCGCCCGGATCGCAGCGACCAGCTGCTCGAAGCTGACATCTTTGAGCAGGTAGCCCTTCGCTCCGGCGCGAACCGCAGCCAACAGCGCGTCCGGATCGTCGAAGGTAGTCAGCACCAGGCAAGGAGGGATCGCCTCTCGCTTTTTTCTCAGCTCGCGCAGCACGCCGACTCCATCGAGCTTCGGCATTCGAATGTCGAGCAGGACCACGTCCGGATGGATCTCGCCGATCAGCTGCAGAGCCTCCTCGCCATCGCGGGCTTCACCGATCACCGCCAGTTCCTGATCCAGCTCCAGCAATCGTCGCAGTCCTTGACGAACCAGCTCTTCGTTCTCCACCAGCAGAATCCGGATCATCGCTCGCTCTGCGCCGCTGGCATCAACGTCAGATGGACCGAGAAACCCGCCCCTGGGCGCGTCTCAATCTCCATCTGTCCCCCTGCTCGCTCGATTCGCTCGTGCATCCCGCGCAATCCATGGCCGAGCCGAATTTTGTCCGCGCCGCGCCCATCGTCGCGGGCACGCAATTGAATGCAACCATTCGACTCGACAATCTCGATCCACAAGTTCTCCGCCTCGGCGTGGCGGACCGCGTTGGTGAGAATCTCCTGAGTGCAGCGCAGCAAAGTCAACGCGCAACTTGCATCGTTTCGGCAAAGGGCATTGGGAACGGTCAAATGGACCCGAGGACCCGGCGTCTCGGCCGCGAGGGTGCGCAGCGCGTCAGATAGCTCGAGCCGCTCCGGATCTCGAAGTTGCGCGACGACCGCACGAACCTCCTGGAGAGCTGCCCGGGCCAAAGCGTGAGCCGAAGCGATCGACTCCTGCGCGGAGGCCCCCGCGGCGCGCGAAGCCACCTCGAGATTAATGCTGAGGGCGGTCAATCGGTGGCCCACGACATCGTGCAGCTCGCGAGCAATCCGCAGGCGCTCGGCGAGCCGACTGTTCTCCTCAACCACGGCGCGGGCAGCGGCGTCGCGCGCAAGTACGTCCGCGACGAAGAACGCGAGCAGCTCAAAGCCCAGGTAAGGCGGAACGAGAAGCAATGCGGGCCGAGGCGACCAGTGGATGGCAATTGCCCCTGCCAACAGTGCACTTTGCGCCACAATCCAGACGATCCCAATTCGGCGGGAAACTCGGCCGCCGAGCTGTAGCGCCACCAGCACCAGCAGCGCGCCCTCGAAGCCATCGCACAGCAACAGGACCATCGCCAGCACGCAAGCGACTTGGAAGATCAGCAGCGCCAACGCCCGGCGGCGCTCCGAGCTGGCCGAGTACCAAGAGGCCAGCGCGAGGCCGATCGAGGCAGGCGCCCATCCCGCCACCCGGCGCGGATCCAGTCCGGACTGGAAGAGCAGCGGCAATCCCACCATCAGCCAGGCAAATAGGCCTCCGATCCGGACCAGCCGGCGGAACTCGAGCAGCGGCGCGACCGCTTCGGAATTCATCAACCCATTCTACGCGCCGAGTCGCGGTTCGAGGTGGGCCGAAAGGACTAGATGCAAAAAGGGTCGAAGGGACGATGTGCAGCGATCGGCAACCCTTTTACCGTGGCGCAAAGGAGGAATTCCATGCACCGCTTACTCGCCCCAATGCCCGCCGTTCTCGCCGCCTGCGCCGCTTCCACCAACCACCCTTCTCCACCCGCCGCCCTGGATCCGACCGTATCCGCATCGTTGTTCGATGCGGTCAAGGCCCAGGACCAAGGGAAGGTGGAGCAGCTCTTATCCACCGACCCAGCTCTCGCGAGCGCCAGACGACCCGACGGAATCTCCGTTTTGCTCGTCGCGCTCTTTGCGAGGCAAGGAGAAGAAGGCTTCATTCGCCCGCAGGAGAACGGGATGCTCGCCTCAATCCTGGCGCGCCACCCCGCGCTCAGTCCGTTCGAGGCTGCGGCGGTCGGCGACCGAACGGCTGTATCGACAGCCCTCGCGGCTGACCCGCAGTTCGTGCGGTCGTATCATTCTCAGCCGCTCGGCTGGACTGCGTTGCACTTCGCCGGTTTCGGGGGACAGCTTGCAGTTTCGGAGCTGCTGATCGCGCACGGCGCAGCGGTGAATGCGGTTGCCCAGACGAAGTTTCGCAACACGCCGCTGCAGGCCGCACTGCTCACCGGACAGGTGGAGGTCGCGCGGATGCTCGTCACCAAGGGCGCAGATGTGAATTTCAAGCAGGCGGAGGGGTTCACCGCGCTGCACGAGGCAGCACAGCTGGGAAGTGAGGAGCTGGTTGAGTTGTTGGTGGGCGCCGGCGCCGAGGTGAACGCGAAAGGAGGGGACGGCCGCACACCTCTTGATCTTGCGATCAAGGCCAAGAAACTCGCTGTGGCGGATCTCTTGCGGCGTCACGGCGCGCAGCCGGGCAAGGGAGGCTAGCGGGCCGGAACCTGCGCGGTCCAAAGCGGTAGATGCCAGAGCGCATAACCGCGCGGGTTGCGCACGCACGCGATCATCTCCGCCCAATAGGCTTCGATTTCCGAGCGCGGGAGGCGTGATTTGGCCACCAGCGATTCGGTGTAACCGTCCCGCCAAGCCTCCCAGATGCGGGCGAACGTGTCTCGAGGGACCCGCAAAGTGTCGAGCACCAGCCAGGTAACCTTGATCTCGGCGAGCCCGAGATCGGTGAGCAGAGTGAACATCTTCCGGCCGATTCGCAGGTCCACGCCGATTGCTTCTCCGTAGACCAGGGCTCCGTCACGCCAGAACACGTCCGGATCTCTTTGGGTCGGATAGCACCAGAGCATCCCATAGTCCTCGGCGATCAAGTGGAGCCCGGCCCCGGGACGAGCCACTCGACGCATTTCTTCGACGGCGCGCCGTGGGCTGGGGACCGCCTGGAGCAGGTGTCGGCAGATCACCAGGTCGAACTGCGCGTCCCCCAACGGCAGCTGGAGCGCGTCGCCAACTTGAAAGCGCACTCGCGGTCCATAGCGCGCGCAACGTACCCGGGCTCGCTCGAGATGATGCTCGTCGAGATCGATGCCGAGCAGCTCCGCCTTGGGAAACAATTCGGCTACCCGCGAGGTGATCTCCCCGGTGCCACAACCGACATCCAAAATTCGAACATTGGGCGGGAGCGAATACTGAGCAAAAATCGGAGCCTCTTGGGGCCAGATCGCTTCCGCCTGGGCGGCCAGGTTGCGGACCATGGATTCATCGCCCATCTCACGCGCTTGAGGGCTACTCTTATTCATCGGACGGGTCGGTGTAGCAGACCTGCTGGCGAATCGAAAAGCCGACTGGCGTCGCACTGGGCCCCGTTACTCGAGCGGGGCCGAACTCGTCCTTTTCATAGAATTGAACGATCTGGTGGGACTCAGACGGTCTGGAGAGAAGGTGGACCCGGATCCGAGGGCTGTGGTTCAGAGCGGAGT
>DAIQBK010000003.1:381672-384928 GCA_036781205.1 Myxococcaceae bacterium
GACGGTCTGGAGAGAAGGTGGACCCGGATCCGAGGGCTGTGGTTCAGAGCGGAGTCGCGCTGCCGGGTTTGTTGCATCTTGCTACCTCAGAGGTAGCAACCGCTCCCCCAGCGTCAAGACCCACAACAATCAGGGGCGACCCTCAATCAGGGGCGACCCTTGCCGTGCGGCGCACGGATTCGGCGGGGAAAGACGATCTCCAGAAACGTGACTTGCTCGCCAGTCGCCATTGCCCGCAGGCAGCGAAGCAAACAGCCAGAACCAAATTCGCGGCGGATGAGGCCAAGGTTTCCCTTTATGTGCCGGTCTACGATTACGCCGCGCATCGAAACTCCCTTCGCCTCTACAGCAATGCATCATTCGGGCCAATACTAGAGCTCGGCGTTTTCGCCCAACCATCGAAACTCACGGCAAAAGATGCTGTCTTTTTTTCAGGCCTCCTGCCCTCTCAGCAGACCATTGTTCGCGATCTGGACAGCAGCCCTGGCGAGGGAGGCCGCTGCTCGCGTCAGATCCCGGGGTACTTGCCCAGGAAGAGCAAAATCATGTCCACGGTGTCCTGAATGCCGTGCGCGACGATTGGTACGGCGAGCTTCCGATCGCAAGCTAAGTACGCAAGCCCTAACAGGAATCCCATAAACCCTTCGTCGATGATTCCGGTGATGCCTTGCGCGTAATGCGCAAATCCAAACGCGATGCTCATCAAGAGCAAGCTGGTGCCCCATGCCGCCCTGGTACCCTTCCCAAAATCTGCCAGGCGGTTCAAAACAAACCCGCGGTAGACGAGCTCTTCTCCGAAGGCGACAAGGGTCCAGACCAACAGGAGCATCACCACGAGGAGCTTGGGGTTGCCAACCAGCCGTCGAAAGAATGACAGGTCGGGACCTCTTTTCGTCACCGACACCAGAAAAGGCTGAGTGACAAACAATTGGAGCACTTCCATCGCGACACCAAGTGCCGCTCCCAACCCCAGCGTCACAGGCCAAGACCGAAAGCGTGCCAGTCCGACGTCCCTCCAGCGTAATCCTCGGAGCCGAAGCGACAGCCAGCAAACCAAGAACAAAAACGGGATCTTGCTGACTGGTACCAGGTGCCACTGCTGGGCGATGAATATCAGAACGAAAAGGACCACCTCTGCCAGCAGCAGCCACGGGCTGTTGCGAGTCGAAGGATTCATTTCGTAATTCCCCTTCCCTACTTGCGACGGTAGGTGAGCGCGTATTCGACCGGACGTGGGAGTTGGCTGCTTTCCATCACCCTGCGGACAATCAGAGTTTCGTCGGTCTGCAATTCGAAGGTCGTGCTCCCTCCTCCATCATCGGCCCGGCCACTCTGCACCAAGGCGCCATCGATGAACTGTTGACTGAGCTCGCTCTCATCTCCGAGCCGGTTCACCACGTGGACCGGCGTGCCATCGGAGGGGCTCACCTCCGGAAACTCGCCAGGGGACTCGACCTTGATATTTCCGGCGTCGTCGAAAGAGATTCCATACGAGGCGCGAATTTCCGCTCGGGCAAGTAACGCACTGCGAGCAATGTCGATTGCAAAAATCGACATCTGAGCCACTGCGCGGTCCACCGCGGCGGCCACGGCGGCGCGCTCAGAATCGCCTCCGGCGAACACGTAAGTGCCGCTGTAGCGCTGACGCAGCTCGAACGGCGCCGGGGTACTTGGGGGTGGAAAGGGAGTCGTGGTTCGGGGTGTTCGGTGAGCGCAACCGAGTGAAATGAAAGCTAACATCAGCCAGAGAACGCGCCGGCGGCCGGTTCCATGCACGAGGTCGACACTATCCCGGCCGCGCCTTGAGGCAAGCCGATGCAGGCTTGCGGTGGTGCGCGCAACACCTTGGCGGCCGAGGTGTCTTTACCGGTGACGGAGAGCAGTTCCCGGAAACCGAGAGATTACGGCCGGGCGCGATCGGGCAGATGCTTTTTACATCAGGGCGCTACGCGACGAAAACCCCGAGAGCTAAGCCCGGCCACCACTCTCCCATTGGCTTGCGGCCTCGCGCTGCAAGTGCTTTCATTCGCTCTGCTGGCGAGCAGTGACCTGACGCCGCAGGAGGTGGCGAGATGAAGCGCGCCTTGTTGATGGGATTTGCGTTGGCCGCCGGTTGTGCGACAGCACACGTTGCCGAGAACCAACCAAATCAATCCGAAAAGATAGAAGCCCGATGCCATTTGGTCGGGACCTTGGCTACCGAGGCACGCTACAACCCGCGCGCGGGAATCCTCGACGAGAGGAGAACGATGGGTCCGAGCCACGTGATTTGGATGACGCCTGCGAACAGCAGTCACATCGTCACCCCCGACGGAAACATCTATCTTTGTGATCGCAGGCTATAGCCCGCGACCCCCGAACGATGAGTCACCCATCATCGCGGACGTTCTGCCTCAAGGTGTTGGCGCAGTAGGCGGTTTCACTGCGCCGACGATCAGACACCGGGCAGGAAAGCTCATTCGATCAGCCGCGAAATACGGCTTGCACTCGACCTGCACATCCCGCTTCACCGATGCCAGCTGCGCCGGCGACAGCTGCTTTGCTCTTTCACGCAGCGTGTCCGACATTTCGCTCCGCAAGGTCCAGAAGTCCTCCAAGCTCACATCTGCCTCGATCGCAAAGTCGATTGCGCGCTCATGGACCTGGCTCGCGCCGGCCGCTTCAAGCAGCCCCGCTAGCTTCCCAGGCTCCGCGAAGCGGAAGGCCCCCGGCGCGTCAGGCGCGGTGGGCGGGATTGGAACGTACCGTTGCAGAATTGGCGGCAGTATGGAGAAGAAGGGGTTGAATTCGCTCGCCCCCCAAACTGCGAATGAGAGCCGGCCGCTTGGCTTCAGCGTGCTCAGCAATTGCCGTACATCACGCGCCGGGTTGAAGAAGAACATCACCCCCAGACGGCACATCGCTGCATCGAATGTTTCGGCGCGAAACGGCAGTGCGTCGGCCCGGCACTGGACGAAATAGGTGTTGCGGACGTTGTCGCGGTCGGCTCGGCGACGACCGGCGGTCACCATTCCCCAAATGGCATCGGTGCCTACGACCCAACCACCGGGGCCGCAGACTTTTGCAATATCGAAGGTGGGATCGCCGGTCCCCGCTGCCACATCCAACACGACATCTCGAGTCGAAATCCGCGCATCAGCAATCATCGCCCTGGAAATCGGCTTGAACATCGCCTGGATCGCGCGGCTGTGCTTTTCCCAATAAGGAGCGGATTCATTCCAGAGCCGTAGCACCTCGCTGGGACCGTCTCCCATGC
>DAIQBK010000004.1:0-138029 GCA_036781205.1 Myxococcaceae bacterium
GAAAAGCGCCGCGAGCTGAGAACCCGTGACGCTTCCCGTTTCTAGTTGCGGGGGCCCGCAACATCAATTTCTGAGTACTCGCATTCCGTTCAGTACCCGAATACCGATCGGTCATGCTGCCTGAGTCTTAGCGAGCTGACCCTCCCCGGTCAGCAGCGGCTCGGCTCGTCCCCCAGCAGCCAACCCGAAGGTCGCTTTTGCACAGGGGCACTCTGAGCATGGCTCGCTGTTGTTGCCTACCATAAGCGTCAGCTCTCTCGGTCTCTCTGAGCTTGGCCGATATCCCACGCGAGTCCATCCAAGTCGGGAAACGCGCTGAATTTCGTGACTCCTGCCCTTACGAGTTCGCGGCGAATGCCGTCCACGTTCGCCCGTGGTATGCGCAAAAGTTGAAGGGGCCCGCTCCACTTTCCAAATGTCTTCTCGGCCGCTTCGTTCGCCTGAAAGCCGTGCATGAGAAGTGATCTGTGATTGTTCCCGAACATCGTGAAGGTTCCGTTCTGGGCGACGATCCGAGGGGAGACGTGCGGTGGCCGCATGGCGATGGGCATTTCCGGATCGGGGGTCCGGCCATCAATGAAGGGACGCAAGTACGCCCGGCTCACCGGTTCCGCATCGTCTTCCCGAAAGGGGACTACGACCACGTGGCCAATCTGGCCCACTTCCCCATTGAGCCAATAGGGATCCAGAATCCATACGCAGGCGGGCTCCTTCGTGTTTCCTTCCGCTACTGCGAAGAAAAGTCCGAACAACGCGTACTCCGTCCAGTCGAGCAGTCGCGAGGGAAGGCCGTGGTGGCGAGCCAAGAAGGCCCAGTCCCACCAGCTCTCGTGAGGGCGGGGCACCAGGGCACCGGCCTTTCGGCGGAATTCGATCATCATTTCGTGCTCGCGGTCCCAGTTCATCGTTGCGAAGGGGGGTCTATATCGGCTCGGGACGAGTTCGAACCTGATGTTGGAGTGTCCTCTAAACCATAGAGCGGGCGGATAGTCTGGAGACCGCTTCCGCCAAGCGGTTGAAATATCCTCAACCGCCTTGAAGTAGGCCCTCAGACTTCCCCTGGTTTGGGCGTAGCGCTCAATGAACCTCTCATGGAGCGTCTGGGCTTGCGGATTTTTCTTCACGTCTCCTTCCACCAAAGAAGCCCCCGCCCTAGCCGGTCGAGGAGCACGCAGCGTACACTGGTGAGCTAAAGAGCAGCCACTTCCGACTAACCGGTTAGTTGACGCCCTTGGCATCGCAGGTGGTATTTCTCCCGAGCGCCAGGGAGGGCCAGACGTGAACCGATTTAAGAAGCTCGGAATGGGCCTGGGGTTGTTCGCACAATGTTTAGCAATTCTCTTCCACACGGCCGGACAAACACGCGCGAGTGACGTGGTGGCACAGCCACCAGACGTTTCGTTTATGGCACCCCAGAACTTCGTCGCGGGCACGGATCCTGCGTCAGTTGCGGTGGGCGACTTCAACCTGGATGGGTGGCCGGACTTGGCGGTTGCCAACTTCAATTCCAGCAACGTGTCTGTGCTTTTGGGAAATGGCGATGGCACCTTCCAACCGCCACGTAACTTTGGTGCGGGCAGCCATCCTTCTTCGGTGGCGGTGGGAGACTTTAACGGCGATGGTGTGCCAGACTTGGCTGTGGCCGACTCTGACTCCGTGGCTGTTTACGTGTTCTTGGGCAATGGAGATGGGGGCTTTCAGCCCGCACGCATTTTGGCGACGACTGTCGTCTCCACATCGGTGGCAGTTGGTGATTTCAATGCCGACGGAGCACTCGACCTTGTCCTGGCAAATACCTCGGGCTACGGCGTTTCGGTGTTTTTGGGAAATGGAGACGGGAGCTTCCAACCCGCGCGTATTTTCGTAGGCTATGGTGCTCGGCCCTATTCAGTCGCGGTAGGCGACTTCAACAGCGACGGGTGGCCGGACCTGGTTACTGCTAACTATTACTCCGATACGGCGGAGGTCTTTATCGGCAATGGAGACGGAACCTTCCAGGATGCGCAGAGGATTCCGGTTGGCAGCTTTCCTGGAAGCGTGGCGGTCGGCGACTTCAACGCTGATGGATGCCTGGACTTTGCCGTGGCCAATGCCGGTTCCGCGAGCGTTTCGGTTCGGTTAGGTAACTGCGATGGGACTTTCCAGCCGACCCGCAACTTTACGGCCGGCGAGAATCCCAATGCCATTGCGGTTGGCGACTTTAATGGCGATGGATTGGATGACCTGGTCGTGACTAACCTTTTGGGTAACCTTTCAGTTCTGCTCGGCAATGGGGATGGGAACTTCCGGCCACCACGGAGCTTCAGCGTCGGCGCAGCCTTTCCTTGTGCTGTTGCGGTCGGTGATTTTAACCTGGACGGATGGCCGGATCTAGCTGTCGGTCGTGAGTTCAGCGGGAGCAACTTCGTTTCCGTCCTAATCAACAACACGTGTGGGTGAGCGCGCTGTCTGAACTACTCATTTGGACGTTGATCTCTTTGCTAGGCATGTCCCCGGGACATTGGTAGGGGCATGCTCGAGCTTCGAGAATTCGCAGAGAAGCGGCCGTTCCTCTTCCATACAACGCCGGTCTCCAACCTCGAGACGATTCGAAAACACAGCTCTCTCCTCTCCGCGAAGGCGATGACCATTCAGGCAAAAGGTAAATATGTTCGCGGAGGACCACGTCAACGGCTGGTAATCCTCGACATGCCTGACGACATGAAGGTGACCCTCCGGGATCAGAAACCGCTGCTGCGACTAAAGCAGCTCGAGCTTGAAGACGGGTTCACTATCGAGGACTTGGTGGAGCTGTTGGACTCATATGTCTTCTTTTGGAGCGGAGAAGAACAAGGCTTCGCCACCTCCGCGAAGTACGAAGAAGAGCTTCGAGCGTTGATCCGGGTGAGAACTGCGGATCTGTTCAAGGTGAAGGATGCTGAGCCATTGTTCTGCTCGAAGAATTCCGGCGGACCACGTGCCGCTTCGGGCAAACCGTCGATTCGCGGGCGACACACGTTCGTTCGCGCGGGGGCATACAAGGGCCCGATCAGCTCAGTGAGGGAAGTCGTTTTCCAGAACGGAGTATTGCTGCCGAACTCCACGCAGGTGCGGCTACCTGACCAAGCCAGATTCACACCTTTGTTCTGAAAACCAGATGCTAGGGGGGCAAGGCTATGCTGCACCGCTGTGGACTTTCCGCTCAATCCCGGTGAGAAGTACGCGCTCATCGCGGTAAACGGCTCGACGGACATCACCGAGATCATCGACCTCGGGGACGGGCTTTTCGCACTGCCTGGGGGCGGGTTCAAGCTTCCGGACCATTGGAGAGCAGGAAATTTCGCTCGCAACACAAGCTTAGCGCGCGGGTCTCATTGCTTGTGTCATGGCGGTCGGCAGTCACCTCGACGCACTTCTTGCCAGTCACGCCGACTAATCACATCGAATGCTCCGCCGTTGCCGGTCCCTTTGTCGATTCGAATCTTCGAGTGCCTCAATCGCTTCGAGCTCGCTTACGTACTCTTTGGGAAGCTGATGGAATCGTGCGCCGTCAACTAGGAAGCGCTTGTACCACGAATAGGGCTGGAGTCCTGACGTAGTCTGATCCATGTTCGCAATGTAAACCCAGGCTTGAACGTTTCCGGATGGTCCGATGATGTTCAGCTGTTTGGCTGTATACCCCTTTTCTCCCTCGTTAAGGGACTTCAAGTCCTGACGGGTTACCATGTAGAGGACTCCCCACGTAGTTTTGTTATCGCACGGCACCAGATTAGCCTTGCCAGAACCGTCGGTGCTGCGCTTGTTGAACTGAATAACGTACCCGGCAAGTTGTGCGGCTTGGCCAGCGGAGAGCGGATTGACGTTGTACAGGCGGAGGCGCTCCAGACACATGTTTGAGCCGTAGGCGAAGATATGTTCGCTCATTTTGGTCAATGTATCCTGCGCCTTCCGCTCTCGCACTCGTTCGAGCCCGGCTCACTCGATAGAGTCACAGGCGTGGACGGTCCACAAGGCCGGCCGGAGTCGTAGGGCCCCGCTCTTTGCTGAGGAAATTCGTTTGGGAGGGTCAGTGTGAGCACATTCAACGGAGTTGAGTTGACCGATCTTGTCAAGACTCGGTTGCAGCGACTTGCCTGGGAGCGCCGGTCAGGACTGACGATCGAAATTCGTAAGTTGCAAGCCGAGAGTAGCGCTCGCGGTGATCTCCCATCTCCTGCCAGGATTGGTGTACAACTTGAGAAGGTAAACGAAGCGGCAACGTCGCTGATCGCGGAGCTTCTAGCTTTGCTCAGTGAGGACAGCGCCAATCTTTCCCTGCCGGAGTTCGAGCGATTTTGGGCTGAGGTTTCCGATGTCTTGACTGACGAGCTCCGCAGTTATTTCTTGGCTGAATCGGCCCTGGTGCGCGTCTACGCGCTGCCAACTGGGCTTCCCGGCCTTCGGCAACTCGCTGAATACAACGCGCTTTTGGAATACTATGTTCAAATCTCCATCGGAGCACTGAGAAATGGCGCCGCCGAGGCAGTCCTCGAACGCAAGATTCGACGGAGGGATCTGGAGTCTGCGGATACCCAGTTTATGCGCCTCGCCCTTGAGCAGGCCAAGAAGTGTGTGGCTGAGGAGCGAGCTGATCCTCCTCCTAAGGTCGGGGCGGTTTTGGTAAAGGACGGGAAGGTATTGGGTGAAGCGTTTCGTGGTGAACTTGGCAGTGGTGAACACGCGGAGTTCAGCTTACTGGGGAAGAAGTTGAAGGATGCAGCGTTAGCTGGCGCGACATTGTACGTAACGCTTGAGCCGTGCACCGCGCGCAATCCTCCGAAGAGTCCTTGTGCTCAGCACATTATCGACCGGAAGATCGCTCGGGTGGTGATTGGCGCTCTCGACCCAAACCGCGACATTCTTGGAACCGGAATCATTGCTCTCCAGGAGGCCGGTATCGAGGTCGCGCTGCCTAAGAAGCAGCAAGCCGACGAGGCCGCCGAGCTGAACCGCGAATTCATCCACTTTCACAAGCAGCGCGCCTAAAGACGGGGGATTTAGATCCTGAATAAAGGACTTTGGTCGAATAGGTTTGGCACCGATCGCTGAGACGGAGGGCAGCAGGGCGGCTCGTCACTTTCCGTTGCTTTGGCCATCACGAAAGCCAATGCAACCTGATCAATATCACTCGCGTTTCTGGCGACCAAAATAGAAGGAATTACGAAGGGGATTTAGGGTCAACGCTTGAACGTTCTGGGCGCGCAGATCAAAAAAGTCACCAGCATTGAGGTTCACTTCGACGAGGAAAGGGACTGACGAGAGCCAGATTTGGTAGTCGAATTCGCAGAACAGTGAGACGTTCGCCAGTAAGCGATTCCCGATTGTCTGCACAAGGATGTAGTGCCCCTGGCTGCTACTGTCGGCGAATTTCACGACCTGACTTGATCTCGAAAATGCGATCGTTTTGGGTGGCACCGTCTCCGCATATCGCACGAATCTTCGGATTTCATTTAATTGAGGCATAAGCGCAATCTGAGAACCAAAGATCGCGGCAACGTAGTTTAGAGAAATTTTGCTCATTGCTCGGAACTGCGGGCTTCCGATCGGGAAGGAGTGCTGGACCTGGACGTGACCAGGCGATACCCCTTCGTTCACCGGCCTGGTTTCAACGAAGGATTCCAAAGGAAACCCCTTGGCTTTCAACGCTTCCCTACCTGATTCCGGTGCTGTTTCCAGGCCACGAACAAAGACTGTGTCAATTTTCCCGGGTGGAATGCCGAGCAATTTACGCAATTCGCTCCACGTCGGAAGGTTGTCTATTTCAAACCAGAGTGGTTGATCCTCCTCACGCCGGCCGAATCCGATCTGAGATGCTAGGCCGACGTCAAATGAGCCAGCGCGATTCGGACGCGGAAACGCGATGGCTCCGTACGTCACGCCGGGCGTCTCTACCCGAACAAAGTTCCTCGCCGTTTTGCCGAGATGTTTATACTCTGTTACGCGTTTAAGCCCGCGCCTAAAACGCTCAAATCCCTCTAAGCTGTCTCTTCCGAGGGAGAGCTCGAAACCATTAGCGAAGTAGCTATTGCACTCTTCGCATGTGCAGTCGATCGTCAAGTTGTTTTTGAATTTTCCGAAAGACTGCGGAAGGACATGCTCAGTATTAAAGAGGCATAGCCGCTTACTTTGAAGGCAGTAGATGCATTGCCGGGTCAGTGTGTGCCGCATTCGTTTGCTCTATGGATAATTGCCAGCCCGATAAATCGCGACAGAACGGAGCCATTCCGCGATCATCGGACCGATGAACGACGAGGAAAGGCTGTCGCGGCTCAAGGAACGGATCAGAACCGTTATGCTGCGCGGGAAGTGCGTTGAGGAAGTGGTCGAGAAGGCCACCGGACACCCAGGGCTGTTTCTTCCTTCAATGCACGGTCGGACGAAGACGGTGGTCGAACTTAAGACCGGGCGGTCCGTCGTGGCCACGCTATTCACTCTTTGCCACGAACTTGGTCACTTCTGGTCATACGCCAGTGGCCAGCGCACCGCCCGGTATGACCACGCTCTCGCTCGGCACCAGGATTGGGACGGCACGATCATGCTGAAAGCCCGAAACAGCGAGGCGATGATGGCCTACGCGAAGCCCGCCGATGCGCCTCGGGAGGTGCTTGACCAAGCACTCGCGGTCGCAGAGCAAGAGAAACCAAGTCCGCTCACTGAGGACGAGCGGCGCCTGATTCTCGACGAGGAAATACGAGCGTGGTGTTTTGGAATCAAAATCGCCGAGGCTCTCGGTTGCGACCTCGACAACTTCACTACCGAAGCGAACGGCGCACTCAGATGGTACTATCTCCGGCTGAAACTGCGTGAGGTACTTTGGGCGCCGACAGATTGCAGCGTTCAGCTCACCGGGGAAGATCGTCAGTTTGTCGCGGCCTTGACTGCGGCGTAGGTGAGTGAGCTTCTGCCGAGATCGGCAGCGTTTTGACAGCTGCCGCGAGGCCCCCTCACCGAGCGTCAGATTCGCGAATGGTCTCGTTCAGAAGGGGGACGACAGTTCCGCGATGAGCGCCTCCAACCGCTTCACGTCTTGACGCAGAGACTCCAATGCGCAGTCCCGGCAGAAATGCTCAAACGCCCGGCCCACTCTCAGCTTGAGGCGCCGATCGCCCATCTCAATGCGATGCGCAGCGTTGTGCTGGCAGTTGTGGGCGCGTTGAGCTTGGTCGATGTTGATACTCTGCACGAAAGACTTCAGCCTACCCACCGAGCAGCTCCTTCTCGGCGCTCTTCACAAGCTCTTCGAGGGTCGCCTCTGCGCGGTCAAGCTCCGCCTGCGACCATTCTGAGCGTTCACCCGTCAGGTGGTTGACCATCTCAGAGGCCTTGCGGTCCACGAGAGCCTTCGCCGCCACGAAGTTCGTCTGACCGATGTGGCGTCGATCCAGGTCACGACCTTCCGGGTTAAGCCCACGCCGTCGGAGCATCTCTGCGACCTTCGTCTTGATCAACCCGTCCAGCTTCGACCTGGCCGCTCTTCGCTTCTTCTGCTTCGTTTCCGGCACTGGGACCACGGCGGCCTGCTCGCCGATTTGCTCGGGGGTCAATCCCAAGGAACGCAGATACTGGAGGGCTTTCCGCGCACGTGGGTCCTGCTTCCACAACGCCAGGACCTCTGTCGTGACTGGCCCCTGCCCTCGGATCTCGACCTCGTTGACGGGACGCTGAGCCGGAGTGGTACCGATTTCGCCGGGCATCGGAGGCTCGACGTAGTCGGTCGAGACCAAGCAATCGAAGTAGGCTTGGTCCGCTTCACTGAAGGTCTTGAAGTCATCCCACCGCCGGTGGACGTTCGCTCCAGCGTGGAAGACGACCACGGCCCGATTGACGAGCGCGTCAGGCTTATCTTTGTCGATGACCCGCATCACGCGGCCGACGAACTGGACGAACGGGCTCAGGTTGGAGAAGACGCTGAAGACCGCAGCGACCGACAGGAATGGGTGATCGAAGCCTTCACCCAGCTTGCGAACCTGAATGATGACATCCAGCTCGTCGCGTTCGAGCTTCTGATGCACCTTAGCATTCGCGGCGCCGTCCTCCTTCGAGTGTACGTAGTCGGCTCGCCGCGAACGTGCCCTATACGCCTCACAGATCTGCAAGCAGTGCTCATAGTTCAGCGCCGAGGCGATTATCTTGAGACGCCTCTCGCCCGTTTCGCTCCTGAGCCGCTCCAGCTCCCGGATCGAGCAGTCAACGATCGTTGCGAGCGTTGCCTTCGACGTGACGATGCTCCGTCGAAAACCTGCATCCTCTTCTCCGAGGCGACGAACCTCGTCGAGCCCCACCTCGATCTCCGCGTCGCCTTCTCGGCGGACATAGCGCAGCGTCTTGGGGTTCAGAACCACTGCGCGAAGCCGCTTCACGAAGCCAAGCTCCATCGCTCGCGCAACGGGGAATGAGTAGATCACCTTCCCGGCCATGACCTGGCCGTCGGCTCGAGCAGGCGTGGCGGAAAAGTTCACGATCCTCGCGGCGGGGAATTTCTCGCGGAGTTGGGTCCAGCTTGCCGCGACGTTGTGATGGGCCTCGTCCACTAGGATCGTGTCGAAGAAGTTATCGGGCAGCGAGCCGAGCCACCGATTGTCGGAGCCTTGCAGTTGATGGATGTTCGTGACGACAACATCCGCAGCATCGAGGTCAGCGCGGTTTGCCGTGGTGCCTCGAATCTCAGCCGGTTCCGGGAAATCTGTGCCGTCGATGACCGCCGCCGTCTTGAGGAAGAAGCGATCACTTGTCGGGTCCGCGCCCCTGAAGAGCTGGTCTGCGATGTTGAGGTTGGGCGCAATCACCAACGCTCGCTGGGCACTAGTCGCAAACGGCGCGATAGCGATGAGACCGGACTTGCCGCACCCCACCGGCAGTATGATTCCAACCTCGCGGTCGGCGGCCTGCGAGGCGAAGTGCTTCTTGAGTTCTGCGTAGCCCTCGCGTTGGGGGAGGCGAAGGCGCTCGTTCCCTTCGATCTTTGGGCGAATACGCTGGAAAGCGGATTCGGTCATCTTGCCATTTTATCATCGAATCGCACGTGGAAGCCGCGCTGATCACGTTCTTTCTACAGGACCGCCCACCCGATGCCGGACATTGCCGAGAATGTGGCTGCATAAATGAAATCCTGTACTGACGGGTCATCTCTCTTCGGGTCCTGAACCGCAGCAAGAAATGTCGTCGCACGCCGCACCGTCGCTGTCAGCAGTACTGCGTTCCCCACTAACTGAGGACTCGCCGCAACAGCGGCCTCAGCAGCTCGTCGCGCCGCCGCAAGGAGTTCTCGTGGCGGAAGCCCGTCTGCGCCGCCCGATGGTCTTTCTGGCGGGCCGCCCCCGTGGCCACTTTGGCCATTCAAGACGGCGAGTGGCTCAATGATTACTGGCTCGCTGTGTGCCCGACCGGGTGTGGTCGCGTCCACGTACGTGTAGCGGTCGTGCCCTGAAATGCGGGCGGAAGGTGCAAAGTGCGTATTGACCAAAAGCGTTCCATGCTCAACATGTTGAAATAGATCTTCTCGAGTGTGAAATGCGGGACTGGCATGAGCAACAAGTCCGTTGGTGCCGAGGCCAGCGGCACACGCATCGAGCGCGGCTTGTTGATGAGAGGTGATCCAGAAGCGGAAGTATGCGCGATTCCATGTGGGCCACTCGCCTGCATAGGGCCTAGCGAGGTAGTCGGGGCGTTTGTACTGGAGGAACACGTTCATCCGAAATGACGGTGGGCGCCGCCCAGGGTCGGCAAGGCGAGTGATCCCCAAGGGCCACCATGCTGAGAGAACGACTGCTCCTTGCGGCGGTGCCGAGTGGCCTTGTGCGGCCCAGAACACCGCGTTCTGCGTGAACATGGCCACGTCAAAGCCCACGAGCTGCTCAAGGACCTGACCGGGTGACCACATCGGTCCACCACGGCCAAGCTGCCCGTTGAGTGGTCCCTCAAGCTCCTTCTCCTCGAACTCAGCGAGCGACACACCGCGAGAGTACATCTGGATGCTTCGGTTCGGCGAGCATAGCCCGCTTGCATCAGTGTCTTACCACGCTTCCCGAATCAATTACCGCCTGCGCCACATCGACGATTGCCCACGAATTTCGCCACCCACGGCGGCGGCTTCGTCCTGTTCGGATAGTAGATCCATTCTGGATAAGAAGAACGTGCCATCATCAGCAGGGTACATCACGAGCCCCGACCATTCGAACTTCTGGTGGGCTCTATGGGGGAGCAGCTCACCGCGCTGGATCCAACTGCGCACGGCATCTGGAGATACGGACATAGCCTCGGCTGGCTTTTTTACGGGCATATATTGATCCGCGCCTGTTGCGCCGTCGGATCGGAGAGGCTGCGCCGTTTGAAGAAAGTGTTTCAGCTCCTCGCGAACGACCTCTCGAACCACTTCGGCAAGGAAGTCGCGAAGCGCCTGGTCAATGCTTGTGAGCAACGCCACCGAGGTATCTCTCGCTTACAGACATTGCTCTATCGAATGGTGGAAGCCCAATCCAGGCGAAAGAAGCAATAAGATCGCGCCCACACACCTACCTTCTTTCATGCACTCGCTGTTCGAACGGTCAAACGAGGAAAGTTCGCCGCAACTTTACCCGAAGCCATGATCGAGTGACTGACTGGGACTTCGCGAATGACCTAGACTCAGTTCGAATGAGCGTCACCGACTGGCCTCTTGGTGCTTCTCAAGAAGTGTTGCGGGTCTTCGCTCAATGGGCGAAGAATCTGCGCACTCGAATGCTCGAGGTTATTAACGAGCGGCCTTCGAGAAACCATCGCCAGGCCGCAGCTGCTCACGTCCTGCGCCTACAGAGCTTGTGTGAGGCCATAGTTCTCCTCAACGAGCACGGGCTATTCGAGGAATCCGCCACTTTGGTACGTGTCTTGGCTGAGTTCGCCATTTGCGCCGATTGGATCGGCACCGATGACTCGCGAGCGTGGGACTTCGGAAGTGACCTCGCTGATTCGACAATGAGCGGCGACAAGAGACGCAAAGAACACCTGAACATCGAGCCATCATTCGAACAATTTGAGAATGTGAAACGAATAGTCAATCTTGCGGAGCGGGCCAAACAGGCAGGGACCGGATCGATGAAACTCTATGCAGCCATATGGGACATCGTCTCGCAGCCGACCCACAATGCAACGTCGGTCATTGGCCGTGTGGAGAAAGAAGCTCAAGAGCGCTGGGGTCGCGGGATCGCGGCGCTCGCGGTTAATGCCGCAAGTCACCTCGCCTATCACACCGCCAAAACTCTCGGAATCGAAGAGCGTCGCGATATGTTACGTATCGCGCTTGAGAAGTGGGCAGCGGCTCGACCAGCTAAATGACGTCGGGTTCCTATCCAGCGCGCGAAAAATCGGACTGCCAATCGCGCACCGTCCTTGCTCAATTTGGCTTCCTCTTCCATCGGCTCCACTTTCGCCTGAACTCGTAGGGCTGAATCTAGCGGGTTCTCGAGGAGAGCATGCCACTTGCCAGCTGGGAGGTGAAGAATCTGAGAGCCGAAGCGGACGGCTCCTGGACCATGATGGACTAACGGTCCTCGAGATTTGTAGTGCCGGAGATTGGCGGAACATACAAGTTCACGGGGTGCACGCTGGACACAAAAACCCTCACGCGTCGGGAAAGAGGGAATTCGACGCACTCATGCCCCTGGATTTCAAACTCGTCCACGATCATCGTTCAGGGCGCCTGATGCCGGCCCGATTTAATGCCGGATCTTGGAGCGAATGTGAGCTCGACGCCGCGCTTAAGGTGGTGGACGGGATGAGCGTCGAGGACCTCGAGAAGCTGGTGAAAAACAGTGCCTTTGGTTTCCGCGATTCGCATTGGATACGCGCTCACTTGACCATTATGTTTTGAGCGCATGAGGCAGAGCGAGGGATATCCGGTTGAGTGCCCGAATTGCCACGCGAAGCGTCCAGACGTGCGGCTCGTCTTTTTGATGGAGACGCAGTGCCAGATCGAGCAAGAAGCTCCGGGACAACTCACGGTTGATACTGGGTACGTTGCCGAGCCTACCGGAGGCAGCAAACCGTTTCTGCTCTGTCTAAAGTGCGGCACGAGACGCCCCCTCCCGCAAGGCATCACGGTTGTGATGGTGGCGAATGGACAGAGGAAAACCGTTTTCGGTCCGGACGGTCGCTCCCGCTGAACGTCGGGGCTCGAGGCGTTCGCGCGCGGCAACTCTAACCTTCGTGGGTAGTAAGTAGCCGATTGACACAGACTGAAGTCTAGACGCTCGCGTTCGAAGGTGTACTGATTAGTGCTGTGACGCCTGGCCGAAACGATCCCTGCCATTGCGGCAGCGGAAAGAAATACAAGATCTGTCATGGACAAGCCGGGAGTGCGCCTGTGCAAGAACCTACGCCCTTGCAAGAAGTGGCGGCCAAACCAACTCCCGCTCTGCCTAGTCTGCCAGGATTGCCGGAGTACTACACGGTAGTTCCCGTTTCTAACGGGAACGAGCCTCCGGGCGGCCCCGCAGGCGGACCGGGCGAATACCAGGTGATATTCGTCTTAACCCGCTTTGAGGGTCAGTTTTCGGAACTCCAAGTCAACCTTCCACCCACCGAACTCGGAGATTCGTACATTAAACTGGCAACCCCCGCCCCAGCCGTCTCGACCAACCACCAAGAAGATGGGAGGCGGATCGACTTCACCTTCCACTTAAACGAGAGAGGGTTTGTTGGTCGTGCCATAAGCGCACCATTTGTAGCTCAAAATTTCGCGGATGCCGAAACTGCCGCCTACAGATCGCTCGCACCGTTACTCAGCGCATGGTCCGTGCTGCTTGACGTTCCAATTCGGATCTTTCGAACTCACATAGAAGAGCTGAAGACGCATTCTCGGTGTGTGATGCATCTCGTACCATTTCCGGAAATTACATTCCAACCAGCGGCTGGCGGGCACCTGGATGAACACTTTAGGTTCTACGCAAGCCTGTATCGCGAGGGCCTGAACAGCAACAGCCCGCCTTACCAGTATCTCTGCTTTTACAAGATCGCGGAAGGCATTCGGCTGCGGCGTGAGCGTGTCGACCGCGAGGCACTTGAAGCAGGCCGGGTCCCAAAACGAGAACCCGAGCGACTTCCGGCAACCTACACGGAAGCGCCATCATGGCTGAACGCATTGTTCGCCGTTGCTCGGCAGTGGGAAGACTTTTCACTTCGCGCAACCATTCCCGAGGAAGTACTTGGGAAAAAGATCAATGCAGTTCTTGACTCCACTCTGGAGGACCTCCGCGACGATATTGCGCATGCGTTGACGCAAGCGGGCGAGTTTCGAATGAGCGCAGACACTGCGCTTCATTCGGCCGAAATCCAAAAGTGGCTACCGCTGCTCCGCTGCATTGCACGCTTGCTACTGAAGGTTGAGTTCCCAAACAGTTTCGTTCTTCACGGCTGACCCCCACGACGTTGCCGGGTGGTCGAAGCCAATTCCATAGCCCTGAAGCAATAAAAAACGAGGCTGTGCGTGATGCTAGGTTCGCGGCGAATTGAGCTGCTAACGATCTTGGCGAGCTGCTTGAGCGGATGTTCGAAAGCTTAGCGCGCACGTGGGCCAACGGGAACGCGCGAACGTTCGAGGTGGAGGTGTTCGTGGGCCGCCCTATCCCCCAAACTGGCCGCGCTCCATAACAGTGAAGAAGTCCTCGGCGAGAAGGGGCTCGATATAGGTCGTGGGTCGGCCCATTTGCCTGCGTTCCATTGCATACCTGAGAAGGACTTGCGTACGGGTGGCATCGTCCGGAGACTTGTGGCCGAGAACAATGCGCGCGGAAAGCCCAGCCATCCTGTTACTCGAGATGGCGCCTAACAGGCGCGCGCGGGCGTGCGAGTCGGCTGGTGGGAATCTGAACCCCATGAGTATGACCGCGAAGGCCTCCCGAAGTGCGTTCTCGGCCATGCCCCATAGTGGCTCCAGCAGTTTGGAGACGTCTAGCTTGCCTGGTCCGGGGGTAGCAATGGCGAGTTCGTTGTCATCACAAATAAGCGCTTCGTGCTCTGACGCACGTGCGATTACTCCGGTGTTTGTTCTCATCCAGTCAACGCTGCCATGGAGCTTCAGCACAGGCGGGCACTGCCCGGAGGGTTTCTCATTCGGAAGCAGCGCTACAAGTTTCTTAGTTTTCTCGCCGATCTTTTCGGGCACCAAGTCGTAGTTGAAAGTGATTATGTAGTCCTGTGGCCCGATCAGCTCCTTGGCCCATCGAAGGTAGGGGGCGCAGAGCTCCTCATCCCAATCCAAGGCGTCAACAAAGGAGGATGTTTGGCCCGCGAAGAGCCGACGGGCGGCGGCGGCGATCTGTGAGATTGTCGGTCGCTCCGCTCGGTGGTACACGGTTTTCTCTCGTTCGAAAAACTTTTCCAGAGCACGCTGTAGCCTTTTAGCTCGCGTTCCGTCAGGGTGCGCTGCGGCGCTGTCGAGCGCACTAAGGTAAACCTCGGGATCCCACCAAAGGCGTTCTCCGGAGAGCTCATCGTGCAAAAGCGCACGCCTGTCATCGCGTGTGTAAATGGTCTTTCGCCACGACCACTTGGCATCTTCCAACTCCGGCTCGCCGAGTTCGAATTTGCGACCGTAATTGTGCAGCCAGTGCGCGCATCGCGCGGCTTGGTCAAACAGCTTCGGGAATGTTGCGGGGTCGTACGTGACCGCCAAGTCCTCGGCGAGCTCGGGAGCAAGGAGGTTGTTCATCAGCGGGCCGCCAAGCGACTGGCTGAACCCCGCTCCAAGGATCCACACGACGGCTGCCATAGCGGCTTTTTATTCATCAGCGAACGTTGGCACAAGAACAGCTCGCGGGGTCCGCGAAAAATTTTAGCCAACCTCTAAGGCACCGTTAAGGGCGCCGGCCTTCAGCTTAAGCTGGAGAGACAACGATTTTGAAACCCACGGTTCGTGCCATTTCTTGTTCGATGAGCTCTTCGGTGCTCTGAAACGCAGGCGTTAGGGTTGTTTGAGCGCCGTTGCAGTAGAGTGCCGCACCCAGACACCCAATTTCGGACGCTCTTGCTGAATCGCGCGTTATTCGAGCGGAAAAGAATTCCTCGTTCAATGCTCCCTCGGGCAACGGCTCATCGTTTGCGCCATTTGCGGCGCGCCTCGCGCTTGCATGCAGGTGCAGGCGGGCCGGCACAAGGCGACTGATTGTGACTGAGGATGCGATCCTTTCGGGAGGCCAAACAAATCCCATGTCGACATCCAGCAAATCCAGAGTGTGCGTATCGAGCACGACAAAACTCGCCTTGTTTTGCAGCATGGCTTCCCAGCTTGCCTGCGGAATAAGTCCGTCAGCGAGAGCGCGCGAGTAGAGCGGGTAAACTTTCCTAACGACCGACTTCGCCGTATCCGCCAAGTACTCAGCAAATGCATTTGCATTTTCCGGTGCATCAAAGCCTCGCCGGCCTTCAAAGCTTCCCAGTACGCCGATTGCTTGTACGGTCAATTCGATTCCATAAACCGCCACCCCAAAACGGCCGTGTGACAAGAAGACCTTTTCGACCTTTCTTCCGGTGACGATTTCCCGATTGTCGGCGACCAACGCGGCACGACCTTCTACTGGCAGGCTGTAGGCGTAAATTGCAGTCACGGAGATCTCGCGCGAATGAATCTGCGATAGCGAAGTGAACCTACGGCAATGGTCCTCACTCTGCCAAACCTATTCGACCAAAAGAACTCTATTGGGGACCGAGAGTTGCCCGGCTCAACCTGGATCGCGGTCGCCGTCGGGGTGGTGGCCATCTCCGGAATCGGCGCCGGACCAAAATCTCCTGAAAGTGCCCTGATCAGATCCAGATCTGGTGGTGGCCACCGGCTGGCGAATTGACTACGGCTGGAGTGACGGGACCGTCCGCTCGCCCGATAATGCCGGGATGCCCGCCAAGGCGAATCGGAAGGAGCGGCCCGTCATCCAAATGTTGCTTTCGGCGTGCGACGGCGGCGCATGGAAGGACGCAGGCCTCGATTGGATCGAGCAAAGGGAGGACGGGGCCGTCGAGGTGATCGCCACGCGGACGGATGGGACACGGCTTGCCCTGGAGCACACCCTGATCCAGCCGTTTTTCGAGGAGAAATTCGACTCCGTGGTGTTCATGAGAGCATTCGGCCGCATTGAAAAGAATCCGGCGCTGGTGGTCCCCGAACGCGCCCTCGATGTCATCATACCGGTCCACGCAATTTCGAAGGGCTACAGCTGGGAAGGCGTTGGACAGGACGTGCTGAGCTGGTTGCTCGCGAACCATGCTCTGCTTCCGCCAAATAGTGAGTCGTCGCACACGGTCCGGGTGGGAAACAGGAAGAACGGCCCACTTGCTCTGACGATAACGCTGCGAACCAGACCCCTGCCGGGAATGGCCGGAAGCTGCCTGATGGCCCGCCTCATGGTGCCCGGAGAACTTGCGACGGTGGTGGAAACGGCACTTCTGACCAAGGTGCCGAAACTGGTCAAGACGGAGGCGGAAGAACGGATCTTGCTCTTAGAGCGCGATCAGATCGGGCTGGGGGATTTCGAGGTCTACGAGGAGGTCGCCAAACTCGCCCCCAACCACGCCGGAATGGCGAAAATCGACGAGGTCTGGATCGCGAATACCTCGAACGTGGCCTCGCGCGGCCTGGCATATTTTTGCCTGATGGACGGTGACGGATTGGTGGAGCTGCTGACCTTCGAGAGCGGAGTGTTGAGAGAGCACCGCGTTGATCGGCCGTATCGTGGACCACCCTGGCGCAAACTTTAGATCGGTCTCATTTCCACCCGCTATTCTTTGCTCGCGTCAATAAATGAGACACATCGCGTGTCGGAATTGACAAAAATCGCGCCGAAAGAGACCTGAAGAGATAGAATGCCGGCTCGTCTGCATTTGGCCGTCGGACGGCTTCTTGGAACCCGGGGCGCGCGGGATTTTGTTATCGGCCCCGGGGCGCTTGAGAAGTGGGCAGCGGCTCGACCAGCCAAATAACGTCGGGGTCGTACTCAGCGCGCGAAAATTCGGACTGCGAATCGCGCACCGTCTTGCTGGAGCTAGCCGGCTTTGGCTTCCCCTTCCACCGGCTCCACTTTCGCCTGAACTCGTAGGGCTGCATCTAGGGGGTTCTCGAGGAGAGCATGCCACTTGCCATCTGGGAGGTGAAGAATCTGAGAGTAGAAGCGGACGGCTCCTGGACCATGATGGACGAACGGTTCTCGAGATTTGTAGTGCCGGAGATTGGCGGAATCCACGACATACAAGTTCACGGGGTGCACGCTGGACACAAAAAGCCTCACGCGCCTAGAGGAAAGAGGGAATTCGACGCACTCATGCCCCTGGATTTCAAACTCGTCCACGATCATCGTTCAGGGCGCCTCGTTGACTACCGTGGCTTCCAGAAAAGGCGGATCAGCAGCAGGAACTTTCTTTGCGTCTTGGGGTGGAAGCGATCTTCCGAAAGCGCGGCGTTTGCACCGCGGCGGGCGCGGCTTTTTCTTGGAAAGAGCGCGGTGGAGGGTGCGCGGCGCGATGATGAGCAAGTTGCTAGCTCCCAGCGCCCCTTTCGGTCACTCCGCTGCCTCGGCGAACTACGGATCGGTGTCCCGCCCAGAGGGGAAAACGGATAGTACTGCATTGCTGCACCGCAATCCATGCAATTGACGCACGCTGCCGAAACGGGCTCTCCCGCCATTCAAGTTGAAATGATTATTGATCACGCTAAGTCCCGGGATCCCTATGATCCATTTCCCGCGCTTTCAGAAGATCGTTTCCAGCGACGCAGTCGTCAAAGAAATCGAACCGGAGTTTAATGTCGCGCGGCTGGAACACAGCCCGATACTGAGGCTTCGCCAGTAAGCCGCAAGCTGAGATCAGTGGTTTGCTTGGGTCTGTCCAGGGGATATGAACTCAATTAGGGGAAACCTGAGGAAGGCTTAGATAGGGAGGAGCGGATGCAGATCTCAAACAAGGGAAGCATATTACCTTGGGCATTCGTAGTCGTGAGCCATCTGCTGCTTGCTGCGGCAGCTCCGGCGCAGAGTGTATCGTTCATCGCCAGCTTAGAGTTTGCCGTCGGGAGTGGTCCTCGATCGTTGGCGCTGGGGGACTTCAACGGCGACGGCGTGCCAGACCTGGTCGTGGCCAATTACAACTCCGACAATGTCTCGGTGCTTTTAGGCAACGGGGATGGGAGCTTCCAGACGGCTCGGAACTTTCGCGCGGGGAGAACCCCTAATTCCGTTGCGGTGGGGGACTTCAACGGCGACGGCGTGCCGGACCTGGTCGCGGCCAATCCATGGTTGCCCGGCATTTCGGTGCTTTTGGGCAACGGAGATGGGAGCTTTCAGACGGCGCGGTACTTTGGCGATGGCCAATTTCCTTATTACGTGGCGGTGGGGGATCTCAATGGCGATGGGGTGGCCGACCTCGTCGTGGGAAACTTGGATTCCCCCAGCATATCGGTGCTTTTGGGCAACGGGGATGGGAGCTTCCGGATGGTGTGGGAACTTGGCGAGAGCGGCACCCCTTTTTCCGTCGCGATCTGGGATTTGAACCGCGATGGGGTGCCTGACTTGGTCGTAGCCAACGGCAACAACGTGTCGGTCCGTTTGGGCAACGCGGATGGGAGCTTCCAGATGCCGCGAAGCTTCGTCGCAGGCCAACGTCCTCTTTACGTCGCGGTCGGGGACTTGAATGGCGATGGGGTGCCCGACCTCGCCATCGCAAATTTCTGGTCCAATGACGTGTCGGTGCTTTTGGGCGACGGGGATGGGAGCTTCCAGGATGAGCGGCGATTCGGTGCAGGCGCCGGACCTGTTTACGTGGAGGTGGGGGATTTGAATGGAGACGGGGTGCCCGACCTTGCTGTTGCGAATTTCTGGTCCAATGACGTATCGCTGCTTTGGGGCAGCGGGGATGGGAACTTCCAAGCAGCGCGGAACCTTTACGCGGGCGCCAATCCTGATTCAGTCGCGGTGACTGACTTCAACGGCGACGGGGTGCCCGATCTGGCCGTGGCCAACGATGCTTCCCACAACGTGTTCGTGTTTCTGGGCAACGGGGGTGGGAGTTTCGGGGCGCGGAGCTTTGACGCCGGCAGCAACCCTGCTTCCGTCGCAGTAGGTGATTTCAACCATGACGGGGTGCCTGACCTGGCCGTCGCCAATGCGAATTCCAACAACGTCTCAGTACTTTTGGGTGACGGGGATGGCGGCTTCCATGCGGCCCGGAACTTTGGCACCGGGAGCGCACCTCAGTCCGTGGCGCTGGCGGACTTCAACGGCGATGGGGTACTCGACCTGGCCATCGCCAATATTGGTACGCCTCCGTTTTTTTTGGATGGTACTGTTTCGGTGCTTTTGGGCAACGGGGACGGAAGCTTCCAGGCCGCGCGCAACTTTGACGCTGATCAGATTCCTATTTCCGTGGCGGTTGGGGATTTCAACGGCGATGGGGTGCCAGATCTCGCCGTGGCCAACTATGGTTCGTTGAACATCTCGGTGCTTTTGGGCAACGGGGACGGGAGCTTCCAGACGGCTCGGAACTTTCGCGCGGGCAGCACCCCTAATTCCGTCGCAGTGGGGGACTTCAACAGCGATGGTGCACAAGATCTGGCCGTGGTCAACTACATCTCCGCCAACGTCTCGGTGCTTTTGGGCAACGGGGATGGGAGCTTCCAGGCGGCGCGGAACCTTGCTGCGGGAGCCGGTCCTCACTTCGTGGTGGTGTGGGACTTCAACGGCGACGGGATGCCAGACCTCGCTGTGGCCAATTACTACTCCGGTAACGTCTCGGTTTTTTTGGGCAACGGGGATGGAAGCTTTCAGGTGGCGCAGAACTTTGCTGCGGAGAGCAACCCTTCTTCCTTGGCCGTGGGAGACTTCAATGGCGATGGGGCGTCAGACATCGCCGTGGCCAACTTCGGCAATGCCGATGTTTCGGTGCTTTTGGGCAACGGAGATGGGAGCTTCCAAGCGCGGCAGAACTTTGGCGCGGGAAGCCAACCCAATTCCGTCGCGGTCGGGGACTTCAATGGCGACGGGATGCCAGACCTCGCGGTAGCCAATACCATTGTCAATGGCAACGTTTTGGTGCTGATCAACAACACGCGTCCTTAATCACGTTGGCTTCGTCACCAATCCGCGCCGATATGGCGTGCCGGAGTCGGTCGTGATGAGGATGAGCGGCCACAACACCCGCGCCGTGTTTGAGCGCTACAGCGTGGTCGCCGAGGAAGACCTGCGCAACGCCGTTCAGCGGATCGAGGGCGCGCGTTTACGTCAAAAAACCGTCAAAGTTTCAAAAGAGGAGCCCGAGGACTCAAAAACCCTGTCGGTAAGTACCGAGAGGGCTTGAGGTTTCCGAGTTGCGGGGGCTGGATTTGAACCAGCGACCTTCGGGTTATGAGGCCGGGTTCGCGCATCGGGGCAGACGGGCGTCATTACTGGATTCTTACGGAGCTTCAGGCGCTTGGGCGCAGCGGACAGGCCACACGAGTCCACCCAATTGACCCGAGTCCCCTCTATTTTGGACACGATTTGGACACCGTTTCTGGATCCTGACCTTCCGGTCGGAAACCCGATGGCCGCTTTTGACGGAGCATGCGGCCGAGGAGTTGCGAGCGATGGGAGGCGGGGAAACCCTATTCCGAGTGGAGGCGCTGGAACAACCAGGCCCTTGCCAGGGCCCAGTCCCGCTCCACACTGGCGTGGGATACACCGAGCGCCTCGGCCGTTTCCGCGATGGTCAAGCCCCCGAAATACCGCAGCTCTACAATCCGGCTCTGCTGGGCATCGAGACCCGCCAATTCGTCGAGCGCAGCATCGAGCGTGAGCAGATCCAGACTCGCTCGCGGCTGGGTTAAGTCCAGGGCCTCGTTCAAGGGGAGTTTCTGCTGCAGGCCGCCTCTCTTGGCGCGCCCCCGGCGTCGCGCGTGGTCCACGAGGATCTGCCGCATCATCTGGGCTGCAACAGCCAAGAAGTGCGTTCGGTTCTGCCAGCGCATCCCACGCTGTCCAGCCAGGCGCAGATAGGCTTCGTGGACGAGCGCTGTGCACTGAAGGCTGTGGTCGAGGCGTTCTTTTCGAAGATACCGCCTCGCCAAGCGCCGCAGCTCTTCGTAGAGAATGGGAGCTGCCTTATTGAAAGCCTCGGGGTCGCCCTTGGCCCAATCCCTGAGGAGCGCGGACACCGATTTCTGCAAAGATGTCGCCATCGGTGGTCTCGTGGGCGCCTCCGGCTTATTTCCGTCGTTTACTCGCTCGGTGCCGGCCTGTCGATGCGCGGCGAGACTGCCGAGAAAGGCTTTGAGGGAGTTTTCCTTCGACTGACGCTTTTATGTGCTGCGGGCGCTGTGCCCGGGGGAGAGCCGAGGGGCGGTCGACTTCCCTTAGAAAGGGCAACCGGAGTTACTTGGAGGGAAAAATGAGAACAAAAATTGCAATCCAGAAACATCGCTTCTTTGAAGTTGGTGCTGCTGTTGGTCGGCTTGCACTGGGAATGGTGGTGGCCTTGGGCTGGCTCGGATTCCAGGCGCCCACCTCGGTGCAAAGTCCCGGCTCGGCGGTGTCGTTCGACCCGCAGGCCAACGAGAGAATCTGGTTTGTCTCGTTTGACTTGCCCGGTGGGGTAAAGAGCGAGGTGAACATGGTTCTTCACTGGAATGAGATCGCCGTCAATTCGATCGTCCTCGTCGCCGGTAACGCTCCGGCCTCGAGCGGATACCTGCTCGGCATCGTCCAAGCGGCCGTCTACGACGCGGTGAACTCGATTGACGGAGGCCATCCGAGATTCATCGCGCAGATCGAGGCTCCGGCCGGGGCTTCCGAGGAGGCGGCAACCGCGCAAGCCGCTCACGATGTTTTGGTCGCTCTGCTGCCGGACCAGCGAAACAGTCTGGACGCCGAGCTCTCCGACTCGTTGGCAACCATCCCCGATGGGCAGTCGAAGCAAGACGGCATCGAGGTGGGACAGCAAGCCGCTGACCAGGTGATGGCGAACCGAGAAGGGGATGGCCGTTTCGCTAACATCCCCTATGAATATGGAGAGGGACCAGGCGCGTATCAGCCGACTCCCCCGGACTTCGTGCGACCGCCGCTGGTGCCGTGGATGCAGCAGGTCCGGCCGTTTACCATGACGAGCCCAGACATGTTCCGAACGGTGCGACCGCCGGATCTGCACAGCCCGCTTTGGATCCTCGGCTACAATCTGACCAAGCTCCTGGGTGATATTAACAGCACCGCCCGTACTGAGGCTCAGAGCGAGATCGCCCGGTTCTGGACCGAGCACACCCCCAAGCAATGGAACCGCGGCGTTCGTGGAATCGCCCTTGAGCAAAGGCTGAACCTGGCGGATTCAGCGCGCCTGCTCGGGCTGACCAACGTGGCCATGGCCGATGCGTTGATCGGCTGTTGGGACAGCAAATTTCACTGGAGTTTCTGGCGCCCGGTGACTGCGATCTGGGATGGCGGGGGCGATCCGCAACTGAAGGGTGACCCGGACTGGCTGCCGTTCCAGATCACGCCGAACCATCCCGAGTATCCAGCGGCGCACGGCTGCGCTTCGGGGGCAGTCGTTTACTCGCTGCGCGGCTTCTTCCGGACGGACGCATTCGAGTTTGCCATCGACAGCACGGTGGACGGCATGACCCACGTTTTCTCCAGCTTCTCGGAAGCCCTCGACGAGGTGGAGTGGGCGCGCGTTTGGGGCGGGATGCACTACATCTTCTCAGTGCGGCGAGGCGCCGAGCTCGGTGAGCAGGTCGTCTTGAACATCGCTCTCAACAACATCATGCAGTGAGTGGACAACTCCAAGCCGTTTTGGACACAGACTTGATGCGCCTGAGGCGCACCACCTGGCATGAAAATGGGTGGGCACGCTCCGCTTGAGCAGTACCGCGGGTCAGTCTGTGACAAAACCGGCCGCGGAAAGGCGAGCACGTGGAGGTCGCTCTAACTGCGGTGGTGGCAACCCCGTGACACAGACTGACCCGCGCTGACAGAGGCCGGACCTCAGGGACCAAGTGGGCCGCAAGGGGTGTGTCCGAGGTGCGGAGAGCGTTATTTCGCCGCACCGATCGTGCGCCAAATGGATCGCGAGATGAAGAAGCGGCATCAAGGTCTCTCTCGAAGATACCCACCCACTGATCTGGCGCCGGATCCTCGTGCCCTCGAACTTCACGCTCGACAAGCTTCACGCCGTCTTGCAGGAGGCGATGGGCTGGACGAACTCTCATCTACACCAGTTCACGATGCATGACCGGCGCATTGGTGATCCACGCCTTGATGAGGACGCTGGTCCGCAGCTTGAGGACGAGCGCTAGGTCCGTCTCGAGCATCTTCTGGGTGAGGGGCAGCGGTTCGTCTACGAATACGATTTCGGAGACGGCTGGACTCACAAGCTGCTCGCTGAGAAGGTGCTCGCACCAGACGAGCGCCTTCAATATCCGTTGTGCATCGCAGGGGCGCGTGCATGCCCTCCAGAGAACGTGGGTGGCGTGGGCGGCTACGAGAACTTTCTCCAAGCGATGCGCGACCCAGAGCACGAAGAACACGATCAGATTGTGACTTGGGTCGGTGGAGTGTTCGATCCGGAAGGCTTCGACGTCAACGCAGTGAATCGAAACTTACGAACAAGTCGATAGAGCCAGCATGGCTGTTGCGGGTGCGATTGCTAGCCTTCATTCTGCGCTGGTCTTCTGCGGGGCGATGCTGCGCCGTAAAGCTCCCACCGCGGGACAGGATTCTTCGAACAGGCGGGGGTGCCGCCCAGCTCCAGCGCCACACCTAGGACCACCACGCCGTCCACCACCACCACCGCATCCGCATGCACCATCTCATTGCGCGCCGCACGCAATGCTAGGCTGATCGCGGTAAATCGGAAACGACACGACAGAACAGCGCGCCTGCTCTCGCGCGCGGGGAGACGTGCATGCTCACTATTCGTCAATCGATGGCCGCCCTCACAATCGCGCTGGGCGCCATCGCGTGTGGCAACAACGCTGGCGGCGGGGGCGGAACGGTGACGCTCAGCGGCACGGGCGTCATCACCTGGGTCAGTGACACCGGCAATCAGGCCACCAACGCCGACTACTCCACCTCCGCCTTCGCGGCCCTCGATCCGAACAACGGCTTCGCGGCTATCGCCGGCGTCGGCAACGCCAACGGCACCTTCTCCATCCCGAACGTGCCCGCGACCGGGACGCTGTACGTGAAGGTCGACCGCAACTACTTCGTCGTGGACGGCCGGCCGACGTTTGACTTGGGGTACGATCTGATGGGCCGCAGCGATTACGCGCCCGCGACCATCTCGCCCACCAATCTCACCTTCAGCATCAGCAATATGGCCTCGTGGCAGAGCGGCGACGGCATCGGCTTCTTCTCGATCGGAGCGGGCGCGGCATGGAACTGGATCGATTCATCGGGCGCGACCAACCCGCCCGGCGTCGGCGCGACCACCCTCAACATGACGGGCGACATGACGAAGGCCTCCGATCCGTACATGCCGAGCGCCTTGAAGGGCGACGTGAGCTGGCTCTTGCAATACACGATCGGCACCTCGTCCGGCGGCACGCAATACTCGCAGCTCACGCGGTACGTCCGCGATACGAGCATCAACATGACGGACGGTCAGCCCACGACGATGTCCGGCTCCTTCACCGCCGTGAATCCGAACAAGACCACGCCCTCGTTCAACTACCAGCGCAGCGCCTGGGCCGCGTTCACCAGCATCGTGAATCCGTCGGCGACCATCGACACCAACTATCTCGGAGTGCTGGCCAACTACGCGCCCTCGGGCGACGCAAACATCGATCTCGAGCCTCAGCTCGCGACGATGTATAGGAACAGCGTTACCACCGACGTGAACCTGGGCACGCTCTCCTACGCGAATCCGTTCCCCGGCACGTGGGCCGAGCTGCTCGAGGTGCACACGAACTACCACGTGAGCTACATGGCGCCCGGGGCCACGACCGCCCTCGACGTCTATCCGGAAGTGGGCCAGGAGGTCCTGTTGTCGGGCGCGCCGACGACGGTGTCCCCGATGCTCGGTCCGGCGCAGTCGATCAAGATTGCCGGCCGGTCCGCGAGCACCCAGCTCAGCGGCGTCGGTCTGACGCCGACCATCTCGTGGTCCGCGCCCTCGGTCGGCGTGCCGCAAGCCAACAGCGTCTACGTCTACCGCTTGACCAATTCGAACGGCACCACGCACTTGTCGACGGCGGCGATCTTCTACACCAAGGCGACGAGCGTGACCGTTCCGCCGAACGTGCTCACGTCGGGCAGCACCTATTACGTCGCCGTCTCGGCGCTGACCTCGGGCACGATCGACCTCACCTACTCGCCCTACCGTAGGCGCCTGCCGTACGCCTGGGCCAACGCCCTCACCGCGACATTCACCCCGTGAAAGAAGTTCCATCGGGCGCGCTCGGCATATGAAACGATGCGGAACTATAGGCGGCCGCTGCGCTAGTACAGCCCATCGAAAGTCCGTATGCACGCCATGAGCAGCGCCCATTTCCGCACCGTCTTCGCGGTGATGCCGAACACGCGAACGATCTCGGCATTGCTCCGCCCCGCCGCAGCGGCAAGCACGCCAATCCAGGTTCGCGGTGCTGCACACCGCGGTCACCGACCAGTGCGGGATGCAGCGGATCTCATCGCTCCCCAACGGGTTGCCGCGCGCGTTCGCTAATCGATCCCGACGGAGTTGGTATTTGCGACGCGGTCGATCGGGACCGGCGGCCGCTCGTCGACGGTCGCTTTGTTGATCTCTGAATTTCGCTTCACCCGGCCGTCCTGCAGTAGATACTCAGCCTCCTTCCTGCATCCTCGGGCCAGGTAGCCGGAGGGCAACCCGTGAACGACAATCTCATCCTCCGGGCAGCCGAAGTCCTTCGCAGCGCTTTTCCGGATCTGCGTGTCAGCGAAGGTACATCCGGCGAGAAAGGCCAACACCGCGGCGAGCATTGCCGCTCTCATGTGCTCCGTCCTTCCCGCTGAAGTGAGCAACGTCCTCGGGGGCACTACCTCTTGGACTGCCGACCACTCCCTGGTTGGGGCTGCAGAACAATTCTCTGCAGCAAAAATTGTTCTGCAGATCTTTCCGCACTTTGTTCTGCAGTTGGTGAAAACCCCCTGAAAAGAGCTCTTCGGCTTGTTGTGCTCGGTGGTCATTGGGGCGTCCGCCGATCAAGTACGACCAACCTGGTCGCGACCTTTTCATTAGTTATATCCAATAAATACGCTTCACCTGTGCAAGAACCTGCAGGATTCGAAAGGCCTCTGCTCTTGTCATCTCACCGAGATGGCGAACGTAGTTGACAGATTAGCGGTTGTCGGACCTAAGTTCCCCGACGCTGCTTTGAGGTAGTCACTCGAACAGCCCGTCAGGGGGAAAACAAGATGAACATGCACTCCAGCCTTACCCTCCGTTGCGGTGTCATCGTCCTCGCAACCTCGGCACTCCTCATCCAGGCCTGTGGTGGAGGCGCTCCAGCGCCAGACCAATCGTCCAAGGCCCAGGCCCTCGACGATCAATTCGAGATCAGGACCTTGTCGAACCGCGCCGATTTGATCAGCAACGGCGATGCGCTGGTCGAGGTGCGGGTGCCGAACGACGTGCCGCTGCAAGACGTGGCGCTGACGCTCAATGGTGCGAACGTCGGCGCGGCGTTCGTAAGCGATCAGCACGCGCGCACCCTGCGCGGCGTGCTGCGAGGCCTTCGGGTCGGCGAGAACCACTTCGTCGCCGCGGCCAACGGCCAGGGCGAGGACCAGCCCCGGGCCAGCCTGACGATCACCAACCACCCGCGCGGCGGACCGGTGCTGCTGGGCTCGCAGACCACGCCGTGGATCTGCGCGACGCCCGTGCCCGTCCCGGAGTCGGGCAACACGCCGGCCTCGAACGCGAGCGGCCTGACGACGAACGCCGTCGATGCGCAATGCAACATCGCGACCGAGTACAAGCTGTTCTACCGCACGACGACCGCGGGTTGCTCGAACGCGCTGCCAGACCCGAGCCCGCCGGCCCCGCCACCGACGAACAACTGCTTCAAACCGTATACGGTCGGCAGCACGCCGCCCGACCTCGCGACGACCACGACCACAACCGGCCTCACGGTGCCGTACATCGTTCGCGTCGAACGCGGCACCCTCAATCGCGGCATCTACGATATCGCGGTGCTGTTCGACCCGGCCCGGTCGTGGACGGCGCTGGCGCCGCAGCCGCAATGGAACGGCAGGGTGGTCTACAGCTTCGGCGCTTCGACCGGCCAGCCACGCCTTCAATTCCGCAGCGAGCAGAACTGGGCCGATGACTCGGCGCTGTCGCGCGGTTTCATGGTCGTCGACAACAGCCTCACCGATTCGCTCTACAATTCGAACCGCATCCTGGTGAGCGAAACGCTGATGATGATGAAAGAGCTCATCGTCGACAGCTACGGCGAGATCAAGTACACGCTGGGCAACGGCTGCTCGGGCGGCTCGATCCAACAGAACACCGCCGCGTCGACCTTCCCGGGCTTGCTCGATGGAATCCAGCCGAGCTGCGACTATCCGGACTCGATCACGACCGGCCTCGAAGTCAGCGACTGCGTCCTGCTGGTGAACTTCTACGCCGGCCCGGATTGGACTGCGTTAATGGCCGGCCGGACCCAGGCACAGATCAACGCGAAGAAGACGGCGATCAACGGCCACCTCGATCATCTGGGTTGCCATTCCTGGAACAACTCTTTCGGGTTCAATAACAAGCCGGGCAATTACATTCCGACGCTGGTGATCAATTCGGAAGGTGCGATCGCACCCGTCGGCGCGCCGCGCAACAATTGCCGGCTGCCCGCGGCGCTGGTCTATGACCCGGTGACCAACCCGACCGGCACACGCTGCGGCGACCCGGACCTCGCCGCCGCGGTCTGGGGAACGACCGCTGGGCTCGCTCGCGGCAGCACCCGCGCCTTGCAGACCGGCGACAACGTCGGCATCCAATATGGGTTCAATGCGCTGCTCGCAGGCGCGATCACGCCCGAGGAGTTCGTCACGCTGAACGAGAGGGTCGGCGGTACGGATGCCGATTCGAACCGCACGGCGGCCCGCACCACGGCCGATCGGCGGGCCCTCCCCATCGCGTATCGGGCCGGCATTGTCTCGAGCGGCAAGAATCTCGGCAAGCTGCCGATCATCGATTCGCGAGGGTACGACGAGCAGGGAATCCACTACATCTGGCGCAGCTTCTCGGAGCGCGCCCGCATCAATGCAGCGAATCACGGCAACCACGGTAACCAGGTGATGTGGCGCTACGGGACCGGGCTGTTGCCCGCCACGCCGCAGCAGTTCGTGGCGGTGACGCTGCGGTCGTTCCTGACCATGGATATCTGGCTATCGAATCTTCTGGTCAGCGCCCCGAAGGCGACGCTGAACTCCGTGCGCAACCAGGCGCAGGTGATTGCTGCGAAGCCGGCGACCGCGTTTGACCTTTGCTACCTGACCGGCGACGTCACGTTCTCGAACCCGGTCACCGACATGGCCCGGTGCGATGCCGATCCGAGGCTGATGAAGCACGCTTCTCCGCGTCAAGTCGCCGGCGGGTCGCTGGCGGAGAACATCTTGAAGTGCCAGCTCAGGCCGCTGAACGCCAGCGACTACGCGCCGGTGACCTTCAGCCCAACGCAACTCGCGCGGTTGCACGCGGCCTTCCCCGAGGGCGTGTGCGACTGGAGCAGGCCGGGCGTCGGCCAGCAGGAGGCGATCTCGCCGCTGACCTTCGTGTCCGGTCCCGGCGGACGGCCACTGCCGCCAGCGCCGGTGTCGCACTCGGGGGACGAAGGTGATGACTGAACCCCTCGCGAGGTCACACCAGCTTCACTAGCTGCTTTCCCAGCAGCGAAAAGCCCCGCGAGCTGAGTGCCCGCGACGCTTCCGCTTTCCAGTTGCGGGGGCCCGCAACATGAATTTCTGAGTACTAGCATTTCGTTCAGCGTCCGAATACCGATCGATCATGCCGCCTGAAGCTGAAAGAGCTGAACTCTGCGGGCGCAGTGGCTTCGATAAAGCCGATTTGAAGAGAGGAGTGAGCACGACATCTTGAGACATTTCGCACCAGTCGCTGCACGCGGCTACTGTGATGCGTTCACGTCCCTTACAGCTCCGAGTTGACCGATCGAAGTCGTTTCCCCCGAAAGGAACGAGCCACACCCGCCCTTGACACGGAAATTCACGCGGCGTATGGCGCCGATCGCGAGAGGCTTCTGCTCTCATCCCCGCGCTGGAATTCCGCGACCAACTTTTCGCGCCGCGGTGCTTCCCATCGGAAGCGCCGCGGCAAGACAGCGCCTCTCGCGAGGAGAGGAGAATCCTATGCGATCTAGTAGACCACGCGCCATCAGTTTCGTGTTCGCTCTTGCGCTGTTTCTGACGCTGCCGGCCTCTGCGGACGCGACAACAGTGGCGAATCCGATCTGTACGAATAACACTGTGTCGTTCAATCCGGATCAGGGCCAAGACATCGTTGTGCCGCCGGGCTTCAGCGTGTCGGTCTTCGCCACGGGCCTGAACTTCCCGACGGGGATTGCGTTCCGTGGCAATCAGGAGCGCTTCGAAGTGTACGTGCTGGAGTCCGGGCACGGCCTGCCGAGTCGGTGCAACGACGAGACGAGTCCAGTGGTCGGGGGCCAGTTCTCGCCGACCAACCCATTCACGCCCGACATCCTGGTGTTCAGCGAAACCGGACACCTGATCCGTACTCTCGCCAAGCCAACGGCTGGCGGTGGAGGTCTCCTGGCGCACGGCCCGGCGGTTGACATCGGGTTCGAGGGAGGCTTCGCGGGCGGGCGGCTCTTCGCGACGGACTCCAACCAGTCCCTTCGCACGCCGGGGTTCAACAACAGCTCACGGATCGTGATCGTGAACCCGAACACGGGGCAAGTCACCCCGTTCATCACTGGCCTGCCGACCGGCGATCATCCGACAGAGCAGCTTGCGTTCAAAGGCAATCACATTTACTGGTCGCAAGGATCGACGACCAATAGTGGCGTGGTTGGTCGTGACAACGGAAACGGCGCAAACCAGCAAGATATCCCGTGTCAGGACATCGTACTGAGCCGGAACGTCTTTGATTCGGGGGGTGGGGTAAGAACCAGTGGGTACTCCCCCTTCGGCGTGCAACGGCCGGGAGCGACCGTGAGGGCGTTCGAAAGCGCGCTGCACCCGGGAGTCTGTGACGGTGCCATCTTGAGAGCGAGGCTTGACGCGAGTCATCCGGAGGAGACAATCGAGCCGTTCTCGTGGGGGTACCGGAACCCGTACGCCATTCGGTTCGCGCCCGACGAACATGCCCTGCAGGGCGGGTTGTTGACGGGCACGGACGGCGAAGACGAGCGGGGTGCGCGGCCGACCAACCACTCCCCGGAGCGACTGGAACTAGCCAAGCAAAATCCCGATGGCAGCCCGGATTACCACGGGTGGCCGGACCGGTTCGGCTTCCTGCCGTCGAGCCAAGCGGTGTTCAACCCGGTCGGCGGGCCCGGCGACGATCTCTGCGTCCCGGACCCCACGAACCCGCCGAGCCTGTGCACGCCGGCGAGCCTCGCCAGGATTCTGAGCGAAAATCGCCCGGTCCGGGACGTCCTGGCGTTTCCACCGCAGCCGATCACGTCGCCGCTCGCCATTGACGCGGCGGACTCTTCGTTCACCGGAATCGACTTCGTGCCCAATTCGTTCGTCCGGGGGCCGGTTCAGCCCGGGGCTGCGCTGGCAACTCTCGAGGGGGACTTTGGGTTCTCCGCAGCGAACGGCACGCCGGAAGTCGGGCACGAGGTCAAACTGATCAACTTCAGCCGGCCTGAGCAGCCGCTCACCCTCAAGATCCAGCGGTTCGCTCGCAACTCCACGTTTGAGCAGGCGTTTGTGGCTCAGCCGGTTGCGATTCGCGGATTCAATCGCCCAACGAACGTCAAGTTCGGTCCCGACGGCTGCGGCTACGTCGTCGATTACGGCGCCGTGCGGGACTTTGGCCAGTCTGACCCGGCCTCAAGGTTCGTGGGCGACGGTAACGGTCCGCTCCTCCAGATCCCCCACACGGGCGTGATCTGGAAGATCTGCCCGACCGCGCAGGGAGAGGGCGAATAAGGAGGCGACACTTAGTAGCGGGTCCGGGCCCGCGGGGGCCGGGTCAACGCCGCCCCCCCCCCGCGACTGCCCGTCGGCCTTCCGGCCCGCCCGTGCGAGGCCGGTGCGGTAAGCACGTGGTTCTCACGAAGCGCGTGCGCACCGTCCTGGAGGCGCTCCCTCGCGGACCGCCGAGCACTTCGTTGTTCCGAAATCCGCGGACAGGAGAAGCCTGGCAGGAGACTCGGAAGGCTTTCCACAGAGCGCGTAAAGCGGCCGGACTCGATGGAGTCTGGTTCCACGATCTGCGCCGGAGCTTCGTCACGCGTGCGCGCAGGATCGGCGTTCCAGAGTCCTTGGTGAGGCGTATGTCGGGTCACCGTGAGCTGAGGCACCTCCGGGTGTCAAACGCCATTCGTATCGACACTGCTGACCTCGCCGTATTCATCGCTCGCGTTCGCCGTTCTCTCTAGTGACAGCCGAGCGGAGTGACAGAAGCGCGATGCCTGTAGGAGGGACGAATTGACAGCAATTGGGCAGGTTCAGGTCATGAGGGACCGAGGCCCACGTCGTAACCGCGCCATGAGCCGCCTGGCCCATCGACGATGAACACCATACCGTTGGCATAGCTGAAGCTGAAATGAGCATCAAAGCTGGTCCCGGCATTCAGAAGTTCGGTGGTGTCGACGCGGTTGCCGTCGGTATCCCAAGCGGAGAGCATGCGATTGCTGTAGGTCAGCCAATAGCCGCCTGCGGCAGCAATGCCGCGATTATTGGGGTAGGCGCTTTCTCCGAACATCGTCCCATAGCCCGACAAGGCCACGGTGCCAAGGAATGTCCCAGTGCTATCCCATTGAGATACGGTCCCGGCACTCATGGCAATGTATGCCGTTCGGTCGCTGTTCAAGACGACCGCCGATTGCACGTCTAAGGTTCCGCCGGAGAGCGTGACGAACGGCACGAACATGCCAGGCGCCGTTTGTTGATAAATGATGGGATCGGCGAACTGGCGGGCGTAGAGGTTGCCCGCGTCATCCGTGAAGATCGAGCGAATATCGAGGTTCGGAGCATAGGTCGCGAGGAGCGAGCCGACACTGTCATATTGCGCCAAGCGGAGCCCGAAAGTACTCCCGCCCGACGAAGACCAGTAGTTAATTCCATCGTTGGCGGCGGTCATCCGGGTCTGTTCAAGACTGGACGCGTCCATGAAAGTAAAAATGACCGCATAACTATCGTCGAAAATAACGTGTTGGCCTTTCGCCTTTCCTCCGCCAAAAGCCAGCACAAACGCCACAATCCAGAGATACGTGCGTGAGTACGCCATCGAAGGTTCTCCCCCCTGTAACCTGCCTTCTGCAAATGGAGCTGTGCCAACGACGCAGGAACCTTGGCACGAGGCAAATCTGATTCAGAAAAGATAGACGAGGGAATTCAATTTGACGACCATGTATGAATTCGGACAGATCGAGACCCTGTGGGGTCCGTCGAGTTTGTCGCGTCAGACGCAGCATCGGCGATCTTTCCGGAACACATAGGACGGACATCTCGAACGCCGTGGGTGTTGCCCCGCCGGACCTGACCGAGTTCATCGCCCGCTCTCGCGCGCGTTAGCCGAAGGTGGAAAACAGGCTAGAACGTTGCGAAGCGGGCAGCGGGACCAACTTCTTTTTGAACCGGAAGCGGGAAGACATGAAATGAGCAGCCCGGAGCTCGCGGCAACTTGCGGCCTGCCCTTGCGAAGGTTCCAGAGGGCGTTTCGCAAAACGTTTAATGCATCGCCACACCAGTGGAGGCTTGCGGCGAAAGTCGAGCGTGCTCGGAAGATGATCGAACTCACCGCTCGACCACTAGGGGAGATCGCATTAGCTCTTCACGCTGAATGATCTGCCCCTGACCCCCGAGTGGCTTAATGCGGTCCGGCTGGACGGTTTGACTGCTCGTTTCACGGTGTCGCAGTACCCGACAGGAAGCGGTCATCTGATGGCGCACTGGGAACAACTCATCCCGACCTATCGTTGCGATGGCGTTCCCCGGTGCGTCTTGAGCGCCACTGCCAGAGCTGACCTGGGTCCATTTGAGATTCGATAGCACCCGGTCACTGGACCACGACGCTTTCACTTCCTAATTGCGCGGGCTGGATTTGAACCAGCGACCTTCGGGTTATAAGCCCGGGGTCGCGTATCGGGCAGACGGGCGTCATTGTTGGATTCTCCTGAAAGTTTCCGCCGTTGCGGGCCACTACTCAGTCCACGTAAGTCCAACGGAATTGACGTCAATCCCCTCCTTGACATCACGATTTGGACACAGTTCCGGCGGGTGGGTGGTCCATGAGCTTTCTCCACCGCTGTCGATCCCGCATCGCTTCCACTACTTGCGAGTTTGTTTGCGGGGATCGTCCTTCGGGTCCGCGTACAGGATGTCGAAGGGCTTCTCCCCCCAGGCGAGGAAGGTGCACGGCCGCGCGCACTTCGCCACGTAGCGCATTTGACCTGGGAGGAAGAAGTACCCGCCCTCCTCGATCGACTGCGGCGGGCCTCCATCGGGCTCGATGACCATCGAGCCCTTCGTCATCACGACGGCGACGTCGTTCGTATGCCAGTGCATCGGGACCACGAACCTGGCGGGAAAACGCCCGAAGAATGCGTAGGGACCCTCCTGCGGATCCCCGCGCACCACCGCCCCGTGGGCGCCGGGCGGAAGGGCGTCCTTCGGCTTCCACACGAACTGTGCGGGGTTGAAGATGGGAAAGCCAGGTGCGGCGGCCGAAAGCGCCAGGGTGCCGAGCACCGTGACAAGCCTCAACGCGGTCATGGTAACCTCCTGTCTCGGGGGAAACTGCATTTCGGCGTGAACTGTATGGGTCGAGAGGGGGCTAGTCCTTCCATCGCTCTTCCATTTCTCTTCCAAATTTCTTGCGATAAAGGCGAACGGTGCGCCCTGATTCAGTCGCAGAGGTCTTCGCGTTCGGCCAATATCGGCTGGACACGGGCCAGGGCGTCTTGCTGCGCCGCGGGGAGCCGGTGCCGCTCTTTCCCAAAGCGGTCCAGCTGCTCGCCGAACTGGTGCGCAACGCCGGCCGGGTCGTCCGCCGGGAGCAGCTCGTCGAGGCTTTGTGGCCCGATGTGGTCGTCGAGGAGGGCAACCTGGCGAAGCTCGTCTTCCTGCTCCGCAAGGAGCTTGGGGAAGATCTCATTCAGACCGTGCCTAAGCGCGGCTACCGCTTTTCCGGGCAACTCACGCCCCCGAGCCCCGTGCTGGATGCCAGTCCGGCGGTCGTCGCCGTGCTTCCCTTCGTGGATCTCAGTGAAGGCAGGACGGAAGGGAGCTTCTGCGAAGGCCTGAGCGAGGAAGTCCTCAACGCCCTCTCGCGTCGGCCCGGCACAAAGGTGGTCGCGCGGAGCTCCTCGTTCAAGTTCGGGGGCGATGCGCCGGATGCGAAGGAGATCGGGCGCAGGCTCTCCGCCTCGCTTCTCGTCGAAGGCAGCATCCGCAAGTCGGGCGGGCGGTTGCGCGTCACTGCTCGCCTCGTCGACGCAGGTACGGGATACCAGCGCTGGTCGCACGTGTTCGATCGGCCTGCGGAAGACGTCTTCGCCGTCCAGGACGAGATTGCACGGACAGTGGCGCGCTGCATCCGTCCCGAGCTTCCCGAGCCGGATCTCCGGGCCCCGCGCGCCCTCGATCTCGAGACCTACGAGCTCTTCATGAAGGGTCGATACCATTGGAACCGGCGTCCCGGACCGGTGGTTTGGGAGGCGCTCAAGTGCTTCGAGAAGGTCATCGAGCGGGCGCCCCGCTACGCTGAGGCATGGGCGGCCATCGCGGACATCTATGCGACGCTGGGCTCGTGGGAGTCGGGAGTGCTCGAGCCAGCGGAGGCCGAGTCCAAGGCGCGGACGGCGGCGGCTCGGGCCCTGGAAATCGACCCTGATCTGGGAGAAGCGCACACCTCCCTCGCGTATGTTGCCATGCATCAAGGCCTAGACCTGCGCGCCGGCGAAGAGGGCTTCCGCCATGGACTGCGGCTCAATCCAAACTACGCGCCCGCGCACCACTGGTACTCGCACTGCCTGGCCGCGGCGGGATCTTTCGCGGAATCCCTGGCCCAGAGCCGGTTCGCGCTCGCGCTGGATCCAATGAACCTTCTGCTCAGCGTGCACCTCGCCTGGCACCATCACATGGCGCGCGAACCGTCGCTCACGCTCGAGCAGGCGGAGCGCGTCGTGGAAATGGATCGCAGCTACCACTGGGGCCACTACTTCGTGGGCTGGGGCGCGGAGGCCCTGGGTGAGACGGGCCGCGCAGTGGAAGCGATGCGCGAAGCCGTGCGCAGCTCCGGCGAGGATTCGGTCATGGTCGCGGGCCTGGCACGCGCTCACGCCGCCGCGGGCGATCGGCGCGAGGCGCAGGCGGCGCTGCGTGAGCTGGAGCGACGGCGCAAGGGCCGCGCGCTCTTTGCTTACGAGGAAGCAATCGTTCACCTGGCCTTGGGTGATCGCGGCCGCGCGCTGGGTCTGCTTGCGCAGGCGAAGGCCGACCGGTCGGGCTGGATGGCCTACCTGGCGGTCGATCCGCGCCTGGATCCTCTGCGGGGGGATCCGCGGTTCCAGGCATTACTCCCAGCCGGATGAGGCACGCGCCGATCGCCGATAGGGCGTGCGGAGTCGGTCGTCATGAGGATGATCGGCCACAAGACGCGCGCCGTGGTCGAGCGCAACAACGTGGTCGCCGAGGAAGACCTGCGCGATGCCGTTCAGCGAATTGAGGGCGCGCGTTTACATCAAAAAACTGTCAAAGCTTCCAAAGAGGATCTCGAAAGACTCAAAAACCCTCTCCGTAAGTGCGGAGAGGGTTTGAGTTTTCAAATTGCGGGGCTGGATTTGAACCAGCGATCTTCGGGTCATGAAGGCCGGGGTCGCGCTGTTTGAGGTCCTCGAGAGAGGGCAGGCCGGTCACTGGCCGCCACAGCCGTTTGAGACGGGAAGCGCCGCGGTGCGAGGAGTTGGTGGTGGGATACGACTCGCTTGAGGTGTGAGACCAGAGGCCCCGTCGGGATTTGCCCCTACGTCCGTGGCCCCAGGCAGTCAAGGCCGAGAGGCTTGTGCGGACCGGTTTTGATATGCTGAGTCCCCTCCCAAACAGAGGCGGATCAACACAATTGTCACGAGTACTTTATGCACTCGTTTTAGGTCTTCTAAGCACCATGGAGGTCGTCATGCCATACAGGGCGGAGATCAGCAGAAAGAATCCCGGTTGTTTCCTCTTTCTCGTCGACCAGTCGGGGTCGATGGAAGACCCGTTCGGCGGCGAGAGCGGCCGCAAGAAGGCTGACGAGATGGCCACCATCCTCAACAAGCTGATCCACAACATCTCGTTGCGTTGTGCCAAGTCGGACGCCATCTACGACTACTTCCACGTCGGCGTCCTGGGCTACAGCGAAGACAAGTCAAAGCCCGCACTGGGCGGCAGCCTCGCTGGCAAGGAGCTGGTCCCCATCAGCGAGTTGGCCAACAACCCCCTTCGCATCGAAGACCGCACCAAGAAGCAGGACGACGGGGCCGGAGGGATCGTCGAACAGTCAGTGAAGTTCCCGGTCTGGTTCGATCCGACCTGGTCCGGAGGAACGCCGATGTGCGCCGCGCTGAAGGAGGCCCAGGGCGTCATCAAGAAGTGGTCCGCAGAGCACGCCAAGGGATTTCCGCCCATCGTCATCAACATCACCGACGGCGAATCCAGCGATGGCGATCCCGTAGCCGATGCCAAGGCGCTCACCGGCCTGGGTACCGACGACGGCCCGACGCTGTTGTTCAACGTCCACCTCTCCTCGACGGCCGGCGCGCCCATCGAGCTGCCTGGGAAGCCGGACGGGTTGCCCGACCAGTACGCCAAGCAGCTGTTCGAGATGTCCTCGGTGCTCACGCCGTTCATGGTCGGCCGGGCCCGGGAGTTGGGAATGGCGGTGGATGAGACCTCGCGAGGATTCGTGTTCAACGCTCAGCCGGTGCAGGTGATTCAGTTCCTCGACATCGGGACCCGGCCGGCCCAATTGCGGTGAGCTCGGGCTCTCCCTTCGCCATCGCCGCCTTCTGGTGCCAGAAGGCGGGCAACGCCGTCGAGGAGTACGAGGACGCCTGGTCGGTCCGGCGGGTGGGGGAAACCGCCGGCTGTCGCGTCGCCATCGCCGACGGGGCCACGGAGACCAGCTACTCGAAGATCTGGGCCACGCTGCTGGTGGAGAGTTATCTCCGCGACTCGGTGACCGGCCCCGAGTTCTTCGACCGACTGGAGGCGGCGCGTCGACTCTGGCGCCAGCGCGCATTCAGAAACACCCGGCCCCTCCCTTGGTACGCGGCAGAGAAGGCGAAACAAGGGGCCTTCGCCACGTTTCTGGGCTTCGAGCTGAACGTCGCCGGCAAGGTATGGCGCGCCGTCGCGATCGGGGACTCCTGCATGTTCCAACTCGATGCGGCCAAGCAGGAGATGAGGGTGGTGCAAGCGTTCCCGCTCTCTCGTTCGACCGAGTTCGGAACCAGTCCGTACCTGGTGGGCTCCAATCCGGAAGGCGCAGCCACGGTCGGTGCCCATGCCGAAGTGTGTCAAGGTTCGCTGCGTCGCGACGACCTCATCCTGTTCGCGACCGACGCGTTGTCGGCGTGGCTTCTCCGGCGCGAAGAGGACAGGGCGCCGGCCTGGAAGGAGGCATGCGAGTCCATCGCCGAACAATCCGACTTCGAAGTCTTCGTCCAACGCGCCCGGGACGACGGGATGCGCAACGACGACGTGACGCTGCTGCGGGTGACCTTCCGCGGGTGAGCGGCCTGTAGAGACGACCGATGGCGACCTGGCCGGATCTGACTGAGTATCACGAGGCGCTGCAGCACCCCGCGAAATCGTTCGCGGACGCGGGATTGAAGCAGGCCAAGATCGAGCTCGATCGGTTCGGGATGCCGAAGCCGGCGACGGGCGGCAACGCGGTGGTCTACAAGGCCTCCGAGAGAGCCGAAACCTGGGCGGTGCGCTGCTTTTTGCGGCCCATCAGCGACCACGCCGAGCGCTACGCGGCCATTTCCAGGCATCTCGAAAAAGCCCGCTTGAGCTACGGGGCCCGGTTCCTTTTTCTCAAAGACGGCATTCTGGTGCGTGGGAATTGGTTCCCGGTCGTGAAGATGGCCTGGGTCGACGGCGATCTCTTCCACCGGTACATCGAGGATCACCTGAAGCAGCCTGCGGTCCTCGCGGGCCTCCGGGAAAAATGGCGGACCCTGGTCCGCGAGCTGGAAGCGGCGAGATTGGCTCACGGCGATCTCCAACACGGGAACATCCTGGTCCGAAAGGACAGCCTGGTCCTCGTCGACTACGACGGCATGTGGGTGCCGGCTTTGAACGGCCGTTCGGCGACGGAGATCGGGCATCGCTCCTACCAGCACCCCAAGCGCTCGGAGTCCGACTTCGGCCCCTACCTGGACCGCTTTCCCGCGCTGGTTATCTACCTCTCCCTCGCCGCTCTGGAGCACAACCCCAAGCTCTGGGACGACTACCACACCGGCGACAACCTACTGTTTGTCCGCGACGACTTCCGACAGGCGGGGAAGAGTGCCTTGTGGCAAGAGCTCGCCGCGATCCGGTCGGACGAGATCGCGCACCTCACCGGAACCCTCGCGGCGTGTCTGGAGAAGAGCCCCTCGGACGTTCCGGATCTCGAATCGATCCTCAAGCACTCGACCCGGCTCAAGCCCAAGGCGTTGCCTGCCGGACCGCCGGCCGGCAAGGCAGCTCCTCCGTCGGGGCTGCCCGCATGGCTCGCCTCGGGCGCCGCCTCGGCGCTGCCGATCAGCGACGTGGCTCGGCAGTGGAAGATCGTCTGGTCGAGGCCGGGGCAGCGGGTCGAGACTCGGTGGAAAGCGGGGACCCCTGCGCCGGCCGCCGTCAAGCCAACGCACACCCGTCGGAGCAGCGGCGGAGGCACGAAGGTCGCGATCATCGTGATAGGTCTCGCCATCGCTGCGATCGTGGCATCGCAGGGGGCCACGACTCCGGCCGGGATCATCGCGGGCGCGGCGATCGTGATCGCTCTCCTGTCGTCCGGCGCTCCCAGGAGCGCGGCCGCGAGCGATGACGACGAAGGGGACTCCAGCGCGGGGCGCGAAACCTTTCGCGTCTCCACGCCTGGCATGAAATCCAAAGTCTTCGCCATTCAAGCATCGGCCGACGGCAACGAAGTGGCAGTCGTGACCCAGAACGGCGAGTGCGGCACCTGGGAGGTCGCGCACGACAGTTTCCGAGCGACCACCGCGAAGATGCCGGGCTTTCAAATAGCGGCGATGGCCCAAAACGCGCCCAAGGCGGTGGTGGCCGGCGAGAGCGAAGCGGCCGTTTGGAACCTCGCGCAATGGCTCAAGACCGCATGCCCGGTGGATTCCTCGGGGAAAGTGGAGTCGGTCGCGCTCTCTCCGGACGGGTCGCAGGCGGCCCTGGGATACACCCGGTCTTTGATCGACGTCGTCGACGTCTCGCGGAGAAACGCCGTCACCAAGCTCAAGGGGCACGGCGGTCCCGTCACGGCCATCGCCTTCTCCGACGACGGTCACCTCATCTCTGGCAGCACGGCCGGCTCAGTGCATCTCTCCCGACCGTCGAAAGGCGAGAAGGTCGCGGACGGATTCATTCACACCGCGCGGATCTCCGCCGTGGCAGCTGCTCCCAAGGGCCTCTTCTTCGCTTCCGGCGACGAACAAGGCGCCGTCACCGTATGGAGTCCGAACCTCGCCCGCGTGTTCTCGGTGCCGCTGTCGCGAGCCGGGATCGCCTGCATCTGTTTCGTCGGCCAGGGAGAGCCGGTGGTAGCGGTGGGTTGCAATGACGGCAGCGTGAAGATCCTCAACGTGTGGACCGGCAGGATCCTGGCGAATCATCAACTTGGCAAAGCGCCGGTCACGGCTTTGGCTCCTGCACGCAAGCGGCCCGGCCTCGCGGCCGGCACCGCCGACGGGCGCGTGTGCCTGCTTGCCATCAGCTGAGACGCCCCTCTGGCGCCGAACTCGAGCAACATCAACAGGCGACCGTTGACGTGGCTTCCTCCGCTTGTCCAGCGCGCCAAGGTGGAAGTCTACGCCAAGGCTGAGGGCTTCGAGAGCGCGGAGGACCCGGCTTTTTCAACAAGGGTTTTCAAATGCTCGAGGACCGCAAGGCCGATTTCCTTCCGCCTCTCAAGCTCGAGGCCCTGATTATTCCCTCCCCAAAAACGCTTCCGATGTTTCACCAGGACTGCGACCGAGTTGGCCTCCGACGGCGGCGTCAATACGACTCGCGCCGCACGTTCATCAGCCTGAGCCAAGCGGGACCGGGCGCGGAAAGATATCCTCCGCTGGGTGACGCACGGGGCGACCGGCGATATCGTGGACCTCTACACGACGCTGCCCTGGGGCGCCTCTCTGCGCCGAGGTTGAGAAGCTGAGCATCGAGCTGCGGGAAGGCCGAGTCTTAGAGTTCCGCCAGCTTGCAGCCGTCGCGTGTGACAGTCCGTGTGACAGTCGCTCCGAGGCCAACGAAAAGCCCCCTCGCAAGTTCGCGAGAGGGCTTGGCATTTCAGAGTTGCGGGGGCTGGATTTGAACCAGCGACCTTCGGGTTATGAGAGCTAAGAGGTAGTTTTCCCAAGTGGGCGTCGCGCAAGCGGTTTCGTTTCAGAATCAAGGACTTCCACGGCAGTTGACGTTGCCGCGAGTGGCCTCGAGTTGACGCCATTCTCCGCTATTTACGGCAAGAAACCGTCAAGGTTTGAGTGTTGCTGGCAACCCGATGGCCACGCCACGTCCCGGCGTCAGCGCGTCGCCGACAAACTCAACTTCGCGATCCACGTCAGCCACTTCCCGCCCGGCACGAGCAAGTGGAACGAGGTCGGGCACCGACTGTTCTCCTTCATCTCGATCAACTGGCGCCGCCGGCCGCTCTGGACCTACGAAACGATCATCCACCTCATCGGCAACACGACCAACCGCTGCGGGCTCGTTGTGCGCGCGCGCCTCGATCGTCCCAGCTATCCCAGCGACAAGAAGGTCTCCTCCAAGGGGCTTCGCGAGCTGAAGATCGAGAGAGACGACTTCCACGGTGATCGCGTTCGCGCCGGCGGGTGAGTTCGGTGCACGAGCGCCGAGCTTCCGCTTGCTGTTCGGGGCCGCATCCGAACTTCCACAGGTTTCGCCGCCCCCGGCTGAGCAACTGATTGGTCTCGCATGGCTCCACGCGGTCCACGCTCGCGCCTGCATCGCCCGAGGCAAGCTGTGGCAGGCGGAATACATGGTCAGCGGGCTGCGGGATCACGTTCTCTCGCTCGCGTGCCTGCGACACGGCCTTCCCGCGGCCGGCCCAAAGCCGAGGGATCGACCGTCTACCCGCGGAGGTGACGGCGCCGCTTCAGGCCGCGCTCGTTCGGCACTTGGATGCGGAGGAGTTGCGCGAGCGCTCCGCGTCGGAGTAGAGGCACTGCTCACCGAGGCTCGGAGGGTGAACGAAACGCTCGCGACCCGTCTCCGCGAAGTGCTCACGGACCTTGTTGCGACATGCTGACGCAGTCAAGACGGGTGGTTCCTGTCGATGGTCAGGTCGTTTGACTCAGTTCTTTACCGCGACAGTTGGCTTACATGTTTCGGTACTGCTTCCATCAAGAGTGCGAGAGCCTTTTTGAAGCCAGTCGATCCCGCGGTACTCCCCTTAAAGTGTCCCAGGCGCACCACGACGAGCTCGTGCGAGGGGATGATCAGCACATTCTGACCGCCCGCCCCGTTCATGGAGTACGCCTCCTTTGGAACAGGAAGCGCGCCGTCCCCGTTTATCCAAAAGAAGCCGCCATAAATGGGACGGTTGTCGGCCTTCCATGCCGGGGCCAACGTGCTGACGACCTTCACAAAACCTTCGGGCAAAATACGCTTGCCGTTCCAAACGCCGTCCTGAAGATAAAGGTTCCCGAGCCGCGCCCAATCCCGAGCCGACATAAAGTCGTACCCCTGGGTGAGAAAATTTCCAAATGGATCGGTTTCGATCACCATCGTCCGGATGCCGATCTTGTCAAACAGTGCGCGCTGCGGAAACGACAAGTACTCTTCGTGGCGTTTCTCAACAGCCAGACGAATCAAGTAGTTGATCAGCACCGGGTCGGTGTTGTGATAGCGACCCACGCTGCCAGGTGGCCACTGCAGCGGGCGAGTCGCAGCGTAATGGAACGCGTTGATACGGCCGGTGTACAGATACACATGGTCAGGATAGGTGCCCTTCGGATCGTAGTCGGGGTCCTGGGGCGCTTTGATCCGCAATCCGCTCGACATATTCAGAAGATCGGCGATCCGAATTTTCGCGTGTGGATCGTTTTCGCCTTGCCATTCCGGAATCGGCGCCGGCTGTGACAGCTGATAGACGCCGTCCTTGATGAGAATTCCAAGCAGCGTTGCGGTCACACTTTTGCCCATCGACCAGCTCTCGAGGGGCGTACGCACCGTAACGCCTTGGCCGTATCGCTCGCCGATCAACCGGCCTCTCCAGGTCACCACGAAGGCAGCAGTCATCTCGGCGGACGACTCGAACGCCGCATCCACCGCCTGCTTCACTTTGTTCAGGTCGAGTTCTGGCGCGAACGAATTCTTGGGCAGCAGGTCCCCCATCGGCCAAGGCTGTGTCGAGGGGTCCGGAAGCTTGCTCTTGACTTGGACCGGAGTGAAGCTCACCGAGCTTTGCCCAGCTGGAAGTGTCACGCAGCCCTGGCTGCCAAGGTACTTAGCTGTCAGCGCCACGCCATTCGGAAGGCCGACGTGGACCACCTTGGCGGCCCAATCGATCACCGGTTTGCCGACTTTTGCGCGCTCTGCGTAAGGACTCGTAAAATAGCCCACGTTCTCCGCTGCGAAGTCAGGGTCAAGGCCGGTGACGAACACTGCCGAACACATGATTTTCGCAAAGCCAGACGTGTGATGCTCGAGCGGATCTCCCGGCGGTGGCACATAGGGCGTGTTGAGTTCCAGAGACTTGGCGCGAGCGATGAGCACCTCGCGCGGTGAAACCGTCGATTGTTGCGCAGCGGGTGATCCGCCATCCGTCGCCAGCTTATCTGTCTGCGGCGCTCCCACCGCCGCCAGCACAGCTGCGGATAGGGTTGCGAGCACGATGCCATTGATCTTCATGGGAGACTCCCTAAACATCGTGGTGGCGGTACCTGGTTGAGCTTCAGTTCGCGACGCCACTCCCAATCACTCGGCTGCGCCTTATACAACGGCGCGAGGGTCCAGTGAAGATGCCCGTACTGCGGCTCCAGGTTCGAAACTGCCTCATGAACTCCGCCGACCTTCGGGTCGGAAACCCATGGGCCGCGTCCTGGAGTTCCGCAGCTTGCGGGCGGAGCGTGTGACAGTCCGTGTGACAGTCGCTTCGAGGGCAACGAAAAGCCCCCTCGCAAGTTCACGAGAGGGCTTAGCTTTTCAGAGTTGCGGGGGCTGGATTTGAACCAGCGACCTTCGGGTTATGAGCCCGACGAGCTACCAGGCTGCTCCACCCCGCGATGCGCAGGCTCTTCTAATGACGCGAGCCAATTTGTCAAGGTTCTTGAGTGGTTACCGCCCAGTTCAGCTTCCACTCGAGCGTGAGGCGACTATAGCAGCTTTTTGCCTTTGAGAAGATCCGCAAAGGTCCCGAAGCCCTTGCCTCCGGGTTTGCTCTGCCCCTTCTTCCACTCCTCCAACGAGGCGCGCTCTTCCGCCTTCTCCGCCCCCGTCACCGACAAGCGAATTTTCCTCGAACTATCAATTTCGATGATCGCCGCCTGCAAGGTGTCGCCCAGTTTGAAATGGCGCTTGAGATCCGTGCCGCGATCGGTGCCCGTTTCGCTCGCTGGAATCAGACCCTTGCCTCCAGGGAAGGAGACGAACACGCCATACGGCTCGATCCGATCGATGGTCCCGTTGATCAGCTGCCCGACCTTGGGCGTTGGAACGGACTCCTTCTTCTCCGGCGGCTTGCGCTCCACCGGCTTCTCTTCCACCGGAGCAGCGGTCTCTTCGACAACGCGGCGCAGGCTGATTCGCTTCTCGTTCGTGTCGATCTTCTCGATCAGCACCGGCACCACATCCCCGACCTTCACCACATCGCGCGGATGGGCGATCCGTCGATCCGAGAGCGCCGAGACGTGAATCAGTCCGTCGACGCCGGGACGAAGCTCCACGAATGCACCGAAGGGCTGTAACCGCACCACTTTGCCCTCGAGCCGATCTCCTTCCTTGAGCTCCGCAGCCGCCGCCTTCCACGGATCCTCCTGTCGCGCGCGCAAGGACAAGGTGACTCGCTCTCGATGCTTGTTCTTGTCCGGCGATTCCGGATGCGGCGGCTCGATCTTGAGTACCTCGACTTCGAGATCGTCGCCCACCTTCACCACTTCGCTCGGATGCGAAACGCGAGTGTGCGAAAGCTCCGATACCGGAATGAGCCCCTCCAGTCCTCCGAGATCGACGAAGACGCCGAAGTCACGGACGGTCGTTACTTTCCCGCGGACCACCTTCCCTTCCGCGAGCGTCTTGCGAGTCTCCGCGGCCAACGCGCGCTGCTCCTCCTCCAGCACGGCTCGCCGAGAGAGGACCACATTTTTCCCCCGAACTTCCGTCACCTTGAACTTGAACTTCTCACCCACCAAATCGTCGAGCTTGCCAACGTAGTGCGTGTCCACCTGGCTGGCGGGACAGAACGCACGGACGTCGCCGATCGCGACCTCCAAGCCTCCCTTGTTGAGTCCCAGCACCAGTCCTTCCACCGGCATTCCGGAGGTACGCGCATCGACCAACATCGCCATCGAGGCCTGCCCCTTGGGGAGCGTCTTGCTGAGGATGATGCCCTTGGCGCCCGTTTCCAGGACGTACGCTTCAATCGCATCGCCCACACCGTACCGAAGGATGCCCTGCTCGTCCTGGAGCTGGTTCATGTCGATCATCGCTTCTCGATTAATTCCTTCGAGCGTGACGAAAGCCACTTCAGCCCCTAGCTGAAAGATAGTTCCCGCGACTTTTTCTCCCACCCGAACCGGCCGGCGGCTCGCCTTGGGATCCTTCTTGCTCGCCGCTTCGAACATCTCGGCGAAAGATTCCTTGTCCGGCATCTCGTGCAGAATCGCGCTCGGCGCGCTGGGCGTTGGAATCGGCTTCGGAGCGCTCTCCGTGATGGCCCCGCTGTCGGGGGCAGCAGGTGCGGCCGATGCTTCAGGGACGGCGCCATTCATCGGCTTGGGTTCAGGAGCCTGCGGCGGCGAGGGTAGCTTCTCCTCGTGTGTGGCTTCCAGCGCACGCGTCTCGATTGCCCCGGTCGCGCGCTTGACGACGACCAAGGGACCCTGAGTCCTCGGACTCTTCTCTGGCCTGTGCCCCCGTGTTCCGCGGTCCCGTCCCCTGTGCTCTTCGCGACTTTTGCTTTGGCTTGGCGGGGGGGAACCTTCGGCGGTCTGATCAGTTTGCTCGACAGCAATCTGCTTCGGCTCAGAAGGTTTCTCCGCTCGCGAGCCATCGCCTCGTGCTTCGCGCGCGGGTCTTTCACCTCGCCCTTCGCGTCTCGGTCCGTCGCCCCGGCGGTTCCGACTCTCTTCCTTCCCACCCCGAGGCCGCTCTTCCCGCTCGCCGCCTCGGCCAGCGGGGATCCCGAGCATCACGTCTCCGAAGGTTGCGCGCGGCTTCTTCGGCCCGAAGCCCCCCTTCCCGCCAGAACCACTCTTTTGCTGTTCGCTCAAACGAAGCCCTTCCGTAGCCTTATTAACACGATCTCCCCGCAGCGCTCGTTCAAAGGGGGGCGAACTCTAAACACAGCTAGGCCTCTCAAGAAAGCCCGTTGATTGTTGCAGCAACGCTGCGAAACACATCGATTGTCTCAGCGGCGCAAAGCGAGCCGGCGAAGCACCGCATCTGCCTGGGGAATGCGCAATACTAGCGTGGCGGCAAAATAGGCCGCAACGAATGGGACCAGCACCAACACGCCGACCGCTACGGGGTGCAGCGCAGGGAACGGCAGGACGCCAGCCCCCCACTCCATGGTGTTCGCGGCCGAGCCGTAAAGGCGCGCCAGCAAAGCCTTGACGCTCAATCCCACACCCGCCCCGAGTCCGGCGGCACCCCATAGGCGCACCAATCGCGACGCGCCAAGTCCCGTCTTGCCGATCCGTTTCCCGAGGCTGCGCCGAAGCAGGAGATATTCGAGCCACGCCACCAGACCGGTCGTGCCGGTGATGCCGGCGGCGCCCAGCTCGCGAGGAACGCCGAGTTGACCAGGCAGCTTAACGGCGGCCCAATACGCGAGCACGACAGTGACCAAAACCCGCAGCACCGCGAAATACAGAGGTGTCCTGGCGTCGCGCAGCGCATAAAACGTGGAAGCGTAAAGCCGGCCCAGGGTGGCCGCCAGAAGTCCCACTGAGCCTCCCATCAGCAGGTACCACAAATAGCGCGAGTCTTCCGCATGGAAGCGCCCGGTCTGGAGGAGGGCCGCCCCAATCACATCGCCCAGACAGAGCAACGCCGCGGCGGAGGGAACCACGAAGTAAGCGATTCGCGCCAGGCCTTCATCCACCCGCTTGCGAAGCGTGGCGGCAACTTCTTCGACCGTGCCGATCGCTTGCGACATCGCGGGCAGTTCCGCGGCGGAAACGGCCATTCCGAACAGGCTCACTGGGAGGAGGTAAATCATCTGCGCGTATGCCAGAGCGGAAACCGCCCGTTCGGAGATCAGCGACGCGTAGGCGGTGTCTACGAACGCGCTGATCTGGACCACGCCGCGTCCCAAAAGCACCGGAAGAAAGTTGCGAAATACGCTCTGGGTCGACGCGTGCCTTGCAAGCAGAACAGGACGAAATCGCTTCAGAACGTGCAACACCCAGGGTAGCTGCACCAAGAATTGCAGCGCGCTTCCGGCGGCAGCACCGAAGGCGACGTACAAAGCCAATCGATCGGAGTCGACGCGATTGCCCCAACCGACGAGCGCGACGATCTGCGCGCAGCTCCAAATCACTGGCGCCGCGTACGACACGAAGAATTTCCGATGGCTGTTGAGGATCCCCAGACACCACGCGGAAAGGACCAGCAAGCCGGTCCCAGGAAAGAAGATCCGCACCAGCTGGATCGTCAACTCGCGAGACTCGCCGCGAAAACCCGGCGCGATCAGCGAAATCATTTGAGGCGCGAGCAAGAGGCCGGCGGCAACCAACAAGCCCGTAACCAGCGCCAACCAGGCGAAGACCGCGCTCGCCACATGGTCCGCTTCTTCGCGGTCGCTGTGGGCGATCAAATTTGCATAGACCGGGATGAACGAGGCGGAGAGCACGCCTTCGCCAAAAAGATTCTGAAGGAAATTCGGAATTCGAAATGCGGCTTTGAACGCCCCGGCAGCGACCGAATTGCCGAGGTAGTAGGCGAACACCCGCTCGCGCACCAATCCGAACAGGCGCGAGACGAGGATCCCACTTGCCACCCAGAAGCTGCCGCGTCCCCCCGCATCCGGTAGCTGGGCTTCTCCCGGATCGGGTCCGATGGGCTCAGGAGCGACCGACTCGGGTATGGCCATCGGCGAAGCGGCTGCCGGTTCGGTTTCTCGCTCCGCCCTGGGCATCGAGGCACGATACACCATCGGCACCCACCCACATTGCTCAGACTGCGTGCATTTGGTAACAGCGCCCGAGCCAATGGCCAAAGTCCTGGTGGTCGACGACGAGCAAAACCTGCGCAAGGTGCTGGCGGCGATGCTTCGCCGCAATGGCTACGACGTCACCGTCGCCTCGGATGGCGAGCAGGGCCTGGCCGAGTTCCAGAAGAACGGCGCGGACATCGTCGTCACCGACCTGGTGATGCCCAAGCTCGGTGGAATGGACATCCTCAAATCCGTCAACGCGAGCGATCCGGACGTGCCGGTGATCATCATCACCGCTCATGGGACGGTAGATTCCGCCGTCGAGGCAATCAAGCTCGGCGCCTTTGACTACATCACCAAGCCATTCGACCAGGCCGAAATCCAAGCGGTGATCGCCAAGGCTGACCGGACCCACGCGATCTCGCTCACCAATGTCAAGGTGGATGGGAAAGCGCAGCCCGAAATCGTTGGTACCTCCACCCAGATGCAAGACGTCTTCAAAATCATCGCCAAGGTGGCGGATACGCCCTCCACGGTTCTGATCACCGGGGAGAGCGGCACCGGCAAGGAGCTGATCGCGACCGCGCTTCATGAAGGCTCGGCTCGCCGCAATCGGCCGCTGATTCGGATCAACTGCGCGGCCATTCCCAAGGACCTGATGGAGTCCGAACTTTTCGGGTACGAGCGAGGCGCCTTCACCGGCGCCGTGACTTCCAAGCCCGGTCGATTCGAACTGGCCGACGGCGGCACGCTGTTTCTCGACGAGATCGCCGAGATTCCGGTAGAGATGCAGGTGAAGCTCCTCCGCGCGCTCCAGGAAAGCGAATTCGAACGGGTGGGCGGCATCACGACCACTCGCGTCGACGTGCGGCTGATCGCGGCCACCAATCGGGATTTGCAGCAAGAAATCCAGGCCGGCCGCTTTCGGCCAGACTTGTATTACCGGCTGGCGGTGGTCCCGATCGTTCTCCCCGCGCTCCGAGAGCGAAAGGACGACATCCCGACGTTGGCCCAACACTTCATTGACAAGTACAACAAGCGATTGAACCGAAAAATCGAGGGAGTGTCGGAAGACGCGTTGGCGCTGCTGGTCGCCTATCCCTGGCCAGGAAATATTCGCGAGCTGGAAAATCTGGTCGAGCGGGTGCTTCTGTTTGCCGATGGGCCGCTGATCACACCCAAAGATCTACCAGAGCCTGTTCGCTCGACCACCAGCCACGTCGCCAGCCCTCTGACAGTCGGGGCGGCACCCGTGGGTGCGGTGCCCGAGGCCGTCGCGCCGAGCGGCGAGACCGGACTTAAGGATATCGTCCGCCAGAAGGCCGCTGCGCTGGAGAAGGATCTGATCGCCAAGGCGCTTGAGGAAACCGGGGGAAACGTCACCCGCGCCGCTAAGTTGCTCCAGATCAGCCGAAAATCACTGCAAATGAAGATGAAGGAATTTGGATTGCGCGACGAAGCAGGCGAAGAATGAGCAGGATGAACACTCGAAGAGTTCCCCTTCCCCTCCTTGGCCCAGAAGAGCCCAAGCGCTCGCCCGCGCCGAAGATACTGGTCTTCGTTCTCGTGATTGGCGCCGCTGGCGGTTGGTGGTGGTGGCGAACACATCGTTCAGCTTCTGTGCCAAGCTTGGTCGCGGTTACCCCAACGCCCGCCTCCCTCCTTCCAGCGGCCGCTGCGCCCGTTGCGGTGGATCCACTCAAGCAGAGCGGGTTGCAAAAGGTCTCGCTGACCCTTCAGGGGCCGCTAGAGAGCGCCTTGGTGGAAAGTCTTGGAACCGACCTCGGTCAGACCTTGGCTCAGGTCATCGGGCGAACTCTGGTGTGGTGGGTCCCGGTTCCCGGCGGCTTGATGCGCGGAGACCGATTGGACGTGCTTTTCGAGACCCGCCGCAATGAGGAACCGATCGTCCACGCACTTCGCTTCAACAGCGGCAAGATGGGCCAGACTTACGTTGCTTACCGCTTCAGACCGCCTGGAGCGCCGTTTTCCCGCTACTACTTACCATCCGGAGAAGAGTTGGAGCTGCGGCTCCGGGATGCGCCGCTGGATGACTATGAGCAGGTGACCTCGCTCATTCGCGATGGACGACGGCACAAAGGCGTGGACTTCAAGACGCCGGTCGGGTCCCAGGTCAGGGCCACCTTCGACGCAGTCGTCACCAGAAAAAATTGGCACTTTCGCGCGAACGGAAATTGCCTCGAAGTCACCGAGAGAGGCGGGGCGCACCGCCGCGCGCTATTTCTGCATCTCTCGCCGCTGCCCAAGTCGCTCCAGGTGGGAACGGCTATCAAGAAAGGCGAGGTGATCGCCGCGAGCGGCAACAGCGGGCATTCCTTTGCCCCGCACCTGCACTATCAGCTGATGCTCGGCGAAACCCATTTGCTCGATCCGTTCACCAGCCACCCAACCTACCGGCAATCACTCGAGGCCACTCAAAAGGCCGCCTTCGAGGTAGAGGCCCATCGGCTCGATGGACTGATGCCTATCGCAGTCGCCGGAAAGTAACGCTTACTCGCCTTTGAGCGAGAGGCCCAGACGGTAAATCTGCTGTGAGCTCCACCCCGAGCTGCGACTCAGCTCCTTGGCGAGCTGCTTGAGCTTTTCGCCCGATGCCAGTCGAGCCTGCAAGGCGGTCCGCAGCTTTTCCTCGGCCCAGGACTCGGTCTCGATCCGGCCTTTGATCACAATCACCACTTCGCCCTTTAGCTCCTCCCTGGAGCTAACCTGTGAAATCAAGCTGCTCAGATCTCCGCGTAGGAACTCCTCATGCACCTTGGTCAGCTCACGCGCGAGGCATGCGCTGCGGTCGCCCAAAACCTCAAGACAGTCCTTGAGCGTGTCGAGCGCGCGGCGAGGAGACTCGTAGAGAACCAAGGTGGCCGAGAGTGCCGCCACTTCCTCGAGCATCGTCCTTCGCTCCCCGCTTTTGCGCGGAAGAAAACCGATGAAGTGAAAGCGGCTCGTCGGGAGCCCGGAAGCGGAAAGCGCAGCAACCAGCGCGCTGGGTCCCGGAATGGGAACGACCTCGACGTTTTGCGACAGGGCTTCGACGACCAGCTTCTCGCCCGGATCGCTAATCCCCGGACTCCCGGCGTCGGTGATCAACGCGCAGTCCTCGCCGCCTGCGATCCGCTCCGCGAGGGCCTGTGCCCTTCGACTTTCGTCAAAAGCTGGCAGGCTGACCAATTCGCGGGAGATCCCATAGTGCTGCAACAGGATCCGCGAATGGCGGGTGTCTTCACAGGCGATGAACGAGACCTCGCGCAGGATCTGAAGCGCTCTCTCGGTGATGTCCGAGAGATTTCCGATCGGCGTGGCCACCAGAAAGAGCTTGCCTAGGGGCAACTTTCACATTCCTGCATCGAACGCGTCGGGAATGTACTCCAAAGAGGCGTTGGGCCCACTACCCACCACCGAGGCAACGTCGAACCGGATCATCTTCCCGACGATACGGTTCACAAAGAGATAGCGCAGCGCGGCCTTCACCACTCGGCGCTGCTTGGCGCCTGAGACGGTGTGCGACGGGTCGCCCCAAGCGGCGGTCGAGCGCATTCGCACTTCAACGAAACAGAGCGTCTGCCCGCGTTCCGCCACCACATCGAGCTCGCCGTCCCGACAAGTGAAGTTGCGGCTTCGCACTTCGTAGCCCTGCTGAATCAGGTACCGGACGACGGCTTCTTCTGCCTGATCGCCGGCTTCGCGCGCTCCAGTCCGCATCCGACCCAACGCCTCCACGCGTCGGATCGCCTAGACGTTGACCGACGCGTCTGCCAGTTGCTCCAGGCCAGGCTGGCTGGCCGCGTGGAGCACTTGGGTGACCTGCCCTAGCTGCTTCAACATTCGCCCAAGCAGAAACAGCTTCGCCTCATCGAACCCCACCAGAACATCGTCCATCAGGCACGCCACCCGGCTGCGCGCGCAGTACCTTTCAATCACTGCAAACCGCGCCGCCAGATAAAGCAAGTCGAGGTCCATGCCCGGCAACGCAACCGCAGCCAGCGGCTGTCCGTTGCAGGTCAGCTGGGCTTTGCCATCCTTCTCCAGGCGGAGGTTCTGGTATTTCTGCTCGGTCAGGCCGGCGAAGAACTGGAACCAACGCTCTTTGATCAGCGCTCCTGCAGACTGGAGGTCTGTTCCGAAAAGGTCCGCGCCCACCGACAACAGCGCGGGAAATGGATCCTCCGGCTGGCTCGGCGCCAGGGCGGATACCGATTCGATTGTCGGCGCCGGGGCCGCGGGCTGCGCCTTGCTGCCGGCGATCGACGCTCGCAGCCGATCGGCTTCTCGCTCCACCTCGCGCCCCTCACGAACGTAGGCACCCTTTTCTGTCAGCTGCTTATTGAGCTGATCCTGCTCGCGCTTGAGCACAGCCACCTGGGACTTGGCCGACGCGTAGTCTGGCTTGCGCTCATAATCCGCCAGCTGCCGGCGAAGATCCCCCAGTTCCGCCGTCAGCTTCGCTCTTTGGCCGAGCGCTTCGATGATCTCCGCCGGAGACTCGAGCTGCAGCGCGGCCGTCGCGGCTTTGATCACCCGCGACTCGGACTCATACTCCTCCTGAATTCTCTTCTCTCGGGTCGCGAAGCGCTCTCCCTTGCGGCTCGCCACTTTGGAGTACCGGACATCATCGATGTAGTTGATCGCCAGGATCGCGGCCAACCCGAAGGCTGGGATGTCCAACAGGGCAAGGTAGCGCCAGCTGCCGCCGATGATCATTCCAAGAATGATGCATGCGACTCCGAAGCCGATCGCTGCCCAGAACGACGGCCTTCGGTGGACGGGCTCAAGCAGCCGAGGCAAGGTGTCATATTCGTCGTCGCGCTCCGATCCGAGCTTGGCGACCGACTGCTGGTACTTGTCGGTGATTGCTGCAAACCGCTCGACTCGCTCGATGATGTCGGGGGGCAATTTCAAGGATTCCACCGTCGGCGCCTGACGGCACGCCTGTTCCACTTCGCGAATCTTCTCCTTCAGAGCCTCGGTGCCTTTCAGCTTTTCCTCTACCTCGAACAACTTGGATGAGACGCCATCGACTCGGTACTGAATCTTTTCGACTTCCTTGGAGAGCATCAACTCTCTCTGGAGCTCAGCCAGCTTCGCTTCCGCCGTGCTGAGGTCCTTCGGCGGCTCGACCCCTCGAAGTCCGGGCTTGGGCGAGAGGAGACCGTGAGCACTCGGAGTCTTGTGAGCGGACTTCTGTCGACGGCTGGGAAGGTTGTGGGCCGCCAAGGCAAGTACCGATTCGAACGCCTTGCGCGTCGGAAGCCCCAAGTGAGATCGCAGAAACTGTGCGATCTCCGTTGGATCCTCGGACAACAACTCGAACTGGTTGCTCGTCTTGTTGAGCTGCTGCAGAGCGCCTGCGCCTCCGAGGCTTCGCACCAGACGGAAGATGGACTGGTCACCTGCCATCATCGTTACCGACGCGCGGCTAATCGGCTGGCCAGTCGCTTTGTATTCAGCGTCTCCACCGCGGCCATCCGGATAAAGCAGCGAGCTGCACAAGCCGCTCAACGGAGGCTGATTCGCGCCGGCTGTCTTGAGCAGACAGTAACCCGAGCGCAGCGCTGCCCGGACCGCGGGCGAAAAGCCGCGAACCCCCTGAAGGGAAAGCTCGAGGAATTGCATCGGAGCTTGCAGTCTATCGCCATCCGACGCGCTCCCCGAAAAAGTCAGACGGCGGCCAAAAAGTCTTCGCGCACCTTAACGGTGGAGGGCCTACTCGCGAGCACCTGCAGCGGGCTTGGACTTGGACTTCTTTCCCTTGCCCGCCTTCTTCTCATCACCCGCGTCGACTTTGCCCTTCTTCGGTTCGGCATCCGTTGCCGCTTCGGCCGGAGCCGGGGCGCTCTCGGGTGTTGGAGAAGTCGGCGCAATCGGCCTAGCCGCTCCGTCCGTTTGCGTCTCATCCTGAGTCTGCAGTCGCGATGCCTTGCCGCGAAGGTTTCTTAGGAAAAATAGGCGGTTGCGATGCACGTTGCCGTGCGAGACCACCTCGATTTTTTCGTAGCGCGGGCTATGAAGCGGGAAGATGCGCTCGACTCCGACGCCATAGGAGACCTTGCGCACGGTAAAGGTCGCGCGGATTTGGCCACGAGTCTTGCGGATCACCACTCCTTCGAAGGGCTGCACCCTCTCCTTGTCGCCCTCTTTCACCTTCCAGTGGACGCGCACGGTGTCGCCGGTTCGAAAATCGGTAATGTCCTTGCGCATTTGCTTGGACTCAACGTGTTCAATTGCGCTGCGGCGCATGACCGGAACTCCCATTCATTTGCAAGGAGAGGCTGGCTAATTATCAAAGCGTAGTAACGGGTACAAGTCCGCCAAGTCCTCTAATTTACGGCGGACGAACAAGTCGAGCCTACAGTTGCTCTTCGCTCAGCTCAAGTAGGGTGCGATCCGCATCGTTTAGCGCCAAGTCAGCAAAGAGGTCTGGCCGGCGGCTGCGCGTCGCATGGAGCTGATGCCATCGCCGCCACCTGGCGATCCGAGCATGGTCGCCTGAGACGAGAACGTCAGGAACCTTCAGCCCACGAAAGTCCGGCGGTCGCGTGTATTGAGGATACTCGAGCACTCCTCCCTCAAAGCTCTCGCTGCTGGGCGAAGCCTCGTTCCCAAGCACTCCCGGATGAAGCCGCGCCACGCCGTCGATCAGGGCGAGTGCCGCAAGCTCGCCCCCCGTAATCACAAAATCCCCAAGCGAGATCTCCGCGTCGACGAAGCCGAGCACCCTTTCGTCGATCCCCTCGTATCGCCCGCAGATGAGAATCAGTCCACCCTGATGCGCTGCAAACTCTCGCAGGAGCGACTGGGTGAGTCGAACGCCCCTGGGGCTCATCAGCACCGTGCGGCCGGCAGGAAGGCGCCGCTTGGCCTCCTCGATCCCCGCGACCACCGGTCCAACCTTCATCACCATCCCGCCACCACCCCCGTAAGGGACATCATCCGCAATCCGGTGTTTGCCCTCCGCATGGTCGCGGATGTCGATGGTCTGAACGGAGATCAGCCCGGCCTTGAGCGCTTTGCCGAGGATGCTCTCCTCGAGGTAGCCGGAAATCATCCGGGGAAAGAGAGTGAGCACCTCTACCCGAAGCGGCATCCGTCACTCCTCGAGGTCGAGAGGGCGAATGACAATCCGGCCTTCAACAAGGTCAACCTGCGGGACGAACTCGTCCGCGAAAGGGACCAAAAGCTCGAGCTCACCCTCGCCGCGAATCACCAGGTTGGGTACCGGTCCGGTGTTCCAGATTTCGGCGACGTTTCCCAGCACCTTTCCCGCCTCATTGACTGCCGTCAGGCCGATCAGATCCCCCTGAAAGAACTCTCCTTCGCGCGGAGGCTCCAGATCGCCGCGAAAAACCGAGACTCGGCTTCCGATCAGATGTTCAGCCTCCGAGCGCGTCTCGATTTGTGCAAAACCGAGCACCCATCGATTGCCCGTCTGCTGGCGAGACGCAATCCTGAGCTCTCGCTCGTCGGCATCCTTCAATTTCAAGTGCACCCTCTGCACCTGGTCTAAGGCCGCGGACTGCGGATCAAACGTGCGGATAACCACCTTTCCTTGAACTCCGTGTGCTGCCGCAATGTAGCCCAGCTCGAGAAGCGGCGAAGCCGTCACGGGACGTCTGACGGAGGGGACCCCGCGGGACCGGCCGGCGTCGTATTTCGAGCGGCCAGACGGCGGTCGTCCAGAATCTCCAACCGCGCTTTCTCGCCTTTTCGCTGAGCGGCCGCGGCCAGCAAAGTGCGCATCGCGTTGACGGTTCGGCCGTCTCGGCCGATGACCTTCCCGACGTCCTCCGGCGCCACCTGCAACTCGTAGATCCGCCCATTCTCCGCCGGAGTGGGACGGACCACCACTTGATCAGGACGGTCCACCAGCGACTTCGCCAGATAGGTAATCAGCGCTTCGAACTGCGTCGAATCCGACAAATCCAGCGACCCCCATTACTGAGTGGGTTTTCGCAAGGCCCGCTTGATCAACCCCGCCACGGTCTCGGACGGCTTGGCGCCCGCTCGCAGCCAGTGCTCGAGCCGATCCTGTTTGAACTCCACTTTGGGTGGCTCATCATTTGGATCGTAGGAGCCGATGGCCTCGATAAACTTGCCGTCCCGCGGGTTGCGCGAGTCCGTGGCAACCACGTGGTAAAACGGCATTTTTTTCGCGCCCGCGCGCGAAAGACGAAGGACAACGGCCATTTACTGCTCCAGTTCGAGGAAGGCCACAGTCTTTATGTTCCGGTCAGTGGGGTTGTCAAGGACGTCACATTGGCCAACTGTCCGCAGGCCGCCGCGATGTCCCGACCGCGGTTCTTGCGGACGAAGGCGGCGACGTGCCCGTTGGCCAGGATCTGGCGAAATTCATCCGCTCGGACCTCTCCGCTGCTCTCAAAGCCCAGTCCCGGGTTCTCGTTGTAGGGAATCAGATTCACCTTGGCCGGAATGCCCTTGAGCAGCTCGACCAGCCGGCGAGCATCGTCATCCGCATCGTTGATGCCTTTCATCAGCACGTATTCGAAGGTGATCCGCCTACCCTGGCGAAGGGGGAACTTTCGACAGGCCTCGAGCAAAGTGGCGATGTTCCACTTTCGGTTGATCGGCATGATTTCGGACCGCTGCGCGTCGTGGCTCGCGTTGAGCGAGATGGCAAGCTTCACGTCCGTTTCCTGGCCAAACCGCTCGATCATCGGCACCAGACCGACCGTGGAGACGGTGATGTGGCGATGGGAGAAGTTGAGGCCCCCTTCCGACTGCAATATCTGCAGGGAGGTCTTGAGGTTTTCGAAATTATGGAGCGGCTCTCCCATTCCCATGAACACCAGGTTCGTGATCGGCCGTTGAGTGGCGGTGGGGTTCTGCCCGGCAACCTCGAAATTGACCGCGTGCACCTGACCGACAATCTCCGCGGGGGTGAGATTTCGCTGCAAGCCCATGGTCGCGGTCATGCAGAATGTGCACCCCATGGCGCAACCGGCCTGAGTGGAGACGCACAGGGTTCTGCGATCTTCCGCAGGCATGTAGACCGTCTCGATTCGCCGATCGTCCGCGGTCCGGAAGCGATACTTGATCGTCCCATCGATCGATCTCTGTTCCAGATCCTTGACCAGGGATCGCATCGTCGCTACTTCGCCGAGACGCTGGCGAAGCGGCTTCGACAAGTTGGTCATTTGATCGAAGCGGGTGGCGCCGCGCTGGTGAATCCAACGGAAGATCTGCCGAGCGCGATAACCCTGCTCCCCCAGCTCCTCGGTAACGAACCGGGTCAGCTCGTCCAGCGTCAGTCCGCTCAGCTCGCGCAAATCGGCCGTCATCCGTCTACTCCCATGCGGTCCGGCGGCGTGCAGCCAGCGCTTTCAGGGCTCGCTCCAGCTCTCGGCGGACTCTCTCCGCGGCGGCAGCGGCGTTCCCATGCGCCTCGCTGAGAAGCTGGTCTGGATAGAGCGTCGGAAGGAACTGAAGGTCCATGCGGGTAGGATTCGGCACAATGGCAAACATCAGACCCAATAACACCCAGGGCCATGAGATCCAGCCCACCAGCCAGGCGACAAGGGCCGCCAAGGGCCCGAGGAGGCCCAAGGGCAATGGCAAGCGCTGAAGGACCATCGCGTATTGCGCGTGGCTCCCACAATTGGCGATCGGGACGATCGGAACGCCGCTTTCGGCCGCGACGCGCAAGAACCCTGAGCGACCTCCCCAGCGAACCTCATATCGCGCTGTGAACGGCCGCATCGCGTCCAGGAACCCTCCCGGAAAGACCAGAACATCGATTCCGCGCGCCAAAAGCTCCTTGGCTGCGGTCGGCGTGGCGCGTACGCCGCCAATTGCCTCCACCGGCCAGCGCAGCGGAGCCATCATTCCCAAGTCGTGCGAAAGGCCCGCCACGGGCCGTGCTGGTCCAAAATGGCGATGCCAGATCGCGAGCATTACCAGCACTTCGAAGACTCCATAGGCACTGTGATTCGCAACGAACAGACAGGGCGCAGGCGGGATCTGTTGCAGACCCTCGACCCGCGGCCTGAACCAGACCCGCGCGAATGGCCAAAACAACCGAGTGAATACGGCGATGAATTTGGCGGAGTAACGCGGGCTGGGCGACGGCACGCCGGAAGCGCTCAGTAGGCCAGTTCTAACGCTTCCAGCCGTAATTCACGATCTCCGTCTGACGGAAGAAATAGGCAATCTCCACTTTCGCATTCTCTTCGCTATCCGATCCGTGAACCGTATTCTTCTCCACATCGGTGGCGAAATCCTTGCGAATCGTCCCTGGTGCCGCCTTAGCGGGATTGGTCGCTCCCATGATTTCGCGATTTTTCGCGATCGCGTCCTCACCCTCGAGAACCATCAGGACGACCGGCCCAGAGGTCATGAAGTTCACCAAGTCCTTGAAGAACGAGCGCTCCTTGTGAACCGCATAGAAGCCCTCCGCCTCCCTGCGCGACAAAAATTGCATCCGCATCGCCACCGGCTTTAACCCGCGGTCCTCAAAGCGAGTCAGGACTTTGCCGATGATTCCCTTTTCCAACCCGTCTGGCTTGATGATCGACAGGGTCCGTTGCAATGCCATTCGCTACTCCGTGGTTAAGTGTTTCTCCGGGGCGGCCCGCGCCGCAGCGCGGCCTGTAGAGTGGTGCCGAGCTCGGCTGGGGAAGGCGCGATCAGCACTCCGGCGCGCTCCAGCGCCTTGATCTTTTCCGCAGCCGTGCCTTTGCCGCCGGCGATGATTGCCCCGGCGTGGCCCATTCGCTTTCCGGGCGGCGCGGACTGCCCGGCGATAAAGCCTGCGATCGGCTTGGTAAACTCGCGCCCGATGTATTCCGCTGCTCTCTCTTCCGCGCTTCCGCCGATCTCGCCGATCAGGATCACCCCGTCGGTCTCGGAATCCGCATTGAAGCGTTTGAGGCAATCGACAAAATCGGTCCCGTTCACCGGATCGCCTCCAATCCCCACCGCGGTCGATTGGCCGAGGCCCAACTGAGTCAATTGAAACACCGCTTCATAGGTCAACGTGCCGGAGCGCGAGACAACACCGATCCGCCCGGGCCGATGGATGTTCCCCGGCATGATTCCAATCTTGCATCGGGCTCCAGGGTTGATCACCCCTGGACAGTTAGGCCCAAGCAATCGCGCGGCCGGTAAGTCCTGCAAATACCGCTTGGCGCGAACCATGTCGTAAACCGGAATGCCTTCGGTGATCACCACGATCAAAGGCACGCCAGTGTCCGCCGCTTCCATGATTGCGTCGGCCGCAAATGGCGGCGGCACGAAGACCACGCTCGCATTGGCGCCCGTTGACTTCACCGCCTCCGAGACGGTGTTGAACAGCGGCACCTTCTGCTCGAAAAGCCCTCCGCCCTTCCCCGGCACGACGCCGGCCACCACCTGCGTGCCGTACTCCATCATCTGCCGGGCATGGAAGGATCCAGTCGAGCCGGTAATGCCCTGCACGAGCACGCGGGTGTGGCTGTCCACGAAGATGCTCATGCGGCCCCTCGCGCCGCAGCGACCGCTTTCTCCGCGGCATCGCGCAGATTTTCGGCGGGGATGATCTTCAGGCCGGACTTGCGAAGAATTTCCTTCCCCTGCTCGACGTTGGTTCCTTCCAGCCGGACTACCAGCGGCACGCGCAAATCCAGCTCCTTCGCTGCCGCCACCACCCCTTCCGCGATCACGTCGTTGCGCATGATCCCGCCGAAGATGTTGACCAGGATCGCCTTCACCTTGGGATCTGCGAGGATTAACTTGAAGGCGACGGCTACCTTTTCCTTCGAGGCGCCCCCTCCCACGTCGAGAAAGTTGGCCGGGTTGCCTCCGACCAGCTTGATCGTGTCCATCGTCGCCATCGCGAGCCCGGCTCCATTCACCAGACACCCGATGTTCCCATCCAGATGGATGTAGGCCAGATCGTACTCTTTGGCCTTGGCCTCGGTCGGATCCTCTTCGTCAACGTCTCGGTAAGCGGCAATCTCGGGGTGCCGATAGAGGGCATTGTCGTCGAAGTTCATCTTCGCATCGAGCGCCACCACCGAACCGTCTTTCAAGACGACCAGCGGATTGATCTCCACGAGCGAGGCGTCACTCTCGGTATAGGCGCGATGCAACCCGCGGCCAAAGGCGGTGAACTTGTTGCTCGTGTCCGCCGGCAGCCCGAGCGCAAAGGCCATCCTCCGGCCCTGAAAGTCCAAAAACCCCACCGCCGGGTCCACCGTTTCGCGAAGGATCCTCTCCGGATGTTTCGCGGCCGTCTCCTCGATCTCCACCCCGCCCTCGGCGGACGCGATGAAGCTAAGGCGCGAGCTTTCGCGGTCGAGCGTCACCCCAAGGTAGAGCTCCCGGGCGATGTCCAGTCCTTCTTCGACGTACACCTTGCGGACTCTTTTTCCTTCGGGTCCAGTCTGGGGCGTTTTCAAAATCATCCCCAACATCCGAGAACCGATCTCCTTGGCCTCAGCGGGCGACTTCGCCAGCTTGACGCCCCCGGCCTTTCCCCGTCCACCGGCATGCACTTGGGCTTTGACCACCACGACCTTCGTGCCAATCGCTCGGGCCGCCTGCTCCGCCTCGTCCGGGCTCAACACGAGATATCCGCGCGGCACCGGCACCCGGTATTTCCGTAGGATTTCCTTCGCCTGATATTCGTGGATGTTCATACTCACGCGGGACCGGCAGCGTCTTCGCGTTCCTCGTCCTTGAAGAAGATGTCCTTGAACAGCTGTTTGGTGACTTCGCGATTCATCTCGGCGATCGAGGTGGTGAGCGGAATCTCTTTCGGACAGACCTGAACGCAGTTTTGGGCTTTCCCGCAATCCTGGATCCCGCCCTCTGCCATCAGTCCGCGGAGCCGATCTTCAGCGTTGAGCTTTCCGGTTGGATTCATGTTGAACAACCGCGCCTGACTGATCGCCGCGGCGCCAATGAATTGGTTGTCGACCTGCACCTGAGGACACGCTTCGAGGCAACAAGCGCACGTCATGCAGGTCGAGAGGACGTACATCGCCGCCTGGTCCTTCGGAGACTGACGGGGGCCGGGCCCGAGGTTGTAGGTGCCGTCGATCGGGATCCACCCTCTTATTTTCTTGAGTGCGTCGAACATCCGTTGGCGATCGACCGCCAAATCTCGAACCAAGGGGAACTTTCGCAACGGCTCGAGGGTGATCGGTTCCTTGAGCTTGTCGATCAAGGACGAGCAGGCCATCAGGACTCGTCCATTGATGTTCATCGTGCAGCTTCCGCAAACCTCTTCCAGGCAGCTGGAGTCCCAAACCACCGGCGTGGTGGGTCGTCCCTCCGCATTCACCGGATTGCGCTGGATGGCCATCAAGCAAGCGATCACGTTCGCCTTTGGGTAATACGGGACTTTGAATTCCTCGAATCGACCCTCGTGATCCGGCGATTCCTGGCGCCAGATTCGAAAGCTGATCAATCGCGAAGTGCTGGGCGTCGGTTCCATTGTGTCACCCGTACCAACGAGGTTCCGGGGCCATCACCGGTGTGGCAAGAGGTTCGTAGCTGATTTGGGGGCCGTTTGGCGAGTAGCTCGCGAGGGTCACCTTGCCCCACTTTTCATTCCTCGCCGCCCAAGCCTTCATCCAGTCCGGGTCCTCGCGCGGGTCTTTGGTTTTCGGCTCGGGAAGCTGGAAGTCCGGCTTGTAATGAGCGCCTCGCGATTCGTCACGCAGCAGCGCGCCCACCGTGATGACCTCCGCCAATTCCAACATGTTCCACAGCTGGTTCATGAAAGAGAGTGATCGATTGAAGTTGTTGCTAACATCGAGCACGTTGCAGCGCTCCCAGCGCTGCTTGAACACCTGGATCCGCTCAAGCGTTTTCTGAAGTCGGTCGTTGTAGCGAATCACCGTCACATTCTCGGTCATGATCTCGCCCAGTTCTCGACTGACCTGGTACGGATTCTCTTTTCCCGCCATCTTGCGAATTTTTTCGAAGCGCTCCATCCACACCTTCTTGGCGCCGTCAAACGGCTTTTGCCCGACGGCGGCGGTGCCCTTCGGATTGTTCTTGGCATACGAAATCATCGCCGGGCCGCCGATCTGCCCAGCGTAGATGCAAGAGAGCAAGGAGTTGGCTCCGAGCCGGTTGGCTCCGTGGTAAGCCCAATCCACCTCTCCGCTGGCGTACAGCCCGGGCACGTTGGTCGCCTGATTCTTCGGACTGCCGACCAGCGGCTCGTTGTTCGACCCCGGTTCGAAGGTGACCCACAATCCTCCCATCGAGTAGTGCATTCCCGGGAAAATCAGCATCGGGGTGGTGCGCGGATCGTCGCCCACGAATTTTTCGTAAATCTCCATCACGCCCTTGATCTTCCGATCCAGCACCGCCGCCGGGATGTGGGTGACATCGAGGTAGACGGCGTCCTTGCCTCCCACCCCCAATCCCAGATCTCGGCAGACATGGAAGATCTCCCGAGTCGCCATGTCGCGCGGCACCAGGTTTCCGTACTTGGGATACTTCTCCTCGAGAAAGTACCAGCGCTCGGATTCCGGAATTTCCTTCGCGGGCCGGGTATCGCCTTTCTTTCTCGCTACCCAGATCCGGCCTCCCTCGCCGCGTACCGATTCGCTCATCAGCCGAAGCTTGTCTTCGCCTGGAATCGAGGTGGGATGAACCTGGATGAATTCGCCATTGGCGTAGATCGCGCCTTCGATGTAGGCGCGGCCTGCCGCGGATCCGGTATTGATCAGTGAGTTGGTGGAGCGACCGAAGACGATTCCAGGGCCACCGGTGGCGAGCATCACCGCATCGGCTGGGATGGTTCGAATCTCGGCAGTTCGCAAATCCATCGCGACGCTGCCGACGCATCGCCCTTGCTCATCCTTCACCATTCCGAGCCATTCCCAATACTCGTATTTGGTGACGCGCCCATCGACCTCGTGGCGCCGGACCTGTTCGTCGAGAGCGTAGAGAAGCTGTTGGCCGGTGGTTGCTCCCGCGAACGCGGTGCGGTTGTACAGCGTGCCGCCGAAGCGGCGGAAGTCCAACAGTCCCTCGGCAGTCCGGTTGAAAGTCACCCCCATCCGATCCAGCAGGTAGATGATTCCGGGCGCCGCGTAGCACATTCCCTTGACCGAAGTTTGCTCGGCCAGAAAGTCTCCGCCCCGGAGGGTGTCTTTGACGTGGATGTCGGGACTGTCCCCTTCCCCCTTGGTGTTGACAGCGCCGTTGATTCCGCCCTGGGCACAAACCGAGTGAGAGCGCTTCACCGGGACGATCGAGAGGATGTCGACCGAGTGCCCCGATTCGGCGAGCTTGATCGCGGTCATCAGCCCCGCCAGGCCTCCTCCCACTACCGTGAACCTTGCTTCTGCCATCGAGGTGCTTTCTCCTAGCCGAAGCGCATCTTGAACAGAATGTTGAGCGTGCCGACGGATAAGAGTGCGAAGAGTATCCAGGCGACGGCCTTGACGCGCTTTTGCGCCACCCGGCCGACTGCGATTCCCCACGTCCAAGCGAAGCCATTCAGGCCGTTGGTGAAGTGGTAGATGGTGAGCAGCGTTCCAACCAAGTAGAGAGCAAAAATGTGATTGCCCGCGGCCCAGGTGCGCACCGCAAGTAGGTCCGAATTACCGAGGTGCGCCGCGACATCGTTGTAGGTCACCAGATCCAAGCCACCCGGCGCAGGGCCGTTGTACTGGGCCAGATGGTGTCCCATCAGCGTTACTGCAAACCTGAGAACCCCCACGTGCACGAGGATGTAGATAAAAGCGACATAGCCGCTGACTCGTTGCGCCCAATACGCCCAATTCGTGGCGTAGGGGTAGCTCGAAGTATTCGAGCGGCCGGTGGACGCGATGTAGAAGCCATAAAGCGAGTGAAACAGCAGCGGGATGAGGATGACAGCCAGCTCGACCCCATAGAAGTATGGCCGAGGAAGAAGGCTGTTCACCTTGTTCACCGACTCGTTGTAGGCCTCCGGACCGCGCAGCGCGGTCATGTTCTCGTAGATGTGGTAGCAGAGAAACAAGCCCACCGGCAGCAGCCCCGAGAGCGAGTGAAGTCGCCGCCAAATAAACGAGGAGCTCGGTCCGGAAACTCCGGAAACCCTTTCGTGCTCGGTTAGCGCGACAGCATCAGCCATATTCCGCTCGAAACCTTTCTCTGAGGTGCCTCTTACAGACCACTCCCACGGACGCAACAAGGAAGCGGCCACCGTGGATTAGGAGGCTCCATTTACGACATAAGGGTCGATCGCCAAAGCCGAATCCTCTGCGGCTCGGAGGCGGCAGACGCAAAGCTGCGCTGGGCTAAAAGAGGGCTACAGCTTGACCGAATCGACTGTCTTTTTCACCGATTGGAAGGATTTACTCATCAGCGCCTTCTCATCCGGATCAAGGTCCAGCTCGATGATCTTCTCGACGCCGCCTGCTCCAATCCGCACCGGGACACCCATGAAGTAGCCGTTGATGCCGTACTGACCGGTCAGGTAGGCAGCGCAGGGTAGCACCCGTTTTCGGTCCAGCAAGTAGCTTTCCCCCATCGCGATCGCCGCCGCCGCGGGGGCGAAGTACGCGGAACCGGTCTTGTACAGCGCGACCAACTCTGCTCCCCCCTCACGGGTGCGCTTTACGATCGCATCGATCCGGTCCTTCGACAGAAGCCGAGCAAGCGGAACGCCGCCTACGGTGGAGGAGCGAATGATCGGCACCATGTCGTCCCCATGGCCGCCGAGGACCAAGGCTTCGATATCCCGGATCGAGCAACCGAGCGCCTCGGCCACGAAGAACTTGAATCGCGAGGCGTCGAGGACCCCCGCCATTCCCACCACCTGGTTGTTTTTGAAGCCGGTGATCTTGTGGAGCGCGTAAACCATCGCGTCGAGGGGATTGGCGATGTTGATCACAAATGCATTCGGGCAATGCTGTTTGATGTTGCTCGCCACGTCTCGCATGATTTTCAAATTCACGTCGAGCAAGTCTTCGCGGCTCATTCCCGGCTTTCGCGCGACACCCGCCGTGACGATCAACAGATCCGATCCCGCAACGTCCTTCCACTCGCTGGTCCCGGTGATCCGGCAGTCGTAGCCCTCGACTGCGGTAAGCTGATTGATATCGAGCGCTTTGCCCTTCACCATCCCCTCAACTTGAGGGATGTCGTAAATCAGCACGTCGCCCAGCTGCTTCTGAGCTGCGAGAAGTGCCAGGTTGCCCCCGATTTGACCACCGCCGATTAGCCCGATTTTCTTTTTCATCGCCGTCTCCTTGGGGTCCCCGGATCACATGTTGCGGACTATTTCCTGGCCAAATTCGGAGGTCTTCACCTCCGCCACCTCGCTCTGCCCTTCCTGCTTCATCAGGCGTGCGAAGTCATAGGTAACCTTCTTGCTGGCAATCGTTTTCTCGATCCCTCGCAGAATCAGATCTGCCGCCTCGCTCCATCCCAGGTAGCGGAACATCATCTCTCCGGAGAGGATCACCGAGCCCGGGTTCACTTTGTCCTGGTTCGCGTACTTCGGAGCCGTACCATGGGTCGCCTCAAATACCGCATGGCCGCTGACGTAATTGATGTTGCCGCCCGGGGCGATTCCGATGCCGCCCACCTGGGCCGCCAGCGCATCGGAAAGATAGTCCCCATTGAGGTTGAGCGTGGCGATCACGTCGAACTCGTCCGGGCGAGTCAAAACCTGCTGCAAGGTGATGTCGGCGATCGCGTCCTTGATCAGCAAGCGGCCGCTCGAGAGCGCCTGCTTCTGCTCCGCATTGGCCGCTTCCTCGCCCTGCTTCGACTTGGTCGCCTCCCACTGTTCCCAGCTGTAGACCTTCCGGTCAAATTCCCGGGCAGCCAGCTCGTAGCCCCAGTTGCGAAAGGCGCCTTCGGTGTACTTCATGATGTTGCCCTTGTGGACCAGTGTGACGCTCTTCCTCTTGTGTGTAAGCGCGTAGTTGATCGCCGCTCGGACCAGGCGCTCCGATCCTTCGCGGGAGACCGGCTTGATCCCAATCCCGGACGTGTTCGGAAATCGGACCTTCGCGAACTCCTTGGGATGAGCCTGCTTGAGCCATGAGAGTAGGCTTTGGGCCCGCTCTCCGATTTCGAACTCGATGCCCGCGTAGATGTCCTCGGTATTCTCCCGGAAGATCACCATGTCCACCTTCTCGGGAGCCCGAACCGGGGAAGGAACTCCCCTGAAGTACCGCACGGGTCGCAGGCAGACATACAAATCCAGCTGCTGGCGGAGAGCGACGTTGAGCGAGCGAATTCCGCCGCCGACCGGCGTGGTCAGCGGCCCTTTGATTCCGACCAGGTAAGTCCGAAACGCGTCGACCGTCTCGGGCGGCAACCAATTGTTGACGGCGCGGTAGGCTTTTTCCCCGGCCAGCACCTCGGCCCAGGCGACTTTCTTCTTGCCGCCGTAAGCTTTCTGCACCGCCGCATCGAACACCATTTGGGAGGCACGCCAGATATCCGGACCCGTTCCATCGCCTTCGATGAAAGGGATGATCGGACGGTCTGGAACGGAAAGCGTGCCACCCTGAACTCCAATTCGTTCCCCAGACAAAGCCGGCATGTGGAATCTCGCTCGAGTAGAAGAGGTTGCGACTGATAGTATGGAACGGTGGCCAGCGCTTCAAGCGAAACCGATTTTCTGTTCACGAGGCACGCGTGGACGACCGCAAACTTTGCACTTGCGGTTTGGCTCGGTTGCGCGCTCTTCTTCGTATTGGCACCGGTCTTGACCAGAAGTCGTGGTCAAAAATGCACGTTACCTTCGATCTGATTTGACATCGTCAGTTCCGGGCGGTCTCGTGTCCAGCGGGGATTTCTGATGCCGGGAGGATGCGACATGAAACGTGTCTTAAGAATCGCAATACCACTAATTATATCGCTCAATTTTCTCAGCCCGCTCGCTCGGGGTGACCTGCTGGTCAGCAGCCTTCGGTCTGACGAAGTGCTCCGCTACAATGCAACAACAGGCGCATTTCTCGGGGCTTTCGTACGCGAGTATGCAGCCCCAGTCGCCTGGCCCGAAGGTCTGGTTTATGGGGCCGATGGAAACCTTTACGTGAGCAGCGCACTCACCGACAGCGTCCTGCGATTTAACGCGTTTACCGGCGCGTTCATGGGTGCTTTCGTCACGCAGGGCAGCGGAGGGCTCTCTGGACCGGTCGGATTGTTGTTTGGTCCGGATGGCAACCTCTACGTGAGTAGCCACTTCAGCGGCAATGTCCTGCGATACGACGGTACGACCGGCAGATTCCTGGGCGTTTTTACCCAAGGAGGCGAATTGTATAGGAACACCGGTCTCGTATTTGGGCCTGACGGAAACCTCTACGTCAGCAACTTCGGAGATTTCGGCCATAATGCCAACAGCGTCGTGCGGTATTGCGGCAACACCGGAGCATTTCTGGACGTCTTCGTGCCTTCTAAGCGCGGCGGGCTGGGGTCTCCCACCGGCCTTGTTTTCGGCGCTGACGGCAATCTCTATGTGAGCGGAGCGGACAACAACGCGGTGTTGCGCTACGACGGAACAACGGGAGCATTTATCGATAATTTTGTGACGCCGGGCAGCGGAGGTCTTGTCAGCCCTGTTGGCCTGATTTTTGGTCCGGATTACAACCTCTATGTTAGCAGTCAGGGGACGAACAACGTCTTGCGCTACGATGGAGTGACCGGAGCTTTCTTGGGCGCGGTGATGCCGCCGGGAAGTGGAGGATTGAATGCCGCTTACTACCTGGTTTTCACCCCTTGAATTGAGGTGTCGCGGATCCATTTTGCCTCTTGTCCGCGGTGCGTTCGAGGCCGCCCTCCAATAGAAGCTCGGGAAACCAGGCGTCGTCAGTTGGCTTTGACCCACGATTGTTATGATTGTTGAACGACTGCGAGAGCTATCGCATTCAATCAGAAGCTTTCGGCGTGATCAGAGTCATCTCAGAGCTTCGGCATTGACAGTGACGGCATTGTCCTTCGCAGTGTGGACCACTTGGTACCTGCTCCACGCCAATGCTCATCCGTCCGGCGATCTGTCCCAAGGTGCGTATACAGATCATTTCTCGCACATGAATGCGGCACGGCTTTTCCCACGAATGGGCCTTCAGATTTGGCAACGCCCGACCAGAGACCTCGTTGTTCCGCTAAGGCCCGAAGAGGTGTCTCAGCTTCCGTCTGATCTTCGGCCATTTGCTGGTCCTGGCGGCGGCGTGTTTCGAGTTCCTGGATGGCCCCTGAACAAGGCGTTCATCTCAAGTTGGACGCAGTACCCTCGCCCTTATCCGCCTGGAGACATGGTGCTCGTGGCACCGATTGCAATTGCCTACCACTTTAGTTCTTTAACGTTCACTCAAGTCAACAGAATACTCATCATTTATTTTTTGCTATTGGCGCATATCTCGGTCTTTTTTGTCTTACTGGTGTTTTGGCCCGGGGAGCCAAGACGAATCATCGGCCCCTTGGGTATTTTTATTGCCTACAGTGAGCTCATTCACTGGTCACTCGAGGGCTTCTACGATGTCGCCTTACTTGCCCCGATAACCTTGGCCGCGATGCTCCTTAAGGCGAAGCGTAACCTTGCCGCCCTCGTCGCGTACTGCGCTTCGACGTTTATCCATTACCGAGCTTTCTTTTTCGCACCGCTGTCTATCTACGCCGCGTACTCAATCCTCAAAAATGGGGATTGGCGGAGATGGAGGGCTCGAGAGATTATCGCAATTGCAGTCGCCGTACTCCTCGGCGGAACTTCGCTTTATACCTTCGGTCTCTTACGGCCTTGGTTCTCGCAGGTGCAAATTACCAATCCCGTACGGCTGGCGCCAAACAATCCCGCATTAATAGAGTTCGTCGTTGTGATTCTTATCGTTGCACTGTTCCTGCTTAGTGCACGTGCGTGGTTTGATACGGTCATGCTGTTTTGGATGTCGATAATGTGGATACAGACACCTTATACGTGGTATTGGTATATGTTGGCGATGCTGCCATGGCTAACAATGGAAATGCTAGACATAAAGAAGCCCGAGGCAATTCCTACCGTTCGGTCCGCGCGCCTGATTTTTGTAATCGTCGTCTCGATTCTAGTGTGTAATTACGTGCCAGTGCCAAATTGGCTGCAGCTGGTATTTCGCCCGTGACTGAGCGGCGTTTCGGCCCTGCGAGGACGAGGTAAAGACGTATTGCGCCGCCGGAGCATTTGCTACACCAAAGTGAAAACCTGATCGCCCTGGGGGTCTCAGCTTGGCGGAGAGCTTAGTGAGTCTCTTGCAACGGCTCCGTCACTTGACACCTCGTAAGAAGTAGATAACCGTCCGATCAATTCGGGTGTCGAGCAGATGAGCGAATCTGTCCGCCGGTGGAAAGCGAAGTCGCCGAAAGTTGGCCTGGCTCGGCCCGCTCGACACCTGGAAAGGGAGGGGTGATGAAAACTGTTTCCGCGGTTGTTTTTCTGTACGTGACTACGTTCGTTCCGGCCTCCGCCAAGGCTCAATGGACATTTGAGCCTTCGATGCCCACGGCGCGCTGGACGCTCGCGGTGGTGGCCGGGCTGGAGGGCACCCTCTATGCCATCGGTGGTTTTGATTACACGGTCGCTCTCAGCACAATGGAGGCATATGACCCATTGACCCAGACTTGGACCAGGCTTACGCCGATGCCGACACCTCGTGCCAATCCAGGTGCAGCTGTCGCGGACGACGGCCGGATTTTTGTGTTCGGCGGCTTCGACGGCTTTCGTTCTTTGAGCACAGTCGAAGCCTACGACCCAAGTACAAATACTTGGATCACACTGACTCGGATGCCAACCGATCGGAGGGGTTCCGGGGCAGCGACCGGATACGATGGAAAGATCTATCTTATCGGAGGCTCGCAAGTCAGTCCGGGCCGTGAAGTCTTCGTCCCCGTTGTGGAGGCCTACGATCCGAGCACAGATAGTTGGACGAGTGTGGCCCCTTTGCCTGCTGCGCGCAGCCACTTCTCTGCTGTGCTTGGAATGGACGGACGAATCTACGCAATGGGCGGACGAAACTCGACATCTGGATTTCTCCATGATGTGACGGTCTACGATCCGAGCGACGATATTTGGCGTACGCTGTCACCCCTCCCAACGGGCCGCTACAATCTCGCGGCCGCGGTCGCGATAGACGGTCGGATCTACGCGATCGGCGGCTTCGACGAGTTCTACCGATATGCCAACGCAGTCGAAGTATATGACCCATCTAATGACCGATGGACTGCTGCTCCTTCGTTGCAGACTGGTCGCGAGGGCTTGGGGGGAGTTCGAGGAACTGACGATCGCATTTATGCGATTGGCGGATTGACCTTCAAACCGAACGGTCCAGTCGTCCTTACTACCGTCGAGGCCTATACGCCTTAAGCCACCTGGCCTCAGAGACACAATTCTCGAGGTGAGGCCTGGATCGGGATAGGATACTCGCGGGCCGTGAGAGTTCTGCGAGAGCAAGCGAGCCGTGCATTATCGAGCTGCCGCGCTTTCGTGCAGCGGTTTCAGGCGGAAATTGCGACTTTCCTTCTCGCGCTGGCGGTCGCGGGGCTTTTGGCTCGGGTCGTGCTCGCGTGGATTTCCGAGGGCTCCAACGACGTAGACATCTGGCGAGGCTGGGCGACTCTTCTGCAGTACCACTCGCTTACAGACATGTATTCACGCGTCGAGGGATTTAATCATCCCCCGTTGATCGCCTGGTGGTCGGTCATCGCGCTTCGCTTGGGCGTCGAAGGGCCTCTCCGGTTTGCAATTCTGCTCAAGCTCCCTGGTCTGATCGCGGAGGGAATCACCTCCTACCTGCTCTGGCGGATCTGGCAGCCAGCCGGACGGTTGTGGGCAGCCGCTGCGGTCGCCGCATTCGCCTGGAATCTCGACTCGATCTTGGTAAGCGGTTTTCACGGCAGTACCGACTCGCTTTGCGCAATGTTTTGTCTAGCCAGTGCGATCGGTGTTCAGCGCCGCGCCTTCTTTTGGGGCGGCTTGGCGTTGGCAGCAGCTCTCAACGTCAAACTGATACCGCTCGTGCTCGTGCCTCCGCTCCTGATCCAGGCCCGGACCGAGCGGCAAGCCCTTCGATTTCTGGCAGCGCTCGCGCTCGGCGCGCTCCCTTTCCTTCCGTTTCTGGTATCGGCGGGAAGAGGTTTTTACGCGCACGCGATCGCGTACGGGTCCAATCCAGACAATTGGGGGATTGGTTTTTTACTCAACGCCAGTGAGCAGAACCCTCGATTTGCGGATGCTGCCGCTGTCCTCGCGCGACTCTACCGCTACTTTGGACGATATCTGATCATGGGCACGTGCGTGATTCTGGGGGCGTGGGGTCGTTGGCGCGGCTGGAGCGCATATCGTGTTTCTTTCCTCTGCTTGGCGACTTTCCTCGTGCTCGCCCCTGGCTTCGGAGTTCAATACACGGTCTACGTCGTTCCGGTACTGTTTGCGATAAGCTTGCCCCAGGCGATGGCGTACTCCATCGCGAGTGGGCTTTTCATCTTATCGGTCTATTTCAATTTCGCGTTGCCCGGCTATCCATTCCGGTCACAGTTCACCAGTTGGTACCCACTTCCCACGTCTTTATTCGGGCTACTTGCGTGGGCGGTGTTAATCGTGATCGTGTTGCGCGATCTCGGCAGATCCCAGCCACTCCCCGTAAATGCAGAGGCTCCGGTGGGCTAGAGACCCGAAGACTGCCCGACGAAGCGTACTATCTCCTCCTGAACCTCCGCGTAGACCTCGTTCTGGGACTTGGGCCACTTCTTGGGAACAGTGAAGGAGTGGTCTCCGCCCTCGACGACGAAAAGCCGCGTCGGGGTCTTGAGCTGAGTGAGCACCTGCCCCAGTTCCGCGGGGCTACCAAATGCATCGCGGGAACCTTGCGCAATGAAGATCGGCACCCGGATCCGCTCCAAATGCTCGGTGCGCGGTTTCTCAGGCCGATTCGGAGGATGCAGCGGATAACCGAGGCAAATCAGTCCCGCGAGGTTCGCAGCCGGTTGTTCCGAAGCCGCCAGATGTGAGGCGATTCGGCCTCCGAGGGACTTTCCCCCGATGAAGAGACGAGCGCTGGCAAGCTCGGGAATGTTTTTCACGCTACGAATTGCGGCTCGAAAGGCAGACTCGAGCCTCGGAGCTGAATCGGGAGCCGATCTGCCCTGGTCCATGTAAAGGAAGTTGAAGGTGACCACGTTGATGCCGCGGGAAGAAAGCCCAGATCCAAAGGCGACCATGAAAGCGCTTCGTTGATCCACGCCCGCGCCATGCCCGAGTACGACGGTAGCCGCAATCGGTGCCCCCACTTTGGCGTGATACGCAGTGGCACTTACCCGCTGACCTTGTTCAATCTCGATCTCAAAGCTCTCGGGCATCTATCCTCCTCGACGTGACCCATACTACTGCTGCTCTGGGCCGGCCCGTTCAGCCCCAGATGCTGCGCAGGCGAGCGGGAATGTCTAGCGCGGCGACCGGCTCCGCCGCCACGACCGCATGCGCGATGGGGTAGCTGAGGCGTTCAAAAAATGAGAGCACCGAATCCGGCAGGAAGCGGCTTCTCGGCGCATACAGGTGGCGGTCCCCAAGCCGCGGCTGCGAGCCGATGAACATCTTCAGCGGCTGCATCAGGTAAAGCTCGTCTTTGGCGCGGGTCATCGCCACGTAAAGCAGTCGCCGCTCCTCTTCGATCTGCTCTTGGTCTCCGGCTGCCATGTCCGAAGGAATGCACCCATCCAACACGTCCAGCACGTAGACCACATCCCATTCCTGGCCCTTGGCAGAGTGAATGGTCGAGAGAATTAGATAGTCCTCGTCGAGAAGCGGCGGCCCGGCTTCGTCACCCGTCGCTTCCGGAGGATCTAGCGTGAGCTCGGAGAGAAACTCCTCGCGGGTCCGATACGCCCGGGCGATCGATTCGAGTTGATCCAGATCGCCCATTCGGGCGGCCGCTCCATCGTAGTGACGCTCGAGCAGCGGCAAGTACCACCGACGGCACAGGTCAATTTGTGCGCTCCAGTCCGTGCGCGCGTCGCGCAGCTGGATCAGCAGCTCCGAGAGCTTCGACCAATTCTCCCGAGCAGACGCTGGCGGCTGAAATTGTGCGAGCGCCGCGAAGTCGAACTGCGATCGAAAAAAGTGCTGGCACACTCGCTCCGCGAGCGCCGGTCCAATTCCATCGAGCAGCTGCAGCACCCGAAACGCGGCGATCGTGTCTCGGGGATTTTCCGCCCAGCGAAGGATGCACAACAGATCTTTGACGTGTGCGGCCTCGAGGAAACGCAAGCCTCCGTACTTCACGAATGGAATCTGCCGGTGCGCAAGCTCCACTTCCAGCAGGTCGCTGTGATGCGCGGCTCGCATCAACACCGCTTGCTTCTTCAGGGCAATGCCCGCCTCTCGATGTTCGAGAATGCGCTCGATGATGTACTGCGCCTGAAAGCTCTCGTCCTCGACGCTGATTAGCCGCGGTCGCTGTACCGACGAACGATTGGAAAAGAGATTTTTGGTGAATCGCTCCGGTGCCAGCGCGATCACCGCGTTGGCCGCCTCGAGGATTGGTTGAGTTGAACGGTAGTTCTGCTCGAGCCGTACGCAGTGAGCCGCCGGCGTGAACTTCGACGGAAAGTCGAGAATGTTGCGCACCGTCGCGCCCCGAAATGAATAAATCGCCTGGGCGTCGTCGCCAACCACCGTAAGTCCGTGCCCCTCCGGTTTGAGCGAAAGGAGAATCGCCGCCTGAAGCGCATTCGTATCCTGATACTCATCCACCAGGATGTGATCGAATCGAGCGGACATCCGTTGCGCGATTGCGGGTTCGCGCACCAGATAGAACCAGGAAAGCAGCAAGTCGTCATAATCGAGCACCGCTCGCTCTTGCTTGGCCTCTACGTAAGCGCGAAACAAACCCAGAAGCTCCACTTCCCACGATGCGCACCAGGGGAAGTGTTCCTGCAGGCAGCGCTTGAGCGGCCATTGGGCGTTGATCACCCTCGAGTAGATCGACAAGCAGGTTGCTTTTCTTGGAAATCGCCTATCGACCTTGGCCAATCCTAGACGTGTTCGAACCACGTCCAGTAGGTCCTCGGCATCCGAGCGATCGAGAATGGTGAACTCGGGGGAAAGACCCACGGCAGCGCCGTGCAGCCGAAGCAAGCGATTGGCGACGGAATGAAACGTGCCGGCCCACAGCAGAGGCCGCGGGTGAGGAACGACGCGCTGAACCAGCGACCGCGACCTTCGCACCATCTCCTGCGCAGCGCGCCGGCTGAAGGTCAGCAACAGAATCCGGGCTGGGTCCGCCCCTGACAAGATCAGCTGCGCAACGCGGTGGGCCAGCGTCTTCGTTTTTCCCGATCCCGCCCCAGCAATGACCAAGAGCGGTGAGCTTCTGGGAAGCTGCACCGCGTGCACGACCGCCTCCTGCTGCTGAGCATTGAGCTCGTGCAAGCTGTTGCGGGTCGATAGGCCCGCAGGCCCCACGCCATCGAGCGGTACCATCATGCGGGCGGATACTACTCATTTGTACAGTACGCGCCAGTTTTCTCGCTACTCGGCACACGCTACCAAGCCGCCGACCCGGCACTCTAGTTTCGTCGATTGCAAATCATCTTTCGCGCAGGAGTGAAAAGATTCTGGATAACTGGACGGAAATTCTGAGCAAACTGAGCGCTCAGTTTTGCTCAGAATTCCAGGCGTGAAAAATCGCTCCGGCATCAATCGCTTGCGCGCGCACGGCTCATCGGAGGCTGCGCGTGCAGTGCTGCTCGTAATTTCCGAGCCGATGCTCGTATCCCTGCCTCACATCATCTGGCGCATGCTCGTCTAAGAGCCGGATCGCGCGCTTTTGCGCAGCGACCGCTTCGCCGCAGCTCCCGACTCCAGCCAAAATCGCTGCGTAGGTTTCCAGAACTCGAGGATTCCAAGGCGCGAGTTCCACGGCTCGGGTTGCCGCTTCGAGGCCCCTCTGGGGTGCGCCGTGCGCTGCAAAGTATGCGGCGAGTTCACTCAGCACCCATTGATCCTGCGTCGCGACCTTGGCGCCTTTCTCGAGCATTTGCTCAAGGTCCGGGAAGGTCTCGTCTTCGCCCTGAAGCGATCGGGCAAAGAGCGACCAGGCTCGAGGCTCCTGGGGCTTGGAGCGCGTCAGCGCATTCGCAATGGCAAGGCGATTACTCCGGCTGGCAACGAGCTCTCCCTCCAGGACTCGGGCACTGGCGCTCTGCGGATTGTGCCTTAATGCTTGCGCAACCTCGCTCAGCGTCAGCTCGCGCCGTTGATCGGCCGAGATCGCCTTTCGACCGGTCAAGTAGAGCCGCGCTCGGGTGACGTGAATCTCCGCCTCGTCCAACACCCTGTGCGTCAACTTTGGCGCAACCGGAAGGGCCATCAGACTCCGCACCGGAAAATGCTCGCGATGCGCATAGCTGCGAACGCCTTGCTCGAGTGCGTGCGAGGAAACCCCGGCAAACGCGGCGTTCCACGCCGAACGGGGTTGTTCTGCGGATGCCAGGCGATTCAGGAAATCGTCAAATCGCGCGCCCTGCTGATTGATCAGAAAATGAACCCAGAGCCACGAGGAAGCGTAAAGCTCTGGACGTGACTTGCTCGTCCCTGATCCGTTCCACAAATCAGCCAGCGATAAAACATCGTGCTGCCGAACGTACCGAAGCAAAGGAATGGGCGGGTGGCCGATCACCGCTTCGATCGAGTCGTCGTTCACCTCGATCGTTTGCAGGTAGCAAGCCAGTCCCTCCGACAACCAGCGGGGCTGTCTCAAGAGGATGTATCGGCTCAAGTAGTGCGCAAGCTCATGAAGCTGCACTTGAGCGAGTGACTCAGACGGATATTTTGCAGCCATCACGGCCTGCCAGCCGGTGGGCAGCAGCGTCATATACGCAGCGACGGGCGCATCGGCGAACTCGGAGAGCTGCTCACTGTCGCGCAGTACTACGACCTCCAACTGCCCCGGTGGATCAACATGTTCGCCCCACATCAACAGGAGAGCCCTTCGATGCTTCTCGAGCCCGCGCGCGGTCTCCAGTGCGGTCAGTAACTCAGCATTGGTCCAGATTCGGAAGTGCGCGGTTTCGATCTCGTACCAAGGCTGTCGCGCAGAGTCCGTACTTGGCGCAATACGTAGGGTCGCGCATCCCGAGAGCAGCGTTGCGAGCGCACCGAGTACCAGCGCCCAATTTGCTCTGAACCGCATCCGAAGCGCCCTCCCCTGCCTTCGCTCGGCGCCCAGGATGCGAGGTGTGCGCTTAGATCACACCTGTGTACATGAAATAATGATAAATTTATTAACAATTTCAGGTATTACTTGTTTACGAGACGCGCCAACGCGCCACGATCTACTTTCCCCATCTCGTTCGTAGGCAGCGCGTCAAGAAACACGAATCGTTTGGGAATCTTGAATCCGGCTAATCGCCCTCGGCACCACGCTTCGAGATCCTGTTCGCTCGGTGCGGGCTTTCGCGCCACGACCACCGCCACCGGCACCGAGCCCCAACGTTCGGAAGCCATGTCGCTCACCGCTGCCTCTTGCACGAATGGGTGACGTTTGAGTACTTGCTCGACTTCCGCGGGATAGATGTTCTCGCCGCCGCTGATGATCAAGTCCGTTCTCCGAGCCAACATGGTCAAGCGACCTTCGCCGTCGAGCGATCCCACGTCTCCTGTTTTCAGCCAGCCATCGCTGAACACTTCCGCTGTCGCGCGCTCGTCCCCGAAATAGCCGCGCATCACCGTTGGCCCACGGACTTGAATCTCTCCGGTTTCACCATGGGGTAGCGACTTGCCCCCGGGATCGGCGATCCGGACCTCCACGCCAGCAAGCGGAGGCCCGGCGGTCCGGCCACTTGCGTCGCCCACGCGCTCGGTCGTGACCTGGGAGGTCGCTTCGGTCAAGCCGTACGTTTGCAGCACGGGGAGGTGTACGGCTTTCGCGCTCTGCAGAATGTCGCTCGAAACCGGTCCGCCTCCGATCAGCGCGGCTCGCACCGACCCGGGGAAGGGGCGGTTGCCACGGGCCGCAAGGAGCCTGGCGAGGGTAGGTTCCACCAGGCTCAGATGCGTCGCCTCTTGCCGATCGAGCGCGTCATTCACAGCCTCCTCGTCGAACCGCCCGTGAACCACGAGACAAGCCCCATACCATGCGCAACGCGTGATCATCGCCAAACCACCGACGTGGAACAGCGGCAGACACGCCAACCAACGTTGGTCCGGAGCGTTGCCCAGATTTTTTCCTGAAGCATCGGCGCTCGCGGCAAAATTGCTTACTGTCAGTTCTGCGGCCCGCGGCGTGCCGGTGGTACCCGACGTAAACAGGACCGCGAAGGTCGCACTGGGCTCAAGCTTCGGGTCAGCGCCTGTGCCGGACGACACCGGCTCATCGCTGGGTTGCAGCTTTTCGAGCAGCTTCACATTCTCCAAGCCGGTCGCCCACCGTTCCTCGGCGATGACCAATGCCGGCGCCAGCCTCGCGAGAAGTGGCCGCACCTCTTCACGAGTGAGCCGGACGTTCAGTGGCGCGCTGATCGCCCCCAATCGCCCGCATGCGTGGAACAGCGCAACCAGCTCGGCGCGGTTCGTCGAAAGTAGCGCGACCCGAGCGCCCCGACGGACCCCGTTCGCGGCAAGAGTTTGCGTCCAGCGACGAACTTCTTGATCCAGCTCGCGGTAGCTCCAGGTACGCCCCTCGAATGTCAGCGCAGGCCGGCTCGGCGTCGAGCGGGCCCAATGCGACACCGGGCACTTCATTGCGGGGGCGAGCCCCAGGTCGGATCCAGCCCGAGGCCGGGTTGGTCCAAAAGCCGAATGCTCCCACGCCGTGGCGGGCAAGGGTCAGGGCCCGGCTCACTCGCAAACAACGCCCCCACTCCCAGACCGCAGGCATAGCCGTTGCGAGGGAGCGCGGCGGCAAGATGAGCGGCGCCCAGTCTGGCGATCACTCCATCGAGCGCGCTCGTCACGTAACTGGCTACTCCGAGTTGGTCTGCCCGTTGAGCCAGCCGCAGCGCGGGAAGGATCCCACCGAGCACCGCGGGCTTGAGAACGAGAATCTCGACGATCGGCCCTTCTTCGCTCTCGAGCAGGGCGTCCGCGGCTCCGGGTTGTGCCAGCGCCTCGTCCGCAGCAATCTTGCACGGCACCAGCCAGCGCAATCGTCGCAACGCCGGGGTGTTGGTCGGCGAAACGGGCTGTTCGCACAGCTCCAGCTTCAGCGGGGAAAACCCACGCAGCGCCGTTGCCGCCTCGGCCTCGGTCCACTGCCCATTGGCATCGACGCGGATCTTCACCTCTGCTCCAATGGTGCGGCGAACCGCGAACAAGCGCCGAGCGTCCTCGTTCAAAGGGCAACCGGCGACCTTTACCTTCAGCACCTGGTAACCGGCATCGACCGCCTCGAGCGCCTCCTTCGCGAGCTCGTCCGGATCGCGACTGGTCAGCAAGGCGTTCACCTCGATCCTGAAGTTGGGGGAGCTGCTCAGCAGCCGCGCCAGGGGCACGCCGCGCGCTTGTGCGACGAGATCGAGCAGGCTGAGCTCCAACCCGAACCTCGCCGCCGGCGCCGCGCTCCAATTGCCGATCTCCGCGAGGAGCTGCTCGACGCCCTCCACGGTCTCTGGAATCGACTGGCCCGCGAGGCGCGGCTTGGCTTCCTCGAGTTTGGCGAGACTGTTAGCCATTGATTCGGTGCCGAACTCCGACAGTGGAGTGGCTTCCCCGTGGCCGCACCGGTCGTCGTCATCGGTCAATCGAAGGAAAAGGCCACGGCGCTCGTGAAAGGCCGCACGAGCATTTTGCACTGGTCGCCGAAGCGTGAGCACTGTCGGAGTCCATTGCAGCTCGCGCAGCTTCATCAGAGGCACCAGTCAGGAGAGGCAGAGTCCGATTGAAAGAAGAATCCCAAATACGACTTCCAGCCGCGCGGTCTGACCCAGGGCCGGGTTGAGCGCTGCTCCGGATTGCGTCAGCACGAGACGTAAGCACTGCATCGCGAGCGGCAAGCTGAGCCAAGGCAAGAACAGCCAGCCACTTAAACCGCTCGCCCAGAGCGCAACGGGTGCGGAGTAGGCAATCGCCAGCAAAGCTGCGTACTCCCGCCGCGCGGCGCGGGTACCGAAGCGCACCGCCAGCGTGCGCTTATGGGCCTTTGCATCGGTATTAACGTCGCGCAGATTGTTAACGACCAGGATCGCCGTGGCGAGCGAGCCGACGGCCGCTGCCGCGAACCAAATAGTCTCCGGCAGTCGATGCGCCTGCACAAAGTAGGTCCCAGCGACCGCGACCAACCCGAAAAAGACGAACACCAACAAGTCGCCCAACCCAAGGTAGCCCAGCGGGACAGGACCGCCGGTATACGCATAGCCGCACAGCAGCGACACCAACCCGATCAGCGCGATCGGCCATCCACCGACTGCGACCAGGTACACCCCAATCAGGAAAGCGGCGCCGAAACAGAACAGGCCTCCGAGCAACACCACGGAAGGGTTCAGCAGCCCGCTCTGCGTAACGCGCGTCGGTCCCAAGCGCTCCTTGGTGTCGGCTCCTTTTTTGAAGTCGTAGTAGTCGTTGATCAAGTTCGTGCCCACTTGGATCAGCACCGCACCCAGCAGCGCGGACAGGGCGGGCAACACGCTCGCTTCTCTATTGGCGTAGGCAAACGCCGTCCCGACCAGGACCGGAACTGTCGATGCGCTGAGCGTCTTTGGCCGCACCGCCAACAACCAGATTCGCGCCTTACTGAGCGCCGCCTGATTGGCCGCAGGGTGTGGCGCCCACCGGTTCCTTCCCTCGAGCGACTCTGCTGGGCCGGACGGGACGGCGCTCATGGCCGCCGCGGAAACTTCTTGAAGTTTGGTTTTCGCCGCTCGATGAAGGCGTTGCGTCCTTCCTGGGCTTCTTCCGACATGTAGTAGAGCAGCGTCGCATTTCCAGCGAGCTCCTGCACTCCGGCTTGTCCGTCCAAAGCAGCATTGAAGGAGCTTTTCAGAAGTCGGAGCGCAAGTGGGCTCTTCTCGAGAATTTCCTGGCACCACTGCACGGTCTCTGTTTCGAGATCAGCGAGTGGCACTACCGCGTTTACCAGTCCCATTTGGAGCGCCTGCTGCGCATCGTATTGCCGGCAGAGATACCAGATCTCCCGCGCCTTCTTTTGTCCGATGATCGACGCCAAGTAAGACGAGCCGAAGCCGCCATCGAAGCTGCCAACCTTGGGTCCGGTCTGACCAAATCGCGCGTTATCGGCGGCGATCGTGAGATCGCAAACGACGTGCAGGACGTGTCCGCCTCCAATCGCATAACCGGCAACCATCGCCACCACCGGCTTGGGAAGTGAGCGGATCTGCTTCTGCAGATCCAGGACGTTGAGTCGCGGGACCCCATCCGCTCCCACGTAACCTGCGTTGCCCCGCACTCGCTGGTCGCCGCCAGAACAGAAGGCCTGGTCGCCCTGTCCTGTCAGGATCGCGACGCCGATCTCCAGATCTTCCCGGACATCCTCGAACGCCCCGCTGAGCTCGAACAGGGTTTGGGGTCGAAACGCGTTGCGGACCTCGGGTCGATTGATGGTGACCTTCGCGATCCCCTCCCACTTCTCGTAGCGAATGTCCTGGTACTCCTTGGCCTTGCGCCAGTCTGGTTTCATCTGCGCTCCTCCAGCTCATCGCTCGGCGCGCATTGCGCGTCGAACCACGGCGTCTCCAGGAAGGCGAGCACCTCGTCGGCGTACGCCTCCGGCACCTCCAGATGCGGGGCATGACCCGAGCCTTCGAATACCCGAACCCAGCCCAACGGCAACTGAGCGGCCATTTGACGGGCGATCTGGGTGAACTTGGCGTCCATCGCGCCGCTCAGTAGCAAGGTCGGCGCTCGGAGGATCGGCAGCAGCGGCCAATAGTTGGGCTGGACACCGATGCTCAGGGAGAGGAGCGCGCTCGCCAATCCCTCCGGTTTATTCGACAGCCGCCGCGCGCGCAGTGCTCGAGCCATTGGGTCCGGCAACCGGCGAAGCCCCTCGAAAAGCGGACGCCGTTCCCATTCATCGACGAAAGACTCGATTCCCTGCTCGCGAATGCGGATTGCCAAGGCGGCATCTTCGCGTTGTCGCTCGCTGCGCTGTTTGCGGCCAGTCAGCCCCGGAGCACTGCTTTCGAGGACCAGCCGGCGCACCCGCTGCGGCCAGCGCACGGCCAGCCCGATCGCGAGCCGCGCACCCTGCGAATAGCCGATCACGTCGACCGCGGAGTGAGCTGTCTTGCCAACCAATTCGGAGAGGGCATCGACGGTTTCTTCAAACCCAGATCGTCCCATTCCATCCGGCAAGTTTGACCGCCCGTGACCCGGAAGATCCACTGCCAAGGCCCGCACCATCGGGCCGAACTTGGGACGCAGGTGATCCCACGCGCTGCGGTCGCCGGTAAAGCCGTGCAGCAACAGGGCCTCCGCCACTCCCTCCCCCCAGACCTCGTAAGAGAGCTTCAGGCCCATGGTCCATCTCCGACCGCGGCCACGAGCTCCTCGAATAGACTGTGGTGCGCCTGGACGTTCTGGTCGCGATCGGTGTGTACCTCGATCAAATGCAAGCCTCCCTCGAGCGAGCCACGCACGCAGCCGCGCAGCTCTTCGGATGTCCGGGGCTGCGCATATCGGGCGCCGAAGAGCGCACCGACCGACGAAAAGCCAAGTCCGTGTGGGGTCGCGAAAAGCTCTTCGAAGTGGGCCGGTATCTTCGCGATTGGCAGGAAAGAAAAGATTCCGCCACCATCATTGTTGAAAACGACGATCGTCAAAGAGAGGCGCTGACGATGCGCGGTCAGTAGACCCCCGAGGTCATGCCAAACCGCCAGGTCGCCGGCGATCAAAACGGTCGGATGGCTCGCGTTCGCCGCGACGCCGAGCGCGCTGGAAATCACCCCATCGATTCCATTGACGCCGCGGTTTGCGAAAACTCGAAGTCGGCCTGACGAGCTGGAGGCGAAGGAGTCGAGATCGCGCACCGGCATGCTGCTCGAGACGAAGAGATTCGCCTGCGGGGGAAGGCTCGCTACGACGTGATAAATGGCGCCGGGCTCGCTCAGTGAAGATTCCCGCTCGAAGCGGCGCTGCAGAGCCGCTCTCACCCGCCGCTCAGCGCCCTGAAAGTGCGCCGCCCATTCGTTGGGTTGGGTTGAACGTGCGACCGACAGCGCGCGACAAGCGGAGACCGCGTCTCCTTCGATTACGAGACTGGCCGCATGGTGGGGGTCAGCGAGCAGTCCATCGTCGCTGAAGAGCACTGCATGCGCACCCGAGTGGTCCAGCCAGCTCTGGAGGACCTTTGAGATCAGCGGGCCGCCAAAGCGCAAGACCAGGTCCGGCCGGTGTGCCGAGGCAAAGCCCTGATGTCGAAGCAGGGCTTCGTAATGGGAGATCGGGTCGCCGAAGCCAGCGAAGCGCACCTGGGACGTGGCCTCCGCAAACACCGGGTAACGCAGGTTACGACCCAGCTCCAGCACCGCCTCGGCGAAAGAATCCGGCTCTTCTCGGGGGCCGCAGACAATGACACCGCGCTCGGAGCGACTGATTCGCTCGCGAACGGCCGCAATCACTTCGGCTTGTGGCGTCGCCGAAGGTTGGACGAGTCGGATGCTCGGGGTGTGGGCCTCTGCGTCCTCCCCAACGCTGGTGGGATGAACCGGGGCCAGCGGCTCTCGAAATGGCGCATTGAGATGCACCACCCCGTTCGGCCTTGCAACCGCCGTCGAGACCGCTCTTGCCGCGGATGCGCGCAGGTGCCGCGCCGCTACCTCTCCCATTTCGGGCAATCCGAGGTCCAAAAACCATCGCGGGAAGCTCCCATAGAGATTCTGTTGCGAAACGGTTTGAAGGGCACCCCAACCGTGTAGCTCGGGCGGGCGGTCCGCGGTAAGCACCAGCATCGGCACGTGGGCATAAGTCGCTTCGATCACCGCCGGATAAAAGTTCGCGCCGGCAGTGCCCGATGTGGAGACCAGCGCCGCCGGTACCCCGGATTGCTTGGCCAACCCGAGCGCGAAAAACGCGGCGCTGCGCTCATCGATGATGCTCCAGGTGTGGATGCGTGGGTGGTCTGCGAATGCGAGCGCCAGTGGCGCGGAGCGCGAGCCCGGACAGATCACCGCATCCAGGATGCCGTGAGCGTTGAGCTCGGAAACCAGGCAGCGAGCCCACGTCTGGTTGATGTCAACCGAAGACATCAAGTCCTCCGCCAGCAAGAGCCTCCCGGATCGTCAATCCCTTGGCCTCGGTTTCTTCCCATTCCCCTTCTTCGGTCGAGCCTTCGACGATTCCAGCTCCCACGAATAGCCTAGCGCGATTGGCCCGAAGGACCGCGGAGCGCAGCGCCACCATCAACTCCATCGAACGCTCGCCAATCCACCCCACCGCTCCACCGTACCAACCGCGGTCTAGATTCTCGTGATCAGCGAGAAACGAGAGCGCGCGCTCCTTCGGGCTTCCCCCCACGGCCGGCGTTGGATGCAGCGCCGTCAAGACCTGCGAGATTCGAGATCCCTCCTTGAGCCGCGCTCGGATTGGAGTTCGCAGGTGGACCAAATGGGGGACTCCCAACAGCGTCGGGGCGCCATCCACGGAAATCGCTTCACTGAAGGGGCCAAGCGCCCCGCGGATTCCATCAACCACGCACCGGTGCTCACGATTTTCCTTGTCGGACTGCAGCAGGCCGGCCGCATTGGCCTGCGATGCCGAGCCTGCCAAGGCCTCGGTCTCCAGAAGGGATCCATCGCAACGACACAGAAGCTCCGGGCTTGCACCAACGAACGCGCTGCCGTCGGTACCCCGAATCAAAAACACCGCTGAGCCCGGTGCAATTCGTCTTAGCGCCCGAAATACGTGTTCTGGGTCAAACGGCTGAGGCGCTTCGATATCGACCGAGCGAGCAATCACCACCTTATCCAGTGCTCCGCTTCGAATCGCGTCCAAGGCGCTTTGAAGTAGGCGGCCCCATCCCAATCGATCCGAGGTGGCGCCGTTGAGATATCTCTTCCGAAGCCGAGGGCTGCCGTTGGGGCGCGACTCCCGCGCATTCAGCCGCGAAACGTTCTCGCGCACTTCTTCCCGAAGCTGCTCGACCGCCGAATCGACGCCGGCGGTGACCGGCTGGTAGCCCGTGAGGTAGAGCCGCTCCCGATGCGTCCAGAGGAGGTGCTTCGGTAAGATCCAACGCCCCGGTGAGAACCCGCTCCACCAATCGCCCCGGTGACGGGACGGGTCAAAAGCCAGTCCGCCAAACCACGGGCCCGGAGGCCGGGGCAAGGTTGGCTCGCCGAACCAAAGGAACTGCCCAGGCTTCGAAATTCGGTCGAAGGCCTCGAACGCTTGCTCGGCTCCGTCGGTGTCCACCGACGAAACAATGCCGAACCCGGCACAGGACTGGTTAGCCCTGGAGTTCTCCCAGAGAAACGTCGGCTTCCCGAAGTCGGGAAAGGCCCACGGCTCGACCTTCTCGACGGGAGAAGTCAAAGCCACCCACTGAGGCTGAGAGGCCAACATCATTCTTACGATTGTCTTCTAAGGCATTCCGGCTATACATGCATCATAGAGTTCAAAACACTTTGAACTTTGGCTCTTTCGGAGGAGCGCTTGACGGGCTGGCTCACTCATTCAGGCGATCCGTACAGGGTGCTGCGCACCGCGCAAAGGCCCGCGACCCGAATTCGCGTCGGCGGGATTGAGCTCGGCGGACCTGCCTTTGCTGTGATCGCTGGCCCTTGCGCCGTCGAGGGCTCGGATCAGGTCGAGTCCACCGCCGCCTTGGTACGCGAGGCCGGAGGGCACATGCTGCGCGGCGGCGTGTTCAAGCCAAGGACCAGCCCCTACGCATTTCAAGGAATGGGCGAGCCCGGGTTGCGGATTCTTTCCGAAGCGGGACGCCGCCACGGGTTGCCCCTGGTGATCGAAGTGATGGACATCGCGCAGATTCCCCTGGTCGGCGAGCACGCGGACATCCTTCAGGTCGGTGCTCGGAACATGCAGAACTTCTCCCTCCTCCGTGCGCTCTCCAAAGTGCGTCGGCCGATACTGCTCAAGCGAGGGTTTTGCGCAACCATCCGAGAGTGGCTTCTGGCGGCGGAATACCTTTTGGACGGCGGCAATGAACAGGTCATCCTTTGCGAGCGCGGGATCCGAACCTTCGAGACCAGTGTCCGCAACACCCTGGATCTCTCGGCAGTGGCCTTCGCCAAGCTGCACTCTCACCTGCCGGTCCTCGTGGATCCCTCGCACGCCACGGGCAATCGCGAGCTGGTGATTCCGATGTCGCTCGCCGCGGCGGTGAGCGGAGCGGATGGGTTGTTGCTGGAAGTGCACCCCGAGCCCGACCAGGCGTTGTGCGATGGCTCGCAGGCCCTGACCCCGCGAATGTTTCAGGATTTGATGCGGCGCTTGCCTGCAGCCTTGGCTGTGGTCGGCCGCGGCTTGGCTCAATCGAGCCCCGCCGCAAGCATGCTGGCAGTTCGATGAGCAGCGAAGTTCGCGAGATGTTTTCGATGATTGCTCCTCGATACGACCTCGCGAACGAGGTCCTTTCTTTCGGGCTGCACCATCGATGGCGAGCGCGCGCGGTACGGCTGAGCGGCGCGGCGCAAGGACAGTCGGTTCTCGATTGCGCGACCGGCACCGGGGATCTCGCGCTGGCCTTCAAACGAGCGGTAGGTCCCAGCGGCAAGGTGGTGGGCGCCGACTTCTGCGTCGAGATGCTCGCCAGTGCTCCGGGCAAAGCCCAGCGGGCCGGAGTGCGCGTTCAATTCGAGGTGGCCGATGCGACCGCACTGCCGTATTCGGATCGCAGCTTCGATATCGCTTCCATCGCTTTCGGCATCCGCAATGTGGACGATCCGCTCCTCTGCTTGCGTGAAATGGTTCGAGTCGTCCGGCCAGGGGGACGAGTGGTGGTGTTGGAATTTGGGCAACCGACGGGCGTTTTTGGGGCATTGTTTCGGTTCTACAGTCGCGCGCTGCTGCCTCGAATTGGGTCTCTGCTTTCAGGCAATCGGCAAGCCTACGAGTACTTGCCACGCACCGCGGCTGCGTTTCCGGCGGGAGATCGTTTCTTGGCGTTGATGGACGAAACAGCCGGATTTGAAAACACAACCGCGCACGCTTTGACCTTTGGAACGGCTTACGTGTACGTGGGAGATGTCCGATGATCGGCGCATTTTTTTGCACACATTCCAACCAGCCACCGACTCAGCGAGAGTCACCTTTTTTAGTTGAAAGGCCCATGCCCCCATGACATTCCCGAACCATGCCTAAGGACACGCTGACGATTACGGACAATCGCACTGGTCGGACGTACGAGCTGCCGATCGAGAATGGCTGCATCCGGACCATGGATCTTCGCCAGATTAAAACCAATCCGAAGGACTTCGGATTGATGGGCTACGACCCCGCGTTTCTGAACACCGCGAACTGCAAAAGCACCATCACCTATATCGATGGCGACGCCGGAATTCTCGAGTACCGGGGCTATCCGATCGAGCAGCTTGCTGAAAAATCCAGCTTTCTCGAGGTCGCGTATCTGCTGATCAACGGAGAGCTGCCGACCAGCGGCGAGCTCAACGAGTTTATCCACACCGTCACCCACCACACCTACGTCCACGAGAACATCAAGACCTTCATGGATGGGTTTCGCTACGACGCGCACCCGATGTCGATTCTCGGCTCCACGGTGGCCGCGCTCTCTGGATTCTACCCGGACGCGATGAATGTGAAGGACCCGCACTGCCGCCGGATCCAGATGATCCGGATGATTGCGAAGATGCCGACGATTGCCGCCTTCTCGTATCGGCACAGCACCGGCCTGCCCTACGTCTATCCGAACAACGATTTGAGTTACTGCGGCAACTTTTTGGCGATGGTCAAGAAGATGGCCGAGGCCAACTACAAGGTGCATCCAGTCCTGGAGCGGGCCCTTGAGGTTCTGTTCATCCTCCATGCGGACCACGAGCAGAACTGCAGTACCAGCGCCACTCGCCTGGTGGGCTCCTCCGAAGTGGATCCCTTTTCCGCGGTCGCCGCAGGGATTGCCGCTTTGTACGGCCCCCTTCATGGCGGAGCCAACGAGGCCGCCCTGCGGATGCTCCGCGAGATCGGCAGCGTCGAAAAAGTTCCGGAGTTCATCAAGCAGGTGAAGGCAGGCCATGGAAAACTGATGGGCTTTGGCCACCGCGTCTACAAGAACTACGACCCGCGCGCGACGGTGATCAAGCGGATCGCTTACGAGGTGTTCGAGCTGACCGGCAAAAACCCGCTGCTCGACATCGCGCTCGAGATGGAGAGGATTGCGCTGCAGGACGAGTACTTCATGTCGCGCAAGCTCTATCCGAACGTGGATTTCTATTCCGGGCTCATCTACCAATCGATGGGTTTTCCAGTGGAGATGTTCCCGGTGCTATTTGCGATCCCGCGCACCGCCGGGTGGGTGACGCAGTGGGAAGAGATGATCCAAGACCCCGAGCAGAAGATTGCGCGACCGCGGCAGATTTTCCTCGGCCCCAGGCAGCGAGACTACGTGCCACCTGAGAAGCGATCTGCCAAGAGGTGAGCAGTCAGGATTGACACGCTGCCAGCCGCTTTGTATCTGGCGCCAGAATGACGATCGATTTCACCTGCCAGAAGTGCGAGACCAGCTTTGAGGCGGACGCTCAAGAATTGATCGATGGAAGCGAGAAGATCATTTGTCCAAACTGCCACGCGCGGGCGGCGACCGGAACGCTGGACGATTTCGTTGCCGCGCTGGTAGAGATGCGAAACCAGGTCGCCGCCTTGGCCAAAAAGTTCTCGGTGAACATGGCGATCGAGACCGAGGACCTGGAGGACGAGATCCCTAAAGATGACGAGGACGAACCCGAGGAGAGCGACCGGGAACTGGATTTCGATGAGGATGAAGTCGAAGAAGACGAGGACGAGGACGAGCGCCGCTAGAACTAAGAAAGCCCGGCCCCCCTCCCCAGAGATGCCGGGCTTTCCTAGCGACCTGCGTGCAACTAAAGCTTACTGGCGATGTTCGAAACGAACGGAATGCGGTAGCGCTCCCCTTTCAGCGCTTTGCTGATTCCCACGACCGACACTACCACCAAGCCAAGCATCGCGAGACACCCCAGGAACTGGCCGAGATACCAAACGATTTGAAGCACCAGAACGAGCACAATACCGGCAATCCAAAGGACCAATCCGTTTTTCGCGTGCCACTTGACGAACTCCGAATCGTTGACCGCCACCAGCGGGATCAAGGCAAGCAGTCCCAGATACGCTAGGACCAACATGATCTTGTCTTGATCGCGAACCGTGTCGCTGGGCAGAGAGGCGGTAGGGGCCGTGGCTTGTAGCTGGTCTTCCGGCTTCATCCAAGCTCCAACCTGGTGTAAAGGTGCCGCCGTCTCCGGGACGCGCTTTCGTATTCCAAGGGCGAGAAGAGTGTCAAGCCGCTGGCTGATTGCGGCGGGGTTCTGACGCTCAAGATGATGCGTAAAGCAAAAATCATTTGTACGCTCGGGCCTTCATCCGAATCTACTGACCTACTCGCCGAGATGATCCGGGGCGGAATGGATGTGGCTCGGCTGAATTTTTCCCATGGCACGCACGAAGAGCATCGCCGCCGGATTAACGCCCTGCGCCGCGCTGCGAAGGCACTTCATCGACAGATTGGAATTCTCCAGGACATTCAAGGTCCGAAAATCCGGGTCGGCACGCTTCGTGGCGGCGGTTTTCCTTTGCTGAAGGGTCAAAAGGTGACGCTCACCACCCGCAACGTGCTCGGAACCAGCACGCTCATTCCGGTCACCGCGCGTCACCTGCCCAAGGACGTCAAACCCGGGGAGCCGATTCTGGTAGACGATGGTCGGATTCGCCTGCGGGTGCTGAAAACCAAAGGCTCGGAGATCCTTTGCCGAGTCGAGCTCGGGGGCGTCATCTCGGACCACAAGGGGATGAACCTGCCCCAATCCCATCTTTCGGTCCGCTCGATTACCGAGAAAGACGTGCAGGACCTGAAGTTTGGGCAGAAAATGGGCGTGGATTTTGTCGCGCTGTCCTTCGTTCGCTCAGCCGCTGACGTGGCGCAGGCACGCCCGTACGTCCGGAGACTGGGCACACCGCTAATCGCGAAAATCGAGAAGCCCCAGGCAATCGCCAATCTCGAAGAGATCGCCGAGGCTGCTGACGGGGTGATGATCGCGCGGGGGGACCTGGGGGTAGAAATGCCGCTTGAGAGACTTCCCGGGATTCAAAAGAGCGCTCTGCACAAGGTGAATGCGATCGGGCGCTTGTCGATCGTGGCCACCGAGATGTTGGAGAGCATGGTCAGCAATTCGCGGCCAACCCGAGCCGAAGTATCGGACGTGGCGAACGCGATCTTCGACGGCACCGATGCGGTGATGCTTTCGGCCGAGACCGCGGTCGGCAAATACCCAGTGCAAGCAGTCACTACGATGGCCAAGGTGGTGGTAGAGGCGGAAAAGCGCAGCATTTTCCGGCGAACCCCGTTCGAGCACTCGAATCAGATCGAGACCGGCGTCGCCGCGGCGGCGGTCGCCGCGACCCTACAGCTGAACATCGGAACGATCATCGCCTATACGGAGAGCGGCTACACCGCCCGCCTGATCTCGCAATTTCGGCCCGCCGCCAAGGTGATCGCCCTGACTCCCAATCCGTCCGTGGTGCGCAGGGTGGGACTGTACTGGGGCGTCACCGGCCGCTTGGTGAAACGGCTTCACTCCACCGATCAGATGATCGACCAGGTCAAGTACATCTGCCGACAAGACCGGCTGTGCAAGCCAGGTTCACCGGTGGTGGTCGTGGCGGGCGTTCCCCTCAACGTGCCGGGAAACACGAATCTCATGACGGTCCGGCGCGTGTAGACTAGCTTGCGATGATGCCGAAGACGACTTTCCTCAAAACCGCGAAGGATTACGCGCTCGCGCTCGGCCCCCATCTCGAGCACGACTGGTACCGCTGCGACAAGCCGCATGATCGCCTGATGGGAAAGGGATGCCGGACCTGTAGCGTGGAGCACTACATCAGCATCGCTGCCTTTCGCGAAACTGGCGATCTCGAGGTCTACGAAAAAGAGCTGAAACCGTTCCAGCCCAAGAAGGACAAGAAAAAAGCCTAGCCTCGCCCCAGCGGCGAGGGCGATTGGAAGTTGTAGATTTTCTCCACCGCAATCTGCCGATAACGATCCGCCTGCAGGGCCCTCTTCGCGCATTCCCAGGCAAACGCGTGAGGATTGGACTCCGTGCCGTTCCTGCGCCGCTTAATCTCTTGGCGGATCAGCTTGGAGGCGAGCTTGGGATGATAGCAGAACGCACCCGAGAACAGCAGATAGCCCTGGTGGGGAATCAAGCGCGCCTCGAGGATGTCCCCCTTTTCCAAGCCCGCCAGGTGCCGTCGCTCGGTGACGCTATGGTCCTTACCCGAGAACAGCTCCCGCAGCCTAAGAGTCTTCCCACCGGCCTTTCGCATTTCGAATAGCCCATGGAGCGTTTCAGTGAAGCTGCGGAAAGCGCTTGCCTCCTCCGCGCCGGTTTCGCGCACTTTCTGCTCGTAGAGCTCTTCCGCCGGGGTCTTGCCCACGATCGGGTGCTTGCGATCGAACAGGTAGAACTCCAGGAACGACGCCATTCGCATCTCGAATGACTTATCGTCCTCGAAGACTTCCCCGGTGAGCTGAAAGTACTCGGCCTTGGCCGTGAGCAGCTCGGGCTTGCGAGGCTCGGCGCTCGCGAAGGCAATCAGTTGATCCAGGTACGGCTGATAGCTCAGCGGCGGGTCCATCGGGAACTCGCGAATCCTCAGGAGTCGGCCATCAGCTTGGCAAATCGGCGAAACAAATGCCTCGCGTCGTGAGGGCCGGGGGAGGACTCTGGATGGTACTGCACGCTGAACGCGCGGCCGTCCGGAACTACCAGCCCCTCAACGGTGTGGTCGTTGAGGTTGACGTGCGTCACCTGCGCCCTGCCCTTCAGGCTAGCCTCGTCGACCGCAAAGCCATGATTTTGAGCGGTGATCTCGATTCTGCCGGTGGTCAAATCCTTGACCGGCTGATTCGCCCCGCGATGACCGAACTTCATTTTGTAGGTCCGGCCTCCAAGCGCGAGTGCGAGGATTTGGTGCCCGAGGCAGATCCCGAAAATCGGCACCTTGCCGATCAGCGATGCGACGGTTTTCTCGGCGCCCTTCACCGCAGCGGGATCTCCCGGACCGTTTGCCAGAAAAACCCCGTTGGGCTTTCGGGCGAGCACTTCCAGCGCAGGAAACGTTGATGGCACCACCGTGACCCGCGCGCCGATGTCCACCAAGAATTGAAGCATCGAGCGCTTGAGCCCGTAGTCGTAGGCGATCACGTCGAATTGCAGGCGAGGAAGGATCGCCGCCTCGCCGAAGATCGCTGGAGTCGGTTTGATCCACTCGTACGGAGTCTTGGTGGATACCCCGGTGGCGAGATCCAGCCCCTCCATCCCGTGTGCTGACGCCGCCCTTTCTACCAGAGCCGAGGGCTTCACCGACCCGGAGCCGATTGCTCCCATCTGGGAGCCGCGGTCGCGCAGGTGCCGAACCAATTTGCGGGTGTCAATTCCCTCGATACCGGCGATCCCGTTTTTCTTGAGGTAGTCGTCCAAGCCGCCCTCAGAACGCCAGTTGGACGGATCCTCGGTGAGGGAGCGCACGACCATCCCGACCGACTGAGGCCGCGGGGCCTCTTGGTCCTGCTCGTTCACTCCGACGTTTCCCATCTCCGGGTACGCCATCGTGACGATCTGGCCCACGTAGGAAGGGTCGGTAAGGATCTCCTGATAACCGAGGATCGAGGTATTGAAGACCACCTCCCCGACCGCCTCCACCTCGGCGCCAAAGGCCCGGCCCTCGAAGACGGTCCCATCAGCCAGCGCCAGGACCGCCCGCTTCATTCGGTTCGCTCCTTGATCGTGCCTCGTTCGAATACCACCCGGCCCTCCACGAGCGTATGGGTGACACGCCCTTTTACCGAACGCCCTTGGAAAGGCGTATTGCGGGCCAAGGAGAAGAACGAGCCGGCATCGATCGTCCACCGGGCCTCGGGATCGACGATCGTCACGTCCGCCGGCGCCCCCGGCCCCAGCTGGCCGCCAGGAAGCCCAAAGGCGTGGGCTGGACCTGCCGAGAGCACCTCGACGAACCGCGGAGGAGTAAGAACGCCCTTCCACACCAAATCCAGTGCCAAAGGAACCGAGGTCTCCAAACCGATCACTCCATTGGCCGCTTTGTCGAATTCGACCTGCTTATCCAGCCTGGCGTGCGGGGCATGGTCCGAGGCAATCGCGTCCAGCGTTCCGTCTGCCAGACCGTCCCGGAGAGCGGCAACGTCTCGCTCCTGCCTTAACGGGGGGTTCATCTTCGCATGAGCATCGTAGCCCAGTACGGCTTCCTCGGTGAGCATCAGGTGGTGAGGGGTCACCTCTGCGGTCACTGCGACTCCACGCTTCTTCGCGGCACGCACAAGCTCCACGCTCTGCTCACACGAAAGGTGCGCCAAATGGAGGCGGCCTGCCGTTTCCTCCGCCAGCACCAGATCCCTTGCCACCATCGCCACTTCCGCAGAGCGCGGAATCGGCGACAGCCCCAGCCTGGTGGCGGTCGGGCCCTCGTTGATGCTTCCATCGCCCGCGAGGCTGAGGTCCTCTTCGTGCCCCATCACCGGTATTCCAAATTCGCGCGCGTACTGGAGTGCATGCCGCATCAGCCCAGCGTTCATCACCGGGCGTCCATCGTCGGTCAAGCAGACGCAACCGGCGGCAACCAAATCGCCGATTTCCGCCAGCTCCTCGCCGCTGAGCCCCTTGGTAATCGCGCCGGCGGGAAAGATCCTGCACAACCCCACCTGCTCCGCTCGCCGGCGGACGAAGTGGGTGACCATTGCGTTGTCGTTGACCGGATGCGTATTCGGCATCGCAACCATCGCGGTGAAGCCGCCCGCCACGGCGGCACGGCTGCCCGACTCAATCGTCTCTTTGTTCTCTTGGCCTGGCTCCCGCAAGTGGACGTGCAGGTCAATCAACCCGGGTAGCACCCAAAGTCCCGCGGCCTCGATCACCTGGGCATTGGCAACCGAGAGCGCTCGTTCCGACACCTCCGCCACCTTGCCGTCGCGAAGGAGTAAATCCCGCCGCCCGTTGATTCGGTGCACCGGGTCGATCAGCCAGCCGCCCCGAATCAGAACCGGACGGCTCATGCGTACATCTCCAGAATCGCCATTCGGACCGGAAGCCCGTTGGATACCTGCTCCAGTATGACGCTCCGCTCCCCATCCACTACCTCGCTCGCTAGCTCAACCCCACGATTCACCGGGCCAGGGTGGAGGATGACCGCCCCGGGTTTGAGCTTGCCGGCAAGCGCCGGGCCAATTCCCCAGCGGGCCGCGTATTCACGCATCGATGGCAAAAATGAGTCCGTCTGACGCTCGCGTTGTACCCGGAGGGTGATCAGCGCGTCCAAGCTCGCTAATACGGTCCGAAAGTCCGCCACCAGCTCACAGCCGAGCGACTCAATGCCCGCTGGCATCAAAGTCGGCGGCCCGCTGACAATCACCCGGACCCCCAACAGGCGCAGACAGTGAATGTTCGAGCGAGCCACCCGGCTATTGAGAATATCACCGAGGATTAGCACCTTCTTCCCCTCGAGCGAGCCAAGCCGGTCCTGAAGGGTGAAGGCATCGAGCAGCGCCTGCGACGGGTGCTCGTGGACCCCATCCCCCGCGTTGATCACCGCGCATCGCACGTGTCGTGAGACGAGAGTGGGGGCGCCTGACGATCGGTGCCGAATCACCAGTGCCGCCGGTCCAATCGCGTCGATGTTCCGCACTGTGTCGAGCAAGGTTTCGCCCTTCGAAAGCGAAGATCCGGTTGGGCTCCAGTTGAGCACCTTGGCTCCTAGGGTCTTCGCGGCAATCTCGAACGAGGAGCGAGTGCGGGTGGAATCCTCGAAGAACAAATTGGCCACCAGTTTGCCCGCCAGAGGGGTTGGTGGCGTTCCCTCCTTGAGCGATTGCTTGTATTCGCGAGCGAGGGAAAGAATCGCCTCCACTTCCGAGCGACGAAGACCCTCGATGCCCAGCAGGTGTCGGCTGGCGAGTGAAGGAGAGTCGGCGGCGCGATCGCTCATCGGATGGGCAAGAAGAGGCGGTCGGTGCGCAAACCTGTACCGCCGAACAGACTGCTCATGAATCCGTCATACGAAAGAGACAACCAGATGATCATCGCTTTACCCTTGATGTTTCCGTAGGGCACAAACGCGACCTGCAGGGGAGTGACGCCAAATCCTAAGCGGCTGTCCGCGCTGTTCTCGCGGTTGTCCCCCATCACGAAGACTTGCCCGGCCGGCACGGTCCAGGGACCGTCGTGCGCCTTGGTCCGATCGCGGACCTGGAAAATGTGGTGCACCTTGCCACCGAGGCTCTCCTCGTACAGTTCGACCTGCTCCTTCCTCCAGGTACCGTTTGGGTCATTGTTGTCCTGCGTGTAATAAGTGAAGTGGTCGGAAATCAGTTTTCGCGGCTGTGGCTTGCCATTGATGTAGACCACCCCTTCGAACAGTTCGACCTTATCCCCAGGCACCCCGACCACCCGCTTGATGAAATCCACCGATTCGTTGAGCGGGTTGTTGAAGACGATCACGTCCCCGCGTTCAGGCGGTCGAACGATCACGAAGGGTACCTTGTTGAGCCAGGGGATGCGAACGCCGTAGATGAACTTGTTGACGAAGATTTGATCGCCCACCTGAAGGGTCGGATACATCGAGCCGGACGGGATTTTGAAGGGCTCCACCACGACCGTGCGGATCAGCAAGGCGATTGCGAGCGCCTTTACAAATCCGATTCCCACATCGAGCGTGGATCCGCGGCGCCAACCCGCCAGGTGCTTGTCCGCCAGGGAGGACAGCTTCTTGATTTCCGACTCCAGGCGCCCTGCGTCGCCTTCGATGCGTTGGCTGTCCAGCACGGCCGCCTGCTCGATCAGCCGATCGCGGGTTTTCGGCTCCAGATTCTCTGCCGGCGTGTTCATCGCCGTTTCGATGTCCTGCGACAACTCGCGGGCCTCATGACGCAACTTTCGCATCTGTCGAAACTGGGTGAAGAGCAACCGGGCGGTCCAGAGGCCGACAAACCAGCCGATCATCAAGAGGCCAAATACTTTCAGCGCCGGCTGGGCCCAGCGGTAAGCGGCCGTGTAGCTCTCGACCAGAAAGATGTAGAGAATCAGGGCGAGAGCGAAGCAGGTGAATGGGGCCCATAAGCTGGTGAGCAGCTCCTGCCAATACAGCCTCCGACTCGCTCGCTGCTGCGCGTCGCTGCGCCGGGCGGAGAGTTCCGCCTCCAGCTTTTCTCGGACCTTTGCGGGAATCGCCACTACTCCTCCGTCTTCAAAACCGCCAGGAAGGCCTCCTGAGGGATTTCCACTGAACCAACCTGCTTCATGCGCTTCTTACCTTCCTTCTGCTTTTCGAGAAGTTTGCGCTTGCGGGTGATGTCCCCGCCATAGCATTTGGCGAGGACGTTCTTGCGCATCGCAGAGATCGTCTCACGGGCAATGACCCGGCTGCCGATCGCCGCCTGGATCGCCACTTCGTACATCTGCTTGGGAATCACCTGCTTCAACTTGGCGCACACCTCTCGGCCGCGCTGATACGCTCGATCCCGATGGACGATGATCGACAGAGCATCTACCGGATCTCCATTGATTAGGATGTCCAGCTTGACCAGATCGGACTCGATGTATCCGGCCAGATCGTAGTCGAGCGAGGCATAGCCGCGGGATGCGGACTTGAGCTTATCGAAGAAATCGAACACCACCTCGGAGAGCGGCAGATCGTAGGTGACCTGCACCCTCTTTCCGGAGCTACCTAAGTATTTAATGTCCCTTTGGACGCCTCGCCGGTCCTGGCAGAGTTTGAGCACCGCGCCCAAGTAATCATTGGGGGTATGGATGTGGCAAGTTAGAACTGGCTCCTCGAGGTGTTCGATCAGCTGGGCAGCGGGGAGCTTGGCGGGATTTTCGATCAACACCTGCTCTCCCTTGACCGTGAACACCTTGTAGACAACCGAGGGCGCGGTGGTGATCAGAGAGAGGTTGTACTCCCGTTCCAACCGTTCCTGCACGATCTCCATGTGCAGTAGTCCCAAGTAGCCGCAGCGAAAACCAAAGCCCAGCGCAGTCGAGACTTCAGGCTCGTAGGTGAATGCGGAATCGTTGAGTCGAAGCTTGATCAATGCGTCTCGTAGGTTTTCATACTCGGGCGGCTCGATCGGGAAAATCCCGGAAAACACCATCGGCTTGACCTCTTTGAAACCCGGGAACGGGGCCGCGGTCGGTCGCTGCTCTTCGGTGATCGTGTCCCCGACCTTTGCATCCTGAATCTCCTTCACATTGGCGACCAGAACGCCCACTTCTCCCGCGATCAGCCGGGGCACCGGCTGGGAGAACGGGCTAAAGATTCCAAGTTCCTCCACCTCGAACCGTTTGCGGTTCGACCAGAGCATGATCTTCTGCTTGAGGGCGAGCGTCCCTTCCTGCACCCGCACCAGCATCACCACTCCTCGATAGCTGTCGTACCAGCTGTCGAAGATCAGCGCCTTGAGCGGAGCCTGCGGGTCGCCTTTCGGGGCAGGAATCCGCTTCACCACCGCCTCGAGGATCTCCTCGATGCCGATTCCCTCTTTGGCTGAAGCGAGCACCGCTTGCGAAGCATCGATCCCGATGACGTCCTCGATTTCCGAGCGCGTGCGCTCCGGATCGGCCGAGGGGAGATCGATTTTGTTGATCACCGGAATCACTTCGAGGTTGTGCTCGAGGGCCAGATAAACATTCGCCAAGGTTTGGGCCTCGACGCCCTGGGAGGCATCGACCACGAGCAGCGCTCCTTCGCACGCGGCCAGAGACCGCGACACCTCGTACGCAAAATCCACGTGGCCTGGGGTATCGATCAGATTGAGCTCGTACAGCCGCCCATCGCGGGCGGTGTAATTCATTCGAACGGTCTGAGCCTTGATCGTGATTCCCCGCTCTCGCTCCAGCTCCATGTTGTCGAGAAACTGCGCTTGCGCGTCACGGGCGCTAACCGTCCCGGTCTTTTCCAGGAGCCGGTCCGCCAAGGTCGACTTACCGTGGTCGATGTGCGCAATGATGCTGAAGTTGCGCACATTTTCGTTCTCTGGAGGCATGGTGGCGCTGCTCGGGGGACGCGCGTCAGTAACATCCAATTGTCAAGAAATCCAACGCCGTTGGATTGCCATTTACCGGCCGGCCTGGCCGCGACCCCGAGTTCGAAAGAATGCAACCGTCTGGGCCAGTCCATCGGCGAGCTGAACTCGAGGTGTCCAACCGAGCACCCTGGTGGCGAGGCGGCTGTCGATCGAGGAGCGGCGCTGTTCGCCCGGCTTGGCTGGCCCGTAATGCGCGGGCCGGGTGACTCCTGCGGCTCGGGCAAGCAGCGCATACAGCTGATTGACGTCGGTTTCGACGCCGGTGCCGATGTTCACCGCGCCGACGAAGTTCTTCTCCAGGGCGAGCGCGTTCGCGCGAGCCACGTCCGGGCCATAGACGAAGTCGCGCGTCTGCTTGCCATCGCCGTTGATCAGGCAAGCTTCTCCGGTCACCAATTTCTGGCTGAAGATTGCGACGACGCCCGCTTCTCCGTGCGGGTTTTGCCGCGGGCCGTACACGTTGGCGTACCGCAAAGCGACGTACTCGAGGGCATACTGCCCGCGGTAGTAGCCCAGATAGAGCTCGCCCCCAGCCTTCGAGACGCCATAGGGAGAAACCGGTCGCGCCGGATGATCCTCGCCGGCTGGGTACACGTCTTGTTCCCCGTAGATAGCCCCTCCGGTGGAGCTGAAAATGAACTTCTTTACCCCGGCCTTGTGAGCTGCTTCGAGGATGTTCAGCAGGCCGACGATATTCACCTCTGCATCGAAGCGCGGATCCTCGACAGACTTTCGGACGTCCATCTGGGCTGCCAAATGACAGATCGCCGCGGGGCGCTCCGAGGCGATCAACGCCGCGGCCTCGGCGCTGCGAATATCCATCACCGCAAGCCGCACGCCCTGGGGGAGGTTCTCCCTGCTGCCGCTCGACAAGTTGTCCAGGGCCAGGACTTCGTGGCCCCGAGCCAAAAGCTCGTCGCACACATGCGAACCGATGAACCCCGCTCCCCCGGTCACCAGCACCTTCACCGTGCAACTCCCGCGAGTTGGCTTCGAAAAAACGCGATCGTCTCTCGCAGCCCCTGTTCGAGCGAAACCTTTGGCTCCCATTGCAAGAGCTCGCGGGCGCGGGTGATGTCCGGCCTTCGCTGCCTTGGATCGCCGCGAGGCAGCTGGCCGTAGCTGAGTCGCCCTTCTCCGCCCGCCGCCTTTCGCACCGCTTCGGCGAACTCGAGAATGGTCATCTCTTTTGGATTGCCGAGGTTCACCGGGTCCGGAACGTCCGAGGCGGCAAGCCGAAGTAGACCTTCCACCATGTCGCTCACGTAACAAAAGGAACGAGTCTGTTTTCCGTCGCCGAAAATGGTGAAATCCTGTCCTCGCATTGCCTGAGCCACGAAGGCCGGAACCACGCGCCCATCGTCCAGCCTCATCCTGGGTCCGTAGGTGTTGAAGATTCGAGCGATCCGGGTCTTCACATTACGCAGCCGCCGATAGGCGGAGACCATCGCTTCCCCGTAGCGCTTTGCCTCGTCATAGACGCCGCGTGGGGTATTGGGATCCACGTTCCCGAGGTAGTCTTCGCGCTGGGGGTGCACCAACGGGTCACCGTAGACTTCCGAGGTGGACGCCTGAACGAAGACCGCCCTTTTGTTATCGGCCAAACGCAGGCCGTTCTCCGTGCCAAGCGAGCCGACTCGAAGGGTCTCGATCGGAAGCCGGCCATAGTCCACGGGCGACGCCGGCGAAGCCAGGTTGAAGATGTAGTCGAGCGGTCCATCAATCGTGATTTCCTGCGTGGTGTCGTGTCGGATTTCTTGAAAGCGCTTGCCGGCACGCAGGTTGGCCAGATTTTCAGAGCGGCCAGTGATGAAGTTGTCCACGCAGATCAGATGGCTCGCGCCCTCGGCGAGCAAACGCTCGCACAGGTGCGAGCCGATGAACCCCGCCCCTCCCAGTACCGCCACTCGCTTACCGTTGAAAGAAGACACCCACCCTACCTTGCTTGTATCTGGTCGAAAGTCACCTGACCTGCGAGCTGAGACTTATATCTATTGAACACCAGTTTAATCCGTCGGCGGCATTCGGGGACTGGGACTCTCGTCGTGATTAAGGCCTTGAGCAATTCATCCTGCTCTGCGGTAGTATCAGCCGTGGTGCTGGTTTCTTCCCGCCCATCGGAGTCGGGAAAGGTACCCCGACGCGTCAGCTGGGTCAAAGTCGAATCGCCCGCGGACTATTGAAGGATTCTAAATGATTTCCCGTTTGCAGTGGCAGTGGACGTACGCGGTCCTTGTAGTATGCGCGGTCGGGTGCTCATCCGGCAAATCCGCCACCAGGCCGGACTCGCAGAGCGCAAGCAGTTCGGACTGGAAGCAGCTCCACGCCGACCGCCAAAGCAACGAGCAGGTGACGGAATACGACACCAATCACGACGGCAAGCCGGACATCTGGCAGTACACGGTTAAGGCGAAGTCTGCGGACGGCAAGGAGTACAACCGACTGGTCCGCAAGGAGCTGGATCTCAACGGCGACGGGAAAGTGGATATCGTCCGCTACTACGGTGAAGAAGGGCAGCTGGAGAAGGAAGCGTTGGATCTCGATTTCGACGGCAAGGTCGACCAGTGGAACTACTACCAGAACGGCGTGATTGTCCGGAAAGAGATCGACCTCAGCGGCCGTGGCCAACCCGACACCTGGGTCTACTACGAGCAAGGCCACCTCGTTCGCAAAGAGCGCGATACCAAGGGGCGCGGAAAGCCTGACTACTGGGAGTATTGGGAAAACGATCAAATCGAGCGGATCGGTGAAGACCTGGACGGCGACGGCAAGATTGACCGCTGGACCAAATCACCGGTCCAAGCGAGCAAGTAATTCCGTGTCTCGGGCGGGTCGCGATTACGGCTTGGTGGTGCCGGCGCGCCCGTAGGCATCTTCCAAGCGCACCACGTCATCCAATTCGGGGGTACTTGCTTCCAACAGATCGCAGTCGGTGATTGCGATCATTCGATGCTTGGTGAGCGGAGCAATGTGGTAGCTGTCGCCCGGAGCAAGGTCGATCTCAGCCAGTCCCGTGCCTTCGTCCACCACCAATCGCAGCTGACCCGCGAGGACATGGAGCGTCTCCTCCTTGCGGTTGTGATACTGCAGCGAAAGCCGATGGCCGCGGTTGATGTGCAATATCTTGCCGATGTAGCGCGGCGCATGAGCCCAGATCAGCTCATAGCCCCATGGCTTCTCGACCCGCCGCACGACTGCCTTTGGCATGGCGCTACTGTACCGCAGTTACGAATGCATCCAACTGGGTCTCGCGCTTGAAATCGCCGAGAAACCTCGCCGCGCCTTCCCTCGAGGAGAAGCTCCCCAGGCGGACGCGGTACCAGGTCCCACGGCCGGGCACCTGAGCCTCGTTGACCATCGGCGCGTAGCCCTTTTCGCGCAGCCGAGCCGCAAAGCGGTCCGCATCGACCCGCCTCTGGGTGGAAGAGAGCTGAAGCGTAAAGCCGCCCGCCGCCGCCGCCGCCCTTGGCTCGGGCTTCACCACACGCTTCGGCGAGGCCCGCTTGTCCTCCGCCACCTCAGGCCGGCGGGCTGGCTCCCGCTCCACCGGTGCAAGCGTCTCCACTTTGACATCCGCCGTTGCGGTTTCCGCATGACTTACGCTCTCTGCTGGATTGGGGAACGATGCGGGTTTGGCCGCTGGCTCTGGGAGCTTCTTCGTTAACTCCTCCTGAAACGTCAGCTGGGGCGTGACTGGTCGGTCGATCGCCACTTTGTCATCGAGAGCGCTGAGCAGATCCTGCGCGCGCGTCGCTCGCTGATCGGTCGCCACCTTCTTTCCGACCAAGACTCCGAGGACGAAGACCGCACCCACCACCACCACCGCCGCGATGCAACCGCTAACCACGTGCCGATTGTCGAATGAAAATTCGTACTTGCCGTTCATGGCTGGACCGTATTCCCAGGCCAAACGAGGGTCAAAAAAAGAGCCTCTGCGGTGGATGATCACTCCTCGCGGGTTACGGTGTCCCATGACTCGCAGGCGGGACAGCGAAAGACATGCTCGGGCAACCTTTGCCGGCAGGCTCTGCAGGCGAAACCCATCACCGGTTGTCCGAGCGTGGCGAGGATGTCCTGGTACTCGGCCCGGAGGTCTTCGGCGCGATTTTGCGCAAGCAGCAAGGGACCCAATTCTTTGCGAGCTTCCCAGAAGCGCGGCATTCGCTCCATCAGGCTGCGCAACAGACCGATTGCCCGCTCGGTCGATCCGATGTCCTTGAGATAGAGCGCCAGAGCCAAACCAAAAGGCGCCCTGGACGCGGGTTGCTTCGTCATCTGCTCCAGAAGGAAGCTCTCCACGTCCTCAGGGGGCCGGGTAGCCCGCGCCAAAAGCGCGACTGCTTTGGGCGCCAATTCCGGCTCGAGGATCAGCGCCTGCCTCAGCGGCCGCATCGCTTCCGAACCCCGCCCCAACTCGAGCAGCGCTTGCCCCAATGCGAGCTGCGCATCGGCGGAATCGGGATTCTGCCTCACCGCCTCTACCGCAAACTCTTGCGCCTCAGTTGGATTCTTTCGCGAGCCGCCACGCGATGCCTCGGCCAGCAGATGCGCCAAAATCTCTTCCCCCTTGCCTTCCAGCTGTACCAGGCGCGCCTGAACCTCGATCGCCTTGTTCCAATCGCGCGACTCTTCCAGCACCTGGCGATAGCGCAACAGTGCCTCGCGGTGATCGGGATCGTCAGCCAACAGGCGCTCGAACGCCTCGGCAGCCTTGTCGACCAGCCGCGAGCGCTTGTAGTCCAGCGCGAGCGCAAGCTGCGCCCTTCGCCTCACCTCCTGGCTGAGACCGGGTCGCAACAGCAAGTTGGAGTGCAACCGAATCGCGCGCTCGAGCTCGCCTTTGCGCCGAAACAACGCGCCCAGCGCAAAGTAGGTCTCTACGGTCTGAGTATTGATCTGTGCTGCCTTTGAGAGCTCGGCGATCGCCGCGTCCGGATCGTCGGAAAGCACATAGGTGAAGCCGGCCAAATAGGCCCGCGCCTGATCTTCGGTGCGACCTTTGCGGGACAAGACCGCGACCAGGGCAAGGACGGCCGCCAACGCGGTGCCGCCGAACAATGCAAGCAGAGTCGCCGGCTGGAGATCCATTGCCTACGGCGTTTAGCCCAAACGCCTCGCAAAAAGCGGGTGAAGCTTGTCGTAAGCGGCGAGCAGGTGCTCGACCACCACTTTGGTATCGGTCAGCACCGGCATGAAGTTGGTGTCACCAATCCAGCGGGGAACGACGTGGTAATGGAGATGATCAACGATTCCGGCGCCGGCGCTACGTCCGAGGTTCATCCCGAGGTTGAAGCCTTCCGGACGGTAGGCCTCCTTCAGGACATCAACAGAGATCTGGAGCAGCCGGTGCAGATCGCCCGACTCTTCCGTGCTCAGGGCGGAAAAGTCCGCGGTGTGGCGATGAGGGATCACCATCAAATGGCCGCTGTTGTACGGATAGCGGTTGAGCATCGCGAACGAACGCTCCGTCCGGATCAAAAGCAGGTTGCGGCGGTCCGCATCCGGATCATTCTCGCGAGGAAAATCGCAGAAGATGCAACCTTCGGGCTTTTTGCCTTCGATAAACTCCATCCGCCACGGCGCCCACAGAGGTTTCACGGGCCGGTTAGTCCAATGGCAGCCGATACTGCAGGCCTCCGCCGACCTGATGAAGCGCTTTGGCGGCTCCCTGGAAAAAAGATGCCGCCCCATCCGTAAGCAGGTCGCGCAAAAACTTCTTCTCTTGGCGCGGATACTCCAACTTTGGCTTTCCGCTAATCCCCGCCAGCTTCGCGGCCTCCCGCACCGCCGCGTCGAAACCGCCAAGCGAATCCACCAGCTTCCATTCCTTGGCCTGCCGGCCGGTGAAGACTCGGCCATCGGCGTATGGCTTCACCTCGTCTGCCGAGAGGCCGCGCCCCTCCGCCACCGCGTCAATGAATTGTTTGTGGACGTCGGAAAGGACGCCCTGAAAGTAGAGTCGCTCGTCCGGCGTCAGCTCCCGGAACGGGCTTCCGGCGTCCTTCATCTTCCCGGCGGTCAGCGTCTGCATCTGAATGCCGGCCCACTTCAACACTCCCTGAACATTTGGAATCTCGAAAATCACTCCGATCGAACCGGTCAAGGTGCCTGGGTTGGCGAATACCCGGTCGGCCGCGCACGCAATGTAGAAGCCGCCTGATGCTGCAAGTGAGCCCATCGATGCGACCACCTTCTTGGTCTTCCGGGTCTGCTTGATCGCGTCGTAAATTTCCTGAGAGGCACCCACCGATCCACCCGGCGAGTCGATCCGCACCACTACGGATTTCACGTTGTCCTGTTCGCGAAAATCATCCAGCTCTTTGAGCACCTTCTTCGAATCGGTAATCGGTCCAGTCACCTCCACCACGCCGACTCGATCTCCCGAGACCAGGGTGGTGCGACCATCGCTGCGAACCATCATGAACAGCAGAAGCAGAAATCCGAAAAGACAGAGAAACAGTCCACCGAAGATGATGCCCAACACCCAGGCCGAACGTCGATCCATGATTCAACGCCTCCGAACGGCGGGCATATCAAGAGATCCAGCCGCCGCCTAACACCCGAGTCCCGTCATAAAACACTGCAGCCTGGCCAGGCGTCACGGCCCGAGCCGGGGTCTCCAAATGCACGAGAGCCTCGCCGCTCGACGCGATCTCGACTCGCGCAGGCGCCCCGGGATGTCGATGCCGAATTTTGACGACCACCGTCTGATTCGAAGCGGGTGCGGAGACGATCCAGTGAGGCTGCGAAACGGCGAACGAGAGGCGCTCGCCCTCTGCGACCGATCCGACGACCACCCGGTTTCGCGAGGCTTCAATTCGCTGCACGTACAGGGGGACCGGACTTGTGACCCCAAGCCGACGGCGCTGACCCACGGTGTAGCGGTGAATCCCTTGATGGGTGGCGAGGACGTTGCCCTCCGCATCCACCACTTCACCGGAGGGTTGCGGGCCCGCAACTCGCTCGACGAAAGCCCCATAGTTTCCATCGGGAACGAAGCAGATTTCCATGCTCTCCGGCTTGTCGCTGGTGGGGAGGTTGTGGCGCGCCGCCAATGCGCGCACCTCGCTCTTGCTCAGCGTTCCGACCGGAAAAGCGACCTCCGCCAGAGCCTCCTGGCTGAGCGTGAAGAGAAAATAGCTCTGGTCCTTTGCCAGATCGGTCGCTCGACAAAGGTGGAGCCGCTCCCCCTCACGCTCGATTCGGGCGTAATGGCCAGTCGCCAGCTTCGCTCCCAAAGAGCGAGCACGCCTGAGAAGAAAATCGAATTTCACGTCGCGGTTACAGGCGACGCACGGGATTGGAGTTCTTCCTTCCAGGTAAGAGCGCACGAAGGGCTGGACCACTTGCTCGCGGAAGAGATCTTCCGCATTGGCAACGTAGAACGGGATCTGAAGCCTCTGCGCCACCGCGCGCGCGTCATCGATGTCTTCTGGGCTGCAGCAGCTGCCGCAACGGGCCGCGCCCTGATAGGACCACACTCGCAGTGTGATCCCGATCACCTCATGGCCTTGCTCCTTGAGCAGGGCCGCTGCGGCGGACGAATCCACGCCGCCGCTCATCGCCACCACAAACCTCATCTTCTCTCCTTAACCCAAGGCGCCCAAACCGACCGAGAAAGGCTCGCCCGGCGACTCGGGTGCACAGCTTATCCACATGACCTGGATTCCCGCCGACGCGCGTTCCGTTCACTTTTGGGCGCTAGAGTGACAGTCCAGTGACGCCTTCAATATCCTGATTTCAAAGCGGAAAATAGCCCTTTTCCCACAGCGTGACATTACCGCCTCACGCTGTGTGGCCCTCGGAGGTCCCTCGGAAAAAAGCAGTGTGGAAAACATTGTGGATAACTTACGACGCCCGAGAATTCGCCCAATTTTGAAGGACTTCGGTCAGTGCGTCGGGAGAATTGATGGCAGGATTTTCCAGCACGCGCTCCATCAAAAATCGAGTCGCCTCGCCGACTGCGGGAGAAGGTCCGATCCCGAGGATCCGCATGATCGCGTTCCCGTTCAACGCCAACGCTTTGGGAGTAAGCGGTGGGTTCTCGCTCAAAACGTGATGAACGCGCTGCGCGAATCGCTTGAGCGCTGCCAAACTTTCGGAAGCGTCTCCCCCGCGCCCGCGAATGTTGGCCTCAGCCAGCTGCAGCAGTTGCTCGAGGTGCTCGACTCCCAATCTAGCGGCGAACCGCCGAATCTCAGGATCAGACCAACGATCGCTGTCTTCGAGCCGGTGATGCCGCACCAACAAGCGGACCTCTTCAATCGTTTTTCTCGGAAATTTCAGGCGGTCGAGTACTGCTTCCGCGACCGAGGCTCCGACCATCTCGTGCTGGGGAAAATCGAAGCTGCCATCGGCGCGCCTCTGCGCAGTGCGAGGCTTGCCTACATCGTGAAGCAGAGCCGCTAGCCGTAGGACGGTGGTTGCCGGGGACGCCTCCACCGTGGCCAGCGTGTGGCCATACACATCGTATGCGTAGCTTGCGTCTTGTGATTGACCGAGTTCTTGCAAGAGCTCGGGCAGAAACGCGCCGAGCAACCCAGTTTGGCGCAGCATTTCAATGCCGAAGCGCACTCGGGGCGAGAGGAGCAGCTTGGTGAACTCCTCCCGGACCCGCTCGGCTGCAATTCGTCGAAAAGTGTCGAGTGTTTTCGGAATCGCTTCGCGCGTTTGCTCGTCCAGATCGAAATTCAGCACGGTTGCGAATCGCACCGCGCGAAGTGGACGCAGACCGTCTTCGGCAAAGCGGGACTGAGGATCTCCGACGCAGCGGACCTGGCGGCGCGCGAGATCTTCGCTGCCCCCGAATGGATCGCAAAACCGATTTCCGATTGGATCGAAGGCCATCGCATTGATGGTAAAGTCCCGCCGCGCGAGATCTTCGGTAATGTCCGAGCCGAACGAAACTGTCGAGGGTCTTCGCGAATCGAGGTAGGCGCCCTCCGTTCGAAAAGTGGTGACCTCGATCGACAGCCCGCGCTGAAGCACGGTCACCGTACCGTGCTCGATCCCGGTCGGAATGACCTTCTTGAAGAGCTTCTGAACCTCCGTCGGCAATGCATCGGTGGCGATGTCGTAGTCCTTTGGGTGCTGCCCTAGCATCATGTCTCGGACGCAGCCGCCGACCAGGTAAGCTTGAAATCCTGCATTGTCGAGCGTGCGCAACGCATCCAGTACCGGTCTCGCCAGATGCACCTCGGCCAGTCTTGGCGGTACGGTCTGAGTGCGAGTGTTCACGGCCTCTTTCATCGGCCCCGACGCGACTCGAACGCGTGGCCTACGGTTTAGGAAACCGCCGCTCTATCCATCTGAGCTACGGGGCCAAACAACAACTTCAACGAGTTAGACAGCCTTCGGCGGTGCTGCATCGGGCAACGTAGCCTCTACGTAGCCAATTGCACCGTTTCCGGCTTTCGGCGCTTTCATATGGACCACTTCACCACCAGGGGCAAGGTCGGTATGCAGCATAGCGAATTCCGCCTCGCGGAAGCTGTCGGGCAGCAGATGAGCGTACCGCTCGGTTACCTCGACGCTGCTGTGACCCAGGATTTTCGAAAGCCGCATGATCGAGCCACCGGCGAGCACCCACTGGCTCGCGAAGGTATGCCGGGTCGCCTGATACCAGCTGATCTCCGGTAGGCGACACGTTGCTAGGGCGAGCTTGAGCTGCTTCCATAACGTGTGCGGTTGGAGGTAGGTGGACGGGTTGCCCCGCCGGCCTCCCCGCTTCGGATATTTCGGCTTCAGCACCTGCCCAACCCCGCCGCTCTTCAACTTCCAACCGCTCAGCACCGGCAGCAGCGGCGCCTGAATCGGAACGACGCGGCTGTCATTGTCCTTGGGGACCTCCAGGTGCCCGTCCTTAACCTGACGCTGGACGTGAATGCGCCTGGTGGCGAAGTCGATGTCCGACCACTGCAGGCCGAGAACTTCGCCGGTGCGAAGTCCACCGAAGACCCCGATCGCGAATGCTACGCTGATCGGCTCGGGCAACGCTCCATAGACCCTCCGAACGTCGTCCATTGTTCTCAGGAATGAAGTAGTGGTGGAGTCTCCTTTGCGCTTGTATAGCCGGCGTGTCGCTCGCGGCAGCGATCGGCAGGGATTCACCTGCGCAATCCCTCGCTCCACCAGGTCGGAGTAGAAGGTCGATAGCAGTCGCACGCAGTTCCCCACCGTGTTGGGGGCGAGCTTCTCGCTCAACTTCGACTCGATGAACCGTCGGATTCCTGCGGGATCCAGTTCTGTTGGACGACATCCTCCGAAGTAGGGCTTCAGGTGCAAATTCCAACGCCCCGCGTCGTCTGTTGCTGCTCGATGCGTCAGCTTGCGCCGGTCGAGCCAGTCCTCTGCGAGAGCCGACAAAGTCGGCTGCCCTTTCGGATCCAGCGGCAATCCTGCTCGGCCCGCCCCCAGCTCGGCCACGATCTTGGAAAGAACCCTCTGAGCCAGCTCCTTTGTCTCGTATCCGTGGCCGTAGCGAACGCGGCCGCCCTCTCGCCATTTGATCCACCAATTGCCGGGTCCACGTTCGTAGACGCTGCCCATATTATCTGCCCTTCGCCTCTTTCTCCGAGCCATGATGACGCTCCTCCTGTTAGTTCTTGCGCTTTGTTTTGTTTGCCTTCTTCGGCCGCCCGCCTTTTCGCCCGTTCCTTCGGGCGGCGGCAGCTTTGCGCGGCGAGGTTACTTTCCCGCCCAATCGACCCAGGGCAACGGCAGCAGGATTCTTTGCAAGGGCCACAGCGATTCGGAATAACCCAACCGCTTAGGTTTGTAAACTCAGATCGTATGCCTAGCTCGATGAGCCAGGAGCGCCACCTCAGTGTCAGTCGGAGCGCGCAAGCTCGCGAGGTCGACTCTTACGCTTCGCCCGATACGAACGATGGGGATCCGGCCGTCGCTGATTCGCCGTCGGATGGTGATTTCACTGACGCCGAGCGCCTGGGCGGCCTCTCGAACCGGAACCAAAGAAGGGGGAATTGCGCGGCGCATCGCCTCAACCTCAGCTGCGAGGCGGGCAACATCGGTGCGGAGTGGGAGCAGCTCGGCGGCAATGGCCACCCGGATACTCTCCTCGACCGTCACGGGCGGACCTCCCCCACCCCATTGGCCGCGGCTTTCTTCGTTTCTTTCGTAACCGCGTGCCAGCGCTCGATCGGACGGCCCTTGGTGGTGATCGTCTCGCAGCTGATCAATCGATGCTCGACCAGCACACCAAGAGCGCCTGCAATGGCCTGCGCGGATACGTTATGGCCAAGGAGAGCGCTGATATCCGACCGGGTAAGGCCCGCGCGCTCGGTGCGGATGGCCTCATGGATTCTGTCCGCAAGGCGGTGTCCGAGAGAGTCGCCGAAGATGTATCGGCAGGAATCCTCGCAGTACTTCCACGCCGCGAGGGCGGCCTGGAGATGCTGGATTTCGATGACCGGCGAGCCGTCCAGCAGCGCGTAGATGGACGAAAGCCGCGTAACCTGGGCTTCGGCACGAGAGGTTACAGCTCCGAAAAGACCTGGCCGGTTGTCGTCAGACAGCTCACCGTAAACGTCGCGCCAGAGCGCTCGAGCCCCCTCCGACCGGTGCATCTCCCCGATCTCCTTCGCCACATTCAGAGCCTTACGAATTAACGAAGAAAACGAAAAAAGGGTGCTCTCGTCGAGCTTTCCACCCTCGGGCAGGCACTTGGACCGCTTGACGCAGACCCATAGGAAGCGATTGGCAAAGCCGTTGGCCATCTCGTTACCGTCCAAGTGCCGGAGCAGCTCGTCCCTGGTGATGTGGCCAATGATGGAGATGTGCGCGTCGGTTGCGACGGCTGGGGAGTTTTTTGTCAGCGTGCGGAGCTTTCCGGTATCCCACCCGCTGCGAATGATCGGAGAGAGCGTGTTTGTTTCACGGCGAAGAACCCGCAGCGTGGTAGCGAACTCGGATTCCACCACCATCAACCGTTTGTCTGAAACGCCCGGGTCGATCAGTTCGTCTTCGCCGTTGTATAGCGGGTCCCGCACTGCCCAGATCAGGCCCTCTCCAGAGGAAAGGCCGCTCACAACCCGCCCGTCTGCCCAGGCGGAATCCGCTGCGCTGAGGATCTCCAGGACCCTCCCCCAGCTGCTCCCCTTCCGACCCTTCGCGGTGCGACCCACCAGGATGGCAAAAAGATTGGTGTGGTGTTTGTCCCCCTCTACTCGGAAGTGAGGCCCGCGTCCGACCGCGCTTCCGAAGACGGTGAGGGTTTGGATGAGCAACGCCATCGGGTCTGCTTCGGTATGTGGGTCGATAGCTCTGACGAAGTCTCCAGCTGGGCCATGGAACGCGGCGCCGCTGAGCATGGGCCAAACTGAGGTTGCGATCGGCAGATGCAACTCCAACTTCGATCGGGTCGCCGTGGAATCCACCGGCGTTGCATCGGACACATCAAAGCCGTTGCCGGCATTTCGGTGGTGACGAGCATTACCCATTTAGGCGGCCCCCCGAGACGCCCAACGGAGCAAGGAAAGCCGCCCAATAGAGGATCGCTTACCAATGCTTTCCAGCACACGTCTTTCGTGCGGCCCGGCCATTACAATGACGCTGCTGGACGTCGGGAATCGGTCCGCGAAAGCGGATGTCCAGCCGGCACCCACCACCCCGATTACTCCGCGAGCCTGTTCCGCTATCTCGCTCCAGTAGGTGCCAAGCGTGAGGAAATCTTCAAAATCCCCAACAATCCAAAACTCCGGTGCTCCAACGTCGGAATCCAGTGGTTTGGCGAGAAGCCGGACTGCCTCAACGTCCAGGAGCAATCCGCAACCATAGGTGCGCTGCCAGCCTGTCCTCGGTGACCATTCCAAAAGCCCGGCCGGTCGTAACTGGTCATCGAACAGAACCGCGCCGATCAGTCCACCGAGATCTCCAACTGCGCCCGCTAGCTGGCGCTCTGCAATAGCGGCAGAGTCAAAGCCCCGGTCCCGAAGCGCCTTGGCAGTGGTGGGCCACTTGATGGCTGGCCACGTCCGTGGGCGTGGTTCCCAGTCGACGATGCCGGATTCCTTCCGTAGTTCGCTGCCTAACCTCTCCATTGACTCCAGGTAATCGCGCCCGAGAATTTCCGACTCGCGCTTACCCACCACCTTTTCCAAAAGTTGAGCCATCTGGGTGGGTGTCATTGGATCCACTCCGGTGCTAGCAGCAGTCTTAGTGGAGCTCATCGCAGACTCTCGAGGTCCGGGGCCGGCACGCCCAACACGGCCGCGAGCCGGCGTGCCATGCGCTGCGGCATGAGGCGCGGCTCGCGCACCATCATGTAGAAGTAGCTCGGGGAGTAGCCGGTTTCCGCCGCTGCTCGCTCTATAGTCCAACCCTTGCGCGCGATAGCTGTGCGAATTGCATTGCGGCGGGATTCATCTTCGGCCGGTTCACGTGTTAGCGCCATTACCTACTGCTACAGCAACCGCCGCCGCTCCGGGAGGGCACACGAGACGCCTATCCGGACCTTCGCGTGTACCCCGGGGTTGCCACTACGCGCGACGCGGTTTACCCCCGCTGCGCGCCCGCTGCCGCTGCCGCCGTCTCTTCCACGCCTTTCGTCGGTCGGTGAACTCGTCTTCAGTCTTGCAGGGTTTCTCGATTCCGCTTGCGATACCCAGCAGGGCCAAACCTCTGGGCTCGGTGAGCGGACCGAGATTGTCAATCCCTTCCCGCTTGAGCAGCCCGTTCCAAATATCGAGTAAGCCCGTCAGCGCAGTTTTGCTATTCCACATCCGCCGGCCGCCACCGATGAGCGACCGGCGATCTCTGAGTGCGCTCTCAAGTTCGTGCCAAGCGTCAAGCACAACTTGTACCCGCCGGCCGAGATCGTCTAGGAGCCCCGCCCATCTGCCCCAATAGCCATCGCGCGGCACCTGTTCAGCTGCCAGCAAAAAAGCACGGTGTCGGCCACGCAACCGAGAGAGGTCCGGGCCAGCCTCATCGACAGGGGAAACCAGGTTTTCGACCGCCATCCGGACTCGATCCTTGGCGACCCACAAAGTCTTCACCCACTCAACCACGTCTGCCACATTGAAACTATTTTGCCCGGCTATAACGGCCAGCTCGGCCACTGCGCGCTCAGGGCTCCGCCACGGTTCTCGATCTCGTGCTGGTAGACGGCCCAATTGCTGATGTTGCATCTGCGCCTCCCCAGGAACCCCTGGGTTGAAACAGGCACGGGAGAGCGCACCTGGGGAGCGCGCTTTTCGGCTTGCGGAGCATATCCCGAGCCGGAAGCTCTTCTACCCGAGATGGGCGGCGAAATTCATCTCTTGGATTGCTCGAATCGCAGCAGCTCCGGAATCCATCCCCCCGCTGTACACCTGGTGCGGTAGGTGCTTAATTCGGCGAGCTGCGACTTCGCCGGGGACCTAGGAGGTGGCAATTTGCAGCAGGACCTCGCAGCCCTCTACGCGGCACTTGGACTGCCGGTTGGCGCGCCCTTGGAGCAAATTGAGCAAGCCCATCGGGACCTGGTCAACGTCTGGCATCCCGACCGCTTTGCTCAAAATCCCCGGCTCCAACGTAAAGCAGAGGAGAAGCTCAAGGAGATAAACGCGGCACACGACGCGCTGCGATCCGTATTCGAGCGAATGGGGGACCAGCCACCGTTCACCACCGCGACTGGCGCCAAGCCTGCTGACGCCAAGGCTGCTGGCAACGGCTTCAGGACTGCAGAACCGACCGACGAGCCCGTGGGCGAGGCCAACGACGATTCTCAACCACCACTCGCCGAGCCCGTTGACAATTCTCAACCACCATCCCCTCGGACAGCATCTCCAAAGCGATGGAGTGGGGTGATCATCTCGTGCATTGCGGCTCTATTCGCATCCATCTGTGTGCAGAATCTAATGTCCAACTCCGGGGCAGACTCCCAGGCGCAGTCGAATGCGGTGGCCCCGAATACGGTGGTTTCGAATACTCCCGCGCCGCAGAATGACGCAGTTGATGATGGTCAATCGTTAATGGCGCCGGTATGGAGTCCGGAAGGCGAGCTGGTATTCATACGGGCATCGGACTTTAATTGGTCCGCCGTCTACCACGGGTATCGGCGAGCCATGGAGGAAGAGGTCCGCGCCGCGCTATCAAAGAAAGAATACCGCAGGTTGAGTCGGAGACTGGTCTTCAGGGCGCCGTGGCCGTCAGCCGGGCTGCAGATTGGCGTGCCTGAGGGAGCCACGGAAGAAGATTTCCTCGCGGCCCAGATGGAGGAAAAATACCGCAGGTTGTACCAGAGACTCGTGGCTCAGGCCCCCGCCGTGTGTGCAAGATGCATAGTGCCGATAGTGGACCCGAGTGGGCAGGTAAAACTCGGGATAGCAATTGACCTCAAGCATTACATCGCCCAGGGCTACCGACTGGCCACGGCGGAAGAGTCCCTCGCCGCGTTCGCCAAGCAACCGAAGAAAGAATACCGCAGTTCGGTTCGGCAGATGGTTCAGGACTGGGAGAAGTATGGTGGGAGTGTACTCGCGCGCTAGGTCCAGCCGCTCCCGGTTTCCTTGAGGAATTGAAACTTCATAGGTTGTAGAATCAATTTACGCGTCAGCGGAAGTTCCTGTGACACACCTGCCGGTGGGCGCGCCCGGGCCTCCGCGAGTCCCAGGCTCACTGCACCAGTCCGCCGTTGCCGTTGGTGCTGCTGCCCTTCGTGCCGTCGTCCAACTCCGCTTCGCGGCGGGTCAGCTCGGCGAGAATTTCCTCGAGCGGGATTAGCGCCAGATCGACATTTAGCCGCTGAAGCTTCGGGGCTTTTGATAGTAACTGTTGATTATGCAGTTATCCGAATTACCCAGCAAACTCCGCCCATGTTTAGCTATTTGGAGCATTGGTCTGCCTCGGAATGGCAATGAGCATTACGAGATAGCGCATCAAGTGTTGGAGCAAGGTCCACTGAATCCACATCGGAGTGCCTTTTGGGTAATCGCAAGGGGTGAGAGGCAATCCATCCCGCTGCCGCTTCCGCTCCCTTTCAATCGTGCGAACCTCGTTCTGTCCAACCACTGCTTGGCCCTCGCCACCTATCGAGGATCGTACGGAGTGGGCATTCGCTTGGGGACGCTGTTCATCATGAGCGAAAGGATGTCTCGGTACCCTCGAGCGCCACCGAGAACAGGCACCCTCCGACCCAGCGGGTTGCTCATCGTGGTCTTGCCGGGCTGGAATGCCGAGGCGAATTGTGCCTGAACGAATTCGCCGACCTTGGGCGGGAGGTCACTGAGTTGCTTGAATCGGGGTTGTAGCCAGGCAATCTGAGAAAAGAGACCGGGCCTCAGCGGACGTTTCCATTCCTCCAGCAGCGCAATGGCATATGCAGAGCTGACCGCCAGGAACTCATCCGGGACCACCTGGCTCGTTACCATCATCCCGACGTCCAGCATTCCCATTGGAGGGAAGTCGTTGGATGTGGCGATTAGGGCGCCCTGAGCAAGGACCGCGTACGCCGGTCCGATGTGTAGGTTGAATAGCCCGCCACCGAGATCCTGTGCCTCATTTCTCGAGGTGACCTGCTTGCACAACTGCACGAAACAATCGCTCGCACGGTGATGGTACACGTCAGGAACCAGTGCTCCATCCATCACCGCCCGAAACACCCGAGTTGCCTCGGCAAGGGATTTGCGAGCAACGGCTTGCTCAACAGCGCCCATGTCAAATTTCGTCACAACCCTCCTTGCCACAGGCAACTTGGGCTCGAAGAAGTCCTCTATTTCGCGCGTGCCCTTCCTGAGAGCCGTCTCGTTTGCCAGCGTGGAAATGAATCGCTCAAACGCTTCCGCAGGCGAGGCGCTGTCTGGGAACTCATCCGGGCAACTGATAGCCGTAATGCCGTACGCAGCCTTGAGGTCCCTAGCCCAGTCCTCGGAGGGGGCGTATTGGATCAGGTAGCTCTGAGGAAGGTGGCCGCCAAAAACGCCATGCAAACCTCTCAGCAGCGCTTGGACATTCGGATCGCGGAATGAGTAACCGATGAAGAGGAGCGACTTCGACAGGGCGTCAGAGCGAAGTCGGATGTCCATGGGGTGGTTCGGATTGCTGAGCCGTGCCGCGTACTGGTCCTCGGTGAATACCAGCGAATCAGCGTGATCGGTGGTGCCGTGGAACTTGTAAAGCACCGAGTCGCCTGGGACCAGCGCTGCGAAATCATCGATCCCGACAATTCGAGCAAGAGGTCGCCCAAAGGTTTGGAAGCAGAGTTCGAGAGAATTGTCCTGGTTGGTTGTGTAGTAGGTGATAAGGTTCATGCTCATGAGGCCGATTAGCACGGCACCTTTCTCTTGGTCGAATGAAGAGAGGAGCAGCTTCCCCCTGAGCAGATCGGCCAGGCCATCCTGACCAAACCTTCTCGCGAACTGCGTTGCAGCTTCCTGGTGACCAAGGGTCGGTACCGCAAGGCGCGAGCACATCTCGTCTCGAATTCCGTCCCAATCGAAGCCAGTCAACTGGACGGAGCAGCCCGCCCCTATGAAGGGAACGATCCTGTGCATCGCCAATTGTTCGGCCAGCTCCTCGATGATCTTGGGAGTTCGTACAGCCGGCTCGGCTGGGGTGGTCTCCACGGTCAAGACTTTTGCAAGCGAATCGCTCACGTTCGCGTTCCTTCGTCCCCGGTTGGTTCAACATAGTCCAGTTTACCGCATTAGCCTGGCCTCGGTCTTTTCCCCTGCCGACAACGTACACCTTGGACCAGAACCAAAAGGAAAACTTCCGCGCTGTAGACGCAGACGCGGTGCTGACCAAGCTCCGCAGGCTCGCGGTGACGAGCTGGAACTACATCGGCCAGGACGCGAAGCAATTCCGTCATTACGGACGGGTGGCCCAAGACTTCTTCGCTGCCTTCGGTCACGATGCCATCGGAACCATTGGAACGCCTACCACCATCACCTCCGGCGACCTCGACGGAATCCTGATGATCGCAGTCCAGGCGCTGGAAATGCGCACGGTGGAACAGGACAAGCAGATTGCAGGTCTCAAGGCCGAGTTGCAGGAAATCAAGCGCCGGGTCGGCTACGAAGTCACCGCCAACGTGAGCGCTGGGCACTAGGTCCGCCAACACTTGATAGGACCTGCCAACAGCTTAAGGATGCGACGGGTATTCTCTCGAGTCAGAAACGAGTATTTTTTGATTTCTTATTCCCCATTGTTCTTGCATTGTTTTAGCAATGCCGATGCAGCCCCCGCTCGACAGCGGGCAAACGATTGCTTCGATGCGCTCGACCTGGTGAATCACCAGCATCAATTAAACGGACGCGGAGGTTTTGCTTGCGGATTGCTGGTGATTTTTGAAGTGCGGCAGCACAAAACGCGACCAAGGGAATGATTTGGGCTTTTTGGCGCCGCGATCAAGATTTACGACCGAAAGTACCCGCTGTTACCAAAGTAAGACCAAAGGTGTGGCTTTTCTATTTGGTGGCTGCTGACTGACGCCTCCGCTCAGAACAGGGGCTCGGCAACAGCCAAAGGTCAACCGGTTGAGCCGAGCCCAGCTTTTCCCTCCCCTCGCTACTGTAGAATGCTTTTGAGTTGGCCGAGATTCTGTCCGCCGATGGCTTTGAGAGCGCCCCGGGGGTCACCAGCCCGCGTCGGAGGAGCGTGCCGAGGAAACGCCTGCGGCTACGCCAGGCGGGCCGCTGAAGCCGGTTGGCGCTTGAGAAGACCGCGCCCAAATGGGCGTAGCTGCTACGTAGCCAATTGCACCGGAATTGCCTGGTGAGGCATGTTTTCCGGTTTGCTCTGGCTCGAGCGAAGCGCCAGAAATGCTTACAACCGATGCCCCTGTAGCATCCGTTGTTATCGGTGCGAGGCAATTAGGAAACCGCCGCTCTATCCATCTGAGCTACGGGGCCAGTATGGTCTAGGTGCCCTATACCATGGGTCTCGACGCCATGAGCGAACGAGAGGCGAACGCGAGCGCACCGGCGCGCCACGGGCTTATGGTCGGCGTTTTGCGTCGTCCTTAGGAATGACGCGCCTCTCGAAGTCACGAAGTAGACCAACCACGGCTTCGACCTTGGGGTCATCCGGACAGGACATTGCAAACGTCTCGTAGTGGGAAGCACCCTGAGCCTGATCCTCCAGCTTCGCCCACGCAGCACCGAGGAAGAGATGGGCCAGCGCGGCGTCCGGCTCGATCTTCAACACTTCATCGAGCTTGGTGATCGCTTCGCGAAGCTGGTTCTTCTTCAACAGTTCGCGAGCGTCTTCGAGTGCAGCCGACGCATTCTTCTCCGGAAGGGGCTCGTCACAATGCGCTTTGGCAATCTTCTTGCCGCCGAAGCGCGGAACGCGCCGGCCATCGCTTCCCAGCTCGTCATCGATCTCCCGCGCGGCCACCTGGGCGCCGGTCACGTGAATTGTAAACGTTTGCGTCTTCCCATTCGCCGTGAAGACAAGGAGCTCGCCTTCGCCATTTCCCTTCCCGACGATTTCAATCTGGGTGGCATTTAGGATGCGCGCGTCGGCGATACTCGGATTGTCGAGCGCCAGCCCCTGTGTCTTCCCAACGGAGACCACGCGCTTCTCGCCAGCCCGGATCCGGAGCTCGGCAGCGCGCGCGGGCCAGCCGAATAAGATTGCGCCGAATACCACCGCCGCGAAAGCGAGACTTATACGCATGCGACGCTCCACGTTCACACGCCCGCACCGAAGACCTGTCCAGCGTAGTCGACGGCGCCAAAGATTCACACCCGGAGCGGCATAGGGAATCACCTGACCTGACACCTTCTGCACGGCGGGCACACATCGCAGGAGGAAGCGGGAGTTGGTTGAATATCGAAACAGTCATGCATGATGCGACGCGCATGGTTGCGCCCTGGCTACATCTAGCGCTGGATCACGCTTACGGTTTCGTGGGCCTGCTGTTCTTCTCTTTTTTCGGGCTGCTGGGGGCGCTCAACAAGTTCAAGTTTCGAATGCTGCCCCTTCTGGTAAGCGCGACCATAGTTTGGGCAGTGGCCGGGGCTGTCCTGATCGTTGGCGAGATCGGCCTGCTCGGCCCTGCCAACTTGCTTAGGCCGCACGGGAGAGAAACGATTCTGGGGGTGCAGTTCATCAAGCGGATGAGCTCCGTATGGTTTGCGGGCAGCGCCCTTGGCGCCGGTCTGATTGGGATCACGATGCTCTTCGAGAGGTACTCGAAGTCGCGTACGGTTCAATTTGCCACTCTAGTGATGCGCACCGCGGTATTCGCGGTGGCACTCTGGATCTACCTTCGGACCTACGTACTCCGAAGTTGACTGGTCGCGCCGTGGACTGGCTATGGCTCAGCACGAAGTGACGACGCGCGCCTACGGTCTCCCCGCCGCGATCCACACCGCGATGTCCCACGCGTTGCGGATGCCGATGAACAGGAGGAGGAGCGCGGACGCGGCAACTACGCCGAGTGACAGCGCCGGGCGGCGCGAGAGCGCGATCGCCGCTGCGAAGAGGGAGGCATACGCGACAAAGGGCAGGGCGACGTGCCAGATCCAGTCGGAGAGCACCGGTGCATAAGACTGCTGTCGCCGCGCCAGCACCACCACCCACGCCGAGAGCGCCAGGCCCCCGAGCCCGGCCGCGCTCACGCACAGCGCGAGGCTCGAGATGGTCTGGCCCGGGATGGACAGGATCGCGGCCAGCACAAGCACCGCGCAGAAGTGCACCACCGTAGGGGTCGCGAAGGCGCGAACCTCTCCTTCGGCCCGCTCCACCCTCGCCTCGGTTCGAAGCGCGACCACGACGAACATCAAGCCGATCAGCGCGCCCGCCGACGAACCGATGATGACATAGAACGTCTGCCACTCCGAGAGCGGCGGCAGCGCAGGCTCGGGCACGCGACGGATCTAACGGGCTGGCCACGATGCCCGCAAGCGAGCTGGCGTGGGGGATCAGTCTTTCGCCCCGCCGCGAGAAGCGGAAAATCTGCGGCGTGTTGTGGAAGCAGATCACAGGCGCAGCGTCATGTTGAGCACCAGCCGGTCGTCGGTTCGTCGAAGATCGGGCGTAAAGGTCGCCGCCGCCGCGGCATCTTGCGGAAGTCGGCCGTCGGGGCCAGTAATTCCTCGGCGTCCGGAGAAGAAGGGCTGATTCGCCAGCCGATGGGCGTACTCGAGCCGCAACAGCAGCCAGACACTCGGCCAGTAGTCCAGCGTCGCGGTCAGTCCGCCGGCCGCGATCGGATTGCTGCCCATCCATGGGTACGCGGCTCCCACTGGAAACTTGGGTGAGATCGCCTGGGTCTCGTCGTAGAGGAAGTCCACCCGCAACGAGCTTTTCCATCGAGCCGCCCATTCCCAACGGTGGGTGAAGGAGATCCCGCCCATCGCGCCCGAAGGGGCGTTGCCTCGATGCTCGTAGCCAATGTCGCCGACGATCGAAATCGCGGCTGAACGGAAAAACCCCCGCTCGCGCTTGAAGTAGAGGACCTGCAGGTTGTTGTCCAAGTACAGGCGCACGGATCTCGGATCGCCTTGCGCCTCACTCCCGCCATAGAACGAGTTGACAATCGACAACCAGTCGCGAGGGCGCCAGTTCCACAAGTATCCACCCCCGCGGGTTTCGTGCCACTGACCGAAGGTCTGCCACCCGTTGACCACCCACAACTCGAGTTTGAAGTCCGCGGTAGGGAACAATTGCCCTCGGAATCCCAAGAAGTAATAGGGCGTGGCATCGGAGATGAAAGCGTGGGTGTACGACCAGTTCTCCTCGGGCAAGTAGCTCTCTAAGCCAATGTAGGAAGGGAAGATTCCGACCTCGGCATTAGCTCCGTGCATCCAGTGGAAGTGCCAACCCACCGCCGCCTGCTCGACATATTGGAAGAGGCGGTTGGTCAGGAAGAACCCTCGTGTGGTCGTTGTGTCTTGCCCGGCGATCGTCTCAACCATTGACCCATACTGCAAATACAGCCTGCCGATCGGACCATCCAAACCCGTCACGTCCACACCGAGGTGGGCGAGATTGAGCGAAATCTCGTTGTGCCGTGGCGCGGTGGTGGTCGGAAAAATCGTATGATCGATTGGCCGCCAAAACTGCCACGCATAGTAGGTGTCCACGTAGATGGACCAGGTGACCGGACCGATGACGAGCAGCGACGCAGGCTGCGGGTTGCTCCCATTCATCCAGGCGAAGTCGAACTCTGAAAACGGCGGCTCGCGGACGTCGAGCGGTTGCTCCGAGGGCACCGCTATCGAAAGCATCCCCAGCAGGGCTGCCAAGATCATGTGGCGCGACTATGCGAATGGCGCGCTTTAGGGAAGCTGGATCTTCAGCAGGCGCTCCAGATTGTTTGCGTAGATCTTGCGGAGCAGCCCCGAGGAGAGGTCTAGCCCGCTGATTTTCCAATTGCCCTGAATCGGCGTTGGGTGCTCAAACCCCTCGTCGGCCGTCTCGAAATAGCGCCAGGTTGCACCGAAGAACTGATCGATCTCCGCTAGCGTCGGTGGACGGGTTCCCTGAGAGCTCAGCACCACATCTTTAGGAGAGCTGCCGAGGCTCAGATCGCTTCCGAACAGAATCCGATCGGCGTGGTCGCCAAACAGCTTTCTCATCTCCGCGCGCGAATGGCGTCCCAGCTCCGGAATCCGCCCGGCCGTATCGATGTACAGGTTCTGATACTTGTCCAACAGTGCAGCGACGCGGTCTGGGTATTCGGCCGCATTGCCGAAGTGAACCGAGATGAAGGTGCACTTGGGGTGCTTGGCGATTCGGCGCTCCAGAGCGAGGAACAACGTCTCCCACGGAGGTGCCTGTTCATAGAGCGACAACTCCGGATGGGCAGTGAGCTCCTGGTATCGCTCGTTCTTCGCGATTGGCGGCAGCCAGAACGCTACCGGAGCGCCAGTGTGAATGGCGACCGGCATTCCTAGCTCAGCGGCCTTTTCGAATACCGGGTCAAGCTCGGGTGCGTCGATCACAATCAGCTCGCCCCTGAAATCCCGAACGCCGATGCCCAACCCGCGTGGAATTTCCAACCCCTTCGCACCAAGCCGATGCGCTTTCTCCACCGTCGCCGCCATCCGCGCACCGTAGCCCGGGCCTCGGGTAGGCTCGTACCAGTCCAGGCCGGCGAACACCACGATTCGCCCTGGAAATCGGGACGCCGCGTTCAGCTGCTCTTCCAAACCACGACCGGGGAGCCCTCCAGATAGATTGACCGCTGCGGAGATCCCGTATCGATCCATCAACTCGATCGCGCGCGGCACCGCCTCGGGCGCAAGATGGCAATGGGCGTCGACTTTGGGGTAGCGACTGGAACAGCGGCACGACCCGGCCCACGTGACAAGCAGCAGTAAAGCAAACTGCCGCAGCGCAACACGAGCGTTTGCCATGGTTCAGTTTTCCGAATTGAGATTTCCACTCCCCGACGCGCCTTGGTAACCCTGCGATCCGTAAGAGCCGGTCGGATTGTAACTCAACAGTCCTTCGCTGATTATCGCACTCGATGAATATCCGGTCTCTGCTCTGGGCAGCAAGGTGCTGGAGATGCATGCTGAACCTACGATGACGTTGAGATCGTTGTCGCGGTTCGGATTGTTCAGGTTCGGCAAGAACTCGTCATAGTTGTCATGAACATAAAGATAGACATCCGGTTGCCCGTCCCCATCGAGATCGGCAAACAGCTGGGGATTGGCGTTCTGGAACGCGGTGGTCCTCGCCGTACTCACTGTCGTGTTGTACACGGCTGGATTCGGCAAGAAGGTAGAATTCCAGAACGCGTAATTGCGGCCATAGTAGGCTCGGGCGAGCTGCAACCCCGACTCGGCGCATGAGATTCGCGAACTGCCTCGAGAGATGGCCACCGCGCGAGAGCGGGAGCGCGACGCGTAGTACATCAATCCGGCGACGACGAGCAGCAGCACGGTGGTCAATGCGGCGGCGGTCAAGAGGGCGCTTCCGCGCTGTTTGCTTCTCATAGGCTCCCCGTGTTGAGGTTAGACAACTCGACGCGCCGGGTGTACACGCTGCGGCGCAGTGCATCCATCGGTGCCGTGACTACGTGGTTTTCAATCGACAAAGGTTGAGAGGTCAGGATTAGGGAGTTGTCAGCTTTGTGCATCAGCCGGTCATGGGTAGCCACCACCGTGACCCGAACCGCACGCACCGGCAGTCCGGCAGCGTCCGGAAAGCCATTGCTATACACGTATTGGTCCGGTAGATTTGCGTTCGTCGGATCCGTGCCGAAGGCGATCTGCAGATCCTCGATGTTGCGCTGGAGCAGAATCCGGCTCACCGTGTTCGCAACGAAGGAGGGCGGACTGGCACCGGTCAGTACTCCCATTTCGCGATACAAATGCGAGCCCGTTGAATCTCGATGCACGAAGAAGTGCACCGCTGAGAGCCCGACCACGAGATCCCCTACCTGGAATGGGCGAGGCGGAAATCCCGAAATTGCGGCTTCGTTATATCCAAGCAATCCAATCACTGTTCCGTCGGAGGGGGTTGTGACAGCGGGCAGGGTCAGCGCGACTGCCGGACCCGTAAAGTTCGTCACCAGAAGCATTGCCGGGGTTGGACCGAGAGCGGGCAGCAGACTTTGACTGCAGCTTACGTTCAACGGCCCGATCCCCGCTGTGACCACCGACACGGCAGCGCCTGATCCGGATTGGCAATTGTTGTCCTGAAAAGCCCTTCGGTCGGGAATGAGCATCCAGATGTCATCTGTGAAGCCTTCGGTCGAGATGTTATCGGTTCCGAAGATCGGGCTGATCAGCCGGGGAATGCCAGCGTTGTTGATCCAGACGCCAGCGGCGGCGCCCATCCCGGCGATTCGAAGCGCGCTAACAATGAATTCGCCCGCGACCCGCGAGCCCTCGTTGCTATTGATAATCTCCTCCGAGTTTCGAGTAAATCGCTGGCCTTCGATCAACATCATGCAGGTGGCGGCAATCGCCACAATCATGATCGCTGTCGAGGTGATCAATTCAATCAGGGTAAATCCACGCTTGGACATGCCGGTGCCCTTTCAGAGGAGTTAGAGGACCAGAACTTTTCGCTCGAAGACAGCGAACCCCAGACTGTCTCCCTTCCTCGAGATCCGAATCCAGAGCGTGGAAGACTGCGCCCCAGCCGCATCGAGGTTGGCTTGAACGGTGGCATTCGCCGCCGTCGCAAGGGGCAGCCGGTTATGAAGCAGCACCTCGCGGCAATACGCCCCGGTGGGGATGGCTGGATCCGCGCACGAGGTGAATGTCCCAGTGAGCGGATGAACGTCCCCGTTAGGAGAGAGGGAGAAAACCGCGCCCTTTCCGAGATCGCCCGGTCCCGGAACCGAGGGGTCCGGGGTCGACGGATCGATCACCCACGGAGCGCCGCCAATCGCCACGCTCGGGGGATACAGAGTGTCCGAGATGGTTTGCAGTCCACCGACCATCGTCGGCAATCTGCTCTTGTCCGCCAGCAGCAACCGCTGCATTTTGGTATCCACCAGCATGGTTTTGTATTGTCGGAGCTGGCCTTCGCGGGAGAGGTTCGACGCCTGAACCAAAGCCATGAAATTTCCCAGCAGCCCGACCGCCAGCACGGTCATCGCGACCAGCGCCTCGATCATCGTGAAGCCGCCCGTCTTCGCCCGCACAGAACGACGCATTGCTTTACTCCTTGTCCAGGGGTGAAACCGATTCATGGCGAATCGAACCGGTGCAGCAGGCCTTTGAACAGGTAGAACACGCCGGTGCCATTCGAATTCGGATCCAGGCGTACATTTTTCGCTGCGGCCGTGCTCGACCCCATCGAGGTTCTCGCGAGTTTGCTGACTTCGGCGGTGAGCACGTAGTCGGTCGGCGTGGCGGTTGATGTATCATGATACACAGTCACCCCACCAAAGCTTGCCAAGCTTCCATATCCGGCGACCATGCTGTCGCCCGTCACCGAGGAGGTGACTGCGCCGAGATCGATCGAGTAGGTGCCGCCCTGGACCGTTGCTTGTAGCCAGTTGATGTCCTGAGGCACCTTGTCCTTGGCCGTCTCGAAAAATACCGTTTGCCCCGCGATGGTGATCGTTCCGTAGAGGTGCGCTGCGGTGAAAGTGAGTGGGAACGGAGACGATTTTTCCAGGAGCACCCCGGTCGCGGTGGCCGAGCTGATCCACTGCTGTTGCGTTTGGGTTACTTGGTTGACGCTGTCGGTTGCGCTACCGCTAATCTGGTAAGGTTTGCGAAACTGATTATCGAGGAACGCCACATGCAACTGACCGGGGTTGTTGAACGACACCCAGTTCGCGCCCGCAGTCCCGAAAATAACGACATTTGAATTAGCAAACGGAGCAAAGACGCTCGGTGCGTTGGGTGGGAGATTGGGTATCCTCGCCAGCGCCAAGTTCGTGGTGATCGGCTCTTGGAACGTCGCGGTCGACTGGGTGCTGAACGCGGCGAACTTGCACCCCGTCGAAGCGCACGGCCCTCCAAAGAAGACGTTCGCATTCATTCCAGTGGCTGCATCGAGCTCCCAGAGATTTCCCTCCATGTCCCCTGCGTAGAGCCGAACCGCCCCAGAGGCATTTCTCATTACCGATACGGGAGGCGGAACGGTGTTGTCTGCATAGTTGGTGGCCGGGCCGTACGGTTCGACCCACTCCCATAGCTTCTGTCCGGTGGCAACCTCGACCGCAAACACCTCGAGTCCGCTGGAGATGCCATTTGCGGTGGATGAATTGGACGCGACAAACACCGCCGATACGGGCTCCAATCCTTTTCGGAACTCGCCAATCGCCAGCCCGACTGATCCACCCAGACCGGTGAAATCATAACCGCCGGTGAGATCGCATCCGTCGGTTGAAACGCAGCCGTTCCGGAAGCTCGAGTCGCGTTCCCTCCATCGTGGAGCTTGCGAACCTCCCGCCGGAACCGCTGCGTTGGCGATCGGGGTGGGTGAATAGTAGGGGTAGCTCCCGCTTCGCCGTAAGCTGCCGACCAGATCCCAAAGCAGCGCGGGTTTGAGCGGATTTGAGATATCCAGTGCAAAAATCTCTCGATTGAGTCCACCGACGGACGCGACCAAAACCGTGTGCCACTCACGGATTCCGCGCCCAACGAGATCGACGAATACGTCTTGAATAACCGGCGATGAGTCGACCTGAGCTTGGTTTGATTGAAGCCAGGGAAGCTGGCTCGCTGGCAAGAAGGACCAAAGCTCGGTACCCGCCGGCGGCGGCTGGAATCCACCCAGGGCCGCGGACCAGTCGTTGACGAATGCCTGGTTGGCGCTTGAATTGAGAAGAGTTAGCAGCCCGGCGGGCGGGTTATATCCGCTTCCGCCGGATACATAAATCGCGTGGAGCTGCCCGTCCACGCCGGCGACATAGGCCACGGTGGGGCGCTTGATCGCGCCGTCGTTCACGTTTTTGCTGGGCGGAATGACTGCCGGACTCGAGTGCACCAGTCCGCCGAGGTGGGCCCGGTTGAGCTGGACACCCTCAAAGTCGTTGCATTGACTATCGGCCGGCTGCAGAATCGAGGTCGTCCCTGGCCCATCGGTGCGAGTGGTGGTGGCCGCGCAATAGCCTCGCACCAGTTGGAGCATCTGCTGGGTTGGGCTGAGGTTGGCTGCCGCTGCCAGGAGCGTGGTATTGGCCAACACCTCAGTGACGCCGCAGTCCGTGCCCAAGTTCATCTGGGTAGATTGGACTGCCTCCTGTAAATCACAGATCCCATCGCTTCCCGGGATCAGTCCGCACGAGCCATCGGGGGTTACGCCGAGTTTCATCACATCCACGCAGCCGACTCCAATCGCGGTGCCGGCGACCTTGGCCGGGGTCCAGCCGAGTTGGATGACGTTGTTGTTCACGACCCGATTTAATCCTCCCAGATCGATCGCGGTGGGGTTCGCTTTGATGTACCCACCGAAGTAGGTGAACAAATTCCGATTCCCGGGCAGCGGCATCATGTCATCCGCGTCCCAGAGCGTGGCTGCCCCGAAATCACTTTCGCCAATTGTCAGGCCGCCGACTCCGAGCAGCGAGTGCGCGCGAAGGTGGCCTCGAATCAATGGGAATCGCCACTTGGAGGCGTAGCGATAATCGAATGGGTTGGCGGTGGGCGGAAGGCCGTTGATCGCGGCGTAGGTGGAGGCGAAAACCAACGCCTTCTGCGCGTCGGTCGCACCATTCGGGTCGTAATAGGCTACGGGATGGGAGAGCGATCGCTCGCTGGTTACCGGGTTGTATCCCAGGTGCAGAAGCGTGTTGAGAACGATCCGGTTACCGGCCGCGGAGTTGGAGTATTCGTGGCCACCGATATAAAGAATCGCGGCCTTGGTGGTGTCATTGTTCTTGAATCCAAAATCGAGGAAGTCCCAACCATTGCGCCCGCTGGCTTGATAGGTCGATAGGTTCGGTGGAGGAGCGGTATAGTTTGACCAAGACACCGACAGCCTGCTTACCCCGGTGTTATAAGCGGATGCAGGTGTAGCTGAGGTATTCGGCGCATAATTCGCGATCGAGCCGTTGAGCGCGACAAAGTGGTAGTCGCCGATTTGAGCGAATTGGTTGGTGGCGGACTGATCGAACAAAGCGCAGTCGCCGCTACTGTAATTTGGGTCCGAACAGTTCCGAGCGTCGAACCCTGTGCTTGAAACGCTCACTCCATTGGTCGTAATCGTGTTTGTAAACAAGAACTCCGTCCGAGGGGACACTGGTGCAGCGGAGTCACCTTCATAGCCCCCGATACTCGAGCATTCTGCCATCAGCCCGTGGTAGCGTTGATTCGTAAAGTAGGCGACGTTGTTGTACGCGTTTTGCTGCTGGCTTGTCGCTCCGTCGCCATTGGCGACGTACTGAGCAAAATTCGGCGTCAGGTTGGTGGTATTGTCCCAACCCGTTCCGACCCACGGATTCATGTTGCTGGTTTCCCAGTGCGGGGCCCAGAAGAGTCGGTAGAGCGGCTTCCCGAAACTGTCCACCGCATTCAGCAAACCATAGGGATTGGAGGCGGTGCTGATCAGGTCCGCATAGGCGTTGAATTGGTCATAGATCAGCCCTGGACTTCCGCCGTTGAGTGTACAGCTCGCGAACGAACCGGGGGGACATCCGATCGATCCGCTGAAGAACAGGTTGGCATTCTTGAGATACATATCCAGCACCCGAATGCCCCCCTGTTCCCGGCCGTACCACTTCACCCCCGCTCCCGTGTCCAGCAGCGCGATTTTGGGAGGAATGCCGTTGAGCCGGCGCGAAATCGAGGCGGTGAATTGCGCCGTCGCCTGATGGATGTTGACGTGGTGGTAGTCGGCGCTCGGAGTCGTGCCATTGTTCGGACAGCTGGTCAACGCCGAGACCGGGTCGGTGGTAGCGGTGAACCGACTGAGGTAACTCGCCGCGGTATACGTATCTCCAGAGCGAAGAAATTGCATCACCAGTGGAGCGTCCGCGGAGTCAATCACGAAGGGCGCGCCCTGATACTGCACCGTGGCGAACGCCGGATTGGTAACCGTATTGTTGAGAGTCGTTAGTTGCATTTTCGGGGAGGCGAAATCCCACGGATTATTCCAACCGACACCTGTGATGGTGAGGGATGAGGTGTCTACCCATGGGATGTTCCCGACAGGGTAAGTTCCCGAAGCCGGCCATGGCGGATTGGCGGTAAAGTCGACTGCAACCACCGGCTGCTGCAATTTGTTCGTCACCGTCAGGTCGCATCCGTCGTTCCAGCGCGGATCATCCCAGTGGTTGGCATCGCCGCTCGGGCCTACACCGTTCGGAGTGGGAGCCGGCGTTCGATTGGATGGAACGCAACGGTTGAGAGACGTCTTGTTTGGGTTGCTGATGACGTAAACGGTGACGGTGCGATTGAGGTTCGCAAAGTAGTGGCCAGGTTGATTGGCAAACAAGATCTGCCATACCAGCCCATAGGCCGAGGTGGCGCCGCAGGCATCCTGGAAGTTGCTCTGCATCGGAATGATCAGACTGCCTTGCGAGAAGATCACGTCATCCGCCGAGGCGGGATTTTCCAACGCGCCCGATCCAAGCGCGATTGCGACGGCTGCACCACATCCTCTGAAGAACTGTCGTCCCCTGTGCGCCATGGTGTTCCTAGGGTGCAGGCTCCTCTCCGATGAGAAGCATTTAAGTCGACCTGTAGCAATTCAGCCGCCGTAGAATCCGGGACGGCTACGGCCCTGAAATCCCTAGGCACACGTAGGACCGGAAGGGTGCTTCTTACCCACCTAAGCACGCAACTCTTTCGTAGTGAGCATGCATTTTTTGCTCGTCCGTCCCACCGCGGCACACACGTAGCCCTGGCCTCAAAAACTGATCCCTTGATGTCGCTTCGGTCACCAAGAGCGCGCGATTCATAACCTCTATCTCGCTCAGCGAGAGATGGCCTGTAGCGCTCGGCGAAGCGGAGCAGGGATGGACATCGGCCTCGAAGTCGTTCGATCCACGAAGACGTGAGTCATCGAACCGGCGGCGCGTGCATCCTCCTTGCCCTCCGAGAACGCCGCCACACCATACTTCACCGAGCTGTTACCGATCTGTTCCGTTCGCAATCCGATCTCGATGACTTCGGGATAGCTCAGTGGGCCGAAGTAATCGCACTGCGAGCTCACCATGAATCCGACGACCGTGCCGCCTCGGATGTCGAGGCCGCCCTGCTGGATCAGGTACTCATTAATGACCGAGTCGAAATACGAGAAGTAGTGCGCGTTGTTGACGTGCCCGTAGATGTCGTTGTCCATCCAGCGAGTCGTGAGCTGCTTCAGGTACGGATAATCGCTGCGGCGCGGAACGTTTTTCTTACTCATCGTGGCCCATTGAGCAGCAGGGTGGTTGGTGTACCACCCTCATGCTTTCCTTTCGCACCCGGTCGCACTTCCCGTCCGCGAATCAGCGAGGTGAAGACCCCAATCGCTGCCACCGCCGCGCACGTCAAAAGCGTGGCTCGAAACGCGGAGATGAACTGCCGTTGCAGGGCGAGAAGCTGCACGGAGTCCCTCGAGCTTACCTGTATCAGCGCTCGCCCCGCCTGCGATCCTCCCAGCCCGGTAAACACCGCGCCCGCGAGTGCAACGCTGAGGCTCTGCCCGATGACTCGGCACGTGGCAAGGATGCCGGAGGCAATGCCGACCCGGTCGGGAGGAGCGGCACCGAGCAAGGCACTGTTGTTGGGCGATACGAAGAGTGCCTGCCCGAACCCAATCACCATCAACCGCCAGACTACGTCCACGAGCGGGCTGCTCGGTTCGAGCTGGCTCAGAAGCACCAGGCCGGCGCAGGAAATCGCCATGCCTGCCGACGCCAGCCAGCGGGTACCAATCCGATCGGCGGCGGCGCCGCTAATCGGCGCGAACAGCGCGATCATCAACGGTAGTGGAGTTAACAGCAAGCCGGACTGCTCAGCACCAAATCCGCGCAGCTGCTCGAAATAGAACGGCAGCATGAAGCTGACCGCAAACAGCGCCAAGAAACTCAACGTCAGGCTCGCGCAGGTGGACGCGAACACGCGGCTTCTGAACAACCGCAGATCGAGGGTGGGCTGTGGGTGCCTCAACTCATATGGCACCATCGCCGCGAGGACCACGGCCGTGGCAAGAAGCATTGCGATGATCGGAGGGGAACGCCAACCCAGCTCCTCACCAAACGTTAGCCCGCCAGTGAGCCCGGCGAGTCCCAGCCCGAGAAGGCTTGCGCCCAGAGGATCCAACCGTCCCCGCACGCGCGGCGACGGTTCGAGAAGAAGAAACATGGTGACCACGACGCCTATGATCCCGATCGGGACGTTGACGTAGAAGATCCAGCGCCATGCCAACCTCTGGTTGATGATTCCTCCCAGCGTAGGCCCCACACTCACTCCCGTCGCCACGATCAGTGAGTTGAGGCCGAGCGCTCGGCCTCGCTCGCGTGGTGGAAATGCGGTGGTGAGCATTGCGGGGCTGACCGCCATCAGCAAAGCCCCGCCCACACCCTGAAGGGCGCGAAAGCCAATCAAGGCCGGCAGCGACCAGGCCGCACCGCACAGGGCGGAGCCTGCGGTGAAGATCACCAGGCCGCTGAGCCACAGCGACTTGCGCCCGATCAAGTCTGCCAGTCTTCCGGCGGTCAACAGCGATGCTGCGACGACTACCAGGTACGCGATGATCACCCACTCGATCGCTCCGTTAAGGGGCACCCGAAAGTGGGCCGCGATCGAGGGCAGGCTAATGTTGACGATCGACGTGTCGAGCGTGGCCATGAACACGCCGACCGCGACGAGGACAAAAAGCGTCCACTTTCCAGTTCGCTGGCCGACATCTGATGAGGGTTGATAAGCAGGGATCGTCACTTTAAGTAGGCACAATCCCCCGCATTGTTCGCTCACCCCGAGGGGCCGACGCAACAGTCATCCGGGGTCTGTGTCTTCCGAGTGTAGCGCCCGTACCGAGCTGTTCCTCGTGGGGCATTGAAGGCGGGCGTCTCTAAAAAAACTCTTAAGGAGAAGGAATGAAAACCCAACTGGGTCATGGGTGTCTTTTCGCTGTCTCTGTTTTCGGTCTTGCAGTGGGCTGCGGCGGTAGCAGCTCGATGCAGGACGTGAATCCAATCGTCCCTGCTATGGCGAGCTACGCTCAGAACGTTCAGCCGATTCTCAATGCAACCTGCGCGACCGCAGGATGCCACGCGGGGCCCACCGTCCCGGCGTCCGGCAATCTGGACCTCTCGGCCGGTGTGTCGTTCGCGAATCTGGTGAATCACGACACTTCGGCGGGCTGCGCCAGCGTTGTGCCGAACGTCCTTCGGGTGAAGCCCGGAGACACGATGGGAAGCATGATGTGGCGCAAGGTCGCCGCGGACCCGACCCGATGCTTTGCCGCAATGCCGTTCGGAACATCTGGCCTGATCCACACCGCGCCGAACGACTTCAGTACAATCGAGAAGTGGATTCAGCAAGGGGCGCTCAATAATTAGGTCCGGGGCGCGTCGCCTCGGTGCGAGCGCAGGCGCGCCCAGTAGATCATCGGGCCTAAGTACGCCAAGCTCAGGCCAGCGGCGACTGCCCCCGCGTACGCAGCCGTGGAGCTCAACACCGCCACTACCAGCAGGGCCATCGGTAAAACACCGACGACCACCGCCCCGATCAGACCTCCGGGAACTCTAAAGGCGCGCGGCAGGTTCGGCTCGCGTACTCGAAGCACCACCAAGGCAATGAATTCCAGCGACAGGCTCAACCCATAGAGCAGAACGTCAAATAGAACCAGCCGGCCGAAACCCAGCCCCAGGCAGCAGCAGTAGGCGACGCTGCAGACTAAAATCGCCACCCATGGGGCACCGGTTCGGCGACCGCGCCAGGCAAATGCGGCAGGAAGCAATCCATTCTGGGCGAGCACGACCGGAAGCTGAGAATATGAGAGCAGCAATGAGTTGAAGGCCCCGATCGCGCTCACCATCCCGCCGATCACGACGGCAGTTGCCAACCACTTTCCGGAAATGAGGCCGGCAGCTTTTACCCAAGCCCCGGTTAACCAATCCTTGGGATCCAGGCCCGCATGACGCGCAGCCCATACCGGCAACAGGTAGGTGACGGTTACCAGAATGACCGTAACGATCATCGCGAGCGGATAGTTTCGCTGCGGGCGCTTGACCTCAGCCGCGATCGTGGAAGGGTTGTCCCAGCCCATGTAATTCCACATTGCGATGGTAATCCCGCCCAGAAGCCCCGCATCCGCCGACGGAGAGGGCGGGATCGGCGCTGCAGGGTGCATTCCCGAGAGGAAGACCATGCACGCGAACGGCGCGAGCAGAACGACTCCAACCAAGACCGAGGAGCCTCCAACGTTTCGCGTGCCCGTCATGTTCCACAGCGCGCAGACCGCAATCATGGCTGCACCCAGCAGCAACGCCGGCACACCCAATGCTGCAGACGGAAAAAGACGGCCGAGGTAGAGGACGAACATCGTCGGGTAGATCGCCATGTCGAAGATGCTGGCGACGAGCGACAGCCATGCTTCCGAAAATCCCCAAAATGGCCCGAGCGCTCGCCGCACCCAGGCGTAGTAGCCGCCCTCCTCCGGCAACGCCCCGGCAAGCTCGCCCACCATGAACGCGGTCGGCAAACTCCAGATCAGGGGCGTGATCAGCAGAACCCAAAACGCGTTCTCGTACCCTGCTCTAGCCAGCAACTCCTCGAGCCCATAAGGTCCTCCGGAAACCATGAAGTAGGTGGAGGCAACCAATGGGGCGATGGTTAGACTGCGGACGTTGCGGCCGCTCATCTTGGACGTGAGTATTCTAGTCCAGGTGGATTGGGAGTGATGGTCAGAACCGTTCTTGGATTAGTGACGTTGGCGGCGGTCACCGCTTGTTCCGGGCGAAGGGCCACCAACCCCGCGGAACCACCCTCGTCGCAGGAGACCTATCAGTACGGCGACTGTGCAAGGTACGCCGGCGATTGTCCCGGAGAGGGAACGCTCGCCTGTGCGCTGAAGACGATCGTTGCAAAGTACAATGCCTGTACCAAGCACGACGACTGCGTCGCTGCCGCCTTCGAGGCGAAGTGCTCAGGAGCGGGCGCCTGCCCACCGTTCTATGTCAACCGACAACTCAAGGCAGGCTTTGAAGCCGAGGCTCAACGGGAAATCGACAAGTATTGCGCCACCGCTCGCTGCCGTGCCGGTGGACCGTGCGGAATCATCGAAATGGAGCCGTACTGCGCCGACGCGCACTGCACCTGGATCCGCGTCTTCGGCGGGCCGCGCTAGCGATCGAACAGCTTCTGTATTTCCGTTGGCTTTTGGATTCCCGCCTGCAACGCGAGCAAAAGAAGAATGCGCGCCTTTTGTGGGGAAAGATTGTCCCCAAAGAGGGCGCCAGCCTCTTGCAGCGTCTTGCCGCCTCCTTTGAAGCCGTAAACCGGTAAGACGCGGCCGTTGGGAACTCGGCTGGTGATCACGACTGGAATGCCCTTCTTTATTGTCTCGGCGATCGCCTCGTACATCGGGACGTTCACATTTCCCCAACCGAGCGCCTGCACGACGATGCCTTTCGCGCCCGCTGCCACCGCCGCGCGAAGCAGTCCGCCGTCGGCTCCTCCGTACATCGCGACGATCTCCACGCGAGGCAGCGTCTCTCCCTCCTTGATTGGTCGCAAAGCGAGGTGCTGCCGACGCAGCGGTGCGCGATAGAAAATCACGCGATCGTTGTCCGCGGTACCGAGAAAGCCAAAGTCGCCGGACTTGAAGGTCTCCACGTCCGAGGTATGCGTCTTGGTGGCTTCGCGCGCGGCATTGATTTGGTTGTTCAACGCGATCATCGCACCTTTACCTTTGGCGTCAGGCGAAACGCAGATCCGCGCGGCGTTGAGCAGATTGCGAGGGCCGTCAAAGTCTGGCTCCGAGGCATTGCGCTGCGCACCAATCAAGATGATCGGTTTTTCGCTTCCGACGGTAAGGTCCAAAAACCAGGCAGTCTCTTCCAAGGTATCGGTTCCGTGGGAAACGATCACCCCAGCCACTTCGGGCCGCGCGAGCGTTTCCTGAGCGGCACGCGAGAGCTGCGACCAACGTTCTGGATCCATGTAGTCGGAAGGAACATTCGATAGGTTCTGCACTTCGATACGAGCCAGTTTGCTGATTTCGGGTACGGTGGCGACAAGATCCTCGCCGGAGATCGCCGGCACTGGCGCCTTCTTGACGGGATCGATTTTCATCGCGATCGTCCCTCCGGTCGCAATCAGCCGGCACACTGGCAACTGGGAGCCTGCGGGTTTGGCCCCCTGCCCTGCCCCTTGGGCCGCGATCTCCCCGCCCACCAGAACGACCAACACAATCGAACCCGCGATAACTCGACTGCGGATCATTTGCGTCCTCCGGTAAGAGTCGCGTGGCACCCTACCAAACCACCGGTTGGTCGGTCGGGCTGTATTTTCTTCCCCTTTCCTGAACCAACGGCGCTCCGTAGCTTGGGTTCGGGCCAAGAACCCTCAGGCGGGACGAAGACTTACGTCCGACAGCGCCAGTGTGCCGTTCCGGCCGCTTGGCATCACGACTGCAAACAACCAAGCATGCGCACCAGACCAGCCGATTCAGCCATTGCGGAATCCACGGAGCCGCCACCCGAGCCGGCGAAGGTCCGAATTGCGGTGCTACTCGACTCTCCGACGCCGGCCCCGTGGGCCACCGCGGTGATTGAGGCACTGCGCCGCAATCCGGATATCCAGGTGCAGGCAATGGTGATCGCGCATCAGTCCTCAAAGTCGGAGCCCTCCCCTAGCCTGCTCTTTCGCTGCTATTCAATTCTGGACTCGTTGCGCATCCCCGGCGGCAAACGACGAAATGGCGTTAGCAGCGGGCTCCCGATCCTGCCGGTGATTCCGCTCGAGCTGACCTCAGAAGGTCAGAGACTCAACGGTACTGCGCTGACCAAGCTGAAGGAGCTGGATTCAGACATCCTGTTGAACTTGGCAGTGCGGCACTCGGTGCGCGAGCTCGCGGAAGCGACGAAATCTGGAATCTGGGAATTTCGATCCCGGGGGGTGGCCCTTCAGGTGAATCCCTATCTGGGCTTCTGGGAGGTCTACCAGAACGAGCCAATTACCAAGGTCAGCCTCGCGGCGGTGAGCCCTTCGGGCGAGGAAAAGGAAATCGCCGAATCAGGGCTGCGCACCCATGGTAACTCACTTTCGATCAACCGGGCCCAGGCATTGCGCTGCGCTCCGATCCTGGTTCGGTATGGGATCAACTGGTTGCGCAAGCAGGCCACCGAGGAGCGGCTCAATCACCGGCCACGCCAAGAAGCACAAACCAATGGACATTCGCGAAGTCCCCGGGGCCCCGAGATCCTGCGATTCGGATTGAGAAACTGCGCGTCGATCATCAAAGGACGCGCGACCGCCCGCAGCCGGAAACTGCAGTGGTCAATTGGCATCACGTCCGCGGCGCCGGCGAGTCTTAGCTCCAGGCACCTCGCCAACGCGCGCTGGCTGACGCCGGATTCATCTCGCTTTTTTGCCGACCCGTTTCCGATCGAGCATCAAGGACGCAAATACATCTTTTTCGAGGAACTTCCCTTCACCAGTCGAAAGGGCCGGATTGCCGTGATCGAGCTGCTGCCGGACGGCACGTTGTCCGCGCCCCGCACCGTTCTGGAGACTGGGTTCCATCTCTCCTACCCATTGGTCTTTGAAGAACAGGGAAAGCTGTACATGCTGCCAGAGCAAAGCTCGACAGATCGGATCGCCTTGTACGAGGCGGTCTCCTTCCCCGACGTTTGGAAACAGGCCAAGGTATTGGTGGAAGGATTCGCGGGAATCGACAGCTCGCTACTTCAGCATCGCGGCCGATGGTGGCTCTTCACTTCGCTCGGCGAGCACGGCAACCAGGACAACAACCTTCACGTCTTTCATGCGAAGAGCTTGTGGGACCGCTTCGAGCCGCATCCGCTCAATCCGGTGAAGATGGACATTTCCGGCTCGAGGATGGCGGGCAAGTTGTTCTTCGACGGAGAAACGCTCATCCGTCCCGCGCAGAACTGTTCCAGTCGATACGGCGGTTCGGTGGTCTTTCACGAAGTTACCCGGCTGAGTGAGAAACACTACGAGGAACGTGCTCTAAGAGAGGTGCTGCCGTCGCCCGAATCGCCGTTTGGGCTCGGCTTTCACACCGTCAACTCCAGCGGCAGCATTACGATGGTCGATGGCCTTCGCGTGCTTGACGCTCCGTAGGCTCGGAAATGGCCCCGATCTCGCAAAGCAAGGGAAAAGTTCTGGTCCTCGGCGACGACCTGCGCAGCTTTCTGAGCGTGATCCGTTCCCTGGGACGGCGAGGCCTACGCGTCGAGGTCGGCTGGTGCGCACCCGATTGCCCGGCGCGCTTTTCTCGATACGTTTCGCGCTTTCATGTGCTGCCCCCCTATTCAGCCAAGGACTCCGGCTGGAAACTGGCGTTCAAAAGGCTTCTTCAGAGCGAAGACTTCGATCTGGTCATCCCCTGTGATGATCCGCGAATCATCCCGCTGCAGTTCAACCGGGCAGAGCTCGAACCGCTGGCGCGGATCTACCTTCTCGAGGACCGCGCGTTCCAAATCACCTCAAACAAGCTGGCATCGCAGCAGCTTGCCAAAGAGCTGGGCGTGCCGGTGCCGCGAAGCGTGCAGCTTTCCCGGGTGGACGGCGACCGGCTCGAGGGCTTTGGGCTTCCGCTGGTGCTCAAGCCGTTGAGCTCGTTCACACACGAGAACATCCTTGATCGAAATCGGGTGCGCAAAGCCTATTCGTACGAGGATGCCGTCGCGGCTCTAGATCGGATGCTCATCGCCGGCCCGGTGCTGGTGGAAGAAAACTTCCTCGGTCGCGGGGTAGGCGTCGAAGTGCTGGCGAACGAAGGGAAGATTCTGACCGCCTTTCAACATGAGCGAGTTCATGAACCGCCGCTCGGAGGCGGAAGCTCCTACCGGCGCGTCGTGCCGCTCCATCCAGAGCTGCTCGAGGCCACGCGACGACTGATGCGAGCACTCGACTACACCGGCGTCGCGATGGTCGAATTCAAGCTCGATCCACCGACCGGCCGCTTCGTGCTGATCGAGATCAACGGCCGTTTCTGGGGCTCACTTCCACTCGCGCTTTCCGCTGGCGCCGACTTCCCGTGGTTTCTGTATCAGATGCTGGTGCTCGGCAAACGAGAGTTTCCGCAGCGCTTCAAGACCAATCTGTATTGCCGGAACTGGATCGCCGACATCGATTGGTTTCGCAGTAACCTTCGCGCCGACCGGACCGATCCGACGTTGGCGACGCTTCCGCTTACCAAGGTCCTGTGCGAGGCGTGGCATCTCCTCACCTTCAAAGAGCGAAGCGACACCCTGGTGCTCGACGATCCCAAACCGGCGTGGGTGGAGGTTCGGCAATGGATTCGAGCAAAGTGGATCCGGCTTCGCTGCGCGCTCTCGCTCCGGCTGCTCTCAATCCCTCCGCTGCGGGCCTGGGCGCGCAGGTCTGCTCGCAGCGCCCTCCGGACGTCCCACACAGTGCTGTTTGTTTGCCAAGGCAATATCTGTCGCAGCCCGTTCGCGGAGGCGTTCGCTGGAACGATGCTGAACACCGGCACCACGCTCCGCTCCTTTGGTTTCGACCCTCGCGAGGGACGCAGCAGCCCGCCCGAGGCCCAACGCGCGGCAGCCGAGCTGGGCATCGACCTTTCTCGCCATCGATCCAGGTTGCTGACGGAGGAAGCTCTCCAGGGCGCCGGTGCCGTTTTCCTGTTCGACGCCGCAAACTACTATCGGTTCGCGACGGCCTTTCCCGCCTTTCGCCGCAAAGCTCATTTGCTCGGCCTGCTCGACGATGCAAAAGCAGTGACGATCGCCGACCCGTGGGGCTCGGATCCGGAAGCGTTTCTCCAGACCTATCGTCGGATCCAGGACGCCCTGGCTAAAGCCGTCAGCCCCGCGTCTTCTGACGCTCGATCCAGTCGCGCACGAGCTCCCGCAGCATCGGGAGCGTGACCGCGCCGTGCCCGAGCACCACCGCGTGAAAGGCGCGCAAGTCAAAGCGGGAGCCGAGCTCGCGTTCGCCGTCACGTCGCAGCTCGAAGAATTCCAGCCCTCCCGAGTCGTAGGAGGTGAGCTGACCTGGCATTACCGCGATCCGGTCCACCAGGTCCTCGGCCTCCTTCTCGGAGAAGCGGCCGCTCTCCAAGACGAAGTCCACCACCCTCGCGCGACTCCAGCCTTGGACATGGAATCCAGGGTCGAGCACCATGCCGCGGGCCGGCCAGAGCCGCCGTTGGATCCGGGCATAGTCGGTGCTGTAGAGACCCAATTCCTCCGCCAACGCCTCGGCGTAACGTGCCCACCCCTCGACGAAGCTGCCGGTCGCGGCGACCCGAGAAATCGGGTGCGCATTGGGCAACTCGAGCGCCAGGCCGATCTGCAGATGATGGCCCGGGTAGGTCTCGTGGAACGCGGTGTCCTCTTCGTCACTGCGAGTGCGATCGGCGAAGCGCAATAGGCCGATCCGATAGGTGCCGTCCTTTTGCGCTCCGGTCGGCGGCCAGTACGAGTCGCTCACCTCGGGTCCAAGCTCGTCGGGGTAGGGTTCTACGCGCACGTCGGCCCGGGGGAGCCGTTCGAAGAAACGTGGCGCCGCCGTCCGCGCACGGTCGACGGCGGAGCGCGCGAAGCCCAGCATCTCGTCGCGGCTGCGGAAATGGTTCGCCGGGTCGCGCCGGATTCGCGAGACCAGCGAGGCGAGCTCGCCCGTGCCCAGCCGCTCACGGCCGATGGTCAACGCTGCAAAGACATTCCGTTCGAGCGCCTGGGTGCCGAGCTGCACGACTTCCTCGGGCGAGCGATCCAGGGAAGTCGCACCGCGGAGCATGGCCCGATAGCAGCGCGCGCCTTCGGGAAGGGCGGACACCGCTTGGTTCTCGCGCGCCTTTGGCCGGTAATCGTCGCGCAAGAAATCGCGATACTTTTGCACCGCGGGGACGATCCGCTTTGAAAGCAGCTCGCTAAACTGGGCCCGAAACTCGTCGGTCCCGTCACGCGTGGCGGGCGAGTACATCGGCCATTTCTCCACCGGGAGCGCGAGAGTCGCGTCCAGTTGCTTCACCACCAGATCGACATTGCGGCGGGGCGAGGTGAAACCGAGCTTCACGCCTTCGCGGAGGTTGGCGATCTCGTTGTCCAGGAAGTTCGGCAGCTTGCTGTAACGGGACACCGCCTCGTCTCGGGCGGGGTTGCTTCCCACCGGCTGCGCCTGGGCGAGCGCCGCGATCTCCACCTGCCACCCGGTCATGTGGCTCACTCCCTGCCATAATTCGCGCCGGCACACGCGCTGCTGGCGAGAGGCTTCGATCGCCTCACGCAAAAAGCCCAGGGTCACCCACTCGGGCTGCCCAAACAGTGGACGCGGGTCGATCGCGGAGAGGCGTTCCGCCCAGGCATTCTCCAATTTCTCCCACGCCGCCTGGGCAGCGAGCGAGTTGTCCCTAAAGCCATCATGCCGCGGCAAGGGGATGGCTGAGAGCTCTGCCCAGTCGGGGAAGCGAGCGATGAACTCCGTCAGGTAGTCGTCCGCCAATCGCACGATTTCGGTTCGGGACTCTTCCGCGCTCATCGGTCCGCGTTCGGCGTGCCTGCAGGATGCCAGGATCAAGACCAGCGTCGCGGACGCGAGCACCCGGGGAGACGCGGCGAATCGGCTCATGGATTACGCTCTTGTCACACCGTTCCCGATTTTTCCATCC
>DAIQBK010000004.1:138129-189495 GCA_036781205.1 Myxococcaceae bacterium
GGCGAATCGGCTCATGGATTACGCTCTTGTCACACCGTTCCCGATTTTTCCATCCCGGAGCTGCGACTCTAGTCGTTTCCGAGCCGCGGCGAAGGAGCTGGGGCGACCAGGTGCTCTCCGGGATTGCCGTGCCCGCCATTCTCCGGCCGATTCTCCTCGTACCGAATCGCGGCGCCGATGGCCGCCAGGGGCCCAAGCTTGTGAGTGAAGTCCAGCGGGGGATCGCCGCTCCCATGCTCGCCCCAGAACTGTTCGAGCAGCTTTTGACGTTCCTGCCTCTTTCGTTCCGAGATGGACTCGAAGTCCGCGCGGGTGCGGATGATGTGCGGCGTGAGGAACAGCAGCAGGTTCACTTTTGCCTTCTTCTTCGTCGTGTTGCGGAACAGATTTCCGAACAGCGGGATGTCCCCCAGGATCGGAGTCTTCGATACCGCTTCCACCACCCGATCTTGCATGATGCCGCCCAGCACGACGGTCCGATGGTTTTGGCCGACAATCGTCGTTTTGGTGCCGCGGGTCGAAGTGGTGGGCCCGAGCACCTTGTCGGTCGATGCGATTTCTTCAGTCTGCTCGTCAATCTCCAGGCGCACCTCGTCCCCTTCGCCCACGTGCGGCTTGACAGTGAGCTTCAGCTCGACGTTTTCCCGGGTAATCGGCGCGTACAACTGCGAAAGGTTGCTGATCGTCGGGCTGACTCCGGAGCTCTGTGCCTGCTGCAGCGACGAGGGTGAGTAGCCTGTCTGGAACGGCACCTTCTGACCGACGTGGATCACCGCCTCCTTGTTGTCCATCGCCAAGAGATGAGGAGTGGAGATGACGTTCACATCCGAGCTCTGCTGCAAGGCGTGGAGGATGACGCCGAACTGCGTGATGTTGAATCCGAGCTGATTGGACAACTTCGTCAGAATCGGACCCTCGACCGCCGCTAGCGCGCCGCTCGCGCTGAGGAGACTCGAGGTTGCGAGGGTGTTCGGTTGCCCGGGATAATTGGTGCCGAATAGGACGGGCATCGATCCGATGTTCTGAACGTCGTGGAAGCTGAGCCCCAAATCGCTGTCTCGCTCGATGTCAATCTCAAGGATTGCCGCTTCGATAAAAATCTGCCGGCGAGGGGCGTCGAGCTGCTCGATCAGCCGAGCCAATGTGCGGTAGTCGCCCGGACTGGCCATCACCACCACTCCATTGGTTGCTTCGGAGGCGGACACCTTGACTTCGCCGGTGAAGAGCGACGCACCCTGAGTGACGTTTGGCGCATTCGGCTGTTTGCCGCGGCCGCCCTGAAGTATGGGCTCCAGGGTGGCGACAACCTCTTTCGCGTCTGCGTTCTTGAGGGGATAGACGCTCAGCTGTCCATCTCCCGAGAGTGGCACGTCCAACTCGGTCAGCAGCTGCAGAACGCGGTCGAGGGTCGCTGGGCTGCTCCGGACCACAAGCTTATTCGTACGCTCGTCAGCGACCACCAACTGGCTCACGCCGCCAGGAATGGGCGGCTTGCTCCCGCCTCCTGCCGACTTGTCCAGGATGCGCTGAATCTTATCCGCCACGTCCTGAACGGAAGCGAACTTCACTTGAATCACTCGCAGCTGGTCAGACGGCGCAACATCGAGCTGGGCCAGTAGCTTGCCGATTCGCTCGAGGTTAGACCCAAGCTCGGTCAGGATGAGCGTGTCGGGTGGAAAGGGCACCATCTCGGCGCCGGGGGAAATCAGCTGTGCGAGCACGACCCGAACGGCTTCGAGATCGACGTTCCGCACGCGAAACAGGCGAGTCACCATCTCATCGTCGGTTGGGTGAGGCTCGTTCGAATCAGCGAACGTATCTATCGCCGACTTATTCGCTCTCGCTTTGTCGATGATTCGGTAGAAATTGCCGCTGCGCAGAATTGTCAGTCCGTTGACGTCCAGAGCTGCCAAAAAGGCAGCGTAAAACTGCTCGGCGTCGATTTCCCCTCGCCCCTCGTTGGGGCCGATCACCGAAATCTTCCCCTTAACGGTGTCTGGAACAATGAAGGTACGGCAGGTGGCATCAGCCACCGTCTGAATCAACTTTTCGATTTCGACATGTTGAAAAAATACGTTGAAGCGCTTGTGTTTTTCCAAAGCTTCGCAGGCAGGTGCGGTCTCGACCGCGTGCGTGCCTTCTTGTTGCAATAAACCGGCGGTGACGGCCCACGGCACAAGCAGGTACCCGAGGGCGACGACAATGTCGGTCTTGGCCTCGCGTAAGCGCATGCGTGCCGCGCAAGAAGCAACTCAGGTGCCATGCCGCCGCTCGGCACTAACGCGGCTTGCGCAGCTTGGTCATCGCCCCATAGACGAGCGCTCCCACCTGCTCGCGGTAGTACTTGCGAATCTCACCCGGTGCGACCGTGCCATAAACCACCACCAGTCGCTCTTCGGGATCAGCCCAAAAGGCCGTGCCATTCGCGCCGTTCCAGGTGTAGTCGCCGCGGCTGCCCGGTGTGGCCGCCACCCCCTCCTGAAGCCGGACGGCAACCCCGAGCCCAAATCCATAACCTTCCCGATGCGGCTCGATGCCGGAAACCTGGTTCTTGATCCTGTCGCCGAGATGATCGCTCGTCATCCCTGCCACGGTTTTCGGGCTCAACACACGCCGGCCGTCGATGATCCCGCCGTCGAGCAGCATCTGGCCAAAGCGCAGGTAGTCGCCCACCGTGCCGAAAGCGCATGAGCCCGCGCAGTCGAATTTCACTCGGTCGTCGAGAATGGCAATCTTCTGGTCCTTTCCATCGATCGGATCCTTCGGCAGCGGCCGCGCAAGGCGCTTGCGGTTCTGTGGCGGAACTTCGAACGAAGTGTCGGGCATTCTGACTTTGTCCCAAACTGCCGCCCTGAGGTAATCATTGAGTCGCCTGCCGGTTACCTTTTCGATCACCAACCCAAGAACGTCGGTCGAGAAACCGTACTCCCAAACCGTTCCTGGCTGGTACAGGAGCGGGGCGGACGAGAGCTTCGCGATGAATTCCTCCCCCGAATATTGCGCCGCTGCGGCGGACGACGTTGAGGGGTAAAGCTTGTGCACGGGCGTGTTGCCTCGCCCGCCGTAGGGAATGCCCGATGTATGGCGGAACAGGTCGTGGATATAGATCGGATTCGCGACTTCGTTCTTTGCCTCCGCTCCCAGCGAGGTCCAGACGGTCATCTTCGCGAACGAGGGAAAGTAGCTATCGAGCCGCGACTTGAGCGGGAGCCGGCCTTCTTCGTTGAGAACCAGGCCCCCCACGCACGCCATCACTTTGGTCATCGAAGCGAGATTGAAGATCGCATCGAGCACCATGGGCTCGTTGCTGGCCCGGTTCAGAAAGCCGTGCGCCTTGTAATAAACGAGCTTGCCATCGCGAGCGATCGCCACCACCGCGCCAGGAACGCGGTTCGCAGCGATCTCGCGCTCGAAGAACTTGTCGATCCGACTGAGACCCTCCTTTGAGAACCCCGCCCGCTCCGGAGCGATCACTGGCAAAGGCCCAGCGAAGCCAGTGGCGGCAACCAACGAAGCCCAACAGATGGCGAGTAGGCGCATGGACTCTCCCTCCGACCAGAGGGCGGTGGCCTTAGCACCGCAAGGGAACGCGCCTCAACTTCAAACGCCTATCCGGATGTAGTTGCTTAGGCGCGTCGCCCTGCCCTTTCACCTCCTGCTCAGCCGCCTCGTTGAATTCGACAAAACAGGCGATCGACAATCGTAGATACGGCCTGCAAGGAGCTGAGTTTGTCGGATGACGCTCGATACGATGGTTCCAAAACCTTGGTTCGCGCGCTCCAAGGTGATCAATCGCTAAAACAATACGTCACCGAAAAGAAGATTGGCCAAGGGGGCATGGCCACGGTGTTTCTCGCCACCGACCTCGAGAACAAGCGAAAAGTTGCGCTCAAAGTGATGCTTCCCCATCTGGCCTCCAACCCGGAGTTCGCCGAGCGCTTTCTTCGAGAGGCCAATGCGATTCTTGGGCTCAAGCACCCGCACATTGTGGAGCTGCTCGGCTATGGAGAGGACGCCGGTCGCTACTTCATGGCCTGCGAATTGATCGACGGGGGCACGGTGCACGAGCTGCTTCAGGCGATGGGAAAATTTCCCCTCCCGCTTGCACTCGAGCTATTCGCGCAGCTGCTCGAGGGTCTCGCTCACGCCCACGGCTTCGGAATCGTTCATCGAGACCTGAAGCCAACCAACATGCTTTTGACTCGAAGCGGCTGTCTCAAGGTGGCCGATTTCGGCATCGCGAAGACGCCGGGCGGTGCAACGCTTACCCAAACGGGGATGCTGATGGGGACCCCCGCATACATGAGTCCCGAGCAGGCGATGGCTCAGCCCGTCGATGCGCGCAGCGATTTGTATTCGAGCGGCGTCGTCCTCTACGAGCTGTTGACTGGTTCGAACCCAAGGCTAACAGACAACCCAACCAGCTCCTTGGCAAAGGTGTTGAGCCAGGAACTGCCGCAGGTTTACACGCTCGAGCCCGGGCTTCCCGATTTTGTTCAGGCCCTGTTGGACGGTTTGCTCGCGCGCGACCGGGAACAACGTTTCCCCAACGCTCAAGCAGTCCTTTCAGTCCTGGCTGACGAGCTCGCCAAGGTTCGACGCCACTACCCGGGCCTGCTGGCGGAGTGTCTCGCGCATCCGGCAGAGATGAAACAGCGCCTGATGCATGATCGCGCAAGCGAATGGTATCAGCGCGCGCGCAACCAAATACAGAACCGCGACACTGGCAAGGAGTCGGCCGCGCTTTGGGCTTATCACGCGGTCTCGCTCGAGCCCGAAAATCAAGATATCCAGCGCTTGTTTACCGAAATTTGCCGGACAAACGGCCTTCACTTTGGACACTCCAAAAATCCGAAGGTGCTGGAGCTGGAAAAGCTCTTGGAGAGTGAAGCGGAAGCGCCGGGCGTGCTGCGACAGCTCGCTCAACTGTATCGGCTTGAAGGAAACATCCATCGCGCGGTTGTCTACCTCAAGCGCTATCTGAAGCTTCGACCCAACGACGGGTACGCTGCGACGCAGTTGGCTCAAATGACTGGCGAGGACTTGTGGCTCGGAGGTGGGCTCGGTCCGAGGACCAAAGAGCTAGTCGCCGGCATTCGCACCGGCGGCTTTCGTGCCAAGCCCCAACAGGCCCCTGCGCCGAGCAGCGCGGTCAGGTCGCCGACCAACGCGTCGAGCGTCTCGACACTACAGAAGGAAAGCTCCGCCTCCGCTTCGGCCCTGTCACAACTGGCAGTATCGATCGGGAAAAAGGTGCTGGTGGTCGGATTGATCGTGATTTCCTTGGGATTCATCGCCAAGCGGGTTAACCGGATGATCGATTCGGCAACCGACGAAGCCAATCATGCCCACGATGCCCTGGCGAGTGCTCAACAGAGCGCGGAAAATGCGCGACTCGCGGAGCAGAGTCAGAGCGCGCTGGTCCAGATCTCCCAGTCGAATGCCAAAGATGCCGCGCGACTGTTGGACGCGGCGAGGGCTGCCTTCGAGAAAGAAAAGTATCCCGAGGCGATAAGCGAGTTTGACACGCTCGTTCAGCGGTACCCCAAGCGTCCAGAAGCGGTAAGCGCCAGGTTTTTGCGGGCCAAGGCTTTGCTGGCCTTCGGGCAGCCGGCGAGAGCGATTGTCGCGCTCTCGGAGTATCTCGAACACCACGCTGGCACCGCGGAATATTGGGAGGCGCTGCTACGGCGCGGACAGGCTTATCACTCACAGCTCGAGGATGCCCTGGCGCTCTCGGATCTCAATCAGCTGCTCGAAAAGCAGCCCACCAGCCCTTGGGCGACCGAGGCCCTGATCGCGCGCGGGGAGATACGCGCCGCTCGAGGAAGTAACGAGGACGCGGTGGCGGACTTCAGGGCTGTCCTGTCTCGCACCGGACCGGCGGATCCTCTCAACGTCCGAGCCACCGACGATCTCAACAAGCTTGGTGCCGGACGCTAGCGGCCTAAGTCCTATTGCGTGGATCGTCCGCTGGGTTGACGTACTTGAATTCAATCGGGCCAATCCCGTGGAGCAGGATGACCGTCTCCGCTTTGGTGAAGGCGAAGTGATTGGCGTTGGCAGGCATCAATCCGAAGCCGCCGACGGTCAGCATCTTGGCCGACTTCGGATCAAGCTTGTCACCCATTCCGATCTAAAGCCCGGGCCCCCATTTCGCCTCCTTCACGTTTTCCATCTTGTGGTCCGCAGCGTGGGCGCTCGACGCCAGCCACAGTACCCCGCCAAGACCGATACCGATCAGCTTTACTCTTCGGTATTTCATCGCGACCCCTCCTCCTTTGGGTTACTGCGCACAACTGGACCGAGCTCCTTACTACGAAACGAGTGGTCGATCAGGATGTCTTGGGCGGCGAGTCTACTCGATCGCAGCAGTCGCGCGCGTCCGCTGACGGAGAATATGCTTCTGGACCTTGCCGGTCGACGTCTTCGGAATCGGGCCGAAGATGACTGTCTTGGGGGCCTTGAAGTGGGCGAGCCGCGCACGGCAATGCTGGATCAGCTCTGCTGGGGTGGCCTGCGCCCCCGGCTTGAGCTCGACAAAGGCGCAGGGCGTCTCGCCCCATTTGGGATCGGGCTGCGCCACGACTGCCGCAGCGAGCACCGCTGGATGATCGTAAAGCGCGTCTTCCACCTCGAGCGACGAGATATTCTCGCCGCCTGAGATGATCACATCTTTCGCGCGGTCGGTAATCTTGAAGTAGCCGTCGGGCTGCATCACCGCCAAGTCGCCTGAGTGGAACCAGCCGCCCTCGAAGGCTTCCTGGGTTGCCTTGGGGTTCTTGGCATAGCCTTTCATCGTGATGTTGCCGCGGAACATGATCTCTCCGACCGTCGTTCCATCCCAGGGAACCGGCTCCATGGTGATCGGATCGAGGACGGTGGCGCCCTCCTCCAGCAGGTAGCGCACGCCCTGCCGGCCATTGCGTTCGGCGCGGCGATCGACATCCAGCGCTTCCCATTCCTGCTGCTTCACGCAAATCGCCGCCGGCCCATACGTTTCGGTCAATCCGTAGACGTGGGTCAGCTCGATGCCCAACCGATCCATCGCTGCGATCGTCGCCGCTGGCGGCGCCGCCGCGGCCACCAGAGCGTGAATTTTGTGAGAGATGCCGTCTCGCAGCTCGGCTGGCGCGTTGATCAGAGTGTTGTGGACAATCGGCGCGCCGCAGTAGTGAGTCACGCGGTGCTCCCGGATCAGGCCGAAGATCATCGCCGCATCGACCTTGCGAAGACAAACGTTGGTGCCGGCGATCGCGGCGATCGACCAGGGGAAGCACCACCCGTTGCAGTGAAACATCGGCAGGGTCCAAAGGTAGATCGAATGTCGGGGCATGCTCCAGCTGAGGACGTTGCCAATCGCATTGAGGTGCGCGCCGCGATGATGGTACGCGACGCCCTTAGGGTTCCCGGTGGTACCCGAGGTGTAGTTGAGCGAAATGGTATTCCACTCATCCGAGGGCGGCTGCCACGCGTAATCAGGGTCGCCCGCGCTGAGGAACGCCTCGTAATCGATCTCGCCGATTCGCTCGCCTGGTCCTGAGTGCTCCGGGTCGTCCACATCAATGACCAACGGACGCGACTGAACCTTGGTTAGCGCTTTCGCGATCGTCGGGGAGAACTCGCGATCGGTAATCAGCACTTTCGCCTCGGCGTGATCGATCATGAAGGCAAGGGCCTCGGCATCGAGCCGGGTGTTGAGCGTGTTGAGCACGGCCCCGGTCATCGGCACGCCGAAATGGCACTCGTACATCTCGGGCGTGTTGGTCAGCATCACCGCGACCGTATTCCCCACACCGATTCCGCGGGCGGCGAGTGCCGAGGCGAGTCTCCTGCAACGGGCGTAAGTTTCTCCCCACGTGAAGCGACGCCGGCCATGCACCACTGCCGGCTTGCGCGGGTAGACATACGCGCTCCAAGCGATGAAGGTCAGCGGGGTGAGCGGCGCGAAGTTGGCGAGGGTTTTATCGAGTCCAACCTCCAGCGAATTTCGGCGCGCGTCACCCATGGCGAATCTCCTTTCGGAATCCTACCACTACTGGATTCGGCGGTGCGCGACCCCGTCCGACCGGACCCATGGCAATCAGGGTGGCAATCCCATCCGGTGCACGAGATCCGCGAACCTGGGATCCGAGCGAAGGGAATCGAGCGCCGGATCGACCTTGATCGGAATCAGCGTAGAGGAGCGCCGTCGATAGGCCTTTTCAAGCCACTCGAATGCACGGTCCCTGTCGTCGAGTCCGGCGTAGGCGCCCGCAATTACCGGAGCGACATCCTCTATCCGGTCTCGTTCTTTCAGCTCGCTCAAAATGGTCAAGGCGCCGTCTTTGTTGCTCGATCGAGCGTAGGCATAGGCCAATTGGCCCCAAAATCTCGGGTCGGTTGAGCGCATCGCGATCCCGCGTTTGAGCTCGTCGATGGCCTCCCGGTATGTCTTCATTCGCACGTAACAACCCCCAAGAAGCAAGTGCGCATAAGGTAAATCGGGCGCCATTCGCAAATCTTCCTTCAGCAGTGCAACGCCGCGGTCGTATTGCCCCGACAAGCAAAAGGTCCATCCCAGATTTCCGATGTACGCGACAGAAGCAGGATCGAGCTGCAGTGCTTGGGTGAACTCAGCCGCGGCCTCCTCAAAACGCGCCATCCGAAGAAGAAGGACGCCATACCAGCTATGCGCCAGGGCGTAGCTCGGGCTCAATGCAATCGCTCGCTTGCATTCCTTCTCGGTGGTGAGCCAGTCCCATTGGGTCATCTTGATGTATCCGAGGGCGGCGTGTGCCTCGGGCAGCTCTTCATCTAGGGCCAGTGCCTTCAGCGCCGCCGCCTCGGCCTTCGGGTAGACTTCTTCGGTGCGCGCATATTGTAAGTGGGCCAGCGAACCGTACGCATCCGCGAGGCCTGCATAAGCAAGCGCGTAATCGGGGTCCAGCTCAGTTGCCCGCTGGAAGTACTCGAGGCTCTGATTCACGGCTTCCTTTGTTCTCTTGTTCCAAAAATAGCGACCCCGCAAATACAGCTGATAGGCCTCCAAGTTGGTGTTGCGCTTGGCGACGCGTTGCTGCATCCTCGCGGTGAGGCGAGGCCGGAGCTTCTCGGAGATGGCTGTAGCGATTTCGGCCTCGACGGCAAGAAGATCGGTGAGCTTTCGGTTGTACTTTTCCCCCCATATTTCCGAGCCGGTCTCGAGATTGACGAGGTCCGCGCGAACCACCAACGTATTGCCGCGCTGTTGGACACGCCCGGTGACCACCGCTCCCACCGAGAGCTCGCGCCCGAGCCTTTGGAAATCGACGTCCTTCCCCTTGTAGCGAAAGGCGGTGTTTCGGGCGATCACCTGTAGCTCGGGTATCTGCGAGAGGTTGTCGATCACGCTCTCCGCGATGCCGTCGGAAAGATATTCCATCTCTGCATTTGCACTGTCATTGACAAACGGCAGCACCACGAGGGATTTGATTGCGCTGGCTTGATTTCGTGTTTCACGGCGCTGAAGGACGTACAGCCCGGCCGCGCCAATGATTAAGGCGGCGACGCCGAGCACCCGTAGGAGAGCGAATCGGCGGCGTTTGATTTCCAGAGACGGATGCGGGCGATGTTCCAAGCGCTGCCGGACCTCGCTCGCGCTCTGGGGCCGCTCGGCCGGTTTTTTCTGGAGCAGCTGTGAAACGAGCTGCGCGAGCCAATCGGGAACGGCGGGAATGGAGGCCAAGGAAACCGGCTCGTCATTGAGAATGCGCGCCGCAGTCGCCGCCTTCGAATCCGTTTGAAATGGCGAGACACCGGCCAACACTTCGTACGCGACCACTCCCAGGGACCAAAGGTCAGTTCGCCCGTCGACGGGCTCACCTCGCAATTGCTCAGGAGACATGTACAAAAGCGTCCCCATCGTCTGCCCTTCCTGGGTCATCATTTGGCCTTGGGAATCCGAAACCAGTTTGGCCAGGCCAAAATCGAGGATTTTGATGATTCCCGCGGTGGTGATCAGGATGTTGGCCGGTTTGATGTCCCGATGGACAATCGCGACGCGATGCGCGGCCTCGAGGCCGAGTGCCACTTGGCGAAGCACGTCCACCGCGTCGGGAATGGTCAACCGTCCCTTCTCCAGGCGCTGCTTGAGCGTCTCGCCCTCGTAGAGCGCGATCGCGATGAACAGCTCGCCGTCCTGCTCGCCGAGTTCGTAAATCGCCCCGATGTTCGGGTGGTCGAGCGCGCTGGCGGCCCGCGCTTCGCGCAGGAATCGAGCCTTGGCGTTCTCGCTGGTGGCAAATTGTCTCGACAACAGCTTGATCGCCACAGCCCGACCGAGCTTGAGGTCCGTCGCTCGATAGACAACCCCCATCCCACCCGACCCCAACCGCGCCTCCACCCGGTAGTGCGACAGAACGCGCCCGGCGAACAAATCGATTTCGCTGGAAGCCGCAATTGTCTCTTCAGAGACTCGGGAGAGCTGAGTGCCGGTTACCGCCATGAAGCTGCCCGCCTGCTCGTGCGCCGCGAGCAGCTTTTCGACTTCCTTCTGCAGCTCGCTATCCCCACCGCAAGCCTGCGAGAGGAAGCTGTGCCGCGAGACGGCGTCCCGCTCAAGTGCGGCGTCGAACAGCCGCTTCACCTGCTGCCAATGCTCGGGTGTCATCAGCGCGCCCCGCCGGTTACGGCCCTCCCACCGTTCGCCTGCAGCTCCCTCCGAACTAGAGCTCCCCGGAGTTGGAGCCGCCACAGGCGGCCGGATATTAGCGCGCCGGCAGCTTCAGAAGAAGCTCGCTGCAGGCGCGCATCGCCGACCGATTACGGTCGACGGCCCGGGAACGACAAAGCCGCGGGCGCCACGGCAATCGTGGCAGCCGCTACCTTGTGGTGATTCACTTTGGAGATCCGGAGCTAAAATGGTGAACGCGATGAGCACACCTTCGACTTCACAAATTACCGAGCTGCTTCGCCGATGGAGCGGCGGCGGTACAGGCGTGCTCGAGGAGTTGTTGCCGATCGTCTACAAGGAGCTACGTCGCCTCGCGGCGGGCCACATGAAAAAGGAGCGGGGCGCTCACTCGTTTCAGAACCACGGCTCCGGTGCACGAGGCGTACTTGCGTCTCGTGGATCAAAGGGACCCCATCCCCTGGCAGGGCCGGTCTCATTTCTATGGCATCGCTCCGCGGGTGATGCGCCAGGTCCTCGTCGATCACGCTCGCCGCGACGCCGCCGGCTCGGCGTGGAGGGAGAGGCCCAAAACTGACGCTGAGCCAAGCTGAGGATGTTCCGGCGGCATCAGAGGGCATGGACTTCCTCGCCCCGGATAGTGCCCTCAGTACCCTGGCGGCGGTCGATCCCCGCCAAGCGCATCTGGTGGAGCTCCGATACTTCGGCGGACTCACGATCGAGGAGACGTCGGAAGTGATGAATCTTTCTCCTACGACAGTGAAGCGAGAGTGGACCCTCGCGCGGACCTGGCTTTTCAAGGAATTGAGCGAGCGCTGATTTGGCTCACGGACCTACCTGCCTCAATCAGGCGGCAGGTTCATTTTCGCTAGCATCGCCGCATAGCGGGGATCTCCGCGCAATCCGCGCAGCAGCGGGCTGAACTTCACCGCCCTCAGCCCGGCATCGCGCTGTACGTAGGCCCGGTCCAGCCACTCGAACGCCTTGTCAGGCTGCCCGAACCACGCATACGTCTCCGCGATCTGAAATGCACCGTCGTGGCCGTGGCGCGCGATCAGCTCGGCGAGCAGGCGTTGCGCCTCCGCGTCGCGGCCGAGATCGTGCAGCGCCAAGACCTTACCATTGAGCTTGAACACTTCCGAGGTGGAGCGCTCGGCTGCCTCGAGCGCCTCAGCAGGCTTCTTCTGCAGCAGGAGGACGGCGTTGAGATGCGCCGCGGCATAGTTCTGCTCGGGCGCGATCTGCAGCGACTTTTCCAGCGCGGTACGCGCGGCCTCGAGCTGGCCCGATGAGTAATACATCCGGCCCAGCGTCGACCAGGCCAGCGCTGAAAGCGGGTCGATCTCGGTGGCCTTGCGAGCCTCCTCGATCGCTTCGGGGAGTCGTCCCATCGCGGCCAGCACCGCCTGGGCGTAGAGCCGGTGCAAGTCCGCCGCGCCGGGGTTGAGGTTGAGGGCCCGCTCGAAGTCGACGCGCGACCCTTCCCAGTCAGTGCCGGTCGCGGCACGCAGGAAGCCACGCGCTGTGTAGCCGTCGGCCAGGTCGGGATCGAGTGCGAGCGACTTTTCGACGTACGACATCGCCTCGTCGAATCCTTTGGAAATGGCAGCTACCGACTCGGCGCCGTCGGCCACCCAGAACCTCGCCATCGCGAGCGCCGCCCAAGCCTGCGCGTAATCGGGGTCGAGCGTCACGGCGCGCTGGTAGGCCGCTACAGCCCGGACGAAGTTTTGGTAATTCAAGCGACGAAAGAGCGTGTTGCCCAGCAGGTACTGGTTATACGCTTCGGGAGTGGGCTCATGCCGGCGGCTGACGGGCACCAGCCGCAGCTTCAGAGCGTCGACGACCGCCCGCGCGATTTCGTCCTGAGCCGCAAATACCCCGGTCAGCTCGCGATCGTAGTTATGCGACCAGAGATGGAACCCATCAGCCGCGTTGATCAGCTGCGCGGTGATACGCACGTGCGTACCCTCCTTGCGCACGCCGCCCTCGAGGAGGGTGGCCACGTTGAGTTTCTGGCCGATGGTGCGCGCGTCGTCGCTCTTTCCCCTGAACGAAAAGGACGAAATGCGCCCCGCCACGTGCAGCGACTCGATCTGCGCCAGCGAATTGAGGATCTCCTCGGCGATCCCGTCGGCGAAGTACTCCTGGTCCTTCTGCGGGCTCATATCGGTGAACGGCAGCACAGCGATCGACGGACGCGCAGAAGCGATCGTGGCTTCGGGCTTGCGGTTACCGCGGACGACGAAGTACGAAACGAGCGCCGCTACCGCCAACGCCCCGATGCCCGCAGCCGCGAGCCACTTTGCGCGCATCGACTGCGAATTTGGCCGAAGTGTCGGCGAAACGGGTTCGCCCAAATCAGCTGGCGCGCGCTCAACCTGGTCCAAACGCGTGAGGACCTCACCGGCAGACTGGGGTCGCTCGGAAGGATTTTTCCGGAGCAATTGCGAAACCAGCTGGGCGAGCCAGTCTGGGACGCCAGGCACCGCGACCAAGGAGAGTGGCTCGTCGTTGAAAATGCGCGCCATGGTCGTAGTGCTCGAATCCGTTCGAAACGGCGAGGTGCCCGCTAGCAACTCGTACGCCAGAACTCCGAACGACCAGAGGTCGCTTCGCGAGTCCACTGAAGTGCCTCGCAATTGCTCGGGCGACATATACAGGACGGTCCCGAACGCCTGTCCCGCCTGCGTTATTGTTTCCGCTTGCGAGTCCGCAATCAGCTTCGCCAGGCCAAAGTCGAGGATTTTGACGGTCCCACCGCTCGTGATGAGGATGTTCGCGGGCTTGATGTCTCGGTGAACGATGCCCGCGCGATGCGCGGCCTCGAGCCCGAGCAAAATCTGTCGAAGGGTGGCGATGGCTTCGTCGACGGAGAGGCGGCCCTTTTCGAGGCGCTGCTTGAGGGTGTCGCCTTCGTAGAGAGCCATCACGATGAACAGCTCGCCTTGCTCTTCCCCGATGTCGTAGAGAACGCCGATGTTGGGATGGTCGAGCGCGCTCGCGGCTCGCGCTTCGCGAAGGAATCGAGCCTTGGCATCTTCGCTGGTGGAAAATTGTCTCGAGAGCAGCTTGATTGCCACCGCCCGACCGAGCTTCAGGTCGGTAGCTCGATAGACCAGGCCCATCCCGCCCGAGCCCAACCGCGCCTCGATTCGATAGTGCGACAGAATGCGCCCGACGAACGGATCGACATTCGAGGCCGAAGCCGTCGCTTCGTTCCGATGTTCGGGCGTCATTTGAACCCCGCTGGTGGGTTAGCCGCCGCAGCGCCGTAGACCTTGACCAGGTAGTCGTTCACCATCCGGGCGGTGCAAAACCTCGGACCAATCGTGCGAAGCGAAGATTTGATCCGCTGGATCCAACGGCGAGGCAACCCGGCGGCATCTCGTTCGTAGAACTGCGGCACCACCTCGCGCTCGAGCAGGCCATACAATGCCTCTGCGTCGCGCGCGTCCTGGGTCTTCGCGTCAGGCGCCGGCTCGCTGTCGATCGCCCAGCCGTTCTGGCCATCGAACGCCTCAATCCACCAACCGTCGAGCACGCTAAGGTTGAGACCGCCGTTAAGCGCCGCCTTCATTCCGCTCGTGCCGCTCGCCTCCATCGGCGGGCGCGGCAGGTTCAGCCATACGTCGCAGCCCGATACCAGCGCTTGGGCGATGCGCAACTCGTAGTCTTCGAGAAAGGTGACCCGGGCGCCCACGACTGGCGCATCATCTCTGAGGCCAAAGATGAGCTGAAGTCCGCGCTTCGCTTCGTCATCGCGCGGATGTGCCTTGCCCGCGATCACCACCTGGATTGGCCGAGAGCCCCCAAGCAATGCAAGCACTCGCGGCGGATTTTGGATCAACAAGTCAAGCCGCTTGTACAAGGCCACCCGGCGGGCGAAACCAATTGTCAGCACGCCCGGATCGAAGGTCCGTGCCGCCAGCTCGGCGTAGGACAACGGCTCGCCGCGCGCGAGTCGGTCCGTGACGCTGCGCTCCCGCACGAACTTGACGAGCGCCGCCCGCTGCTCGTTGCGAACCGCCCACAGCTCCTCATCGGGAATGGCGTCTATCGCTGCCCAACGAGCCGGATCGGCCGCGCTGCGCTCCCAGTCCGGCCCCATGTGACGCGAAAGCAACTCGCGGAGGGGATCGTCGACCCAGGTGGCGCCGTGTACCCCATTGGTGACGTAGCTGATCGGGACGGCTTCGCTTTGCCGATCGGGCCAGAGCGGCTGCCACATCGCGCGGGCGACCTCGCCATGGCGACGACTGACCGCATTGGCGGATCGGCTTACGCGCAGTGCCAACTCGGTCATACCGAATCGCTGCCCGCCGTCCGGTCCAATCCCGCGTCCAAGTGCGAGCAGCACGTCCAAGTCGATGCCCAACTCGGCCGGAAGTGTACCGAGGATGCCCTCGAGAGCGCTGGTGCTGTAAGACTCGTTTCCGGCTGCCACGGGCGTGTGGGTTGTGAAGACGATTCGGCTCCGCGCACTCTCGATCGCTTGTGCCACAGACCGACCGCGGGCGATCTCTTCGCCAGCTAGCGCCAGCGCCACCATCGCGGCATGCCCTTCGTTGAGGTGAAAGACCGCCGGATGGATGTTCATCGCGCTGAGGGCTCGCACGCCACCGACGCCAAGCAGCGCATACTGCATCAGCCGCACATCCGGATCGCCGACGTACAACTCCGCGCCGATCCAGCGCGCCAACTGTGAATTCTCCGGCACGTCCGTATCGAGCAGAAACAGGGGGACTCGCCCGACGTCCGCTCGCCAGATCCGAGCAGTGACGCGCTCGCCGCGCAGCGGGATCGAGATGGTGAGCGGAGTTCCGTCGGCTTTGGTGATGCACCTGACGGGCAAATCCTCTGGATGCTCATTGTGCCACCACTCGTGCTGCCATCCGGAGCGATCCAGCCGCTGGTGAAAGTAGCCCCGGCGATACAAGAGTCCGACGCCAACGATTGGCAACCGCTGATCGGAAGCCTCCTTTAAGTAGTCGCCTGCGAGCACGCCAAGGCCGCCAGAATAAATGGGCAAAGACTGGTGAATTGCATACTCGGCGCAGATGAAGGCGATCGGCTGTTCTGCGGAGGCGGGTGGCGCACTGGCAAACGGGCGGGCTAACTCCTCCGCCAGCGCCTTATCCATAGCGTCCGCGCGCGCGACTAGCTTCGGGTTCGCCGCCGCTTGGTCCAGGCACGAGGTTTCGACCAGCAGCCGCACCGGATTCTGGTTGCAGGACTCCCAGCGCTCTGGGTCGATCGCGCGAAACAACTCCGGACCCCCGGGCTGCCACGACCACCAATAATTGTAGGCGAGTCCAGCAAATGCAGAGAGCACCGGGGGCAGGGCCGAAAGAAATGAAGGCCCGCGAGGCGCCTCACTGCCGATGTGTAAGACCGTGTCCATCGCTTTACCGTGTCAGGAGAGAAACTCGGATGCAAGCCACGTCCGCTGAAGGCATCGCCACGAGATCAGTAGTGGGACGTAACGAGCCTGCGCACCGAAAAGGGAGCAAGATCCACGGGTGAGCTCCGGCCGAGAATCGCCGCGGATACCGCATCTGCAGTGATCGGGCAGAGCAGGATCCCATTTCGGGTATGCCCGGTGGCGTAATAGAGGTCCTCCACCGTCGAGGCGCCGAGGATCGGCCAGCCGTCGGGGGAGGCGGGACGGAAGTTGCACCAGGCGTCGATTAACGGTGCATCGATCAACGCCGGCGCGATCTCAATCGCCAGATCGAGCACGCTTCGCACGCCTCCTGCGGTTATTGCCCGCTCGTGCCCGACCTCCTCCATCGTCGATCCGCAGAGGACGCGGCCGTCCGCGCGCGGCACGACGTAGCCCTTCTGCGAAAATACAACGCGCTGAAGCAGTGGAGGCCGCGTGTCGAGCAGCGCGATCTGACCCCGCACCGGCCGCACCGCGCGAGGCGGCAATCCGTTCCCCTCCACTCCGGAGCTCCAGGACCCGGCCGCCAGCACCACCGCTCCGGCCTCCATGCGCCCGCGCTCGTGGTCGACCCCGACCGCACGGTTGCCCTGACGGACGATCCGCACGACCTGCCCCGTGAGGAAGGAGGCCCCTGCCTTGTGCGCGGCAAGATAGAGCGCGCGAGACAAGAGCTTCGGGTCGATGGAGGCCTCGTCGCGCAAGAAAAGTCCGCCGCGGACGCGCGGATTGATCGCCGGCTCCAGTTGGCGGACTTGCCCGGGATCGAGCGCCTCGACCGAGGTGCGGCGCGCCTCCAGCCTGGCCGCGCGGGCGACGAATGCTTGCACGCTGAGGTCGTCGAACGCCACCTGCAGCGTTCCTCCGGCGCGATAGCCGACCTCGATTCCGCTGAGCCGCTCCAGCTCGGCGGCAAAATCGCGGTAGAGCGCGAGGGAGGCGGCGCACAGCTCATAGAACGGCCCCGGCTCCTCCGCCTCCACCCCGGGAGAAAGAATTCCGGCGGCGGCGCTCGAAGCTTCGGCGCCCGGGACAGCCCGCTCCAGGACCACCACCTGGCGACCTGCCTGTGCGAGCCGCAGCGCGACGGCACAGCCTTGCACCCCCGCACCGATGATGATCACGTCCGATGTCATCAACGAAAAGTAACGCTCGACCTGATTGTGGACCAAGGGAGATGTTGGCCGGTCAATCGAGCCGTTGCGCGAAATGAAAGTAGCGTCATTATGCCAGTATGCAGACTCGACTGGTTTTACCCCCTCATTGGCGTCAGGTAACCGACTGCGTCTTCGAGCTGGATCGGCTGTTTCGCCCCGGGATGCAGGTCCCGGTCCGATTGGTTGCGGACGTACCCCTTTTTGAAGAATGGATCGCGCAGGACCGACTGAATCCGTTGATCGACTTGGCCTCGGTGCGCGGTTGCGCGGCCCAGGTTGTCGGTCTGCCCAACCTCAAGCAAGGTGAGGACCTTCCCTCGGGTACGGCACTGGCGATGCAGTACCCGGACGGCTTTTTGGTTCCTTCCGCGATTGGACCTGACATCAACTGCGGGTTTCGGCTGCTCACTTCTCCCTTGAACCAGGATGAGCTCGTGCCGCGGCTCTCGGCGCTCCTCGATGAGCTCGAGCGCACCGTTCCGATCGGCGATGACCGAGGAGGGCCCCTGGGGCTCTCTCGCCAGGAGCTCGACGAGCTTTTGCGGGAGGGATCCCGTTACCTGGTGCGCGAAAAGGGAATCGGCATCGAGGAGGATCTACTCACCGTCCAACATGAAGGCCATTTCCACGACGCTCACGGAGACCACCTTTCGGCGTCGGCGAGATCGCTTGGGTTATCTCAGCTCGGCACGCTCGGAAGGGGACATAGCCACTTCGTCGAATTGGGCGTGGCAGAGGAAATCTACGATCAGGCGGCCGCTTCGAAACTCGGGCTGGAAAAAAATCGAGTTACGGTGCTGATTCATGCCAGCGCCCGATCGCTGGGTGAGCGCACCTACCAAGAAACAGTGGAGCAGTGCGCACAGACGATGGCCCGGCGGCAACTTACATCTCCACGCCGCGGCTACGTCTATGCCCCGCTCGATTCCGCCGAGGGGCTGTCCGCCTATCACGCGCTCAGAGCTGCGGCCAATTACGGATGGGCCAATCGCCATGTCATCACGCACCAGGTGCGCACCGCCCTGAAACAGGTATTCAGCGGCAATGGGGCAAAGCTGCTGACCGTCAGATGCGACTCGCCCAGCAATACCGTTGATCTCGAGCGAATCGGCGATCAGCTGCTGTGCGTTCATCGACACTCGGCCACCACCGCCTACGGGCCCGGTAAGCGCGAGCAGGTTCCTCGCGCCTACCGCATGCTCGGCGAGCCCATCGTGTTGCCCGGGAGCATGGGCAGTAGCTCGTACGTGGCTCTCTCGATGGAGGGCGCCACCGAGCTGTCGCTAGCCAGCGCGAGCCATGGCGCGGGCCGTCGGGAGAGTAGAAGGCTCGCTCGAAAAACCTTCACCGCCGACGAGGCGAGACAGCGCGTCGAGGAGCGCGGCGTGATGGTGCGCTCCCCCACCCCGGATTTGCGCGAGGAAATTCCGGAGGCCTTCCGCGACGTCGAAAAGATGTTGAACGTCCTGGAACGAGCGGGCATCGTCCGGCGTGTCGCCCGCCTGGGTCCGCGCGGCGTGCTCAAGGGATGAACTGACTTACGGCTGCGGGTTCCAACCGCCTCGTCCGGATCCGTTGCGTACGAGTTTGTCCCGTCGATCAGTTCGTCATCCGGAGCAATTCCATATCCGACCGAGCCATTGAAATTCGCGACCGCGACCGGGCGAGCCCAGCAATACGATCCGATCACGAGCGAGACAGCGCAGCCGTACCGCCACAGCAACCCCCCCATAACGCACTCCTGTAAAGGTCGGTGCACGTGCGTCGCGAGTTCCGCGATTTCAAGCTTCACGCCACACTCGCAGGCTGCTCGCCAAGTTGCTGACTTAGTGGGGACGATGACCGTTCGCCCCCCGTAGGGCCAAGCGGGGCTTGAGCTTGAATTGTTCGTTACCCATCGCTTTCACCCTTGAACCTGGACGCCATCCAGGGGTCGTGCGGGTGAGTGGCTTGACGCATGCACTGAGTGGATTGGCGCAGTGCGCTGAAATGCACGCCGGTGAACGGGAGCAGGCTCGAAACTGTACTGAAACGAATGACTATGGCAGGGTCTTTTTACCGGTGGACGTTGTCGTCTCGCGCTTAGGAGCGAGCAGTGAGCGATATTGCCACATTGTTCACCGCGCTATGGGGGCAGACCGAACAGGACCTCGCTCGTGCATCCGTCCGTCCACGTCTGTCGAAGGGCACAGTGGCCTATCGTTTCCACTTCGTGGGCTTGGAGGCGGGATCGTACGAATGGAACGCCGGGGCGCCCAGAATTCAGCTCTATCGCAGCGGGAATCTGCCGGACGATGTCGAACGGCCCGATTTGGTCACCCAGCCGGCCGACGACGCCTGCATTCTCGCGTACGAGCGGGGACACTTTATTTCTGATCCGATCGGCGACCGCTCTCAATCCGCCTACGCTTCGTTCCGTGAGGGCATCCCGCTCGCGCTGCCGCAAAAAACCGCCATTTTCGAAGAGGAACGACGGGCCTGGCATAACGCCCGCCTCGTGCTGAAGCGGCTAGGCTGGACCGATTGGGCGAGCTTCGAGGCCATGCAATGGCGCCTGCTCCATGGCTACTCCGAGGGGCTGGCGCAGCCAAGGGAGTAAGCATCGCCCTGAGGAGCGTGCCGCCAGTACCCCGATCGGGATTCTGAAAGCTACAAATGAGTAAACTCGACGACGCCGCTGCCACCGGATGAATAGACTCGCTTTACTCCGTCGCCACGCGCGTCACCGACGCTCACCCGAATGACTGGACCCGCCAGATTGCCGACCAAAGCGGTCTGCCAGGTGACGCCATCAAACGTCGCCTCCATCACCCGAGCAGGACTGTACTGAGCGGTATAGAGTCGATTGATCCCGTCGCTCTGGCCGTCGCCGACTGCGACACCGAACACCTCAGAACCAATCGAAATGTCCGCGGTCTGGTCCCACCCACTGCCATTGTATGTGAACTCGCGTACGCCAGAATCCCGCACGGCCACATACACGCGGTTCGTTCCATCATTTCGCCCGTCGCCAACCACGATTCCCATCACCTGTGAAAGCGAGCCGCTGTTCAGCCGTGAAGAATCCCAGCCCGCACCATTCCAGGAGAGCTCATACGCGTGAAACTGCCCTAGGATGGCGTCGAAGATTCCTTGGTAAATGCGCAGCACGGTATCGTTGCGGCCGTCGGCAACGGCCATCGCGAACGTACCGTCGCTGAAGCCAGCTAACGGGGACGCGATCGGCGTTGACATCCAATCGGTTCCATTGAAGGTGTACTCGTAGGAGACATTGTTCGGCGGAGCGCTGCCGGTCGAGAAGTACAGATGCGGGCTGCCGTCGCCGCGAGCGTCGCCCGCGGCCGCGCCGATCAGTTGTTGTCCGGCCGGGCCCATCGCGGCCGCCATCCATGAAGCGCCGTCCCAGGTAAACTCCAGCGTGTTACCGCCAAAATTGAAATCGCCGACGTACAGATGTTCGCCGCCATCGCCACGCCCGTCGGTCAACAGCAGTGCGCCCTCAGAGTAGAAGGGCAAGTTGATGTTTGACGTGTTCGCCCAAGACCCATCGAACGTGAATTCCTTCAGGGAGCTGCTCGGGAAGGTGATCTGCGTTGCATAAAGGCGCAGCGTCCCATCGCTCCGCCCGTCGCCTTGAACGATCCCAACCGTAAAGCCTCCTGTGAAAACCGGCAATGGTACCCAACCCGTCCCACCCTGCACCTGTTCGTTGCCAACGCCATTCACGGAGGAATTGTTCGCGGTGACCGCAGCATTCTTCGTGCGCACCGCAGCATTCGGCCTGCTCTCCTGCGCGATGGCTACGCTTCGATCGACACCCGTGAAGATCAACACCAGCGATAGCTGCGCCAACAGCTTGCACCAACGTTCTGCCTTCATGAGTAGCCCCCTGGTTGCACTACCAGCTGAGCCTACGCGTTCGGCAAATCAATTGAAACAATTCTCGGATTGTATTTGTAAACAGCGTTGCACTGCCGAAACAGCCAAATGCCGCTGCCCCGGCGCCGCGCACCTCCTGATTGGCTGCAAATCGCAACCGGCCGGGAGTTGACGGCGGGACCGAGTAGCCGTAATTAGCGTCCAGGTGGACTGATTTCCGGACCCTTGCAACCACCTTAAAAAAGCTAAGGCGCCGGGTTTCTGGAGCGATCGTGCCTCGGAATCCGCGCACCTTGGCGTGGGACTGGACGAGGAGACGGACGATGGCGATCGCGACGAACCTGGGTTTCCCGCGGATTGGTGCCGGGCGAGAGCTGAAGAAGGCATTGGAATCGTTCTGGGCGGGCGAGTTAAAGCAGGATGCGCTCGTCTCCGAGCTTAGGCGGATCCGCAACGAGAACTGGCAGCTCCAGAAGCAGTTGGGCATTCAGCACATCCCAGTCAACGACTCTTCCCTCTACGACCACGTGCTGGACACTTGCGCGATGGTGGGCGCCATCCCGTCCCGGTTCGGCTTTTCTGGTGACCGAATCGATCTCGATACCTATTTCGCCATGGCCCGCGGCCGGGGGAGATCCCAAAAGGAAGTAGCGGCGATGGAGATGACGAAGTGGTTTGATACCAACTACCACTACATCGTGCCGGAGTTCGAGAACGGGATGAAGTTCCGGCTTACCTCGCAGAAGCCCCTCTCTGAATTCCGGAGCGCGAAGGAGCTGGGGATCGTTGGACGCACGGTGCTGCTGGGTCCCGTGACGTTTCTCCTGCTCGGCAAAGCGAAGGATCCGTCGATCGATCGGCTGGGCCTGCTTCCGGGCCTGCTGCCCTTGTATGAGGAGATTCTGAGCACCCTCTCAGCAGGGGGAGCGGAGTGGGTCCAGATCGACGAACCGTGCCTGGTGCTCGACATCGACGACGCCGAGCGAGCCGCGCTCCGGAGCGCGTACGCGCGGCTCGTCAAAGCAGCTCCCAAGCTCAAGATCCTCGTCGCGACATACTTCGAGGGATTGCGGGACAACTTATCGGTGGCACTCTCGCTTCCTGTGGCCGGGCTGCATCTAGATCTCGTGCGGGCCCCGACACAGCTTGGTGAGGTCCTGAATTCCAATTCGCTCCGCTCGGGGATGTCGTTGTCGCTCGGCGTCGTCGATGGGCGGAATATCTGGAAGACCGATCTCGAGCACGCCTTGGGGTTCGTCGAGCGGGCGGTTGAGGCCATCGGGACGAGCCGGGTCATGGTCGGTCCCTCCTGCTCGCTCTTGCACTCCCCGATTGATCTAGAGCTCGAAACGAAGTTGGACGCCGAGATCAAAAACTGGATGGCGTTCGCCAAGCAGAAGCTCGAGGCCATTGTGACGCTGACGAACGCGGCGACCGAAGGGCGCCGAACCGTCCAAGTGGCGCTTTCGGAAAACGCCGCGGCGATGGAGTCTCGGCGTAGGTCGCCGCGGATTCACAACAAGGATGTGAAGATCCGCGCAGGCAAGGTAACCGAGGAACAGCTTCGGCGGTCAAAACCCTATGCGGACCGTCACAAGATCCAGAGTGGCCAGCTCCGCTTGCCGAAGTTGCCAACCACCACCATCGGGTCGTTCCCCCAGACGCCGGAGGTTCGGGCGCTTCGGGCCAACCTGAAGTCCGGGAAGATCACCCCCGGCCAGTACGAGGACGCAGTCAAGACGGAGATCGAAAAGACCGTCCGCTTTCAGGAGGAGATCGGGCTCGACGTGCTCGTGCACGGGGAGTTCGAGCGCAATGACATGGTCGAGTACTTCGGCGAGCGGCTTTCCGGTTTCTGCTTCACCCAGAACGGTTGGGTGCAAAGCTACGGCTCCCGCTACGTCAAGCCGCCGGTGGTTTTCGGGGACGTGTCGCGGCCCGAGCCGATCACGGTCGCGTGGTCAAAATATGCCCAGTCGCTGACGGCGAAGCCAATGAAGGGAATGCTCACCGGGCCCGTCACGATCCTCCAGTGGTCCTTTGTGCGCGACGATCAGCCGCGCTCTGAGACCTGCAAGCAGATCGCCCTCGCGATCCGGGACGAGGTCGCAGACTTGGAGGCCGCCGGCATCGGCGTGATCCAGATCGACGAGCCGGCCTTCCGCGAGGGGCTGCCGCTGCGGCGCGCAGACATGGAGGGCTACCTTCGGTGGGCGGTGGACTCGTTCCGCCTGGCGGCGGCGGGCGTGCTGGATGCGACGCAGATCCACACCCACATGTGCTATTCGGAGTTCAACGACTTCATCGATTCGATCGCTGCGATGGACGCCGACGTGATCTCGATTGAAAGCTCCCGCTCGCAGATGGAGCTGCTGGGCGCGTTCAGGCGGTTCAAATACCCGAATGAGATCGGACCGGGGGTGTATGACATTCACTCGCCGCGGGTGCCGAGGCGCAAGGAAATCGAGCAGCTCTTGCGCAAGGCGCTGGAGGTACTATCGCTGAACCAGCTCTGGGTGAACCCGGACTGCGGCTTGAAGACTCGGAGGTGGGAGGAGGTCAAGCCCTCCTTGACCGCGATGGCGGAGGCTGCGCAGAAGCTGCGGTCGGAACTCCTGGAGCACCCGAGGTAACTACTCATGCGGACTCTGCTGGTTATCGCGCACTCCTGGTCGATGCTGGTTTTGGGCGCTTCCGAGGACGGCGGCCTTCCCGCGCAGCGTAGATCCGTGCAACTGCGGGTCGCCGACTACCGCCCGATGTCGCAGCGCGCACCCACTTCAGACGAGATACGCGCAGCTCTGGTGGAAGTATTGAGGGCGCAAAAAATCCTCGTGACCTCGGACGCTAAGACGCATCTTTGGCTGGAGCTGGTGGAGTCCGAAAAACGTGACCAGGAAGGTATCCAGGCGTGCGCCCGGGTTCGGAGTTGGATTGTCGAAATCGGAAAGGAATATTTGCCAAAGCGAGAAGTAGTCACTGAGCGCTGCGCGCTCAGCGAGGTCATTGCCAACCTCAAACGCACGCTCGACTGGTGATCACGGCGGTGCCCATATCCCCGACTCTCGAGGAGAGCGCCAAATAGTACGGGCAAGTGCGGCTTGCCCCTACCGACTCGCAGCTGTGCCCTCTCGATCGCTTGAGTAGACTCAGTAACGGGGCGCCGGAGCGGCGGAGAGTTCCACGCGCTGAGCTTCGGCGACAAGTGCGAGAGGGTTCGACGAATGCGATCATCATTGAGGGAGCTGCTCGTGGGAGTCGGCACGTTGGGCCTGCTCATCGGGTTGAGCGCACGGGCCGATGCTCCGGTGGCGATTTCATGGGATGAGGGCTTGGCTTTCGACTACGACCGGGAGAACTACCAACGACTGCTCACGGATATAATTCAGAGGGGGCATTCGGCGGTGTCGGCCGAGCTCGGCTGGACGCTGGAGCGGCCACTGAAGATCAACGTTTACACGCCTGTCCACTACGAAAAGCAGTTCGGGAGCGTGGCTGCGTCCACCCGGGGCGCGCACTATGGCTATGGCGCTATCTACGTCAACGGTGGAAGCCGACTCAATGATGAGTTCGCCGGAACGATGGTACATGAGCTGACGCACGCGTTCCTGGACTACCGAGGCACCGGGAGGCGGCTCCCGACCTGGCTGAACGAGGGATTGGCGGAGCGTCTCGGGTGGAAGCGCAAAGGGCTCGATCAGCTCGCGCCGAATCAGGTGATGACGATCCAATACGAGCGGCGGCAGGGCAAGCTCACGCCATTGCCGGTGTGGGGCGTGATTAGGATGGACTACTTGCAGTTCTACGCAGCGGCCCTATTCGTCGAGAAGAAGGTGGGAAAGGACAAGTTGCTCGCCGTGGTGCGGCGTACGCTGCAGGGCGAGTCCTTCGAGCGGGTTCTTGACCAGGAGGTCCGCTGGACGGTCAGTGATCTTGAACGCGAGTTTGTCGACTGGGTGGACCGCCTCTAGCTGGGAATCTAGACTTGGCTCGCAGAGCGCACGCTGCGTCGAGTCGGCGGCGCTGGTCCACACCGTCAAGGCGAGCAACTTGGAAAGGTTGAGGAGAACCGCGGAAGGGCGAACCTTCCGCGATTCTCCTCCGCGCGCATCGGACGAAACCCTATAGCGAGCGCAGGAAGTTGAGGATGTCCTGCTCCTGCGATGGGGTCAGCGCGCTGAACTGGCTGATCACCGCATTGGCTTCTGAGTTGCTACCCCGTCACATTTCCCTCTCCTGTTTGGGTTGAAGCGGTTTGGTCAGGCCCCTCGAGCCGGCCGATTCGCCGGACAGTCGAGAAATATATGACTTAGTTGAAAAACATGTAAATCGTGATTAGCTAGTTTTTGTTGGTCATTGCACATTTGTGCGGGTCGAGGTCGGAGCCGCTTTTCGCTGTTGATGGCGTGCTCTTGCCTCGTGCTCGAGCGCTTTCTCAAACGGCGCGAGTGAATGGCAAGACTCCACCGTCCAGCTCCAAGAGTCGCGCTGCGATGCGAGGCCGCTAAAGCGCGGGACATTCACTGACCGGCCGCGACACCGTGACCTGACAATCGTTGCATCGGTTCGCGCGCGTTCTTTCGCTTCCCAGGGACTCGTCCGGTTCGTTGAAACGTTTAAGTAGAGAAGGAGTCCCCTGATAATGCCTGAAAAAGCTCATTCTAAGACTGGCAACCACCGGTGAGAGATTCCTCTCGAGTAGTCGTGGTCACTGGAGCCGGCGTCTGCTGCCATCTCGGAGATGACCTTGGCCAGATCGAGTCGATGCTCCGAACTGGGCGGACCCTGCCGTTCGTGCGCTATCCGCCAGCGGTTCAAGCTGGAGCGCGTTGCCAAATCTTTGGTAGCTACCGGGGCGAGCTCACTGCTCCTCGGCAGCACGCGCGCTTCATGGGACGCGCCGCGCTGATGGCCTACAAGGCGGCCCTCGCTGCCCTCACCCAATCAGGGCTCGATCGCCGCGACATCGCGGTTGTAGCCGGAAGCGGTACGGGAGACGTTGCCACCCACATCGAGATACAGGAGAAGTTCTCGCGTGGCGATGGCTTCCGCAAAGTATCGCCAGCGGTCATCCCGCGCCTGATGGCCTCCACTGTCTCCGCCAACCTGGCTACGGCGCTGTGCACGAGTGGGCCGTCGTTTAGCGTGAGCGCCGCTTGCGCTGGCGGCGCCTACAATATTCTCATCGCGGCAGAGCTGATCGAGCACGGCCATGTCGAGGCGGCGCTGGCGGGCGGAGCTGAGGCGGTGGATCCGCATTTTCACGCTGGCTTCGAGGCGATGCGCGCGCTCAACGGCCACGACAACGAACTGCCCGAGCGCGCATCTCGGCCGTATTCTGCTGATCGCGCGGGCTTCATCTTCGGCGAAGGGGCGGGCATGCTGGTCCTCGAAACCAGAGCCCATGCAGCCGCGCGGGGGGCAACGGAGCTTGGAGTGGTTTGCGGCTACGGCATGTCCTCGGATGGCACTGGAGAGATGGTTTTCCCCTCAGAGCAAGGGGCACTTCTCGCGATGCAGCGTGCGCTGCGTCACGCTGAAGTGACTCCCGAGGCTATCGACTACGTGAACACCCACGGTACTTCCACGCCGAGCGGCGACGTGACCGAGGTGCGCGCCCTGCAGCGGTTATTCGCTGGCCGGATCGTTCCGTATTCGTCGACCAAGGGCTATACCGGGCATCCCATCTCGGCCGCCGGAGCAATCGATGCGATTTTCACGCTATCGATGCTTCGCGGAGGTTGGATTGCTCCGTCTGTGAACGCGGAACCGCTCGACCCGGCCCTTCGAGAAATGCCACCGGTGTTGCGGCCGGTCTCGCAGCCACTAAGGCTCGCGATCTCCAACTCGCTCGGCTTTGGCGGTACCAATGTTGCTTTGGTGCTCGGTCGCGCAGAACCGCGATCCCGCAGCTAGCGAGATTCTGAAACCGATTCGCGGTTCCAACCTCGAAACCGAAGTGCGGCAAGGTTGACTTTTGTTGCCAGAATGGTTAACCGTACGGTTAATTATTCACCGAACTTCAACATGAATCGAAAGGACCCCGCGATGAAGAATCCACCCCCAGGTTGGCCTCGTATCTCGTCTTCCCTCTTCTACCGAGAGCCCGCCAAGGCGATCGACTGGCTCTGCCGAGCGTTTGGCTTCACGGTGCGTCTCAAAGTCGAGGGTGAGGGAGGTCGCATCGAGCACTCCGAGCTGGAATTCGGCGAGGGTCTAATCATGGTCGGCGGGGCCGGCGAGGAGTACACCCGGCCCGAGAAGGCCTGGCGAGCGCGAACCGCAAGTCCAGCAATGGTCGGCGAAAGAAACACCCAGACACTTTGCCTTTACGTCGATGACGTCGATGCTCATTGCGCACGAGCCAAGGCGGCTGGCGCCACTCTCTTTTACGAGCCGAAAAACACCGACTATGGCGGTGACTACTGGGAAGATCGCTCTTATGGAGCGATCGACCTGGAAGGCCATATGTGGTGGTTCATGCAGCGCATTCGCAGCCCGAAGGGCGATGAAGAATAGCTCGCTTGATCGCACCCTCGCCGCGCTCGCTGATCCCAACCGGCGCGCGGCGGTCCAGCTGTTGCGCAGAAAGCCTCGACGCGCGGGAGAGCTCTCCGAAGCGCTGGCGATGAGTCCTCCAGCGATGAGCCGACACCTGCGCGTCCTTCGAAAAACCGGGCTGATCGAGGGGGACGAACATGAGCACGATGCTCGCGTTCGAATTTACCGCCTCCGACGGGAACCGTTCCGCGAGCTTCGCGAGTGGCTGGAGGACGTGGAAGGGTTCTGGAGCGCCCAGCTGCAGTCCTTCAAGGAACGCGCTGAACGCCGGGGACAAGGCTGATGAGATCTGCCGTGCCGGGCGATCAAGTCAAGGTGTCGGTCTCGGTTGCGGTGGAGCCGTCGGTTGCGTTCGAGGTCTTCACCGAGGAAATCGACCTTTGGTGGAGGAGTGGCCTGCGCTTCCGGGTCGCCGGGAAGAATCGGGGGATCATCCATCTGGAGCCGCGCGTCGGGGGCAGGTTGTTCGAGTCTTTCGAGACCCACGCTGGGACCCGGGTGTTCGTGACCGGAAATGTTACGGCGTGGGAGCCTCCGGCGCGACTCGTCTTCGAATGGCGAGGGGTGAACTTCGCCCCAGGTGAGAAGACGGAAGTCGAGGTGACGTTCGAGCGCTCGGGCGACGAAACAGTCGTCACCGTTGTTCATCGCGGCTGGAGCGCCATTCGAGGCGACCACCCCGTGCGGCATGGCCTCGATGTCGCCGGATTCTTGCGAATGAACGGGCTCTGGTGGGGAGATCTGATGTCCTCGTTCAGGCTCCGCACTGGCCTTTCGAGACACAACAGAGCCGATTATTTCCTCACCAGCGAGCGCCTGGGATTCCGCACCTGGAGAAGCGAAGACATCGGCCTCGCGCAGGGCCTCTGGGGCGATCCGGGTGTCGCACGTTTCATCTCTGCGGGTGGACCACCGTCCTTCGAAGCGATCCAAGAGCGCCTTGTTCGCGAGCTCGCACTTCAGACCGAGCACGGATTCCAGTACTGGCCGATCTTCCTACTCGCGAACGGTTCGCATGTCGGATGCTGTGGATTGCGGCCGTATCAACCTCGCGAGGACATTTACGAACTTGGGGTCCACATCCGGCCAGCGTTCTGGCGAAAGGGTTTTGCCTTCGAGGCTGCCAAGGCTGTGATCGACTACGCCTTCGAAGTCTTGCACGCTCGTGGTCTCTTCGCGGGCCACAATCCGACTAACGATGCGTCCAAGCAGATGATCGCCAAGCTCGGTTTCCGCTATACGCACGACGAATTCTACCCTCCAACTGGGCTGCAGCATCCGTCCTACTTGCTGATGCGATCTTCTGACCGCCCGCCGCCCACCGATGAGCGCGGGCTTAGCAGGAAGCGGTCCCTGCGAAGCTAGACGAGGCTCCGCAGCGCCGCCATCGCGCGAACGCCGAGCTCGGCAGCGCGCCGCACCGCTCTGTTTAGGCCGACGAGCCGCCGGATGTATCCTTCGTGCCAGTAGGCAAGATCCAGGTCGGACACGATCCTCGTGGGGTGACGCAGCGACTCCCAGTGCCCGGGCGGGCGCGCGATCGGCGTCCCCCTCTGAGCCCCGAAGCCATCGGTATGAGTAAGATTTCCGAGGCATCGCGCCTCCTCGCGGGTGGGGCGCGTCAGCACGCGGACGAACGGAGCAATCGCCAACTCGCTGTCGATCACCAGCCAAGGCAACCGCTCTGCCAGCACTAAGAAATCCTCGATGTAGGTGAGTGCCGCCGACCGCAGTCGCTCGGCCGCGGCCACCTGGCTGGGCAGAAACTCCGACGTAGCGAAGATCGGAGTGATGGCGCCACCGGTTCGCTCGAAGCCGAGCACCAGCCCGTGCGGCGCGCCATGAATGAACTCGAAAATCTCGCAACAGGTCTGGATTAGGTCGCAAAGCTCGCCGGGCAGCCCGTGCTCAAATAACCAACCGTGCAGCTTTAGACTCTCCGCCTGGCGGAAGCGCGTTTGCTGGAAGGTACCGAGGTAGTAGCCCTCAACGTCCACCTCGGCTCCCGCGAGCTTGAGGAGCTTGACCAGGGCGCGCTGCTGAGTGCCATGCCAGCCCAGATCGACCAGTGCGACCCGTTTCGCCGTCGAAAATCCTGACTGACGCAGGTATTCGAGCGTCACCGTGCGCTCGCCCTCGGCCACCCTTAGGATTTGCGGCTCGAGCAGGCGAAAGAGCGACCGAAGCCGTTCAGCGTCCTCGAGCGAACGCACCCGATGCATCGGCCCAACCAAGCCTGCGCGGCGGATCGCATCGCCGAAGCCGGCCGGGTCCAGGCCAATCCGCTCAAGATATTCCCCGACCTTCAGCGGCCTCCCCGTGCAGAGGAAGCGGAGCGTCAGCTCGTCGAGCTCGGTAATCGCCGGCACGGTGAACGCGCGCCGCGAGCCATACAGATAGGAGGAGGGTGGACCGCCGCCGAGCCGGCTGTATACCTGTCTCATGATCCAACCATCGCGGGAGATGAAGAAGACGCGCTCAACGTCGGCGCGCGCGAGCTCGGCTTTGAGCCAGCGCTGAAACCCCAGGTACAGAATCCCGGCGCACGCGTAGCCCAGGCGTGCGAAGAACTCGTCCCCGCCGTCGGCCTCCCGGCGGTTGCTCACCAGGCCGCGGTGAATCGCCGCGGCCGCGCCGGACGCGACCGACCGATCCACCGCGGGTGTGGTCGCGCGCTGGTAGTGGAAAGCAGTGAGTCCGGCACTTCGTGCCTGCCGGACGTCAGCCGAGTAGTTACCGCCAAGGTGCAGGATCCGCGCTGCAGGCACACCCAGCTCCTTGAGCATCCGATGATAGAGCTGCCCGCTCGACTTGGTCACGCCGCCCAGGGCCGAGGAAAGGAACAGGCGCGCGTACTTAGTATAGCCTTCGGTTTGCAGGATCTCCTCGACAATTTCCTTGGGCAGGTACGTGTCCGAGACGAACACAACTGCCTTTCCGAGCTCAAGCGCCCGCTGGTAGATCGCGTGCACTGCTTGGTTGCGTGTGCACACCAACCGCTCGAGATCAATCTCGAGCGCGTGCAGCCTCGGCGCCGACCAGCCGTCGGGTGGCTCAAGGCAGGCGTAGATCTGGTTGAGTGTGATGTCGGCGGCAGGCCGCTCTGTCGATGCGCGCTCGCGCGCGCGGCGTTCCGCGTCGACACGGGCCCGCGCAAAATCCCACACCTCCTGTGGAGAATAGAGGTGCCGGTACTGCCCGGCGACCAACTCGAAAACGTCAGTCGGTTGCTCCACGCGCCGGAGGATTGCGGTATCAAACACGTCCAGCGACAAGATCTCGCAGCGATCGATTGCTTTGATCAGTCTGCCGTTCACAGACCCTATTACAGATGCCTTCCGCGCGGACAAAGGCCTTGTGGTGCCTTCTCGAGCGCCCCACCCTTTGGGTGCCATGCTCGCGCACATTGCGCTCGTGGCGCAAGTAGCAACCGCATGGGACAGAACTGGCGCAGTTAGCGACATAGACCAACCAAGCCGCGTCTGGAGGAGCTCCTAACCCGCGGGCCAAGGCGAGTTCCGCACGCACATCTTGCGCTTTGCCGGAGAGAACCGTGGGTGCGCTGAGTGTGGAACTGTCATCCGCGGATCTCGCCCGGCTCGAAGATGCAGTACCTGCGGCCGCAGTCGCCGGTCAGCGATACGATGACCCGCTCAGATGAGAATGCTGGACAGCGAGCGTTAATGCGCCCGAAAAGCAAAGCAGCGGCGCTACGCTGACGCAGTCTTCGGCACGGAAAGCCCGGCCGCGTCGCGCATGACCGTGGCCATCGCGGACCAATCGAGGTCGCCTCGCCCGAGCGCCAATGCCTCGATAAAGTGGTCGTGAATCAAGCTCGCGATCGGAAGGGGGACCCTGAGCTCCTCTCCGGCGCGAAGCGCGAGCGTCACGTCCTTCAATCCCAGTTCCATGCGGAATCCTGCGGGCCGGTAGCTCTGCGTCGCGATCCGGGACCCATAGCCCTTCAGGACGGGAGACTGGAAGACGGCGCTGAGGACCTGCATCGCATCGCCTGGTGCAACGCCGCCCTTTTCGGCGAGCACCAGCACCTCTCCGAGCGTCTCGATCAGCGAAGCAATGGTGAGATTACCCACCAGCTTCATCAGGTTCGCGTGCGGGGGCCTGGCGAAGCGGAAGGTGCCTTGCCCAATTGCGGCAAACAACGGCGCACAGCGTTCCAATGCGTCGGAGGGTCCACCCGCGACGATCCACAGTTGCCGTTGCGCGGCGGCATCAGGCCGCCCAAACACAGGCGCCGCCACGAAGCGCCGTTGCGCCTTGGCGTGAGCGGACTCGAGCTCTTCAGACAGCGCCACGGAAATCGTGGACGCCTCTACTCGGGTGCAATCCTTGTCCATCCCACTCAACGTACCATCGGGACCGAAGGTCACTGCGCGCACAGCCTCATCGTTCGCCAACGAGCTGACGACGAATTGCGAGCCCTCGGCCGCCTCCCGGGGCGTATTGCACAGCTGCGCCTGCGGCAAGTCGCGGACCATCTCTTTCGCTTTCTGCGGGTTTCGATTCCACACCCGCAAGCGGAAGCCGGCCTGCGCTAAATTTTTCGCCATCGCCGAGCCCATGTTGCCCAGCCCAATGAAACCGACACTTTGATTTGTCTCCGTCACGGACGTCTCCTTGATAGGCCATCTGGCCGTCGTCTTGGGCCGCAGGCACGCTGGCTGAGGCTGATTTACAAGACTCGGCTACGTCCGCGCCGCTACACGTGAAAGGATCGGTTCATTCTCTTCCACGGCAAGTGGCGAGTCAGACCCGCTTGCTTAGCCGGTACGCATCTGCGTCGGAAGCTTGGTCGACTGGAAGAACACCACCTGCCACTTTCCACCGCGCTTCACGAATAGCCGCGACGCACGGTAGGTACCGCTGATGTCCTGGTCGCCCATTTTGCCCTTCACTTCCGCTTTTGCGGTGAAAAGGACAGTGGTCGGCCCATACACCTGCACCTTCGCGTCCGAAGTATCGATCGAATCGTACTTCAACTTTCCGGACTTGAGGTTCTCGAGGAGTTCAGCCTTCGTGCTCGGCGCGCCGGTGATCGCGCTGATGCTCACGTAGTCCTCAGCGTACAGTTCCTTGAACGTCGCTACGTCGCCCTTCAGCGAGGCTGCCCTGATCCTATCATTCAGCTTCATGATCGTCGCTTCGACTCCGCCGCCCGACGCCGCACCATCTGTTCCCTTTTCTGCCGCGCGCGCAGACTTTTGCCACCCGGCCAGTGCCAAAACGGCCGCCAGTACAGGCACCGCAACGATTGCCTTCTTCATAGCGTGACCTCCTTCGGCAATTGAACTTCGACGAGCGCCCCCTGTGGGCGGGCGCGGAGGTTACGCTGAAAGCAGCCACGGTTCAACGCTGGCGGAATTGGCGCCTCCAGGCCTTCTCGATCGCGGCGCGTGGCAGAGCGAAGGCCACCGGGCCCGACGGCAACGCGCATCACTTTTCTGGTCTCGAATGCCATTCGGATCTGCAGCGCCCTACTAAGACGAACGCCTACTGAGACACACCTGTCTGTTGAGTGGTCGACCCAGGACAGTGATGGCTTCACGTTCGTGCTCGCGTCTTGCAGCGGGTCGAGCACTAACGAGCTTCTGAGTAGCCAGCGAAGTCTGGCTGTCGCTGAGCTGGCTGCCGTACCGGGAGAGATTCTGGTCAAGCTCCGCTCCGACCAGAACTCGCCTGCAGATCTGGCACGGATCAAGAGCGATGCCGACGCGGAATACCACGAAGATCTGGCCCAAGTGGCGGGCGGCGAGATCTACAAGTTGAAGCTGCGGGGCAACGTACAAGATGCGCTGCAGAGGCTCGCTTCAGACAGCGCAGTCGAGTACGCGCATCCAAATTACGTCCATCAGGCGATCACCATCCCGAATGATCCGCAATTCGGCCAGCTCTGGGGCCTTCGCAATACGGGTCAGACGATTAACGGAGTGGTTGGCGTCGCTGGCGCGGACATCAAAGCCGAGCCCGCCTGGAGCGTGACCACCGGCTCGCCCACCATCGTGGTCGGAGTCGTCGATACGGGCATTGATTACACGCATCCCGACCTTGCGACGAACGTTTGGAACAATCCTGGCGGTATCGGCGGGTGTCCCGCCGGAACGCATGGCGACAACGCGATCACGCGAACCTGCGACGCGCGCGACGACCACTATCACGGCACCCACGTTTCGGGGACCATTGGCGCGATCGGAAACAATGCCTTGGGAGTGGTCGGGGTGAACTGGACGGTGAGCGTAATGGGCCTCAAGTTCCTGAACTCGGCCGGAAGCGGTACCACCGCCGATGCCATTGTGGCGATCGACTTTGCGGTGAACGCGAAAATCGCCGGCATCAATGTCCGAGTGCTTTCCAATAGCTGGGGCGGCGGACCGTACGAGCCAGCCCTCTTCGATGAAATCAACCGAGCCAATACCAATGACATTCTCTTTGTCGCCGCGGCCGGGAACGCCGCGTCGAACAACGATGTCACACCGTCTTACCCGGCTAGTTACAACACTCCCAACATGGTCGCCGCCGCCGACAACCGCGATGGCTTGGCGTCGTTCAGCAACTACGGCCCGACTTCCGTTCATCTTGGGGCACCCGGAGTGGACGTTCTCAGCACCACGCCCGGATCGGCCTACAGCTATCTGAGTGGCACTTCGATGGCGACGCCCCACGTCTCGGGTGCAGCGGCTCTCGTTCTCTCGCGACAATCGCTCAACACCGCGCAGCTAAAATCCGCTCTCCTCAACAACGTGGATCGAATCCCGTCCCTTGCGGGCACCACCTCTGCCACTCTGGTGGTGACGACCTGCACAGACGGAGAGTGCTAGGCGTAGGTCCCCAGCACGCGTCGGAGGCCGACCCCTCGAATCCGGCGCGTTTTGCCAAAAGATGTCACAGCGTGTGGAGGCGGATGCAGAGCCTAAAAAGGCCGGCATTCAAAGCCTGACCAGCGAAAGTGTCACGGACGGAGGCCCCGCCAAGGAATCCCCCGTTGGCAAATTGCGGAAAAGATGTCACAGCGAGCAAGCGAAAATTTTGCCGCCCATTCACCCTGACGACGCCGCAAAGACCGAAAGATGTCACTGTATTTCCCTCTGTTATTTTAGAAAAATGTCACGGACTGCGAACGGGTAGCTACCCAGCCCAACCCCGCAATCCGATCCGGGAATTGCGCAAGATGTCACGGCAACAGGGCACCGAGGCTACCTCAATCTGCCCTGCATATTTGCCAAAGATGTCACTGCCGTAACGCAGGCCGTCAGGCTCGAAATTTTCGAATCAACGAGTCGGGACCGCTAAAGATGTCACGGAGACCACCGAGGATTAGTGCGCGATCCGCGTTCAACCAATCTGTAATCCTCCGCTCAGGCTAGAAGGGATAGGCAGCCCTTGGCAAGGTAGCCGTCTACTTCGACGCGTTCATCAATGACGAAATGGTGGAGGACGCGCTGTTGGAGACCACCAGGTCCGGCTTGGCGTCGCCATTCAAGTCTCGGATGGCGATGCCAAATGGGTTGCTCCCCGTTTGGAAAGACCGCTCGTTACCAAAGGTACCGTCGCCGTTGCCGCGTAGAACAGTCACCGTAGTCGATTGTTCGGCGCTGCCGCTCGTTCGAATCGTGTTCGTTACCGCGATGTCCGGTAAACCGTCGCCATCCAGGTCTGCCGCCGCAATCGAATTGGGCTGGGTACTGAGATCGCGAACGATCGGGTCGCCAAATGTGCCATCTCCATTTCCCAGGAAGACTTCAACTCCGTTTCGGACCGTGCTGGCTAGGTCTGGGACACCGTCGCCATTGAAATCGGCCACGGCGAGCGACAAATGGACAATCAGCGGGTCAAGCAATGGAACGGTGTCAAATGAACCATCGCCGCGGCCGAGGAGAACTGTGACTCCACTTCGCGGGCCAGCCACGATTGCGGCGAGATCGGGAATGCCATCTCCGTTGAAGTCGGCGGCCACCAGAGAGGATGGAAAGAATCCTACCGGTATCGACTGCGGCGGTTGAAAAGTTCCGTCACCATTTCCGAGAAGCACCGAAATCACGCCTGCGAAATCGCCGTTGCACACGACGAGATCCAGAACATGGTCTCCGTTGAAGTCGGCGGCCACCAGACAATCTGGGTCCACTCCGACGGGTATCGAAATCCATCGCCTGAATTCGCCCCGTCCCACGCCGCTGAGGAAGGCGACGCTGCCATCCTGTCGAGTCGAAATTGCCAGGTCTACCAGGCCGTCTCCGTTGAAATCGCCACTCGTAATCCCAGAAGCTCCATTCGGGATGTTGTACTGAAAATTCGAAGCCTGGAACCGAAACCCACCCTCCCCCAGTCCAATCATCACCGTCACGCTGCTGCTTCCGGTGTTAACGACCGCCACGTCAGCGATCGAGTCGCCATCGAAGTCGTCGACCACCAGGTTCTCGGGAAAGCGCTGGGTGTTGTGCCCGAAATCCCTGCGGGCTCGAAATGACGGCTCGGCGAGGGCTTGGAGCGCGAGGCAAAGAGATACCGCAACCACGCTTCCGATCGTGTTGAGCACCAGAACCCCACCTGTAGATTGGACCTATAGATGGGACACTGACGCTCCTCGCTCGTTGCGCTCAAACCATCTCGAAGCTGTGGCGTCGCGGTGCATCGCCACGGGGCGGCGGGATCGGCGGCAGGGTGAAAACGACGGGGCGCGCCGCACCAACGGCTGCCCCGTAACCCGGCCGCATGGCAGCTATTGTCGCGTTCCGCTGTACGTGGCGTTGCAACTGGTGGTGCCGCACGGAGGAGTGCCGGAGCCGGTGCAGACGTTGGCTCCGCTTCCGCAACTGGCGCATCCCTCGAAATGGACTGCAGCAGTAGCGCTGGTGCAGCTTCCGTTCGGCGACATCTGGAACGTGATCGGCTGTTGGCAGACTCCGCCGCCGGAGTTACCGTTGAACGGCCCGAAGGTGAGCACGCCGTTCGAATAGACGCCCGGGAGGCCGCCCCACGAGCCGTACGAGCAGACGCCTTGCCCATGCGACTCGGGCCCGTGGGTGAGGCTCACCGTGCAGCATCCACCGTTTGATGTCGGCGCTACCCAGACCCTCGCAGTTGTCTGCGGTGCCGTCGAGGCGCATGCTGGCTCCGACGTACCGGTCTGGAAGACCCAGGTTCCCATTGGGCAACTCGATCCTGGGGGAGTGGTCGCCACCGTTCCGGTCGAGACGCTGGCCGAGGCGAGCCCACTGTTCAAGTCGACGGTGATGTTGCCTAGGCTGGTGCTGCTCGAGACGGTGAGCGCGGTGCCCGCTGTCGACGCGGCCTGGAAGCTCAGCGTGGCGACAGTGCTACCCGCTGCGTCCTGCACGAAACAACCGAAGGCCACTCCTTGCGCTGCGAGGGTGACCGAGACGTTGCCCGAAGAGTCCGCCGTGCCCGATGCCGCGACCGGCGGCGAGCCGAACGTCACACAGTAAAGTTTGTAACCGGCCAGCGGCCCCGCCAGTGCATCGGCTCGGGTCGATAGCTCCAGCGCTTCTGTCGAGGTGTCAATCATGTGCGTGACAGTGCCCGATTGCAGCGTCCCAGTGATGGTCACATTGCCCGGAGTGGTGTTGTTGCTCTTTCCACCGCATGCGAGCGAGAGCGCGAGCGCCACAATCGCGGACCCGCAAATGTTCTTGTTCATTTTTTGGAAACCCCCGTAGACTTTTTTGGAAGTCGAAACTCTACGACTTGGTCGGCCTGCGGATTCAAGGACCTGAGGTGGGCAGTTGCTGACTGTGCGCCGCTACGGCCACACGCATCTCGCAGATCCGGTCGAGCGAAAAACCTGCACGCCGAGTTGGGGTGCTCTCAGGAACTCAAGCTTGCCGCTCGCCTTGAATCGCACTGATAGTGTTCGCCAACGGCTGCTTCTGCCAAGCTGGAAGGGAGCATGAGCACTCGAACGAAATTAGTCACCTGGTTCGGGGCGTTCGCCGCGAGTTTCGCCGGGGCTTTGATCCTCCTCGAGATGTTCATCATGATCAGCCCCTTCATTCTCTACTACTACGGCGTCTACGGGCCGGTGATGAGCCTCTTGCACCTAAGCCGCTGGACCGCATGGCTCACTGCGTTCTTCCTGCCTCACCTCGTTAGCTTCCCGCCGATGCCCGACCTCGTGACCGTGGGCTTCTTGATATTCGTCGTGGGAGTACTCGCGTTCTTGGTGAATGCTGGCCAGCTCTATTACGTGAAACTGCGCAAGAAGTCGGTGGCGGTCCGTGGTCTTTACGCCCGGATTCGGCATCCCCAGTACCTCTGCCTCGGAGTCGCCAGCTTCGGCCTTCTGATTGCCTGGCCGCGCTTCATTATCCTCGTCTTCTTTGTCTCGATGCTCTTTGCCTATTACTTCCTTGCTCGAGATGAGGAACGCCGGATGGAAGCGGCATTTGGCGACTCGTATCGTTCCTACCTGCACAGAACATGGATGTTCTTGCCGGGAGAGCCTGGGACGAAGCTCTTGGGATTGCTTTCGCAAAAGCCTTGGTCTTCGCGGTCGATTGCTTTGTGCCTGTGGCCGACGTCGCTGATCCTGTCGGTGGGGATCGCGTTACTTTTGCGGTCTGCGTCGATACAGGCGATTCCAAAGTTGTTCTTCGCAGAGGGCAGCATTGCCGCTGTTCCGCTGTCCGCCCGCGAAACTTCAGTCGCCGCTGCGTTTCTCGCCGAAGCCCTGACGAATCCGCAGGTTCGTGATCGGTTCGGTCAAGGAGGAGAATTCCTTGTGCTCGTTGCCGAAAACGACGCGAAGCTTCATCACGTGCTCATCGACTTGGGGATGGAGGGCCGGGAGACAAAAAAGTATTCCGGACCCGGAATATCGGCAGTTGTATCAAAAGCAGTTTCACCGACCCGAACTGTTCTCTCCGGCGAAGAACTGCTTGCGGTCGGAATTGCGCTCGAACCAACCTTCATGTTGACCGCAGCACCTGGGGGTGGGACGCGGATCGTGGATCTAACTCCTGACCAGTTTCGCGGTAACCGCGCTGCGCCGCTCTTTTGACGCTGCTAACGCAAGAAAGGTGCGAGCGGCGCCATCAACCTCCGGCGTTAGGCCCCGACGTGGAGCTGTCTGTCAGGGCGATAGGTCGATGTCTGCCTTTGCGACGCTTCCAGTTCCTGGAGCTTAAGGCCCCGCATCACGTCCGAGCGTTGCAGGACCCCGATCATCGTCCCATCCTGGACGACTGGCAGTAAAGCAATGTCTCCTGAGCCCATCAGTTGCAAGGCACGCCCCAGGTCGTCGTCAGAACCTACGGTTTCCACGTTCTGCATCAGCTTCATGACCGGCGTGAGCTTGCGCTCGTTGGGCGGGACCTTCTCAACTGCGGATTCGGTGAGCAGACCCACCACGCGGCCGTTCTCCACCACGGGGAAGGCCAGTCGCCGATCGCGCAGCATCTGCTCCGCTGCGTCGTACACACTCACGGTTGGCGAAACAGATCCGTAACCGGGCGACATCAGATCGCGCACCCGAACATGACCCAACATGGCCTTGATCAAGACGCTGCGCGATTCTCCCTCGGCGCCGAGGAAGATGAAGAAGGCAATGATGATCAAAATGATGTTGAATGAAAACAATCCGAGAATGCCGAAGAGAACGGCGAAAGCCTTTCCGAGCCCGGCGGCGATTTGAGTGGCTCGGAGCATTCCGTAGCGCTCGGTCAGCAAGGCACGCGCCACCCGCCCACCATCCATGGGAAATGCAGGCAGAAGGTTGAACAGGCCGAGGAACAGGTTCATCTCGGCCAGATAAAACAGTGCGAATTGAAGATTGAACGACTCGAGCCCCGCGATCGCCCGGTTGGCGGCATAGAACACAGCTGCCAGACCGAGACTCGTCAGCGGACCTACGAACGCCATCACTGCTTCCTGCCGAGTCGTTTTTGGAGGGCTGCTGAGGCTCGAAACGCCACCGATCATCAAGAGGGTAATGTCGCGCACCTGCCCGCCTTTTTTGAGCGCGTAGAGCGAATGGGCCAATTCGTGGATGAGCACCGACACAAAAAGCGCAAGCGCCAGGCCGAGACCCCAGACGAAGGGATTGCCCTGGAGCATCTCCGGAGGAACATCGGCGTGACTTGCAGCCGACCGGAACAGCAATCCAAATTGGTAAGCGAGAAAGGGGAGAATCAACAGAAACGAGTAGTGCACCCGAATGGGTATTCCCTTGATCGTGCCAACGCGAAATCCACCCATGGTCTCCTCCTCGAGCCATTCACCTTGGTTGATCTAGCCACGCGGTCACGGCGGCGCACCGAAACGATCCTACCTGGCGCGAGCGGGGGCATGGCGATCAACGGCCTACAAACTTCGTAGCCAGTCGTCTCCCGTCCATAGGGATACGGAAGATGACCATCCGCCGTTTCTTTCTCTCGTCCTCCGCTGTGCAAAAGAGTACGGTCCGACGCCATGCCTCCCTATCGCCGCCTGCGTCGTCCGTGGATTGCGCTTGTTCTCATTTCGGCTTGCGCGACCTCTCCACCGGCTCCGGAGCGGCAAGCCGCTCTGCCGACATCTCCAAGCGCGGCTGCGCCGGTGCCGGCCCAGGCTTCGCCGAGCACAGCCGCAGTCCCTCCGCGGCAGGCCGGCACCGCGGCGGTGCTTCCGCCGTATACGCTCACGGGACTGGCCGCGGACCGCGCCGCGGAGCTGGCGAAGAAAGCTGCGCAGCTGGTCGACGCGTTCGTGAACTCGAACGCACTTTTTACGCGGGACGCAAAGCAGTTGGTGATCGTCTCCAATCGCGACGGCCTCCCGCAGCTGTACGTCGCGGACGCAACCCGGCCGGATTCGCCGGCGCGGCGCCTCTTCGAGTCGAAGGAGCGCGTCAGGCTCGACGCCACCACGCCCGATGGCAAGGCGCTGCTCTTCGGCAGCGACCGTGGCGCGGACGAGAAGTGGTCTCTCTGGCGCATCAATCTCGACGGCTCGGGCGCAGTCGAGCTGACGCCGGGCGAGCGGATGCAGCGCGACCGCGCGCACGTGGCGGACCTCGCGCCGGACACGGTGTATTACTCCGCGCGTCGCATCAGCGAAGCGAGCTCCGCGGTGTATGCAGCTCCGGCCATCGAGCCTGGGCACGAGCGCGAGGTGTACCGCGACTCCAAGCCTGGCTTCCTCACCGACGTGAGTCACGACGGCAAGCAGGGACTCTTCCTGCGCCATCCATCGCGATCGGAGAATTATCTGCTCCTGCTCGACCTCGCCTCGGGTGAGACCCGCCCTCTCTATCCGGGGAGCGGCAAGGTCACCATCTTTGGGGCGAAGTTCTCCCGCGACGCGCGCACCATCTACGTCGCCACCGACGGTGGCGGCGAGCAAGCCTGGCTGCTCGCGCTCGATGCCAACTCAGGAAAGGAGAAGGCGCGCTACGTGGAGAAACACCCGACGGTGGCCAGCATCCCGGCAATCGCGGTGGCAAAGAGCGGCGAGGCGCTCGCCCTGTCCATTGACGCCGGAAATCGCGCCGAGATCCGCCTGCTCGCGGCGCGCACATTAAAGCCGCGCGCCCAGGTGACGATGCCGCTCGGCGAGGGCTTCGTTTCCGACTTCTCGGAGGACGGCAAGCGCTTCATCGCGCTCTGGTCCACTCCCCGCTCGCCCACCGACGCCTGGGCGGTCGACGCGAAGACCGGCAAGCCGGCCGCGCTGCGAAAAGAGGCACGCCCGTCGCTCAAGGAATTGCCGGCGATGGAGACGAGCATCACCGCGATCAAAGCGCGCGATGGCCTGAAGCTGCCGATCAACGTGTCACTCCCCAAGAACCGCTCGGGGAGACTTCCGGTCATCGTCTCGTACCACGGTGGTCCGGCAGGCAGTTCCCGTATCCGCTGGTCGGCAATCTCCGCATTCTTCATCGGGCAGGGGTACGCCTGGGTCGAGCCCAACGTGCGTGGCTCGGGAGGATTCGGCCGTGCCTTCGAGGAGGCGGACAACGGCCAGGGGCGCCTCGCCGCCTTCGAGGACATCGAGCTCACCGGCCGCTGGGCGGCGTCACAACCCTGGGCCGATCCCAGCCGAGTCGTCGTCTTCGGTGGAAGCTACGGCGGCTACACCGTGCTCGTCGGGCTAACGCGAATGCCCAAACTTTGGCGCGCTGGCGTAGATCTATTCGGAGTTGCAAATCTCAAGACGTTCATGGCCACCACCAGCGGCCTGATCCGCGAAGTCTTCCTGCTGGAGTTCGGCGATCCGGACAAGGACGGGGCCTTCCTCGACTCCATCTCGCCTCTCAAGGACGTGGAAAAGATCGTCGCGCCCCTTTTTGTCTACGCAGGCGCCAACGACCCGCGTGTGCCGCGCAGCGAGTCAGACCTGATCGTGCGCGCACTGCACGAGCGCGATGTACCCGTCGAGTACATGGTGGCGGACAACGAAGGCCACTCGCTGGCGCACAAGGAGAACCTCATCCAATTCCTCGCACGGTCGGCGCGCTTTTTGGAACAGCACGTCGGCAGTGCCACTGCGCCGCGGGCCGCCAGCGAATGATCCATCCGTGGATCCACTTGCCGGGTTCAAATCCCGTCGAGGACACTCATTTTTTGCTACTGGGCGGATGTTAGTGGCGGCGTGCTCGGTGGAGGGTACCGCAGAAGCGTGGCTTGCTCGTAGGCGTATGCGAGAGCCAGCAACCGCGGCTCGCTCCACGCCATTCCCGTGAACGTAACGCCGAACGGCGAGTCGTCGGTCGAAAGGTAGCCGCCCGGCACGGTGACGCTGGGATAGCCGGCTTTGGCGCCGATGGCGGCGCCACTGTTCGCGCCGAAAAGGAGCGCGTCGAGATCTTCCACAGCCATCACTCGGTCGATTTCGTCGCGCGACAGCCGGAGATCATTGGCTCGGTCTTGCAAATACTGCGGCCGCTCCGCTTCAAGGTCGGTCGCCTCCGACGCTTGCGCGAGCGTCTGTCCGTACCGGAACCGATCCGGGTTGGGGTAGGCGTTATTGAACGCGATCACCTCAGCCAGCGAATGGACGTTGGCGCTGGGCGGCAGAGTGCTGAGGTAGGCGTTCAGGTCGCGCTTGAACTCGTACCGCAGCACCGAAGAATTGAAACCGGCAAGCGCGTTCGCAGTCTCGATCTCCACAAAGAAGACGTCGGCTCCGAGTCCCCGCATGACCTCGGCGGCCGAGTCGATGATCGCACGTTGGGCCGCATTGAGGCTGTAATAGTAGTACACCGGGATTCCGGACGGATTGCGGCCGAACGCAATGCCAATGCGAGCGCCCTGCAGGGCGTTCGGGTTGAGAAATGGCGTGTAGTCGCTGTAGACGACGCGATCAGGCACCTGGGTCGCTGGATCATCTGGGTCGGCGGCGGTGATCGCGCCAAGCAGAATAGCGGCGTCGGTCACCGTTCGGGCCAGGGGACCCGGCGTGTCCTGGCTCGACGCAATCGGAATGATGCCGGTGCGGCTAGCGAGGCCTACGGTCGGCTTGACGCCGACCAGCGAGTTCGCGCTCCCAGGACTGAGAATCGAGCCAGAGGTTTCGGTACCGAAGCCCCCCGCGGCAAAGCTCGCAGCCGCTGAGGCTCCCGGACCCGAGCTGGATCCACCGGGCGAAAGGATGGGTCGCCCGTCGGGAAATCGTGGATCGGGGCGAGGATCGTACGGGTTGAAGACGAAATCTCCCAACGAGCTGTACCCCGCCGGCATCCCGACGGTGAGATAGTTGGCGAACTCGGTCAAGTTGCCCTTGGCGAGGATGATCGCGCCCGCATCCCGCAGCTGTCTGGTGATGAAAGCGTCGTCTAGCGGAACCGATCCCTCCAGTGCCACCGAACCGGCGGTCGTCGGTTGATCGTTGGTATTGACGTTGTCCTTGAGGATGATCGGGATCCCGAACAGCGGCCCTCCGCCTTGTCCCTTCCGCCGCAGTCGATCCAACTCGTTTGCAATTGACCTCGCCATGAGGTTGAGGTCCCGAATGGAATTGATCCGTGGACCGTCTTGGTCATACGCGTCAATCCGAGCGACATAGCGATCGACCAACTCTGCGGAGGTTACTGCGCCTGAAGTGAGGGCGTCCTGTATCTGGGGAATGGTCGCCTCATAGACTTCAAAGCCCGAGCCGGCCACCGACTTCGGTGTCCGGTATTCCGGCTGAGCACTCACCTCGATTGTGATTGCCGCGAGCGCGATTGCTCCGAGCAGGATGGTCCTGGAATGGTTGTATCGGCTCAACATGGAAATACCTCCCGCGAGGTCGTCAAGCACCTCGAGAGCCCTACGCTACGATGGCTCGCGCGGCACGTCGAGCGTGAACACGCAGCCACTTCCCGGTAGGTTGTGAACCCGAATCACGCCCCCGTGAGCCTCGGCCGCCTGTTTGGCAATGGCCAATCTCCGCGAAATGGCCGTTCAACGCTCGAGTGGTATGTCTAAGCGTGCTGCGTCCCGCGGCGCCTTCAGGGAGGATAGTGACCGATCACCCCAAACGGAAGGTCGGGACGGCAGAGCATCCGAGCCCTCGGGGGTGTTTACCCCCTCACAACTCTTCGAGGCACGATGAGGGTCACAGTCTGTGGCGGATTCCCTGCCTTCACGACGACCAGCCTTACCGTGGTGCCCTCCGGACCGCGGAGCATTGGAACCGCGTCGGTGAGGGTCATCGGTTTGACCGGTACTTCGTTGATTGACGTCACCGCGTCCCCGGCTGCGAGCCCTACCTCGGCGGCACCGCTATTCGGAACCACTCTGACCACGACGAACACGTCGCCGTTCTTCTGCAGCGCTGCTCCGATGCCAGCGAGTTCGACTCCCGCGTCCTCGCCGACTTTGAGTGGGGTGAGCTCAATCGTGAGCGGGCCGGTAGTCTCTCCCTCTGGAATTGGAGGGACCGAAATGATTCGGGCATGGTGTCCAGCGGCCGAGGCTTGGATTCCGACCGTGGTCTCGGCCAACGCGTTCAGCGTGAACCCGCCATCTCCATCTGTGAGGGTGTCATTCCGAATCGGTACGCCGAGCGATGGCGGCGTCCCCTCGACTTCCACGAGGGCCCCCGGAATTCCCGCGTCCGTACCCCGTTCGAGGACGAAACCGGTCAAGCTCCCGCCGGCGCTGAGGTCGAAATCTGCCGTGGCGGTGCCGGCCCCTGGATCAGGAATGGTCACCCGGACCTCGGCCGACGGGGCGTGTCCCGGAGCGACAACGCTCACCACTGCGGGTCCTGGAGACAGGTCATCGAAACGGTACTCGCCCGACGGATCGATGACCGACAGCGTTCGCGTTTCCTTTCCCTGGACCATAACCGTGAATGGCGCAACCGGAGAACCATTGCGCTTGTCCCGAACGTGCCCAGCGAGTCCCCCTCCACGGAGGAGCTGAAGGCGAACGCCGATCGTCCCAGCTGCGACCTCTGCAAAGGCTGGCGCAGAACCTGGGCGACTGGCGGCGAGAGTCCAGGTGCCGCCCTCCAGGTCCAGCAACTTGAATCGGCCGTCGACATCGACTCGGGTCGTCATCGCGAAGGCAGTTGGCCTACCCTTCAGTGTGGCCGACACAACCGCGCCTTCGGCCGGTGAGCCGTCTTGATCGATCACCGTTCCCTCGATCGAGAAATGTGCCTCAGCGATCGGTCTGAGTCGCACCGTGAGCTTCCGGCTGAGTCGTACCGAATAATCGACCTGGGCCCTTCCGCTCGCGAAGCCTTCATGAGTCGCCTCCACAATCGCATCATCCGGAGCGATGAACCGGAACATGCCTCTTGAATCAGAACGAAAGCGATTCTCGAGTGGGACGAGCGTCGTAGCCCCGGCACCTCCGCCCAGCACGGTGATGTCAGCTCCGGCCACTGGTTGGTCCTTCGGGTCGACCACTCGACCTTCGAACTCCTGGGCAGGCGAAAGTGCAACTGTGATCCCGCGCACGAGCTCATTGGGCCGCGCTTCCAGGAGCACCGGACTCAGGCCCCACTCCGGCGCGAACGGAAGGTGAGCCGGAGCCGTGGTAGCAGCGAGCAGCCAAAGGCCCGCCACGTGCGGCTCGAAATGGAACGACCCATCAGGTGCACCGGACACCGACGAGATCTGGCCGTTATGCGCAAAAGTCAGCTGAGCGCCCGGCAGCCCATTGCCGGTAAGCGCCGACACGACACGCCCTTCGAAGCCGCCATTTGTTGGTCCCGTCCTGAGACCGGCATCAGCCACGGTTTCGAGGTGCACCGGCAAACGCTGAAATATTGAATGCAGGGCCGGTGAGCTTCTTCGAACGGACGTCTTGTCCGGTGCAGGAGCCTGCGATGGCCGATCAGCATTGAGGGTCTCGCGAGTCCGCAGGACGAAGAACCCAACCGCCAGAGCGGCCAAAACGACTGCGACGATCACGTACCGACGAGGCATGACGCGAATCCTCCTACTAGAGTAGTAGCTTTCTTTCCATGCGCACCGCCGCCATTCAAACCACCCCCGCCGCGCTGGGCCTGGCGCTTTTCGCCCGATGACCCTTCTCCGCGCAGCGAACCTCTCGCTGGCCTTTGGCAGTCGAACCGTTTTCGATCGGCTGACCTTCACGATCGAGGAATCCGAACGGGTCGGGCTGGTGGGCGTGAATGGATCCGGCAAGTCCACCTTGATGAAGATTCTCGCCGGCGCGATTCAGCCGGACGGCGGAGAGATTCAACGAAGGCGCGGTGCTCGCATCGCCCTCTTGCCGCAAGAGCCGGAATTTTCGGAAGGGGCCACGGTGGCGTCCGAGCTCGCGGTCGCGCGCCACGCCCTGCGCACGGCGCTCGCGGAAAATGCCGCTCTCTCCGAGCGACTAAGTGAAGCGACGCCGGAGGAGCAATTCAAGCTGCTCCCAAAGCTCTCCCAAAACGCGATCGAGATTGAACGACTGGGTGGGTGGGGCACCGAGCACCACGCGAAGACACTCTTGGATCGATTGGGCGTCAAGGACTGGGATCGCCCAATCGACGAGCTTTCCGGAGGGTTGCGCAAGCGGGTGGCGATCGCGCGCGCTCTCCTCGAGATGCCGGACCTCCTGCTGCTGGATGAGCCCACCAATCACCTCGATGCGGATACCGTCGAATGGCTGGAGGATGAGCTCGACACCCTCCCGGGGGCGCTGTTGCTGGTGACGCACGACCGGTACTTCCTCGACGAGCTGGTGGATCGGATCGTCGAGATTGGACCGGACGGCCGGCTGACGTCATTTCCCGGCAACTACGAAGCGTATCTGGAGCAGAAGTTGGTCGCCTTGGAGGAGGCCGGGGCGCAGGAGCACAAGCGGCAGCGGTGGATTCAGCAGGAGGTCGCGTGGCTCCGAAGGGGCGTGGAGGCGCGCCGCACCAAGAGCAAGGCGCGGATCGAGCGAGCCCGGAACCTCCTTCAGGAGCGTGGCTTCCGCCGGCCCCAAGTGGCTGCGCTGAAGGTTGCCGCATCGGTTCGGCTGGGTCAGATGGTGCTCGAGGCAAAGCACCTCAGCAAACGCTTCGGCGATCGGCTGATCTTGGATGACGTGGAGCTCCTGCTGCAGCCCGGCGAGCGGATCGGTCTGGTGGGACCCAATGGGGTGGGAAAGACGACGCTTCTTCGCGTGCTGCTGGGCGAGCTCGCGCCGGATTCCGGCGAGTGCCGGATTGGAGTGAACACCCGAATCGCCTACTACGACCAGACGCGCGCCACACTCGACCCAGATCAGACGGTATACGAAGCAGCGAGCGCCGAGGAGCACGTAGACATCGGAGGGAAGACAATCCCGCTGCGCGACTACCTCGAGGACTTGCTGTTTCCAGTGCCGATGCAGCGGATGAAGGTGGCCACACTCTCGGGCGGTGAGCGCAACCGGCTGCTGTTGGCGCGGCTGTTTCTCTCAGGCGCCAACTTGATTGTGCTGGACGAGCCCACCAACGATTTGGACATCGTCACCTTGAACGTACTCGAGAGCTTACTGGTATCATTCATGGGCAGCGTGTTGCTGGTAACGCACGATCGCTATTTCCTCGACAAGGTCGCGACGTCCATTCTTTCGTTCGAGGGTGCTGGAAAAGTCGTGCGCTACCCAGGGAACTACGACACCTACCGCCGGCTGAAGGCGCAGCGCCCAGATACTCATCTCGAGGTGAAACCAGCCTCCCTCACGGCATCTGCCCGGCCCCGAGAGCCGCGCAAGCAGGCGAAGCTGGGCTACCTCCAGCAGCGCGAGCTCGACGGGATGCAGGTGGCCATCGAAGGAGCCGAGCGGCGCAAAGCGGAGATCGAGGCGGCCCTGGCAGATCCTTCGAACTGCTCGAACGCGGACCGTGTGCAGGAACTCTCCGGGGAGCTCTCCAGCGTCAATGCGGAGATCGAGCGCCTTTACTCACGCTGGCAGGAGTTGGAGCGTGGTTGACGCCGAAAGATTCCCATCTATCATCTCGACGGCCTCGGCGCTTCTGAAGGAAGGATCCGTCCGATGAAAAGGATGTTATTTCTCATCCTCGCGGCGTGCACATCGGTAACCTGCCAGACCACAACTTCTAGTTCTGCGGGGCAGATCCGTTCCATGCGCCAAGAGATTGATAAAGCGTTCCAACGCCACGATGCGAAGCAACTGGCTACTTTGGTCAGCTCAGATTGCATTTTACTGCAGCATCAGTTCACATAGACGGTTCCGATGCGCTGGAACGCTCTCACGCCTCTCTCTTCATGAGAAGGCCCGACGTCAGCCTCACTCATCATCCGAATCGTATTGTAGTGGACGAAGATTGGGATGTGGCGTCCGAACAGGGGGATTGGATAGAACGTTGGACGGAGAAAGACGGCGTTACGGAGTTGCGAGGTACTTACCTGACTATGTGGAAGCGAGATGGCGGCCACTGGCGAGAATACAGTGAGACCATCGTGCCTGAGACTTGTACCGGGAGTTCTTACTGCCATCGAAGGTGACCTTCTCACTGCCGAGGGCAAAGGCCATTTCCGAGCTGGCTGTTCAGCGTGGTCAGGGAGCGATGGCTCGCCGCGCCCAGAGGAGGGGCAGCAGCATCAGGAGACCCGCCGCGGTGATCGACACAGCGCCAGCGAGAAAGAGCGGCGCGTCGGCGAAGTACCCGAGGCCCATCGAGTACACCAGCAGACAAGGGAGCGCGATCACCGTCAGCGCGTTGGCGATGCTGATCCGCCAGGCCCACCGCTCGCCGCGGCGAACCCCGGCCGCGCCGTAGAGCGTGGTGAACGAGAGCGGCAAGAGCAGCACGGCGTTCAGCAGGAATGTGAACGAAACGATCGGCTCGAGGAATGCGAAGGTGTTCGCGTTGACGGCCCGCCGAAGGATCGACGAGATGTGCGGCGCCGCAAAGAGATGGAAGACTGCCGCGGCAGCGAGGAAGACGCCGCCGGCTGTCAGGCACCGCGCCGCAAACAGCAGCCGACTCCGAGCGTTCATTAAGACCAGTCGTGGATTGTCTTTCTACAGGGACGTCGCCATCTGCTATGGCCATCCAGGCGCTATCATTTTTGAAGAAACTCAATCCCCCTTAGCTTGAAAATTCGGGGTCTTGCCGAACCTCGCGTGCGTCTGGTCGCGATACTCTTCGCGGTCTCGATGGGTCATACAGAGTCTTTGCGGGATGCGGCTGCCAACCACCTGGACCGTTTCACAGACGACGGTGTCGGGATCGACCTTCGCAGTTGGGTTGTCGGCGATGTCATCTGCGTGGGTGACCGTGATTTTCTTTGGGCTCGGAGAAGAAGTGGCGCAACCAGCTAACAGAATCAAAAACCCCAAGACACTCGCTAAACGCTTCACCTTGCCTCCCTTCTCAACCATCAAAGACAACCATTGTTGCAAGTAAACAAGCTAGTCAGGTTGATGGCTGGGTGGCAAGCCTGACAGGCCAAGCTGTCGAAAGCAGAAAAGCACGCTGGGCCAGAACACCGCGCGTTCTCAGATGCCGGCGCCCGAGAACGATTTCATCCGGTGAAGTAAGGCTCGGTCGGCTTCCCTTCCGCGTGCGAGCGCAGGCGCTGCATCAGCTCGCCCCAAACGGTATTGCAATCGGCGTAAGCGCCATCGACTGATCGCCAGCCGCGGTGGCCGAAATGCAGGGTGGTTCCCTGGTCCTGCGCAGCAAGCTCGAAAGTGAGCCGGGTGTCCACCCATTCATCAGGGACTTTCGGAGCCCTCACGCAGGTCCAGGCGACGCGCCTCGGCGTTTGCTCGTCGACCCTGAAGTGGAATTCGACCTTGCCGTTGTTGAACCGAAAGACGTTGACGAAGCCGATCTCCGGTTTGACGGTGCAGTCCGCCGTCCACCAGCCGCGAATGCCGGGCTGGGTGGTGACCGCGGCAAGCACCCGCTGCGGAGGCGCTCGGGTTGAGATTTGATGCAGGATATCCACCCTTGCGGCGGCTTTCTCGTCGCCGAGCGAATCCTGCTCTGAGAATACCTCCGCGTAGGTCTTGCCGTAGGGATAGAAGCGATTCTTGTCTCCCTTCTCCCAGGCGGCGCGCAGCTCGGGTTTGGTGATGTCCCAGTCCGGGCGACACTTTTGCAACACCGCTCGCAGGTCGTTGCGCAGTTCCTCGACGGTCGGGCGGCCGAAGAACCAGTAGCCGTTGTAAATCTTGTGCACCACCAGGCCGGGCTCGAGGACGATCGTATGGGGGATCATCGGGTTGTGCGTCGGGTCGGTGTACTCGGCGATGTCGAGGTCCTTTTGAACTTTGCGCCCCGGGTCCGATAGGAATGGCCAATACGCTCCGACGGCCGCTCGGAACTCGTAGGTCTCGATCAGGTTGTCGGTACTGATGGTGACCAGCCGGCAGTAGCCGACCCCCATTTCCCGATGGAGCTGAAGCAGCCCTTCCATCTGGCGGCGGTCCTTCGGGCAGAAGGCTCCGCGGCTCAGAACGAGGACCATTGGATCAGGGCCCTGCAGCCCGGAAAGCTTGCGCCGCTTCGCGGTATGGTCGGTGAGCTCGTAGTCTGGGAAGGTCGCGCCGGGAACGATGTCGGATCGCATGGGGGACATTTGAGAGAAACGGAGCCGGAGCGCAAGAGGTTTGTCTAGAGCAATGTTCGCTGTCCCGCTGAAGGTTCGGAGCCGGCGTCTCAATCTGGTGAAGGATCTGGGGAAGTTACCGAGTGGGCGCAGCAGGGTTTGAACCTGCGACCTGCTTGCCACCGGCCGAGTCCATACTGATGATGCCTGATCCATCGGGGAGTCCCTCTTGCCTCGGAGCTTAGCAGCGGGTGCTTGCGCTTCTGTGCTGGTTACCGCGTGCGCCGGATTCTGGCAGCCCCGGCGCTCGCCCGAGGAAGAACGCGCCTGCATGGAACGATGGGAGTTCCTGAGAGATCGGATCGGCGCTCGCAAACCCTCTGCGGTTGCGGTGATTAGCGACACGCTTGAACCTGCCACCCGGATTTTGCTTTTGGGCGAGACCCACCGGAACGAGAACTACCACTCCTACTCAAAATGGCTCGCCGAGTTGATGCAAGAAACTGCTGGGTTCGACTGTGTGCTTCTGGAGGCTCCAGCAACTCGCGAGGTCCAAGAGGTTCTTGAAGACTTCCGCGCAAAGAGCTGGAAAGACTCCATTGGCAAGTATCCGCAAATTGCTCAGGTTGCTCCGGAACCGTTTGCCGATGCGATCAAAGGAAGGGCCAAGCTCCTTGCTGTAGACATGAAGCTGCCCAGGCTGTCGCTCTTCTCGATC
>DAIQBK010000004.1:189595-229070 GCA_036781205.1 Myxococcaceae bacterium
GGCCAAGCTCCTTGCTGTAGACATGAAGCTGCCCAGGCTGTCGCTCTTCTCGATCAATTATCTGGTGCATGCGACCGAAGACCGAAATCTGACCATCGCAAGCAACATCAAAAATTACGTCGGGCCCGGCGGTCGATGCGCCAAGGCTATTTTGATTATCGGCTCGGCACATATCGACAGCGCTACTTGGTCCGAAGGGGTGAAATCAGTCCCTCAGTACTTGACTGCCCTGGGGCTCCGTGAGTTCAAGACGATCTTGGCGCAGTCTCACCGGGAAGCATTCAGCCCCAGTCGAGCGCTGCGTCCGAATCACTACGAGGACGGTTCGACATTCCAGAAGCCGCGACCCTGCGATTACAGCTTCCCAGATGACAACCTCGATGCCGAGTGGGGATTCCAAGTCGTCCGACCTGCTGAGCTGATACGGGCGAATGTGTTGTCGATTCCTGACAGCACACTCAAGCCCTCCTACTGGAAAATTTGGAATGGATACATCAAGCTCGCCGTCGATTGAGCGTTGCCAGGCGCCCGCCTAGCGCTATGAATGCTGGACTCCTTGCGATGCTGGTGCAAAACCTCAAGGTGAGCCTCGCCGAAGGAGACGTGGGGGCGTCGTTGCTGCGGAGCAAACGTAGTCAGCAGCAGAAATGGGGGAAAGGCCATGAAAACACACAGACGAATTGCTCTCACGGCATTGACGGGATTGGCGATAGCAGCCAGCACGGCCCCGCAACCTGTTTCAGGCGACCCGTTGGTCACCGAACTGTCTAGTGCGCGGGCTATTTCAAAAAGCACCACGACATGGGCGCAAGCCCCCATGTGGCAACAAGGAAGGCCCAAGGAGATGGAAAACTTGGGTCTGGAGCCAATCAATCCTCCAGCCGAGCCCACACCGGCCAGCCAGATTCCAGTCGACAGGGTCAAGCTGCCCCCGGGCTTCAAGATTGCCGTCTGGGCAGACAATGTGGCAAACGCGCGTGAGATTGTCCGAGGAACCAAGGGGACGATATTCGTCGGCAGCCGTGGGGCCGGGAAAGTCTACGCGATCGTGGACAAGGGCACGACCCGTCAAGTCAAGACCCTGACCACTGGCCTCAGCCAACCCAACGGCGTGGAGTTCAAAGATGGCGCTCTCTATGTCGCCGAGTCCAATCGAATCTGGAAGATGGAAAACATCGAAGATCGACTGGACAACCCACCAGAACCCAAATTGATCTTCGACAAGGTTCCCCACGCTGACGTTCCCCATCACCACTGGAAGCCCCTGCGGTTCGGTCCTGACGGCAAGCTGTACTTCGCCATCGGCGCCCCCTGCAACATCTGCAATCCGCCCAAAGGATTTGCTTCGATCACGCGGATCAATGCAGACGGGTCAGGCTTTGAAGTGGTCGCACGCGGCATCCGCAATACTCTCGACTGGGACTGGCATCCCGTGACCAAGGAGCTCTACTTCACCGACCATGGCAGCGACTGGATGGGCGACGACAAACCGGAAGATATCCTGGGCGTTGTCAGCAAAGGCGTGCCCAACTTCGGCTTTCCATTCTGTGAAAGCGGCGAGCCCCATCCTGAACTAGGCAAGGGCCATCGTTGTAGCGAGTTTGCAGCGCCGGCACTTCTCCTGGGGCCCCACGTAGCGCCGATCGGCACCCGCTTCTATACCGGCAGCATGTTCCCGGCCGAGCACAAAAACCGCCTGTTCAGTGCGCAGAAAGGGTCGTGGAACCGCACCAAGAAGGTGGGCTACCGCGTGATGATGATTACCCTTGGCGGACAAACCCCAAAATACGAGCCCTTTGCCGAAGGATGGCTGGAGAACGGCAAGATGTGGGGCCGGCCTTCCTACCTGTACCAGATGCCAGACGGCGCATTCCTCCTCAGCGACGACTACAACGGTTGCATCTACCGTATCAGCTACAGCCGTTGATTGGATTCCTAGCAATTGAGGAAGCGCGGGCTGCCGGAAAGCTTCCCTAGGATACTCAGCTAACTGATAAGGGGCAGATCGCCATTCCTATCTATTCGCGGTGGGCTGATAGGCGGGACGGCGTGCGGTCGAGGGGCGAATTCGGCGAGGGCGACTTTCTCGCCGACCCAGCGATGGCGATTGAAGGACGGTAGGTTCTTGTTCGCCACGATTTGGAAGCAGGTGGATCGCCCCTGCTCGGCGATCAGGACCGACCAACCCAGGAACATGTACCAGAGCCGAAACCACCGCTCTCCATAGGCGGCGAGAATCTGTTCGCGGTTGCGGATCCAATTCTGGTACCAGCGATCGATCGTGTATGAATAGTGAATTCCAACATTTTCGACGCTGTGAATTTCGAATCCAGCTTTCTCCAGCTGGTTGGTGACATAGGAGAGCGGCAGCGACGCATCCGCACCTGGGAAGATGTACTTGGACATGAACATGCCCCAGGCAAAATCCTCGGCGCCCCAGTTTCGGCGCAGTCCGGCAATCTGCAGGTAGAGGAGCCCTTGATCCGCGAGCAAGCCGCTCAGCTGCCTCAAAAACTTTTGGAAGTGTTTGATGCCGACATGCTCCGCCATTTCCAGCACTGAGATCTTGTCGTATTTCGCTGGCGGAATGTCTCGATAATCCAACGCCAGGATGCGCGCTCTCGAGGAGAGCTTCTTCTCGGCGATTCGCGTGGCGCCGAGCTCCGCCTGGTTCTTGCAGATCGTGACGCCGGTGGCGTCCACCCCGTAGCGTTCAGCCATGTGCGTGACCAGGGTGCCCCAGCCGCAACCCACGTCGAGCAATCGCTCGTTCGGCTTGAGCTGCAGCTTTCCGGCGACGTAGTCGAGCTTCTGGCGCTGCGCGGTCTCGACCTTGTCTTCGCGGCTCTTGAACACCGCGGAGGTGTAAACCATGACCTCTCCCAGAAACGCTTCGAAGAAGTCGTTGCCCCGGTCGTAGTGGTCGGTGACCAGCTTGCGATCGACTTTCTTGGTGTGCTGGATCACCGACGGGATGAACTTCTGAAAGAAGAACTTCGCCTGATCGAACGTGAGCCGATAGTTGACGAACAAGTCTTTATTGCGCATCAGCTCCTGAAGGTCGCCCTCGATGTCGAGCTTCTCGTCGAGATAAGACTCGACCAGGGTGTTCATCGGGATTCGCGAATTTGAATACCGCCGCTTGAGTTGCTGGTCGCGAAAGGAAATCCAATTCGACGGGTCTGGTGGCACGCTTTTCTCCTGATCGGGTGAGAGCGAAAAGCCGCAGCCGAGCGGGCGGGCTCTTCGAGTTTTAGCACAGGTTCAGCTCTCGATCCCTGCAGACGTCCGGGAGTTCAAGGAGACTGCGCTAGGAGCATTGCCCAAGCAATGGTCCTGTGTTGCATTGAAAGAGCTTTGCTCACACGTAATCGACTGTCCACTTTCGTTCCTCGGAAGAGTGCACCTATGGGCACCCTCGTTGTCGAGGACCTGCGGTCTGCGGTTGACGCGCACAGCGCGCTGCCAGCGCTCCAGCCACCGCCCGAGCTGCAGGAGATGAGGTAGCACGGTCGTACATCAATCCGAGTCGTCGCGCGCCGTGATCACTTGGTCCTCCCGAGGTTGACTTTCGCCTGCGGGGAACGTTATCCGCTCGCCGTAGCGCGGACGGAGAACGCTACCGCCGCTAGTACACACCGGTGGAGCCCGCGTTGCGCGCTCGGGAGGTCACCATGAAGAGCTTTGGATGGTTAATAGGCTGTGCGCTCGCGTGCGCACACGAGGGCAAGAGCGTCGTGCGCGAGAGCGACACCAAGATCCAGGGCACTGCAGCGGAGGCGTCCCAGCCGCCGGCGGACTCGACGGCGGACGCCGCGACAGCCGCAATCCGCCCCTTCCATGTCAACGTTCCGGAACAGGCGCTCGTCGACCTCCGCCAACGCATCGGGGCTACGCGGTGGCCCGACCGAGAAACGGTTCCCGATCGATCGCAAGGCGCCCAGCTGGAAAAGCTGCAAGCGCTCGTTCACTACTGGGGGACGGGCTACGACTGGCGTAAGGCGGAGGCGAAGCTCAATGCCTTGCCGCAGTTCATGACGAACATCGACGGGATCGACATTCACTTCATCTACGTCCGTTCTCGTCACCAGAATGCGCTTCCGGCGATCATCACGCACGGTTGGCCGGGCTCTGTGTTCGAGCTCATCAAGATCATCGGTCCGCTCACCGATCCGACGGCGTTCGGCGGCCGGGCAGAGGACGCCTTCGACGTGGTGATTCCGTCCTTGCCGGGCTACGGCTTCTCGGCGCGACCGACCGAGACAGGCTGGGGACCGGACCGCATCGGTCGTGCGTGGGACGTCCTTATCAAGCGGCTGGGATATACGCGCTATGTCTCACAGGGCGGAGATTGGGGGGCGGTCGTCGCCGAAGCGATGGGGCGGCAGGCGCCGGCAGGATTGCTCGGCATCCACCTCAACTTGCCGGCAACGGTACCGCCCGACGTGGCCGCGGCGCTCGCTGGCGGCGGGCCCGCGCCGGCGGGACTCTCCGAGCAGGAACGCGCGGTATTCGACTCGCTAAACACGTACTACAAAAAGGGGAGCGCCGCCTACGGGGTGATGATGACCGCGCGGCCGCAAGCCATCGGGTACGGCCTGACGGACTCCCCCGCCGGCCTCGCGGCGTGGATGCTCGTGCATCCAGGTTTCGCGCAGTGGACGTACGGCAGCGATCCCCAAAAGTCCCCGACGAAAGACGAGGTGCTGGACGACTTCACGCTGTACTGGCTGACGAACAGCGCGACCTCGTCAGCGCGGCTGTACTGGGAGAACGGCGGACGCAGCCCTGTTGTTGCGGCCGCGCAGAAGACCGCCGAGATCTCGCTCCCGGTGGCCATCACGGTCTTTCCGGAGGAGGTCTATCGAGCCCCGGAGACATGGGCCCGGCGCGCCTATCGCAACCTGATCTACTTCCACCAGGTCGACAAGGGCGGACACTTCGCGGCGTGGGAGCAGCCGGAACTGTTCTCTGCCGAGATCCGAGCGGCGTTCAAGTCACTGCGGCCAGCGGACGGAAAAGTGGCGGCGCGCTGATCGGAGAGAGTCGGAATACGGGCACAGAGCGTGCGCCCGTCTTCCAATGCCCCACCCATTTTGACTCTCACTGGAGCAGACAAATGTCCGAACACATCAACCATCATCGCCGCCGGTCAAGCCACGGTCGAATACTTCCTTCGGCCCCCTCAAACAGATCGATGCAGGCCTTCTGAACGTCGGATACGTTGAAGGGGGCCCTGCCCATGGCCCCGTGGTCATCCTTCTTCACGGTTGGCCATACGACATTCACAGCTATATCGATGTCGTTCCTTTGCTGGCATCGGCTGGGTACCGGGCGATCATTCCGTATCTGCGCGGCTATGGCACGACGCGATTTCTTTCAACTGACACCTTCCGGAACGCTCAGCAATCGGCCGTTGCTCTGGACATCATCGCTTTGATGGATGCGCTCAAGATCGACAAGGCGATCATCGCCGGTTTCGATTGGGGAGCGCGGACGGCCGACGTCATGGCGGCGCTTTGGCCCCAACGCTGCAAGGCGTTAGTCTCCGTGAGCGGCTATCTGATTACCAATCTCACTGCGAACCTAAAGCCGTTGCCGCCGGCAGCTGAGTACGGATGATGGTACCAGTATTACTTTGCTACGGAACGCGGCCGGCTCGGCTACAGCGAAAACCGGCACGCCTCAACAAGCTCATCTGGAAGAACGTCTCCCAAAAATGGAACTTCGACGATGCGACATTCGATCGCACCGCAGCATCCTTCAACAACCCGGACCACGTGAGCATCGTCATCCATAATTACCGATGGAGGCTGAGCCTGGCTAAAGGCGAGCCACAATGCGACCCTCTGGAGCAGAAACTCTCCGAAGGTCCCGTCATCACCATGCCCACCATCACCATTGCCAGTGATTTCGACGGTCCAGCCGCCGACGGAAAGGCGTATGCGACGAAATTTTCAGGCAAGTACTCGCACCGAATCTTCAGAGGCATTGGTCACAATGTCCCTCAAGAGGCGCCGCAAGCCTGTGTGAAAGCTGTCGTCGACGTCGCCGGATACTCTAGCTGAGTTGGTGATCATCCAGGCGCGGTCAGAGTATTGGCCTCGAGAAAGGAGTGGAGCGCAGCGACCACCTGCGCGCCCTCGCCGATCGCGCTGCCAACGCGCTTCACCGATCCCAGCCGGACGTCCCCGGCCGCGAAGACGCCAGGGATGCTCGAAGCGACGGGCAAGCCGCCGCTGCCGGTGATCACGAACCCCCGTGGGTCGAGCGCGACGCCGGAGCCGGCCAGCCAGCTCGTCGCCGGCTCGGCGCCGAGAAAGAGGAAGATGTTGGCGATCGGCGCGGTCGTCTCTGCGTCGTCTCGACGTGAGCGCCACCGAACGCGTTCAAGGCCGAGCTCTGGCGAGCCTTCGAGAGCAACGATCTCCGTCGCTGTCATCACGTCGATGCTGGAGTTGGCGGCGATCCGCTGGATGAGGTAGCTCGACATGCTCGCCGCGAGCCCAGATCCGCGGACCATCATCCGGACTCGCGCGGCATGGCCCGCGAGGAAGACAGCCGCTTGCCCCGCGGAATTTCCCCCGCCGACGATGATGACTTCCTGTCCGGCACAGAGCTTTGCTTCGAAGGGCGACGCCCAATACCAGACGCCCCGTCCCTCGAATGCCGCGAGGTTCTCGATCGCCGGACGTCGATAGCGCGCGCCGGTCGCGACGACGACGGTGCGGGTGCGGACGTGGCGGCCGTCTTCAAGGAGCAAGGAGAACAAGCCGTCCTTCCTCGTGCAATCGAGCTCCTTTACTTCGACGGGGATTGCGAACTCGGCCCCAAATTTCCGTGCCTGTGCGTACGCGCGCGCCGTCAGCGCCACGCCCGAGATGCCGGTCGGAAAACCGAAGCAGTTCTCGATCCGCGCGCTCGCACCGGCCTGTCCGCCGAACGCGTGCGCGTCGAGGACAACGACCGAGAGCCCCTCCGACGCAGCATAGACGGCCGTCGAGAGCCCTGCCGGTCCGCATCCAACGATCGCCACGTCGTACGCCGATCGAAGGAGCCTATCTCCCAGGAGCCCGAGCGCGTGCGCCAGCGCGGCCTGGTTCGGGTTTCGCAAGATGTCACCGTTTGGGCAGATGACGAGCGGCAGCTCCGACGACACGGGCGAAAGGCGCGCGACGACGTCGGCCGCCGCTGGATCGACGGCCGGATCGAGCACACGGTGGGGATGTCCGTTGCGACGAAGGAAATCCACGAGGCGGACCACGTCGCGCGACGCCGCAGCTCCGATCACCAGAGGGCCTCCTGCCTCGAACTCGATCAGCGCTACTCGACGGAGGACGAGCGCGCGCATGATGCGTTCGCCGAGGTCAGCCTCCTCGACCATGAGCGCGCGAATCTTTTCGGGCGGGATCAGCAGCGCTTCGACGTCCCCTTCCGCGCGACCGTCGGCGAGCGACGTCGGGTCGTCGGCGAGCGTGCCGAGCTCGGCGACGAACTGTCCCGGTCCTTGATCGGCGACCGGCGTGATGCGCCCCAGACCGTCGCGCGCGGTGACGGCGATTTGGCCCGAGAGGACGATGAACATCCCCGACCTGCGCTTCCCCGCCTCGAACAGGAGCTCGCCGTCGGCGAATCGGCGCGCGCTTCCGAAGCGGCGGATCCGCGCGATTTGAGTATCGGTGAGCGCTGGAAATGCCTCGTCGAGTCGCACGTAGAACGGGCGCGCCGCGGCATCCACTGCGTAAGTCTCGGACCTCGTCATGGCAGTCTCCAGAATCCCGGCGGTGCGTAGCACGGCTGGAGGCAGGCTTGCCACAGCAGTTAAGCCTGCTCCCTGCGTATCTACTCCCGGAGACTCTCTGCCAGCGCGTCCGAACGCGGCTTGTCGCGGCCTCAGCCACGGCCGACGGCTTCGTGCCCGGCGAAGCCAACTGACACCTCGCACGGTTGTCCATGCACTGGGAAGGCCGGACGAGCGGGCAGATCTGCCAGCAGATGAAAGACCCAGCGCGGAATGGCGGGGCTCGGCACCGGTGAAGAGATCATCGAGCATATGAGGGCGGATCCGCCTGGCCCTCTGGGCTTGGACGCCCGGCGCCGACCGCTGAGGGCCACTCTCGCACGAGAGATTCGTGGAAGCGCTTGAAGCCTGGGTCAGCGCAGGCATGCCATGCCCGGAGGGTGGATGAGTTTCGTGCCTCGCGGGCTACGAGAAGCCTACGAGCCAGTTTCTGCATTAGAGCGGCAACAACCTCCGATCGGCACTTGACCGCCGCGTGGGCCAGGGATAGACTCACTTTAGCCTAAAGAAGGTTGACAAACTGCAACCGTCATTGGAGGCCGGAACCATGCCAAAGACGCCTGCAAGGGACGACTACTTCGCCCAGTCCTTTCGCTTTACGCCGGAACAAACAGCGGTAATCAAGGAAGAGGCGAAGCGTCTGGGGAGCACGACTGCGTTTGTACGCGAGCTGCATACAAGTTGTGGGACCGGTTCATCGACGATTACCTCGAGCAAGCTGGCGGTCCGAAGCTCTGGGGAGGCGGCGACCCCTTGGCGGGATTGAACGAGAAGCTCCCGGAGTTCCCGGGCGGCTGAGACACCCAAACGATTGTCCAGCGGGGTTAGCTACCGCTGTTCGACGTGCGCCGGACCGACACGGTTGAGAGTCAAAGGCGGTGCGCTTCTCATCTGGTCCAATCGCATTCCGGTAATATGAGTATCGGAGTAGGGCTCCATGCAGACCGGCCGGAAAAGGCGGCTCAACTTTGAGTGGTCGACAACCTGCATCCGATCGGGGGCTGCTGCTACGTTAAAGCTGTTCATGGAGACCGATCGCCCAGCGGAGTACTCGGATTGGCCCCTCGAGATTCGGAAGCTCTATGACGCGATCGTCCGCGCGGTAGACGCGGGTGAAAAGGACGCTCTCTCAGCAGCCATGAAGCATCTTGGCGGCCTTTTAAGACAGAGGGAGGATCAAGTGCTTGCGGATGCCGCCTGCAGCGCCTTATGCGAGTCAGCGCTCAGGATAGTCCCCGAGGGAGCGCCGGGGCATCTCCTTCGAGACTGTGGCCAAGCAGCAATCGAGGTGGCGACCAAAGTCTTGTCGTCCTCAGCCGATGAGAGTGCACGCAAGACAGCCACGAAGCTACTCGAAGTGGGAATGTCTAAGTTTCCACTTAAGGGCCGCGCGTAAGGACTCGGCGGAACCCCAATCCGTAGACCAGCAGCAGGGAGGCCCTTTGCGGCTCGTCTCTGGGCCGGAATTTGTTACCTACGCCGTTAAAAAACTCAGCCGCGTTCAGTTTCCGAGTAGCGACGGCAACTTACCGAGTGGGCGCAGCAGGGTTTGAACCTGCGACCCCTGCCGTGTGAAGGCAGTGCTCTACCGCTGAGCTATACGCCCCGGTGATCGCCGCACTACCTAACTGAGTGGGAGAGCTTCTTCAAGGAGGCTAATTGTCGCTCGAGGAAGCGCGGGGCCCGGTCAGCTTCGTCACCTTCTCATCCAACTCGCGAACCCGCCGCTTGAGGCCGGCGAGCTGCTTGCCGAGCTTTTTGAACTCGCTGCGCGGCGCAAAGTTCAGAGCCCGCATCAACTCGTCCTGGCCGCGATCGAAGGCCGCCTTGCCCCGCTGAACCGTGCCGATCGCGTTCGCAATCCGGGTTGCGCGCTTCTCGTCCGCGAACAGTCGCTCGAGCGCCTTCTGCGAAAGGTCCGTCATCTGCTTCTTCAATCCGTTGCTCCAACCCATCGTTGGATCCTCCTAGCGTTCGTCCACGAAGCCGGTGTTCAGCTTGGCCAAGACCCGCTCGGCGATCCCCTTGTAGCGCATTCTTTCGATCAGTTGTTGGACGTCTCCATCCACCGAAATCCGGCGGCGCACCAGCGCCTCGATCGGATCGAGCGTCTGCTGGATCAGCGCCTTCCAAACCGAGTACGGGGCCCGCGCCAGGTAGCGAGGCTCGATTTCCTCCAACTCGTCAGGGTCTTCGAGCAGGCGCAGATTGTGGATCTTTCCGTCCCGCGGAACGCAGTGAATGGTGAAGGACCGCTCCAGTTTCCCGGCTTCCCGCTCTACCACGACCCCGACGTCCCCGACCCAGCCCTGGCCGGCCTCGACGCTCTCCGGGTCAGCGTTCACCAGCCGCACGACTTCCTCGCACCACTCGCGCGACGGAAAGACGAGCATCTTCGATCAACTCCGTCCGAGAATCCGTTTGAACCCGGACAACAGTCCTCGCCGGCCTTGGCTTCCCAGATCGGAGCGTGGAGGCCGCTGCCGCTGATCTTCCTCGAGGGCCTTGCGCAGCGACTCAGGCGTGTCCCGGGTCGCGAGAGTCACCTGCTTCTGCGAGCCCGCCTCGTCGATCACCAGCTTGAGCAAGCATTCCTCATTGAGCCGGAAGTCGATTTTGCGGCCCGCAGGCCCCACTGGAACCTTGACCGTTCCCAGATACTCATTGTCCACGATGAACTCGCTGTCGCCCTGAAAAATGTCCATCTCCACGAACGGCGAGCGCGGATCTTTGGGAGCTGGCAGCCGGAAACTCTTGACCAGCGGAATCAGCGAATTCTTCTCGATGATCTTGCGGAACATCCCGTTCGGCAATGCATAACCGATCGGCATCGAGAGCGCATCGAGCAATGTGACCGCTTCAATCGTACCGAGCGAATCGCCAAGAATCGCCGCACCCAAGGCCACGCATTCGTCGGGGTGGACTCCTTTTCGGGGCGGCTTTCCGAAGTGCGAGGCAATCTTCTGCTGCACGAGCGGCATCCGGCTTTGTCCGCCGACGAGAATCACTTCTTCGATCTCGGTCCGACGAATGCCCTTCTCCTTGAGTACCTGATCGCAGATCTCGAAGGTCCGATCTACCAGGTCCGCGGTGAGGGCGTTGAGTTGTTCTCGGTGGAGCGAAAGCCTGAGGTCCAAGGGCTTCCCCTTGCGCTCGTCGATGTAGGGAAGCTCGATCACCACGTTGGGGATCAGCGTCAAGTCGATCTTCGCCGCCTCGGCCGCGTTCTTGATCCGCTGCATCGCGATCGGGTTTTGGGAAAGGTCGATCTTGTTCTCTTCGCTAAACTTCTCGAGCACGTAATCGATCACGCGGTTGTCGAAGTCCACTCCGCCGAGAAAGGTGTCGCCTCCAGTCGCGAGCACTTCGAATACGTTGCCGTTGATGTGCAAGACCGAAACGTCGAACGTTCCGCCCCCGAGATCGTACACCAGGATCTTCTGGGCCAGTCCGCGATTGAAACCGTATGCCAGCGCGGCAGCGGTGGGCTCATTGACAATCCGCTTCACATCGAAACCAGCGAGGCGCCCCGCCTCTTTTACCGCTTGCCGCTGGTTGTCGTTGTAGTAGGCCGGCACCGAGATCACGGCAGCGTCGATCTGGCCTCCCATGAACTGCTCAGCGATCGTCTTCACCTGCTTGAGCACGAAACTGGAAATCTGTGGGAGCGTATACGTTCGACCACCGAGATTGACGGCAGCTTCTCCGTTCGGCCCCTCGACGATCTGGTAAGTGAAATAGTTCTTCAGCTCCTGCACGACTCGGGAGCTGTATTGACGCCCGATCAGCCTCTTCGCGCCGTAGACGGTGTTGAGCGGATTGGTGACGATCTGATCCTTGGCGACAGCGCCGACCAGCCATTCGTTCTTCGCGGTGTACGCAACGACCGAAGGTAAAACCAAGTTGCCGCGGTCGGTCGGAACGACTTTGGGAATCTTGTTGCGAATCGAGGCTACGCAGGTGTTCGTCGTCCCCAGGTCGATCCCAAGAATACGTGGCTTTTCGCTCATTTGAGGGGGGTCGCTTCTGTGGGATCGTACCATGGTCATATTCGACCAAGGGAGCGCCCCGCCGGGTCATATGAGATTTTTTGACGTCACTAAAAGGAAACGCGACGATCTCTGGTCTACCGTGCGCCAGAAACCTACACCTCTGCTGATCCTCTGCGCGGCCGCGGCTGCTTGCGCTGGCCCATCGAGCCAGGTCCAGTCGGTATCCTCTGAGTCTCCAGCCCCCGCTTCCACCGCCGAAGTCTCAGAGGCGTCGCTTGGGCTCCGCGGGCCGACTCTGGAGCGGCAGAAGGTGGTTGCCCTGGCGCGCGGTCTGCTTGGCGTGCACCACGTCGCTCTCAACGGCAAGCGTTATTCAAACGATTGCTCAGGCTTCGTGCGGGCGGTCTTCGATCATTCTGGAATCGATTTGATGTCGGATGCCCATCCGGGAGACAGCGGAACGCAGGCAATCTTCCGCTACACGCTCCGGCATGGAGAGGTGTACCGGCACAGACTTCCTCAACCCGGCGACCTGGTGTTTTTTCGAGACACCTACGACAAGAATCGCGACGCTCGCCGAAATAACGGTCTAACCCACGTCGGGATCGTCGAATCCATCGACCCAGACGGAACCATTTCAGTGATCCACCGGGTGCGACGCGGCGTCGTTCGGTACCGGATGAATCTGAGCCGACCCCATCTTCATCTGGATCCCGCCACCGGCCAGACGCTCAATGACTACTTGAGGATCGCGGGAAAGCAGACCAAGCCGGTGCTGACGGGCGAGTTGTTCGCGACCTACGGCGCGGTGCTGCGCACGGTCCGTTCCCATGCGGCTTGCTGCCGATGGCGAATGAAGCGCCAGAATCCCACCACGATCGCCCAATTCATCGTCACGAAGTAATAAGCGATCGAAGCGGCACGCCGAAGCGTGCCGGTGAACACGCCTCGTGAGCCGGCCAGCGCCAGCGCGTAGAACAGCACCTGCGCCGCCAACAGCAGCCGGTACCGGGCTCGGTCCAGCAACATCAGATTGGCGAGGAAGGCAATCGCGATCAGCGCCGGGGCGAGCCAACGAAGCACTTTGTGCGACCAGAGGGCAAAAGCCCGGAAGCCCGCGGTAGGCGAGAGCAGCCACGGAAACATCCTCAAGCTCTGGAAATTGCCCGCGGCGATCCGCGCGCGCCGTTTGAACTCCAGTCGATAATCGCCGGTGGTCTCCTCGATCGCGATTGCCTGTGGGTCGTACACCACCCGGAAGCGCTCATCCAAAACTCGCAGGGCGATGACGAAGTCGTCCACGATGGTATCGCTGGGAAGTGCGCTGAACAGCCGGCGACGAATCGCATACAGGCCGCCGTTGGCGCCCACCACCGCGCCTCGCTTTCCCTCGAAGTATTTGATCAGCGACTCGTACCTCCAATACGTGCTCTCCTCGAAGTCGCGCCGAATCGGGTCGATCAGCTTGAGCCGTCCACAGACCGCTCCCACGTCCGAATCGTCGAAGTGACGCGCCAGCATTCGAAGCGCTTGAGGATCGATGACCGTGTTCGCGTCCGAGAACACCACCAACTGGCCAGAAGCAAGCGGCACGCAGCGGTTGAGCACCGAAGCCTTGCCGGCGCGTGGAAGCGACACCAAGACGACTCGCGGATCGCTGAAGCTGCGAACGATCTCATCGGTGCCGTCGTCGCTGCCGTCCGATCCAATCAGGAGCTGAAGCTTCTCGGGCGGATAGTCCAGGGCAAGGCTGTTGCGGATCTTCTCAGCGATGCACTGGGCTTCGTTGTGGGCCGCGACCACCAGGCTGATCGTCGGCAATGCCTCTTCTTCGAGTACCACCCGGCGGTCCATCCCGCTTCTCATGAAGCGAATATCGGAGAGGACCTGGTGCACCGCCTCCAGCGCAACCAATAGGAACGGATAGAAAACGTAGGTGTGAAACAGGAGCGAAGCAGCCGTCCAAAAAACGAGTTCCGCCATCAAAGGCCTCCCACCAGCGGCGGGAGTTACAGCAAGCCACATGCCGCGGCGCAGCAGCGCCAAGCCCCGAAAAACCGCCGGTCCTGGAGCGCCCCTTGGCGTCTTCTGAACTTTTTGCTGCCCCTGGCACGCGCTACGGAAGCCGGTCCGGTTCCGGCTGCTGCACGCTTTGCACCCAAGCAAGGGTGCGGCGCGCCGCTTCGTGCGCTGGATTGAGCGCTACCGCCGCGTCGAGCAACGTCGCCGCGCTCTCGTAGCGGTTCTGCTGAAGCTCCAACCGCGCTCCGAGCAAATAGGCGCGCACGAAAGCCGGGTCGGAAGCGCGTAGCTTCTCGAGGGCAAATCGGCCTTTGGCGGCTATTTCCGGCGCTCCTTTTGCGTTGATCACAAATTCCGCGTACGCGATTGAGTCCCACCCGTCGGTCCCGCCGAGAGATCGATATTTCTCCCCGAGCCCGACCGCCTGATCCGAGGCATTCACGCCTTGGTAAACGGCCTGAGCTCGCACCACCGCCAGATCCTCGGAAGGCTCGAGGGCCGCGAACGCTTCACCGGCACGCTTTGCGAGGGACGAAACCCTGTCCTTGAGAGGCAATTCCTGGGCGCGCAGGACCCGAAGCTGCTCGTTCATGGCATTGACCCGATTCGGCCAGTCGGTGGAAGCTTTTTTCTCTTCGACGGCGGCAATTTTCCTACTCAGCGCCTCGGACGCCAGCTTGTTGTGCTGCACCGTCATCTGGGCATCGTCCCACTGGAGTGACAGAGCGAGTAGCAGGGTCGCCCTGGCTTGGATGAAGCCGGGATAAGACTTCCTGAGCAGCTCCAATTCTCTGACCGCCTCCTGCTTCGAATTGCCGTCATCCCGGCGCAAAAAGCTGATCGCCTGCTCGTGAATGGCCGCCGCCTCCTCTGGAACCACCGGTTTGCGGCGGGAAAAAAACCGCGCCCCCAGCCCGCCCAGAAGGGCAAGAACGACTGCAATGATCAGAGCCACGCGGTGGCGCTGGACAAATGGCTTCAAGTCTTCGACTTCAGTGGAGTCGCCCGCCACTTGCGACAGGAATGGGAGATTGGCGGGAGGCAGCTCTACCTTCGGCGGGCGCGGCGGCTCGGGGGCAAGTCCGAGCGCAGAGTCCGCGGCGCTATTCGCCGGTCCCTGCAGCGCCGGACGCGACCCGTCAGCGTTTGCTCGGGCCGCCGGCGGAAGTGAGCCTTTGCCGAAGATCTGGGTGTGAAGCGCGTTGTTCGGAGCCGGGGTTCGGGCTGGAATTGCCGACGCGCTGCCAAACAGAACGGTCTCCTTCGCGGGCGGACGGGCCGCTGTGGGAATAGGTAGGCTCCCGAAGTGAATCGTCTCGGCCGCCGATGGGCGAGCGGGAGGCGCCGAGGCACCGGGGGCGTTGGGCTTGGGCCTCTCCTGGGCCGGAGGAGCGTTGACCGACTTGACCGGGGCCCTTCCAAAAATCTGAGTCTTCGTTGACGAGCTCGGCTGAGCCGGTGCCGGAGCCGGTGCAGCTCGCGGAACAGCCTCGGGCTTGGCGGTAAAGATGAATTTGCAGCTGGTACACTGAACCGGTGCTCCGCCAGAGGGAACCAGGCGGTCGTCCAATTCATAGCGCGCGGAACACTTCGGGCACGAGATCTGCACCGCGAACAGTTATACCATTCAATCGGATGCGTCCGGCTCACGGTCGGCCAGGTCGGTCCAGCGCTGCAGGCTGCGCAACTTGGTCGGACCGACGCCTCTCACGCTCGACACCTCATCCCACGTGCGGAAAGCTCCGCTTTCACCGCGAGCGCGAATCAGCGCTTTAGCCAGCACTGGACCCACGCCGGGAACCAGCGTCAGCTCATCGGCCGATGCGCGATTGAGGTTCAGCTTGCCTCCCACGGTCAGCAGTGCGCCGCCTTGCGCCGGCTGAGAGTCGGCGACCACTTCCCCACAGAACACGACTGGCGCCCCGGCCGACGTTGTCACGCGCACCTTTTTCACCGGGCAGTCCAGCGCCGACGCTGGGCTCGGCCACTGCGACCGCGTCCACACTCCCACCGCCAGGCAGCCAAGGGTCAGGATGGATAGCCAGAACGTCCGATGCATCCCGTCAACTCGCGGCGTTCGCCGGCTCGGTGCGATCAAGGTCGAACGCGCTGTGCAGCGCCCGAACCGCCAGCTCGGTGTACTTCTGATGAATCACGCACGAGACGCGAATCTCGGAGGTGGAAATCATCTGCAGATTGATTCCCTCGCGCGCGAGAACCTGAAACATTTTCGCCGCGACGCCGGAGTGATTGCGCATCCCAACTCCGACGATCGAGACCTTTGAGACCTGGTCATCGGTTTCCACCGCTTCGGCCTTGATCGTCTTCGCCACGCGCACCACCACTTCCTTGGCCTTCGCCAGATCGCTCTTGCCGACGGTGAAGGTCAAATCGGTCTTTCCCTCCTTGGCCACGTTTTGGACGATCAAGTCGACGACGATCGCCTTTTCGTCGAGCGCCCCAAAAATCTGCGCCGCCACTCCCGGGACGTCAGGCACTCCTCGGATCGCGATCTTCGCCTCGTTCTTGTCATAGGCAATTCCGCTCACCTCTACATCTTCCATCGAGGCATCCTCCTCACAGACCAACGTGCCCGGATCCTGGCTGAACGATGACTTCACCCAAAGCGGCACCTTGTACTTCATCGCAAACTCTACCGATCGGATCTGCAGCACCTTCGCGCCCAAACTGGCCAGCTCGAGCATTTCCTCGTAGCTGATCTTCTCCAGCTTGCGAGCCGCCGGACAAATGCCGGGGTCGGTGGTGAAGACTCCATCCACGTCGGTGTAAATCTCGCAGGCGTCGGCCTTGATCGCCGCCGCGATCGCCACCGCGGTGGTATCCGATCCTCCCCGCCCCAGGGTGGTGATGTTTCCGTCTTGATCGGTCCCCTGAAACCCCGCCACCACGGCGATGTGCTTTTTCCGCAGCACGGCGAAGATCGTCTCCGAGTCGATGCTCTTGATTCGAGCCTTGGAGAAAGTGCTGTCGGTGACGATCCGACATTGATGCGCCAAAAAACTGGTCGCGTCGCCCCCCTGCTCGTGGATCGCCAGCGCCACCAGGCCAATCGAAACCTGCTCTCCGGTGGCCACCACCACGTCCTGCTCGCGCTCGCTCGGATGTGAGGAGATTTGCGACACCAGCTTGAGCAGCCGATTCGTCTCCCCGGACATCGCGGACACCACCACCACCACGTCGTTGCCGGCCTTCTGGGTTGCAATGCAGCGCCGGGCGACATTCTGGATTCGCTCGATGTCTCCCACCGAGGTGCCGCCATACTTTTGGACGATTAATGCCACGTGCGAAAAGGCCTCCACAAAATAGAGCCACCACCATAGAAAGTACCTGGCGATGGCTCAAGAGCGCATTGTGATCGACGGCGAGACTCTGAAGCTGGAGGAGATTCTTCCGGTCGCGTCGGGCGATGCCCAGATCGAGCTGTCCCCTCTGGCGGTCGAGCGGGTCAATCGCTCCCGGGCAATGGTGGATGCCATCTCCGAGGGTGATCAGCCGGTCTACGGGATCAATACCGGATTCGGGACTCTGGCGGAGGTGCAGGTAGATAAGCGCGACCTGCGCGAGCTGCAGCGAAACTTGCTGCTCTCCCATGCTGCCGGAGTTGGAGAGGCGCTTTCAATCCCCGAAGCTCGGGCCCTGCTTTTGCTTCGGATCAACGTCTTGGCCAAGGGGTACTCCGGCGTTCAACTGCAGACCCTGCGACTGGCGGTCGAGATGCTCAATCGCGACGTCATCCCGGTGGTCCCGGAGCGGGGCAGCGTGGGCGCATCCGGAGACTTGGCACCGCTCGCCCACCTCTCGCTGGCCTTGATTGGCGAAGGCGAGGCTTTCTACCGCGGAGAGCGGCTTCCCTCGCGCGAGGCGCTTGGCCGTGCCGGACTTGCCCCGGTGGTGCTCGGCGCCAAAGAAGGCCTCGCGCTGGTGAATGGGACCCAGGCGATGTGCGCGGTCGGAGCGCTCGGGCTGCTTCGCGCGGAACGGCTGGCGGAGATCGCAGACCTGGCGGGCGCGATGACTCTGGAGGGCCTGTTGGGAAGTCACAAGCCCTTTCTGCCCGAAATTCAGGAGACCCGACCGCATCCCGGCCAGCGCGCGAGCGCGGATCGTTTGCGCGCGTTGCTTCGCGACTCGGAGCTGGTTCGCACCCACGAGCATTGCAGCAAGGTCCAGGATCCCTACTCGCTCCGGTGCATGCCTCAAGTGCACGGAGCGGCCCGCGAGGGTATCGCGTTCGCGCGGCGAATCCTCGAGACCGAAGTCAACAGCGCGACCGACAACCCATTGGTCTTCGTCGATTCCGGCTTGATCCTCTCCGGCGGCAACTTCCATGGACAGCCCGTATCTTTGGCACTCGACATCCTGGCGATGTGCCTGACCCAGCTGGCGACGATCAGTGAACGGCGGGTGGAGCAGTTGGTGAACCCTTCACTTTCCGGGTTGCCGCCTTTTCTGGCGAAGAATCCCGGCCTCAACTCGGGTTTCATGATTGCCCAGGTCACCTCGGCGGCGCTTGTCGCAGAATCACGGATTCTCTGCCACCCGGCGTCGGTAGATTCGATTCCCTCCTCGGCAGGACGCGAGGACCACGTTTCGATGGGGATGACCGCGGCGCTCAAAGCCCGTCAGGTCGCGGAATACACCAGCACCTGTCTGGCGATCGAGCTTCTGGTGGCCGCGCAGGCAATTGATTTGCGGCTGCCAGTGCGCGCCGGGAGCGGCGTTCGGGTCGCCCACGAGCTGATCCGCACCCGCGTTCCATTCATGGACCGAGATCGCGAGCTGCACACCGACATCAAGGCAGTCCAGAAACTGATCGACTCCGGGGCGCTGGATCAGGCACTTTGACGCCGCGACTTTAGACGCAAAACGTGCGAAATTTGCGGAATCCCGCTCGAGATTCCCACCGCCCTCATCAGCCTGGTGCACCCCACCGCCGACGAGCGGTCGGTACAGGAATCGGCGCGCCAAAAAATCGCCGCCTTGGAGCGCGAGGCGAAGCTCTTGGGAGACAGTCGCGAGGCAGCCTTGCTATTTCACGAGGTGGGCCGGCTGTGGGAAGAGCCGCTGGGCAGCCCCCGAAACGCGGCGGTCGCCTACCAGAGCGCTCATCGGCTCGCGCCGGACTTTCTGCCGAACCTCCGCGACGCGCGCCGTCTGTTCGAAAGCGTCAGCAACTGGCAAATCGTGCTTCAGCTGCTCGACGCCGAGCTGCGCCTGGTTGCCCAGGACGGAGTCAAAGCGCATCTGCTGTTGCACAAGGCGAACATTCTGGAGGTGCACCTGGCGCGACGAGAGGAAGCCACCCGCGCCTACCAGGAAGTGCTCGCGCTCAAACCGAGAGACGCTCCGACCTTGCTGCAGCTCGAGGAGGTGTATACGGCGCGGGCGGATCGGGCGGCGCTGGTGGAGATCTACAAGCTGCTCGCCGACGTGCTCGAGGGGGCGCCACTTCGTGCGCATTATCTGACCTCTGCCGGGTATCTACTCGAGGAACACCTGGCTCAGCCGGAGGAGGCGAGCGAGTGTTTCTATCAAGCTTTCGTGCTCGACCAGACGAATCCTCTCCTTCTCTCCGCGGTCATTCGATCCGCGGAACGGGACGGTCGAGACGAGGAGCTGGTCGCCGCCCTGACGGCCCAGGCCAACCTCGAGGGCGCTGACGCGACCCACAGCTTCTTGCGCCTGGGCAAGATCTACAATCGGCTCGGGCGCAAGGAAGAGGCGCTCGGGGCGCTTCTCGCAGCTCGAAAGACCGATCCTCACGATCCGCTCGTCCTCTCCGAGCTGTCGGACGTCTACGAATCGGCGAAGCGCTATCAAGAGCTGACCGACCTGCTTCTCTCCTGGGCCGAGTCCGGTCGCGATGAAAATGAAATGGTCAGCATCAACCTTCGCCTGGCCGCGCTGTACGAGGACGTGCTGAAGAAGGACACCGATGCAATTGCCCGGTACAAGGCAATTCTCGCCCGCAATCCCAGCCATGCCTCAGCGCTGAGCGCCCTCGGTCGGCTGTACTACCGCACCCAGAACTGGAACGGACTGCTCGCCACCTTCGAGGCGGAAGCGGCGGCCCTCTCCGATCCGAAGCAACGGGTGGCTCGGCTGTACAAGGCCGCCGAGGTGGTCGAGGAACGGCTGAATAAGACGGATGAGGCGGTCGCCCGCTACAACCGCTGCCTCCAGCTGGTGCCCGAATACGTCCCCGCCCAACAAGCGCTGGTGAGGATCTACGAGCGGAACGGTCGCTATCTCGAGCTGATTTCCTTGCACGAGCAGGAGGTGACGCAGTTTCCGCAACCCGCGCATGCGATCACCGCGCTGACCAAGATGGCGGTGCTGTACGAGGATCGCCTGAATAACTCCGAGCACGCGGTCGACTGCCTGCGCCGGATTCTCGCCCTCGATCCCAAGCATCTGCCGACGATCCGGGCGCTCGCGCGACTGTTCCAGAAATCCAAGCTGTGGCAGCAGCTGATCGAAGCGAACGAGATGGAAGCTTCGCTCACCGACGATCCGAAGCAGGCGCTGGCTCTGCGCCAGCGCAATGCGGAGATCCTCGAAGATGCGCTCAAGGATCGCCCCAGCGCGGTGGCGGCCTATCGGCGACTGTTGGAGTCCAATCCATCCTATCCGCCGGCTTTGAAGGCGCTCGGTCGTTTGTGCGCGCAGGAAGGTCGCTGGGAAGATCTGGCCAAGATGTACCGCGCCGAGGCCGAAGTTGCGCAGTCGACCGACCACGCCGCCACGCTGATGTACAAGGTAGGCGAGTTGCATGAGCACAAGCTCAACGATCTGAATGCCGCGATCACCGCGTACCGCGAAGCGTTGACACTCTCGCCCAGCAACTTCCCCGCGCTACGTGCCCTGGAACGGCTCTACCGCGCTCAGGAGAGTTGGGAGAGTCTGATCGAAGTCTGGCGCGCCGAGGCCGCCAGTCGGATGGATCCCGTGCAGCGCGCCAATGCGCTTTTTCAAGCCGCCACGCTTTGGGAAGAAAAGCTGCGCCGCGCGGACATGGCGGCGGAGTGCTTCCGTGAAGTCCTTCGTCTCAACCCCAACCATCTCGCCGCCAACCGCAGCCTGGAGCGCTACTACACCAGCCAAAACAGCGTGCGCGAACTGGTCGCGGTGCTGGACCGCGAGGTGCAGAGCGCGAAGAGCTCCTTTTCCAAACTCGCACCGCTGCTCAAGCTGGCCTACGTCTACCTCGACGGCCTGGGCGAGATTTCGAGAGCCGCGCAATGCTGCGACGCGGCGATGATGATCGATGCGCAGAACATCACCGCGCTCAAGCTTCGGGAGCGGATTGGCTCCGCCGAGCGCAATCGCAACGCCGATCTCAAGCCCCGGCCATCGCCCGGCTCGAATGGGGATGCTCAAAAATCCGCCCAGCTCAAGCGCGCCTTCGAGGAGGACCCGGCTAACTTCGAGCTGGCCGCCGCGCTCGAGCAGCAGCTTCGACAAGCGGAGGATCCGAAGGGACTGCTGGACGTCTACCAGAAACGCCTGGCAGCCCTAAGCGACGATACCGAGAAGATCGAGGTGGCGATGCGGATCGCCGCTCTGGCGCGCTATCAGCTCGGCGACTTCGGCAGGGCGATGGAAGCGTACGTCTCGGCACTGCGAATCAGCCCGCAGCTATTGCCTGCGCTACAAGGAACCCGGGAAGTGGCGCTCGCCCTCGGCGACTACGCCGCCGCGGTGAAGGCGTTGGAAGCCGAGGCAGCCGCTTCGCGGGACTCTCGTGGACGAATCGATGCCTGGCTGGCCGCGGGATGTATCGCCGCCGAGAAACTCAACGAGCCCGATTCGGCGATCGCTCATTTTCGGCGGGCCCTGGAGATCGATCCCTCCGACCAGACCGCCAATACCTGGCTACAGCAGATCCTTTCCACACCCGGATATGGAAAAGCGTTGGCCGAATTTCAAGAGTCAGCCGCCTCCGCGCTGATGGAACGAGGGGAGCTGAACGAAGCTGGCGAGCGGTTCACCAAGGCGGCGATGGAGTGGGCTCATCAAGTACACGACCGCGACAAGGCGATCTCCGCGGTCGACCAGGCGCTTCGCGCGCTGCCCTCCAATCCGGAGGCGCTCGAGCTGCAGGGCCGGCTGATGGTCGAGGCACAGCGCTATTCCGAAGCAGCGGAGGCGTTTTCTGCGCGCCTTCGCCAGGGGGGTAACCCGGAGACCCTCTTTGCTTTGAACATGCAGCTGGGCGTCCTCTACCAGGATCATTTGAGGGATCCGGCAAAGGCGACCAGCCACTTGCAGGCGGTGATCGCCACCGGCGTTCACAATTCGGAGGCGCTGGAGCGCCTGAGCAGGATCTACACCGAGGCGGCGAGCTGGCAAGAAGCCGCAGACTGCCTGACGAAGTTGCTGGAGACAGACCTGCCCGCGACCTCCAAGGCGGATCATACTTTGGCCCTGGCGAAGATCTCCGACGAAGGCCTATCCGACGTTCCCAGGGCGATCGAGTTGTACCAGCAAGCGCTCGAGCTGGGTAAAGAAGACATCTCGATCGTCAGTCGGCTCAGCGAGTTGCATCAGAGCGCCGGGACGGTTTCGAAGCTCGTCGAATTCCTCGATCGTCTCGCGAGCGGCTCGAGCGAGACTGGCTTTGTAACCCAGCTACGGATCAAGCTCGGCGAGCTGCACGGCAAGGTGTTGAACCAACCGGCGACCTCGGCCGCCTACTACAAGCAAGTGATGGCAGCCGATCCCTCGTCCATCTCGGCGCGCTTGGGATTCGCGGATGTACTGGCCAGCGATCCGGCTTCCGTCCCACAGGCAATTCAGGAGTATCGCGAACTCCTCCGGATCGAGCCGCTGCGTTTGGAGAGTCTGCACGCGCTCTGCCGGATCTGGTCCCATCGGCAAGAGGACCGAGCGTTTTGCGCCGCAGGCATCCTCTACTTCATGCGCGCGGGAACCGAAGCCGAGACGGCCTTCTATGTCGACTCGCGCAGCCGCATCCCCGATCGTCCCAAGCGCCTGATCGAGACGAAGGACCTCAACGCACTCCTTCATCAGAATGCGCGAAGCGCGGTCGTCGACGTGATCGGTGCGATTGGCGATCAACTGGGAGACCTCTACCCTCCGATGCTGAAGGAGCTTGGGATCAATCCGAAGACGGACCGACTGAAATCCTCCGACTCCGCGAATCAACTCATTTCTACTTGTTTCGCCGACTTCGGTGTCACGGGTTTCGAACTGTATCAGGCTCCCAAGGGTATCATCAGGCTCGATAACACCGACCCGCCCTCGGTGTTAATCGGACCAGGGTTTTCGAAGATGGACCCGCGACAACAGCGGTTCTTCATCGGTCGCGCCGCGTTCGTCCTCGCCCACCGAATGGTTTTCCTGCCCAGACTGTCCTTGGAAGAGCTGATGGATTTGGTTGGCAATTCGATCCGGATCCATGCGCCCACCGACGAGCGGCTGGGACGGCCGAACGAGGAGGCCTCCAAACAACTGCGCAAGCGATACTCCCGCAAGGCGCTGAAGGCGCTGGCGCTCGCCACCGAGGTGCTTGGCACCGCTCCGATCCGGCTCGATCTGCTGCTGCAGGGCCTGGCGTACTCGGCGGATCGGGCGGGGCTTCTGCTCTCCGGCGATGTGGCAAACTGCCTGAGCCTGGCCGTCCGAGAGAGCGCGATTCCGTCCGCGTTCAAGGATGATCCCTCGGCAAAGAACGTGGAAGTTCGGGCCGATTTGCGCGAGCTGATGCAGTTCGCCATCTCGGACGATTTCTTCCGGTTGCGCGCCGACCTCGGACTCTCGATCTGACGGGGATTACTCGACGCGCAAGACGGCGCCCGCCGGCAGCTTCTGCATCAGCTGATCGATGACGTCATTCACCGGCTCGGGACGCGAGTATTCAACCGTGACCTTCACCCGATAACCGATTGAGCTGTCGAACTGGGGGTAAGACCCGATCGATACGTGCGGCATTGCCAGCGCAATCTGGTCCAGCACGTGAGCAACTTCGGTCTCCCCTACTCCCAAATAGAGGGACCGCAAGTGCACCGGCGCCCCTTCCATTGACTCAAGCACCGAATCGAGCTGAAGCCGAAACAACTGGGGCACGCCCGGGAGCAGGAAAACGCCGCTGCAGTGGATCACCGGGTACCAGATGCCGTCGCGCCAGATCAGCTTGGTGCCTTCCGGCACTTCCGCCAAGCGAAGCGCTTCGGGCGTGGCTTTGCCTCCATAGTGGTGAATCACTCGCCGCTCCAGCTCCGGGTCTCTCACCACCGGGCGGCCCAGCGCGAGCGCCACCCCTCGAACGGTGATGTCATCATGGGTCGGGCCGATCCCACCGCTGGTGAAAACGCAATCGGCCTTCGAACGCGCGGTGGAGACGGCCTCCACGATTGCATCCACCTCATCCGGTACGATGCACATCCAGCGCAGCGGAATCCCTTTCTCGCGCAACCGCCGGATCAGGTACGCCCCATTGAGCTCCTCGACCTTGGCGGTGAGAATCTCGTTGCCGATGATGACCGCGGCCGAGGCAATCGGCTTCATGGCCGCATTGTAGCTCCGATCGCCTGATGAATGTGCCGCAGCGCCTGGGTGGTCACCTGGTCGAGCGACTGCGTCCCATCGATCCGAACCACTCTTTGGGAGGCGCGATACTTCCGCACCAGCGCCTGGTACCGCTTGGCGATCCGCGTTTGCAGCTCAATCGCATCGAACAACTCTTTCGCGCCGCCTCGCTTCGCGCGCCGTCTGGCTGCAATCCGCGGATCCACTTCGAGAAATAAGGTGAGGTCGGGGGCGATTGCGAATCGATTGATTTCCTCTACCCAGGAGGGGTTGACCGCGATGCCTTGGTAGGCAAGCGACGACAGCAGATACCGATCGCAGATCACAACCTTTCCATCCTCCAGCGCCGGAAGAACCTCGCCACGCAAGTGGTCCAACCGATCCGCGGCGAACAGCAGCGCGAGAGTCTGGTTAGTCAGAGCGTAGGCCTTTCGACGATGGCTGAGCTGCCGCATCAGCGCGCGCCGAATCAGCTTTCCTACCGGGCGATCGGTGGGCTCGCAGGTCCGCTGCACGCGATAGCCCTCTTGCCGCAGGCGTTTTTGCAACCGCTGCGATTGGGTTGTCGTCCCGGATCCATCGATTCCCTCGAGCACGATGAACCGCCCGGAGCGGTCGATCCGCTTCATCGGGGCAGGAGCGCTGAAGGATCGTCGATGTTCAACGAGCGTCGAAGAGAGCGCAGGTGCTCGTATCGCTGCAATTCCCACTTGAGAGCGCGTTGACCGCGCAGATACCGAAAGGCGGTGTAAGCCAGCAGCCCGATTGAGCAACCTGCCGCGACGATCCCCAAAATCGGCAACCGGATAGAGTCCCAAAAGAGCTTAGCCGCCGCCGCCGCGAGCATGAGCGCGAATAGGAAAGACACGCCCGCGTGCGCAAAGTGCAAAGTGCTCTCGCGTGCCTCCAGCTCTTTCTGCAGGCGTTCGAGTTCCTGGCGTTCAAGTTGCTGATTGTCCAAGGCGCCGGCACCTTATCCAAGCGGTCGCCATGGGTCGAGACGATTTGCTCGCGCGACTACTCAGACAACGGAATCCTGACGCCGCAGTTTTTGCATCCCTGTCCTCGAACGCCTAGACAACCGCACTGTGCACAGCGGGTGATTGCCTCGTTCTCGGCGTCCTCGCGCCGCGCCGGAGGATTGTCCGGCGGCGGTTCCCAGACGGTTTCTTGCAAAAATCCGATCAGGCTACGGCCGCACCGCTGACATTCCGGTGCCGCGTCTTGAGACAGCCCACACAGCGGGCAGACAACCATGAAGCAAGGCTACGCGCGCGATTCAGGTGGTTGCAAAGGCTCGATCAGGGCAGATCCGACTCACCGGTCATTGGTACAAAGCGAACCGGGAGCAACTCTTCGTAACGATTGGCGCCGTTGTCACCTTTACGCACCAAGACCAGTTCCTGAGCGTCGGTCGCAGGACCCAGCGGAGCGATCAACCGGCCTCCCGGTCGCAGCTGGTTAAGCAGCACGTCGGGAATCTGCTCCGGCGCCGCGGTCACCAGAATTCCGTCAAACGGCGCCGCTTCGGGCCAGCCGCGATGCCCGTCGCCCTGGCGCATGAAGACGTTCAGAAAGCCGAGAGCCCACAGTCTGCTGCGAGCGCTCTCGGCAAGCTCCGGCACAATCTCGATCGAGTAGACCTCGGCGCACATCAGAGCCAGGACGGCCGCTTGGTAACCCGAGCCGGTCCCGATCTCGAGCACCTTCTCATCACCGCGCAGGTGCAACTCCTGGGTCATGTAGGCGACAATGTAGGGCTGGCTGATGGTCTGCCCGTGGCCGATCGGAATCGGCATATCCGCGCCAGCTTCCCGGGCGCATTCGGACGGGACGAAATCCTGGCGGTCGAGAAAGGATATCGCCTTGAGGACGCGCTCATCTGTGATGCCGCGCGTTCGCTGCAGGTCGGCCAACTGCTGATCGCCCATCGTGAATTGCGAAGCCTACTCGCGGAAAATCCGAAGGGCTAGGGCGGAGGCGGCATCACGTCGTCCAGCGTCTCTCCTTTGATCATCGCGTCGTGGAACACGATTCCATCCGGCACGATTGCGGCGTTTCGGTATAGCCCCTGCTTCAGGTACACCTGCATCCCGGGGTACATGGTGGCGCAGTTCGTCAGGGGCACGACCAAGTCCCCATTGTAATAGAGCTCGACGAATCCCTGATTGGGGTCCGAGGACCACTTCACGTGCCAGGTGAAGTCGTTCCATAGGCTACGCACCAGAGGCGTGCTCCAAAGAATCGAGCCATCCTGATAAGGGTCCTGGCGGACGAGGAAGCGAATCTCCTCGCCATAAACGTAGAACTCGATCGGAGGGGATCCACAGCAGCCGGTGTGATGCGCCTGCGTGAATACCTGCCAGGTGCGCTCGCTGGGATAGGTCTCGTCGAAGAGCGTGCTCCATCGATAGTAGTACTCGCTGCCTTCGTCATCGGTCGGACCCACCAGCTCGTTTCGATTGCCGCTCGCATGAATTGGGTCATCGCCCTGCCTGACCAATACGCGAAGAGCGTACTGACCCTGCGCTACGGGTGCGTCGACAATCAACACCCGGGGATTCGAGGGATCGTCGACCACTTGGCGCCCCATCCACTGACTGATGTCGGCGGTCTCGAAGTCAGCGACCCAAAGAATCTCAGCCAGTGCTCCTCTTGCGATTAGCAGCAGTGCGACAAGTACGATGCGTACCAAGCTCCCCTCCTCGATGGGCAAGTGAAAGCCCAAGAGTATTCGAGGGAATCCGCATGGATGAAGTGTAATTTATCTGACAGAAAGTGCGGCTCGTCCGGTAGCTCGGGCCTCAGCCAACCCTGCTGAGGGCGAGTCTGCCACCCCAACGTTCGCTGAGCGCCTTGACCAGACCCGCATGCGCTGCGGATTCGAGCCGTGGATCCGCGGCGAGTATCTGCCGGGCTTCGTCGCGCGCGGTCGCGAGTAAAGCGCCATCGCGCGCCAGATTCGCAACTGCCAGCTCCGGCAACCCACTCTGCCGGGTCCCGAGAAATTCACCCGGACCACGCAACTCCAGATCCTTCTCGGCGATCACAAATCCGTCGCTGCTGCGCTCCATGACTGAAAGGCGATCGGAGGCCTCCTTGGACCGCGCGTAGCCGGCGATGAGCAGGCAGTGACTCTTGGCCGCGCCTCGGCCCACGCGACCTCGCAGCTGGTGGAGCTGGGAGAGGCCGAAACGCTCAGCGGCTTCGATCACCATCACCGAGGCGTTAGGAACATCCACTCCCACCTCCACCACCGTGGTGCACACCAGGATCTGGACCCGTCCGGCTCGGAACTCGGCCATCACCGCATCCTTTTCCTCGGGCTTGAGCCGCCCATGCAGCAAGCCGACCCTGAACTGAGCGAACAGCTCGCGCAGTCGCTCCGCGCCGCGGGTTGCATCCGCCAGGTCGACCTTCTCGGACTCTTCAACGAGCGGATAGACCACGTAGCACTGCCGGCCTTTGGCCAGCTCTTCGGCCATCGCGGCATAGGCCCGAGGCCGCTGTTTCTCGATGAAGACTTTGGTGGCGATCGGGGTTCTGCCGGGCGGCAACTCGTCGATCACCGAAATCTCCAGGTCCCCGTAGAGCGTCATCGCCAGCGTTCTCGGAATCGGAGTGGCAGTCATCACCAGCACGTCCGGCCGGCGTCCCTTGGTCATCAGCGCGTGCCGCTGGATCACTCCAAAGCGATGTTGCTCGTCGATAATCGAAAGCCCCAAGCGTTTGAAGTCCACTCCTTCCTGGATCAAGGCGTGGGTGCCGACCGCCACTTGCACTCGCCCCTCGGCGATTGCCTGTCGAATGTCGCGCTTGCGCTTCGCGGTCGCAGCGCCCGTGACCAGGGCAACTTCGAACCCGAGCCGGCCCAAAATCTGCCCGAGAGTCCGATGGTGTTGCTCCGCCAGGATTTCGGTCGGCGCCATCAACGCCACCTGGTAACCGTCGAGTAGGGCGATCGATGCGGCCAAGGTCGCAACCGCCGTTTTTCCGGAGCCCACATCGCCCTGCAGCAGCCGGTTCATCGGCTCCGGTTTGGCCATGTCGCGGCAGATTTCGAGCACGACCCTGGCTTGGGCCGAGGTCAGCGAGAAGGGAAGCGCCGACCGAGCCTTCGCGAGGACTTCTTCCGTCACCTTGAAGGAGATGCCCGTTTCAGCCTTGATGCCCTGGCGGCGCAGCAAAATCCCAAGTTGCAAGAAAAATAGCTCGTCGAATGCAAGGCGGCGGTGGGCGGGACTCAACTGGCGATTGAGAAGCTCCAGGTCGTCGGTGCTTTCAGGAAAATGAATTTGGCGAATCGCATTCGATAGCTCGAGCAGATCGAGCCGCTGGCGCAGGGCCGCCGGCAGCGGTTCTTCCACCGCGGACGCGTAGCGCTCGCTAACCCGGTAAGCCAGCTCGCGAAAAGAGCGCTGCTCGTGGCGCTCAAGCCCGGAGTAGATCGGCACCAGCCGGTTGAAGTGAATCGGCGATGAGGCCACGTCCTCCGCGGGCTCAACCTCTGGGTGGGCCATCTCCCAACCGCCATAAGAGGCGCGCACTTCGCCCGAGACCACCAGGCGCTTGCCGACCGGAAATCGTCCCTTGAGCCAAGGACCGGAGTGAAAATACACCGCGGCGATGCTGCCGGATTCGTCCTCTAAAACCGCTTTGAACCGTCGCTGACGGCCCCGAACCATGTATTCATCCGCCGAACGGACCTTGGCGACGGTGACGCCCCGCTCACCCACCCGCAGCTGGGCAATCCTGGACATCTTCCGGCGGTCTTCGTAGCAGCGAGGCAGCAAGAACAAGACATCCCCGGCCGTCCGGATTCCCCTCCGGTAGAGCGTGCCAAGCAGACGCGGATTCACCCGCCAGCCAACGCTGCGCAAGGGCGTGGCCAGCGGCCCGGTGGACGGAGCGATCGACAAAAGCCGCGCCGCATCCGCGGGTGGCTCGGATTCCACGGGCACCAGCTCCTGCAGCTCATCGGGCAGCGCCAGCCCTGACCGGTGGAGCAGCAAGACAATCCGCCGCAACGCCTCCTTCCTCCGCTCGGGCGAGGCGTCATCCACGTTCTCGAGCTCTTGGCGCAGCGAAGAAATCTGGTCCGCCGGCGCCCCCAGATTCTGTGCGTTGCGAAGAGCACCTTCCAGGGACCCACGCAGGCTCTTTACGGTAGAGAGCCGAGCGAACTGTCGCTGACAGGCGTACCGCAGGGGTCCAACCAGCGGCGAGAACGGGTGAGAATCCGATCCAGGGCTGATGTCCATTTCTCGCGGCCTCGAACCGCTCCGAGGATCGATGCTAGGCGGAATTGCTGACACTTCGTTCAGTCGGTGCCCTCGAACTCGATCCGGCGCAGCTCATACTCGCGCGACCCGCTGGGACTTTGCACGACGGCAACATCGCCCACCTTCTTTCCAATCACCGCCCGCGCCAGGGGCGAGGTGACCGAAAGGTGGCGCTTTTTGAGGTCAGCCTCCACCTCGCCAACGATTCGGTAGCGCACTTCCTTTTCCGTCTCCAAATCGAGCAGCACCACGGTCGCGCCAAACACCACCTGCTCCCCCTTGAGCTTGGTGACGTCGATCACCTCCGCGTTGGCGAGCCAATCGTCGATCAGCCGGATCCTGGCCTCGATGTGCGCCTGCTTCTCTTTGGCGGCGTGATACTCGGAGTTCTCTCGCAGGTCTCCGTGTCCCCGCGCCACCTCGATCTCCTTGCTGATCCGGGGCCTTTCGATGGTTTTCAAAGTCCTCAGCTCCTCCTTCAGGGTCTGAAGACCGGCTGGAGTCATTGGTACTTTGCCGCTCATTCTGTCTACTCCCTCTCATCATCGAATCGCGGGGCATTGCTTGGAGCGCCTCAAGCAAACGGGTGCTAGCATGTCGAGCGCCTTTTGCAATCCTCCCAACGTGATGCGCCGGTTCTTACCGACGGTTCTACTGCCGATCGCCCTCTCACTTCCGCCCCAAGCCGAAGGAGCGGTAAAGGCCAGTTCGCGCGCTGCGGGCCGCCAAGCGCGGCAGCCTGTGCCCAGCGACCCCGAGCGTGACGTCCCGCAGGTGATGGCACGCGCGAAGCGGTTTTTCGGGGATCTGATCGCCGGCAACCCAGCGGCCTTGGTCGAGCAGTCCGCGTTTCCGTTCTACCTGGAGAATAGAAAGATCACCCAGTCTCGGGAATTGCTCCAGGAGTGGACGCGAAACCTGAACCGCAAGCGCACCGACTTGTTGGTGCTCTATGGGATCGAGGTCCTCACGCCGGCGGAAATGGAGAAAAAATACGGCAAGCCGCCTAGACACCTGGCGGCCATTCCGTGGCGAGGGCCGGACACCTACTTGGCGGTCGCTAATCTTTCCGGCCACGCAGCGGTCACGATCTTCCGCCGCGTCGATGGGGCATGGCGGGTGGTTGCCTTTCACGACTAGCTGAGCGCAGCAACGAACTTCCGCAGCCGCTTGATCCCCTCTTCGATCGCCTGGCGAGAGGCGGCAAAGCTCATGCGCAGGAAGCCTTCTGCACCGAACGGCAACCCTGGAACGACCGCCAGGTGAAAATCCTGGAGCAGAATGTCGGCAATCTGCATCGAGCCGGTGAGAGCGCGGCCCTTGTACTTGCGACCCACCAGCTCGTGTACGCGCGGAAAGGCGTAAAAGGCACCGTCGGGCGGACGGCAGTGCACTCCCTCGATCGAATTGAGCTCTGAAATGCAGATCCCCCGGCGCGCCCGGAACTCCGCGAGCATCTGGGTGAGAGCGGATTTTGGACCCTTGAGCGCCGCGGTCGCCGCTTTCTGGGTGATCGACGAGGTATTCGAAGTGGACTGATCCTGCACCAGCACCATTGCGTTGATCAGCGCTTGCGGACCCGCCGCATAGCCAAGCCGCCACCCGGTCATTGAGAAGGCCTTGCTCACCCCGTTGATCACCACGGTCCGCTCGAACAAATCCGGCGCGACATTGGCGATGTTGACGAACGGCTCCGGTACATAGAGCAGCTTTTCGTAGATGTCGTCGGTGACCAGCAGACAATCGGAATTGCGGACCACCTCCGCGATCGCGCGGAGTGCCGCCGCGGGCAAGACCGCCCCGCTGGGATTGCCGGGGCTGTTGATCAGCACTGCCCGAGTGCGGGGCGACAAGGCGCGCTTGACTGCGCCCGGGTCTGGCATGAAGCCGTCCTCCTCTCGGGTCTCGACGATGATCGGGGTTCCTTCCGCCATCCGCACAATGTCCGGATAACTGACCCAGTACGGAGCGAAGATGATCACCTCGTCTCCCGGATCGAGCAGCGCCTGGAAGAGGTTGTAGACAGAGTGCTTGGCTCCGGTGGAGGCCAACACCTGCTCGGGCCGATATTTGAGGCCGTTTTCCGTCTCGAGCTTCTCGCAAATCGCTGCTCGTAGCTCCGGAGTGCCGGCGGTCAGGGTGTATTTGGTGAAGCCTCCCCGAATGGCGGCGATCCCTGCATCTTTGATGAACTCGGGGGTCTCGAAATCCGGTTCCCCCGCCACCAGGCTGACCACATCCACGCCCGCTGCCGCCATCGCCTTGGCGCGCGCGCTCTGGGCAAGGGTCGCTGAGGGCTTGATCGTTTGCAGCCGAGTTGCGAGCTTCATTCCTTTCCACCTCTTAGCTTGGGAAACAGGCTTTGCAGCTTGGCGAAGACGTTGGCTGGAACCATTGACTTGACGTTCCCGCCGAAGCGGGCCACCTCCCGAACCAGCTGCGAGGAGATGTAGAAGTAGTCCTCGCCCGTCATCATGAAGACCGTCTCGATTTCCGGAGCCAGCTGGCGATTCATGTTGGCCATCTGAAACTCGAAGTCGAAGTCGGAGACAGCCCGCAGGCCTCGAAGGATGACGAACACGTTTCGCTTCTTAGCGTAGTGGACCAACAAGCCCTCGAAGTCGTCGACCTCCACCCGCGGATCCATCACCGCCTCGCGGATGAACTGCTTTCGTTCGGCTACGGAAAACAGAGCGGTTTTGCTGGGATTAACGGCGACGGCGACCACCAGGCCATCGAACATCTGCAGTCCGCGTTGAATGATGCTCAGGTGCCCGTTCGTCAGCGGGTCGAACGAACCGGGATAGATGGCCATTCGCATACAAAGCAGTGTGTTCGGGCTTCAGGGTGTGGTCAAGCTCGTACGAAAGAACGACACGGCGGTATCGCCGAATCGGCGCGTATCAACCCGGATCACGCTTTCCAGTTGGGGCGGTAACACCTCGCGCTTGTCATGCTCGATGCACAATGTCCCGCCCGGCGCGAGCAGCCCACTCGCCGAGAGCTCTTCGAATACTCCAATGGCCATCTCCCGACCGTAGGGCGGATCGGCGAAGATCAGATCGAATCCCTGCTTCTCCGACTGCAGCTGGGAAAGTGCCCGCTTGACCGGCATCGCCAGCACTCGCACCTGTCGCTCAAACCCGAGCGCCGCCGCGTTGGACAAACAGAGCCTGACCGCCTCCCGACCGTTGTCCACCAGCACCGCGCTTTTGGCTCCGCGGGAGAGTGCTTCGAACGAGAGCGCGCCCGTACCGGCGTACAGATCCAGGACCTCCTTCCCGTCCATGGATTGACCCAGAATGTTGAAGATGCTCTCCCGAACCCGGTCCGCGGTGGGACGAATCCGGCTGGACTTCGGGCCCAGCAGCATCCGACCGCGCGCGCTTCCGGCCACGATTCTCAAGGCATCAAGAGCCTAATGGACCTCGCCCAGGTGCGCGTAGGTTTCGCTTTCGATCTGAATCGTGGTGTGGTCGATCCCAAATCGGTCGAACAGCTCGTGCTTGACCGCCGACAAAATCTCGTCGTTGTTGCAGACCATCGGATCGAGCACGACCAGGTGCGCGGAAAGCGCGTAACTGCCGCTCGAAATCGTCCAGATGTGGAGATCGTGAACTTCGGTGACACCCTGAACACGGTTCATCAGCTGTCGAACGGCGGCGACATCGACGTGTGCCGGAACCGCCTCCAAAAGGATGTCGACTGCATCCCGAACGAGGCGATAAGCGCCCGCAACGATGATCACCGAGATTCCAGCCGAGATGATCGCATCCGCGCGGAGCCAGCCCGTCAGTGCCATCACCCCGGCACCTATCAACACGCCCAGTGAGGCAAGCGCGTCTCCGAGCACGTGCAAAAAGGCGCCGCGAACGTTCAACGATTGGCCGCGCCGCAAAAGGGCCATGGTGCCGAGGTTCGCCACCAGGCCAAGGGCGCTGACGATCGCCATCGGGCCAAGCCGAATCGGAGTCGGCGCGTTGAAGCGGTGAAAGGCCTCGATCGCAATCACCACGGTGATCGCCAACAGCAGAACGCCGTTCGCGAGCGCGCTCAGGATCTCTAATCGCAGGTATCCATAGGTCTTGCGGATGTTGGCCGGCTTGCTGGAGAACACCAGAGCGAGGAGGCACAGCCCGAGCGCCGAGATGTCCGTCAGCATGTGGCCCGCATCGGACATCAACGCCAACGAGTTGGTCAGATATCCACCTACCAACTCGAGCAGCGCGATGACGACTGTGATAGCGAGGGCCAGCAACAGCCGCGTTCGCTCTTTGGCCCGATGGTGGGCGGTAGCGCCGCGGGCTGGAGCCCGGCTATGGCGATGTTGCGTCGAAATCTGAGTTCCAGTCGTGTTCACCTGGTCGCCGGGAAGCTGTACTAAGGTGGCCATCATGGGGCTCAATTCTGTACGAGGCAAGTCGACCGGCAGAAGATTAGATTGAGTTAACAGGGCTGATCCGAGCCCGAATTCCCAGCTTTTACTAAGGCACTCCCTGGAATGATTCCTCGAGAAAAAATCCGCAACGTAGCGATCGTCGCGCATGTCGACCACGGTAAGACCACCTTGGTCGATTTCATGCTGCGGCAGGCAGGCGTGTTTCGCAGCAATGAAGTGCTGGTCGAACGGGTGCTCGACTCGAACGATCTGGAGCGGGAAAAGGGAATCACCATTCTCGCGAAGAACACCGCCGTCCAGTACAAGGGCCATCACATCAACATCGTCGATACTCCCGGGCACGCGGACTTCGGCGGCGAAGTGGAGCGCGGCTTGCGCCTGGTTGATGCCGTGCTCTTGCTGGTCGATGCCGGTGAGGGGCCGTTGCCGCAGACCCGCTTTGTCCTTGGTAAGGCCCTGAACATGGGGCTCAAAACCGTGCTGGTGATCAACAAGATCGATCGGCAAGACGCGCGGCCCAGAGAAGTGCTCGACGCGGTCTATTCCCTCTACATCGATCTCGGCGCGAACGACGAGCAACTGGAGTTTCCGGTTCTTTATGCGGTCGCGCGTGAGGGCATCGCCTCCACCAGCTTGGACGTGCCCGGAGAGAACCTTCTGCCGCTGTTCGAGGCCATTTTGAACCACGTTCCCCCTCCTCCCGCGGGCGAGGGCGACCGCTTGCAGTTGCTGGTCGACAACCTCGACTACGACGACTACGTCGGCAGGCTGGGGATTGGCCGAGTGCACGCCGGTCGCTTGGCGCCCAACATGCTGGTCTCGGTCATCCGCGAAGGTGGCCGGATCGAGCAGGGAAAGATCCTGAGGCTCTATGGCTTTCAGGGACTCAAGCGGATTGAGATCCCAGACGCCGGGCCGGGCGAAATTGTCAGCGTCGCGGGAATCGACGATATCTCGATTGGCGATACCCTCTCGGACCCCGAGAATCCGGTCGCCTTGCCGCGAATCAGCGTCGACGAGCCGACGATGATGATGATCTTCCGCGTCAACGACGGACCCTTCGCGGGAAGAGAAGGCAAGTACGTTACCTCGCGAAACCTTCGCGAGCGGCTGTACAAGGAGGCCTACCGCAACGTTTCGATCCGAGTCGAGGATACAGAGACGCCGGATGCGTTCCGGGTGGTCGGTCGCGGCGAGCTCGCGCTGGCGGTGATCATCGAGAACATGCGGCGCGAAGGCTACGAGCTGACCGCATCGAACCCGGAGCCGGTGACGAAAGAGATCGAAGGGGTTGTTCACGAGCCGATGGAGATTCTGGTCTGCGATCTCCCCGAGATCTCGGTCGGGGTGGTGACCGAACGGATCGGTGCTCGGAAGGGACGGCTTACCGAGATGCGTTCGCTCGGCTCGGGACGCACCCGCCTTCAGTTTCGAGTTCCAGCCAGAGGACTGGTCGGGTTTCGGAGCGAGTATCTGACGATCACCCGTGGTGAAGGGATCATGAGCGCCCAGTTCGACGGATATGAGCCTTGGTTCGGATACATCGCCAAGCGAAGCAACGGAGCGATCATCTCGGATCGGGTCGGACAGACGGTCCCCTACGCGCTGTTCAGCATTCAGGATCGCGGGACGCTCTTCTATGGGCCCGGAGTGCCCGTCTACGAAGGAATGATCATCGGCGAACACGCCCATCCGACGGACCTCAACGTCAACGCTTGTCGCGAAAAGAAACTGACCAACATTCGCGCCGCGGGTCGGGATGAGAATGTGATTCTCACTCCGCCCAAGGAGATGGGACTGGAGCGAGCGCTGGAGTGGATTTCCGAGAACGAACTGGTGGAGGTCACGCCTCGATCGGTACGGATGCGCAAAAGGTTGCTCTCGGTTGGAGACCGGTACCGCGCCGACCGCGTCCGCAAGCGCGAGCAGAACGTCGCGACCTGAGCTACGGCTTTCAACCAATCTGCAATGCTGCGCCTAAGCTAGAAGAAACCACCGCGCCCTGGCGCACCGTGGAGGTTGCACCCCGCGCGAACCTGACGCTGGAGCCTCTTCGCGAAAGATGTCACAGCATGTGAATGCAATTCCCAGACGCCAGGGGCGACGGCACCCAGAGCCGGACGACCAAAGATGTCACAGATGCGAACCCGCAAATCACGCCGAACTCGCTACCGGAAGTCGAGAAAGATGTCACGCGCACAAGGAAGCATTTCCCTGCTCATTCCCCCATGATTGGCGGCCGAAGACCGAAAGATGTCACTATTTTTCCCTCTGCGATTCGAGAAAGATGTCACTGGCTGCGAATCGTAGCGCAGCGCCAGAACGCAGCAATCAGGCCCCCGCGATTGCAGAAGATGTCACAAGAAGCAGGCGCCTAGTCCAGCTCAGTCAGTCCGGCAGATCCGGCAGAAATGTCACTACGATGATCCAGGCTCTCCGGCTCGAAGTCTTCAATCAGGATCGATTGGGATCGACGAAAGATGTCACGGGCACGGCTGCGGATTACTGCGAGATCAGCCTTCAACTAATCTGCAACGTTCCGCCCAAGCTAGAAGCGGATTAGGCATCCCCCTGGCCGCCCTCGTCCGCTGCGACGCTCAGGTTGCTCACCCCGATCGCGAGGGCTAGGGCGTTGCGCAACGCCACGCAGCAATACGGGAGGATGTTGTGCCACCAGCGGTGGTGAACTGGCCCCCGGCATACAGAGCCGGACTGCTCCCATCGTTGAAGACTGTCAGCGCATACACGGGGCGGTTCATTCCACTGCCGAGCGCCGACCATTGGGTGCCGTTCCAGTTAGCAATGTTGTTAACCAACAGGCCGCCGGCGGTGGTGAAGCCGCCCCCGGCATAGAGTGCCGGACCGCCCCCGTCCTCAAATACCGTCAGCGCTCTCACGACGGAGTCCATTCCGCTTCCGAGCGTAGACCATTGCGCGCTGTCCCACTTGGCGATGTAGTTAGCCGCCACGCCGCCGGCAGTGGTGAAGCCGCCTCCGGCATACAGCGCCGGACCGCTCCCGTCGTCGAACACTGTCAGCGCCAACACGGAAGCAAACTCACCGTTCATTCCGCTGCCGAGGTGGGACCATTGCGTGCCGTCCCACTTGGCGATGAAGTTGAACCTCTCGCCGCCGATGTGGGAAAAGACGCCCCCGACATACAGCGCCGAACCGCTCCTGTCGTCGAACACCGTCAGCGCATTCACTGAAGCGCTCACTCCGCTGCCGAGCGCCGACCACTGCGTACCATTCCACTTGGCAATGCTGTTAACAACGACTCCGCCGGCCCGGGTGAAGCCGCCCCCGGCATACAGCGCGGGACCGCTCCCGTCGTCGAAGACCGTCAGCGCGAGCACGTGGCCGCACGAATCGCACCCTTCCACGCCGAGTCCGCTGCCAAGCGCGGACCACTGCGTGCCGTCCCACTTGGCAATGTTGTTAACCACCACGCCGCCAGCGGTGGTGAACTGGCCCCCGGCATAGAGAGCCGAACCGCTTCCGTCGTCGAAGATCGTCAGCGCCGACACATAAGGAAACTGACCGATCACTCCACTGCCGAGCGCGGACCATTGAATGCCGTCCCACCTGGCGACATAGTTCGCCGCCGCGCTGCCGGCGGCGCTAAAGTTTCCGCCGGCATACAAAGCCGGACCGGTCCCATTGTCGAAAACTGTCAGCGCAGACAGAAGTTGGCTCATTCCGCTGCCGCTGCCGATCGCGGACCACTGCATGCCGTCCCACTTGGCGATGTAGTTGGCCGCTATCGCGTCGGCCGTGGTGAATTCGCCCCCGGCGTAGAGAGCCGGACCGGTGCCATTGTCGAAAACCCTCAGCACGGAGACAGCGAAGTTCATTCCGCTGCCGATCGCGGACCACTGCGTACCGTCCCACTTGGCAAGGTGGTGCGCCGCCACACCGCCGGCGGCGGTAAAGTCGCCTCCGGCGTACAGAGCTGGGCCTGATCCATCACCGAAGACCATCAACGCCCTGATCGAGGAGTTCACTCCGCTGCCAAGCACCGACCATCGCGTGCCGTCCCACTTCGCGATCCGGTTAGCCGCAATGTCGCCGGCGATGATGAACTCGCCCCCGGCGTACAGAGCCGGGCCGGTCCCATCGTCGAAGACCGCCAGCGCATTCACATAAGGGCCGTGAATTCCGGTGCCGAGCGCGGACCATTGCGTGCCGTTCCATTTCGCGATTTTAGTAGCCGCCACGTCGCCCGCGCCGCTGAAGATGCCTCCGGCATAAAGAGCCGGGCCCGCTCCGTCGTCGAAGACCGTCAGCGCATACACCGGCATGTTCGTTCCGCCGCCCAGCGCCGACCATTGCCTGCCCTCCCACTTGGCAATGTTGTTAACCACCACGCCGCCCGCAGTGGTGAACTCGCCTCCGGCGTACAAAGCCGGACCGGTCCCATCGTCGAAGACCGCTAGCCCCAATACCGAGGCATTCATTCCGCCACCGAGCGCGGACCATTGCCTGCCGTCCCACTTGGCGATCCGGTTGGCCGCCACGTCGCCGGCGGTGGTGAATTCGCCCCCCGCGTACAAAGCTGGACCAGTCCCATCGTCGAAGACCGCTAGCCCCAATACCGAGCCATTCATTCCGCTGCGGAGCGCGGACCATTGCGTGCCGTCCCACTTGGCGATCCGGTTAGCCGCCACGTCGCCGGCGGTGGTGAATTCGCCCCCCGCGTACAGGGCCGGACCGGTCCCATCGTCGAAGACTGTCAACGCACGCAAAGGATCGCTCGCTCCAGGCGATTGAAACCCGCGTGCCCATTCACAGCCCTGGGCTGCCGCTGGCTCTGGCATCCAAGCCAAGAGCGGGCTTAAAACGCATAGCCACTTTGTCGTGATAGCTAGGGCTCGCCCCATCACATTCCCCTCTCTTTTGTTACCGATTGCCCTCAGTCCAATTCCGCTCACCGAAGCGGCGGTGGAGAACTACAAGTTATGCGGGGTGTAGCACGGGAAATGAACGGCGCGTGCCGGCCGCGTCCTCTTTTTACCGGTTTTGAGCACAACCGGTTCGCGACCGAGGAATCGCTGGACGTACGCGCGCTAAATGTGTTGAATGCGCGCCCGAAACCGCTCGAAGGAGAGTGTGCAGTTCATCATCGCGTGAGGGGTCATCAAGGGAGATCGGTTTCTCTCCACTCAAATTAACAAGTCGATTGCTGCTTCGGAGGGAGCATCAATGAAAATCCAGTCCGTCGTTCGCTGTTCCGTTGTCCACTTGTGCATTGGTACCTTGGTCGCTTTGCCCGGACTCGCTCAGGCTGCCAGCAAGGATAAGTCTTCCCAGACTGCGTTGGGCGTGCCCTGCTCGGAAATTTACGAACGCGGAATCGACAAGCAGGAAAATCTGCGAGCCACCGCGATTCGGGTCGCCTGCGGATTGG
>DAIQBK010000005.1:0-222389 GCA_036781205.1 Myxococcaceae bacterium
GGTTTGCGGTGCGGGAAGGTGGCCGGACGGTGGGCGCGGGCGTGGTGGCCGAGGTAATTGCTTAACCAGTTGGGATTGAATCATGCCGAAGGGTAATCGCAGCATCATTTCGCTCGAGTGCAGCGTCTGCAAAGAACGCAACTACTCGACGACCAAGAACAAGCGCAAGCAACAGGACAAGCTGGAGTTGAGCAAGTTCTGCCCGCGATGCCGAAAGCACACTGCTCACAAGGAAGGAAAGGTATAGGCCAGTAGCTCCAACGGTAGAGCAGCGGTCTCCAAAACCGCGTGTTGGGGGTTCGAATCCCTCCTGGCCTGATCAGCACGCGCGAGGACAAGATGGCAAACGTCAGTGAAGCAAGTCAGCAGGCAAATCGCTCGGGAATGGACCCCAAGCGCTTGGTGGTCATCTTCTACCTGGTGGCGGGGCTGATTTTTGCGCTCTTCATGGAGCACGTGTTGGCGCTGATCTGGGCGCAGTTCGGTCTGCCGGATCCGGAGTTCATCGAAGGATTGCAGTGGAGAGCAACCACGATCTTGGGCGTGCTGGTCGCGGTAGCGACCGGGGTGGGGTGCTACCTTCATCCTCGGATCCGTCAGCTCTCGATGGAAGTGGCGACCGAGCTAATGAGGGTGACCTGGCCGAGCTGGGCCGAGACCCGGGTCTCAACCGTTGCCGTGGTGATCGCCTCCCTCAGCGCAGCGGTGATCCTCTTTGGGATCGACACGCTGGCGTACAAAATCATGGTGAATTGGCTGCCCGCCCTATGGGGGCGACTCTGATGGCCGACAAGAAGTGGTACGCCGTTCATACCTACTCGGGATTTGAGAACAAGGCGAAGAAGAGCTTGGAAGAGAAGATCCGCTTGGAGGGGCTTCAGGATCAGTTCGGCGAAATTCTGATCCCGATGGAACAGGTGGTGGAAATGGTGAAGGGCGAAAAGAAGATCTCCAAAAGAAAGGTTCTGCCGGGATACGTCCTGGTTCAGATGGAGATGAACGATCGCACCTGGCACTTGGTCAAGAACACCCCCAAGGTGACCGGATTCGTGGGGGGGGCTCCGCACGAGCAGCCGCCGCCGATGCCGGACAAGGAGGTCCAGCGCCTCACCGCCCAGCTCTCCGAGGGAACGCTGAAACCCAAGCCCAAGGTGCAGTTCGAGGATGGCGATACGGTGCGGGTGATTGATGGACCGTTCTCCAACTTCAATGGAACGGTGGAGGAGGTCAATCCCGACAAGGGGCGGCTCAAGGTGTTGGTCTCAATCTTTGGCCGAGCCACGCCGGTCGAGCTCGATTTCATGCAGGTGGAGAAGACCGCCACCTAAGGGTTTCCCAAAGAGAGACAACGCCTCATGAAAAAGATCACGGGTCAGGTGAAGTTGCAGATTCCGGCCGGCAAAGCCAATCCGGCGCCGCCGGTGGGCCCCGCGCTTGGGCAGCAGGGCGTCAACATCATGGAGTTCTGCAAGCAGTTCAATGCGGCCACCCAGGCGCAGGCAAAGGACGGGTTGATTATTCCGGTGGTGATCACCGTCTATCAAGATCGCTCCTTCTCGTTCGTTCTCAAGACTCCCCCGGCTTCGATCTTATTGAAAAAGGCCGCCGGTCTGCACACCGAGAAGAAGAAGGGATCCGGCGCGCATCAGCCAGGCAAAGAGAAGGTCGGGAAGGTCACCCAGAAACAAGTGGAAGAGATCGCGAAATTGAAGATGAAGGACATGACCGCTGGCTCACTGGAAGCGGCGATCAACACGGTTGCCGGTACCGCGCGGTCGATGGGAATCGAGATTGTTGGTTGATTGAGGATCGCATGGCTCATCGCGGGAAAAACTATGCTGCGGCAGCGGAGAAAGTCGACCGGAACAAGCGGTACAGCATTCCGGACGCCTTCAAACTTCTCAAGGAAACAATCGCTCTCAGGAAGGCGAAGTTCGATCAGACGGTCGACGTCGCACTCAACCTCGGGGTCGATCCCAAGCACGCCGATCAGATGGTCCGAGGAGCGGTCGTGCTGCCCCATGGCACCGGCAAAACCGTACGCGTGGCCGTTTTCGCAAGAGGGGAGAAACAGAGCGAAGCCACAGCCGCCGGTGCCGATGTGGTGGGCGCCGAGGATCTCGCCAAGCGTGTCGAGGAAGGCTGGATGGAGTTTGACACCGTGGTCGCCACCCCGGACATGATGGGCGTGGTAGGCCGACTCGGAAAGGTACTGGGCCCTCGGGGTCTGATGCCCAACCCGAAAGTCGGAACCGTAACGATGGATGTTGGCCGGGCCATCAAGGAAGCGAAGGGCGGCAAGATTGAGTTCAGGGTCGAAAAGGCGGGCATCATTCACGCCCCAGTCGGCAAGAGCTCCTTCACTGCCGAGGCGCTGCAGGAGAACTTCAATGCGCTGTTGGACCTGGTGATGAAGCTCAAGCCCCCCGCCGCAAAGGGCGTCTACCTGAAGGGGATAGCGGTTTCATCCACCGTGGGCCCCGGCATCAAAATCGACACAACCGAAATAAACGCCCGCCATCGCTAGTTGCTGGACTTCGGCGAGCGGTTAAGATACAGGCTCGAAACTTTACAACCGGAACGTAAGCTGATAACGGCTGCGTTCATCCCCTGGTCCAAGACAGCAGGGATGCGATCTCGAGGTGCTCTCCATTTGGCAACCCGTCGGAGACAATTTTGGAACGGGGTTGGGGAAGCTTCGCTTCGCATTCAAACGGCTGACGCCAGCCCTGCCGAGACAAGGGAGCGGTGCGGTGCTCGTTCTGGGTTCCTCTCGCTCTGCCACTTTGGCCAGGCATCAAGGCCCCTGATGTGGGTGCAGGTGAGGAGGTGAATCAAAGTGCATAAGAGCGAGAAAGAAGCTGTGGTCAAAGAGTTGAGCGACAAGTTTTCGCGCGCCAAATCCGCAGTCGTCGCCGAGTTTCGGAAGTTGGACGTCGCCACCGTCACCAACCTTCGCAAGAAGTTCCGCGATGGCGGGGTTGAATACAGGGTGATCAAGAACACCCTCGCCCGCCGTGCCGCCAAGGGGACGTCGCTGGAACCACTCAGCGACGACTTTACCGGGCCGGTCGCACTAGCGCTGAGCTATGCGGACGTGGTGGCGCCGGCGAAGATCCTGACGGACTTTGCCAAGGACCTGGAAACAATCCGGATCCGCAGTGGGGTCGTCGGTGGAAAGAAGATTGACGTCAACGGCGTCAAGGCCTTGGCGAAGCTGCCGGGTTTGCAAGAGCTTCGGGCAATGTTGCTGGGTCTGTTGAGCCTGCCCGCAGCCAGTTTGGTGCGCGCGATTGGAGCGCCCAGTTCGAAGTTGGTTCGGGTGATCCAGGCGCGGAAGGACGCTCTCGGAACGTCGGCACAGTGAAGAGGCCGAAGCAGTTTGGCTTGTCAACTATCGGATGCCCGCTTGGGCAACTTTGATTAATAAAAGGAAGGGATTTCATGCCAGATTTGAATCAGATTGTGGAGAACCTCTCCTCGCTGACGGTGATGGAAGCGGCGGAGTTGGTAAAGAAGCTTGAAGAGAAGTGGGGCGTTTCAGCGGCTGCCGTAGCAGTGGCTGGCCCGGCGGCCGGTGGACAAGCTGCCGCAGCAGCGGCTGTTGAAGAGAAGACGGAGTTTACCGTCGTACTCACCGGAGCTGGAGCCAATAAAATCAATGTAATCAAGGAGATCCGCGTGATCACGGGCTTGGGCCTAAAAGAGGCAAAAGACCTGGTCGAGGGCGCTCCGAAGACTGTGAAAGAAGGCGTGAACAAGGAAGAAGCCGCGAAAATCAAGGCACAACTGACCGCGGCTGGGGCCTCTGTGGAGGTTAAATAGTCACACAGGTAGCACACATGGAACCGAGCAAACGAGCCGGCACCCCCCTGGGCCAGGGTGCTGGCTGTTGGCGTTTCAATTTTGCCGCCGATCAATGGAGAACGAATGCAGACGACGATTCAGAATAACTTTCGGGCGCGAAAGACCTTCGCGAAGATCCAAAAGATCATCGACATCCCCAACCTGATCAACATTCAGAAGCAGTCGTACGAGAAGTTTCTGCAGGCGGACATTGCTCCCGAAAAGCGGGAGGACGTGGGGCTGCAGGGGGTCTTCAAATCGGTATTCCCGATTCGCGACTTCAATGAGAGCTCCTCGTTGGAGTTCGTCAGCTATCACCTGGAAAAGCCGAAGTACGATGTCGACGAGTGTCATCAGCGCGGAATGACTTATTCCGCGCCAGTGAAGGTGGTCGTCCGACTGGTGGTGTGGGACAAGGACGAGGAGACCGGCGCGCAATCGATCCGCGACGTGAAGGAGCAGGAAGTCTTCTTCGGCGAGATTCCGCTGATGACCCAGAACGGGACGTTCATCATCAACGGAACGGAGCGCGTCGTGGTCTCACAGCTGCACCGCTCCCCGGGCGCATTCTTCGATCACGATAAGGGCAAGAGCCACTCTTCCGGCAAGCTCCTCTACAACGCCCGGATCATTCCCTACCGCGGCTCATGGATCGACTTCGAGTTTGATCACAAGGATCTGCTGTACGTGCGGATTGATCGACGCCGCAAGCTTCCGGCCACGGTGTTGATCCGCGCACTCGGTGCGGTGCCTGACACGGCGAAGAAGAACCCGCTGGAGTTCAAGGGCACCACCGAGGAGATTCTCAACTACTACTACGCCACCGAGACGATCTACATCCACAGCGAGAACGAGTTCGAGAAGTCGGTGGAGCTCGAACTGCTTCCTGGCCAACGCGCCACCCGGGACATCAAGACCAAGTCGGGAGAGGTGATCGTCAAGAAAAACCGCAAGTTCACCCGGGCCGCGATCAAGAAGTTGGAGCAGGCCAAGATGCGGACCCTGCCGATCGATGCCGACGAACTTTGGACCAAGGTTTCCGCTTACGACGTCGTCGACGAGAAAACCGGCGAAGTGTTGCTGGAGTGCAATGAGGAGGTCTCGCAGGAGAAGATCAACGAGCTGCTCAAGCGGGGGATCAAGGAGTTCAAGGTCCTGTTCATCGACAATCTGAACGTCGGTCCCTATCTGCGCGAGACGCTGATGCTCGACAAGATGGAGACTCCCGAGCAGGCGATCATGGAGATCTACCGGCGGCTTCGCCCGGGAGATCCTCCGACCCCAGAGACCGCAATCAACCTCTTCACCAACCTGTTCTTCAATCCGGAGCGCTACGATCTGTCGAAAGTCGGCCGGCTGAAGCTGAACTTCAAGTTCGGGCTGGAAGAGCCGCTCGACGGTCAGATTCTCACCAAGCGCGACATTCTCGAGGTCATTCGGTACCTGATCGACCTGAAGAACGGGAAGGGCAACATCGACGACATCGACCACCTCGGCAATCGCCGAGTGCGGGCGGTCGGCGAGTTGCTCGAGAACCAGTACCGGATCGGTTTGGTTCGAATGGAGCGCGCGATCAAGGAGCGGATGAGTCTGCAGGAAATCGAGACTCTGATGCCGCACGACTTGATCAACGCCAAGCCGGTGACCGCGGTGATTAAGGAGTTCTTTGGCTCCAGTCAGCTCTCCCAGTTCATGGATCAGACCAACCCTCTTTCCGAGGTCACCCACAAGCGCCGACTGTCCGCGCTGGGGCCGGGCGGGCTCACTCGGGAGCGGGCGGGATTCGAAGTCCGCGACGTCCATCCCACCCATTACGGCCGAATCTGCCCGATCGAGACGCCGGAAGGTCCAAATATCGGTTTGATCGCCTCGCTTTCCACTTATGCGCGGGTCAACGAGTTCGGGTTTGTCGAGACTCCCTACCGCAAGGTCGAGAGCGGCTCGATCACCGGCGAGGTCGCCTTCTACTCGGCGCTCGAGGAGGAGAAGCACACCATCGCTCAGGCGAACGCCGAGTACGACAAGAAGGGAAGATTCGTCAGCGAGCTGATTTCCTGCCGACGAGGCGGAGAATTTGTCCAGGCCCGACCTGAAGACGTGGATCTGATGGACGTGTCGCCCAATCAGTTGGTGTCGGTGGCTGCTTCGTTGATTCCCTTTCTGGAGAACGACGACGCCAACCGGGCGCTGATGGGATCGAACATGCAGCGCCAGGCGGTTCCCTTGCTGCGAACGGCCGCGCCGCTGGTCGGAACCGGAATGGAGCCAATCGTGGCCCGCGATTCCGGTGTGACTTGCGTGGCCCGCCGCGATGGCCGGATCGAGGCGGTGGACGCCTCGCGAATCGTGATCAAGGCGGACGTGCCTGCGGCGTTGAGTGACGTCGCCTCGGAAGTCGACATCTACAACCTGATGAAGTACCAGCGATCCAACCAGAACACCTGCCTCAACCAGAAGCCGATCGTCCGCAAGGGCGATCAGGTCAAGAAGGGCGACGTGATTGCCGACGGTCCCGCCACCGAGACCGGCGAGCTGGCGCTGGGCTCTAACGTGGTGGTCGCCTTCATGCCCTGGCAGGGCTACAACTTCGAAGACTCGATTCTGGTCAGCGAAAACCTGGTCAAAAACGACATCTTCAGCTCGATTCACATAGAGGAGTTCGAGTGCATCGCGCGTGACACCAAGCTCGGCAAGGAAGAGATTACCCGGGACATTCCCAACGTCGGCGAGGAGGCGCTCAAGGACCTCGACGAATCGGGAATCATCCGGATCGGGGCGGAGGTCAAGCCCGGCGACGTGATGGTTGGAAAGATCACGCCCAAGGGCGAAACCCAGCTCTCTCCGGAAGAGAAGCTGTTGCGGGCGATTTTCGGCGAAAAGGCCGGCGATGTGCGAGACAGCTCGCTGCGCGTTCCGCCTGGAGTGCAGGGGACGGTGATCTCCGCCAAAGTGTTCTCCCGCAAGGGCGTGGAGAAGGACGAGCGAGCCAAGCAGATCGAGTCGATGGAGGAGGCCAAGCTCCTCAAGGACCAGAACGACGAGATCAAGGTGATCCAGGACTCGGCCTTCGCCCGGATCCGGAAGATGCTCCTCGGCAAGGAGGCGCAAGGGAAGTTGGTGGACGACAAGGGGAAGATTCTCCTCAAGAAGGGTGATGTCATCACCGACGAGATCTTGAACGAGATTCCCTACAAATACTGGGCGGAGATCAATTCCACCGAAGCGAACGACGCCAAGATTCGGGAGATTCTCAAGAACCTGGAAGAGAACAAGGAGGCGGTGAAGCTAGCCTTCGGCGAGCGGATCGCGCGGATTAAGAAGGGCGACGAGCTTCCTCCGGGCGTGATCAAGATGGTCAAAGTGTACGTCGCGATCAAGCGCAAGCTCTCGGTTGGCGACAAGATGGCCGGTCGGCACGGAAACAAGGGCGTGGTCTCCCGAATACTTCCGCCCGAGGACATGCCCTATCTGGAAGATGGGCGACCGGTTGACATCGTCCTAAACCCGCTCGGGGTCCCCTCCCGAATGAACGTGGGCCAGATTCTCGAGACTCATCTCGGGTGGGCCGCCGCGGGGCTGGGTGAGCGGATCCAGCAATTCATCGAGGAGAAGTGGAGCGGCGACGAGCTGAAGAAATATCTCAAAAGGATCTATGACGATCCCGCTTTCGGGCAGTTCCTCGACGGTCTGTCGGAACCGGAGATCATTTCCCTGGCGCAAAAGCTCCAGAAGGGGGTGCACCTGGCGACCCCTGTTTTCGACGGAGCGCGCGAAAAGGAGATCCACGATCTGCTCGCGGAAGCCAAGCTTCCGGTGAGCGGTCAGACCGTCCTCTTTGACGGACGAACCGGCGAGCCATTCGACCACGATGTCACGGTGGGCGTGATGTACATGCTCAAGCTGCACCACCTGGTCGACGAAAAGATTCACGCCCGAAGCATCGGTCCGTACTCGCTCGTCACCCAGCAGCCATTGGGCGGCAAGGCTCAGTTCGGCGGCCAGCGCCTGGGAGAGATGGAAGTCTGGGCAATGGAAGCCTACGGAGCTGCCTACTCGTTACAGGAGTTCTTGACCGTCAAGTCCGACGACGTGGTGGGAAGGACCCGGATGTACGAGGCGATTGTGAAGGGAGACAACGTGCTCGAGTCCGGGCTGCCGGAGTCGTTCAACGTTCTACTCAAGGAACTGCAGTCCCTGGCGCTCGATGTCGAATTGCTCGAGCAGGCGCCGCCGGAACGACAGCGATCGTCCGCAGGAGATGGCGGCGTTGTCGAGAAGACCGATGAGCCCAAGGCCAGAACCGGGACCGAGGCATAAACGAACTTTAAAGTTTTGGAGGTCATGTGAAGGACATTTTCAATTTTTTCGAAAAACCCAAGGATCCGCTCTCCTTCGCCGCCATCCGGATGGCCCTGGCATCGCCTGACAAGATTCGCCAGTGGTCGCACGGAGAGGTGAAGAAGCCGGAGACGATTAACTACCGCACCTTCAAGCCGGAGCGGGACGGGTTGTTCTGCGCCCGAATCTTCGGACCGGTGAAGGACTATGAGTGCAACTGCGGCAAGTACAAGCGGATGAAGCATCGCGGCGTGGTGTGCGAGAAGTGCGGCGTCGAGGTGATTCAATCCAAAGTCCGCCGGGAGCGGCTCGGGCACATCACCCTGGCCACTCCGGTCGCGCACATCTGGTTTCTCAAGTCTCTGCCTTCGCGAATTGGCAACCTTCTCGACATCACGCTCAAGGATCTGGAGAAGGTTCTCTATTGCGAAAGCTACATCGTGATCGATCCGAAGAGCACTCCTTTGGTGAAGGGGGAGCTGATCTCGGAGGAGAAGCTGCAGCGGATGCTCCAGGAGCACGGGGACGAGAGCTTCGTCGCTGGTATGGGCGGCGAGGCGATTCGCGAGATGCTCCGCGCCGTGAACGTGGAGAAGCTGTCGGAGCAGTTGCGAAAGGACATGCGCGAGACCAACTCCGAGGCCAAGCGCAAGAAGTACGCAAAGCGCCTGAAGGTGGTGGAGGCCTTCCGAACCTCAGGAAACAAGCCGGAATGGATGATGCTGGACGTAATCCCGGTGATTCCACCCGATCTTCGGCCCTTGGTTCCGTTGGACGGCGGCCGCTTCGCGACCTCCGATCTCAATGACTTGTACCGCCGGGTGATCAACCGCAACAACCGCCTGAAGCGGCTGCAGGAGCTCAACGCGCCCGACATCATCATTCGCAACGAGAAGCGAATGCTTCAGGAAGCGGTCGACGCGCTGTTCGACAACGGCCGCCGTGGCAAGACCATCACCGGCCCGAACAAGCGGCCGCTGAAGTCGCTTTCCGACATGCTCAAGGGCAAGCAGGGGCGCTTCCGCCAGAACTTGCTCGGCAAACGAGTCGACTACTCGGGACGATCGGTGATCGTGGTCGGGCCGGAGCTGAAGCTGCACCAGTGCGGCCTGCCGAAGATCATGGCGCTCGAGCTGTTCAAGCCGTTCATCTACAACAAGCTCGAAGAGAAGGGATACGTCACCACCATCAAGAGCGCGAAGAAGATGGTGGAAAAGGAGCGCCCGGAGGTATGGGACATTCTCGAGGAAGTGATCCGGGAACACCCGGTGATCCTCAACCGCGCGCCGACCTTGCACCGGCTGGGAATGCAGGCCTTTGAACCGGTGCTGATCGAGGGCAAAGCGATCCAGCTTCACCCGCTGGTTTGCGCCGCATTCAACGCGGACTTCGACGGTGATCAGATGGCGGTCCACGTGCCTTTGTCGGTGGAAGCACAGATGGAGGCCCGGGTCTTGATGATGTCCACCAACAACATCCTCAGCCCTGCGAACGGCAAGCCGATCATCGTGCCGACCCAGGATATGGTCCTTGGCATCTACTACATGACTCGTCCGCGGGAGTTCGCGCGCGGTGAGGGTCATGTTTTCGCCTCACCGGACGAGGTCCGGGCGGCGTACGACCACGGCCAGGTCGAGCTTCAGGCGAAGATTGTCTGCCGGGTCGAGGGAGCTCGCAAAGAGACCACCGTCGGCCGCGTGCTGCTGTGGGATATTGTCCCGGACAAGATTGGGTTCGATGCGATTAACAAGGTGCTCGACAAGAAACAGCTCGGGAACCTGATCGATACCTGCTACCGCTTGACCGGAGAAAAGGAAACGGTGCTGTTGGCGGACCGGATCCGCACGCTGGGCTATGCCCATGCGACCAAGGCGGGCATCTCGATCGCGCTCAAGGACATGGTCATTCCGGAGCGCAAGCACGAGTTTTTGGACTACGCCCGGAAGGAAGTGGCGGAGATCGAAAACCAATACCTGGAGGGCCTGATCACCGACGGCGAGCGCTACAACAAGGTGATCGACATCTGGGCGGAGGTCACGGAGAAGGTCGCCGGCGAGATGATGCAGCAGATCTCACAGGAAGAGGTCTCCGGCGTCGGACCGGACGGCAAACGTCAGACGCGCAAGCAGCCATCCTTCAATCCGATCTACATCATGGCGGACTCCGGGGCCCGGGGTAGCGCTCAGCAAATCCGCCAGCTGGCGGGAATGCGCGGCCTGATGGCCAAGCCCTCGGGGGAAATCATCGAAACGCCGATCACCGCTAACTTCCGGGAAGGCTTGTCGGTGCTGCAGTACTTCATTTCGACCCACGGGGCCCGCAAAGGTCTCGCGGACACCGCACTGAAAACCGCCAACTCCGGCTATCTGACCCGCCGGCTGGTGGACGTGGCGCAGGACGCGATCATTGCCGAGTACGACTGCGGCACGATGGACGGCCTGTACATCGGCGCCCTGGTGGAGGGCGGCGAAATCATCGAGCCGATGGGAGAACGAATCCTCGGCCGCGTGGCCTTGGACGACATTCACGATCCTCTGACCGGCGAAGTGCTGGTCCGGGCGAATGAGGAAATCGACGAGAACCGGGTCGCGAAGATCGAAAACTCCGGCCTGGACAAAGTCAAAATCCGTTCAGTTCTGACCTGCCAGGCCCGGCGCGGGATCTGCGTCGAGTGCTACGGCCGCGACCTCGCGCGAGGCCGCAAAGTGAGTATTGGCGAGGCGGTCGGAGTGATCGCCGCCCAATCGATCGGTGAGCCGGGAACGCAGCTGACGATGCGAACGTTCCACATCGGCGGAGCCGCCACGCGGCGGGCGGAGCAATCCTCGCTCGAAAACCGATACGCCGGTTCGATCAAGTTCTCGAACCTCGCAACGGTGAAGCGGAACGACGGAACCTTGGTCGTGATGAACCGCAACGGCGAAGTGGTGGTGGTCGACGACTCGGGCCGCGAGCGCGAGCGTTACCAGGTCATTTACGGCGCCAAGCTGCTGGTCAAAGAAGGCCAGAAAGTCGAACCGGGCACCCTGATTGCCGAATGGGACCCCTTCGCGATGCCGCTGCTTACCGAGGTCGGCGGAACGGTGAAGTTCGACGACATCATCGAGGGCGTGACGATGAGCGAAACCCTCGACGAGGTCACCGGCTTGTCCCGCAAGACGATCGTCGAATCCAAGGATCCCGAGGCCAGGCCGCGGATTTCAATTCGCGATGAGAAGGGAGAAATCAAGGTTCTCCCCGCGAGCGAGCAGCCTGCGAGCTACCACCTTCCACAGGGATCGATTCTCACCGTCAACGACGGAGATGAGATCACTCCGGGCGAGGTGATCGCCAAGGTTCCGCGAGAGACCACCAAGACCAAGGACATCACCGGTGGTCTTCCCCGCGTGGCCGAGCTGTTCGAAGCTCGCAAGCCCAAGGATCACGCGGTGATCGCCGAAATCGATGGAGTGGTTTCCTTCGGCAAGGACACCAAGGGCAAGCGAAAGCTGATCATCACCCCCGAGGTCAATGGCGAGCTCCGCACCGACCTCGCCAAGGAGTACCTGATCTCCAAGGGCAAGCACATCAGCGTTCACTCGGGGGACCGGGTGAAGGCCGGCGAGCCGATGATGGACGGCGCGGCCAACCCGCACGACATCCTCAAGGTGTTGGGCGAAAAAGAGCTTGCCCGCTACTTGGTGGACGAAGTGCAGGAGGTCTACCGACTCCAGGGTGTGAAGATCAACGACAAGCACATCGAGACCATCGTGCGCCAGATGCTGCGGCGAGTGCGGGTCACCGATGTGGGCGACACCAACTTCTTGATCGACGAGCAGGTCGAGAAGTGGGCTTTCGAGGAAGAGAACGAGAAGATCATGGCCACGGGCAAGCGACCCGCGATCGGAGAGCCGCTGCTGTTGGGAATCACCAAAGCCTCGCTCTCGACCGAGTCATTTATCTCGGCCTCGTCCTTCCAGGAGACCACCAAGGTGCTCACCGAAGCGGCGATCAACGGCAAAGTGGATCACCTCCGCGGCCTGAAGGAGAACGTGATCATGGGTCGACTGATCCCGGCGGGAACCGGACTGCCGCAGTACAAGCACTTGGACGTCGAGGTGGAAAGCCCGGCGGACGAGATTCAGCACATGGAGGCCGCTTTGGCAGCGACCCATGGCGAGGCGGCCACCGTGCCGCCGCCGCCTCCGCCGCGCCTCCAACAGGGAGCCCCAGAGAGCGGCGCCGCCTAGCCGGTCGGACCGACCTTGGAAACTCGCCGCTTGGTGGAGGCTTTCGAAGCCCTTTGGGCCCAGGCCCTGCTGGCTGCTTCCGCGGCCGAGGAGGAGGCCGGCAGAGCCCTGAATCGGGTGGCGGAGGCGGCCGGTTGGAGCCAGGAAGAAATCCGCCGGCAAGTGGCGGCGTTCGGGGAGCGGTTGGCCGCCCAACGACGAGAGCTGGAGCGCGGCGTTGAAGAAGGAGTGAGGAAGGCGGTGGCCCGGTTGACGGTGCCCCGGCGAGAGCAACTCGACGAGTTCAAAGCCCGCCTCGATCAGCTCTCGAAAAGACTGGATCGGCTACTCAAGAAGCGCTGAGGCTGATAGTTTTCGTGTTCATCAGGCACCCAGGCGCCAGTGTTCACGATTGACACCAAACTTCGCGGTGTCCCCGTAGCCCGGGATCAGGTGATCTCGCTGTTCCAGTCAACCAACTCTCCCCACCTGGCGATTCCGGGTAAGCAGGCGGGCCCCTCTCAAGCCTTTCTACTGGGGATCCGAACGGCGACCGGATTTTCAATTTTCGTCTATCTCTATCTGCCCGAGAGCGCCGATTGTGCGATCTATTCCTCGAACCAGCGGATCGCGACCGCCGAGGACTACCGGAACGCCGAATCCGATGCGATTGCGTTCGTCGAATCGATGGGCTTCATCCTCGGAAACATGAATTTCCGCGCCCTCTCGCCCACCGACCAGGACGAGTTGATCCGAACCCAGCCGCCATTCATGAGAGATCCACGCTTGGCGATCGGCCATTCCGCCAGTAAAAGCGAAGCGCGCCCCGGCCCGACGGCGTTGCTGGGCCGGATTCTGTCGTCATTCTAAATGAAGGCTCGCCGGTGGAGAGAATTGGTGCTTTCGGGACGGGTCGTCTGTCTGCTCTGGGTTTTTACCTCTGCCTGCAAGCATGTACCGAGCGAGCAGGAACAGCAGGGCGCGCTGATCCATCACGATCTCGGAGTACAAGCGATCCAGTCCGGGAACGTGCAGGGCGCTCTGCACGAGTTTCAGATCGCATTGGAGATGGATCCCAACCTGGCGGAGGCCCACTACGCGATCGGAACGCTCCTCCACCTTTCATTCGGCAGGCGGGAACAGGCGATCGAGCATTTCAACAAGGCGTTGGCGATTCGTCCGAATTATTCGGAGGCCAAGGCAAATCTGGCCAACGTTTACTTGGATTTGGGCCAATACGACCGCGCGATTGCCCTCTACCGCGAAGCGCTCAATGATATGCTCTACCCAACCCCCTACATCGCTCAGGGAAACCTTGGCTGGGCGTTGTACAAAAAGGGCGACACCCGAGGAGCGCTCGAGAACATTCGGGCGGCATTGATCGTCAATCCCAAATTCTGCCAGGGGTTCCGCAACCTGGGCATCATTCACCGCGACCAGGGCAATTTCGAAGAAGCCTGCCAAGAGTTCAGCAAGTACGAACAGGCGTGTCCAGACGCGGCCGATGCTTACTATGAGGAAGGCAAATGCCTGACCAAGAGGGGACGGCGCGAAGCGGCGATGCAGGCCTTCACCCAATGCCAAGCCAAGGCGACCAACCAGCCCTCCCTCAAGGATGATTGCCGCAAGCTCCAGGAGCAACTGCAATAGCGTGGACTACGCAGACTTCGGACGATACCTGGCGCAACAGAGGGAACTGCGCGGAGTCTCGCGAATGGAGGTTTCCACAGCTACCAAAATCCCGCTCAATTTGTTGGCTGCGCTGGAAAACGGTGAACGAGAGCGGCTTCCGGAAAAGGTGTTCATCGTTAACTACATCCGGGCCTACGCCCAAGTGATCGGCCTGGCGGAAGAAGAGGCGGTGCTTCGCTTCGAGGAAGTGGACAAAGGCACTCAGCCCTCTCAGTCGGTTCCAGCCAAGCCGGGCGCGCGGCCAACCCGGGTGAACTGGATTGCCGTTCTGGTCGCAATTTTGGTGTTGGCTTTGGTGCTGGTGATGAAGCGAGCCTCGTTTCCGCATTGGCTCTGGGGCCGATGAGCGATGGAGCGCTTTCAAGAACGCGCGCTGGTGTTGTCTCACCTGGACTACGGTGAGGCGGATCGGCTCGTCACCTTGTTCACCGCCACCCGAGGCAAACTGACCGCTTTCGCGGCAGGAGCTCGCAAAAGCCGCCGGCGCTTTGCCGGAGCGTTGGAGCCCTTTACTCTGGTGCAAGTCCGTCTCGCGGAGCGGCATGGAGAAACCCTCCGACTGGATGGTGCGGACGTCGAAGAGAGCTTCTTCGCCATTCGTCAGGACCTGTCATTGATCGCCCGAGCGCTCTACAGCCTGGAGCTGTGTCGGGAGCTGGTTCGCGATCGCGAGCCCCATCCTGGACTGTTCGAACTGCTTCTCGGCTATCTCGGGCTTTTGAATCGCAAGGCCGCGGGCCCCAGCTCGCTGATTTCTTTCGAGCTCAAGGCGCTCGCCCAAGCCGGGTTCATGCCGCGATTCGATCAATGCGCCGTTTGTGGTGGGCCTCCGGGGCCGCTGCCTCGATTCGACCCCGAGCACGGCGGCACGCTCTGCGAGGGGTGCAAGGAGCGCGCCCAATTCGCGGTCTCGCTGCCCTCGCAAGTGGTGGCTTCGCTTTCAGCTCTGCAGAATGGAAGCACGATTCCGCTGCCGCCAGGAACGCGCAAGCGCGCTCGCGAACTGTTGAACCTTTTCATCGCCCACCATTTGGGCCGGCGGCTCAAAAGTGTCGACTTTATGGCCCAGGTAGGGCTGGATTGACGCAATGTATTTGCAGGAGCTGATTTTCCGGTTGCAGGAGTACTGGGCGCGACAAGGCTGTGTCATTTTGCAGCCTTACGATCTCGAAGTTGGCGCCGGGACGATGCACCCGGCGACGTTTCTGCGAGCACTTGGACCCGAGCCCTGGAACGCCGCCTACGTGCAACCGTCGCGGCGGCCGGCCGATGGCCGTTTCGGCGAAAACCCGAACCGGCTTTTCCAGCACCATCAGTTCCAGGTGATCCTCAAGCCCGCTCCGAAGAACGTCCAGCAGCTCTACTTGGATTCGGTGCAGGCGTTCGGGATTGATCCGCTGGAGCACGACGTGCGTTTCGTCGAGGACGACTGGGAATCTCCCACGCTGGGAGCCTGGGGCCTGGGGTGGGAAGTATGGTGCGACGGAATGGAGATCACCCAGTTCACCTATTTTCAGCAGTGCGGAGGTTTTGACTGCAAACCGGTATCCGCCGAGTTGACCTACGGCCTGGAGCGGATCGCCACCTACCTGCAAGACGTAGAGAACGTATTCGACCTGGAGTGGATCAAGGGTCTGCGCTACCGGGAGATGTTTCACGCCAACGAGGTCGAAATGAGCTCCTACGTCTTTCGGGAGTCGGACCCGACGATGCTCTTCGAGCTCTTCAGCGCCTACGAGAAGGAATGCAAGCGGCTTCTGGACCGGCAACTGCCTCTACCGGCGTATGATTACGCTCTCAAATGCTCGCACACCTTCAACCTGCTCGACGCGCGAGGAGCGATCTCGGTGACCGAACGGGCCAACTTGATCAAGCGAATCCGCGACAATGCCCGCTCGTGCGCGGAGGGTTATCTGCGGTCGCGGCAGCGGCTGGGCTTTCCGCTGCTGAAGACTCAGTGGACGGTGGGGACGCAGCCTCGTCCGCTGGAGGGAAAGCCGGCTTCCGAATTCTGGAAGACTTTTTCATTGGAGGAACGGGAAGGGGCGCGCGGTGGCTAAGGAGCTGCTCTTCGAGATTGGAACCGAAGAGATTCCCGCCTCGTTCATCGAACCAGCCGTTGACGAGCTTCGGCAGAAGTTGATCGAGCAAATGGCCTCCGGCCGCATTTCTCACGGAGAGCCGCGAACCTTTGCCACCCCGCGCCGCCTCGCGGTCTATTTCAGCGCGGTGGCCGAGCTCAGCGAGGACCTTTCCAAGGAAGTGATCGGCCCACCGGTAAAAGTCGCCTTCGATCCGGCCGGCAAACCATCGCGCGCCGCCCAAAAGTTCGCCGAGGGATTAGGTCTGACAGTGGAGAAGCTGGAACGGTTTCAAACGCCCAAGGGCGAATACCTTGGCGCCCGTCTACTCGAGCGGGGTCGGCCCGCCCATCAGGTTCTGACCGGCGCGCTCACTGAGGTGATCCATTCGCTCAAATTCCCCAAATCGATGCGCTGGGGCGATGTCGAACAGACGTTCGCTCGACCCGTGCATTGGATTTTGGCGCTGTTCGGCAGCGAGGTTTTGCCAGTCGTCTTCGCCGACGTCTCCGCCGCCCGGTTCACCTACGGACACCGGTTCCTTTCGCCTGATCGAATCGAGTTGAGCGGTCCTTCGGAGTACGAAAGCAGCTTGCTGCGAGCGCACGTGATCGCCGACCCGGATCGGCGCAAGGCGATCCTGCTCGAACGGCTCCGCGCCGCAGCCGCTCGTGCGCGCGGGAATTTGATCGAGGATCCAGCGCTTTTGGACCAAGTGACTGAGCTGGTCGAGCTGCCCAACCCAGTAGTGGGTTCATTTGACGAGAGTTATCTCGATTTGCCCCCCGAGGTGTTGGTCCAGGAGATGAAGCGGCACCAGCGGTACTTCGCGCTGGCCGACGGCTCAGGCAAGCTGATGCCGAAATTCATCGCGGTCTCCAATACGACTGTGCGCGACGAGCAGGTTTCGATTCGCGGATATGAGCGGGTCCTGCGCGCGCGACTGGCGGACGCCCGCTTCTTTTTCGATGAGGACCGGAAGGCGCCCTTGTCCGAGCGGGTGGAGAAGCTTTCGCGCGTGGTATGGCAAGAAAAGCTCGGCACCTATGCCGAAAAGGTGACCCGGATCGAACGCCTGGCCACGTGGTTGGCGAATGCGGTCGGCCGTGAGCAGCTGTTACCGGTGATTCGACGTGCCACCTTGCTCTCCAAGGCAGACTTGGTAACTGGAATGGTGGGCGAGTTTCCTGAGCTACAGGGGATCATGGGCCGCGAATACGCGAAGTCCAGCGGCGAGGATCCGCACGTGGCCCTCGCTATCTTCGAGCACTACTTGCCGAGGTGGGCGGGCGACGCGCTGCCGACCGAGGATTCGGGAGCGATCATCGGGTTGGCGGACCGGTTCGACACGCTGTGTGGTATTTTTGCGATTGGAAGGGCTCCGACCGGCGCCGCGGATCCGTTTGGCCTGCGTCGAGCCTGCCTCGCGATCATTCATCTCGTTTTGGCTCGGCAGTTTCGTTTCTCCATCGCAAAGGCGGTCGAGTCAGCTCTGGGCGCATTGGAGCCCAAGTTGGTCGGTATGGTTGGAAAGCCTTCCGAGGCCGCTCCGGCACAAGTGGTGCTCGATTTCTTTCGAGCGCGCCTCAAGGCGTTATGGAGCGAAAGGTATCGCCCTGATCTCGTGGAGGCGGTTCTTTCGGCGGGCTTCGACGACATCGTCTCTGCGCAGCAGCGCCTGGAAGCGCTCTCTCGGTTGGTTTCCGATCCGAGTTTTGAATCCCTGGCCACTGCCTTCAAGCGAGTGGGAAACATTGTAGAAAAACAGGCAAAGGATGTCCCGGCAGGCAAGGTTGACGCGAAGAGACTCAAGGAGGCCTCCGAGGTCCGGCTCGCGCAGGCTTGCTCCGCCGTGCGAGCCAAGATTGGGGACTTGGCGAAGGCGGACGACTATCCGGGAGTGCTCAAGGAGATCATTTCACTGCGACCCTCGGTCGATGCATTTTTCGACGAAGTGATGGTAATGACGGACCAGCGTGAAGTGCGCGAGAACCGGGTTCGCCTGCTCCAGGAGGTTCGTGGGTTATTCAGCCAGGTAGCTGATTTTTCGAAAATCCAGGCTGGAAGTTGAGGAGTTGCTCCCTCTCGAGCCGACATCTAGATTGCGCCCCCTTCCGATGCGATACCTGGTCCTCGCTTGTTGCTCTGCCGCCGCCTGCGTCCCACAAGGCGAGTTGAAGCCCCCTCCGATCGGAAACTTCTATTTCCCGACCGGGTTGGTCTACTCGGACTCTTCAAGCTCGCAGAAGGGCGTTCTCTACGTCGCGAACTCCAATTTTGACCGGCGCTACACCAGCGGATCGGTCATCGCGGTACCCCTCGATGGCGTTGGCGCGGGAGGCACCGCGCTGCCGGCAATTGGCACGGCGCCTACGGGTGGAGCGCCATTGTCGATCACCAATCTCGGAAGCGGGCTGACTCAAGTGTTCATTCAAAGTTTCGCCGGAGAGATGACGAGATATCCGAAGACCGGCGAGACGATGCGGCTCTTCGTCCCGTCCCGAGGCGATCTGAATCCGTTGCAGGTCATCAACGCAGTTGGACCTACGCTCCAGTGCCTCGACCGCGGTCTGGACTGCACCCGAAGCTCGCCCTCGCTTTCCGCGTTTCAAAACGTCGGAGACGGAAAGCCACGTTCCGTCGAGCCGCTCGGGGTCGGGGTCGGAACGACGACCGGGAGTGTAATGGAGGGCCAGGTGGTAGTGACCCAGCTCAAAAATGCCGACTCACCGGTGCTAAGTGGGAATAATTTGGAGTCCTATCTCGTCATCGTGAATGCCACGACGCCTCCACCTTTCACCGTGACCGCGGATAACTTTATTTCGCTCGGATTCGTAGTTGACGGCAATGGCCCCACGACCAACTCGGTTGCGGTTGGACAGCGTTTTGCGTATGCGACCGATCGCTTCAGAACTGTGGATGGCGCGCTGTTCACGCTGGTGGACGGCCTCCACCGAGGTGCGTTTTTCGATTCCTCGCTGCAGTTCTCGTTTCGGACTCTGGAGGCGAGGGGCGTCGCCCTGAACGCGGACGAAAGCCGCCTCTACATCGCCGCGAGAACCCCGGATTCCTTGGTGGTGCTCGGGATCGTCAATCCGACAGCGGACCTGCCGACATTTCGCGTGATCGCTACGGTTCCTCTGCCGGCTGGTCCGAACGAAGTGGCGCTGATCCCCAGAAATGGCCGCGGCAACCTGGTGGCTGTAAGCAGCACCACCGCTGGGATGGTATCGATCTACGACGAGGATCTTGGGGTAGTCACTGCCCAGTTGGTGGGAGTTGGGCTGCAGCCATTTGGTCTGGCCGTTCAGACTGCGGGCCAGGCCGCTCGTCTTTTCGTCAGCTGTTTCGGAGATAGCCGGGTGGCGGTGATCGACATTCCGGATCTGACCAGGCCAGAGCAAGTGCAACTGGTGGCGTTCCTCGGCGCTGCCCAGACGTGCTTGGTGCAGGACACCTCCTGCGTGGGAGTCTCCCCATGAAGCGCGCCGCGAGCGCAATTTTGATGCTGGGGTGGCTCGGCTGTTCCCAACAGAGCGTTCCTCCGCCCGCGCAGATCCAGGGTACCAACGGTCTCGCCCTTTTCGGTAATTTACTGTTCATCACCTCGACCGAAACAAACGAAATCAAGGTCCTCAATGTGGGACTCGTATCCCGCGATTTTGTGCGCGCGCCCAATCCGCTGGAGCCTCTTTCGATTCCCGTTCTGGATCGTCCGACCGACTTGGCGCGCGATCTCAACTACGACAGCAGGGGCGCGGAGGTGGTCGGTCCTTACCTCTATGTTCGAGGTCAGTCATCTTCTCAGATCTCGATTGTCGGCACCGATCTAACTACCCAGCTGGTCGAGCTGAAGCGGGTGCTGACTTCGGGGATCGTCACCGCAATCGCGGCCCGCGGACCGAACCCATCGGGTGCTTCCGGCGCCAGCACGCTCTACTTTGCGACCGCGGATACACCGCGCTGCCAGGTGAATCCTGACGGCGGCCAGTGTCCGCCCGGCAGCTTCACCAGGGCCACTCTGTGGCAGGCAATGGTGCCGCCGGTGGATTCGAATAATCGCCTGAGTGCGTCGGTCAATCCGATTCCGCGCGCGGAGTTCAACAGCACGGTGACATCGATTGTCGTCATGCCGAGCTCTCCCAACTTGGCGATCGCAACTCGGACGCTCAGCGACGTGCGCGGACGTACGATCATCTTCAACCCGGAAAGCAGCGCGGTGGTGAGTGAGCTCCCGTTTCCAAGCAGCCTTCGCTATTTGGCGACCAATCCCACCGTCGATGCGTTGTTAGGGGACGGCGGGACAACGACCCTGGATGCGGGCTCTCGAATGTACGGAATCCTGGATGAGACTTCCTGCCCGAGCGCGTTGCCGTGCCCAGCGATCGTAGCAGTCGACACGTCCGCGGGAATTACGGACGGCGGTATCCCGGATGGGGGCTTGCTCTCGGCCGACAGCACCGGAATGCCGATGGTGCCTCTTACCTACGGCCCCGCGCTGCCGATGACGATCACGCTCTCGCGCAACGCATTGGTGCCGGTGCCAAATCCGACTCCCCTCGGTGGAACGTACCTCAGGGATAGTCCGCAGAAGATGATTGGCTTTGTCCCCACCTCGAACGGCGCGACTTATTTTTTCGACGCCGTGGGACTGCTGCCGATCAATGGAAGCCTCGCCGTGGACGGGGGCAGTCTCGGGACTCCCCAATACTTTGCCAGCGACGGCGGTGTGATCTTCTATGTGGAAGGCCCGATCGCCAGCAGCCTCGCAACCACCAATGGGAAGGCCCGGGACGAAAACATCTTCGTTACCTATCAGGGGACGATTCCTGGGTTTCAAAACTTGACCGGTCCGGACGCGGGCGAAGCCATCTTTGCGGCACCTTCGAGCCCCTTCGATAATCGCGTGCGGACAGGGGACCTGGTCGTGCTCTCAGGCTCCGGGTGCCCCGATTATTCCGCAACCGATGCCGGCCTGCCGATCTCGGCCTTCAACCCGGATGCGGGCGTTTTGTTCACGGCCGGAGGGGTCCCACCCAGTTGTATCCAGTCCACCTTCTCGGTACGTGCCGCGGGCACGGCTCCTTACGTCGTGAACGGCACCATCACCGGCTATATGGACCGAACCGGGCCGAACCAGCTGTTTGCCTTTGATGGAGGATTCCTTTATCGCCCCTGTCCACGAAACCTGCTTAGCGGATGCGTGCTGGATGCCACTAGCCCGCAGTTGAGCTTCACCTTCGGCAGCGGAGACCCGGCCATCCAACGGGACTTTTTCTATTTGATCTCGTCGGTTTCGGGTTTCGCTCCCGAATTTGTACAAATCGACACGTCCGGGGCATTCTTCGGAGTCGAATTCCGATTCCCGACCAATGTGGTCAACGTGGTGGATCTACCCGATGGAGGACTTCTGGACCGTTTCTACGTCTCGTATCCTTCTGCCAATGCAGTGCTCGAGATTGACCCCGCTAACGTGACGCCCAATACCAGCGCGCTCGTCGGCGTCTTCCGATACAACTGATGTCCCAGAGCTCGAACAGGGCCACTCGCAGCGTTCAGATCGCAGATCATCTTTGGGATCTCTTCGAACAGATGGCGAAAGCCGTCGGCTCGGATCGCGACGGATTGATCAACCAAGCGATGTTCATGTTTGCCCGCCTCAATGGTTTCTTGGGGGGGGTGGCGGATACCTCTTCCGAAGACGAGCCCGGATACGCCCTCACGGCGGCGACCGCTGCGCGGCCAATCGAGCCTGTTCCGAGCTCGTCGGACGACTCCGCCACCGGGCCCAAACTCGCCGGAGTGGAGGCAACCGAGGCGGATGCCCCGGCGCCCGGTCCGGCCGACGGGCTAGCGCTGTTCCTCACCAGCTCCGATGGCAGGCGAGAGCAGATCTCGACCGATCGGTTTGTGATTGGCCGGGGGCGGCACTGTGATTTCGTGATTGATTCGGGAAAGGTCTCCCGCGAGCACGCTGCGATCGTGCGCGAGGGCGCCGACTACTTCATCGAGGACCTCAAGTCCTCGAACGGCACGTGGTTCAACAAGCAGCGGATCGCCCGCCGCCAGATTCAGGACGGCGATCAGTATCTGATCTGCAACGATAAGATCACGTTCGTATTTGAATAGGCAGTGCCGCCTATTTTGGTGGCGCGTCGATTGCAGCGGGCAGACCTCGAGGTGCGCCGCGGAGGCGATCTTCACCAAAGCGGATTCGAAATGCCTCGGAGTTTGGATGCGAGTCTGGTTTGTGAGACGGGCGGGTTGTTGGGTGCTGTGGATCGGACTTTCCGCGTCGGCCGAGGACACCGCAGCGATCAACCTGGGAGTCGGCACGCAGAAGGTCCTGACCGTTCCCGGCATCAGCCGAATTGCGGTGGGCGATCCGTCGGTGGCGGACGTCAAGACGATCGGAAAAAACCAGGTGCTGGTAGTCGGCGCCGGAGAGGGCAAAACCACCCTTTTGATCTGGCAAGGGACGGGGCATCGGACGAGCTATGCCGTTTCGGTGAAGAAGCAAGACCCGAACGAAACCCTCGCGGAGATTCGAAACCTGCTTGGAAACATGGAGGGGATCACGGTCCGGCTCCTCGGAGATCGCATTTACCTCGATGGTCGGGCCTATAGCGCGCAGGACGCCGATCGAATCCAGAAAATCATCTCCCTCTATCCTGGAATTCAAAACCTGGTGAAGGTTACCCCCAACGCTAAGGAGCTGATCGCTCAGAATCTGAACGACGCCTTTCAAAGGTCCGGGCTTCGCAACGTTCAAGCCAACGTGGTGGGGTCCACCGTGTTTCTCGAAGGCACCGTCGAAAGTCCGCAGGACCTGCAGAAAGCGGACCTAATCACCAAAGCGATTGGCGAGAAGGTGGAAAATCTCCTCTCGGTAGGGATCAAGCGGATGATTCTTTCCGAAGTGCAGTTTGTTGAAGTTCGCCGCAGTGCCAAGGACCGCTACGGCCTCAAGTATCCGACCGACATCACCGGAACCGGTAATTTTGCTGCGAGCGTCTCCAAAGGTCTGTTCAACTCTTCCCCGAGCCAAGGCTTCGTCAGTGGCGAGGTGAAAGCTTCTTCGGATTTCTCTGCGGGTTTTCAGTCCAACGATGGCTACGCGCGGATCTTGGCCCAACCCCGGTTGGTCTGTGCCAGCGGCGAGCAAGCCGAATTCTTGGCCGGTGGAGAGCTGCCGATCCCGCTGATTACCAACAACCAGTTCACCGTCCTCTACAAGCAATACGGCGTGATCCTCAAGCTGCGGCCCACCGCAGATCGAAATGGAAATATTCAGACCGAAATTGAAGCGGAAACGTCGGAAGTGGATACCTCGGTCGCGGTTTCGGTGGGCGGCTCCGCCAGCGTGCCAGGTTTTCGCACCCGCAAGGTAAAGACCAGTGTGACGGTGCAACATGGGGACACGATCGTCCTCTCCGGGGTCTTCAGCCACGACGAGCAAAAGTTCGTTTCCAAGCTCCCGGGAATCGGGTCGATCCCGATCATCGGGGAGCTCTTCAAAAACCGCGGCTTCGATTCATCCAAGCGAGAGCTGCTGATCTTCGTCCAACCCAAAGTGGTCAACCCTGATTCCGAGCGGATTCGCAAGCTGATCGACGAAGCAAAGGTCAACTATCGCGAGGCGAAGAGCGACGTGCGTTTCGACCTCTTCGATTAAGTTGCCGGACTTCGTCACGATCACGATTTTCGACCGAGCAGGGAACCGGCAGAGCCATCGCCTTGCCCAACCGGAAATATCGATCGGCAGGGTAGCGGCCAATGACATCGTCCTCGGGGACGCCAACGTCTCCAAGTTTCACGCCAAGCTCTCGGTCGATGACGATCGGGTGACGGTAATCGACCTACGCTCGACGAACGGCACCTTCATCAATGGAAGCCGATTGACTGGCACGGCACCGATCGCCAGCTCTGACCTGATCCAGATTGCCGATTACTCGCTTCAGGTGGAGCACGTCGGCGAGCTGCCTGACAATCCCGCGGAGGATTCGACTGGCCATCCGCTGGATCAGCAATCGGAGGCGTCAGCGTCCGAAGTTTCGGCCCGTGCGATCTGGGAGCTTCAGAAGAGCCTCCATGACCGCCTGATCGCTCACCTGGATCTTCGGCGGTTGGACCTGGATCGGTTGAACAGCGATGAACTCCGAGCTCGGGTGCTCGCTTCCGTCCAGCAGATCCTCGCCGAACTCGAGCGCAGCGAGGCGTGTTCTACGCCCTTCGATCGGGACTCATTGATTGCCGATGTCATCAACGAAGCGCTCGGTCTTGGGCCGCTGGAATCGTTTCTCAAGGATGATGGGATCAGCGAGATCATGGTCAACTGCGCCGACCAGATCTACCTGGAGCGCGGTGGAAAGCTGACTCCTTCCGAGAAGCGGTTTTCTTCCAACCGCGCAGTTCTCGGAGTGATCGAACGGATCGTCGCGCCGATTGGCCGAAGGATCGACGAGGCGACACCCTTGGTCGACGGCCGGCTCAAGGACGGTAGCCGGGTCAACGCGATCATCCCACCCCTTGCGCTAAAGGGACCCTGCCTCACGATTCGGAAATTCAAGCGCGACGCGCTGAAGGTGGAGGATTTGATTCGTTACGCCACCCTGACGCCGCAGATGGCCAAGTTTCTGGAGCAGTGCGTACGCCAACGCAGGAACGTGGTGATTTCCGGAGGGACTGGGTCAGGAAAAACGACCACTCTCAACATCATCAGCTCCTTCATTCCCAATGGCGAGCGGATTGTCACCGTCGAGGACGCGGCCGAGCTGCAGCTTCCGCAGGAACATTGGATTCAGCTGGAAACTCGCCCGCCCAATCTCGAAGGAAAGGGCGCGATCACCATTCGCGATCTAGTGAAGAACTGCTTGCGGATGCGGCCAGACCGGATCGTCGTCGGAGAGTGTCGCTCTGGGGAAGCGCTCGACATGCTGCAGGCGATGAACACCGGGCACGATGGGTCTCTGACCACACTCCACGCGAATTCTCCGCGGGATGCGCTGGCTCGGCTCGAGACGATGGTTCTGATGGCTGGAATGGATCTGCCGATTCGAGCGATCCGCGAACAGATCGCCTCGGCGGTTCAGATTGTGATTCAGCAAACCCGCTATCCCGACGGCACCCGAAGGATTTCCTACATCACCGAGATCACCGGGATGGAGGGAGAGGTGATTGCTTTGCAGGACATCTTCCAATTCCGGCAACAGGGGTTCTCCAGTGACGGCCAGGTTCAAGGAAGGTTCGTCGCCACCGGCTTTGTCCCGAAATTCTACGATGATCTGCGGCATCGCGGCATCCCAGTAGATCTTCAGCTCTTCGGGGAGTCTTCGAACGCGTGACTCGCTCCGACACTTCGAGGGCGCCCGGGTCAACCTTCAGGTTGCGATGTGTCCGTGGAAGACTCGCCAAGCGCAGCTTCACCTTTCGAGGTAGAGCCGTGGTCGGCCGCTCAGCAGGGCTTGATCTTTGCATTGACTGTCCCTCGGTGAGTCGCCGGCACGCGCAAATGGAGTTCGTCGGGGGCAGCGTGTTTGTGCTGGACTTATCCAGTGCCAATGGCACGCGAATCAATCGCAAATTGATTGAAGGGCTCACCCAGCTGCGGCCCGGAGATCGCCTTCAGTTTGGGGCAGACGACTCTGTATTCCAGCTCTGGGGACCCGCTCGACCGCCGATGCGGCGCGCCGTCCCGCTCGCCTGCGCAGCGATGGTGCTCGCCATCCCAGTCGCCTGGGCCGCGATCAGCCGGGCCGTGTCGCGTGCCCCGGTTCTCGCTTCTGCCGAAGGCAATGGCCTCCCTGCGAGCCAGACGCCAACGCCTCCAAAGTGCGGTGTGCCCTCGAGCGGAGGGTTTGCCGCCTCGGAGGGGACAGTCGCCGACCAGGGGTGTGCCAGCTTGCCCAGTAAAGAGGTTGGTGCAGCAGTCCCGAGCACCCGCGAAATTGAGCCGCTCCGACCGGACCCGATCGAGCGTCCACCGTCGGACCGAGCCGAGGCGCGAGCGGCTCTGATCACAGACCTGGAACAGCAGAACCGTAGCCCGGAACTGAATGAAGCCCTGGCCAGCTACTGGGAGGGCCGCTTGAGCGAGGCGAGAGCGCAGTTGAAAAAGCTGGCCGCCCAGGTCGAATCCGACGACGCGCAAGAACGACTAAAAGCCATCAGCGAGGAATTTTCGTCGGCAGAACGCCTCTTCAAGCGCGGCGAAGGTCTTCTGACGGCGCGGGCGCCCGAATTGGCGAAGGAGCCCTTTCTGAAGGCGTTGGAGCACGATCGGCACTTGCTGGAGGGCCTGGGAGACCGTTATCCCTCCTTCTACCGGCGAAAGATCCAAGAGGATATGGCGCGCAATTGTTACGCGAAGGGACGACAGTGGCTAGAACGACGAAACCAGCGAAAGGCCTGCCGGGCGTGGAAACTCGGGTTCGAGTTCTATAAGGGAAATGCGGATCTCAACAAAGCAGTGGCCTCGTGCTCTCGCCGAGGGGCCGAGGCGCTCCGCAAAGTCCGAACTTGCGAGCAGCTGCTCGAGGTGTTGGATTTGGCGGTAGAGGGAGACGGCGTTGCGCCAAAAGTTGATGAGATGAGGACTTCGCTTCGATGCCGGGGTTGAACGCACCAGATGCCAAGATGGAGAGCGCCGCGCCGCTCCCCGCGAGCGCCTCAGTGAGCAAAGACGCCCCGGTTTTGACCCTGATCGACGCCTCCGGCTTCATTTTTCGCGCTTATCACGCGATTCAAGCGCTCTCGACGTCGAAGGGAGTTCCTACCAACGCGGTCTACGGGTTCACTCGGATGATCCTGAAGACGCTGCGTGAGTTTTCCCCCACTCACGTGGCGCTGGCTTTCGACAAGGAAAGCCGTGCCGGCCGGCAAGCGATCGATCCTACCTACAAAGCGAATCGTCTAGGCCCTCCGCCGGACTTGGTGCCTCAATTCGATCTGATTCGCCGCGTATCGGAAGCCCTGAACATTCCAATCCTCGAGGTGGAGGGCTGGGAGGCCGACGACGTGATCGCGACGTTGGCGAAGCGCGCCAGGGAGGAGGGTTTTCGGAGCCTGGTGGTCACCTGTGACAAAGATTTCATTCAGATCGTCGACGAGGACGTGCGCCTGTACGATCCAATGCAGGAAAAGCACACCGGACCTGCAGATGTCGTCGCAAGGCTTGGGATCCAACCGGGTCAAATGCGCGACTACCTGGCGCTAATCGGGGACGCAATCGACAACGTCCCGAAGGTTCCTGGAATCGGACCGAAGACCGCGGTCGAACTGCTGCAGCAATTTGGCGATGTCGAGACCGTGCTATCCCGTCTGGACGAGTTGAAAAAGCCGAAGATTCGCGAAGCCCTCGAGGCCCACGCGTCCCAGCTTCGACGGGCGAAGCAATTGGTGAGCTTCAGGAGCGATCTACCGCTGGACATCGAAATCGCCAATCTGGCTCGGCGGCCGCTCCATGATGCACAGACGAGAGTGCTGTTTTCGGAGCTGGAGTTCTTCAAGCTCCTTCAGGAAATGCCCCCCTCTGAAGTGACTCCGCTCGAGGTGGCCACGCAGATCATCTGCGATCGCGCTGGATTGGAAGCGGTGGTCCGAGCGGCGCGTCAGGCGAAGAGCATTACCCTGATTCCCGCATTCGAGGGACTGCCTTACGCCGCCGAGCTGATCGGAATTGGAATGGCGCTGCCGGACGGCCGCAACTTCTACCTGCCGCTGCGGCATCATTACCTCGGCGCGCCCGCACAGCTGGCACCCGAAATCTTCGCCGAGGTAATGGCGCCGCTGCTCGAGGATGAGGCCGTGCACAAGAACGGGCACGATCTGAAGTCCTTGGTTTTGGTTCTCGCCACGCTCGGTTTGAAGGTCGCGGGTCTGCAGGGAGACGTGGAGCTGTTGTCCTATCTGCTCAATCCGAGCCGGCGCCAGCATGCGTTACAGGACTTGGCGCGGGAGCGTCTTCATGCGGAGCTTCCCGCCGACCCGACTGCCACAGTCTTGCGCAAAAAGCCATGCGCCTTGGCTGAAGTGACAGTGGATCAATGTGCGACTTGTTACGGAGCCTATGCCGACGCCGCCGGCCGACTCGCTGAAGCGCTCTGGAAAGAGATCGATCAGTCCGGACTGTCGGGGCTGGCCCGGGAGATTGAGTTGCCGCTGATTCCAGTCCTGGCTCGGATGGAACGCAAGGGAGTGAAGATCGACACCAACGTGCTCGGTCGAATCGAGCAGAAGGTGGATGCCGAATGCGAGACCTTGGTGGCGGAGATTTATCGGCTGGTCGGCCACCCCTTCAACGTCAACTCCAACACCCAGCTCGCTCAGGTTCTCTATCAGGAGCTGAAGTTGCCGGTGCTCAAGCGCGGAAAAACCGGCCCTTCCACGGACCAGGAGGTCCTCGAAAAACTGGCCGAACAGCACCCCTTGCCAAGGGCGCTCACCGACTATCGCGCGTTATCGAAACTGAAGAGCACTTACCTGGAAACTCTGCCGGTGCTGCTCGCGGCCGACGGTCGTCTGCATACTTCCTTCAACCAGGCGGCGACCGCGACTGGCCGGCTGTCTTCGACCGACCCCAACCTGCAGAACATCCCGATCCGGACCGAGCTGGGACGCGAGATCCGGCGCGCGTTCATCGCGGATTCCGGCCATCGACTGATTTCGGCCGACTACAGTCAGATCGAGTTGCGAGTTTTGGCCCACATTGCCGAAGACCCGGCGTTGATCGAGGCGTTTGCTCGCGACGAGGACATCCATACCCGCACCGCGGCGGAGATCTTCGCCGTCGCGCCTGAGCAGGTGACCGCCAATCAGCGGCGGGCGGCCAAGGCGGTCAACTTCGGGATTGCCTATGGTCTGTCGTCGCATGGGTTGTCGATTCGGCTGGACATCTCGACCGAGGAGGCGAGGTCGATCATCGACCGCTACTTCCAGCGATACGCCGGGATTCGGCGGTATCTGGAGCAAACCGTCGAAACCGCCAGGCGGCGCGGCTACGTCGAAACCCTCTATCGGCGGCGGCGGTTCATGTCCGATCTTCATTCACGCAATCGCAACGCAGCCCAGGCCGCCGAACGCGCGGCGATCAACATGCCGATTCAGGGCACTGCGGCCGATTTGATCAAGCTTGCAATGGTTCGGATCGATCGGGAGTTGATCGCGCGCGGCTTCCAGACCCAGATGCTGCTTCAAGTGCACGATGAGCTTCTCCTCGAAGCTCCGGCCGAGGAGGTTTCGGCGGTGGGCGAGCTGGTTCGGCAAACGATGTCGAGTGCTGCGGTGCTCAAGGTTCCACTCAAGGTCGAGGTCGGCATTGGCGAGACCTGGGACGACGCGCACTGAAGGATCGGGGCGCCGCCCTCAGGACAGTGGGTTGCGGTTCTTCCGCGGTCCGGAGATGCCGTGGTAGTTGAGCCGATTCACCAGGGTGCGTCGGGAGATGCCAAGCATTTTCGCGGCGCCCGTCTGGTTACCGGCGCATGCGCTGAGCGCGTCGATAATCTGCTGTTTTTCACGGGCAATCACTTCCTGTTGAAGATCCTTTGGTATCCGCAGACCTCGTCGGCTGATCGCCGGGTGGTCCGCAGGGACGATCAGGGACTGGGAGCTCTCCGCCCCATTCGTGATCCGTTCGGCAATGGCAGGTCCCTCCGCGTGCCGCGGGTTGACCCGCGATAGGGCCGGCACCCGGCGAGGCGCGAAGTGCGCGCTCATTTTCTCCACCGGTAGGTGTTCCAGGGTGATCGATCCATGGTTGCAAAGCAGAACCGCCCGCTCCACCACGTTGCGCAGCTCTCGAATGTTGCCCGGCCACGCATACTGTTTCATCAGATTGAGGACTTCGCGGGAAAGCACCGGCATCGGGATTTGGCCGGTCTTGCCGCAGACTTCGGAAACGAAGTGCAGTGCCAGGCTTTCTATCTCGTCGACCCGCTCGCGCAGCGGAGGAATGACGATGGAAATTCCGTTCAGACGAAAGAAGAGATCTTGTCGGAAGGCACCTCGGGCAACTTCCTCCTCCAGGTCTCGGTTGGTCGCGGCCACGAAGCGAACGTCGATTGACCGGGGCTTGACGCTGCCCACTCGAAGTACGACGCGCTCCTCCAGTACCCGGAGCAGCTTCACCTGAGTGGAAATCGGAAGCTCGCCGATTTCGTCCAAAAATATCGTTCCCCCGTCGGCGGTCTCCAAAAGCCCGGGTTTGGTTTGCACCGCCCCGGTAAAGGCCCCCCGCTCATGGCCGAAAAGCTCGCTTTCGAGGAGGGACTCACTCAGCGACGCGCAATTGAGGCGCAGCAACGGCTGATTGGTTCGCAGCGAAAGCCGGTGGATCCGCTCCGCAAACACATCCTTGCCGACTCCGGTTTCGCCCATCAGCAAGACGTTGATCGTGCTGACCGCCACGCGCTCAATCAGCTGGTCGAGATGTCGCATCGCTTTGCTCAAACGGAAGACGCCGGTTGCCGCCACCTCGGCGCTCTCGCTCGGCCGCGGAGCGAGCTCGAGTGCCGCGGCGGCAAACGCACTGAGGAGGTCCGCGCTGCGGCCGTCGCGCGGATAGCAGGCGATCCCGACGCGAAGGTTGGGATCCTTCGGACCGAGCAGCGAAATAATCCGGTTTCGGACCAGTTCCGCTCCTGCTGGCCGCGCCTCATTGAGGATGACTTCGTACTCCGCTGGTCCATAGGAACCCACCACGTCCACGGCTCGTAAGACGTTGGCGAGCGTTTCTTCCACCACGCCCGCCGGGAGGTCTTTTTCACAGTGAATCCGCAGCAGCGCGAACTCCTTGCGGTACATCTCCGCGCGGGTACACTCTTCTTCCAGGCGGGTCTCGAAATAGCCATGGGTCCAGATGCGCCGGGGCCGGCTGTTGATCCGCTTCTGAAAAATCAGCATCACCGAGCCGATTGTGATCAGCTCGCCCGGGGTCAGCGCCACCGACTTTTGCGGAGCGATTTTAGCCTCGCCCACCACTGTGCCGACCGCGCTGCCGAGGTCCTCGATCGCCGTCGAGGGGCCAAGGTGCAGCACCGCGTGCCGAGAAGCAACCGAAGGGTCCTCGATCTGGATCTGGCAGTCTGCCGAGCTGCCGATCACGAGATCCCCGTTATCCGGCAACCACTGGGTCGAGAAGACGTGCTCGCCGGTGATCAGCAGGCAGTACCCGGCCAACTTATCCTGGCCGGTAGCAGCGCTCTGGACGTTCACCTCTTTGCTTTCGGAGATCACGTGTGGTGGCCCTTAAGAGTGCTCGCCGACGGGGCCCTCCAACGCGGCGGGCGAAGCGTACCAACCCCCGGGATTGCGAACCACCCAAGCATCGAGTTGAGCGATCGGTCCGCCGACGATCTGCAAACCATCGACGGTGGTCCTCGCGTCCGCGGGAGCGATGTGCGAGCAGACGTGAATCCGAAGCCGGGGATCGCTCGCCTCGGCTAAGGCAATCGAGTGGATCTCTCTCGCAATCTTCAGCAGCTCCACGCGAGCCGAGCCTGCCGCGGAGGGGTTATCGGGCAGCGGCCGGACGGCAAGAATTCCGCTGCCGGTTTGGAGCAACGAAACGAATTTCGAGGCGGCGAGGGCTTGCTCGATCCGGTCCATCGCCCTGGCCAGGGCTTCCAACAGCCGGTCATCGGGTTCCCGCGAGTCATCCAGGCTGACCTCGGCATAAACCGCCGCGGCACGGACTGCCTGGTGCGCTGACTGAACGGGATTGGCGCCGGCTCCAGCCGCGCTTCGCAGCGCGTCGATGAAGGCGAGGGCCGAAGGATATCTGCGGGCTGGGTCCTTCTCCATGCATCTGACCACCACCGCGTCCACGGCGGGTGACACCGGCGCGAATTGGCTGGGCCGAGGGGGAGGGGTCTGAAGGTGAAGCCGCTCAGTTTCGAGTGGGTTTTCGGACCAGAACGGATGCTGGGAGGTGAGGAGTCGAAAGAGCAGCACCCCGAGCCCATAAACGTCGGTCCGTGCATCGATGACGCCGCCGCGGATCTGCTCGGGCGACATCGCGTGGGAGGTTCCCAGACGCCGCTCTTCGGTGGTCAATCCCGCCTCGCCGGGCTCGAGGTGGAGCAGCTTGGCAATGCCAAAATCCAACAGCTTGATGATCGACTGATGCTCGTCCCCGCAGACCATAATGTTGCTGGCCTTCAAATCTCGATGGACGACGCCCGCTTTGTGTGCCGCGTGCAGGGCCGAGCAAACCGGCTCGAGGTACGAAAGGGCATCCGCTGCCGAAATTCGGCCGCGCGAGGCGATCAACGCTGCCAGGCTTTTGCCCTTCAGAAGCTCCATCACGAAGTAAGGGCGGCCGTCGTCGAGGTACCCAAAGTCGTAGATGTCCACAATGTTCGGGTGGTGAATCTTGTTCACCACTCGGGCTTCCCGGATGAAGCGCTGGACCATCTCGTGGGAAGAGGCCATCTCCTGGCTCAAAACCTTGACGGCCGCGCTGCGCCCGAGCACCCGGTGAGTGGCCCGATAGACGTGCGCGAAGCCGCCGGTTCCCAATAGCTCCTCAATCACGTAATCCCCGGCCCTCCATCCGATCACCAACTGATTGGCGGCCTCGTCTTGTCGCTTTGGGACGGAGGCGCTGGAAGCCACTGATTCGGTTTTCGCTTCCGCCGCCATTCGAGGAACTTTACCAGACTGGCCGAGGCTGTTGGCCGTCAGCCGGGGTTCGGTGGGTGTGGCAACCGACCCACGGAGGACCCACTAGCAACCACAGAGTACGCAACCTTCTAGCCCGTCGGTTCATCCGGATTTGTGAGCGGCGTTTGCGGTTGCGTCAACTCGGCCAGGCGTTCCTCCGCCTCCATTTCACGCATTCGGCGGGTCAGCGCGGATCGACGCTGGATATAGAGGGCGATGCAGGCGAGGCTCAGCACGGCCCAGAGGACCGAGCCGCCGGTCAGAATCGGTATCCACGAATAGCGCAGCGGAAGATCCTGCCGCCAATCGCGCTCCTCCAACCAGAGGGATGTCTTGAAGGCCTTTCCAAAGGCCGTCTCGAAGGGTTCCCCTCTGCCCACTCCATCGATCAGCTCGCCGAAACCGCTTGGGCCATGCCGCTCCGCCAAGAAATCGACGAACGCCACGCTCTGCGCATAGGCGGTGGATACGTCCGCCGGCTCGTCCGGCCAATCATTCGAGAGATCCTCAAAATGTAGAATTCGATCTTGCCTTACCGCCTGGAAGATCGACGCGTACTGGGAAAGCGAAAACCGCTCCCCAGTCAAGTACATCGCCATCCCTTCCTGAAACCACCTCGGCCAAGAAGCCCCGAGTTGTCCGAGGGCCACATGCGACATCTCGTGCCGTAAGGTGGCGGGTCCGCGTTCGTCGGCCAGGGTCATCGCGTCCAACAACACGAGGTTGAGCTCCGGATAAGCCAACGCGGCAGCCCATCTCGGCGGCTTTTGATTGGGGACGGACAAGCCTTCCAACTCCTTTCGGCCGACTCCCAGCCTGATTTCGGTAATTCCCGGCCAGTCGCGGCCGAGCACTTGCTGAAACTGGTCTCGAACCGATTCAATCCTCTCGGCGAGCTTCTGAGCCGCGCCGCGAGAGCGATTGGTGTAGACGAGGCGAAACCGAGGAGTGGAGATGACGCCCGAGATTAGTGCCGGGTTCTGGATCGGGAGGGAAGTGGAATTCCCGCTCGCGCCGAGAATGAACAGGAACAGAAAGAGCAGCGGCCAAAATCGGCAGGACTCAAGAAGCCTCGTTGAGCTTTTTCGGAGGGGCCAGGAATGTGACGTTGTCTTCAATCCGCTCCCAATCCGCATCGGCGAATGTGGACTGGCGGAACGTTTCTAGCAGCTTGGCGTGCCCATCCAGTAGTCCTCGCAGCTGGGACTCGAACTGGACGCGTTGTCGCTTCAGCTCGTTGATGTCTTCCATCACTTGCACCAATTTTTGATGGGCGCTCTGGACGATTTTCTCTGCCTGGTGCTCGGCATTCGCGACGACGATCTCAGCCTCCTTCTTGGCCGCTGCCTTCAACTCCTGAGACATCTTCTGGGCAGCGATCATCGTCTCCTGAAGGACTTTCTCGCGGTTGCGGTGATGCTCGAGCTGAGCCTGGAAGTCCTTCGCGTCCTCCCGTAGCCGAATGCTCTCCTTGTGCAGCTCCTCGAACTCGTCGGCCACTACCTCGAGAAACTCTAGAATCTCTTTCGGGTTGTACCCGTGAAACGATTTCTCAAACCGCCTTTGACGGATGTCGAGAGGGGTAATCTTCATGGCGTCCGATTATAGGGGCGAGCTGCGCTCGAGGACAGTACCTGCCCGTTCGCTGAACGGCCGAGGGGCGGGGCGGGGAAGAATTTTTGCGCGATCAGCGAGACCAGGTAAACAGGGCTGCGAGATGTTTTTCGCAGTGACGGGGGGTAGGCCCGTGAGGTCCCTGGTTTGAAGCGGCCTTCTGGTACTCGGAAAAACAAAAGGGGTACCCACGATTCAGTCGCTGCCGACCTGGAATGCACGCACTGCGGCGTGGTGATGAGCGCCCATTTCGGGGCTGAAAATAGAATCCGCTACTACTGCTGCCGTTCCTGTGGGCGATGGGCGTCGAGCACCTACAGCGACACCTTGCGGGGTGATGCCAAGTTTCGCGTCCAATCGACCCAACCCCATCCGCGCCGGTCGGCGCAGTTTCAACAGGCAAAGGAGCGGCTCGAGCGATGGATGTCTGCGCTCGACCACCAGGATCCGTACTACCTACTCGGCGTTTCCCCCCTCGACTCGGCCGAGGCGATCCGCAATCGTTACCGCGAATTGGCACTCTGCCGCCACCCCGATCGGGGCGGATCGTCGCTCGAGATGGCAGAGCTCAATTTGGCCTACGAACGAATCGTCCGGCATCGCACGGCCAGTGGCTCCCAGGATCGCTCGCCGCTGATGCCGATGTCGTTGCCTGCGCCGCAGAAGGATTGAAGAGGCTCTCGTTGAGCGTGCCAGGCATCGGGTAACCTGGCTCCTTATGGGATACGAGATCTACGGAGTCCACCGGGTTCGTGGCGAGCCAGGGGTCTTCCCGCAACGCGCCCAACGCTTGGATCCCTCGCTGCCGATCACCGAAAGCGAGCTGCTGATCGAGGTGGATAGGCTCAACATCGACGCAGCGTCGTTTCGGCAGATTGCCGAGCAGGTCGGCGGCGATCGCGAGCGGATGAAGGAGACCATCCGGACGATCGTGCGCGACCGGGGGAAGATGCATAACCCCGTCACGGGCTCGGGGGGAATGTTGTTGGGTCGAGTCGCTCAAATCGGCTCGGATCATCCTGCCCGGCAGGAGTTGAGCGTCGGGGACCGGATTGCGAGTCTGGTCAGCCTGACGCTGACCCCTCTGGCACTCGATCAAATCGTCGCCATTCATTCCGGGGATCAGGTCGAGGTCCGAGGTAAGGCGATCCTGTTCGCGAGCGCCCTCTACGCCAAGATGCCGACCGATCTGCCTGCCGCAGTCGCTTTGGCGGCGTTGGATGTCTGTGGCGCGCCGGCGCTTGTGGCTAGGCACGTTCGCCCGGGAATGACCGTGCTCGTCCTCGGAGCCGGCAAAAGCGGAATGCTGTGCCTGGCCCAAGCACGGAGGAGCATGGCCGGACAGGGCCTTCTAATAGCGGCCGATGTCTCGTCCGCTGCGCTCGATGAGCTTTCCGGAATCGGACTGTGTGATGCGGTGATTGTGGCCGATGCCACCGATGGGCTTTCGGTCTTGGAGCAAGTCACTCGGCTTTCTCGGGGCACACTGTGCGACCTGGCAATCAACTGTGCGTCGGTCCCCAGTACCGAGATGGCTACCATTCTTAGCGTTCGTAGTGGGGGCCGGGCGATCTTCTTCTCAATGGCGACCAGCTTCACCGCCGCGGCTTTGGGAGCCGAGGGGCTCGGCAAAGACGTCGAGATGTTGATCGGAAACGGCTTTGTCCCCGGCCACGCGGAGCTAACAATCGGTCTATTGCGAAAAGATCCAGGGCTTCGGAAGCTGTTTGAGCGCCGCTACGGGTGAGCCCCGGAGCGATTCTGGTGCGAACTGGATGTATCCTGAAGGATATGCCGGGGCTATTCGTCGACGATCAACAGGTCGCAGATGCGCGTCAACTAGCGCGGGAGATCGCCACGCCGGTGCTCGAATTCATCAAGCGCCACACCACCGTCTCGATCGAGCGAACGGTGTTGCGCCTGCTTGGGCTCTCGGGTGCCGGGGGACGCGGTGTTCCGCTCGCGAATCTGATGGTGGACCGGCTGCAGAGTGCGGGCTTGATCAATCGTGGGGCGGCGTATTGGTACGGTCGGGCGCTCCAGATGGGCGCGAAGAGCCCACTTGAAGCGGTAGAACGCATCGTCGCGGCCCCAGCGGAGAAGCTCGCGCGGTTGTCTCCGGAGATCGAAGGCAACCTACGCGAAGTGGTTCGCGGCGAGGTGGCCGCGGCGCTCGAGGAGCTCAAGGCTCGAATCGCCCTGCGAAACGCACTGCGCAAAGAATTTCCAATGCCCGATCCGCCTCATAAGTACGTAATCGTGGCGACCGGCAACATTTACGATGACGTCGACCAGGCTTGTGCCGCGGCGCAAGCCGGCGCCGACGTGATTGCGGTGATTCGATCGACTGCGCAGTCGCTGTTGGACTACGTGCCTCACGGCGCCACCACCGAGGGCTATGGCGGCACCTACGCAACGCAGGAAAACTTTCGAATCATGCGAGAGGCGCTCGACGCCGAATCTCGCAAGCTGAAGCGCTACATTCAGCTGACCAACTATTCCTCGGGTCTGTGCATGGCGGAGATCGCGTTCTGTGCCGCCTACGAACGGCTCGACATGCTGCTCAACGATGCGATGTACGGGATCCTATTTCGAGACATCAACTTGCGCAGGACATTCATCGACCAGCATTTTTCGAGGCGAATCTGCGCGACCGCGGAGATCATCATCAACACCGGCGAGGACAACTACATCACCACCGCCGATGCCTATGAGGCGGCCCATACCGTGCTCGCCAGTCAGTTCATCAATGAGTGCTTTGCAAAGAGCGCGGGCCTCAAGGATTGGCAGCTCGGCTTGGGCCACTCCTACGAGATCGATCCTGCCAGGCCCGAGACCCTGCTGCTCGAGCTCTCACAGGCGATGCTGATCCGGCGCTGCTTTCCCGATGCCCCACTCAAGTACATGCCCCCCACCAAGCACAAGCAAACGGACATCTTCTTCTCCCACACCTATGACGGCTTGGCGGACCTGGTGGCGATCTGGACCCGTCAGGGAATCCAGTTGCTGGGCATGATGACCGAAGCAATGCACACGCCGCTACTGGCGGATCGCTACGTCGCGCTCAAGTCGGCAAGCTACATCCACCGGGCCGCTCGGGGAATCGATCAGGAGTTCCAGGTTCGGGAAGATGGGGTCATCGCCCGGCGCGCCCGATTCGTTTTTGATCAGGCGGTCAAGCTTTTGGAAGAGTGCCGCCGAAATGGGCTGATTGCCGCGATTGGGCAGGGGCGCTTTGGAGATGTCAGGCGATCCGAGCTGGGTGGAAAGGGCCTGGAGGGGGTCCAGGAGAAGGCCCCCGACTATTTCAACCCGCTGCTGGATAGCCTGGAATCGCTGTGAAGCCTCCAATGACTGGTCACAAACAGATCATTCGGCCATACGGCGATCGTCGAGACGACGGAGTGGTTCAGCTTTCCTTTACCTTGCCGGTGCCGCTCTCGGAAAAGGCGAAGGAGGCGGCTGCTCAGTTTGTCCACAAAATGGGCTTTTCGGACGTCAAGGTCGCCGCCGCTGAACCCGCTGCCGACAACTACACCTTCTTCGTGGTGTACGCGCGCAGCGGGATGTACATCGACTACGCGGATATCGACGTTCCGGAGGTAGTCGTCCGGAAGTTGGGCTTCGATGAACTCAACCGTCTGATCGAGGAGAAGATCGGCCGCCGGGTCGTGGTCTTGGGCGCTTGCACCGGCACCGATACGCATACCGTGGGCATCGATGCGATCCTGAACATGAAAGGCTATTCCGGCGACTACGGGCTGGAGCGGTATCCCTGGTTTCAGGTCTACAACCTTGGCAGCCAGGTTCTCAATGAAGAGCTGATCCGCCAGGCGGTCGAGAAGAGTGGAGACGCCATTCTGGTTAGTCAGGTTGTAACCCAGCGGGACGTGCACAAGGAAAATGCTCGGCACTTTGTGGAGGCGACCACGAAAGCGGGCATACAGGGAAGAATGATTCTCTTGCTCGGGGGTCCACGGGTCGATCATCGGCTTGCGCTAGAGCTTGGGTTCGACGCTGGATTTGGCCCGGGTACTCGGCCTTCGGATGTGGCCAATTTCATCGTGCACGCGCTGTTGAAGAAGATGGGCAAGGAGCCCTCGGAGCAGCACTATCAGGGAGAACCGCATTGAGCTTGAAATCCACGCTTCGGCTTCGGATGGGGCAGCACGATGCCCACTACGGTGGCAACCTGGTGGACGGAGCGCGAATCTTGGCGCTCTTCGGGGATGTCGCAACCGAGATCTTGATCCGCCACGATGGGGACGAGGGTTTGTTCCGCGCCTACGACTCGGTTGAATTCCTCGCGCCCGTCTACGCCGGAGACTTCATCGAGGTTGAGGGGGAATTGCTGCAGGTCGGGAGTAGCAGCCGAAAGATGCGCTTCGAGGCGAGAAAGGTGATTCGGCCGAGAAGCGATCTTTCCGATTCCGCCGCCGAGCTTTTGGAAAAGCCGATCGTGGTTTGTCGGGCCAGCGGCACGTGCGTGGTGCCGAAGGAAAAACAAAGGGTGAAGCGATGAGCCTGCCTCCAATGGTCGTCACCGCGGCGCTCGTCGGGGCGGAGACAACCCGCGAGCAGACCCCTTTTCTTCCGATCTCCGCCGAGGAAATCGCCGAAGACGCAGCCAAGTGCCGCGAAGCGGGAGCGGCGATGGTGCACCTTCACGTTCGCAACCCGGATGGCTCTCCATCGCAATCGCCCGAGCTGTTTCGCGCCGCGATCCGGGAAATCCGAAAACGATGTGACATCCTGATTCAAACATCGACCGGGGGGGCGGTCGGGATGAGCGTGGACGAGCGATGTGGCCCGCTCACGCTCGGTGGCCCGGATAGGCCGGACATGGCGACCCTTACCACCGGCACGGTCAATTTCGGCGAGGACGTGTTCTGGAATCCTCGATCTTTGGTCCGGGACATCGCCAAGCGGATTCGATCCAGCGGGATCAAGCCTGAATTGGAATGCTTCGACGCCGGAATGGTGGACGAGGCGCGCTATCTCGCCGCCGAGGGGTTGGTAGCGCTTCCAGCTCATTTCGAGTTCGTCCTCGGAGTTCCGGGAGGGCTCGGAGCCCGCCCGGACGCTCTCGACTTTTTGATCTCCTCCTTGCCCCCGCAGTGCACTTGGACGGCTGCCGGGATGGGACGCCATCAGCTTCCGTTCGTTGAGCTTGCGGCTCAGCGCGGCGGTAATGCGAGAGTTGGCTTGGAGGACAACGTCTTCCTGGCTAAGGGTATCCTCGCGAAGGGAAGTTTCGAGCTGGTTGCCGAGGCCGCCAAGCGCGCAAAGGCCAAGGGACGAAGGCCGGCGACCCCCCAAGAGGCACGTGAGCTACTGCATTTGGACTGAGGCCGGCTGGAGCGGAACGTCCATCAGCGTGGAGACTTCCTGCGCGATCCCGTGCATCTGTCCTCCATGAGGCTCGCCTTCGGCAACCGGGATCGTCGTTCCATCGCGGCAGTGCGCCATAAGAAGAATATCGGCGCCGAGTGAGCGGACATTTGGCTTGATCGCGAACAACGTCAGCTCCGTTTGGCTTCGAGAAATAACTCTTTGCCGCCCGATTGCCGGGGTTCGAACAATCCTCAGGCGCTGCGCCGTTACCTCGATTCTCTCTCGGATCCGATGGCCGAGGACGAACCCGAGAACGGACAAACAAGCGGCGATGGCGATGCCAGGAAGAAAGAGCTGCTGAATCACCTGCCACACGAAGAGCTTATCGGCCGATACTGCGAAGAGGATGCTCAGGGCCATGCTCAGCACTACCGCTGGCGCGAGCGCGAACAAGATTCCGCGCCCTCGGCGCGCTCTGGCCGCGGTTACGAACGTAAGTTGGGCTCCCGAGCTGCGGACGATCTCGTAAATCATCGCGCCGACTAGACGGGAGGGATTTCGCGGCGGCGATACGGTCGCTCGACTTTCTTGTCCACCGTTCGTTTGAGCGCCTTGGCCACCTCGGCTCGGGTATCTCGCGGGTCGATCACATCGTCGATCATCCCGAGGGCGGCCACCCGATAGATGTCGGTCTCCGCCTGCAGTCCTTGCACCAGTTCCCGCTTGAGTGCTTTGGCAGCCTCCGGGCTTGCGGCACCTTGCAAGGCTTTACGGGCGGCGATTGCGACCAATCCTTCCGGGCCCATGATGCCGATCTCGGCTCCCGGCCAGGCGACAATCAGATCGGGCTCATAGGCTCGGCCATTCATCACGTAATAGCCCGCGCCGTAGCCTTTGCGAACCACCACCGTGAACTTTGGGACCGTCGCCGTGGCGACCGCATAGAGCATCTTCGCTCCGTGCCGGATGATGCCCTGCTGCTCGACTTTCGTGCCGACCAGAAAGCCGGGAGCGTCCTGAAGGAAGAGCAAGGGGATGTTGAACGCGTCGCACAGGTTAACGAATCGCGCGCCCTTGTCCGCAGCGTTGACGTCCAACACGCCCCCCAGCACCAGCGAATTGTTTGCGACGATGCCAATCGGGTAACCCGCGATTCTTCCCAGCCCGGTGATCAGGTTGGCCGCGAATCTGGCCTTGATCGGAAAGAAGTGCCGATCGTCGAGCAGAGGCAGGATGACCTTGTGCATATCAAACGCGCGGCGTGGACTCTCCGGGACCACCTCCAGCAGCTGCTCATCCCGTCGATCAGCTGGGTCCGAAGTTGGACGCACCGGCGGCTTCTGTTCGCAGTGGGATGGGAAGAAGGAGAGGTATTCGCGCACCGCGGCCAAGCAGCTCGCATCGTCCGGATACTCACCGTCGGCTGTTCCGGAAATCTCGTTGTGGATCTTCGAGCCACCGAGCTCTTCTTCCGAGACTTTCTCTCCAACGACTGATTCCACCAAGTACGGCCCACCGATCGCGATCGAGCTGGTCCCGCGCACCATCGGGACGAAATCGGCCAGGCCCGGAATGTAGGCCGTTCCGGCAGCGCCCGGGCCGACCATCGCGGCGACCTGAGGAACCACGCCGCTCATCGCCACCTGCTCTCGGAAGAGGTATCCGGTGTCGGCAAAGCCAGCCAGCCGGCGAGCGCTGGGCTCCCGCGACGCCTCGAGCCGGGCTCCGGCCGAGTCGATCAGCCAGACCATCGGGATGCGATTCTTGAGCGCCAGATCGCGCAGGCGAGCCACCTTGCGCTCGCCTACTTCGCCTATCGAGCCGCCCAGCACGGTGAAGTCATAGGCCGCAACCGCCACGGTCCGACCGTCAATCTCCCCGATCGCCGTGATCACGCCGTCGGCGGACGAGGGCCGATCGGCCGGCTCCTCTTCCGGCAACCGCCCCTCGCTCGCGGCGAGCATCCCAAACTCCTGGAAGCTGCCGCGATCAAAGAGGATCGCCAGTCGGGCACGCACGTCCAGCTTCCCGCGCTTGCGCTGTCGCTCCGCGCGCTCGCTTCCGCCCATCGCCCGCTTCTGGGCGCGGCGGCGTGCAAGCTCTTCGACTCTGTCCTTCATCCGCATAGGCGAAACGAGTCCAACTCGTCGCCGGCCGCGAGAGCAGGACGCCGAAGGGTGCCACAATCAGTGCTGAGGAGAAATCCCCCTGCTACGTGGGATACGGCTTGCTCATCACCGCCGCCGAAGTCTGCGGCGGTGCGTCTTCCATCACGTCGTTCGCGGATGGAATTCTCTTGATCTGGGAGCGCGCCACCTTCCACGCTTGCTGAACAATCCAGGAGATCGAACGGTCCTGGCGGCCCGCTTCTCGTTGGATCTCCTCCAACATGTCCTCGGGAAAGTAGAGGCTCTGCTTTCGGTTGTCAGTGTTGGACATGAATTACTCCTGGTGGCGCGCGAAGGATTCCTCTCCCGTCACGTCGTTGACCGCCGGGAAAGCCTTGATCCGATCGCGAGCGATCTTCCACGCCTGCTGAACAACCCAGGAGAGCGAACGATCTTGTCGGTTCGCTTCCTCTTGGATCTCCTTCAGCATCTCTTCAGGAAAATACAGGGACTGCTTTCGTTTGTCCGTACCAGCCATCTAGATTCTCCGGGATTAAGAGCTGACTACCTTGGGAAACAGCTCAGGGAACGGACACAGTTTATCTGACAGAGTCCGTCTCCGGTCAACGTTTTGAACACAGGTTTTCTGCGACACCGGTAGGCGTTGGTGCGCAAAACACGCTGTTCATTTTCGCTTTTTGTTTGATACAGCCTGCGGCAAAAAGCAAAAAAAGAAACGCCCCGAGAGCTTTCAAAAGCTCCCGGGGCGTTTCCGGAAAGTGGGACCGCGGAGATGAAATCCCAGCGGCCCCGTGGGCCCAGAGGGGGAGGGGGGGGACCCCTAGGCCCAACAAATCCTACCTATAATGGGTTACCGAACTTGATTGCTCAACATCTCTTCTGCCCCGCTCCATTCCGCAATTCCCTGTACTGTCAACCCCTCAGAACAGCGGCGCCAATTTTTTCTTCCTGAACGATCATAAGATGAAGAGTGAGCGCCTTCAACCCGTCCCGCGCAAATAAGGATTTCGCTGGATTACATTAGCTTGGAGTGCATGTGAGCAGAGGGACGAAAAGCCCCCACGTGTTCGTGGAGCGGTTGGCTCAGGCGTACTTACGTCTGGGAGCAAACAATCGGGGAGTGCTGCTCGCGGTCTCCGGCGGAGCGGACTCGACCGCGCTCGGTCTCGGAAGCGTTCGATCGGCCGCGCGCCTGCGCTTGCGATTGGAAGTTGCTTGCCTGAACCACGGGCTGCGACCGGACGCCCAATCCGAGGTCAACCACGTGCGCGAGCTTGCGAAAGAGTATGGGCTTGCTTTTCATTCCCGGTCATTGGCTCTCTCGGGCGGTGCGGGGATCGAGGCCCGTGCTCGCGAGGCGCGCTACGAAGCGCTCGAGTCGATTCGCTCAGAGGCTCAGTTGGATTTGGTCGCGACCGCGCATACCGCGTCGGATCAAGCGGAGACCTTGCTGATGCGGCTCGCCCGAGGAGCGACGGCGCGCGGCGCAGCGGCGATTCTCGAACGGAGGGGGCGAATTATCCGACCGATGCTCGGTTTTGCGCGACAGGAGGTCGAGTCTTTTCTCGCCAGCTTGGGGGCGTCGTTTGCCAGCGATCCAATGAATGAGGATCGATCTTTTTTCAGGACGCGAATTCGCCGCGAGGTGCTTCCCGCGCTGGTCAGCGCAGCGGGTGAAGGTTCGCTGCAAGCTTTGGCGAGATTCGCAAGGCTTCAGGCAGAGGATGCGGCGCTCTTGGACGGGTTGGCAGAACAGGCCTATCAGCGGCTGCGCGTCGGTCCCGCCTCCCTCGACGCCACCGGAGTGCGGGCCCTTTTACCGCCGGTCCGCCGGCGCGTGTTGGCCAGACTGTTGGGCGAGCTCCAATTGGAAGCGGATAGTGCCACCCTGGACAAGGCAATGTCCGCGCTTGCGTCGGGCCGCGGAACCCCAGTGGCTCGGCGCTGCAGCCTGCGCACCGAGAGCGGCGTGGTTCGGGTGGTGTCGCAACAGCGGCAACGGGTGGAACCACCTGTCGAGCTCAAGGAAGGATGGAACGAGGACCCTATTTCCGGACTGAGAATCGCGGTCTTAGGTAAGCCGCCTTCGCGGTCCTCAGGCTGTTGGATGGAGGTGCAGACCGCTTCGTTGCCGATGTTTTTGCGCCGGCGTTCTCCCGGGGATTGCCTGTTCGGCTCCTCTGGACGCCGCAAGTTGCAGGACGTGCTCGTCGATCGAGGCGTGCAGTCTGAGCTGCGAGACGTTATCCCCGTTATCTGCGACGCCGGAGGGAAGATTCTGTGGGTGGTGGGCGTTTGGCCTCGGCGGCCGGCAGGTGAGGCTGGGTCAAAACAGAGCACCCCCTCTGCCCAGCGCTGGTACCTGTCCGCTGAATCTTTTACTGGGGGTGGGGGCGCATGGATCAGAAGTTCGTTATAGAGTACCACTTGCCAGCCCCGGTTAGCGCTGGCAAAAGTTGAGGACGCTTTGATGCTGGTATCGAAAGGCTGCTGACAGTGCGTTCCAGTTACAAGACAATCGGGCTTTGGATCATCCTGATCGTTCTGTTCGTCGCGTTCTATAACTTCTTCTCCCACGGTGGAGAAGAGGTCCAAGAGCCCAGCTTCACGACGTTTTTGACCAAGGTCGAGGAGAAGAAGGTCAAGGGCGTTTCGATCAAGGGCAACACCTATTCGGGCACGTTTACCGATACCAACGAGCGGTTTCGCACCACCGGCCCGGTTGGCGACAGCACGATCATGAAGTTGCTCCGCGACCAGGGCGTGGACGTGAAGTACGAGAAGGAAGAGCAGAACAGCATTTGGCTGACCATCCTCAGCCAGTGGATGCCGGTGGTTTTCCTGTTTTTGTTCTTCATCTTCTTCATGCGTCAGCTCCAGGGAACCGGCGGCAAGGCGATGTCCTTCGGCAAGTCCAAAGCCAAGCTGCTTTCCGAGAGCCACAACAAAGTGACGTTCGCAGACGTCGCCGGGATTGACGAGTCCAAGGAAGAGCTCGAGGAGATCATCGCCTTCCTCAAGGATCCGAAGAAGTTCACCAAGCTCGGTGGCCGTATTCCCAAGGGCGTCCTGATGATGGGACCGCCGGGAACCGGAAAGACCCTGCTCGCCAAAGCCGTAGCCGGGGAGGCGGGAGTCCCGTTCTTTTCGATCTCCGGCTCAGATTTTGTCGAGATGTTCGTGGGGGTCGGTGCGTCGCGGGTGAGGGACTTGTTCGAGCAGGGGAAGAAGAACGCCCCTTGCATCATCTTCATTGACGAAATCGACGCGGTGGGCCGCCATCGCGGGGCAGGCCTCGGCGGCGGCCACGACGAGCGCGAGCAGACGCTCAATCAGCTTCTGGTGGAAATGGACGGATTCGAGTCGAACGAGGGAGTGATCCTGATCGCCGCCACCAACCGACCCGACGTGCTCGATCCGGCGCTCCAGCGGCCGGGGCGTTTCGACCGACGGATCGTCGTTCCCCGTCCCGATCTCAAGGGCCGAATCGGCGTGCTTTCAGTGCACACCCGCCGTGTCCCGCTCGCTTCCGAAGTGGAGCTGGAGGTGATCGGTCGCGGGACCCCGGGGATGACCGGCGCGGATCTGGAGAACCTGGTGAACGAGGCCGCGCTGTTTGCGGCCCGGCAGAACAAAGAGCGCGTCGACATGACGGATTTCGAGGCCGCCAAAGACAAAGTGCTGATGGGCCCCGAGCGCAAGTCGATGATCATGTCGGAAAAGGAGAAGCAGATCACCGCGATTCACGAGGCCGGCCACGCGTTGGTCGGCAAGCTTCTGCCCGGCTGCGATCCCCTCCACAAAGTCACCATCATCCCGCGCGGCCAGGCGCTCGGCCTGACGATGTCGCTCCCGCTCGAGGACAAGCACAACCACTACCGAAAAGCGGCGCTCGACCAAATTACGATGGCGATGGGTGGACGAATCGCGGAAGAGCTGATCTTCGACGAGATGAGCTCGGGAGCCGCGAGCGACATCGAGCACGCCACCGGGGTTGCGCGGGCGATGGTTTGTCGCTGGGGAATGAGCCCGAAGCTGGGCCCGCTGGCGTTTGGAAATCGCGAGGGAGAGGTGTTCCTGGGTCGCGATTTCGCCACCCGACCGGATTACTCCGAGGACACCGCGCGGCTAATCGACGCCGAAGTGCGCGAGATCATCATGTCCTGTTACGACAAAGGTAAGCATCTGTTGATGGACAACCTCGAGAAGCTCAAGCGAATTGGCGAGGCACTACTGGAGTATGAGACTCTCGATGCCGAGGACGTCAACATTCTGATCGAAGGGGGTACAATCACCCGTGAGCGTCCGGCGCCCCGGATTGTCGCGCCTCCCAAGGTCGAGAAGAAAGAGAAGCGAAAGATCCTCGACGCGCTCGAGGGCCTTCCGAAGATGGAGCCCAACAAGGCGTAGCGCCGAGGCGTACCGTTGATTTGCGCCCGCGCCATTAGCGCCGATCGCCGTGCAGATCTCGAATTGGCGTTTGCGCGACTGCGTTTGCCTCAGCCGTTGCGCGAGTCAGCGCTGGAAAGACTGCCGCACCTGCAAATCTTGCTGACCGAACTCGGAGCCGCCGATCGGCAGTTCCTCGCGGAGCTGGATTCCCATTCGCACGGAGCCGCTGAAGTGAGCGTGGTTTGGGGAGACGAGCCCGGCGCGGCTTTGCTTGGCGGTCGCCGCGAGGAGGTCCAGGAGCTGGCGGCGAGGGCCAGACTAACTGCGCCAGAGCTGGCCGGCGCGCTCGAAGGTCTCTTGCGTGGCATCGCAAGCGCTCCGGTCCTGAGGCTTGGGTCAAGGACCCTGGCGTTCGGCGCGCGAACCCACCTGATGGGGGTGATCAACGTCACCCCCGATTCTTTTTCGGACGGGGGTCAGTTTCTGGATCCGGAGCTCGCCGTGGCGCACGGCCTCAAGCTCGTGGCTGCCGGCGCCGACTTCTTGGACGTTGGCGGAGAGTCCACGCGCCCCGGTGCGTTGGAAGTGGATCCCTCGGAAGAGCTTCGGCGGATCGTCCCGGTTCTGCGCGGGCTTCGAGCGAAAACCGATGTTCCGATCTCGGTCGATACGCGCAAAGCGGCGGTCGCGGAAGCTGCGATCGAGCTGGGCGCCGACCTGATCAACGACGTGAGCGGATTTCAGTTTGACCCGGCTTTGCCCGAGGTGGTTGGGCGCTCTTCTGCCGGGTGCTGCGTGATGCACGCTCAGGGCTCACCGCAAACGATGCAGAAAGACCCGCGCTACCGGGACGTGATTGCAGAAATCCTGGCTTTCCTGGAGAGCGCTTTGAATCGAGCGATCGCGGCCGGCATCGCGAAGGAGCGGATCCTGGTCGACCCAGGAATTGGATTCGGAAAAACAGCCGGCCAAAATCTGCTCATTTTACGCAGGCTTTCGGATTTTCGAGCGCTAGGGAGACCCATCCTGGTGGGGACCAGCCGAAAGTCCTTCTTGCAAGCCCTGACCCGGGACAAGCTTCCGAGTGAGAGACTTGTCGGCACGCTTGGCTCATTGGCGGCAATTGCAGCTGCTGGATCCGCGGATGTGCTGCGGGTGCACGATGTGCGCGAGGCAAAAGAGGCGGTGGCGGTGGCGGATGCGATTCGGCAGGCCAAACAGGGTGGGGAGCTGTTTGAGTCCGGTCAGAATGGTTAAACTCGGCACCTGATGACCCAGACAGGGAAGAATGGGACGGGGGAGGCTTCGCGGCTGTTTGGCACCGACGGGGTACGCGGGATCGCCAATGTCTATCCGATGACCGCGGAGATGGCGATGGAGCTGGGTCGCGCCCTCGCGTATTTGATCCGCAATGGCCCACATCGGCACCGAGTGGTGATTGGCAAGGACACCCGGCTCTCGGGATACATGTTGGAGCAAGCGCTCGCCGCCGGTATCACCTCGATGGGGGTGGACGTTGCGCTGGTCGGGCCACTGCCCACGCCCGGCATTGCAAACATCACCACTTCGATGCGCGCGGATGCGGGAGCGGTGATCTCCGCCTCCCACAATCCATACCAGGACAACGGGATCAAGTTTTTCTCACGCGATGGCTTCAAGTTGCCGGACGAATCCGAACTAAAAATCGAGGAGCTGATCTCCAACCGGAGCATCGATCACCTGCGGCCGACCGCCACCAAGATTGGTCGGGCGGTGCGGCTGGACGATGCGCTCGGCCGCTACATCGTGTTCCTGAAAAACACCTTCCCCCGCGAGCTCACGCTCGAAGGCCTCACCATCGCCGTCGATTGCGCGAACGGAGCCGCCTACAAGGTGGTCCCGCATGTGCTTGAGGAGCTGGGAGCGAAGGTGCTCGGGATCGGGATTCAGCCCGACGGAAAAAACATCAATCACAAGTGCGGAGCGCTTCACCCCGAGGCGCTGATCAAGGTGGTGACGAAAAACCATGCCGACCTGGGGGTCGCGGTCGACGGGGACGCGGACCGGCTGATCGTCGTCGACGAGACGGGAAAGATCGTCGATGGGGATGCGACGATGGCGATCTGCACCGGGGAAATGGTGGAGCGCAACACGCTCAAGAAGAACACCTTGGTGGCGACGGTGATGAGCAACATGGGACTCGAGCGGGCGGTGGGGCGTTGGGGAGTTGATGTTCGCCGCACGCGCGTGGGCGACCGCTACGTCGTGGACGAGATGCGCAAGAATGGCTACACCTTCGGCGGCGAGCAGTCCGGACATTTGATCTTTCTGGACCACGCCACCACCGGAGATGGCACCTTGGCCGCGCTACAGCTGTTGGCCGTGATGTGCCGGCGTCAGCAGCCCCTGTCGGAGCTGGCCAAGATTTTCGAGCCGGTTCCCCAAACGCTGCTGAGTGTCGAGGTCAAACGCCGCCAAGAGCTGGAGGAATTGCCCGAGGTGATGCGGGTGATCAAAGCCGCCGAGGCAAAGCTGGGGAGCTCGGGCCGAGTCTTCGTGCGTTTCTCGGGGACCGAGCAAAAGGCCCGGGTGCTGATCGAGGGCCCGGACGAATCCCAGAACATCGAGTGGGCCAATCAGATCGCCGAGGTGCTGGTTCGCTCGCTCAACGCGTAGCGAAGCGCCGCCCTCAATACTGTTGCAGGAAGCGAACGATCGACGGCTGCTGAAGCTTCTTCAGCGCGCTGCACAGGTGGACGGATTCTGCCGCCAACTGGAGCCTGCGAGGCCCGCCTTTGAACTTCGTAGAGCGACCGGTGAAGAACTCGCGCAGGTTCGCCTCGTGCTCATCGTCGCAGAATCCGGCTGCGACCGCCGGTAGCCCACCCCCCGCGTCACGGGGCAGCCGCTCCACCAGGACGTCAAAGTTTCGCTTGACATAGTCGTAGGCGAGCTGCCGCGTCTCCGCCTGTGCACTCTGACGCCAAAGGATGGTGATCGAGTCCCGCGGATCGAATGACTCCGACACGATGAACGATTCGGCCGCTTGGGCAAGGCGCGGGTCGGTAAAGGTTCCCAGGCCGCTCAGAAGCCGCAAGCGATCCCGGCGTTCGGTCGTCTTGTGGGCCTGGGCGACGGTGGCATCGAATAGCGTCTGATCACCGATCCGCGAAGCGACCCACAACACTGCCTCCACCAGGTCCGGATTCCATGCCCCCCGATCCGAAAGCCATTGTCGCCAGAGCCGGGTGGCTTCCTGTTCGAGGTTTCGGTCCCGCGCGCGATCCGCGACGAGGGACACGAAAACCGGTCGCTCCAGAGCAGTATCCTCGGTCTCGTTCGGCTTGGGATTCCATCCCAAACGTTTCGCGCGCTCGCCAAAGAGCCGCTGAACGTATCGGCCAAATTGCGGAAGCTGTTCGGAAGGGACCAACCGGTCGGACAGAGGTTCAGTGAGCGAGGCCACCGCGGATGCAACCGGCCGGCTTGGGCTTTTGGCAAAGACCGGAAGCGTTCCAAGAAAGCTGTCTCCGCCCATTCGTCCCGCCTGAAACGAACCCTCGAGGTCGTCCAGGAGGGCCAACTGCTCCGGAGGGGAGAGTTCTGCGTCGGTGCTGCGCAACAGCTGACGCAGAGGGGCTTGCTCGTAGAAAACGCGGAAGTAACCGAGACCTCCTTCGTTGAGCAGAACCCAATCCGGACAGGCGTTCGACGCGGTCAGCTCGAGATCGGCATGGTCCGCGGAGAGCAGGATACAGACGCTGCCCGGCGTACGGCCGCCGTAGCGCACGCAGAGCGGCAGTTGCCAGCGTTGCTGGGGCGCGACCGGTGAGCCGTGCGGTAGGTATCGCTGCTGCGAGAGCTGAAGTCTGGGCTTTCTTCCGTGCTCGCAGCGCAAGCTCGCGCTGACCACGGGAAATCCCGGCTGATCCAAAAAGGTCGAAAAGGCGGGGCCGATCTCCTGGCCGGCGCCTCCGCTGATTTCGCGAAGGAAGTCCGTCGCGTTCGCGTTGCCGAAGGCGTAGCGCTGAAGGTATTGGTGAATGCCCCGGCGAAACTTGTCTTCACCAACCCAGCTTTCGAACATCGTCAGTACCGCGGCGCCCTTGCGATAGGTGATGGCGTCGAAAGCATTGGCGATATCGTGTCGAGAATAGATCGGCTGGCGAATGCGCCGCGTACTGTGCAAACTGTCGACCTTCATTGCCGCGACGCGGCTCGCGGTGGACCCGGTGTGATAATTCCAATCGGGCTTCCAGTGATCGATCAGCTTGGTTTCCATCCAGGTTGCCAACGCTTCGTTGAGCCAGATGTCGTCCCACCAGACGGTGGTCACCAGGTCCCCAAACCACATGTGGGCGAGCTCGTGCGCGCACAAGCCGGCGAATCTTCGGCGAAAGTGGATCCCTTCATCTTCAGGTTTGGCAAGCAGCGCCGTCTGCGCGGAAGTCACCAGCCCGGCATTCTCCATCGCAGTGAAGTCATTGGTGATCGGTATCGAGAGCAGATCGAGCTTTTCGTAGGGATAGGGCAGGTCGAAGTAGTCCTCCAAGCGCTCTAGAATCTGCGGGGTCACCTCCGCTGCGTAGCGAGCTTGCGCCGACTTGCCCTTGGTAGTGACGATCCGGATCGGCGTGGGCTTGCGGCCCGCGGAACCGGCCTCGACCACTTCGAACGGACCGACCGCCACTGCTACCAAATAGCTTGGCAGGGGTTTGGTTTCGGCGAACTGAATCACCCTGAAGCCGTCGGGCAGCTCAACCTCGGATGCGATTGGGGTGTTGGAAAAAGCGCGCTGCTCGCCGCGCACCTCGACCGTGAGCTGCCACGGCACCTTGAACCGAGGTTCGTCGAAGCATGGGAAAGCCAGCCGCGCGTGTTCCGGCTCGAAATGGCTCACCACATACCAACGGTTGTCCTCCTCTTGGCGAAACAACCCGCGGCTGTCGCGCGAGGAAAACTTTCCTCGGTAGGTCAGATGAAGGGTCGCCGGTCCGGGCCGGACGGGCGAGTCGATCGCAAAGCCGAGGAAGTCCTCGCCTCCGGGGACCGCAGCCACCGGGACCGTCCTGCCGTCCGCGGTCAGTTTGGCATCGGTGACCGCGACCTCCGATCCATTGAGCCAGATGATCGAGGTGGCTTCTTTGATCATCAGGTCGATATCCATTCGGCCGGTGAAGGTCTGCTCGGAAGGAACGATTCGAAGTCGGACCCCGTAGCGGCGAGGATGGACAGCGTCTCCCAGCTTCAGTACCGGAGGCGACCACTGTTGATGGTCGACCCCTCGGACCGCGCCCATCACGAGTTCGGGAACGGTTGGCTGGCTGTTGATCTTCTGCTGGGACTGACATGCCCACACAAAGATCATCAACACTCTGATTTTTCTCATCTAGTCATTCCCCGCCTCGGGAACCTATGCATAGAGGGTCGCACTCGCGGAGGCGACTTTTTCGAAGCGCGATCCAGACCGATGGTCATCGCGGGCCAGTTTGAGCTTCCGTGCGAATTCTGTTTGACAGCACTTTCATCGAATAATATTCGTAGGAACTAGATATGGACGGAATAATCGACGAAATAGATGAGAAAATTCTGAATGCGTTGACCAAGGACGCGCGAACGTCGAATGCGGAGCTTGCGCGGCAGATCGGGATGGCGCCCTCGGCGATTCTCGAGCGTGTCCGTAAGCTGGAAGAGCGTGGGGTGGTGGAGGGCTACGCGCCGCGAATCAATCCGCGCGCGCTCGGACTGCGTCTGCTCGCGTTTGTATTCGTCAGGACCGACGAGGGCGTGGGCGCGCTGACGACCGCGTCACACCTGGCCAAGGCTCCTGAAGTCCAGGAAGTCCATCACGTCGCGGGCGAGGATTGTCTGCTCGTCAAATTGCGCGCGCGCGACACCGACGATCTGAGTCGCATCTTGAAGGAAGTCTTTGGCCCAATGAAGTCGATCCGCTCCACTCGCACGACGATCGTGCTCGAGACGATCAAGGAAAGCTCGATCTTGCCAATCGGCCGGTTCGCGAAGGAGGCGCGCCGATGAAGGAGCTGCTTCGCACCCACACCAAGCTGCTGACGGCGTTCGCTGCCGTCTACCTGATCTGGGGATCCACGTTTTTGGCGATCCGGTACGCGATCGACACCGTGCCGCCGTTCGTGATGGCCGGCATTCGTTTCATGCTCGCGGGTGGGTTGCTCTACGGGTGGTCCAGATTGCGAGGTGCCCCAGCGCCTCGCTGGGGTCAATGGAAGCCGGCATTGCTCCTCGGATCGCTTTTGTTTCTGCAGGGCAACGGGATGGTCGCTTGGTCCGAGCAACGGATTAGCACCGGACTGACCGCGCTGCTGCTGACCACGATTCCACTCTGGATGAGCTTGATCGGCCGGCTTTCACGGGGCGGATCTCCGCTCACCGGGCGAGTGATCTTCGGGTTGATTCTGGGTCTAGTTGGGGTGGTCGCGTTGGTCGGGCCGCGCGAGCTCGCGGGAGACAGGCGGGTGGACGTTCTCGGTACGGCGGCGCTCTTGTTCGGGTCAATTTCGTGGGCGATAGGGTCGCTCTATTCAAGGAATGCTCCGCTGCCATCGGACCGTCTGCAGTCCGCCGGAATGCAAATGCTCGCAGGAGGAGTCTTGCTCTTGGCAGCGGGGGGCCTCGCCGGGGAGTGGCCGAGGTTCTTGGCTTCGCACGTCAGCGTGCGATCGGCGCTGTCGATCATCTACCTGAGCATTTTCGGCTCGGTGATCGCTTTCTCGGCGTATCTGTATTTGCTCCGACAGACCACCCCGGCTCGAGTTTCGACCTACGCGTTCGCCAATCCCTTGGTGGCGCTTCTCTTGGGATGGCTGTTGTTAGGTGAATCCCTTTCTTTGCGTTCGCTGATCGCGGCGATTTGCATTCTGGCCGCGGTCGCTCTGATCCTTTTGCCATCGGAGGCGTTTCGACTCTCGCCAAAGAAGCTGGTTGGCGGGCAGCTGAGAAACCCTTCCTGACAGAACCCCCGGCGCCGCTCCGAGTTTTTGAGTCGCTTGGCAGATGGGATAAGGAGAAGGGATGCGCCCACGACTCGGAGTTAACATTGACCACGTGGCCACCGTGCGGCAGGCCCGAAAGGTTCGCTATCCCGATCCGATATTGGCCGCGGCCCTGGCGGAGATCGCTGGGGCTGAGCAAATTACCTTGCACTTGCGTGAAGATCGCAGGCACATCCAGGAGCGGGACTTGCGGCTTCTGCGCGAGACGTGCCAGACGCAGCTGAACTTGGAGATGGCGGCTACTCCTGAGATGGTCAAAGTGGCTTACGAGTACAAGCCGGACATGGTGACGCTCGTTCCCGAGCGCCGGGAGGAGATCACCACTGAGGGTGGCCTTGACGTTGCGACGCAGACCGACTCGCTGCGCAAGCTGATTCGCTCGCTGAAGGATGCAGGCCTGACGGTCTCGTTGTTCATTGATCCGAGCCTCGATCAAGTGAGGGCCAGCCATAAGTGCGATGCGGATCGGATCGAATTGCACACCGGGCGTTATTGCGACGCTCGCCGGGGGGCTCCACGAGAGCAGGAGCTCACGCGCATTGTGGATACGGCGAAGATGGCGGCAAAGTTGGGAATGGGGGTCGCCGCCGGGCATGGCCTGAACTACGACAACGTGGAGCCCATCGCGCGGATTTCGGAGATCGACGAGCTGAACATCGGGCATGCGATCGTCGCCCGCGCGGTTCTGGTCGGTTTCGATCGAGCAGTGCGCGAGATGATTGCCGTGATGCACCCCGGGAGCTAGTCGATGCCAGTGGTGGGTCTGGGAATGGACATTTGCTCGATCGATCGAATTCAGCGCATCCTCGACGGTCCGCGGGCCGAGAAGTTTCTCGAACGGGTCTATACCGAGGCGGAACGCGCACTCTGCTCGTCAAGGCAAGACGCTGCGGCGGCTTTCGCCGCGCGCTTTGCCGCCAAGGAGGCGCTGCTCAAAGCCCTGGGGGCGCCGAGTGGAGTCCGATGGCGAGAGATCGAAGTGGTTCCAACCAGTGGCGCTCCCGAGCTTCGCCTCTCTGGCGTCGCGGAAGCGGAACTGCGCCGTCGAAATGCATTCGCCCTGTTGTCGATCTCCCATGATGCTGGAGTGGCAGTAGCCGCTGTCATCCTCGAGGCGGGTCGATGAAATTGGCGTTGACGTCGCGGCAGGTTCGAGCACTCGAGGAAGCGGCGGTCCGAAGGGGGATATCGATTGCAGCCTTGATGGAGAGCGCAGGGGCGGCCCTTGCCGAGGAAGCAATGCGGCTTGCGCCGAACGCGCGATTTTTCGTTCTCTGCGGGCGAGGAAATAACGGCGGGGATGGTTTGGTCGCGGCTCGCAAGCTTGCCGAAGCGGGCAGGGCGGTCGCGGTCGAGCTTTTAGGTAACGAACCCGAGTCACTGCCACCGGAGCCAAAGCGTAACTACCAGCTTCTCGAGCGCTCCAATCTCCAGCGCGGGGTGATTTCTAAGGATGAGCGGATCGGCCGAGGCGACCTGGTGATCGACGCGCTTTTAGGCACGGGGCTCAACCGTGCTCCGTCGGGCAACTACGCTGAGGCGATTGAACGAATTCGAACCTGGCGCCTCGCTGGGGCAACCGTACTGGCGGCTGACCTGCCTTCGGGTCTCGCCACCGACACCGGGTACGCCTACGAGCCCTGCGTCCAGGCCGATGCGACGGTCACCTTCGGAGCCCTGAAAGTCGGGCTGGTGCTCGAGCCTGGCGCCTCGCTGGCCGGTGAGGTGAAGGTCGCGGACATCGGTCTTCCACCACCCGAAGAGGTTCTGGGTGGCGAAGCAAAGACCTTTCTGCTCGAAGAATCCGACGTTCGCGAATGGTTTCCCCCGCGTCGCGGCGATACGCACAAAGGGACCTATGGGCACGTCTTGATCGTCGCCGGCAGTCCCGGCAAAACGGGCGCGGCCGCGCTCGCAGGGCTTGGGGCGCTGAGAGCGGGGGTCGGGCTGGCGACCGTAGCCAGTCGTCCAGAAGCCGTCAGCTGGGTCCTGGTGCACGCGAAGGAACTGATGGGGCACGCGCTTGCTCCCCGAGGCGCGCTCGTCCCTCAAGATCTGGATGCGCTGAAGAGCGCAGCGAATGGGAAACAGGCGGTGGTGATTGGACCTGGAATCCAGCGGGGGGATCAGACGGCGGAGCTCTTTCGGCGCTTTCTTGGTGACATTTCGATTCCTTGTTTGATCGATGCGGATGGGCTGAACGCCATTGCTGGACGTCTCGACGTGCTTTCCGCCGCCAAAGGTCCGGTGGTGCTCACGCCGCATCCTGGCGAGATGGCGCGGTTGCTCTCGTTAACCAGCGTCGCTGTTCAGCAGAGCCGTGTCTCGGTGGCGAGAAATCTCGCAACCGATCGCAAAGTGGTTGTGGTGTTGAAGGGCGCTCGAACTTTGATCGCCCAGCCGAACGGTGTGGTCTTGGTGAATCCCACCGGAAACCCGGGCATGGCGACCGGTGGCACCGGCGATGTCCTTTCCGGAATTTGCGGTGGCCTTCTAGCGCAAGGCCTAGCCGCCGATCGGGCCGCGGCGATTGCGGTCTACGCTCATGGACTCGCAGGTGATTTCGCCGCGCAGCGAATGGGCCAAGCGGGTCTGATTGCCAGCGATCTTCTATCGGCCCTGGGAGAAGTGTGGGCGCGCTGGCGAAGGTAACCGGGTTGAGAGCGCCCGCTTTCGAGCACCAGTTCGAATCAAATAGACCCCAGCAGACTTTGGAGCTCGGCGCTGCATTGGGCAAGCTGCTGGTACCGGGAGATTTCATCGGCTTGGTCGGAGAGCTGGGGGTCGGCAAGACCCAATTTGCGCGAGGAGTCGCCCAGGGCGCGGGCGTTCCCGCTTCCCAGGTCGCGAGCCCCAGCTTTGCGATCATCTATCCGTACGCGGGGCGCATCCCGATCTACCATGCCGATTTCTATCGGCTGGCGGACTTCGAGGAGCTGTACGGGACCGGGTTTACCGACCTGGTAGGTGGCGATGGCGCAGTATTGGTTGAGTGGCTGGATCGAATTCCCCGCGCGGCCCCAAGCGAGCTACTGCTCCTGACCCTTCGATTTCGAAACCTGACACAGCCTGACCACCGCTCGATCAGGGCCGAAGCCTACGGTTGGCGCTACGTCGCCCGCCTTCAACAGTGGCGACAGAGGGCTCTTTGAACGAGATTGCGCCAGTGCCACATTCGGATTCCACGCTCGTTAGTGCCCCCGCCCACGAGACTTACCGCGCGCGTTTGGCCACGGCTGAGCAGGAGCTCCGCGCGCTCGACCGTCGGTCGGCCTTGATCGCCCACCTGAGGACACTCGCATTCGGCGCAGCCGTGGTGCTGGTACTCGCGAGCTTGATCGGCAAGCTGGGCAATTGGAGTTTCTATGCCGCAGGCGTTTGCGCCGCCGCCTATGCTTTCTTCGCAATCTGGCACGACGCCGTGTTCCGGCGCGAGGTCTACGAGCGCGCGCTGGTTCGGCTGAACCAAAGGGGCATTGATCGACTGACCGGGGCTTGGCACCAATTTCCAGAGACCGGCGATCGCTTTCTGGAGCCGGACCATCTCTACTCAGGGGACCTCAACATCTTTGGCTCGGCTTCGCTGTTCCAATTGATGAACGAAACCGGGACCCTGCTCGGAGAAACGCAACTTGCGGCGTGGCTGAGGGCTCCGGCGGATCCGCCGGAGCTGCAGCAACGGCAGGCGGCGGTTAGGGAACTGGTCCCCCTGATCCAATTTCGCCAGACGCTGATCGCGCGCGCTCAATTGGCCGCGAAGAAGAAGGCGGATCCCACGCAGTTCATTGAATGGGCCGAGCACGGTGTTCCGCTCGGCTCGATTCGGTGGGCCCGTCCTCTGGCATGGTTGGTCCCTCTGGGGACGCTGGCCCTCTACGTCTTCGGAAGAATGGGATTCGTGCGAGATAGCCTTTGGTGGGGTGGGTTAGGCGCGTTGGCGCTTCTTGTTGTCCTCACCCGCAAGCCCTTGGAACACGCCTACGAGGCCGTCGCTTCCGGGGAGATCGGCTTCATTCGATTCGACGAGGTTTTCGCGACCCTGAAGTCGCAGGTCTTCGACCAACCGAGCCTGAAGAAGCTGTCAGCCAGGCTAGAGGTCGCAAAAGTCTCCGATCGCTTGCGACAGTTTGGAAGGCTCTTTTCATTTCTCGAGCTGCGCCAATCGGGATTGATGCACGCGGTGATCCATTTTCTCACCCTGTGGGACGTTCATTGGGCCTTTCGCATGGAGAAATGGAGAGAACGGCACGGGGGAGAAGTCCGGGGCTGGTTTGAAAACCTGGCCGAGGTCGAGGCGCTCTGTGCCTTGGCCACCTTCGCACACGATCATCCTGAGTACACGTATCCTGAGCTCTCGTTCGAAGGACCTCTCTTTGTCGCTCACCAGCTCGGGCATCCCTTGCTCCCTCACCCGATCCCGAACGATGTGTCTCTTGACGGCCCAGGCCACGCCCTCCTGATTACCGGTTCGAACATGTCAGGTAAGAGCACGCTGTTGCGGGCAATCGGGACGAATGCCGTCTTGGCGCTTTCCGGTGCACCGACCTGCGCGCGCTATCTCAAGGTCTCGAAGGTAGCAGTCCTCACCAGCATCCGGATCAAGGATTCTCTCGAGCAGGGAATCTCCTACTTCTACGCAGAAGTGAAGCGGATCAAGGCGATCCTCGCGGCTGCCGAGGCGGCGCGCGGAAATGCGCTTTTCCTTCTGGATGAAATTCTACTTGGCACCAATAGCGAGGAACGGGCGATTGCCTCCCGCGGGATCTTACGGCTTCTGCTGCGCACCGGAGCCTGCGGCGCGGTGAGCACCCACGATGTTTCGCTGGCCAAGCTAGAAAGGGAGCCGGACCTCCATATCCGGAATGTGCACTTCCGCGAGTCGATTCTGAATGGCCGGATGAGCTTCGATTATCGGCTGCGCGACGGGGTGCTCGAAAGCGGAAATGCCCTTCGGGTTCTCAGGGAGGCGGGCATCAGCCTTCCGGATTGAACTTCAGGGCGAATGGTTTCGTTCAGCGATGGATCAGGCTATCACCATGGAGTGAACGTGAACGACGCATCGAATTCCTCCAAGTCCCAGGTAACGGTCAGCACGGTTCTAACCATCTGCCTGACGGTTTTGTTTTTCGTCGCCGCGGTGTTCTTCATCTTTCAAACCCGCGTGGCCGTCATTTTGACCCTCACGGCGGCCCTCCTGTCCGTCGCGCTTAACCACGTGGTGGATGCTCTTCAGAAGCACAAAGTCCGGCGCAGCCTCGCTGTTGCATTCGTGATGTTCGCCGTCATTCTGATTTTCGCGGGCATCGGGCTCTTGCTCATTCCGACCGCGGTCAGCCAGGGGAAGGCGTTGGTCGAGCAGGCGCCGAAGATTCTCGAGAAACTTCGACAGACCGACCTCTACAGCACCCTGAACTCACGTTTTCAATTGGACGAGCAGCTCCTGGGCCTGTCGCAACCCAAATTGGGAAGCCTCCAGAGCGCGGCCGAGTCCACCCTGAAGGCAATCGGTGGAGTGGTGACGGTGGTCGCGGCAACGGTCACCGTTTTCTTCCTGATCATTTTCATGCTCATTTTCGGCGGCCGTCTTGTCGCAGGGGTACTCGAACAAGTGTCGCCAATTCCCCGCGCTCGCTACCAGCGTGTCTTGCAGGAGCTGTATCGATCGATGGGTGGTTACCTGGGCGGACTGCTGCTGATCTGCGTAGTGAACGGGTGCGTCACGACTTCGTTTCTTGCGATTACCAAGGTCCCGTTCTTTCTGCCGCTCGGCATCATGAGCGGACTGGCGAGCTTGATTCCTTACGTCGGGACGGCAATCTCGGCGGTCGTGGTCTCCACCTTGTCCTGGGTGACTGGCAGCTTTTGGCACGGGGTCGGCACCGCGCTGTACTACATCCTCTACGGCCAGTTCGAAGGACAGATTCTGGCGCCGATGGTCTACCGCCGAACGATCAACGTCAACCCGCTGGTGACGCTGCTTTCGACCCTGTTTTTCGTGGACTTCGCGGGCCTTGGCGGAGCGGTGATCGCAGTACCAGTTGCGGCGACATTGCAGATCCTCTTGCGCGAGATCGTCGTGGCCCGGCGCGAGAAGGTCGACGTGGTGGTCACTGAGTCAGCTCCGAGCGGTGCCAAAGCCGAAGAACCAGCTCTCCATCTACGGCGATGACCGCATCCTCCGGAACCGGATGCCAATGGGGCTCGCCGCTCAGTTCCTCGCTGGCAATCACCACTTGTTCAAGGCGTGTTTCGATCGAGTCCGATGGAGCCGGCGAGCCTTCCACTGCGCGCGCTGAGAAGAATAGCGTCTTGCGTCGGCGCGTGGCCGCCATCAGCGTCCCGTCAGTGACCAGAAAATTCATCGAAGAGGGTTTTCCCCCTGGCTCGTCGGTGATTCGCGCGACGAGCTCGGTAATGCGCGCCAGTGCGCGAGCGACATCCGCCACCGGCGGCGCGCGGAGGCGCGAGCGTTGCTTGAGCTCGGTGAGAAACAGCAAAAAACACCGTTCGGAGTCGGTCTCGCTGCGAAGCAGCGGTAGGAATTCGGAATCAATCGCCGACTCGAGCCGCTGCTGATGGGAAGAGAAATTGGTCAGCGTGCCGTTGTGGGCGAAGGACCAGTTTTGATAGGTGAATGGATGGGCATTGCTCAGATGAACGCGGCCCACTGATGCCGATCGAACGTGGGCCACGACCGCGTGCGAAGACAACAGGTTACTCACTCGCTCGAACTCTGGATCGCTGTGAGCGGGACCGACGCCGTGAGCGACTTCTGGGAACTTCCCATCCAGGTAGTAGGCGATGCCCCAACCATCGGGATGCTCAATCGACTGGGTTCGCAGAGAGTTCTTCTCGGTGAGAAGGGAGCGATGAACCCAAGCAGCAGTATTCGAGCGGAAACCAAACAGGCGGCACATACTTCTCTATGATTATCCCACAGGCTGCGTTGGTTCGCAGATCGCCCCGTTGTTGCCAAGACGGTCGGCCACCACGCGTCCGCTTTTGATCACTGCTTTCACATGGTTGATGCCGAGGTGGTAGGGAAGATGGCGATAGCCGTCAGATCCAAACACCACCACGTCCGCGGGACCTCCGATCGTCAGGCGACCGTATTCCGGCATTCGAAGCGCCAGCGCTGCGCCCCGAGTCAGAGCCCAATACGCCTCCGCTGCGGAAAGAGAGTTCTGTAGGCACGCGAGGCCAATCGTCAACGCGACGTTCTCGCTCATGGCCGACCCCGGATTGAGGTTGGTGCCGAGCGCGACCGAGACTCCCGCATCCACCAGCTCCCGGCCGGGCGCTGCCGGCTGCTGTCGCAAGTAAACCGTGGTGGTAGGCATCAGTACCGCCGTCACCTTCGCCGCGGCGAGTGCTTTGATTTCCTCGCCGGACACATGCTCGAGGTGGTCGGCCGAGGCCGCAGCGAATTCAGCGGCGAGAAGCGCCCCTCCGGATCCACCGAGCTGATTGGCGTGCACCCGCGGAATCAGCCCAGCTTGAACGCCGGCAGCGAGGATCCGCCGGCCCTCGGCCACAGTGAAAGCGCCCTGTTCAACGAACACGTCGCAAAATTTGGCCAACCCCGCCTCTGATGCTGCTGGGATAATCTCATTGACGCACAGGAGGACATAGCGGTCACGCTGCATCTCTTCCGGGATGGCGTGTGCGCACAACAGCGTGGGGACGAGGGTTATCGGCTGTTCCAGCCCGAGCCGGCGAATCACTCTGAGGATCTTCAGCTCGTCTTCGAGGGTGAGGCCGTATCCACTCTTCACCTCCGCACAGGTCACTCCCTGCTCCAGCAACCGCCGCAGCCGCGGTAGCGCGAGCGCCACCAGCGCATCTTCGGAGTTGGCGCGCGTCGCCCGAACGGTGCTCAAGATGCCGCCTCCCGCGCGAGCAATGTCCAGATAGCTCGCCCCGCGGCATCGCAGCTCGAACTCGCTGCTCCTCTCCCCGGCGAAGACCAGGTGGGTATGCGGATCGACGAAGCCCGGCCCAACAAAGCCGCCCTGGGCATCCACCACCTGGGTGGCTTGTACAAGCGATCCAGCCGGCAATTCGCTCTCGGAACCGAGATAGACAATTCGATCCTTGGCGATGCCGATCACTCCTTGCGGGAGTGGCGTCAGAAGTGCGTCGCCAGTTGTGCCGAGCTTTCCCTGGACCGTCAGGACTTCAGACGTATTTCGGATCACCAGGTCGAGCACCGGCATCGTCGCGACAAGGTAGCTGCGGATGCCTAGAAAGTCAGTCCCGGAATCTTGACCCCGCGCTCTTTTGCTACGCGGACTGCGTCTTCGTAGCCGGCGTCCGCGTGCCGCAGGATTCCCATCGCCGGGTCCGAGGTGAGCACCCGAGCGATCCGCCGTCCCGCCTCCACCGTCCCATCCGCCACCATCACCTGGCCGGCGTGGAGGGCGTAGCCCATGCCGACTCCGCCACCTTGATGGAAAGACACCCAAGAGGCTCCATTTACGGCATTGACCAGCGCGTTGAGAATCGGCCAGTCAGCAACTGCATCCGAGCCGTCTTTCATCGCTTCGGTCTCGCGGTTGGGCGAAGCGACCGACCCGCAATCGAGGTGGTCTCGGCCAATCACGATCGGTGCCTTCACGGTTCCCTTGCGGACGAGGTCATTGAACACCAGGCCCGCCTTCTCGCGTTCCCCGTACCCGAGCCAACAGATCCGCGCCGGCAGGCCCTGAAAAGTCACGCGTTTTTCTGCCAGGGTCAACCAGCGGCGAAGGGATTCTTTCTCGGGGAAAAGCTCCATCAGTGCAACGTCGGTGGCGCGGATGTCTGCTGGATCTCCAGAAAGCGCGACCCAGCGAAACGGTCCTTGTCCTTCGCAGAACATTGGCCGAATGTACGCGGGAACGAAGCCCGGGTAGCTAAAGGCGTCTTCGACTCCCCCCAATTTCGCTTCGGCGCGAAGGTTATTGCCGTAGTCGAAGACGTGGCTGCCGCGCTTCGCGAAATCCAGCATCGCTCGAACCTGCGCGGCCATCGACTCCCGTGCCTTGGCAACGTACTCCTTGGGATCCGTGCGCCTGAGCTCCGCGGCCTGCTCGAGCGTGAGCCCGCGTGGAATGTAACCGTGAAGGGGATCGTGCGCGGCGGTCTGATCCGTCACCAGGTCGGGTATTGTTCCGCGCCGCACCAGAGCCGGGTATACGTCTGCGGCATTGGCAATCACTCCCACGGAGATGGACCGCCGTTCGCGTTTGGCTTGCTCGCAAATTAAGACGGCCTCGTCGAGGTCGCGCGCAATCTGATCCAGGTAGCGGGTCTCCAGGCGCCGCCGCGCGCGCGAGGGGTCCACTTCTACTCCGAGGAACACCCCGTTGTTCATCGTTGCAGCCAATGGTTGGGCGCCGCCCATTCCACCCAGGCCTGCCGAGAGAATCCATCGTCCGCTCAGGTCCGCCGAGCCGAAGTGAGTCCGTCCCGCCTGTGCGAACGTCTCGTAGGTGCCCTGAAGAATTCCCTGGGTTCCGATGTAGATCCACGAGCCGGCGGTCATCTGGCCGAACATCATCAGACCCTTCGCCTCGAGTTCGTCAAAGTGCTCCCAGGTGGCCCAGCGTCCGACCAGGTTGGAGTTGGCGATCAAAACGCGTGGGGCATTCGGATGCGTATGGAGCACGCCGACAGCCTTGCCGGACTGCACCAGGAGAGTCTCATCATCCGTGAGCTTGCGGAGCGACTCGACGATCTGCTTGTAGCACTCCCAGTTTCGCGCCGCTTTCCCTCGGCCTCCATAGACGACAAGATCTTCCGGTCGTTCTGCGACCTCTGGATCGAGATTGTTCATCAACATTCGCAAGGCGGCTTCCTGCACCCAGCCCTTGCAGGACAGCGTGGAACCGCGGGGGGCGCGAATCGGTGTCTTCATGACGGCTCCTTGAGTTCCACTGTTTCGAGATGCTGCGGAACCGTAGCAGGCCAACCCTTTGCCGCCACCCGACCTCGGAGTCCCTCCAGGGCGGATGCCTCTCCGTGCACGAGGAAGACCTGCTTCGGGACATCCCGGATTCCATCCATCCAGCGAAGCATCTCTTTCCAATCCACGTGGGCGGAAAAACCGCTGATGCTTCGGATTTCCGCTTTGACGCTTACCAGACTGCCTTGGATCGGGATCTGTTTTTCGCCATTCAGCAACCTTCGGCCCCGGGTTCCCTCGGCCTGGTACCCGACAAACAGCACGAGGTTCCTTGGATCTGGCAGCCGGTGCTTCAGATGATGCAAAACCCTTCCGCCGGTCGCCATGCCGCTCGCAGAAATGACGATCGCCGGACCTTGAAGGCCGTTGAGCTGCTTGCTCTCGGCCACTGAATTCACAAACCGTGTCTTTCGGGTACGTAGAGGGCTGATGCCCTGGCTCAGCAGCTTGGCCATATCGATGCTGTGCTCCTCCGGGTGCGCCAGGTAAATGGGCGTCGCATCGCGAGCCATCGGAGAATCGACGAAGACATCAAGAACCGGAATGGTCCGCTGCTCTTCCAAGGCGCGCAGCTGGTAGAGGATTTCCTGCGTGCGTCCAATCGCGAAGGCCGGAATCACTATCATTCCGCCTCGGCGGGCGACCGTGTTCACCGCATCCGCCAAGTCGTGCTCTGGGCGCTCCTCTCCGTGCAGTCGATCGCCATAGGTGCTTTCAGCGATCAAAGTGGTTGCGAAGTAAACCGCCTCGGGCGAATGGAGCAGGGGCCCCTGATATCGACCCAGATCGCCAGTGAAGACGATCGATTGTTTTTCCTTGAGAAGCTTGAAGCTGCAGATGGCCGATCCGAGGATGTGTCCAGCACGCCAAAAGGCGAGAGACACTCCTGGAAGAATCTCCTTGGGCTGACCGAAGCCGAAAGTTTGAAATAGTCGGAGGGACGCTTGCGCGTCTTCGACGGTATACAGCGGCAGCGCTGGCCTGTGCTTGCTGTAACCGTGCTCGTTGGCGTAGCGCGCTTCCTCTTCCTGCAGGTGCGCTGAGTCTGGCAGCAGAAGGGCAGCGAGCTCGTGCGTGCCAGGCGTGGAAAAGACTGGACCTTTGAAGCCGTCGCTCACCAGACGGGGAAGGCCGCCGGTGTGGTCTACGTGGGCGTGGGTGAGCACGACCGCGTCGATCGACTTCGGATCGACTGGCAAGGGGGCCCAGTTACGAAGCCGCAGCTCCTTGAGCCCCTGGAACAGGCCGCAGTCGATCAACAACCGGTGTCCACCCGCTTCGAGCAGAAACTTCGAACCGGTAACCGTGCCGGCAGCACCCAGAAATCGCAGTGAGCTCATTCAAGGGAGTTTAGATCTGCGCTCGTAGAATTGCTGGCTCACTCGAGCTGGTCCTCTTAGTGGGTGCTCAGCAAGTCGCAGTAGAGCCCCGCGTCGACGTTTCCCCCGCTCACGATGCAGGCCACCCGCTTCCCGGCGAATTTCTCTGGCGACTGGAGCACGGCAGCAAAGGAAAGCGCCCCGGTGGGCTCCGCCTTCAGATTGACGAGCTGAAAGAGCATCCGGACGGCGCGCGCAATCGTCGCTTCATCCACCTCCACAATCCCTGAAAGCCCTTTGCGAAGGATTTGAAAATTGAGCTCGCCGAGTGAAAGGGTGCGAGCCCCGTCACAAAGCGTGTTGGCCTCGTCCGCATTCGAGCACAAACGCCCTTCCCGCAGCGAGCGGGCGGCATCGTTGGCAAGCAGCGGCTCGGCGCCGATGATCTCGCACGTTTTCCCGAGATGGTCTCGCGCGACGACCATGCCCGACGAGAGGCCGCCGCCTCCTACTGGGACGACCAGACAATCCGGTGTCTCTCGCGAGAAGAGCTCGGCGCCCAGGGTGGCATTGCCCGCGACCACGTACGGATCGTTGTAGGGCGAGACCACCTGAGCTCCGGGGTTTTGGCGCTGAAGCTCGCGGACGCGTTCAGCGCGGGTGATCTTTTTGGTATCGATTAGATCGACCGTCGCTCCAACCGCCTGAACGGCGGCGATCTTCACCTCTGCGGACTGGGCCGGCATCACCACCGTACACTTCTTGCCTGTCTCGGCCGCCGCCAACGCGAGCGCCGCTCCAAAGTTTCCCGAGGAGGCGGTCAACAGCTCAGCGGCCTGGGTGTGCAATGCGAAAGACATTGCCGCTCGGAACTTAAAACTCCCGGAATGTTGAAAAGTCTCACTGACCAGCAACATCCGCGCTCCGATGCCGAGCGCCTGATTCAGCCGGTTCGATTCGATGAAGGTTGTCGGCCTGACCTTGGGCCGCAGGGATCGCCAGACAGCCTCTAGGTCGACTCCCTGTAGCGGGGTCACGCTTCTTGCCTTCGCGCGCTTGGGAATAGGAGCCAAATTCCAGTCGCCACCAGAAGGGGCGCCACGTATTGCGCCGGCGTCAGACCGAAGATTCGGCCATCGACCAGGCCGTAGTCCGTGGCGCGAAGAAAATCCAGAAGGAAACGTGGCACCGAATATCCAATTGCCAGGATTGCCATCAGCGTTCCCATCGGTGGCCGCCGCCGAGCCATCCAGTACAAAATCGCGGAGAGAATCCCCAGCACAAAGACGTCGTACAGGCCAAGGTCGTGCCGGGCCCCGCCCGGAAACGCAACCGCCAATGGAAAGTTGGTTCGGACCCCGGGATGATCGTGCACCAGGAAACATCCGATCCGCGCGATTGCCCAACCAGGCGCGGTGCCCAAAGCCAAGGCATCGAGGTACGGACGCAGTCGCAGGTGGCGCCGGTGGAAGAAGAGCCCGATTCCTGCCAGCGCGCCGATCACACCGCCCATCGAAGAAATGCCATCCCAAAATTTGAACAACACCCAGAAGCCTTGCTCTCGGAGAAGCTCGGGATGGTAGGCGAGCACGTGCATCAGGTGCGCTCCCAACAGCCCGCCGATCAAAGCCCAGGGCACGACGTCTCGAAGCGGACCGTCGTCTCCGGGGCCATAGCGGCGAGCGGCCCTTGCCGCGAGCGATGCACCGGTCAACAACCCGATCGCGACCATTACGCTAAATGGGCTGATCTCCATCCCGAACGGCAAACGAAGTGAGGGTAATTCAATAAAAGGAATCAAGTTTTGTTTCGCTGGCTGGCGGGCTCGGCTCGATCGTTGTTGATAGGTGTAACTCGTGTTACGTCAATGTTTTATGGGCCGCCGCCATATTCACGTCGTCGGTGCGATGATCGAGAACAACGGGGGGCGGTATTTGATCACCCAGCGTCCTCGGACGGCCTCGCTTCCGTTGCTGTGGGAGTTTCCCGGTGGCCGCGTCCAACCGGGTGAAACGGATCAGCAGGCGCTGGCACGCGAGTTGCGCGAGGAAATGGGAATCCAGGTGGAAGTGAAGGAAGAGGCGATTCATCTCCACCACGAGTATCCGCAGTATGACATCGATTTTCGCGTGTTTCGCTGTCGCCTTTTGTCCCCAGAGTCCGCAATTTCTCATCTGCGAGTTAACGACCATCGATGGGTTACGCTCGATGAGATGAGCCAGTACCGGTTTCCCGACGCCGACGCGCGGACGATCGAAAAGTTGTTGAATTCCAAGCACTAAGCGGTCGGTGGCTAGTTCCGCCCCGCCGTTTTTCTGGCACCCATGAGCGCTGTTGCGGCTTGACCGGGCAGGGGGGGTGGACATCTTCGTGGTGGTCACGTTCGCGGGCGCATATAAAGCTTGAACAGTATGAAATCCAGCGCTAACGGTCCGGCAGGTCTCAACCCTCGCGGGCGGAAGCATGACAAGAAGCCGGAGTCGTCCCGCTTTCGCCTCCCGATTGGTTCTCCGCTCGGTTATCTGCTGCTGGTATTTTTGGGCTTTCTGTTCTTCCGCAACGCGTTTCAGGACGTTGGCACTCGGCGCGTTACCTACAGCGAATTCAAGGATGCTCTGAGAAAGGGCCAGTTCGCGAAAGTTCAGATCTCCAACGACTGGGTCAAGGGCTTTCTCAAAGAGAACACCGTCGCGGCGCCAGCTGGAGAGCAGACTCCCAGGAGCCAACCTTCCTCGCTTCCCTGGCTCGCCCACCGCGTCCCTGGAGACGACGAGCTGGTGAAACTCTTGGATCAACAGCACGTGGATTACGAGGCAGTTCCTAGCTCGGCGTTCGGAGACGCGTTCTGGGTCTGGCTGATGCCACTGGTGTTGGCCGTGGTGTTCCTCGGCTTGATGATGCGAAGAATGGGAGGACTCGGGCAGGGACCCCAGAGCGTGATGAGCTTCGGCAAGACCCGGGCGAAGATTCAATCCGAGTCCAATACCGGGGTGGGATTCAAGGATGTGGCTGGGATCGACGAGGCGGTGGAGGAGCTTCGCGAGATCGTCGAGTTCTTAAAGACGCCGGAAAAGTTTCGCCGGCTCGGCGGACGGATTCCCAAAGGTGTGTTGCTGGTGGGCCCGCCCGGCACGGGAAAGACGCTTCTCGCTCGAGCGGTGGCGGGCGAAGCGGGTGTTCCGTTTTTCTCGCTCTCCGGCTCCGAGTTCGTTGAGATGTTCGTCGGCGTTGGAGCAGCCCGGGTCCGCGACTTGTTCGCCCAAGCCAGCGCCAAGGCGCCCTGCATCATCTTCATCGACGAGTTGGATGCGATCGGCAAGAGCCGCAACGGTGGCGTGGTGGCTGGTCACGACGAACGTGAGCAAACGTTGAATCAGCTGCTCGCCGAAATGGATGGATTCGACGCCAAGACCGGGCTGATTATCCTCGCGGCCACCAATCGCCCGGAGATTCTCGACAGCGCGCTGCTGCGGCCGGGGCGGTTTGATCGCCACGTGCTGGTCGACCGTCCCGACAAACGAGGGCGCGAGCAGATCCTTCAAATTCATGCCCGCGAGGTGAAGCTCGGGCCGGACGTCGATCTGAAGTCCCTTGCGTCTCGAACTCCGGGTTTTGTTGGAGCGGACCTGGCGAACGTGGTGAACGAAGCCGCGCTGTTGGCGGCGCGGAAGGGTCACGACGCGGTGATGAATTCCGATTTCGAGGAAGCGATCGAAAGGGTCGTTGCCGGATTGGAAAAGAAAAACCGGCGGATGAACGAGCGCGAAAAGGAGATCGTCGCCCATCACGAGGCCGGGCACGCGGTAGTCAATTGGCTGCTTCCCCACGCCGAGCCGGTTCACAAGGTGTCGATCATTCCTCGTGGCCTTGCGGCGTTGGGTTACACCATGTCCCTCCCGCTCGACGATCGGTACCTGATGTCGCTTGATGAGCTGCGGGACAAGATGGCCGGGATGATGGGTGGTCGCGCGGCGGAGGAGATCTTCATCGGCGAGATTTCCACGGGCGCTGCCAACGACTTCAAGCAAGCTACGGAGATCGCACGATTGATGATTCGCGATTACGGGATGAGCGATGTGATCGGGCCGGTGTCGCTGGGCGAAGAGCGATCCAACGTTTTCCTTCGCTCAGCGGCAATGCCTGAGTTCCGCGTCCAGTCGGAACGGACCGCGCAGATGGTGGACCAGGAGATCCGGAGCTTAGTCACCGAAGCGCTCGAGCGAGCGCGTGACATCCTGCGTAATCATCGCGACATGGTCGAGGCTGTGGCCGCCCGCCTGCGCGCCGTCGAGGTGGTCGAAAACCAGGAATTGCAGCGCATCCTCGGGCCGAAGGCGAGCCCAAGCAAAGCATCCACCCCGGCGGACCACAATGGTTCCCAGGCGGTGGAGGAGAGCCCTCCGGCATAAAAGGGGCTTTGGGCACCCCCTCCGACCGCGCTTAGCGGGCAGGCGTGCTCGAAGAGCCTGCTAATCGACGCTCACGGGAATAACTTTTAAAAAGGAGAAACGTGGACGTGCAAGAGCGGACTGGTCAAGCATACTTGGCTCGCAAGGCCCTGTTTTTGAAGGGGATCCGGGACAAGCGGCTGAGCGTGCAGGAAATCGAGCGGCTTCTGCCGCCTGGCTCTTTGAGTGCGTCCGAACGCTGGCTCCTGTATTACTCGCTCCGAGCCGCGGAAGTGGAACTGGTCAACGAAGAGACCGGCGAGGTGGACCAGGGTAGCTTTCTTGAGTGCGGCGAAACCGTCGCAGGGCATTGAAATTCCGTCTGGTTTTCGAGGGTTTGCGCGTTGACAGGTGTCCCGAACGGTTTAGTTTGGATTGAGCTTAAGGTTTACCCATGACTGAAGAAGAGAAAAATCAAGGACCTGTAAAGGTTCATGACCGACGCAGATTTGACCCCGAGGGTAATCCGCGGGCGGACGTGGACAACGGTGGTACGTCGACTGACTCCACGGCACCAGGCCAGCCTCAGACCAACAGGCGCGCGGCGGAATCCTCGGAAGAGGTTCAGCGGCTTCGAGCGGAACTGGAGGCCGCCCAAAAGCGAATTGACGAGCTGGCGCGAGCGTTTCAGGCGCTCGAGCGCGACCGCGAGGACTTCAAGGCGCGGCTTACCAGAGAGCGAGAGCGCGTCTTGGAGGTCGAGAAGGGCAATGTGGCATTGCTGCTGCTCGAGGTGATGGACGAACTAGAGCTTTCTCTGCAGGCAAGCGGCGATGACCAGTCCCCGCTCGCCAAGGGCGTCCGACTGATCCGAGACGGGATTTTGAAGAAGATTCAGGCCCTGGGCATCGAGCGGGTTGACGTGATGAACCGGGCTTTTGACCCGAACGTCGCTGAGGCTGCCGACACCGAGCTGACCACGGAGCCAACCGAAGACCAAAAAGTCGTGGCGGTGGTTCGGCCTGGTTACCGGCTGAAGGATCGGATCATCCGACCTGCCCGGGTGAGAGTGGCCCGCTATTCGAGCCCGGCTCAAGCTTAGGGGTTGTTCCGAGATCCGCTCTGCGGATCCTGTGCTGCCGCGCGATACAATGCTCTTGATGTTGAGGCGTCTCTTTTTGGCCGTCCTTGGCGCGTTGGCTACGTCCGCCTACGCCGGGACAGACCGTCCCCCTGCGGCCGATGCCGCTTCATCGCGGTCGAGCCCCAATGGGTCCAAGGCAGGGCGTACCGGACCGGCACGGCCTGGTAACAAACCCGGACCGTTGCTGTGGCGTGAGCTGCCCTCTGGACAAGCCGGGATTCCCAACTTCATTCCCCCAACTTCTCTTTCCCCATTGGTGCGCGCGGTAAGCCGCTCGGTGGTGAACATCAGCAGTGAGGTTTCCGCGTCGGAGACCGCTGCCAAAGACATCGAGAGCGCCCTCGGCTCGGGTTTGATCATCGCCCCCGAGGGCTACGTCTTAACCAACAGTCACGTCGTCGAGCGAGCGACCCGGATCCGAGTGAAACTTGCCGACACTCGGGAGTTCCTAGCGGACGTGGTGGGCCGAGACGCCTCGACCGATATTGCACTGCTCAAGTTACAGAAGGTCCCTCCGGATCTCCCGTTCGGGTACCTCGGCGATTCAGACAAGCTCAACGTCGGCGATTGGGTGGTCGCGATCGGCAATCCGTTCGGCCTTGATCAATCAGTTTCGCAAGGGATCATCTCGGCAAAAGAGCGAGTGATTGGGGTCGGCGTCTTTGATGACTTCCTTCAGACTGATGCGCTGATCAATCCGGGCAACTCGGGTGGCCCGTTGTTCAACATGCGCGGTGAAGTCGTGGGAGTGAATACCGCTGTGGTCACTCAGGCGCAGGGAATCGGCTTTGCGGTTCCGATCAACATGGTCAAGGACCTATTGCCCAATCTCAAGGTCAACGGTCATTTGGCGCGGGGATGGCTTGGAATCAATGTTCAGGAGGACCTGGCCGAGGGCGAAATACCCCACAAGGGCGATGCGGTTATCACGGACGTGTATGCCTCCAGCCCAGCCGCCGCAGTGGGGCTCAAGCCAGGAGACCGAGTGCTTGCGGTCAACGGTCGACCAGTCGAGTCGTATCTGCAGCTTCTGCGTCGTGTGGCGATTCTCGCGCCTGGCAGTGAGACCAAGCTGACCATCCAACGCGGGAAAACAATACGGGACGTGACGGTCAAGATGGGCGAGCGCCCGGCCCCTGAGGCAGCGCCTGTGGCAGGGGCCGGAGGGCCCACGGAGCGGTGGGGCTTCGTAGTCCAGGACCTTTCCGAATCGGTGGCGCGAACCCTGGGTCTTACGCCCTTTTGCGGGGTGCTCGTCTCGGGGGTGGTTCCCTCCAGCCCGGCCCAGACCGCAGGCATCAAGACGGGCGACATCATCAACGAGGTCAACCGCGTAAAAGTTCAGGACCTACAAAGCTTCAGGGTCGCGGTCGAGTCCACCGAAGCCGATCAGGACCTGCTGGTTCGCTTTCAGCGAGGCGATTCCAACCGCTATGTCGCAGTCCGGCGGACTCGCTAAGCCTGAATCGGCAGCGTGGAGGGTCGGCTTTCTCGGGGTCACGGGCGCCGATCGAAGGCGGTGACATCTTTTGGAGCTTCTAAGAGCGAAAAACTGTGACATCTTTGGCAAGCTTTGTGCCTCGGAAAGGCAGTTTTTGTGGTAGTCAGAAGTAGATAATTTGACCACATGTGTCTACCTCCTAGACTCAGAGCGAAAGGCGTCCTTACAGAGGAGGCACGCTTTGACGGAGCGCCGCAGAAGCTTCCGCTTTGACAAGGTCTTCACCGTTTACCTCACCACGTCGGATGGAATTACCAGGGGGATAGGACGCAACATCAGCGCCCGTGGCCTCTTCGTGGAAACGCGCGAACCCATTCCCCTGGGCGGCCGTGTGAAGGCAACCTTAACCGGGGAGGACGGCACCGAGATGACCTGCCTGTGCGACGTCCGATACCAGGTGGCGCTTAGCTATGGCAAGGAGGATGGAAACGAAGGCTTTAGTCGCGGAGTCGGTCTGCGGATTTTGGCTTACGAGACCAAGGAGGACCATCCAGCGCTATTGGTCGCGCGAGAACGCGTTCTTCACTGAGAGAAGCCCTCAAGCTGATAGTGCGCCGCGATGCGCTTAAGCGCGAGAACCATCGCCGCGCACCGGGTGTCTACCTGCTTGCCGATGCAGAGCGAACGGCTGTCGTGCATTTCGGTTCGGCGCGGGCGGTCTCGAGCGATATCCCGGATCATTCGGTAATTTCGCTTCATCGCGTGCTCGAGCTTTCGATTCACTTCGACCTCGCTCCAGGATTCCATCCTCTTGTTCTGAATCCACTCGTAATAGCTGACAGTCACACCGCCGGCGTTGGCGATGATGTCCGGAATCAAGTCGATGCCGCGCTGCGACAGCACCTTGTCTCCTTCCGGGGTGGTGGGCCCGTTGGCGCCCTCGGCGACGAGTTTCACCTTCAGTCGCTCCGCCACGTCTGCGGTTATCTCGCCCCCCAACGCCGCGGGAATCAGCATATCCGCCGGGATGTCCCACAAGTCCTTCTTCTCGATCCGCTGGGCACCCGGGAAGCCGGCCACAGATCGCTTCAGGTTCTTCGGATCCTGGACGTACGCAAGCAGCGCCGCCACGTCGAGCCCATCGCCGTTGTAGATGGTTCCCTCCGCGTCGTTCACCGCCAACAACCGCGCGCCCATCGCGGATAAGATTTCTGCAGTGTTGGATCCGACGTTTCCGAATCCTTGGAGGACGAAGCTTTTGCCTCGAACGCTTTCTCCCTTTTCCGAGTAGTAGTCCTCGATGCAATAAGCCACTCCCTGACCGGTGGCCTTGTTCCTGCCTTCCGAGCCTCCAATCCGGACGTCTTTGCCCGTGACGATGCCCCGCAGGTTATGCCGCTCGCGCTCGCCGTCGGAGTACTGCCGAAGCATCAGGGCCATGATTTCGGCGTTCGTGCCAACGTCCGGCGCCGGAATATCGATGTTCGGCCCGATCAAGCTCTTCAGCTTGTACATGAAACGCAAGGTGATGCTCTCAATCTCCTCGCGGCCATACCAGCGGGGATCGATATTGATGCCTCCCTTGGCGCCACCGAAAGGAACCTCGACGATCGCCGTCTTCCAGGTCATCTCCGCGGCGAGCGCCTTGAACAGATCCAACGAGACTTCGTGGTGATAGCGAATGCCGCCCTTGTATGGCCCGCGCGCTTGGTTGTGCTGAACGCGATAGGCCTTAAAACGGCGCGACTCGCCGGGCACCAACTGGTAGACGTTTCCATTGGGCAGGCGCAGGTGCCCGCTTCGGATCGCCACGTCGGATCCGAGGAGCGCGCGTCCGTTGAGGATGTATTTCCCATCTGCGAGCGGCTCGAGGCCGTCCGGATTCCGCAGTTTGGTAACCGGCAGATCGGCGAAAGATCTGGACGCGTCGTGCGTCATCGGAACCAGTCGGTCGCGGAGTTTGATCGTCACGTAAAAGATGTGCTCGTAGTCTGGTTCCTCGAGCTCGAGCCGGACCCGCGGGGGCAAGCTGATCAGCTCCGCGGCCCGATGGAAAATCTGCATCGCCTCGGTGTACACGGTCCGTTTCAGGCTGGGCGCGGCCGCACGCAGTAAGGCTTCTTGTTCTGGCATGATCACTCCAGTTGCAGAGGGGGGCCGACCTTACGTTCCGACCTCAACCGGGTCAATCATCCGGCCATCGGCCGACAAAGGGTAGCGGGCGACCTTCTTTACGTGGGTTTGGAGCGTATGTTAACCACCGGCAACCGCATTCGCCGGAGGAATTCCGGCGACCGCGAAGCACCGCCGACATAGCTCAGTTGGTAGAGCAACTGATTCGTAATCAGTAGGTCCCCGGTTCAAATCCGGGTGTCGGCTCTCTCGTCGTACCCGTCCGTACCTTTCCTTCAATCCAACCGCAGCCGCGATCCATGATGCGCGGCGCCAAAGCTTCGGCGATCACGGAAAGTCTTTACCAACGCTGGACAGAAATTCTCAGCAAACTCAGCGATGAGTTTGCCGAGAAAATTGGGCGACCGAAACCATTGCTGAAAAGCCCGCGCAGCTTCGGCCAGAAGCGGCGCTATCGCTCGCCGTTGCATTTTTGTTCAAAACAGTACAGGGGAGTGGGCGGTCCTCCTGCGCAGGCGCCGCCCAGCAACGCGTTCGCAAGCGAAACGGCTAAGTTCTTGGGGATGACAGGCTTTGCGGTGCTAGAGACCTATCTTGCCGCAGGGCCAGGCGGGATGGGTGATGGCTAGGTGTAATGTCTTGGTAGTTGAAAATGACGACGCCCTTCGGGAAGAGGTCGCCGAGTTCCTCGAAGAGAATGGGTACCGGGTCGATGCGATGGCGGATGGACCCGCAGCCTTGGAATATCTTCGGCAACATGCCCCAGACAATCTGCCGGATGTGATCCTGCTCGATTTCTGGATGCCCCAGATGAATGGGCGCGAGGTGAAAGCCGAGCTGAGAAAAGACCCCGCGCTCTCCCGGATCGCGGTCGTGGCGTTCACCGCGAACCGATCGAGCGACGAGGTGCTTTCCATCGGAGCCGACGACTATCTTGCCAAGCCTCCCGATCCTGACCAACTGCTCTCAACGGTGGAATACTTCTGCAAGGGCCGCAAGCAACAGTCCGCCTCCGGAGCGGGGTGAGGAAAGCCTGGCTCAGATGCGCTTGGCGAGATGACGCAACACCCTGCCTTTATCCCAGCGCCTGACCAAGCCCCGCAGCTTCCTGAGCTGCCTTCTTCGGTCGCTGCTGACCCTTCTCGCAACCACTTGGAGGTCGCGTTTCCACGGAGCCTTGGCCGTTCGACCGAACTCGGAGAGCAGCGCGAGGCGGACGTCGGAATCGTGGAGATCGCCCACCTGCTTTTGGACTGGGGTGACCGTTTCGAGGATCGCGTCGGCTGGCTTACCCACTCCCTCTCTTAGAAGCTCGGCCACGTAGCGAAGCCGCTTCACCTGGATCCGGAACTTGTGAATGATCTGCGGGCTCCACGATTCTTCCATCGTTCGCAAGCGACGCTTGACCTGCTGCAGCCAGTCCTTGAGCTCGCGCTGCATCCGCTTGCCGCCAAACCTGCCTTTCCCGCTCACCTTTTTGAGCCGCTTCTCCAGTTTCGGCGCGCTGTTTCCTGTCCACTCCTCCAGGGCAGTTCTCAGATCGTGCTCCCTATCCAGTAGCGTCGCGCGCAGCTCGGCCAGGAGCATCCGGATTCCTTCGGCATCGGCGAGGTTTTTTTGTTTCTCCAGCCATCCGAGTTGGACCTGCAGATCGCGAATTTCGCCGAGCGCATCCTGCAATCGTTTCACCTTGCGCTCTAACTTCGACGCATTTCTTCCTCCGAACACGAACAAAGCGACGCGCAATCGGTGCGCGGCCACTCGCATGTCGTGGATGGCCTCCTCGCTGATGCCATTCGAGAGGGCCCGTTCGTAGCGCCGGACATCGGCCAAGCGCGCGGCAATCAACCGGTGCGCAGCCTTGCGGACCGACGTGCGCGAGTTGACTCCATCAAGTTCGGTTGGTTTAGCCATGCTTCAGTCGGCGGGACAATGATTCGGGCGACCCCCGATAGGCAAGCCTTACCGAACAATGGAGTTGGCCACCAACACCACATGAATGACAGTTGACAGCCCGTCCCCAGCCTGCAATCTAAACCATGACGCTAGGGGTGCCTTCGAGATGAGGCTGAGAGGGCCGCAGGGACGGCCAACCCTTTGAACCTGACCCGGGTCGTGCCGGCGGAGGGAAGCGGATGACCCGCGATCTCCTCCGAAGGAAGATGGAGGAAAGATGAGCGCAACGTCCAAGCAGCAGGTGAACGAAGCCAAGCTCGCGGGGATTACCCGCGGACCGCTTCCCGCGTCGCGAAAAATCTACGTAAACGGAAAGATCTATCCCTTCATTCGGGTCCCAATGCGGGAAATCCAGTTGACGCCCACGCACCTGGGGAGCGGACTCAATTCGCGCCTGGTGGCAAACGCACCGCACCTGGTTTACGACCCGAGCGGGCCCTATACCGACCCGGCGTGTCAGCTTGACCTGCGCAAGGGCTTGGAGCCGCTCCGGCTGAGCTGGATCAAGTCCCGCGGGGACGTCGAGCAGCTGGCGCAGGTCAGCTCGGAGTATGGACGCGCTCGGCTGACGGATGAGCGGCTGAGTGGAATACGCTTCCAACGCTCCCGGAATCCATCGATTGCGCGGATCGGCCAAGCGGTGACCCAGATGCACTACGCGAAGAAGGGAATCGTGACGCCGGAGATGGAGTTTGTCGCACTGCGTGAGACGCAGCGGCTCCAGGAGGGTTCGCAGCACCGAGGCAACAGCTTCGGAGCGTCAATCCCGACTGAAATCACTCCGGAGTTCGTCCGCGACGAAATTGCTCGTGGTCGGGCGATCATTCCCGCCAACGTCAATCATCCCGAGTTGGAGCCGATGATCATCGGCCGCAATTTTCTGGTGAAGATCAACGCGAACATCGGAAATTCCGCGGTCACCTCCTCCGTCGAAGAGGAAGTGGAGAAGATGGTCTGGGCGATCCGCTGGGGAGCCGACACGGTGATGGATCTTTCCACCGGCAAGAACATTCACGAGACACGCGAGTGGATCCTTCGTAACAGCCCGGTGCCCATAGGCACGGTGCCGATCTATCAAGCGCTAGAGAAGGTCGGTGGCAAGCCGGAGGATCTTACCTGGGAGATCTACCGGGATACCTTGATTGAACAAGCAGAGCAGGGCGTTGACTACTTCACCATCCACGCCGGTGTCCTTCTTCGATTCATCCCGCTCACCGCAAGAAGGGTGACCGGGATCGTTTCACGGGGTGGATCGATCATCGCCAAGTGGTGTCTCGCCCATCATCAGGAGAACTTTACCTATACCCACTTCGAAGAGATCTGCGAAATCATGCGGGCATACGACGTCAGCTTCAGCTTGGGGGATGGCCTCAGGCCTGGATCGATCGCGGACGCCAACGACGACGCCCAATTCGCAGAGCTCAACACCCTCGGCGAGCTGACCCGAACTGCTTGGAAACATGACGTACAGACTATGATCGAGGGCCCGGGTCACGTCCCGATGCAGCTGATTCGGGAGAACATGACCCGGGAGCTAGAGGCCTGCCATGAGGCGCCGTTTTACACGCTGGGCCCACTCACCACCGACATTGCACCGGGCTACGACCATCTCACCAGCGCAATCGGCGCTGCGATGATTGGCTGGTACGGCTGCGCGATGCTCTGCTACGTCACCCCCAAAGAGCACCTTGGCCTTCCTGACCGGGAGGACGTTCGGGAAGGGGTGATCGCGTACAAGATCGCCGCACACGCCGCGGATTTGGCCAAAGGACATCCGGGGGCCCAGTCTCGTGACAACGCGCTTTCACGCGCCCGATTCGAATTTCGCTGGGAGGATCAGTTCAATCTCGCGCTTGATCCGGAGAGGGCGCGCGAATTTCACGATCAGACCTTGCCTGCCGAGAATGCCAAGGTTGCGCATTTTTGCTCGATGTGCGGACCTCAGTTCTGCTCGATGAAGCTGACCCAGGATGTTCGCGATTACGCCGAGAAGCAGGGGATTGCGGTGGAAGACGCGCTTCAGAAAGGCCTTGAGGAGAAGGCGCTCGAATTTCAGCAAATTGGTGGCGAGATCTACCGCAACGCGTGACGATCTGTGGAGATCGACTCTGGGTCAGTCTTCGAGCTGACTTCGCTTTCGGCGCGTTCTCGCTCGGGCAGGCCAGAAAACGGACCGGTGCGAGCACCCTTGCTGAAAATTCCGGGCTGACCGTCGAGGCCCAGCGCCGCCAGGATGGTGTGATACAGCCCAACCGCAGCCATGTAGCCCGCGCAGAGGGCCAAGATGATGAGGGTCCACTTGAGGCCCCTCGCCCAGATGACCCAAGACTCGCTACCTGACGTTCGGGCCCACCAGAACCCAAGCATGCAGCTGATCGCGGAAGCGAACAGAAAGGTTCCGATGTAGCGAGAGATTTTGCTTTGACCCATGCTACACGCGATACCACGCTGCAGAGCGCCGGGCCAGGGGGTCAGGTCCCAAAGCTTACGCCGCAACTACAGCGCGTACGTGCACGGGGATTCGTGAACACAAATCCTTCGCCGTAGCCGGTCGGTCCGTAGTCGATGGTGAGGCCATCGATGGCGGCAAAGGTCTTGGGAGCCACGTACACCTCGAGCCCCTCGGATTGAAACACGTAGTCGTCGGGGTCCGCTTGCTCGGAGAAGAGCAGATCGTACAGGAATCCTTCGCAGCCGCCGCCCACCACCTGCACTCGCAAACCAAACCCTTCGATGCCTTTAGCGCGCTTGGCGGCCCGGATTTCAGCAGCTGCGCGGTGAGACAAGGAGATCATCTCTCCGGTATGCCGATCTTCCCAAGCTCATGCAACCGGGCTCCCTGCAGCCAGGCGTTCGAATCGAAACGGTCGCAGATCGACTGAGGGTTTGCCACCCAGGATGAGCTCCGTGATCAGCTTGGCGGTGATCGGCGCGAGAAGAATTCCATCGCGGTAATGACCGGTCGCGAGAAACAGCCCGGCCATCGGACCAGGACCGATGATCGGTAAGCCATCGTCGGTATGGGGGCGCAGTCCCGACCACAGCTCCTGAATCGGCGCATCCGCCAATGCAGGGCATAGCTCGATCGCCCCGCGTAGGATGTTGGAGATCGCACTCGCCGTCACCTGTTTTTCGAAGCCAGCGAACTCCAAGGTCGTTCCGGCGATCACTTGCCCATCGATTCGCGGGACGAGAACAGCGTTCGGTCCAATCACGATCCGCTGCAGCAATGAAAGCTGCGACTGCAGCCGAACCATCTGCCCTCGCACTGGCCTGACCACCCGGACATCCAGGTTCAGTCCGGCGAGTAGGCTTGACCAAGATCCGGCAGCCACGACCACCGCGTCTGATCGCAAGACCTCGCCATCCAGATCTACACCCACCGCGCGACCGTGATCGGCCACGACGCCTCGGACTTCAGCCGTGCGAAGTTGGGCGCCCGCGCGGGCCGCAGCCAATGAGACTGCCCGAACCAGGAGGCGATTATCCACCTGATGGTCGTCGGGAAAGTGGATCGCCAGAACGATCTGTGAAGAAAGGCGCGGTTCGATCCGCGAGATCTCAGCTTGTGAGAGCAGCTCGGCCCGGAGCCCCACCGCGCGATGCCATGCGACGGTGGCCTCCATCGCCTGCGCTTCGGCGTCTGTTATGGCAACCACCAAAGCGCCGCACGACAGGTACCGAACGTTGATCCCTGAGACTTTCTGCAATTCGTCTACAAACGCTGGGTACATCCCGCGGCTCCGCAGACAGAGATCGAGGAAAGGACCTGGACGTTCCGCTCCGAGCTGAGCGCCAAGCACGCCTGCTGCAGCGCTCGAGGCCTCGGCACCGGCGGACGCGCGCTCCACCAGAGTGACCTGCATTCCGGCCTGCGCGAGCCTTAGCGCAATTCCACAACCGATCACGCCGCCGCCGACGACAATCGTATGGCTCAAAGTGCGACCCTCACTTCCCCTTCGGGTCAGCCGGAATCACCTTCACCCTCGGCGGCTGCACGGATGGTCCGGGGTGGGTTGCGCAATAAAGGCGCACAAAGGCGAGCAAGGCCAAGATCATCAGGATCAATGTCCGAAGTGGAAATCGTCTCAACGCGACCCCTTCTACCGACGAGCGCGGGCAGGTTCAAACTGCTTGATCCCCTGCTCACGGACGGTTATCAGCGCGTCGCTTCATTTGAATGGAGGTTTTCGTGGCTGAGGCCTTTGATGTGGTGATCATCGGTTCGGGCCCAGGCGGGTACGTCGCGGCGATTCGCGCTGGACAGCTTGGGTTGAAGACGGCAATTGTCGAAAGAGACAAGCGACTGGGCGGAACCTGCCTGCTTCGCGGCTGCATTCCGACCAAAGCCCTGCTTTGGACCGCCGAGCTCTACAGCCACGTGCTTACTGCGGCGGAAGTAGGGATCGATTTGAAAAATCCAGCCATCAACTGGGCGCAGGCACAAAAGCACAAGGACAAGGTGGTTACCAAGGGCGCCAATGGCGTCGAGTACTTGATGAAGAAGAACAAAGTCACAGTGGTCAAGGGTCAGGGGCGATTAATCGGGAAGGGTAAAGTCGAAGTGACCGGCGAGTCTGGCAAGCAGGTCCTGGAGACAAAAAATATCATTCTCGCTACCGGGTCGGTCCCCAAATCCCTGCCCAGCGTCAAAGTGGACCACAAGCAAGTGATGAACTCCGACTCGATCCTGCAGATTGAGAAAATCCCAAGCAGCATCGTGGTGCTCGGCGCCGGTGCGGTCGGTTGCGAGTTCGCGTCGATCTTCAACCACATGGGCTCGCAGACCACGCTCGTGGAATACTTTCCTCATCTCCTTCCGCTCGAGGACGAGGACGCCTCGAAGGAACTGGAAAAGCAGTTCCGGCGTCGCAAGATTGAATTCATTCTCGGTGCCAACGTGGAGAAATCGGAGATTGGGGGCAAAGGCGCCAAAGTGACGATGAAGGTCGCGAACGAGACCCGGACGGTGGAAGCGGAGATTGTGTTGTCGGCGCTTGGACGCGCTCCAGTCACCGAGGACATCGGACTGGAGGTGACCAACATCAAGACCGACAAGGGCTTCATCAAGACCGACGAGATGATGCGGACCACCGAGCCGAACGTCTATGCGATTGGCGACATCGTCCCCACCCAGATGCTCGCGCACGTCGCTTCCGCGGAGGGGATCGTCGCGGTTGAGCACATTGCCGGCAAGCAGCCGCCGCCTTTGAATTACGACCGCGTTCCTTCCGCCACCTACTCGTATCCCGAAGTTGCGTCAGTTGGCTTGACGGAAAAGAAGGCGCGCGAACGCGGCTACGACGTGAAGACCGGGATTTTCCCGTTCAGCGCGATCATGAAGGCTTCGATCTCCGAGGAGTCGTTCGGGATGATCAAGATGGTCTCCGATAAGAAGTATGACGAAGTGCTCGGGGTTCACTTGGTGGGCCCGCATGCCACCGAATTGCTGGCCGAAGCCTGCGTCGCTCTTCGTCTAGAAAGCACGACCGAGGATATTGCCCGCACGATCCACGCTCATCCCACACTTTCGGAGATCATCCACGAAGGCGCGGAAATCGCGCTCGGCCATCCGATCCACATTTAAGCCCAGAACGGCCGTAGCGAGACTGGCACTTTCCAGGGGCGCTCGGTCGTCCGAAAGGCATTGACGGCATCTTCTGCCGTTACGCGTTAAGATAAATGACCTTGACCGGCGTGCTTTGCCGCCGATACACCGGTTAAAGGGCTGAGATGGCGACGCCGGACCGATTTTCTACCCCGCAAATTTCCGAGAACACCCGAAAACCGGAGTGGCTAAAAGTCCGTTTGCCCCACGGGGAGGGGTACGAGCGGGTCAAGGCGATCATTCGAAGGACGCGTTTGGCTACGGTGTGCGAAGAAGCTCGCTGCCCGAACATCGCTGAGTGCTGGGGCGGAGGAACCGCGACGGTGATGTTGATGGGCGAGGTTTGCACCCGAGCTTGTCGCTTCTGTCACGTGAAGGTTGGCGCCCCACCTCCACTCGATCCAGAGGAACCGGAAAACCTGGCTCGCGCGGCGCGGGAATTGAATCTCGAGTACCTGGTCGTCACGTCGGTCAACCGCGATGATTTGCCTGACGGTGGCGCATCGCATTTCGCCTCCGCCATTTCCGCTTTACGCCGCGAGAGTCCAAAGACCATCGTCGAGGTGCTGATCCCCGATTTTCAGGGCGTCGAGCGAGACTTGGACACGATTGCCCTGGCTCACCCCCAGGTAGTTGCGCACAATGTCGAAACCGTAGAAAGGCTCACCCCGGTGGTGCGAGACCGCCGTGCCAATTACCGGCAATCACTTGCGGTTCTGAAGTACCTGCGGGAAAGGCCTGAACGGCTGTACACTAAGAGCTCGATTATGGTTGGGTTGGGAGAGACCGAACAAGAGCTTCTCCAAACGTTTGCTGATTTGCGCAGCGTCGGCGTCGAGGTGGTGACCATCGGTCAGTACCTTCAGCCTTCGCCGTACCACTTGCCCGTGGTTCGTTTTGTATCGCCTCCGGAGTTTGCGCAGTACAAGGCTGCAGCCGAGGAAATGGGGTTTCTTTACGTCGCGTCGGGTCCATTGGTCCGTTCCAGCTACCGGGCCGCTGAGTTTTTCATGAAGGGACTGATGGAACGCGAGCGCCGGTGCTAAACCGGCGGCGGTTTCGAGGTCAGAGAGATGCCAACTTTGAACCTGCTGCAGGCGGTCAACGACGCGCTCAAGCTGGAGATGCGGCGGGATCCGCGCGTCGTCGTCTTGGGCGAAGACGTCGGAAAGTTCGGAGGCGTCTTTCGCGCGACGGCAGGCCTTTATGAAGAATTCGGCGCCAACCGGGTGATCGATACTCCGCTTGCGGAGAATGGGATCATCGGCACTGCGCTGGGGATGGCCCTCTACGGCTTACGGCCGGTGCCGGAAATCCAATTTGCGGATTTCATTTTTCCGGCGTTCGATCAGATCGTCAACGAGGTTGCGAAATTCCGCTATCGCTCAGGCGGTCAGTATGCCTGTCCGATGGTGATCCGCACGCCTTACGGCGGGGGCATCAAGGGGGGCCATTATCACTCGCAGAGCCCGGAAGCGCTGTTCATCCACACCGCTGGTCTGAAAGTCGTCTCGCCTTCCAATCCGTACGATGCCAAAGGGCTGCTCTTGGCTGCAATGCGCAACGAGGATCCGGTGCTGTTCTTCGAGCCGAAGCGAATTTACCGTGCCGCCAAGGGGGACGTGCCGGAGGACGACTACGAAGTGGAACTGGGAAAAGCCAAGGTGATTCGCGAAGGCGACCAGGTGACGGTCATTGCCTACGGCGCAATGCTGCACGAAGCCAGCGAGGCCGTGGATGAAGCCGCAAAGCTCGGAATCGAATGTGAGTTGATTGATTTACGCACCCTCTGGCCGCTGGACATCGACTGTCTGGTGACCAGCTCGAAGAAGACCGGTCGGATTGTCATCGTTCACGAAGCGCCGCGGACCTGCGGCTTGGGGGCGGAGATCTCTTCACTGCTTCAAGAACGCTGCTTCGTTTACCTGCAAGCCCCGATCAAGCGCGTCACCGGCTGGGACACCCCGTTTCCATATATCCTGGAAAACGAGTATCTGCCCCGCGCTCCCAGGATCCTGCAGGGAATTCGCGAGATCGCCGAATTCGTCGCTTAGAGAGGAGACCAAAATGGCGACCTACGAATTCAAGCTTCCGGATATTGGCGAAGGCGTGATGGAGGGCGAGATCGTGAAGTGGTTGGTCTCGGAAGGCCAGAAGGTGGCCGAGGACCAACCGCTCGTCGAAGTGATGACCGACAAGGCCACGGTCGCAATCCCCAGCCCGAAAGCAGGCCGAGTGGTGAAAAGACATGGCAAGGAAGGCGAAATCGCGAAGGTCCATCACCCGCTGGTAACGATTGAGCTCGACTCGGCTACTGCTGGAGCGCGAACCGGAGATGAGATTACCGAGGCGAACGAAAAGACGCAGCCGTCGGTACCCCGAGCTGCAAAGGCGAGTGATAACGGAGGTGGAAGAGTCCTCGCGACCCCAGTGACCCGCCGGATGGCTCGAGAGCATGGAATCAATCTGGCCGAGGTGTCGGGCAGTGGACCCCAAGGCCGAGTCACCAAGGCCGATGTGATGGCCGCGATCGGAAGCGGATCGGGAGCAGTCGCGACCGGCGCCGTTCAACCCACAGCCCGCGCAGTGCGGGCGCCCGCCGTGCCCCTCGACGCGGCACGCGATGATCAGCGAATTCCGCTCAAGGGGTTGCGCCGCCGGATCGCGGAGAAGATGGTTCGCTCCAAGACGAGCGCGCCGCACTTTACCTTCGTCGAGGAAATGGACGCGACGGAATTGGTTCGCACCCGCGCGCGGCTCAACGCGGCGTTGGCGCAGTCCGCTAGCCCACTGAAGATTTCTTTCCTTCCCTTTATCTGTAAGGGCCTGGTGGCCGCCTTTCGCCAGTTCCCCAGCCTGAACGCGAATTTCGATGAGGCCAAGCAGGAGCTGGTGGTTCGTGGCTCGTACAACTTCGGGATTGCGGTGGCTACCGATGAAGGGCTGACGGTCCCGGTTCTCAAGGAAGTCGATCGGCTCTCGATCCAGCAGTTGGCATCGGAGATTGCCAGGTTGAGCGCCGCCGCTCGTGAGAAGCGACTCAAGCTCGACGAATTGAGCGGCGGCAGTTTCACCATCACTTCTCTGGGGCAAAGCGGAGGTCTGCTCGCCACGCCGATCATCAATCACCCCGAAGTGGCGATTCTAGGGGTGCATCGAATGCGCAAACAGCCGGTGGTCAGGGACGATCAAATTGTCATTCGCGAGATGATGTACTTGTCGCTTTCGTTCGATCACCGGGTGATCGATGGCGTGGTGGGCGCGGACTTCACCTACGCGCTGATCCGCTATCTCGAGCAGCCCGAGTTGCTCTTTCTGGAGCTCGCGTGACCCCGCTCAGCGTCGAACTGAATCCGCCGCCCGATCGAGCCAAGTCGGGTTCACAACCGCGGCTCTCCTCGGCGCAGCAGGAGGAGATCTATCGGGGGATGGTCCTGATTCGCACCCTCGATGAGCGAATGATGACCTTGCAGAGGCAAGGTCGGGTCGGCTTCTACGGCGCCTGCACCGGGCAAGAGGCGGCATGCGTCGGAAGCGCATACGCTCTTCGGCAAAGCGACTGGATTTTCCCTGCGCTGCGGGAGGGAGCGGCGATGCTTTTGAGGGGATTTCCACTCGTTCCGTACATTGCTCAGGTGTTCGGAAACAGCGGAGATCTCACCAAAGGGCGGCAGATGCCCTCCCACCAGGCCGGCAAGCGAGTTCATCAGGTGAGCTGGTCCTCGTGCATCGGCACCCAGCTGCCCCAGGCGGTGGGCGCGGCCTGGGCAGCCAAGCTCAAAGGCGATGACACAGTGGTGATGGCTTTCTTGGGAGACGGGGCGACCTCTTCTTCGGACTTCCACGTGGCGATGAACTTCGCTGGGGTCTTTCGCACTCCCGTGGTGTTTCTCTGCCAGAACAACCACTGGTCGATTTCGATGCCGATTGAGCGGCAGACCGCGAGCGGTTCGATCGCGATCAAGGCCTCGGCTTATGGCTTTCCGGGAATCAAGGTAGATGGGAATGCAGTGGAGGAGGTGTACGCGGCGAGCGTCGAAGCAGTCGACCGGGCTCGTCGCGGCCAGGGTCCTACGCTGATCGAGGCAGAGACCTATCGGCTGGGCGCGCACTCGTCTTCGGACGATCCGACCCGGTACCGGGATTCGCGCGAGGTGGAGCAGTGGAAGGCGCGCGATCCAATCGAGCAATTCAAGGCCCGAATGATCCAGCGCAAGCTCTGGAGTGAAGAGCGGGACCAAGCGCTCAGAGGGGAGCTTCTTCGGTTAGTGAATGACGCGATTGACGAGGCGGAAGGCAAACCCCCTCCAGGTCCCGAAACGCTTTTTGATGATGTCTACGCGAGCGATCCGTGGAATCTTGCCGAACAGCGCCAGGAATTCCTTGCGTCTTTGAGGAGGACTCGGCCAAAGGAATAGGATTCGACTCATGGAAGATGCACGCGAATACATTCGGGAAGCTCAAACGGCTGAGATTCAGGGAGACAAGGCACAGGCGATCGAGCTTTTGAGGAAGGCCGCGGATCTCTATCAGCGCGAAGGCAAGGCGATGCGTGCGGCTCAGATGCTCCGCCATGCTCAGAGGCTTGGGGGCGATGAGTTCGAGGACCTCGACTCGTCTCCGCCGATGCCGGATCTGGCGGCCGCCAAGGTCTACCACTTGCCCGATTCGCCGGCTTCGCCTGCGCCGCCGCCTTCTCCCGCTCCCAGCGCCGACCTGGAAGGAGCCACCCTCCGAAAGCTGGTCGAACGAGGACCTACGCTGGCCATTCCCGCTCTTCGCGCATGGTGCTCCTTTTGCTGCCGGCCGAGCGATGAAGTCGGGGCGGTGATTGCTGGCCCGGCGGGCGCTTTCATTTGTCGCTCGTGCCTCGACGAATCCGAACGACTCTTGACCACGCAACCAGCACCCGGCCCGCCACCGCTTGAGCCCAAGCCAGCGATGAAATCTGATCGGCGCTTCAAGCTGGTGGGCCAAAGCAGCGCCCGCAAGGTCGTCGAGACCGCGATCCGATCCGAGATCCGCCTTGGAATGATCATCGGCCCGGAGGGAACGGGTAAGACTGAATTTTTGAACCACCTGGAGGCAAGCGGCCTGGGTGTCCGGTTGGAGCCGGCTGATCTCCTGCGAGGCCTTCCGGAAGGGCGCCTGTTCGTCGACTCCGCGGAGCGACTCGATCTCCGGATGCAGGAACGGGCTTTGAGCTCTCTCGATCAGCCGAAACGCCAGGTGTTCCTGGCCTGCCGCGGCAGGGTTCCGAAGATCAAGCTTGCGCTGAAGTCTGCATCGGAAGAGTTGCCGCTGTATGGGACTTCCGCGCTCGCCAAGGCGATTGACGGTGAGCTTGGGGCCGAGCTGTTAGAGAGAGTGGAGCTGGTAGCGGTATTCAGGCTCCTGGGAATCGAAGAATTGCTGCAGATCACCCGAAATATGATTGCCGAGCGAGAAAAACTTAGATTGCCTGAGAAAGCGATTCTCGCCCTGGCAAAGAGCGCCGCCACCTCCGGCCGCGCTGGTCACGAGCTTCAAGCTTTGATCCGACGAATTCCCCCAGGCGCGTGGAGCGTGGAGAAGCGACATGCGCGCAAGGAACGAGACTAGGTCGAGCGACGCGCGACGCGAGCTGGTGGTCCACCGGCTCGGTCGGGTTGAGTACGAGGACGGCCTGAAGCTGCAGAAGCTGGTTGGGGAGGCTCGTTCGCGCGATCTGGTTTCGGACACCCTGCTGCTGCTTGAGCATCCGCCGGTGCTCACCCTGGGTCGAGCTGCAAATCGAACCAACATTCTGGCCGGCCCGGAGCGGCTGAGCGAATTGGGCGTCGAGGTGTTCGAAACCAACCGCGGCGGCGACGTCACCTATCACGGTCCAGGGCAGATCGTCGGATATCCGATCTTTCGCCTCTCACCGGATCGTCAAGACGTGCGCCGTTATGTGCGCAACGTCGAGGAGTCGTTGATTCGCGCGCTCGGGCGATTCGGGATCAGCGGTACTCGGATGCCAACCTACCCAGGCGTGTGGGTGGGCGCCGATCCTGATCGCGCTGCGAAGATCGGGGCGATTGGGGTCCACCTCAGCCGATGGCTAACGAGCCACGGCTTTGCGCTGAACGTGAATACCAATCTCTCGTACTTCGACCTCATCGTCCCCTGTGGCATTGAACGCCTGGGCGTCACTTCGATGCAGCGGGAGCTCGGGCGTGCGATCGATCTCGCCGAGGTGGAGCGCGAGCTCTCCAAGTCCTTCGCCGAGGTGTTCGACGCCCGACTGCAAGAGGGACATGTTTCGTTGAAAACGATCTCGGTGGCCGTGTTGCGAAAGCGCGATGGGCAGAATCAGGTGTTGCTTCTGAGGCGGCGTCGCGAACGGGGAGGCTTTTGGCAGATCGTCACCGGTCGAATCGACCCCAGGGAGTCAGCGCTCGAAGCCGCGCGGCGCGAGCTGACCGAAGAGACTGGATTCGAGCTTCCAGTCGAAGACTTGGGGTACCGCCATGCTTTCGCTTTAGGTGAAGAAGTCCCGCCGCAGTTGGTCGAAGAGACCGCCTTCGCCGCGTGGCAGAAGCGCGAGCAACCCGTTCGATTGAACCCCGATGAACACGACGCGCTTGAATGGCTTCCAGTCCGGGCAGCGCTCGAGCAATTACCCTTTCCTGGATTGAGAAACGCGGTCTTGCGAGCCGTCGCGGCGAGTTGAGCTTCCGCCGTCAGCCCGCTTTGGCGTTCGGGTCATCAGGGAACATTTCCATCAGATGGCCCGAGTGCTCCTGTTTGGCTTTGAGATACTCCCGATTGTGCGGATTGTGCTGGATGGGAAGGGGAATCCGTCGGCGCACCGGGATACCGCCGTCCACCAGTCCGGCAATCTTCAGCGGGTTGTTCGTGATCAGATCCACAGATCGGACGCCCAGGCTCCTGAGCATCTCCGCCGCTACGTCATAGGTGCGAAGGTCGTCCGGATAGCCTAGGTGGCGGTTGGCCTCATACGTGTCCATTCCCTCGGCTTGGAGCGCATATGCCTTGATCTTGTCGCCAAGTCCGATTCCGCGCCCCTCCTGGCGAAGGTAGAGAACGATGCCGCATTTGTTCTGACTGACGAACTCCAGAGCTCGGTCGAGTTGTTGGCGGCAATCGCACTTCATGCTGCCAAATACCTCGCCGGTCAGGCATTCGGAGTGTACCCGGACCGGAACACCCTCCCGACCGGCGACGTCTCCCACGATCAGAGCTACGTGTTCGGCACGATCCCGGCGGTCCCGAAAAACCACCAGATGGAAGGTGCCCTGCTCGGTCGGCAGGTCTGCCTCTGAATAGCGCTCAAGCGTGTGCACCGGCTTCTTCGTGGGAAGGATCTGAGGATGGCGGCGATCACTCATTGCGTTGCCTCGAATCGTTCATTTCACCCAGCGTGTCTAATAGGGTCAAGCACTGCAAACAAAAGGATTCACGGTAGTTAGATGATTCATCGCCAGTTCGGTTACCAGCAAAAAGCAGGGGTGCACATTGGAGCGGGAAATCTGCACCCTTATCCCACCCAAGACAGGGGCAAGAGTTGGACCGAATCTCCGGCGTTCAAGCGAGTGGCTGGCGCGGGGAAGATAAGCAAGTGAGTCGCACTGGCCGCAGAGCGGATCGCACCGGAGGTTTGTGAGGCCAGAGGGGTCGCCCAGAGGTCGTTGCGGTCCCAGCGCGCGCGCACCCGCACAAAGTGAGTCAAACCGGCCTTCTTTTCCAGCGAAACTTCGCTCCGGGCTGACACCGGAACAGGATCTGGTTCTTGGTGTCCCATCATCCGGCGAAGGGCCGGTCGAACAAATAGCTCGAAGCAGACGAGCGAAGAGGTTGGATTGCCCGGCAAAGCAAAAATGAGGCTCTGGCCAAGGGTCGCAACCGCGATCGGCTTGCCCGGTTTAATCGCCACTCGCCAGAAGTGGATTTGCGCGCCAATTGCCTCGAGCGCTTTGCGCGCGAAGTCGCGTTCACCCACCGAAGCGCCGGAGCAAACCAACACCCCGTCGGCTGTCGTGGCTTCCCGCAAGCGCTTCGATATCTCATCCAGATTGTCTTTCGCGATACCGAGCTTTCGGGGCAGACCGCCGAGTCGCAGGATTGCGGCTGCCAACGAGGGTGAATTCGTGTCAACGATTCTTCCATTCGGCTCCTCATCAGCTCGGCACAACTCGTCCCCCGTGGCCAGGATGGCCACCTGAGGCTGTCGCGGGACCGGTACCTGCAGAATGCCCTGTGCCCAGAGCAATGCGGCTTCCGGAATGCCGAGGGAGGCGTGTTGGGGCAAAAGGACGTCCCCCTCGCGGGCGTCTTCCCCCCTGTCTCGCACGCAGCTCCGAGGAAGAGCCGCCTCCAAAATCTCCACTTCACTGGATTCGGAAGTGATTCGAACCTTCTCCTGCATCACCACAGCGTCGGCCCCCTGTGGCATTGGGGCTCCGGTCATGATTCGGCTGCATTGGCCTTTCCCGATTTTCCGAGTGGGCAGGTGCCCTGCAAAAATTGTCTCTTGGACCTGCAGTCGAACCGGCGCGCCGCTGGTGTCGACGCTCCGCAACGCGTATCCGTCCATCGCCGAGTTGTCCCACGGCGGTAAAGTGCGCCTGGCGACAATGGGTTGCGCAACGGCCCGACCGATTGCCGACTCGACCGACGTCCATTCTTGTGACAAAGGAGACACAAGGCTTCGAATCTTCTCTTTCGCTTCTTCGACGGACAGCATGGGTGTGAACCTCGGCAAACCTCAAGGATGTTGAAGACTTAGATTGACAGTGCTTCCATAGGCAACTACAAGGCGACGACTTTTAGGAGGCCGCTTGATGGCCAAGGCCAAGTCCGGGGCCAAGAAGAAAAGCAGCCCCAAAAAGCCCGGAAAGACGGCGAAAACGCTGAAGAAGAGCCGCCCCGCTCCCCCGAGTCCTAAGTCGCACAAGCCCAAAGCGAAGGGTTCGTTACCTGCATCAGCTCCTAAAGCCAAGCACGCTCCGGAGAAGGCAAAAGGCTCGTCGAAAGGTGAGTCGGGCGCCAGGTCGACGCCGAAAGAAACCACAAGGGAAATGCTGGGGATTACTCCCGAGCAATCCCGTCCGCGCGCGACCAAACTGCCATCGCCTGGGCAGCCACTGACCAAACGCGAGATGGAGCAGTTGTTGACCGCGGGTGAGGGTCGCGGAGTGTTTGGAGAAGGAAGCCTCAAGGGAAATCTCGCAGTCAAAGAGGGCTTTCCGTACCTGGAAGTGGTTGGCCGCGACAAGCGCGAGCTGGTGTTCTTGCTTCAAGGTCCGGACCAGGAGGTGCTGCCCGCGTACGTCGGTCACAAGGTATCGGTGAGCGGCTTCATCAGAAAGACCACCAATTACGGCGGGACGGTGGACGTCCGAAAGTACTCCGCCAAGAAGCCCGCGCCCGAAGGTCACGGCCCTGAGCCGGCGCCCGAAGCGAAGCTGAAGTATCTTTCCCCAGGAGAAATCGAGCAGATCTCGGCTTCCGGGATGGGCGCCGGCATGCGCGGCTTCGGGTCCTTGCGGGGAGATCTCGAGATGACGGGCGAAGAGTTTTTCTTGGTGGTTTCGAATTCGGGTACCCGCCAGCAGGTGTCTTTCATCTTGGAAGGCAAGGCCGCGCGCGCCTTGCGCAAGCACGTAGGCCAAACCATGCTGGTAATGGGAGTGATTGAGAAAAGCTCCGGCTGGGGTGGCAAAGTACAGGTGGAGTCGTTCGAGCCGCGTCCATCGGAGCACCGAGGCCTCTCACGCCACAGTCTGGAAATCGTTCACGTCGAGGGGACCAGCACCGAAGGAGTGATCGAGACCAAGATCAACCAGGGGCTCACGGTCCGGCTGCCGGAACGCGCCGGATACATCTGGGCGATTGAGCCCACCATGGCCAAACGGGTGGGCTTGCGCGAGGCGAACTACCAAGCTTCCGATAGCGGCCCCGGAACGCGCGAATTCTTTTTCACGCCCCGCAATACGGGTATCTTTGAAATTGAGTTCTTCCTTGCCAAGGCATTTTCTCCGTCGCAGGTGTCGAAGACTTTCAAATTGAGCTTGGCCGTTAAGCCATGACGCTTGCCGCAGAAAGGGTAGCGATGCGTGTCTTGAGACCGGTCAGTCTGAGCTTGCTGCTAGTCGGATCAGCGGCCTTCGCGCAAAGTTCGCCCCCGCGCCGCGCGGAACCAGAGCTCACGCCGCTGATCATCGCTGGAGGTCCGAACAAGGGATCAGTGGCTCTGCGTGCGGGCTTTGTCGGATCCTTTGGCAGCACGTCCTTTCCCGCCACAGTCGCGGTGATTCCTACGATCGGGACCAAAGTCTTCGTTAGCGACAAAATTGGCCTGACCTTGGACGCGGGCTTTTTGGCGCAAACGGGTCGCACTGCCGTCGCCGGGTTCTTGGCTAATCTCGGAGTCGAAGCACATCTTTGGAGAACGGGCACGTCACTGCGGCCTTTTCTGCGCGGCGGCCTGGGTGCTGGCAAGCCCGCCACCGGCCGAAACAGTGACTACTTCGGCAACGCGGAGGTCGGAGGTGGCGCGGAATATTGGTTTTCCGATCAGTTCTCTCTCAGCGGCCGGGCGATGTTGACGGTCACCTATTTCGGTGGTCCCGACGCCTTCGTGATCGCGACCTTCACGCCGGGCGTTTTGGCTGCGTTCTATTTTTAGGTCGCGTGCCTCTCAAGCCCGAGAGGTTGTCCGAGCTGTTGCGCCGTGCGGCGCATCCGCTGGGAATCAGAGAGATCTTGCGTCTGGCCTCGCTTCACCCCAGCGAACAGACGGCGCTCAAGCGCGTGCTTCGACAAATGGTCCACTCGGGCGTGTTGACGCGAGAGGGTAAGCGATTCGCTCCTGCCGATCGAGCTCGATCCCGGCGCGTGCCCAAGAACTCCAAGCAGGGTCAGCAGATTGAGGGTGTGCTGCACGTTCATCGCGAAGGCTTTGGTTTTGTCGAGCGAACCAAGGGCGAGGGGGAGGACATCTACTTGCCGGCGCGCGAGGCCCAACGCGCTCTCGACAATGATCGCGTGCTCGTTCAGGTGGACCCGGGGTCTACCCGCGGCAGATTGGTGCGCGTCCTCGAGCGGCGCAGACAGAACGTGGTCGGGACGTATGTCGAGCGAGGGAAACAAGCCTACGTCCTCCCGAAGGATCCGAGCCTGCCGGGTCCGATCCTGGTACCCAAAACACAACTCGCTCGCGACGGTGATTGGGTCAAGGTGCGGCTGACGAGCCGACCGACTGCAGAGGGTCCTCAACTCAGCGGGGAAGTGTCGGGATCGTTCGGTCGCCCCGGTGACTTATCAGCCGAGGTCCTTTCGATTGCCTTTTCGCATGGATTCAGCGACGAATTTCCTGCTCCGGTGATGGATCAGGCGGAGGCGACGCCGTCGGCGGTGGAGAAATCCGAAATCGCCTCCCGTCGCGATGTGCGCGAGTTGCTACTGGTGACAATCGATGGCGAGGACGCGCGCGATTTCGACGACGCCGTGTACGCCGACGCTGCAGGTCACGGATGGCGACTGCTCGTGGCGATTGCCGATGTGTCTCACTACGTGAAGGAAGAAGCTGAGCTGGATCGCGAGGCGCTTCGACGCGGCACGTCCGTCTATCTCCCCGACCGGGTTTTGCCGATGCTTCCCGAACGGCTCTCCAACGGCATCTGCTCGCTCCGGCCGAATGAGGATCGCCTTTGCCTCGTGGCGGAAATTCATTTCGACAGTCGCGCCCGGATGCGTTCTTTCGAGCTCTACCCGGCGGTGATGCGCAGCGCGGCGCGCTGCACCTATGACCAAGTGCAGGCGGTCCTCGATGGGAAGGACGTCCCATCGCTACGCCATCTCAAGGACAATCTCCTTACGCTGAACCGCCTCGCGCTGGCGCTGATGCGAATGCGGATGGAGCGGGGCGCGATCGACTTTGACCTTCCGGAGACCAAGGTGATCCTGGATTCGGAAGGGAAGCCGGTGCGCTTCGAACGGCGGGAGCGCACGCAGAGTCACCGGCTGATCGAGGAGTGCATGCTCGCGGCGAATGAGGCGGTTGCCAGCTTCTTCCAACAGAAGCGGTTGCCAACGATTTACCGCTACCACGCCAAACCAGACGAAGAGAAGCTCGCGATTTTTGCCGAATTGGCGAAGGCCCACGGGTTTCATCTGGCCGACATGCAAAAAATCTCCTCGAGGGACTTGAATCTTTTGCTCGAAAAGCTGGAGGGCCATTCCGAGAGCCGGGCTCTCAACCAATTGCTCTTACGGTCAATGATGCAAGCGGTCTATTCGGCCAAGGCGGTCGGTCATTACGGGTTGGGCGCCAAGTCCTACTTGCACTTCACTTCGCCGATCCGCCGCTACCCTGACCTGATCGTTCACCGGCTACTCAGAAAATACTGGGAGGAACCAGAACGGTTGCGAAACAAGAAGAACCTCGAGCAGGAAACGGAGAAGCTGGAAGCGATTGCATTGCAAAGCTCGGAGCGCGAGCGCGCGGCGGTTGAAGTGGAGCGCGAAGTCAGCAGCTTGTACGCCGCGGTATTGATGAAGGATCGGGCAGGGGAAGAATTCAGCGCAACCGTATCGTCGGTTACCGACTTTGGCGTCTTCGTGGAATTGGAAGGATTGTGGGTGGAAGGCCTGGTGAAAGGTACCAGCCTGGGGCCGGGCTTTAAATTCGATAAGCGGCTACATCAGGCCGTGGTGCCCTCGTCGGGCTTGAAGCTGAGAATCGGCCAACAGATCCGCGTACGGCTCGTATCGGTCAATGTCGCCCGTCGTCAGCTGGACTTCGAGATGGTTCGGCTGGAAAGTTCGGTCCGGTCGCGAGATCGCCGAGCAGGTCGTCGCAAACGGTAGCCTTTGAAGCAGAGTGCGCACTCTTGGTTACCTGGAGTTTTAGAAAAATTGGCTGAGCAACACCGCTGCCGAACAAACATACGCCAACATCACCGCGACGCATGCCGCCAGGCCCAGTTGCTCTCCCGTGAACGTCTCGATCGTTTCCATTATCGTTCCTCCTTCTGCCGAGGAATACGCGAACCGACGTTCGCGATTGCATCCAGGAGGAGCGAGTGATTCTCACCGGCCTCGACGTGTGTGTGGCGAATGGGTTTTCCGCACTGAAGGGAAAACGAGTGGGCGCGATCGTCAATCAGACGAGCGTCGACCACGAGCTTCGCCACCTGGTCGAACTCTTGGCGGCGAGCCGCACCGTCGAGCTGAGTTGCCTGTTCGCACCCGAGCACGGGATTCGTGGAAGCGTGCAGTACATGGAGCCGGTAGCGGAGGCGCGCGATCCACACACTGGCCTACCCGTGTTCAGCCTTTACGGAAGCACCACCGAATCGCTTTCGCCGAAACGGCAGTGGCTCGAGGGTTTGGACGCCCTGGTGTTCGACATTCAGGACGTGGGCAGTCGCTACTACACCTATCTCAACACGATGGCGCTTTCGATGAAGGTTGCGGCCGAGGTGGGAATTCCTTTTCACGTTCTGGACCGACCCAATCCAATCGGAGGAATTGAGGTCGAGGGAAACCTGGTCGGCAAGCGATTTCGATCTTTCGTCGGGATGTTTGCATTACCGAATCGCCACGGAATGACGGCGGGGGAATTGGCGCAATACCTGAACGAGACGGAACAGTTTAGCTGTGAGCTTTCCATCATTCGCTGCAGCGGCTGGCGCCGGTCCCAATATTGGGACCAAACCGGATTGCCGTTCGTTCCGCCCTCGCCCAACATGCCCACCGCGGACACCGCGCTGGTTTATCCCGGTATGTGTCTCTCCGAGGGTACCAATCTCTCGGAGGGTCGCGGAACTTGTCGGCCGTTCGAACAGTTTGGCGCGCCTTGGCTCGACGGCGATCGCCTGGCGCGCGAGCTCAATCAACAAAAGCTGCCAGGTGTGCGGTTCCGACCAGTTTGGTTCCGGCCCAGCTTCGACAAGCATCAGGGTGTGACCTGTGGTGGCGCGATGATCCACGTCATCGACCGGCAGACATTTCGACCGGTCCGTACCGGTGTCGCGGTGATCAAAGCCGTGCACGATCTGGGAGGCGACCAATTCCAGTGGAGAACCGATGCCTACGAGTTCGTGACCGACATCCCCGCATTTGACTTGCTCTGCGGTACCGACGGAGTGAGGAGCGGGATCGAGCGAGGAGCACCGCTAGCCGAGCTGGTAGAAGGGTTTGAAACCGAGCTCGAACCGTTTCTGGATAAAAAGTCTCGCCATGAGCTGTATCCGCGGTGAGTAAAACGACATCGACCGTCACCACCCTCGCGGTTATCGCTGGATCGAGAAGGAGAGAAGGACTTGGAGGTTGCGCTTTTCGGCGGTTCTTTCAACCCACCGCACATCGGCCATGTGTTGGCGGTGAACTTCGTCAAAGCCACCGAGCCCATCGATCAAGTATGGCTGCTTCCCTCGTTCCGGCATCCTTTTGGCAAGCCCTTGGTCAGCTTTGAGCACCGATTACGGATGTGCGAGCTGGTCTGCCAGGACGCATCGGGATGGCTGAGTGCCAGCGGGGTAGAGCAGCAGCTAGGCGGGGATGGACGGACGGTGGATACGATCGCCCACTTGGTTAGGCAGTTTCCGCAAGATCATTTCACCCTGATTCTCGGTTCCGACATCTTGCAGGACCTGCCGCACTGGAGAGATTTTCCAAAGATTGAAGAGATGGCGCGGGTGTTGATCGTGCACCGAGCCGGCTACCCTTCCCCCCGGGCCGTGGGCCCGCCGCTGGCGCAAGTTTCATCCACCGACGTTCGCGAGCGACTTCAGCGGGGCGAGCTTCCCGTTCACTGGGTACCTCGGCGGGTGCTCGAGTATGCGCGAGCGCACCGCCTCTACGGTTTATGATATTGGCGGCTCATGTCGCGCTCTCCAGCGCCCCTTCAGATTGAACTCGCGGTTAAGCAGCTGAAGCAAGCCATCGATGCGATCGAGCGGCGCGAGGTGGATCTGGAGAAAGCTTCCTGGACCGAAATCGAGAAATCGATCATCAAACTCTTGGGCGGCGCCTTTCGAGTGGAGCGGCCCGACCATCAGGCGATCGCGCTGGGCGTAAGCGGCCTCTTGGCGGGGCATTTTAGCCAGCAACAGGGCGCATTTTGGTTTCCCAATCGGGAAGCGCTGGAGGGCGCGGCGCTGGGATTTCCTGATGCCCTGATGGTGCTTGCACCCTTTGGCGCCGCGGTCGATGCACTCTCTCGAGGCAATCTCACGCTCCTTGACGAGATGGAAAAGGACGTTCGGCGCTCGGTTTCGCAGGTTCGCTTTTCCGCCATTCAGGCTGGAGTGACGAAGCTTACGCCGGCGGACTATCAGCGCCTGTTTGATCCGGGCTTCATCCAGTTCGTCGCGGTCAGTCCGGCGAAAGCCAAAGAGTCCTGGGATCGCACGCCCCCTCAGCTTGCTCGAGAGATCCGCGACGGTTTGGGCCGAATGCCAAATACCATTCCCGCCGAAGTGCGTAAGCAGCTCGAGACGCAGTTGACCGGCGCCCTCGATCGCCTGCAGCCGCAGAACAAGCTCAGCAACCAGACCGATCGTGTCTCCCGCCTGAGCGAGTTGATCGCCCACCTGTTCGCGTCAACCGAGGTGAGCGGATCGGCGCCGGAAGAATTGTGGTCAGAGGTGATTCTGCCGATCCTGTTAATCGGCGTGCCGCAGCGGTTTCCACCGCTGGAGCAGGCAGATCTGGCCGCCTATCGCCAGGGAGCCGATCCCCTCCTGCTCTATGTGGACATCATTCCTCATCAGCACTCTTCACCCGACGATGGTTTTCTCGGCCTGTTTGGTCCGGACGAGCTCGAGCCTCTGAATCTGACAACTGCTCGCGACGGAATGCCTCGCCTGCTCAAGCTCAAGCGCGAAAGGTTGGAGCCGCTGGTTAACGCATTCGATCCAGCGAAGGTGACCCAGTCGGTCGAGGCCTTCTCCACCCAATTGCAGCAGCAGGTTGGGAGCCCATCCGAAGCGCCGCCGCGCTCCGCGCTTCTTCAAAGCGCGCTCACGCTGCTTTCGGATTTGAAGAGAGTCGTCGCCGCTGCCAGCAAAGAGGGAAACGCGCTGGGCGCGCGTCAGCTCACCGAAGCAGAGGCGCTCACCGACGCCGCGCTGGATCGTCTGCGTCGGACGCTTCAGGGCCCGCGGATTATTCTCTCCGCTTGAGCAAGCGTCTCCAGGCTTGGAGCACGCGGCGCAGAGCCTGGGTGGCCTCACTCGACAGGCTCGGTGACGCGAGGCGCAAAGATTGCTGCGCCAGCGATAGGTAAAGATTGCGAAGGTCCGAGCGAAGCGCCTGAAGGTGCTGATCAACAACCTCCCAATCTCCCCGGATGATTGGGCCAGTGAGCGCCCCTCGCAGTCCGCGTCGCTCGATTCCACCGATCGCAGAACGCATCAGCGGCAACAGCGCGCGGGTTGCGCTCCGTTCGTCCACACCCGCTCGCACCAGAGCCGAAACGGCCGCAGATGCGAGGGACACCAAACCTCCCGCAGCGATCGATGCTCCGGCGTGATAAGCCCTTCGGCCCGACTCGGGTACATCCAAGGGCGTTAGCCGTAGGTCGGCGGCCATTCGTCGCAGGAGTGCGCGCAATCCGGGGTCGTTCGAGCTAATTGCGACCGCGTGGCCGGACAGATCGTCTCGCGGATCCGACACGGCGCGAAGGGGATGGAAAGAACCGCGCGGCCGCCGGTTCACGTCGGCATTGTTGCCGAATGCGGAAAGAGTAAGGGCGCCGGCACAGTGCACCAGCGCCGTATCTCGTGACAATTTGGCGCTCAGTTGCGCGGCCACTTGACCCACCGCGGGATCTGGAACGGCAAGGACGCATATTTTTGCCTCGGCGAGTGCCCGATCGTCGGCAAGTGCAAGGTCCCAAGTGCGGGCCCTCCGACGTGAATCGGCCCCGCGGGGAAGAACGGAGATCGGCCAGCCCGCGCGCGAGAGGCCGAGCGCGAGGGCACCCCCGATTCGACCTGCACCGACGATCACCACTTTGGGTTTGCGGCGGCGCGTCGGGTGTTGCGGGCGCCGAGTTTTGACTGCACTCATTAAAGTCGTTGAGTGCGCCCGTCGTGCAGAAAAGTCACGCTCTCCGAACGGAGGACGACTCGGACCCGATCCCCGGGCGCGAATTCCCCGGCCAGGATTTTTTCGGCCAGCGGCCCTTCCACCATTCGTTGAATGGTCTGCCGCATCGGCCGCGCTCCCAGCTTCGGATCAAATCCTCCACATCGAAGCAAGTGCTTGACCACCTCGGGGCCAGCTACGTACTCAATGCCCTTCTCTGACGCCAACCGGCGGCTGCTGTCGCCCAGCAACAGCTGCGCGATCTCAGACACTTCCGCCTCGCTTAGCGGACCGAATCCCAGCCGCTCATCAATTCGATTCCACAGCTCGGGAGGAAGCATCTTTCGCACCGCATCCAATCCCTGTAGCTCAAGTTCCGCGGGCTCCAGCTTCGAGGTACCAAACCCTACCTTTCGGTCACTGCGCGCGAGGGCTTCTGCGCCCAGATTGGACGTCAGGATCACCACCGTGTTGGAAAAATCGATGTGTCGTCCCTTTCCGTCGGTGAGTCGGCCTTCCTCGAGAATCTGCAGTAGCAACATCAGGGCATCGTGATGCGCCTTCTCGATCTCATCGAAAACCACCACCGACGAGGGCCGCCGGCGCACTGGCTCGGTCAGTTGACCACCCTCGCCGTAGCCAACGTATCCCGCAGGGGCTCCAATCAGCCGAGAGACGCCGTGCGCTTCGGATAATTCGCTCATGTCCAACTGAAGAAAACCATCCCGGCTGCCGAAGAGAGCCTCGGCCAATGCCCGCGCCACTTCTGTTTTTCCCACCCCTGTCGGTCCAAAGAAAAGAAAGCTTCCCATCGGGCGGCAGGTGGCGAAGCCAGCGTAATTTCGCCGGATTACCTGAGCGATACGGCCCAGGGCCTCCCGATGTCCGATGACCCGACGCGAAAGCTCCTCGTCAAGCCGCAGCAGTCGAGCCGAATCGGTCATCAGCAGCCGTTCTTCGGGAATTGATGCCAGCTTGGCCACAATCCGGGCCACGTCCGCGGCCTCGACCAGCTCTTTTCCCTCGCGCCGGCAGCGGGAGCCCGCGAGGTCGGCGATTGAGATCGCTTTGTCGGGAAGGAATCGGTCGCTGACGTACTTCGCAGCCAGGGACGCGGCGGTCTGCAGCGCCTCAGAGGTATATTTCAGACGGTGGTGCTCTTCGTACCGAGTGATTACTCCGCTCAGGATCTGTAGCGTCTCCGGAACGGAGGGTTCCTTGATCAGCACTGGGACGAACCGCCTCTCCAGAGCCGGATCGGATCCGATGAACTTCCTGAACTCGTCGTGGGTGGTCGCGCCAATGCAGGGGAAATCGCCGCGAGACATCGCGCTCTTGAGCTCGTTGGCTGCATCCTGCGGACCTTCGCCGGATGCGCCGGCGCCGACCAACATGTGGATTTCGTCGATGAAGACCACCACTCGCCCGCTGCCCCGTTTGACTTCTTCCTTGAGCGCCTTCAGACGCTCGGAGAACGAGCCGCGAAGCTGGGTGCCGGCTACCAACGAAGCCACCTCCAGCTCAACCACAATCCGTTCATCCGATGCTGCTGAGTCGGCCTGCAGCCGCTGCGCGACGCCCTCGACCACCGCGGTCTTGCCGACACCCGGCTCACCGACCAGACAGGGATTGTTGGCGCGGCGTTTACCGAGAACGTCGATCACTTCTTCGATCTCTCGGCTTCGTCCAATGACCGGATCCAACCGGCCCTGCTGAGCGAGCAGGCTGAGGTTTCGGCCAATCGAGCTCAGAAGCGGAAACGATTTGGGGTCGAGTACGAACGATGCATCGGCATTTGGGTCCCTCGGTTCCGGAGCCGCGTTCTCTGGTGCACGACCGATGTCCTCGCCCCTTTCCGCGGGCGGACGAGCCGGGTTCGGCTGTGGCAAACCGATGCTAGTCACTGAAGTGACCGCTTTCGGACCGCCCCCAGGAGGCTCGGCGGCATTCCAGCGACCCCGAGGCTCTCCCGTCTGCTCAGCTCGCTTGAGCTGGAGCTTGCGCGGCATCCTTCCGCTGAGCTGATAGGACAGGGCCGTGTTGCGTATCGCGGTGAGGTCGAGGCCTGCTCGCATCAGAAGGTCCTGCGCGGCGCAGCGAACCCGGGTGGTCGCGATCAGAAAATGGAGGCAATCGGCCTCTAACGCCCCACAGTTCTTGGCGATTTCGCGGCTGCGTTCGCACAGCTCGCGGGTCAATCCCTCCAATTCACGAGGTGCGGCGGTCATTACGCCCAACAGCCGGTCCTCGTCGATGCCTCGTTCCTTCAAGAGCAGCTGGGCCCGATTTTCGACCGTGAACAACGCTAGCAAAAGGTGCGCCGAGGTCAGCTTTTGGCCCACGCTGATCGCGATATCGTCTGCTTCGGCAAGAACCTGGGCAAAGTCGGTCCCGTCGATCATCTCATCTCCGGCCAGGACACTGTGGCCGCTGGTCTATACCGCGGATCCGCACGGCGCAAAAATTCCATTAGCGCCGTCCGCAGCTGGGCGACGAGGCCAGAGCTGATCGGGCATATTGGAGCGCCTGAATCAGTTTTGGGTGGTCTTGCAATGACCTACACAACCAGCCGTACAGCCGAGGCGAGAACAAATGATGGCAGGCGTCGTTGAGTCCGCGAAACCGTTGATAGATCCCATCGGTGGCATCGGGCCGGCGGTGGAGGCGCGCCGCTGGGTGCTTCCACTGTTGGTGCTGTCCATAGGCGTCAGCTTTTCGGGCGCATCGTTTGCTTCCCGTTGGGACGCCGGATCGGTAGTCATTCAGCAGCTCGAGCGAGTCGGCGAGCTGCAGAAAATGACCGAGCAGGAATTGTCCGACAAAATCCAGACCACGCGTCGTCTCAGGCTCGTCGGAGGCATCGCGAAGGGGATTCTTGGTCCCCCCGCCGTCCTTTTGCTGATCGCGCTGGTTCTGGAGCTAAGCGCGTGGCTCCTGGGAAAGCAGACGAGTTTTTCGAAGTTCTTCTCGGTTGCGTCGCTTTCACTCTTGCCGGTCGCGCTATTTCACCTGCTGTTCGGGATCTGTGCGTTGCGCCAGTTTTCGGTCACCGACGCGCAAATGCCGTACATCCTGCCTTCAAGTCTCGCGGCAGCCTTTCCAGGCGTCAGTCCCGTGGTTCAGCGACTGCTGTCGGGGATCGATCTCTTCAACATCTGGAGCGCCGTTCTTTTGGGACTTGGGTTTTCTGCCGCCTCGGGAATGCAGCGAGGGAGGGCAATCGGGCTCGGCCTCGGATTGTACGCTGCGTACGTGGGCGTCTTTCTGCTGGGGCTCCCCGGGTTGATGGGGAGGGGAGTATGAGCGAGCTCATTTTGGCGGCGGTGTTGGCATCAACCCCGATCACGCTCGAACAGGTGAGGGAGCTCAGCCGGCAAAACACGCCGGAGCGGCTCCAGGAGCTTCAGTACCTGATTGCGACCGAGCAAGGCCGGACGGCGGCATCGAGTATTTACCCGCAACTCACCGTTTCGGGAGATGCCAACCGGACCATCAGTGGTACCCAACGGGCCTTTGTCGTGATTCCCTTTGTTAATTCAGACGGAACGACCGGCTTCGTCAACGCGCTCGGGGATCAGCGCGGGTTCAACCGCAACAACTTCAGTGTGGCCGCGTCCTTGAGTCAGCTTCTCTTCGACGGGGGGAAGTGGTGGAACCAAATTGCACAGGCCGGAGCGCTGGAAGAGGCGGCGATCGGTCAGACCAGGGAACAGCGATCGACGTCCGAATACGAGGGAGTTCGCCGCTTCTACGCGCTCTACTTGGCACAGCGAACGCTCGATGTGTTGAAGGCCACCGTGATTCGAAGTGGGGAACAAGTGGATCGGGCGAGTGCTCTCTTCGAGGCGGGTCGCTCGCCCAAGAGTGATGTGATCGCGGCGGAAGTGAATCTGGGAAACGATCGGATCAACGCGATTCTGCAAACCTCAATCGTCGGCAGCTCCCAATCGGACCTGGCAGTCTGGATTGCGCACTCAGGCGCCGAGGATCTGGTGGCGGTTGAACCGCAGGCGCTCAGGGCAGGGCCGGGGGCCGCACCCAAGCTGGAGGATGCGGTGAAAACGGCACGCGAGAAGCGCCCGCTGTTGAAGGCGCTCGAGCAACAGCAGCGCGCCTCGGATCTCGGCGTGGCCGTAGCCCGCGGCGGGTACTGGCCGACGTTGGCTGCCCAGGCCAACTACATTCGCCAGGGGCCGGATTTCGGGACCGTGTTTTCAGATCCGACGCGTCAGAACACGATCAACTTTGGGCTTCATCTCAGCTGGAACATCTTCTCCGGGTTCGCAACCTCGGCCGCAGTGAAGACGGCGCTCTACAACCGCTCGACCGCGGAGCTGAACCTGCAGCAGGCCACCTACGAGGTGGAGGGAGACGTCCGGCGTTATCTGCGAGCCCTGGAAGCGCAAGTTGACGCGACCACTGTCGCCCAGGCCAACCTCAAGTCCGCTCGAGACAACTTGAATCTCGCTCAGGAGCGGTTCAAAGCCGGTGCTGGCTCGACCCTCGAGGTGCGCGATGCACAACTCAAATTGACGCAGGCTGAGCTCACTGCGATTCAAAACCGGATCACCGTGGAGACCGCGCGCGCCAATCTCGAGAGGGTGATGGGACTCTACGAGGGGGGGGAGATGCGATGAAGTGGTGGAAGGCATTGATCGGGATGGTGCTTTTATTTGGGGTGACGGGAATCACGATCGGTGGTCTGAGGCATCGCCCGCCTCCCTCCGTCGAGGCGCAGTTCGCCAAGGCCCGCCGGGCCAACATCACCCGTACGATCACCGGTGCCGGCAAAGTCAATGCCGTGACGACGGTGAAGATTTCTTCGAACCTCTCCGGGGATCTGATCGCCCTGCCAGTCAAAGAGGCGGATCGAGTAGCAAAGGGTCAAGTGATCGGAAGGATCGATCCGACCCGCTTCCAGGCTGCAGCGAAACAAGCCAAGGCTGCCCAGATGGCTGCGCGGGCGGACATCCAAGTCGCCCAGGTCGATGTGTCTCGCACCGAATCGGAATATCGGCGAGTGCTCGGCCTTCATGAAAAGGGCCTCAGTTCGCATTCCGACGTGGAAAAGGCGCAGGCCGATCGAGACTCGGCAGCGGGTCGTCTGGGTTCGTCGCGCGAGCGGTTTTCTCAGGCGAGTGGGGCGTACGATGAGGCTGCAAACAACCTTTCGAAAACCACTCTGTTGTCGCCAATCGATGGCACGGTGATTGAGCTCACCCGTGAAGTCGGCGAGCGGGTACGGGGCTCCGATCTATCGGAGGACGTGGTGATGACGCTGGCTTCCCTCTCTGCGATGGAGGTGAAGGTGGAGGTCAGCGAGCACGAGGTCATGTATCTGCGAGAGGGGCAGAGAGCGGACATCTCGGTCGACGCGATCGAAGGTCAGAGCTTCGAAGGAACGGTCACTGAGATCGCGCGAAAGGCCTTGATCAAAAATCCCGGGACCGAGCAAGAAATCATCACCTTTCCAATCAAGGTTGCTTTCCTCAATGCTCCTTCCGGAGTGTACCCGGGGATGAGCGCCGAAGTTCGAATCGCCGCGGAAAAGCGCGATGGCGCTCTGGTGGTGCCAATCCAGGCGGTCACCGTTCGCAGCGAGAAAAATCTTCCCGACTACCGTCCACCGATCGAGGGGGGCACGCTCACGGCCAAGAAGCCGACTGATCCGATGAACAAGGTGGTGTTCATCGTCGACTCCGAGGGCCGGGCCCGGATGCGGCGCGTTCGCACTGGAATCGCCACCGACACGGACCTGGAAATCCTCGAAGGGCTCCAGGAGGGAGACAAGTTGGTGGACGGACCTTATCGTTTGTTGGCCAAGGATCTGAAAGACGGAGATTGGGTCAAAGAAATGACCAAGAAGCGTCCGGCGATTCCGCCGCAAGGCCAGGGCTGAGCCGTCGATGTTGATCTCGGTCAAGGATCTCAAGCGTTACTACCGGGTGGGAAGCGAGGAGGTCCACGCGCTGCAGGGCGTCAGCTTCTCAATCAATCGAGGCGAGTGGGTCGCCATCGTCGGTCAGTCCGGGTCCGGCAAGAGCACCTTGATGAACGTGATTGGCTGCCTCGACACCCCAACCTCGGGCGAATACGTGCTGAACGGAAAGGACGTTTCCAGACTCAGCGATGACGAGTTGGCGAACATCCGCAACATCGAAATCGGATTCATCTTTCAGACCTTTCAGCTCTTGCCACGCGAGACAGCGCTGGCAAACGTCGAGCTGCCCTTGGTTTACCGCGGGATCAAAGCGAACGAACGACATCAGCGGGCCCGAGTTGCGCTCGAAAAGGTCCAGCTCTCGGACCGAATGAAACACCGACCGAACGAGCTCTCCGGTGGCCAACGACAGCGGGTGGCGATTGCCCGCGCTCTGGTGACTGAGCCGTCGTTGCTCTTGGCGGACGAACCGACCGGCAATCTGGATTCCGCGACCGGTGAAGACATCATGAAGTTGTTCGAGCAGCTCCACGCCGGGGGACACACGATCTGTCTGGTGACCCACGAGCCGAGGCTGGCGGCCCGGTGCCCCCGGGCGATTCGGCTCAAGGACGGTCAAATCATCGCAGACGGTAAAGGCTCGGAAGTGGCGCAGCAGCAACTCGCGGGGGCCGCATGAAAGCTCGGATCGACATCCTCGAAGGTTCCAAAATCGCCATTTCATCCCTACGAGCCAATCGGCTTCGCGCCGGCTTGACGATGCTGGGCATCGGAATCGGCGTTGCCACGCTGTTGGCGATCATCGGCATCATCCAGGGCCTGAACAGCTCTTTTGCACGACAGCTGGCCAGCCTCGGCTCGTCCTCGTTATGGGTTTCCAAGTTTCCCTGGGTGATCAAAGGCGACTGGTGGGACTACAAAAACCGGAAGGACTTCACCCTTGATCAATTGGCGATGATTCGCTCTCAGGCGACCTTTGCGAGCGCAGTGGCCCCCTCGGTTGGCAAGATGGCGGACGTTGGTTTTTTGAACGAACAGGTATCAGCGGTTCAGATCAATGGAACCACCGAAGAGTACTTGCAGGTGAGCGCGGTGGAGGTTTCTGCGGGCCGCTTCATTACCGGTGCGGACGATGACAACCTGCGCTCGGTAGCGGTGATTGGAGCCGACGTCGCGACCGGTTTGTTCCCGCGATCCGATCCGATCGGCGCGAGGGTCAAGATCGACGGCCGGCCGTTCCAAGTGGTGGGGGTGCTAGCCCGGCGCGGAAACATCTTCGACTTCAACCAAGATCTGGTGACGATCGTCCCCTTCAAAACTTTCAAGGAGTATTTCGGGAAAGGACGCGGTTTCTCGATCGGGATTGCCCTGGATCGGCCCGATCAGCTAAGCGATGCGGAGGATCAGCTCACCGGCATCGTCCGAAGGGCGCGCGGCACGCCGCCCGACAAACCGGATGACTTTACGATCAACCGACCCGAGCAACTCGCGGAAACCTACCAGCAACTGACCGGCGCGCTGTATGGCGTTGCCTCCGGAGTGGGGCTGATCACCCTGCTGGTGGGCGGAATCGGCATCATGAACATCATGTTGGTGTCGGTGCGCGAGCGCACCCGCGAGATCGGCGTGCGCAGAGCGCTCGGCGCGCGAAAGCGGACGATTATCATTCAGTTTCTGATCGAGGCGGCAACGGTTTCGGCGATCGGCGGCGCGATCGGAACTTTGGTGGGACTGGGTGTCGCTAAGCTAATCGCAGAGATCAGTCCGCTCGCCGCGGAGGTGAACCCATTGACCGTTTTGCTGGGCATCCTCTTCGCCGGAGCGGTGGGTTTGCTGTTCGGCATTTGGCCTGCCGCCCGCGCCGCGAATCTGGACCCGGTGGAAGCCCTTCGTTACGAGTGAAGCGATGACCGGTTTTCTCGACAACCTTCGACTGTCGCTTGGAACCTTCATCTCGAACCCGCTTCGATCGCTGCTTACGCTTCTGGGGATTGTGATCGGCGTCACCACCGTGATCGCGATGATGGCGATGATCGAGGGTCTTCGAATCAAGGTGAACAAGGATCTCTCCCAGTTAGGAGCCAATACCTTTCAAGTTCAAAAGATGCCGATAGGATTCGGCCGGTTCAACTGGCAGAAGTTCGCCAAGCGCCCCAGCTTCGGTCTGGCGGACCGCGATGCAATCCGCGCCAGCTGCCCCACCGCCAGTGCCGTGACCGCCAAGGACAGCATCGACGGGCAAAAAATAACCACCGCCCACCGTGAGACCCGCGGCAACGTCTTGGTGTGGTCTGCGACGGCCGACTACCTCGAGACCAACGCAATGACGGTGGGAGCGGGGCGCTCGTTTAACGATCTGGAAGTCTTGGATGCTCGGCGAGTGGCCCTGTTGGGGATGGATGTGGCAGACGTACTCTTTCCCGGGGAAGACCCGATCAATCAACAAATCCGGCTGCGCGGCCGCAATTTCACGGTGATCGGCGTCTTTCAACGTCGCGGAAGCTTTCTCGGCCTCGGCAGTCAGGATAATTTAGTGGTGATTCCGCTCACCGCGTTTGCGCCAATCTATGGCAAGAGCAACTTTCGTTTCAGCATCGCGACCAATGACCCCAGCGACTTGAGCAAAGCGCAAGACGAGGTGATTACCGTGCTGCGCAAGCGACGCAACCTTGCCGCGAATGCCGAGAACAACTTCGAGGTGTTCACCAACGATACGTTGACCAAGACTTTCAACGGACTGTCCCAGGTCATCACCGTCGCGACCTTCGGCGTTTGCTTGTTGTCCCTGATCGTCGGGGGGATTGGCATCCTCAACATCATGCTGGTGGCGGTCACCGAACGGACTCGGGAGATCGGCATTCGCAAGGCGCTGGGAGCGAAGCGCAAGCGAATTCTGGCTCAGTTCACCACTGAGGCGGTGGTGCTGTCGTTGGTGGGCGGAGTGATCGGCATTCTGTTCGGCTTCTCGGTCGCCTTTCTTGGCCGCTGGGTGCTCGACTTCCCCACCCAGGTGCCTGCATGGGCGGTGCTCCTGTCGCTGGCAATGAGCTCCGGTGTGGGCCTGGTTTTCGGAATCTATCCTGCCGCTCGCGCTTCGCGGCTCGATCCCGTGGAGGCGATGCGCGCCGAATGACAGACTGAGGCGCGCGGCACTGGCTTCCTTCGCCGCAGGTTCCTAGGATGGACCCATGAAGCGACCTTATCTGGGCATCTTTGTCATCGCCGGGATCGGCGCGGTCGCCGTGGCTGCGGGAGGATACCGCAAGTACAAGATCAAGACCTTCGAAGCGGAGCGGGAGCTCAACGCGGCCCGAATCCAGAAGGAGTACCTCGAGCGAGTCGGCTGGATTCGGAGCAATCCGGACGAGCGGACGTACCGAGAGGAGGTTCGGCCGTTTCTCCGATGGTATTTTCAGGAAATCGCCACACACAGCAAACGCTTTCACGGCAACCCAAATTTCGACGACTACCTCCTCGAATTGAAGAAGCGCCCAGCCTCGTCAGTGGAACAGCTCGCCGACAAGCGCGCCTATTACGAGTACACCAAGAAAGTATTCGACGAGCTCAAGGGGGGTCTGTACGCTCCGATGTGGTCGGGCACCGACAAGGGAATGCGGCTCGACGTTCACTCCGCGGCGATCGAGAAAATTGACGGCAAGCCGCGCATCCGGATCAACCTCGTGCTTTGGGGCGCTCAGCGCGAGCTGCGCGAAGAGTCCACCAGCGCCGGTGGAATCGTGGTGGGGGCCAGAAAACGGATGCTGACCAGCGCATCGTTCACCATGAGCTGGAGGTTGGTGGACTCGAAGGGAAGGTTGATCGGCGAATTGAATGCGGCCGGGGATCCGTCGATGAAAGTAGACTTCCCCGAGCGCTTCATTCAGGAATTCCCCCCCCAAATGGTACTCGGCTATTATCCAGTCGATCTCATCCCAGCTGAGGTAAAGAAGATCGAAATGATTTTCACGGTTGCCTCGCGCTCGCCTTTCGGCGGTGAGGCGCTGGGCAGCTATCGATGGCAGCTGGAAGCGCCGGCTGACTGGAAGCTTGCCCCCGGCGAGAAATGGGAAGGCGCGGAGGAGTCGGTCCGGCCTGCTGAAGAAATCGATCCCAACGTCGCTGCGGCTCAGGTGCGCAAGAAAGCTACTTTGACGCAGGCGCCTTAACCGTTGCGCCCTGCCTTGAGGCCGCTGACCACCGCAAAATGCGAGAGCAATCGATGTGCGCTCAATGAGCCGTCCTCATCCAGCAAATAGAGGCTCAACTTTGCATCCACTTTGAGGTCGCACAATTCGATGCCAGCAGCAACTTCCGCGAGGACGGAGCCGTTCGCCGGGTCGATCACTCGAATCCGTTCGCCGGGGACAATCACAACTCCGCGCGCGAGCGAGGGCGACACCGGGCGCACCAACTCTTCGCCGGAAGGCTCGAGCTGCCAGACCACCTCTCCTTCCGAGTTAAGCAGTGCTGCCGCGCCGTTGCGCGCACTCACCAGGACCGAGTCGCGCACCGAAAGCAGGTAAAACGGTCCTTGCCCCAAGGGAAGAGTTCGCTCGAGCAGCAACTTCCCCTTGGGACCGAAGCAAAGGACCACCGCGCTTGCGTTGCGCGCTCCTGTCACCCAAACCCGATTGTGACGCGGCAGCGGAAGGGATGGTTGCGCGACAGCAAGCTCATGCGTCCAGTGTGCGCCAGCTGCGTGGACATCCGCGGAGAGAATCGCGTGCTGCTCGCCCCTTCCGACCACCGCGACGAACCGGCGCCCCCAGGCAACGGTAGGACCAATAAAGGGCAAGTTGACCCGCAGGTGGTATCGGATTTGCCCATCGTGCAGGTCCAGTCCGAGGAGGCTTCCGCTCTCGGTTGCAAGAAGGGCGCGTTGCCCTTGGAGCGCGACGAAGACTTGGCGTGTGCGGGAAGGAACCAACCTCCAGATCTCCCGCCCGGTAAGCTCGGACAGCGCGAGCACCGCTCGGGCTTCCGCGACGCAGATGAGCAGGCCATCTCGTCGAAGTAACTCCGGCGCCAAGCCTGCCCCATCGTGGTTGCGGGTCCAACGCGCACTCTTGTCGCGGTCCAAAAATCCGAGCATTCGGTCTGCAGATGCCGCGAGAACGCACCCGTCCGCCGAGCTGGCGACTCCGTGGGTCGCCAAACGGCGAAACAACAGCTGTCCATCGGGTGCCCAGCCACAAGCCATCTCGGACGAAGCAAAGATCGGTCCGCTCGCCGTCCAGATCAGCCGACCGGTATCGCCGGCCTCCAGCTTGTGCTTCTCCCAAACCTTGCTGTAGCGCAACCGACGAAGTCGGCCGGAAACCTGGAGAGGACGAGTGGTGGCGGTGGGCCTCTTGCGCTCGATCCGAGCCTTCGTTTCATCGGCTGGCGGAGCCATTCCGGTTCTCAGTTGCGAAAGGCCTTCCCGACAGCGGGAAGCCATCTCCAACAAATAGGGATTTCGGGCCTGCGCCTTGCTGCGCGCACCGATTGCGAAGGAGATCGCCACGCCGAGCTCAAAAATTGCCCGAGCAAAGGCCTCCGGGTTCGCCTCGAATCGTTTGCCGTTGAGCTCGAGCGATCGCTGCCGCAGGTCAAAGCGAATCGGCGGGGAAATTCCGCCTGGCGCGAATTGGAACCGGTCCTCTTCCAGCTCCATCGCGTGGCACAGTTCCGCCGCCTGGCGGGACAATTCGAGCATCAGCAGAAAGAGTCCGCCCCCGCTTTGCCAGACTTGGGTTCGTCCGCCGTCGAGCTGCAGGTAGATCGAGCCGGCAAAGAGTAGCGAGGCGAGCGAGCTCGACGCGCCTGGGCACAACAAGAGATCTTGCTCATCGTAGAACTCGAAGCCAAACGACCACTGCCTGGGCGCACTGGCTCGGTACGAGTATCCGGTTTGACGAAATCCGACCCGAGCAGGCGCGACCGAGCCGTGTTCGAGTCTGAGGAGCGTGCGGGACATCGCTCGGATTCGGGGATTACGATTCGAGCCAGGCGATGCTTCGCTGAGATCTCGAATCAACGAGTGCCCGCAGGCAACGGTTGCGTCGCCGAGCTCGGCCAGATCGACTCGTACCGGCCGATGAAGGAGCCTGGCAGGGCGACCGAGATCGGCGACCTTGAGTTCAGCCTCCGCGCCTCGTCGCTCAAACGTCAGCTCCAGATGTGCCTCCGGCAAAGATACTTGTCCCAGCACCTCGCCTTTCAGAATCAGACCGGAAACGGTGGAGACCAAGTCCGGGATCAACGTGGTCAGGGACTCCTCCGTCGCGGCAGCGAGCAGGTCGATTCCGTCGACTTGTAGCGAGAAGGAGTCTTTCGGCGCAGCCGACGTTTCGCGCTTCCAACTGTGGCCGCTGCGAAAGCGAATCATCGGCGTCCCTTCGTTGACAAGCCAAGTTGGCGATGCATAGCATCCGCGAATTGCGCTGGATACAGACTGCAAGATCCCAATCTCACTGAGAAACCATGACGTTTTACGAGGCAGCGCTCAGAGTCCTGGAAGCCGCCGGTCGGCCGATGCACATCCAGGAAATCACGGAGCAATCGATTGCGCAGAATCTTCTTTCCCACGTCGGCAAGACCCCGGACCAAACGATGCTGTCCCGCCTCGCGGCGATGGCGCGTCGAACCCGAGATCGTCGGGTGATTGTAACGGCGAAGGATACTTTCGCATTGATCGATTGGGCACTTCCGGAAAACTTAGAGGCGCTTGAACAGACGGGCGTAGCTCCAGTTAACGAGGAAGATGCGATGCCGCCGTTGCGGCCGGCGGAACGACACCCTGATCCTCGGCCGGAGAGCGTACGGGCCGGAGGTCGGGGAGCCGAGCGGAAGCGACACCGCGCGGACGACGAGGAGCTTTCAGGTGTACGTCAGCGGCGCTTTCCACCTCTGGCCGAGACGGTTTTCGATGTACTGAGCGAGGCAGCTCAGCCGCTGCGGGTCGATGAGGTAATGCAGAGGCTTCGCAGCCAAGCGCTCGCCGCCGGCGACTTGAATCCGGATCAGCTGTTGCGGGCGCTGGCCGAGGACAATCAACGGCGTCTGGATGCCGGCCGACGAGCTCAGTTCTTCCTCTCACCAGAAAGAGATGCGCTCGGTCTGGAGCCATTCGAAGGGCTGGGCGCGCTTGTATCGAGCGACGTTCAGCGGCCGTTCGCCGACAAGTTGGGCCTGACGATGGAGGGTGGTCGCGTGGTGTTTGCGCGCGCCGCGCCGGGCCCGGACGAGATCGCCGACGCCGTTTCGACGGTTCGCGCCGCCGCCAAGGACGCACGTCGCGCGGTGGCTCGAGCGCTGAGGCGAAAGTTATCGGAGCTCGATTTCGGCACCTTCGAACGCTCGGTGGTGCGCTGTCTCAAGGCATTAGGCTTCCACGAAATTCGGGTCGTCAAGCGCTCTCGCGAGGGACCGCTGCTGACGACTCGGCGGAGGGATGGCAGCGCGGAGCTACGCTACACGGTTCGCTTGCTCAAGGGCCAAACGCCAGTGGATCGGCGCGCGGTGCAGGAGTTACGGCGGGACAGCGGGCGCTATGGTGCGCAGCTCGCACTCTTGGCTAGCGCCGCTGACTTGCGAGGGGAGGCTCGTTCGGAAGCGCAGGGCACCGCCGGGTTGCCGGTCGTGTTGTGGTGCGGTGAGGCTTTGGCAGACCGGTTTCTCGACGCGAAAACGGCTGTATCCACGACCCAGATCGAACTGTTCGAGATCAACGACCGTTTCTTCACTAACGCGCAGGTCGAGGCAGAGGAAGCACAGCGCCGGCGCGAGGAACGAACCCGGGAACGACACCGTCCGGAGCGAGCTGCTGCTTCGGACGTTTCACTGGTGAGCGAGGAGACTTCCGAGGAGGCTACCTCGGCGCAAAACGGGGCGCCCGAGCTGCCGCAGGACAGCACAGCCGTGCCCGCAGGCGATATACCCGCGGAAGTGGCCGCCTCATCTGGAGGAATGGAGCGCGCAAGCCCTGATCAGCCGGCAGAAATCGAGGACGAAGTCGATTCCGACGAACCCGAATTCGAAGAAGCCGAGGAGACGGTCGCCGCTACCAGTGAGCCCGCGCAGGGCGGCACAGAGCCATCGCGCCCCGCGAGCGCGCCGCGACGCCGGCGTCGGCGTCGACGCGGCCGAAGAGGAAGAGGACGGCCCCAAACACCGGTTGCTGCCGCGGCGGGGGATGTGGCTCAACCGGCACAGCCTACACCGCCAACGCCGGCCAACAGCGAAGACGCTTCTCCACCCCCGGTCGGCGGCGGCGATGAAAAGTAAACGCTATGATGCGCCATGATGAGGACGGCTTCCGCTCTCGCCATTCTTCTGGCTGGCTTGTTCTTTGGGTGTTCGCGCCAGCCCGCTCGGCATGACATCGAACGGGTCGAGGTGGTTGTCCCGGCGGTCTCCGATGGGGATGCGCTCGGAATACGAACTGATCGGGTTCAATCGATTTTTCTCGAAGAGTTGAAGGCCAATGGCCACTTCAACTTCTCGCGTGAGAATCGGGCTACGACCAAGGTGGCTCATCCCACAAAATTCGAGCTGGAGCTGGCCCCGGTGCGCGAGAGCAGTTACGAGGCTCGGGCTGGCGATTACATCGAGATCGAGGCATCGCTTTTGCTGAGAAGACGCGAGGACGATGGCTGGTCCAGCTACGAGCTCAATCAGAGAGTTCAGGAGCCGGTTTCCGGAGTCAGTCTGGAAGAGCGCCAAGCGGCCGCGCTCAGGGCGCTCCGATCCGCTTTACACGAGACGGTTTCGATGGCCGATCTGCAGCTTGCGGCGATCGCCAAATCAGATCGAGAGCTAATCAAGGATTTGAATGCAACCAATCTCCGCGTTCGGGACGCGGCGATCCGCGTGTTGTCTGACCGCAAAAATCCTGCGGTCCGGGGTGCATTGGTCGACAAGCTGAAGGGTTCGGAGGTCGACGGCGTTCGACGAGCGATCGGTGGATTGGTGGCGCTGCACGACGTGCAGGCGGTTCCCCCGTTGATTGAGCTGGCGCGTGGCAAGGATCCTAGTTTCCTGCGAGAAATCCTCTTCGCCTTGGGAGCGATCGGTGGAGAGGAGGCGCAGGCGTACCTGTTCACCGTGTCCCAGGGGCATGACGATCCGGATATTCGCCACGTGGCGGAGCAGGCACTTCACGAGCTGCAGTCTCGGATCGCTTCGGGCGATCAGCGCCGCGATTCGAGTGGCAAGCACCACGTGCAAAGGAGCATCCCGTGAGGGTGGGCTGGCTGCTGGTGTTGCTGACCGCGACAGTCGGTTGCGCCAAACGCGTTGAAATCGCTCCTTCTGGGCCTTCGATCCGCGCCGCGGCATATTATCCTCTCGCGGTCGGGAACCGCTGGGTCTACGAATCGAACTTCCTCGGCGAGAAGACCGAGCGGATGGTGCAGATCCTTAAAGAAGAGAATGGGTTTTTCGTCGACAATCAAGGTGGCGAGTTGGGTGTCGACGCGTTCGGCATTCGGGACCGCAAGCGGTATTTACTCAAGGAGCCCGTCGAGCTGGGCCGCAGCTGGACCAACGTGGTTTCGGTGTCGTCGATCGAGCGATACAAAATTCTGGAGCTGGGACCTTGCGAAGTACCGGCGGGGCGATTCGAAAGCTGCGTGGGGGTGGAGGGGCGCAATCGCGTCGATGATAAGACCACGCTCGTGAACCAACTCACGCTGGCGCGAGGCGTAGGAATCGTCCGGATCGAAACCGCCGCGGAAGTGCGCGGCGAACGAATCCCGCAAAGCCAGCTGCTGTTGACCCGATTCGAGCTTCGCCCGATGCCGTCCCCCCGCTGAGTCGTGGAACCCGCGGAGCAGACCAGCGAGGAGATGATCCTGGCGCTCCTCACCGATGGAGGGGATCAGTTCACCTCGGGAGAAGCACTCTCCGGCAAGCTTGGGCTCTCGCGCGCCGCGGTTTGGAAGCATGTCGAATCTCTGCGCCGCAAGGGCTATCGCATCGAAGCGGTTTCTTCGAAGGGCTACCGATTGCTCGGCGTACCGGATCGGGTGACGCCGCTCGAGCTGTCAGCCCACCTGCAGACCGAGGAAATTGGTCGGACCCTTCACTACCGCGAGAGCTTGGAATCGACCAACGAGCTCGCGTTTCAGCTGGCGATGGAAGGCGCTGGCCATGGCGAGGTGGTGATCGCGGATCAGCAAACCCGCGGCAAAGGTCGCCGCGGGCGCTCGTGGATCTCTCCGCCCGGCAAGAACCTCTATTGCTCGGTGATTTTGAGGCCCGAGCTGGCCCCGCAGCGTGCCCCGGAATTGACGCTGGTAACCGCAGTCGCGGTGGCGGCGTCCCTGCGCGAACTCGGAGCGCTGGTGGAGATCAAGTGGCCGAATGATCTACTCCTCAATCAGCTCAAGGTGGCGGGCATCCTCACCGAGCTTTCCGCCGAACAAGATAGAATCCATTTTGCAGTGGTGGGCGTGGGCGTGAACTTGAATGCCGAGCCAACCGACTTTCCGGAAGAGATCCGCTCTCTGGTGACATCGGTCCGACAAGCGCTGGGAAGACCGGTGTTGCGCGCGCCGTTCGCGGCGACAATGTGGGCCCGAATGGAGGAGTGGCTCCGCTGCCACGCGGAGAACGGCTTTCGGCCGGTGCGTGAGGCCTGGAAGCAGATCTCTGCTACGCTTGGAAAGAAGGTCCTGATCAAAGGGGAGCGGCTCGAGGTGCAAGGAGTTGCCGAGGACATCGATGAGGGCGGGGCCCTCTTGGTGAGGACGGCGCGAGGGACGCTCGAGCGGGTACTCGCCGGGGACCTCGAGCAGTTGGCCGTCCGGGAGTAGATGCGATGTTGCTGGCGATCGACGTCGGAAACACCAATGTGGTTTTCGGGGTCTTCGATGGACGCAAGTTGACGGGCCATTGGCGATTGGAAACAGACGTCCGGCGTACCTATGACGAGTACGGCATACTCTTCCGTCAGCTGCTGTTGGACGCAGCAGTCGAAGCGCGGCAGATCGAGGCGCTGGTAATCTCCAATGTCGTTCCGACGCTCCAATTTACGCTGCAACAAGTGGGCGAGCGGTACTTTGGGACCAAGCCCTTGTTTGTCGGTCCTGGGGTCAAGACCGGGATGCCGATCCTGATTGACAACCCCCGCGAGGTAGGGGCGGACCGAATCGTCAACGCGGTCGCCGCCTACGAGAAGTATCGCGAGGGCCTGATCGTGGTGGACTTCGGAACTGCCACCACCTTCGACGCGGTCAGCCCGAAGGGAGAATACCTGGGCGGGGCAATTTGCCCGGGGATCTCAATCTCGATGGAAGCGCTCTTTCAGAACGCCTCCAAGCTGCCTCGAGTGGAATTCGCCAACCCGCCTCACGTGGTGGGCCGAAATACCGTCCATTCAATTCAGTCCGGCCTGGTGTTTGGATACGTGGGGCTGGTGGATGGACTTTGCGAGCGGATGCGCGCGGAGCTGGGGTTTCCGGTTCGGGTGGTGGCCACCGGTGGGTTGGCGCCGCTAATTTCCAAAGAATCAAAGGCGATCCGGGCGATGGATGAGTTTCTCACGCTCGATGGCTTGCGAATCATTTACGAGAGGAACCAGCCCGCGTGAGCGACGCTTCCCAGCCGTCGGCCGCCGGTTCGGCCCCGCCCTCGGATTCGGCGACGCTGGCGGTCTGCCCCTTGACCGCGGACTTTCTGCCTCCCAACATGCGCAAGCATGTGGATCCCAAGGCGCCGCCTCCTCTTCGGATGATGGCCGCGAAGGGGTTGGTGCCGCTCTCGCCGTCCGACATAATCGGTGCGCTCTACATGCTCACCTTCGATCTGGACACCGCGGTGCGCGAGACTGCCGCAAAGACGCTGACCTCCTTGCCGGATCGCCTGCTTGGCACTGCCTTGCGGGACGAAGAGATCAAGCCTCCAGTCCTGAGCTACTGTTTGGAGGCGTTTGCGACCCGCGACGATTATGTGGAGCTGCTGATTCTGAACGCCGGTACTCCCGATGACGCGGTAGCGAAGGTTGCCTGCAACTGCCAACTCAGGATCGCGGAAATCATCGGTCAGAACCAGCTGCGCACTCTCCGGCACGACGACATCCTGCGTAACCTCTGCCGAAACCCGAACGTTCTCGCTTCCGTGATCGACGGGATCTGCGACTTCGCGGTGCGCAACGGAATGCTGTTGCCGGACGTACCGCAGATGCAAGAGGCGCGGGTACGCGTCTTTGGCCCTCAGGCGCTGCAAAAGCCGCCGGACCAGGGGCCCACCGCTCTAGAGGTGGTCGCCGAGAATGCCGAGCTGAGGGAAGAGGACGCCCCGCCGGTCGAGGAAGGCAAGCGCCTCACGCTCTCCCAGCGGGTCAGCAAGATGAGCGTCTCGGAGAAGATCAAGCTGGCCACCCTCGGGAACAAAGAAGCGCGCGGCTTGCTGATGCGGGATACCAATAGGCTAGTCGCGGTAGCGGTGATTCGCAGCCCGCGGCTCACCGACGGCGAGGTGTTGACCGTCGCCAACAACCGCGCGGTGATCGAAGATGTCTTGCGAGTGATCTACAACAACCGCGAATGGACCAAGAACTACGCACTGAGGCTGGCGCTGGTCAAAAACCCAAAGACGCCGCTCGCCATTTCGATGCGTTACCTTTCCGGCATGAGGGAATCCGACGTGGTTAGCCTCGCTCGAAACAAGAACATTCCGTCCGGAATTCAGGTGTTGGCGAAGAAGATGATGGATAAAAAGAACGCGCCCAATCGGGAGAGGTAATGCCCGAACCGCCCCTGACTCAGGCGGCGGCCGGCTCGTCCTCGTTACCCGCTAGGCTTTGTTGCTCATCGAGAAGCTGCAGAGCAATTGAGAGCGCTTTTTTGGTTTTTTCCCGAAGCTTCTCGTCGCCCTTGATTCGCTCATAAAGCTTTTCGATTCGCGCCTCGCTCTTCGAGGTAGACGACTCCATTTCGCGAATCCTACTGCGCGCCGCTTCCAGTTCGCCCCGGATCCCCTCCACCTCGCTGCGAAGCTCAACCGATTCGCCCTGCGCTTGTTGCAGCGATCCCTCGACCTCGGTGATGCGGTCGCGCTCACCGGCCAACTCCGATTCGCGCTGAGCCAAATTCTCCGCGGTTTCGGAAACCTGCTGCTCCAATTGAGTTTCTCGATCGTGCAACTCGAGGATTTCCTTGTCGCGCTCGGTGAGCTGAGTCTTCAGCTGAAGAATTTCGCGGTCGCGCTTGCTCAGCGCATCCTTGAGCGCGAAGTAGTCTTTCTCCGATTTGCCCGGGGGAGCCGTCTTTGAACCCGCGGGCTCGGCGCTGCGAGCTCTTGCTTCCGCTTGCTCTGCTCGGCGCTGCGCCTCTTGGAGCGCCGTTTGAGTCTCCTCTAACGATTCTTGCGTTTTGGCAAGCGCCTCCTGCAGCTGGTCGACCCTTGCCAGGAGCTGCTGTGGCTCGGTGCCGTTGATGTCCGGCCCCGACTCGGGAAATGGCTCGAGCGCCTCACCGTTCGCTTCGTATGCCGGCTTACCGGAGTCGGAGGTCTCGTCCCAAGCTGGGGCTGGGCTGGTCTCTTCGACGCTCTCGGTGCCCGGACCGCTGTCGAACGCATCGTCGATGATCGCGAGGTCAGGCTCACCCTGAATCGTCGTCTCTTCCTCCACGCTCACCAGTTGATCGGGCTGAACCGTTTCAGCCTCCAGCAGCTCGCCAAAGCCCGAATCGTCGGTTGTCACCGGAATATCGTCTGGGAAGCCGATCAGCCGCTCAATTCGCGCCACCAGTTCCTCCGGCTCGAATGGTTTTGCGACGTAGTCATCTGCCCGGGTGGTCTTGAGCTTGCTGTGCTTCTCGAAGCCGTCGGGGGACCCAATGATTATCACCGGGATACCCTTCAGATCTGAGTCCTTCTTCAGCTTCGAACAGATCAGGTATCCGCTCTGGCCCGGACCGAGATCGACTGCCAGAACGACCAAGTCTGGAGCCGTGCCGCGAATCAACTCGATGCACCCTCTGGGATCCGCGCTCTCTTCCGCCGAAAAACCTGCTGCTTCCAACGCGGCTCGCGAAGCGCTCGACACTGCCGAATCAATCTCGACGATCAAAACTTTCTTGGACATGAACGCTCGGGATGAAACCGGCCGTTTTCACGGCCTGATTTCGGAGGGTCTGGGTACTAAAGACGCTACCGATACCCAATGCACCCCGTCAATGTTGCAGCCAACGGACGACTACCGCTGTACCGAAGCGGGGCGAATCAAGGAGTTAGGCGGCTGTGAGTCCTTGGGTTTGGCACTGCTCAGGCTGGCCCCGCTGAGCATTTGTCGGATATCCGCTTCGTCCAGATCGGTCACCAGCTCGTACACGATCTCTCGATCCCGCCAGAGTGCGACGTTGTATCCGTGACTGCTGTCGAGCTCGAGAGATGGTAGCGGAGAGGCCGCGACCTCTCCTTTCGTATCATCGAAAACGAAAAGGCCAATTCGGCGAGGCAGAGATCCTGGGTAGGAAACGGCGTTGTAGGAGATGTAGGCGGCTTCCTTATCGTGAACGTTGGAAAGTCGCGCACCGGCCAAAGTCGCATTCGGAAGCTGCGGCACCGCCACCCGGTGACTCAACTTGTCGGCAAACCACGCTTCGAAGAGTTCGGGCGAGTCTTGCTGAATCTCCATCGGCAACCCTTTTGCGTGTCGACGCACAGCGTCTTCGATGAAGACGCTGTGCGATAGGGGACGGTAGTAATAGTAGGTGCCACTGGCGACGACGAGCACCGCGGCAGCAGCGCTCAGCTTGAACCAGGAGGTCATTACCGCGCGCTGGCGTTCGCGGTGAAGTCCCACCTGAATGTTCTCCCGCAACGATTCGGGAGCCTTCGCAGCCGCCGCAACCTGGCTGGTGCGGCGCATCACGCCGAGAAATCCCATTTCGGAATGCATCTTTTGCGAGCAGGCGGGGCAACCGGCCAGGTGACGCTCGAACTCTAGCTGCTCATGTGCGTCGAACTCGCCATCGAGATAAGGGTACAGGAAGGTCTCAAGTTCGGCGCACGTCATACAAGTTTTCGGACCTTGCGAACCATCCAATCCACCTTCACCGGGCGGCGGGCATCGAAGGACCTTATCCCGTTTTCTTCCGGTTCCGATATTCGGTCAAATCCGTCGGCTCCGGCGATGCTTCACCCACGCCATTCAAAACGCCCTGTCCAAGCGCGTATTCCCTCAACGTTTTCTGAAGCAGCTTCCTTCCACGAAATAGCCTGCTCATCACTGTCCCGACCGGGCAATCGAGGATTTCGGCGATTTCCTTGTAGGAAAATTCCTGTAGGTCGGCCAGGATCACCACCAGCCGAAAATCGATCGGCAATCCGTCGATCGCCCGAAGGACATCGTCGGAAAGCAAGCGGTCGAACAGGTATTGCTCAGGGTTTGCCGCAAAATCGGTGGCATCGCGGCTGATGAACCGTTCGTGAACGGCGTCGCGCTCCGAGCCCTCCACCACGTTCCGCTCCTTCACTTTTCGCCGATACCGATTGATGAAGGTATTGGTCAGAATTTTGAATAGCCAGGCCTTCATGTTCGTTCCGCGCTCGAACTTGTCGAAAAAGCGAAAGGCGCGCATGCAGGTGTCCTGAACGAGATCTTCAGCGTCGCGCTCGTTCTTGGTCAGCCGCAAGGCCGCGGAATACAGAGGGTCCAGGTGAGACAGCGCGAGCGTCTCAAATTCCTGCTTGGAGCGATTGGTGCGTCGAAAGTCCAACATCGGTTCAATGCCTCGCGTAATTATATCGGGTTCTGATTCGAGTGGCGGGAAGGTTGCCCTCAGGCGCTCGGCGCGGATTTACCCCCTCGCCAAGGAAATACTCCCTTCCGGGTACCACCCTGCTAGCGCTTCTTGCCACGATCCCAAAAATACATACGCAGAGCGCGGCAGAATCTTTCAAAGAATTTCGCTGTTCCTGGTTGGTAAGCACTCCGCCACAGCTTCGAGTTGCTTGCCTGCTCGTTCGCTAAGCTCTCGAATTTCCGGTACAACGCGTCGCAAATGAAGCTGCTCTTCGCCAATTCACAGGGCACGGTAATGGAGCACCCGCATTTGTTGGCTACCGTCAGGTCGGGCGAGGACGTTTTACCTCCCCAGCCGGGCGCAATCCCGCTGCCACGCCACGCAAAGCTTGTACAGCTGCCGGGCCGCCGGCCGCTCGGCATCGACCCAACCACGGGACGGCTGGAATTGGTGAGTGAAGTGACTGTCCGTGGAAGGGCCTTTAAGCCCTCGGCGGTAGGCGCCTTATTGCCGCCAGGCTACACGCGGACGTTCCTTCCAGGTGAGGCAAAGGACGGTGGGCCGCTTTTGCCTCAGTGGGCATATACGGCGGCGGCTTGGAGCGCTCAGGGACCGGTCACGTGGGCGCTGCACACCGACTGTCGCACTCACTGGGATCCTTCGCTCTTTTCGACTCCCGAGCTCGCGACGCGGGTCCGTGCCCACTTGGCCCGCTTTGCCGAAAACAAGGTCCTGCTCCAGCTACGGACCTGTGCCCTGATCTATCGATGCTTTACCAGCCAGAACATCTTCTACGGGCGCGATGAAGGCGCCATTCCGGCTTCGATCGCCTGCAACGCGCGCTGCATCGGCTGCATCTCGGAGCAGCCAAAAGGCGGCGCTCCGGCTTCGCATCAGCGGATGGAGGACGGTCCATCGGCGGAGGAGATGAGCGAAGTAGGTGGGTTTCACCTCAAACATGCCGCGGGTCGGGTGCTGATCAGTTTTGGGCAGGGGTGTGAGGGTGAGCCGCTGACCCGCTACCGAGCGATCGCCGAGGCCATTCGCCTCATTCGAAAGGCGACGTGCCGCGGGTCAATCAACCTCAACACCAACGCGAGCGTGCCGCACGCATTGGATGCCCTCTTAGACGCTGGGCTGGACGCGGTCCGGGTCTCTTTGAACTCCGCGGTGAAAGACCTGTACGAGGCCTATTACCAGCCGGTTGGCTATTCTTGGGAGAATGTCGAAACATCGCTCGCGATCGCGAAGCGAAGAGGCGCCTATCTCGCGATTAATCTTCTCGTATTTCCGGGCGTTACCGACCGTCTTGGCGAGGTGGAAGCCCTGGTACGACTTGTACAACGTTATCGAATCAACCAGGTTCAGATGCGCTCGCTTTGCATCGACCCCCTTCAGTATCTGGAGGGGGTTCGGGGCCGGGGTGCGCCAGGGCCAGCGGTGGGTGTCGACCAGCTCATTCGCAGGCTGAAACACGCCGCACCGTGGGTGGTGATTGGAAATTTCGCGCGCGGCCTCAATGAGCGCGAGCGCTCGGCTGCTGGTGCGGCCGTGAAAGCGCGGCGAAGATCCCGTAATGCCGTATTTGGATCCTTGATGGGGCACACATGACGAAGACCAGGTTTTCGATGTTCCCAGAATGCTGTCAGAAGGTGCTTGTGGAACTTGAAAACGAGGGCAGACGCGGAGCGCGCAATTGCGCCAAAGGGCATGCGGTTAGCGTCGAACATGCGCTGCAGATAGAGGCAGCCGCCGCAAAGAAAGCCGCGGTTCCTTCCACCAGCTAAAACAAAGGCTTTAACTGTTGCCTGGCTCCAGGCCCTCCGGCGTTTTTGAAGGGTCCAGGTACAAGCCCAGTTTCTCTTCAAGGTATTTCTTCGCCTTGTGGCGAAATAGGATGCCCGGATCGTTTGCCTCGCCACGCACCGACTGGTCGTTCACTTCGAGTGTTGCCTGCAAGGAAATGCCCAGTATCGTTCCGGAGAGTCGAGCGGTATCGCCTGCCCAACTCGAGCGGAGACCGTACTTTCGCTCCCATCTTTGAATCAGCAGCTCCATTCGTCTCTTCGCCGAGTCGCGACCCAACGCATGCGAGACTTCAAGGCTGAGCATTTTCAAGTCAGTCGTCCCTTTCTGCAGCTGCGATTGCCTCCAAGGGCTTGTACTTGGCGTCGTCTGCGAAGCCAAGGTTAGCAAAAGCCCTGCCACACTCTCCGACAAGGCCCGCAAGGCTCGTCCATGCGGCACGGGCTCGACGTCTCCTAAACATCATGCAGGAAGTCACCTAGAGCTGCATCATCTACTGACTATGAACATCGACCCCCTTCGAGCCCGCCTCAAGAGCGCGAGCGGAGTGTTTCGGCAGGTCCCTGGAACATTCCGGCTTGTCTGGCGAGCGGACTGGCGCAGCGCGCTTTCGATGGCAGCGCTTACGCTCGTGTCTGCAGCGCTCCCAGCGGCGATCGCCTACGTGGGAAAACTGATTGTCGACGCGGTGGTCACGGCGGCCAGAACGGGAGCGGCCGCTGATCGTCATCAGGCGTTCCTGTACGTGGTCCTTGAGCTTCTGCTGATGGTGGGATCAACGACCGTCAATCGGGGCTTGGCCTTTCTTCGCGAGCTGCTGCGGGCCACCCTCGGAAATGTCGTCAATGTCCAAATCCTCGAGAAGGCGCTTTCGCTCGAGCTTCGCCACTTCGAGGACGCCGATGTCTACGACAAGATGCAAAACGCTCGCCGCGAAGCGTCTTCGCGACCCCTGTCGCTGGTGCTGCAGGTCTTCGCTATCGCGCAGAACGCAATCTCGCTCGCTGCCTACGCGATCCTGCTGATTCGCCTTTCCCCCTGGAGCGTTCTGGTGCTGGTGGCTGCCTCGATTCCGGCCTTCATTTCCGAAACCCGACTCGCGGCCGAGTCTTTTCGACTGAATTCGTGGCGAGCTCCCGAGGGACGCAAGCTCAACTACCTGGAGTGGATTCTCACTCGCGACAGTCATGTGAAGGAGGTCAAACTCTACGGAATCAGCTCGCTCATCCTTGAGCGGTATCGTCGGTTATTCGAGAAATTCTTTCGAGAGGACCGCCGACTCGCCTTCCGCAGGATGGGGTGGGGAATGCTGCTGGGCCTGTTGTCGTTATCAGCCTTCTACGGTTGTTACGCCTTCGTGGTGGCGCAAGCGGCGGCCGGAAGAATCTCGATCGGGGATATGACTTTGTACCTGTTGCTGTTTCGGCAGAGCCAAAACGGCTTTCAATCCATTCTGTCCGCGATCGGCTCGATGTACGAGGACGCTCTCTTCATGTCCAACCTCTTCAACTACTTTGCGATTCCGACCAGCGGTGAGGCGCCCCGCATTCGGCCTGCACTTTCGCCTCCCCGGGGCCGCCACAATCAGATTGAGCTGAGAAATGTCTCCTTTCGCTATCCGCAGAAGGAGGTTTGGGCTCTTCGCAATATCAACCTCACGTTGGCTCCCGGCGAGAAGCTGGGACTCGTCGGAGAAAACGGAGCGGGGAAGAGCACGTTGGTGAAGCTGCTGTTGCGCCTCTACGACCCGACGGAGGGCGAAATCCTGTATGGAGGCGTCAATCTCAAAGATATCGATCCGGCGGACCTGCGGTCGCGAATCGGCGCCGTTTATCAGGATTACGTCAGGTACCAATTCACCGCTGCGGAGAACATCGGCCTGGGGGAGGTAGCACACGTAGAGGATCGCCCCAGGATCGAGGAGGCGGCACGCCGCGGCGGCGCAGAGATCGTGATTAATTCGCTGCCCAAGCGCTACGACACGGTCTTGGGCGGCTGGTTCGAATCGGGCCAGGAGCTCTCAGCGGGACAATGGCAGAAGCTGGCCGTGAGCCGCGCTTTCATGCGGGACGCCGAAGTGTTCATTCTCGATGAGCCTACCGCCAGCATCGACGCGGAAGGCGAGCACGAGTTATTCGAGCGGTTCAAGTCGCTTGCGGCGGAGCGTACGGCGATCATCATTTCGCACCGTTTTTCCACGGTGCGGATCGCAGACCGAATTGCGGTGCTGCACGAGGGACGGCTTGAGGAGCTGGGCAGCCACCGGGAGCTGCTTTCTCAGGGCGGTAGATACGCCCATCTCTTTGGATTGCAGGCGCGCGGATACCTGAACTAAGCGATCAGCCGAGCTCGGCTCGAGGTCTAAAACCACTCAGCTGACAAATTGCGCTCCCGTCGCTTTCACGATGTCTTGCGTCACGGGCCCGCAACATTCCCTGGTCAGGCGCCCCGCGTTGCCTTTCGAACATGGATGTGTCAAATAGCCGCACCCCAGTTGTGGGTGAGGGTGGGAGTTTACGTCCGTATTGCAGCGCCGGTTAGGTCAATCCGCTCGGCGCTTCAGCTCAAAGAAGGACTCGATGTTCCAGGTATCCCGCAGCGCGAGAGTGACCCGCTCGGACTATTTCTCCCCGCCTATTCCGATTCCGACAGCAAGCGAAATCTAGCCAAAGAGGAGCCGCCATCCATGCTTGAGCAACGTTCACGTTATCTCGCACCGATTCTTCTCGTTTTGTCCGCGTGGTTTTCGGGACTTGCTTGCAATTCCAACGCACCGCAGTCGGCAGCAGTTGGCAACACGGCGTCGGCGGAAAATCAGACCGGGGTTCGAAGGGGCGCGGTGGTCCGCTGGGCAGAAGGTCCCAGTTTGTCAGCGCCCTTGGGGTTGATGGCGAATGCGGCAGTGGAGGCCGGAGAGGGAGAGCCGGAAGCGCCGCTGCGCCGACCGATCGGTGGAAACACGTTTCCGAATTTTGTCGAGAAAAACCCAGACTACGGGTCGCAACATCTCACCCCAAACATGCCACCGATCCTGGTCAGGTTTGCGGGGTTGGGGTTTGGCTTTCCCGGGTTTAGTCCTTCGGGTACGCCGCCGGACACCAACGGCGACGTCGGGCCAAACCACTACGTGCACATTGTCAATTCTTCGTTCGTTGTTCTCGACAAGACCGATGGGCATGTGCTGCCGCCCGGCCCGATGCGGATCAATGTTCCCTTCATGGGCTTTGGTGGCGCGAACGGCGCGTGTGCCACGACGAACCAGGGCGATCCGTTAATCATCTACGATCGTCACGCGGATCGGTGGATTATCAGTCAGCTGACTCCGGTCCACTTTGCCAGCGGCCCGAACTATGAGTGCGTCGCCATTTCTCGTACCGGCGATCCGACGCTGCAGTGGTATCGCTATGCCTTTGGCCCCTACACTGTGCAAAACGGTATCAATGCGCTCAACGACTATCCGAAGACCGGAGTGTGGCCGGACGCTTACTACACGACCTACAACATGTTTACCGCCCAATCGGCGGGATTTCGAGGTGCCAAATTCGTCGTCTGGGAACGAGCTGCTATGGTGGCGGGCTTTCCCGCGCGTGAAATCGAGTTCCAGACGTTCAGCGATCCCCGCGGGATGGATGGCTACGGTGGTGCGCTTCCGAGCGATTGGGATGGCCGATTCTTCCCTCCCGCGAACGCGCCAAACCTGATCATTTCTGACGACAACACGCCCGCCGGTCAGCACGGGAGGGGGCCTGTCCTTCAGATTTGGAAGATTCACGTGGACTGGATCAATCCGGAGCAGTCGACGATCACCGATATTCCGGAAAACTGTCCGCCGGCGATTCTTAATGGGCCGTGCCCGATTCTCGTCAACGTCAACAATTTCAAGCTTCCTTGCGACGATACAGCCGGCAACTGTGTCCCGCAGGTGGATACGACCAACAGGCTCGACACCCTCGGCGATCGGCTGATGTATCGGCTCCCATACCGAAACTTCCCGGCCGACCACGAGTCGATTCTTGTTTCTCGTTCTGTCGACCCCGGTACCAATGCTCCGGTCGCCGTTCGCTGGTACGAGCTACAAAATCCAATCGGACAAACCTTCGCCGACGGGCAACGGTTGGTGCAACAGGGCACCCATATGCCGAACGACGGCAAGTACCGCTGGATGATGAGCATGGCCCAGGATCACGTCGGCAACATGGCGGTGGGAATGAGCCAATCGAGCCCGAACATTCACCCAGAAATCTGGATCGCGGGGCGCAAGTTTGACGACCCGCCCAACACTCTGCCTCAGGACGAAGTGCAAATGACCCAAGGCACGAGCTCGGATAATACCCCAACCCGATGGGGTGACTACAGCATGCTAGTCCTCGATCCGGTCGATGACTGCACCTTCTGGTACACCACCGAATACATGGCAGCGCCGCAAACGTCGGGATTTGAGTACAGGACTGACGTCGGGAATTTCAAATTCGATACCTGCCAAGCGAACGAAGACAATTATGGATTTGAGATGCCCGACAGTGTTGAAGTCAACACCGCCACGACCTTCAACATCACCAAACGGCACAGCGACGGCACGATCGACGATGGCTACAATGGAACGGCGGACTTGCGAAGCACCGATCCGCGAGTGCAGGGGCTGCCAGACAATGTGACGTTCACCGCAGGGCGCGTCGATAACGTCCCCGCAACGTTCCAGACCACCGGCTTTAGGACAGTGATTGCAACGGATCACTCGGCGCTGACGATTCAGGGCTGGGGCAACACCATCATCACTGGCGGCCCGGCAACCTCCATTGCGGTGCTAAATCCTTTCCCTGCGCTGTTGCGGTCTGGTTCGCAAGGATCCGTAACTTTCGTCGCCCACGACAGCCTGGGAAACATCGCAAGCGGCTATAATGCGACCGTCGACGTCACCTATAGCGATCCAGATCATACCGGCCCGGCGACGCTGACTTTCGTCAACGGCATTGGCGAATTGCTCAACGTGACGCTGATTACGACCGGCATGCAGACGATTACCATCAGAGATCCCGCGCGTCCCGAACTGACCGCGGTCGCGAACACCACCGTGGATCCATACAAATACTTCTTTTCCAATGTGCCACCCACCCCGACCGCCGGTCAGCCGTTCAGCTTTCATCTGCAGGCCATGGACCGAATGCGCCGGCCCGCGACTACCTATACGAATCGCGACGTTCGGATGAGCGCAGCCTCGGATCCGCGCGCAACGTTCCCGCCGACAGTTACCTTCACGAACGGGGAAGCGGATGTTTCGCCGGCGACGTTGTTCCTCGCCGGGGGGCGTACGCCAATCACTGCAACCGATACACGCAATGCAGCCGTGACGAGTAATACCAACGCTCAGGCGGATATTGGCCAGGCCAATGTCAGTCCATCTGTACAGCCGGCGACGACCACCACATTCATTCTCCGAGTCGGGCCGACGGTAGATTTTCCAACCGCCATCACAAATGGCTCTCCGGTCACGGTTGTCTGCTCTGCAAGGGACGCCTACAACAATCTCGCCAATTTCAATGGTAACGTGCGTTTCACCAGCGATGATCCGGGCGCGGAGTTGCCGCCGGAAACCACCCTGGTCAACGGACAAAGGGGTGGACTCATGTTTAGATTCCACACCGATAACGTCCGCAGAGTGACGACGACGTCGGTGGATGAGCCGACTCTGCACGGAACCACCGCGGGAACATATGTGCACCCAGACCATTTCGCCTTTGATGCGATTGCTGGCCAAACGTGCGCCAGCACGACCGTGCATGCGAGTGCTCGACTTGCGAATGGCAATCTAGACACGACCTACGATCACTTGGGCACCACTCCCTCCAGCACGGACACTGCGGCAACCTTCAACCCGGCGACCGTGACATTTACCGGTGGCCAGGCCACCTTTGGTGTGACTTTCAGCCAAGTTGGACAACCCACGGTCAGACTTAGGGACAATATTTTGCCAAGCCTGTCGACGGTATCGAGCGCGGCAAACATCACGCTAGCCCTCACATCTTCACTGCTGTTCAACGGAACTCCCTCAACTGCGCAAATTGGCACACCGGTGACGTTCGGCCTTGCCGCGAAGAACGCATGCGGCAATCCGACCACCGAGGCGACCGTGCATTTCACTAGCGATGACCCGCAAGCGAGCCTCCCCTCGGACACGAGCTTCGCTGGTTCGGGTGGGACGATCTCGAACTTGCCCGTTACCTTCAACACCGCGGGCAATCACAACATTGTCGCGACCAAGGTGGGAGGCGGCGCGACGGCCACGTCCAGCGTAATCAGCGTGACGGGAAGCACACAGCAACCTCCACAGCCGCAGACCGCTAACACCGGGTGCTCTGCTACCGCGGGTGGATCCGCTGGGCCATTTGCGCTGATGGGACTGATCCTGGCGGGGTGGCAGCTCGCTCAAGGAATGCGCGCGAGCCGCCGTAGAGGCTAAGCGGGACTGCACGAAGTAGCGCCTAGGGAGCGACGCTTCGAGGAGGCGTCCTCCTTAAGGGCGAAGAAGCAATCTGAAAAGCACTAGCGAGGGCGACGACCGCCGCGCAGCCGATCACGTTGTACCAAAGAAAGCCGATGTTCGAGTAAGCGAACACCAGGACAACGGCAATCTGTGCAATCACCGTGGCCCAGAACGCCGCCGTGCCGCGAATCCACTTCATAAAAAATCCGACCAGGAACACTCCGAGCATCGGGCCATAAAAGATCGATCCGAGGATGTTGACCGCCTGAATCAGGTTGTCGAGCTGCGATGCAAAAGCTGCGAACAGCATCGCGACCACTCCCCAGAACACGGTGAACCCACGCGCTGCTGCCAGGTAGTGCTCGTTGGTGCCGTCGGGCTTCAGGACGCGACGATAGAAATCGACCATCGAAGTAGTGCCAAGCGCGTTCAAGGCGGCCGCGGTCGCGGACATTGCGGCGCAGAAAATCACCGCAACCAAAAGGCCGATCAGCCCAGCTGGGAAGTAACGGATGACGAAGCTGATGAAGATGTAATCCGCGTCTTTCCTTTCGGCCCTTGGGTTGACTGTGGCGATCAGTTCCTTGGCATCGCTACGGATTTGTTGCATCCGTTCTTCCGCGCCGCGCATCCCTTGCCTGGCGCGCGCCGCCATCGCCGAATCGCCCGAATGCCGCGCGGAAATCCAAGCCTGCAGGCTCTCGGTCTTCTGGGCAAATGCCCCCGAATAGGACGACTCGATCTGCGTGATCCGCGCGGACTCGGAAGAATGACGAACCTTTTCGAGCTCGGCCGAATTGAAGAAAACCGGTGGTGGATGGAACTGATAGAAGACAAAGACCACCACACCGACAAACAGAATCAAGAACTGCATCGGCACCTTGACCAGGCCGTTGAACAGCAATCCGAGGCGGCTTTCTGTGAGGGTGGATCCGGAAAGATAGCGCTGAACCTGGGACTGATCGGTGCCGAAATATGCCAATGCGACCAACAGGCCACCCGCCATTCCTGACCAGAGGGTGTATCGCGTTTTGAGATCAGTGGAGAAGTCGACCACATTGAGCTTTCCGAGCGCTCCGGCGATGCCGACCGCGTCCGAAAATGAAACACTGGCAGGAAGGCGCGACACGATGAACACAAATGCCAGACCCATGCCGATCAGCATGATCACCATTTGATAGGTCTGGGTCTGATTGACAGCCCGAGTCCCTCCGGAAACGGTGTAGATGATCACCAGCGAACCAATCACGAGATTGGTAACCTGCAGAGGCCATCCGAGGACGGTGGATAAGATGATCGCAGGAGCGTAAATCGAGATCCCAGCCGCGAGCCCTCGCTGCAACAGGAAAATAAACGCGGTGAGCAGCCGAGTTTTCAAATCGAAACGCCGCTCAAGGTATTCGTAAGCGGTATAGACCTTGAGGCGATAATAGAGTGGGACAATCGTCGCCGAGAGAAGCACCATCGCGATCGGCAGCCCGAAATAGAACTGCACGTAACTCATTCCGTCTTCGTAAGCCTGCCCAGGCACCGAGAGAAACGTGATTGCACTGGCCTGGGTGGCCATGATCGACAGGCCGATTGTGTACCACCTCGTATCGCTGCCGCCGCGCAGGTAACTATCGACGCTCTTGATACCGCGGGTCTTCCAGGTTCCGTAAGCGACGATTACGACCAGGGTGATGGCGAGCACCGCCCAGTCGATCGGCTTCATTCATAAACCTTGGTCAGAACTGAAAAGAGCGCGATCAGAATCGCGAGGGTGCTCAGAACGACCAGGTACATGCCGTTCCAAGTTCGAAGGAGTGGTGGTTTGTCCGGCTCACTTTCCATAGGCGATCAGGTTCGCAAAGAGCCGATACGCGCCTGGCACTCCGGCCGGCAGTTGCCGAAAGAACGCTAGCCCTGTGTAGACGAACGCACCCTTGCCGAACCTTGTCACCAGCAGACCCCCCTTCTTCGGGGGCTCGCCCGGATCGTGCATCGATAGAGGGACCTCGTAGTGGGGATCCCACTTGCCGGCAAAGTAGAGTCCCCGTTCCTGCACCCAACCCTCGAAGTCCGCGGAAGTGAGTTTGTTCGGGACTCGGAGAACTGGGTGATTGGGGATCTCGAATGTGACCGCCGCGGTTTCATCGGTGACCCGATCTCGCGAAATCTCGAACGAGAACGGGCCGATCTCCGCTGGCGCTTGGCTCACGAAATTACTGGTGTTGTACTGCGTGACCACGGTGCCTCCGGCCGCGACGTAGTCCATTAACTTCTTGTGATAAAACGGAAGTCGCTCGTTCGTGTTGTAGGCGCGGACCCCGACGACGATCGCGTCATACTGAGACAAGGGCTCCTTGCTTAGCGCCTCATCGTTCAGGATCGTCACCTGATAGCCGACCTGGCGCAGGGCGGCCGCGACCTCATCGCCAGGGCCGGGGATATAGCCAAGCTGAAGCCTGCTCTTCTTCAGATCCACGTGCACCAGCTTGACTTCGGACTCGGGAAAGAGCGTTTGAATCGGGATGTGCGGATGATCGATCTGCACGAAGCCGCGAGAGAGCTTTTGGCCGTCGACCTCGGCCACCAGGCGAAGTGTGGCACCGGACGAACCGCCTTGAGCCTCCGAGAGCTTGGCCGGAGCGGGGACGATCCGAATCGAGACCTCCTGCTCGGCCCCCTTCTTCTCGAGGCGAAAAGGCAGAGAGCTTGGCTCGACCTTCCATCCCGCGGGTACCTCGGGCCGCAATACGCCGTGCGTCTGCCCTACGCCTGACTTTAGCACCAGCCGCAGCTCCTTGGCGTTGCGATCCGGAAACATCAGCACCGTGGTGCTCGGGGTAACCGTTACCGCCGGGACGATCTCCATCGGACGAAACCGTTCGCCCACCACCGGATCGGTCCACTTGAAAAGCAGCGGGCGAACCACCGAGAGAGACCTATTGCCAGATGTAAAAACGAACTCCGCATTCAACGAAGGAGCTTGCTCCGGCAATCCGATCAGCGTGGGATCTGCGACGCGATAGAGCCCTGGTTGGGGCGACTGTGCCAACCAGTATGGATTCGAAAACTCGGCGTTTTTTGCAACGGACAGGCTTTGGTCGAGTTGGAACGGCTCATTGTTGGCGAGCGGTTTGTCGACTTTGGCCACCGATCCATCGCTAAACCGTATTTCGCGAAGGGCAATCTGCGCGGGCGATCGATTCACCGCCAACGCTTTAACTTTAATTTCATTGCCGGGAGCTACCGAGAAATCAGCGGCCGTCACCTCCGCCAAAACCCCAGCACAGGCAAGGATCACATCAAAGAGTTGCTGCCGCTTGTATTCCTTCCACGGATTCGCCGGCATCGCCGCCAGTTCGGCCTCCGCTTCAAGCAGCGTTGGCACCACGATGTGCGGAGCATCCGCCTTGAATTGCTGCCTGGCTTTTTGAAGAAGCTCGTTCAGCCTTTTTCCACCGGGTACGCGATTCCAGGTGAAATCAATTCCGTCGAAGATCGACTGGGGAGCCGCATCGCCCTCGAGGTGTTGGAAGTATTCGACCACCCCACCGCGCCCGGCGAGTGCCCCAAACCCCTGGCTCTTGTGCATGCTGACGCTCTGCGCTGCCATCTCTCGGTAGGCCATGCCGAGCAAGGGGTTGTAGACACCGACATCGAGTTTCAGCAGCCTGGACGTGTCGTCGCCCGGCTTCGCGTTCCATCGGCCATTGTTCCAGAACAAGCGCCTGGGTTGCCACGGCGCGACGTACTTGAGCTGCTCCGGATGGAATTTGGGATCTGCCGCAGCGTGGAATGCCTCAACCGCCAGCAGCGACGCAGCGGTGTGCTGGCCGTGCGTGTCGGTATCATTTGGTGAGAACCGGGTGAGAATCACATCGGGCTTCAGGCTGCGAATTACCCAAACCACGTCCGCGAGGACTTCGTCCTTGCCCCAGATCTGCAACGTTTCCTGAGCAGTCTTCGAGTACCCGAAGTCACGTGCGCGGGTGAAGAATTGCTCCGCGCCGTCGATCGCGCGTGCCGCGAGCAGCTCCTGAGTCCGAATCAGCCCAAGCATCGGCCCCTGCTCGGAGCCGATCAGGTTCTGTCCGCCGTCCCCGCGCGTGATCGATAGATAAGCTGCGCGAACGTGCTTTTCATTGACCAGGTACGCGAGCAACCGAGTGTTTTCGTCATCTGGATGGGCAGCGATGTAGAGCACCGTTCCGACCGTCATCAACCGATCGATGTCGCGCAGCAACTCTCCGGCAGCGGGCTGCTTGGGCGGCCGAATCGCGATGGCGTGCAGGGGAGCGAAGAACAAGCTGAGGGCAGTAGTCGCGATGGTCAAGGATCTCATTGGATTGGCAAGGTGCCGCAAACTTACTCGATCGTCCGGCTCGATTGGCCGGAATTGAAGGAACTAGCCCGACTTTGACAACACGCGCCGGTAGTAGTCCTCGTAGCGATCCACCATCGGCTCTCGCTTCCACTTCTCCTCTACCCACTGCCGCGCCGCCGTCGACATCCGCTGATACAAAGAGGCGTCCTCGAGCAGCTGGCGAACGCTGCCCACCATGCCGGCGATGTCGCCGACACGGTGGAGAAAGCCCTGCTCTCCGTCAATCACCACTTCGGGCAGGCCACCGACCCGAGAGGCGACAACCGGAACGCCGCAACTCATCGCCTCCAGCGCCGCCAGCCCGAAGCTTTCGGTTTCGCTCGGCAGCAAGAAGACGTCGCTGTTCTCGAGCACTTCGAGGAAATGAAGCTGCGCTCCTAGAAAACAGACCCACTCGCTCAGGCCCATCGCGTGCACCATGCCCTCAATCCTCGAGCGTTCTGGGCCGTCCCCCACCAAGACTAGCAGGCACGGAAGGTGCTCTCGAACCCCGGCGAAAATCCGCACCACGTCCTCCACGCGCTTGAGAGGGCGGAAATTTGAATTGTGGATCAGGACCTTTGGACGAATCGTACCTCGAGCCGATCCGTTGAGGGCGGGGAACAGGCGCGGCAGATGGTCCCAACCTTTGCTCGCGGCCGGCTTGAAGCGGTCGGTGTCCACGAAATTCGGAATCACCTCGATCGGTACCGCGGGCGGCACGTAGAGCTTCTCGTAAGTCGCGCGGCGCAGGTATTCGGATGGAACGGTGACGCCGTCGCTCTGAGCGATTGAGAATCGCGTGATCGGCAGAAACGAGGCATCGCTTCCCACCACCGTAATGTCCGTGCCGTGCAAAGTGCTGATCACTTTGGGAGCATTGGCACCGAGAATCTGTCGAGCCAGATACGCGCTCGTCGCATGGGGAATCGCGTAATGCACGTGGAGTAGATCCAGTCGCTCGTAAGTGCTCACTTCGACCATCTTGGAGGCCAACGCGAGCGGGTAGGGGCTATGATCGAATAAGGGATAGTCGCGCACTTCCACCGCATGAAAGAAAACATTTTCGAAAAAGCCATCGAGCCGGAACGGGACCTCGTAACAGATGAAATGAACTCGGTGTCCGCGCTTGGCCATCGACAAGCCGATCTCGGTGGCAATCACGCCGCTGCCGCCAAACGTCGGATAGCAGGTCATCCCGATGCGAAGGCGACTGCTCATAGGTCGAGGTCCACGACTTCGCTGGAGAACGGAACGAGCCCAGCGAAGATTTTCCGCTTGAGCTCACCTATTCCGTAGCGACAGGCGAAGTAGGGCAGGGAGTAGACCCGCTCCTGAGGCTCGCCGGAAGGATAGAGAAAGGCCTGAGCTCGATCGATTCGCTCGCCCAGCATCTGATTTTTTTCAACGAGGGCGTGCTGATAGCGCTGGACAAATCGAGAGATTGCATGAGTGACGGTCTCGCGCGTCCGCAGGACCGCTTTTGAAAGGTTGGGGTCAAGCGAAGCCATCACCTTTTCCAGCTCATCCAAGCGGCGGGAAACTCCTCCCAACAGTTGCTCTTGAACAACCTCAGGCGGGGGATAATCCCCTGAGGGTTCGCTTGGCAGCGAGGTCAACAGCTGATCTCTTGGATGCTCCACCTGCGCAGGCGCCAGATGAAGCTTCTCCAGGAGCACTCGAATTCGAGCCTCCAAGCAGCGGAATCGAGCGCGAGGGACGATCATCGGGACAGGCAGCCTGAAGTCGGCGTACAGCGGCTCCAGCTGGGCAAAGTAGTTGATTTCGCCAGGCCCCGCGACGTAGGCGGCAGTGGGCAGCAAGGTATCCTGGAGCAACGGGCGCAACAGCGCGGAGCTACTGAACCGCATCGGTTCCGTTTCGAGCAGGGCAAGCAGCTCCTCGGAAAAAACCGATTGCTCGCGCCCGACCAACGTCCATCCTGCGCCGCCCGGCTCCAGCCGAAATCGAGGCCCTTCCATGTTCGGGTAATGAAAGAAAGATAGGGGACTGCTGGTACGCACGTGCACTTGGATCTCGAAATCGCTCGCGACGAGCTCTCGGGATCGTTGAAGCAGGCGATTGGCGATGCTTTCGGCTTCCCGAATGGCCTTGCGGTGGATCGGTGCAACGAGCTTTGCGACTGTCTCGGTCCGGGGATCCAAAAGCACCAGCCCTTCGCTGGAAAACACTGCGGCCAGCGTGGAAGCAAAGGCCTGCGACATGGAGCGCCCAGGACGATAGTGGTCTCGTAGTAGCCCAAGAAACTCTGCGGCTTGCGGCAGTGGGCCAAACTGTTGGTCCAAGCACTCGAGTTGCTCGTCAACGTCGTTGCCTAGAACCCGGTGTTTGGCGGAGACCCTGGACGAATCAGGTCCCTCGAGGGTCTCATCGATTGCCAGTCGCAGCGCCGTTCCGTCTGCACCCGGAACGTTGCAGTGATTGATTTCGGGAAAGTCGTGATCCTCGGTTTGGACCCAGAATAGCGGGACGCACGGTATGCCGGATTCGCGCTCGAGCGCCGTGGCCACCGCGACCGCCGACGCTGCTTTATAAAAGGTATAGAGCGGTCCGAGGAACAGGCCGACCTGCTGCCCTGTCACTACTACGGTGGTGCCGGGGCGAGCCGCCTTCGCCAGATTCGCCTTGCGCTGCTCGCTGGCGGGCAGCAGCCGGTCCTGCTCGCGAATGGCCTCGATTAAGCCGGGCGCCAGCCTGCGCTCGGAGACTCGCTTCGTGTGCTCAATCCGGGCCTTCGGGTCCCGGAACGTTGCTCGAAGGAATCGCTCGGCGCGTGGGTCTCCGTTGAGGAAGGGGGGAGAGAACGGACCCGGCACGGCCGGTTAGCTCTTTCCCTTCCAGTCCACGAGCGCCTTTTTTACCTCGTCGGCCAGGAAATAGCGGTCGGGCGTCTTCTGACCGAGTTGGTTCGCCTTTTCTGCCAAGTTGTACGCCTCGCGGGTCTTGCCCTTTGCATAGAGCAGTTGCGCTTTGGTCCACAGATTGAACCAATCTTCTTTGATCGCCAGCGACTTATCGACGAGCTGCAATCCTGCGTCATAGTCCTTCTTTGTCTCGAGCATGTAACGGGCGGCAGAAGTGTAGGGGGCCCAAGCGCCATCGGCCATCGACTTTATGTTCGCCAGCGCCTGCGCATCGGTATTCAGTTTGATCGGCAGCGACACCCGAATCTTCTCCCACTCCAAATCCAGGGAGGCGGTATCGTTGGTGAAGTCGGAAACGATGTAGACCAGGCGTTCCCGGTGAGGGATTGGCTTCGGCTGCACCTGAACGCGGGCCACGTCCTGAGTCTTGTCGTATTTGAACGCTCCTCCTTGGTTGAAGTCCTTGTTGAGAATGAGCGTCCACTCGCCGGCGGTGGGGAGCGCGAAAAACGCGTAGGAGCCAGCCGGCACCTGGGTGCCGCCGACTGTTACGTCCTTGCTGAAGGTTACCTTCGTCGTGGCATTGGCGCCGGTCCGCCAAACTTCGCCATACGGCACCAACGCGCCCCAGATCTTCCGTCCCTTCACACCAGGGCTGCTGTACTCGATCGAGATTTCAGTCAACCCCACTGTCTGCATCACTTTAGCTGCAGGACTCGGACGAGGCAGTTGCAGCTGTGCCTTCACGGTCGTTGAACAGAGCAATGCCAGCGCACCCAAACCCTGAAGCAATGCAAGCTTTTTCATTGCTACCTCCCTGCGAGTGTCGCGAATGTGGTGAACCGTTACGGCTTTTATCCCAGCGGTGCCAGATCAGCGACCAAATCGCGGGCCGAAACCCTCCGCGTCTATCACGTATTCCCCTCTGATCTGTGTTTGATGGCCAGCGCATTTTCCGAGTGATTGCAGCCGCCGGTGTGCACTTGTCGGATGCAGTCTTCCAGAACCCACGTCCAAAGGAGGCAATCCGGCGAGGCGGTGGCGGATTCTGAGATACTAGCTCGGCCAATGAGGCTTACGAAGACTGCGCGCCGCGTCGAATCCAGCGCGTACGATTGGGAGCCGCCCTCCGAATTCGACGGTTACCGGCTCAAGAGCTGCATCGGCCGGGGCGCGATGGGGCGAGTGTATCTGGCCCAGGACACGATCCTGGATCGACCGATCGCGATCAAATTCATCGACGCCTTCAAGCCGGACAGCGAGCAACAGGAGAGATTCCTGTTGGAAGCGCGGGCGGTCGCGCGCCTGCAACATCCCAATGTCGTGGCGATCTACCGGGTTGGCGATGTTCAGGGCCATCCGTACATCGCCTCGGAGTTCGTCAGGGGAGACCGGTTGGACTATTTGCCGCTGCCCGTGAGTGGCGAGCGCGCGCTTCGGATTGGGCTTGGGCTGGCGCGCGGTTTGGCCGCGGCACATCGACGCGGAGTACTTCACCGCGACATCAAGCCCGCCAACGTCATTCTCTGGGAGGGAACCGAGGTCAAGCTTCTGGACTTTGGATTGGCCAAGCTGATCGCCCAGGAGCGCACGTCTGCTTCGGATTTATTCGTGGAAGCGAGCCGTGTGGAGACCGAGCCAGTGGACCCCGTGCGTACGCAGCCGATTCCAGTCCCGGTCTCGACTCCGTCGAAGATCGAATTGACGGGAGAAGGAGCGGTGATCGGAACTCCAGGCTACATCGCGCCCGAGATTTGGGAAGGCGAGGGCGCCACATTTCGCTCCGACGTGTACTCGGTCGGCGCGGTGCTCTACCAGCTCTGCACCGGCAAGCCGCCCTACACTGGCAAGACCCTTGAAGAGCTGCGTGCAGCGGCGCTGAGCCGGGAAGCGACTCCGATTACTTCGGCGTCAGCGATCGATCCTGGCTTCGTCGCGGTGATCAATCGCTGCATGAACCGGGATCCTTCTCTGCGCCTTGGATCTGCCGAGGAGCTTCGAGATGCGCTCGAGGCCTTGCTTCCCGAACGCAGGGCGTCTGCACTCCCCGAAGGCAATCCCTACCGCGGCCTGCAAGCCTTCGAGGCTGAACACCGGGCGCTGTTTTTCGGGCGCGATTCAGAGATCCGCGCCATTTTGGAACGACTTCGCAACGAGCCTTTCGTCGTCGTGGCGGGTGCCTCGGGGGTTGGAAAATCCTCGCTCTGCCGAGCTGGGATTCTTCCCCGCGCGGCCGAACATGGGCTGTGGGACAAGCGTCCGTGGAGCACGGTGACGCTCACCCCTGGGAGACGCCCAGTATTCGCGCTGGCGGCGGCGTTGGCTGGATTTCTGGAGAAGGACGAGGATGTGCTCGCCGCGGACATCCGAAAAGACTGGCGCGAAGTGCACCGAGAGCTGCGAAAGCGCCAAAGGAGTCGAGGTCCGCTGCTGATCTTCATCGATCAGATGGAAGAACTGGTCACCCTGAGCGACCCGGCCGAGACTGCCAACATCGCGGAAGTGATCGAGAGCTTCTCGACCGCGGCACCGGGGCTCAGATTGATCGCCACTGTTCGGGGCGATTTTCTGGTTCGGGTCGCATCGCTTCCAGGATTGTCGGACGAGGTCAGCCGCGCCCTCTACGTGCTCAAGCCCCTCGCCGCAGAGAACGTGCGGGAGGCGGTGGTCGGTCCGGCGCGCGCGAAGGGCGTGAACTTTGAATCAGAGAGCATGGTGGAGAATCTCGTTGCCGCGACGGTCGAGTCCGAGGGCGCTCTGCCACTTTTACAGTTTGCGTTGGCTGAGCTGTGGGAGGCTCGCGACGTGGCGCGCGCTGTGATTCCCGGGTCCGCTCTCGAGGCACGCGGGGGCGTGACGGGAGCCCTCGCGCGGCACGCCGACGGGGTGCTCGCTGCGTTGACTGCGGACCAGCGAGCGGCGGCTCGCAGGATCTTGCCTCTGTTGGTGACACTGGACGGAACTCGCGCGCGGCAGACCGAGAAGGAGTTGGGCGCTGAAGAAGCGCAACAAAAGAGCGCGCTGGCAGGACTGGTGCGAGGCCGTCTCCTCACCGCGAGCGAATCCACGGAAGGGGAGGGGTCCGCGTACGAGGTCACCCATGAAGCGCTGATCACCTCCTGGCCCACCTTGCGGCATTGGCTCGAGGAGGATGCGGAGCGCCGAATTCTGCACGACCGCTTGGCGACCGCGATCTCGGAATGGGAGCGGTCCGGAAAAAAGCGCGAGGGGCTGTGGAGCTCCCGCCAAATTGCGGAGACCGCGCTTCTTCAGCCTTCAGAGCTGCTTCCGCGCGAACGGACCTTTCTCGAGGCTTCCCGCCGAGTGATTCGACTGCGACTGGCGGGCTGGATTGCCGTCGCACTGATCCTCGTAGGATCTGCCTTCGGCGGCTACGGCGCGCTGCGAATCAAGGCGCGCAGAGAGATGGCGGGACGCGTGGCGGCGCTCACCGAACAAGGTCTTGCCCTCTTATCCCAGGCAAGAGATCGAAACGGCGAGGTCGAGACACTCCGGAAGAAAGCTTTTGATCTATTTGATCACGGGAATCGGGAAGAGGCGGAGCGGGTATGGACGCAAGCTCAAGCGGCCGCTATCGCAAGCGCGGATCTTTATGCGAATGCCGGCCGCGCTTTGGAGGCGGCTCTGCTGCTTCGCACCGACGCCAGCAGCACCAGAAATGTCTTGGCGGACCTCCTGTACGACCGGGTGTTGATTGCTCAACGGGATCACCAAACGAGCGCCCAGAACGAATTGGCGGCCCGGTTACCTCTTTATGACGATGGCTCGCGGGTGGCCAAACTGAAAGCTCCCGCCACCCTGTCGGTCGAAACCTCGGTTCCTGGAGCGGAGCTCCGAATTCAACGCTTCGAAGGCCGACCGCTCGAGAATCCTGTCCTCACCGAGGTCTCCTCGATACTCAAGACGCCGGTCAATGGGCTGCAGCAGGCGGCCGGATCCTATTTGCTCACCCTGAGCGCCGATAGCCGGGTAACCACGCGCGTGCCGATTGTGCTCCGTCGGGGCGAGTCCCACTCGCTGAAGATTCGATTGCTTTTGGAGTCACAGGTTCCCACTGGCTTCGCCTATGTGCCGGATGGAACGTTTTTGTTCGGCTCACTCGCCGAGGACGAGCTAAGGACCAACTTCTTCCAAACTGTCCCGTTGCATCCGGTTCACACCGGGCCGTACTTGATTGCGCGTCACGAGACCACGTTCGGAGACTGGTTGGTGTACCTCGCCGATCAACCCGCGAAAGAGCGGTCTAAACGAGCTCCTTCGATTGGCTCCGGCAATTGGGGAGGGGCGCTGGCCCTCAAGCAAACGAGCAGTGGTTGGACTTTAACCATCGAACTGGGCCCGCAGATCCACCGCCTGGCCCTCGGCGACCCTCTGTCACTACCGGATCGGAACGACCGACGGGAGCAAGACTGGACCCGATTGCCGGTGGTTGGGATTACCGCCGAGGTGGCTGAGCATTACTTGAGCTGGCTGCGCGCCACTGGCAAAGTGCCACGCGCACGCTTTTGTACGGAGCAGGAGTGGGAACGTGCCGCGCGCGGCGCGGATGGGCGCGATTATCCGCAAGGAAGCTACCTTCGCCCGCAGGACGCCAATTTCGACGAGACCTACGAACGAAAAGCCTCTGCGATGGGACCGGATGAGGTGGGTGCTCACCCCGGCTCGACCAGCGCCTTTGGGCTCGATGATACCAGCGGGAATGTGTGGGAGTTGACTCGCTCATCGCAACGAGATGCCGAATTTGCCGCCAAGGGGGGAGGTTGGTCCCAGCATAGGGTTGCGGGTCAGCTTTCAAATCGCGAGCCTATAACGAGGACTTTCAAGGACGTCGGTCTTGGGCTGCGCGTATGTGCGACAATTCCCGACTGAAACGTTTGCGATGTTTCTCGTGTGCCGACCCAGGGTCATTTTATTGGTTTGCTGGAAAATTATGCGGTTGTCGTATGGCGTACCCTTTGCTCCCCTAGGGGCACCGAAAGGGTACGCCTATGAAGAAATTGCATACCGCGGCTTGGATCGCCATTGTGCTGTGTGGATGCGGGGGAACACCCGACCAGGTTGCACCCTCGCAGCTTAATAGCGCTTCTCAGGCGCTGGTCGAACCGAATGGGCGATTCCTCAACGGTCGGTTTCTCAATGGACGGTTTCTGAACGGGACGGCCCTGTGGGGAGTCACCACGCAGGGATTCGTCAGTCTCTCATTGAGCGGAAGTGAGCTGATCGGCAACGGCTACCTTCAGGCGAACAACCTGGTCGGAGCTCGTCTGCTCGGCAAATTGGACGACGGAAGCAGTGTCATCCTGAGGATCAACGACGCTCGGGTAGATCAAACGAGCAACGACATCTGGCTGTATCAGGTTTCCTACTTAGACCCTACCTGGCACTGGAACCCCATCTGCGGTCTCAACGCCAGTGGCGCACCGGTTCCGGCGACGGCACTCGCCGGCAGATGGGACTATACGCAGGGCACGTCGAGCGGCGGATCGCACACCGCCGATCCGAGCAGCTTCACCTTCGCGTGCATGAATGCTGCCTTGGGCGAATGCGTGAGGTGGGGATACGCTCCCTGGCGGGTAGCAACTCGAACCCTAACTCCAACGACCGGACAGGTTCAGTCGACGGTGAATAGCCTGCTGCCCATACTCGGAAGCGTCAGTCTGCTCGGCGTTCCCGAAACCCTCGCCAAAGCCCATCAAGCGTGTTCCAGGGCAGTTCGCGCGGATTACTGCGGCGATGGCACTTCGTATACGGTCAACGGAACGGATGTCGACTTCTACGACGTCTATGGAACAAACACTTCGAACCTGGCCATCGCGAACAACTGGCACTTCGAGGCTAGATGGGACGAGGCCGGCGCGACTTGCCTCAGCGGAGTCCGGCACCCAACAATGGTTCCGCCCTGCTATCTCGCTCGCTGGAGCTCAACCTGCGGCGATCTCACCCTCACCGATGACGCCAGGGTGATGACCAAGGTGGACGCGAGCAAGCTGTATCTCCTGAACGGACTCCTCGGCCTGTAGTTTCTCGAACGATTGTCGCGGGGGCGTTCTCGCCGTAGATAGAGCCACTGAATGGACGGTGGCTCAAAGTCGGCCCGTACGACTGCAACTGAGACGCTGGTCTCGTTCTTGCGCCCCGCTCGACGAATCCTGGTGCTCACCGGGGCGGGGATCTCTACCGCCAGTGGGATACCGGATTTTCGCGGACCCCAAGGCATTTGGAAGAAGCGCCAGCCCGTGCTCTTCGATGACTTTTTGGCCTCGGAAGAGAAGCGGACCGAATACTGGGACTACAAATCGGAAGGCTATGAGCTCTATCAGCATGCGCAGCCGACCCAAACCCACCGCGCATTGGCGGAACTGGAGCGATCCGGACGCCTGCTTTTGCTGGTAACTCAAAACATCGACGGGCTGCACTTCGCGGCGGGCTCGAGCGAAGACAAACTGGTCGAAATTCACGGCACGGCGCGATGGGTGGAGTGCCTCTCGTGCGATCGGCGCCAGCATCCCGAAGCCCCGGTCCTGCAATTTCGGAGGACTGGAAAAGCTCCGCGTTGTGAGTGCGGTGGTCTGCTCAAGTTCGCGACCATCAGCTTTGGGCAAGCGATTCCGCCCGCAGCGATCGCGCGCGCCGCTTCCGCAAGTCGCTCGGCGGATCTGGTGCTCGCGTTGGGTTCGACCCTATCCGTCTACCCCGCTGCCGCGATCCCGCTCGAGGCGGCTGAGCGTGGAGCCCCTTATCTGATCGTCAATCGCGGGCCGACCGATCACGACGGTTACGCCACGCTGAAAATTGACGAGGATGTCGAAGCAATCGTCCCCTCTGCGATTCGGCAGTTGGTCAGCGGCTAACGTCTGCCAAGGCGGCCTAACTTTTGGGGCTTAGTCTTCTGGCGCAGTCTTACCGAGCTTTCTTTCGACGTAGAGGTGCGTGACGGCGGAGCGGACACAGACTAAGAGCGGAGTCGCAACCACCGCTCCCATTAAGCCGAACACCGCACCCAGGAACGCTTGCCACACCAGCAGGGACGCCGGGCGCATCTTGACCGCGCGTCTCATCACCAGAGGTTCGACGAGATAGCCTTCGACGATGTGGACGACGATGTAGACGAGCAGCGCCAGTCCAAAATGCCTGGGAGACTGGGACAGGCCGACGATCAAGCCTGGGATGGCGCTAGTGATCGCTCCGACATACGGCACGAAAGTCGCGAAGAAGGTGATCAATCCCAGAAGGAGCCAGGCCTTGATTCCAACCACTGCCAAGCCAATCCCGGTCAGCGTGCCCATCAGAGTCATTGCAACCAGGATTCCACCCACCCACTGCTTGAGGTCATTGCCGAGGCGCCGCCAGGTTTCTTCAAACGCATCTTCGTGCTCGCGCGGAACGAGCGCCCGCAAACCTCGGCGATAGCTGTCGGGTTGGTAAACGAGAAAAGCGGCAAGGAACACGAGGAGGACAAGCGCCGCGCTTCCAGAAACAACGTTGAGCGCCGCCGGAGCGAGCTTGCTCAACACTGCGTCCAGCGCGCTGGCGGCCCGATCCGCCACGTTGTCGGCAACCTTCTGCGCGCCCGGAACCTGGCTCATCGCTTCGGAGGTTTTGGCGCTGCTGAACCATTGCTCCGCGCGACTGCTCGCTTCAGGAATACGTTTCACCAGCTCCTTGGCTTGGGTGATCACCACCGGGACCGCGAGAACTGCCGCTCCGAGCGTGGTGCCGATTAGCACCAACAGTAAGGCAATGACGGCCAGACCGCGCGGCATCCATCGCGCCAGCAGGTCCACCGGAAAGCTGAAAATCACCGCTACCAGCACCGCGAGGAATGCCAAGAGAAAAATTAGGTAAGCCTCGGCCGACGCGCGCAGCACCGCGTACATGACGATCACGCCGAAGGCGATCGCCAATGGGTGCCGCAGCAAAGGCCAGCGCGGCTTACGATCGCTCGCTGCCATGAATACCTCCCACCTGTCTTGCGAACCTATGCACGCCCCCGCGGACGATCCATAGTAAACGCAGCACTCGAATGGCGGGTTATTCGGGAACTCCTCTGCCGAAGAAGTTGGGAATTCGACCAGGAGATCGGCTCTTGCTGCTGGAAGCTCCCGAACATCTTGCGGCGCTGCTCGGTGAGCTACCTCAGGGCGTAACGATCTCTTCGCGCCTCACCTCAAAGGGACAATTTGACATCGTGGTGCTGTTCATGACGCGCCTGTCGGAGCTGCAAAGGCGCTTTCAGGCGGTGGTCAATCATCTCAACCCGTCCGGAGGCTTTTGGGTTGCCTGGCCAAAGAAGGCTTCCGGCGTGCCCACCGACGTTACCGAGGATCGCGTTCGGGACGTGGCGCTGCCCGCTGGCCTAGTTGACAACAAAGTCTGCGCGATTGACGAGATGTGGTCGGGACTTCGCTGCGTGATTCGTCGCGAGAACCGCCCTTCCGAACGCTGACCTTCGATGCCTCCGCGCCTCGTCCCGCTGATCCGGCATGCAACCACAGAGGATGCCAAGCTCCTGGCGGACCTCGGTCGGCGCACGTTTCGGGATGCATTTGCCACGGACAACACTCCGGAAGATCTTGAGCTCTACTTGAGCCAGGCTTACGGCGAGGAGAAGCAGCTGGCGGAGCTTCGCGATCCAAGCGCAACTTTTTTTCTCGCCTTCACCGGGCCGCGGGCGCTCGGGTATCTCAAACTGCGCAGCAGATCCGCGCCACCTTGTGTGATCGGCCCAACTCCGATCGAGATTGAAAGGCTCTATATCGATCGCCCTTTCTGGGGCCGAGGGGTGGCGGACGCGTTGATGGACAGGGCGAATCAAGCGGCCCGGCAACGCGGATGTCGTACCATCTGGCTCGGGGTTTGGGAGCACAACGCTCGGGCGAAGGCGTTCTACCTGCGCTGGGGTTTTCGGGATGTTGGCTCGCAACTGTTCATCCTCGGAACCGATCCGCAGACAGACCGCATCTTGGTCCGCCAGCTTTGAAGGATGAACCGGTGGTGGTTGACGACAACTAGATCACGACCTTACCAGCGCGCACCCTGATCAATCCGCGCTCTTTGCGTCACTGAGAGGACGCTTTGGCGCCCAGCGTTCGCTCGGTAGACCCGGCTTGTTCAATCCGGAAGGACGCTCTGACCTCGACGTCTGGCCTCACCCTCACGCCCATGAATGATGGGGGACTGATGCCAAACTCCCCGATGTTCAAGCGCAGCGATCCGTCGACGCTGTAGACTCCGCCTGACTCAGAGGCGCGGTAGTTGAAAACAACCGGTTTCTCCTGGCCGTGCAGCTTGAGCAATGCTTTGGCGGAGGTTTCTTCTGTTCCGCCCGGCGCTGGCACCTTGAGGTCGGCGCGGCGTACCCTCAGCTCAGCGTTGGGATACTTTTCTGTCTCCAAATATTTTTCCTTCATGTGTTTATCGCGCAGCGAGATTCCCGTGCTCAGATTCTTCAGCGGAACGATGACCGAAAAGCTCTCCGCCTCATCGCGGATTTCGAGATCCGGCGTCTGCCCCTCGATCTTCACGCCACCCGGTCCCGACGCGTTGAACACCACGGTCGAAGGACCATTTCTGGAAAAGGCCCGGCCCGCCTTGGAGGCCGCCAGAACGGCGATGCTCGAGAGCAAAACGGCGGGGATCAACTTTAGGGAGCGCACATCACCTCGACGTCGTGGGTATGCCCCGCATTGTTGGTAGAGGTAATCCTGAAACTCTGGTTCTGCGCGAGGAGCGCAAAATGCTCTGGTGTCAAGGTCAGATAATGCGGATGAGAAGAGAGGCCCTGGATATTGTATTCCATCTGTTGAGCGGCCTCGATCTCCGCCCGAGGCACGTAAAGCGAGTGCCCATGGTTCGCAGTGATGATGCCGTTCTGCGCTCCATTGAGGCAGTAGGCCAATCCCCCATCGGTTCCGCCATCGGCGACTCCCCCATCCGGCGTTCCAGAGTCCGGGCTTCCGGAGTCAGGGTTACCGGAATCGGGATTGCCAGAATCGGGATGACCTAAGTCCGCTTGTCCCCCTCCGCCGAGCGGATCCGATGGAGAGTTGCCAGTAGGGCCGCAGGCGCTCTCGAGGAACGCCAAGGCAATTCCAGCGCCGCCCCATGCAACCGCGGCCTTCAACAATTCCTTCCGTGTCATTTGTATCGTGGTCGACATGTTCCCTGCTGTCCCTCAGGCACCGCTCTGCCAAATAAGACACAGCCCTGGTGGCCCCGTTGCACGCAGCGCTTGGCGGAAAGCTTGCGGCGACAGTTCTTTCTTGACTCGGAGCGGGGAAGTGGCCATGCCTTTTCCGGCTTGGCTCTCTCGTTGGCAAAGACGTTTACCGAGAATCAATTGGCGCCTGCGCGCGATCTCGATCTTCGCCAGCTCGAAGAAAAACTCGGCCAAGTGATTGAGTTGGCGAGGAAGACCTGGCCAGGGGCGACCGTCGATTTGCATCAGTTCGTCGCGCAGTTGGCTCGCCGGATGATTCCCGGCAAACAGGTGGACGAATGGCTTGCCAATGTGCACGCCGCGGACCTGTATCTGTGCTGCGGCTGCGCGAGCGGGGATTCACAATCGATCGCAACCTTCGAGCAAGCGGTGCTGCCACAAGTGGTTCCGGCGATCGCCGGCATTGATTCCTCACCGACCTTTGTCGCCGAGGCGAAGCAGCAGGTGCGACAAAAGTTGTTCGTTTCGGCAGACGGACGGCCGCCCAAGATTTCGGAGTACGCGGGCTTCGGCCCCCTCGCCCATTGGCTGCGAGCGGTAGCGCTGCGAACCGCGCTTAACCTACGCAGAGCCCACAATCGTGAAGAGACTCTTGCCAGCGACGATCAACTTCTGGAACTGCCAGCTCAGGTCAACGATCTCGAGCTCGAGTACCTGAAGGAGCGCTACCGCAAGGATTTTACCGAGGCATTCAAGAAAGCGGTTTCGATGCTCTCGCCTCAGGAGCGCAACGTTCTTCGCCTTCATTTCGTCGACGGACTGAGCCTCACTCAGGTGGGGAGCGCGTATCAGGCGGACAAATCCACAGTCTCCCGTTGGATTGCGAAGTCGCGCCTGATGCTTCTTCAACGAACCCGGGAGGAGCTGGCCAATCGCCTGGGGTTGGACACCAAGGAGCTGGATAGCTTGATGCATCTGGTGAACAGCCAGCTAGACGTGAGCATCAGCACCGTGCTTCGAGTTTCCGAGGACGAAGAGTAATCGCCGATCAGCGTACCGACCTGCGCCGTCGAGCGCGCCAGACCGCGTAGCCGATTGCCATCATCGCCCCCACACCAGACAGCACGGCAACCGATCCTCGGCGATATCGCGAAAGCTCCGGGTCGAGCTCCTGATCGAGATTTCTCAGCAGCGTTGCATGTCCGATCGGTTGTCCGCTGATGCCGCCGATCTCGACAGGTTGGGCCAGATAGCGCGCCGGACCGATCCGCACCGAGTGGGGCGAGGGGGACTTGCTCGGTGGTTCTGCCTCCAAGGCGCCCGGCAAGGTCGCCACCCCGCCTCCATCTGGCGCGCGCAAGACCAGCCGGTCTCCGACCACCTGCTCCAACTCAGGAAGAAACGAGGACCGGATCCATTGGCCCCAAAGGGCTGCTCCGAGAGGATTGCGCCCCCGCACCACCGGGCGAACAAACACCAGCAGCAAATCATCGGCCGGCGTTCGGGAGGAAAGCGGAACCGGAAATGCCCGAACCTGTTCAGGAGACCAGAGCTCCTCCAGCGGCTGGCCGGCGAGCGCCGCCTCCAGGCAGTGAATGCCATATATTTTCTTACCCCACTGGGATTCCGCGGCGCGGTTGAAGATGACTCGGCCGGATGCGTCCACCAGCACCAGGGCGTCCGCGGATTTGAGAAATGGCAAATCCGCAGAGGTGATCAGCTCGTGCACGAATTTCAATTCCTCCTCGTGCGACTCTGGTGCCAGGCCCAAAGTCGCGTCGCGATCGTCTGCTTTTCCCAGCGCTTCGAGGAGATACTCTTTCTTCAAGGTGGCCTGCGACCTCAAGTCGATGAGCCATTGTTGTTCAGCCGCTTTGGCCCGAAATTGATCCGCGGCATGCGCGAGATCCAGCTTCAATTTGTGAGTGGTGGACGCGGCCAGCCCCCAGTAGCCGAGCAAAAACATTGCCAGCAGTGCCAAGACCGAGCCGGCGAGCGTCATTCTGACTCGACGAACGCTCAATCCGTCGGCGAGGGCCTGCAAGAGCTCCTGGATCGAGCGGTAACGAGCTTCGGGGCGAGGACTTAGCCCGCGCAGAAGTACGCGCCGGACCCACGAGGGCACGGCGTTCTGCGCGATCGGATCGGGGACGAGCCCAAGCGTGGCGGAGGTCTTGCCAGGATAGGGCCGCTCCCCATAGAGCGCCTCGTAGAGCGCGACGCAGAAACTGAACTGGTCCGAGAATTGATCGGCGGGCTGCCCCTTCCACTGTTCGGGGGCAATGTACGCGGGGGTGCCCACCAGGGCATGCTTGCCAAGTCCCCCAGGCGATTCGGACGACGCAGTCGCAACTCCTTCCACCTGGGCGGGCCTGAAGGCGTGAGCCAGGCCAAAGTCGGTAACCCGAGCCCGATCTTCGCTGTCCACCAGCACGTTGTCTGGCTTGAAGTCCCGATGCACCAGCCCCGATTGGTGTGCGGCCGAAAGTCCTTCGCCTGCCTGAAGGAAGATCTGGAGAATGTCTCGCCACAAACGCGTCCGCTCCTCGAGCCAGCCCCTCAGGTTTTTACCTCGGATGAATTCCATCGCGAGGAAGACACGATCCCCGAACGTTCCGACGTCGTAGACGACAATCACGTTGGGATGGGAGAGCCGCGCCATCGCTTGCGCTTCGTGTAGCAACTGGCTGCGGTTTGCCTCGGGACTGCCCAAACCGGGTAGATCCTTTCGAAGCAATTTGATTGCGACTTTCCGTTCCAGCTCCGGATCGTACGCGCCATACACCACGGCGGTGCCGCCACTACCGAGACAGTCGAGAATCACGTAGCGCCCGAGATTGGTTCCGCGGACGAGAAGCTGGCCTAGGGCGGGCGACTGCGTGCCATTCGGCTCGGGAGCGGCTGGAATTCGAATCAAGGTCACCGATGGCTGGATGGACTTTGCATCCGGTGCGGCGGTGACTCGAATCAGCTGAGCCACCACCCGGCGGCATTCCTCGCACTGGTCAATGTGCTGCTCGAGTTGGTTTCGCTCTTGCGGGGAGAGCAGTCCTTGAATCCAGAGCAGCAGCTGGTTCTCATCCGGGCAGGTGGAGGTCTGCAGCTCGCGCATCGTGGCCGTCAACGGTGCACCAATCTCCCCGCTCCGACAAGTGGCCCACTCCTACGGCGGATAGTCTGGCTGTTTTCGGTAAGGCTGGCCGTACTTTCCCAGATGAGTCAGGTTGAATTTCGTTTCGGTCAGCTCCAGGGTGGCCCCGGTATCCTGGCCCGGAAGAATGTCCACCTCCGCCCGCGCCGGATTGGCGGCGCGGCTCCAAGCGAATAGCGAGTAATGCCCCGGGGGCACGCCCTTCAGGCTGAAGCTGCCGTCGGCGCCGGTGAGGGTGAACGCGCGGTTCGGCAACACCAGGATGGTCGCGATCATCTGTTCATGAATGTCGCAGTAGACGTCGACCAAGCCGGTTTGATCGAATTTGACTCGCCTGGATTCCCCCGCTCGAGGCTTACCGAGATCGAATATCCGCGCCTTGGACGTCGAGAATACGTTGTGGATGATGTTGTCGTCGTTGGTGAACTCGACTGTTTGGCCGACCACGATCGGTAGGATGTCGGGAATGAACGTCTTGTTCTTCTGGGAGATGCGCGGCAGATCGGCGGGAGCGGGCTGATTGAACCCGATCAAGTAGACGACGACGGATGAGGCGTCAGGCTTTGGAACGCGCTGTCCTGCCTCGTTCACCGTAAAGAGGCGGACGGTTCCGTGCACGCTTCCCTCCGCGGCGAGGCTGGCGGGCGCGAGTGCCGCAAGCAGGCCAAAGACTAAAAGGCGACTGCCCAAATCAGCCTCGGCATGTAGCGCGGCGTCAGTTCGGACAGACCGGTGAGGCCGAAAAGAAAGCCGGCTGTGATCCACACCCGGCCCCGGCTCCAGGCAATCGCCCCTCCAAGAAAATGGCGCCCAATCGTTTCCTGGGTGGCGCGCAGCCCGATTTCCCCGTCGAACTCGACTGCCAAACGCAGCTCAGTGCTAAACAGCGGGTGGGCCGCCCCCGCCGCGTATTCCAACAGGATCGGCCGCGCCATGTGCTCCGGCCATGGAAGGGCAGCCTGAACGCCAAAGTTAGCCATCAGATGAAGTTGGTTCGGGCTTCCATAGGTTGCGACCAGCCCCAGATCGGCGCTCGAAGGAGCGGCGCGGAAGAAGACGGCCTGGTGGATGGCCGCATGGATGAGTGCCTGAAAGCCTCCCTCGTGCTCGCGCGGAAAGATGCGGTACCGCAGCTCGGCCGAGAGCGTTTCCAGGTTGGCGCTGGTGGAGGTCGCGACCCATTGAACCGGAAGGTACAGCTCCAGATGATTGCTAAGGGCAATCACCGGGGACCAGTAGACCCAGTACCGCGCAGGAATTCGCGGCCGAGCTGGAATTTTGCTCTCGGACCACAGCCATTGCTCGAGCTCGACGTCTCCTTCGGGAATGATCTCCGAATCGTAGGCCAGCAGAAACGGACGACGACCTGCGATCGCAGGCGTTGGTATTAAAGAGCAGCCGACAATGCTTGCGGCGCAGAAAAAATGCGCCCACCCCCACGTCCTCGGCATGGCGCCCTTATGGGGGGACGATCTCAGGCTTGTCAATTCCAAGTTGTCCCCCAATGACCAGCCGTAACAGTGCAGCAGATGACTAATTTCGTCGTCGACACGCAACGATGCGTTCGAGTCGGTGTCTTTGGACGCGAATGGGTCTTTGGGTAACGGTTTTGCCCGGGACAGGCGGCGTCGAGGTTTGGTCAGGCCCCTCAGGTACGACCGGCTTCCCTGTAGCCCGTCCCGGGTTTTTCCCGCGGTTTCGCCACCTTTGACGCGTGGGTCCATTTGGACCGGCCCACGCACTCGTCGCGGGTAGACATCGGGCGACCAGGAGGATAGACATCGGCCGTCAACGGGGACCCTGGGTGAGCCCTTCAACGGATCAGGCCAGAATCATCGCCGGCCTCCATGAGGTTGCCGTCGGGCCTTTGGAGCGCGTTCCAGTTCGCGCGCGGGACAGTCATGTGACGGTTTCGGCTTGGCGCGTATTGGTCGATTCGGATACTGGCAGCGGCGGGATTGTCCTGTTGGAGCTTTCGTCCGGCGAACATTACTACCGCGGCGAAGGAGTCTTTTTGGGCTGGCCACAGGAGCAATTGGCCAGCACTTACCGCGCTCTGTTGCCCGAGCAGCCGGAATCGGAGACGCAAACGCCTCAGCTGGGGTGAGCTTTCCCTCAAGATTTCAGATCCCCGCCAGTCCCGGCTCAATCCGGCTGTAGCCCTGCTCGAGGGCCCAGAGGTCCAATCCCAGCGAAACTAGCTCGTCCACCTCGGGGATGGGCCGCGCGTCGAGAGTGAGGTCGAGGGACTTCACGTACCGTTTGCAGCTGTCACAGGCCTCGATGCGAACCGCCGGATAGCGATCTGCACTGAAGTGAGGCAGCTTGTCTGGATTGGCTTCGCCGCAGCAGGGACAGCGGATTCGCACCAAGGGCCATTCGCCGCCGCAAAGGGCGCATCCCAGCAGGCGCTGCGCGCCGTCGGCGTTGTCCGCGGATCGCCGGCTCGCAATCCAGGCCGGACCACCGCAGAACGGGCAATGTCCCTCCCGGTGCGGCCGGACAGGAGAAATCTTCTCTTGCGAAAGTTGCTCCACGTAAACTCGAAGCACGGCGCGAGTAAGGTAATCCTCCGACCACGGGCGATCGCCGGTCCAGCAGACCAGCAGGCGCGAGATAGCGACTGAGGCTTCCTGGCTGAGTCGTTGGTGGGCATCTTCGGCCAACGGCGGGGGGCCGCAGTCGCCGACGAAGCGAAGGATTCGCTGGGCTGGGGAAAGTAAAGCCGGGGCGTCGAGCGCCAGATCCCCGGTAAAGGGTTGTCGGGCATGAACCGATTGCAGCGCATCGGCGTTCTCGGCCTGAGCGCGGTAAAGGCCCGCGGCGAAGCGGAGCGCACTGGCTGCGGTCTCGCTGGTCTGGGCGAGCGACTCCGCGCGATCGGCGCGACGACGAAATGCCGTTGCGAGCGCGTGAGGCTGGGACTTAGCGGCGTCGGGACTCTTCACCAGTGACTTCGCGGTACCAGCGTGGATGATGCAACCGAGCCCAGCGCTTGCTCACCGTTCCGCGCGTCATCGATTCAAACGTGCCCGGTTCGGCCGCAGTGCCCAGGTAGATGTGGGCGATCACTGCCACCGCGAACAGGATGAACGTGACATCGTGCAGAACCAGCGAGAGCTCGCGAAGCAGTTGCGAGAAGCTGAGCGGAAACCAGAGGACGACCCCGGACAGCAGTACACCCAGCGCACCCAGCCCTACCGTGAAGAAGAACAACTTTTGGCCGCCGTTGTACTTGCCGACCTCCGGGTCCTCCTCAGCGTAGCTCAGATACTTCCAGAGTTTGGGGCCCAGCCAAGCCCGGTCGTTCGGTTGCAGCTTCATCTCCTTCACCCAATGGAAGAACATCGCCGCGGAACCGGCGAAAAACAGTATCCCGACCCAAGGATGGAGCCACCGGCACACCGCCAGTCCGCCGAACAGATGCGCCATCCAGCCAAAGATCGGGGTCCAGATCGGCAGCCCGGTGAAAAGGGCCAGGAAGAAGAAGAGGGCCACCGACCAGTGGATCACCCGTGAAAGGAGCCGGTGGCGGATGATCTCCTCGCCCACCGTCACGTTCTCGGTGTGGCGGCCCCGAATCATTGCCTCGTTGAGAGGATGGAGCGCCCCAGGCGCGGGGATCTGCGGTGCCAAATCAGCCATCGATCGCGTCCTTTCCGATCAGGTCTTTGCGGACGACTTAGGAGGGCCAGGTCCCTCCGGGGGTGGTCTTTTGGGACCGAAGCCCATGAAGTGGCCGAACACGCCGGCGATCGCGCCGAAGATCGCTATCAGCCCTAAGGGCCGCAGGATTGAGCGGGCGAATCGGACTGACGCCGGAACCTGTGGGTCCCTCGCCAAGCCGTACCACTCCGGATGGTCCCCGTGGGCAAGCACGGTGATCACCGACGTTCCTCCGACGCCGGACGGGTCATAGACGGCGGCATTGGCGAAGCCATTGCCCTTGAGCTGGTCTACCCGCTCACCGGCGAGGGCGAGCATCGCGTCCTTGGTTCCGAAATGCAGGCAGCCGGTGGGGCAAGACTTGATGCAAGCCGGTTCCAGGCCGACCTCCACCCGGTCCACGCACAGCGTGCACTTGGCCATCTTCCCGGTTTTCGCGGAGAAGCGCGGGACGTCGAAGGGACACCCGGTCTCGCAAAGTCCGCAGCCGATGCACTGTTCGGGATTGACGTCGACGATGCCGTTTTCGTACTGGACGATCGCTCCGGGAGCGGGACAGGCGCGAAGGCAGCCTGGATCCGAGCAGTGCATGCACTGATCCTTGCGCATCAGCCACGCCAGGTTGCCGTCGATCTCCAGCTCATTGAATTTGATCAGGTTCCAGAAATCGGCGTCGAGGCTAGGCATCGTCTGATAGCTGCCCAGTTGTTGGGTATGGACGACTCGAAGGTCATTCCATTCCTGGCAGGCCACTTCGCAAGCCTTGCAACCGATGCAGGTTGAGGTGTCGATGTACTTGGACACATTCGGCAGGTGCCGAAGACCGCTGCCCTGCCCTCGAAGCGAAGCCGACGACTGACGAATCTCGAGATTTTGAGAAGGCATGGTGGTTTTCCTCAGGCTTTCTCGAGCCGAACCAGGAACGTCTTGTACTCCGGCGTCCAGGTATTGGGGTCCATCGCGGACGGGGTAAGCAAGTTGGCCAAGGGACCGGCATGCGCCGGATCACCCGCGTAGCCCCAGTGAATGGGAAAGCCGATGTGCCACACTTTCTTTCCGTTGATCGTCGTCGGCAAGAGGCGCTTGGTAACGATCGCCGGACCCTCGATAGAACCCCGGGCGGAGGTGACTTTCACCCGCGCCCCATCAGCGATCCCCATTTCCTTGGCGAGCGCATCAGGAATTTCGAAGAAGAAGCCAGGCTGAATTTCGTTGAGTCGCCCATTGCGCTGATGCTGGGTCCAGTAGTGGAAATGCTCGGTGAGCCGATAGGTGGTGCATACATGCGGGAACTTGTCCGGCGTCCCGTAGGCATCCTTGTCATTTGAGAATCGCTTCGACACCGGGTTGGAGGACACCTTCGCGTGCAGTGGGTTCTCCACCGGGGCTTCGACTGCCTCGTAATGCTCGGGGAAGGGTCCATCGTTGAGCACCGGCGCCCAGAGCCGTCCGACCCCCTCCGGAAGCATGATGAAGGCGCCGTACGTCCCGGGAGCTGAATCGGGTTTGATGTCCGGCACGTCGCCCACCCACTTCTCACCATTCCAGACGATCCCCGGGCGTCTGGGATCCCACGGCCGTCCAGTGGCGTCCGCCGAGGCACGGTTGTACATCACCCGGCGATTGGCAGGCCAAGAGAAGGCCCAGCTGTGGAACATTCCCAATCCCAGCGGATCCGCATTGTTTCGCCGCTGTGACAGGTTGCCTGCCTCGGTGTATACGCCCGAGTGCAACCAGTTGCCGCACATCGTCGAACCGTCATCCATCAGCTGGGCGAAACCATCGAGCTGTTGCCCCGCGGTCTTGATGATTTTGGTTGGATCCTTCGGATCGTGGATGTCCACCAGCGCCTTGCCGTTGATCTCCCTGAGCACCTCAGAGAGATCGGGATTGGTCGGATTGGTGTAGCTCCAGCTGACGTTCAATACCTGCTCTGGCAGCTGGCCCTTCTCCTTCTGATAGAGATCCCGCACCGCGAGGAAGATTCGGGCGATGATCTCCTGGTCGGTCTTCGCCTGGCCCGGCGGATCAATCGCCTTCCACTTCCACTGGATCCACCGGGCGGAATTGGTGAAGGTGCCGTCCTTCTCGGCAAACCCGGAGGCAGGGAGCAAGAAGACCTCGGTCTGAATCTTCGATGGTTCTGCGCCGCCGTATTCCTTCGGCGCCTTCCAGAAGATCGCGCTTTCGGTCTCCACGTTTTCGACCATCACCATCCATTTGAGCTTGGAAAGTGCGGCCACCATTTTCGGCGAGTTGGGCCCCAGCCCCACGGGATTCATCCCAAAGCTGATGAATCCTTCGGGAGCCGGCTCCTTGCCGCCAACCCGGTTGGAGGAGCCGCGGTACATGTCGTCAAAGAGGTAGAGCCAGGAGTAATTCCCGTCGACCTTCGGAAGCCAGGAATAACCGAAGTCGTTCTCCGCGGTAGCTGCCTTGCCGTACAGAGCCTTGAGCAGCGACACCGTGAACTTGGGATAGTTGGACCAATAATTCATGCTCGCCCACGCCTGCTTGTTGAGAGTGGTGGGCGTACTCTTCTCGAGATAGTCCTTAAGGTTGGTCATCCCGCCGGTGGGCGTCTTGAGGTAGCCGGGAAGAATTTCGAAGGTCCCACCCATGTCGGTGGCGCCCTGGATGTTCGAGTGGCCGCGCAGCGCGTTGACGCCCCCGCCCGGGCGACCGACGTTTCCGAGAAGGAGTTGAAGGATCGCCGCGGTGCGAATCATCTGAACGCCAGTGGAATGCTGCGTCCAACCGAGCGCGTACATGATTGTACCGGCACGCGCGGCGGTTCCAGTGGAGGACACGATTTCCGCCACCTTGAGGAACTTCTCCTTCGGGGTCCCGCAGATCTTCTCCACCATCTCGGGCGTGTAGCGGTCGACGTGTTTTTTCAAGAGCTGGAACACGCAGCGGGGGTCTTGCATCGTCGGATCGACGCGGTAGGCCTGCGTCTTCTCATCCGGCTCGTAAGCCCAAGAATCCTTAAGGTATTCACCTTTGGCAGGATCGAAGCCGGAGAACAGCCCGTCGTGGAAGCCGTACTTTTCGCTGACCACGTATGGGCCGTTGGTGTGGATCTTGACGTAGTCCTCGTGGAACCGCTTGCTGTGGATCGCGTAACGGATGATGCCGCTAAGAAACGCGATGTCCGTTCCGGGCCGAAGCGGAGCGTAATAATCCGCCACCGCCGCGGTTCGGGTAAACCGGGGATCGACCGCGACGATCTTCGCGTTTCGCGTTTTCTTCGCCTCGATCGCCCACTTGAATCCGCAGGGATGGTTCTCCGCCGGGTTGCCCCCCATCACCAACACGACATCAGCATTCTTGATGTCGACCCAGCCATTGGTCATTGCGCCTCGACCGAAGGTGGCGGCCAAACTGGCCACCGTGGGGCCGTGTCAAACCCTGGCCTGGGTGTCCCGGTACGGCACCCCCAACCCAGAGATTACTTTCCATTGGAGGAAATTGAATTCGTTGGTGTCCGTGCAACCGCCGATCATCGCAATCCCCGGCGTGCGATTGACGAGTTCGCCCTTTGCGTTCTTGGCAACAAATGTTCTGTCCCGGGTGAGTTTGATCTGTCGAGCGATCTTTGCGATCGCCTCATCCCACGAGATGTCTTCCCAGTGGTCCGAACCAGGACGACGGATCTTCGGCGTTTTCAATCGATTGGCGTGGGTGATGTCATCCTTGAGCGCGATCCCCTTGGGACAAAGTGTCCCACGGTTGATCGGATGATCGGGATCGCCTTCGACGTGGACCACCGCGGGCGTCACGTTCTTCGCTTTGTCTCCAAGCGTGTGGATGATTACCCCGCATGAGACCGAGCAATAAGGGCACGTGCTTCGGGTTTCGGTAGTGCGAGAGATCTTCAGCTCTCGCATCTCGGCGCGGGCCCTTGAAAGATCAAAGAAGCCCATTCCAACCGCGCCGCCCAACCCCACCGCCCCCTTCAAAAAAGTACGGCGATGCATTTCCATGGCGACCAAGCCCCCGGCGGAAAAAAAACGAGTGGAGCGTCGGCTGGTACCCTGGTTTTGTCAAGAACCTTAGGGTTGATTTCACTCTCATTCGCGATGAAGCCAAACGGGATATATAGAGGGTGAATGAACCCAATCGATCGACTGGGTCGCCCACTTCGCAGTTTGCGAATTTCGGTCACCGACCGCTGCAACCTGCGCTGTCAATATTGCATGCCCGAGGAGGAATACGTTTGGCTTCGCCGGGATCAGCTGCTCAGCTTCGAGGAAATCGGACAGGTGGCGGGCGTCTTTGCTGGCTTGGGAGTCGAGAAATTCCGACTCACTGGTGGTGAGCCGCTGGTGCGCCGCGATTTAGCTGAATTGGTAAAACTATTGGCGCGCGATCCCCGAATCCGCGATTTGGCTCTAACCACCAACGGTATGCTTCTGTCCGAGCACGCGTCGGCGCTCAAGCGAGCCGGACTGCACCGCGTTACGGTCAGCCTCGATACGCTCAGACCAGAGCGATTCCGCGACCTTGCGAAGCGTGATGCGTTGCGGCAGGTGCTCGCGGGAATTGATGCAGCCTTGTCGGCGGGGTTCCACGCTCTGAAGCTGGACTCGGTGGTAATCCGCGGGGTGAACGACGACGAGCTGATCGACCTTCTTGAGTTCGGCCGCAATCTGGACGCAGAGGTTCGCTTCATCGAGTACATGGATGTCGGCGGAGCTACGCAGTGGACACGGCAGCGAGTCTTTTCGAGAGCCGCAATGCTCTCGTGTCTGGAGGCGCACTACGGGTCGATCCGAACGCTCAAGGAGCGCGGCTCGGACCCCGCGGAGCGCTTCGAACTGCCCAACGGATATCGCTTTGGGATCATCGCTTCGACCACCACGCCTTTTTGCGGCTCATGCGACCGAAGTCGTCTCACCGCGGACGGCATGTGGTTTCTCTGCCTTTACGCAAAGTCCGGGCTTGACCTGCGGCGCCTGCTGCGGGGGGGTGCCTCGAGGCCCGAGCTCGAATCAGCGATCCGCGAGGCGTGGAGCGTACGAGCAGACAGGGGCGCGGAGGAGCGCCTGGCGCTCGAAGAGCGGGGACCGCTCGCCTCCGCCGCGGCCTTGCGCGAAAATCCGCACTTAGAGATGCATACGCGGGGCGGCTGACGCCACTGGCTGTCCCGGGACAGGCGGACCGGTGTACGGCCGGCAGGGTTGCGCGCGGAGCGAAGTCGGGCAATCCGGCAAAGGCTCCGGAACCTCGACCGTGTCGATCACGGGCACGACCAGACTTGAGGGGCGACCAATCGAATGGGCGATCCAATTGACCGAGCCAGTCGCGTCGAGAGTGGCGAAAGTCCAAAGCGGACGATTTCCACCGGGCGCTTCAATGCTGATTCTGAGTTGGGATCCCGCACGAAAGACGTGACCAAATGGGAAAAGCTCCACCCTGACGAGCGTGAATTGACCTTGGGGTAGATCCTCCGCATCCACCTCGAGGTGGGTCTGGCGCGGCCGCAGTTCGGTGGAACGAGCCTCATCTAGCTTTCGATGGCTGGCCCGGAGCCATCCATTCTGCACGTATCGTTCCTGGCCATCCGGACGGACCTCGGTGAGCGTCACCTCCAGGTCCGTATCGGGAGCTGTGGACATCAGAAACAGATCCACGCTTGCGGATCCGAGCAGCGTCAGTTGCTCAGCAAGTGGATCCGACAGGTACGACAGCGCGTCGCCCATTGGCAGCGGCCGCCAGTCGTACAAGGCATTCGCTTTCCAGATCTCGCTGCGGCACATATTGGGATCTCCACCTCCTGGGCAACGAAAGTCGCCACGGGGCTTCGCGGTAGGGTCATACTGGTAGGCATCGACGCCTCTCGGATCGTCGTCCGCGATCTTAGGAGGCATCAACGTCAGTTGACCGTCAGGCTGAAAGTACCAGCGTTGAGCGATGGTTTCAGGCGGTGGCCACTGCGAGTAGGTGCTCTGTGCGGCTGGCTCCGGCGATCCGGGCGTCTGTGCATCGGGTTTGGCGCCGACCTCCCAATTGATCAGGACCCGATCTTCGGCGTCGTAGAGGCCCCTGGCCTCTTCGTAGCTCAATCCCGCGAAGCGATCCGGCGGCAGCTGCACTCCCTGTGCCCCAAAGACGGACAGGTAGAGTAGCGGAGCGATTGCACGAGCTTCGTCAGGAATGATCGGCACGATCCGCGCGACATCAAAGTCAAGGAACTCGACGAGTCGGCCGAGATTCTCCGGTCCCAGAGCATCGGCATGGGTCCCGTTGTTGCCGACAACGCGCAGCTCATTTGTCGGATCGAATTGATCGAGCATCACCGGCCAGTGGCCCCCGGTCTGATCGTCCTGCCAGGCTCCGATGATCAGGGTGGGAACGTTGATCCTCGGCACGAACGAATAAGGGGAAAGGACATCGCCGCCCTCGGGATAATCCGGATTTCCCACATCGGGGTAGAACGGATTTCTCTCGATCTTCGCAAGCAGATCGGGATTCTGTTGCCGCAGCAGTTGGTTGTAGGCGCACTGCGAATCGCCGCCGCCGACGCGATCGAGGACCCATTGAGCGCCCACCGGGTCGGGCCACTGATTTTGTCGCTGGCGTTCCATCGCCCAGCTCAAAGCGAATCCGTCATTGAAGATGCCGCCCGGATACAGGGTGCCGCGGAAGGTGTCGTCGATCGTTGAAAGAGGAGTGATTGCCGACAAGTGTGGAGGGCGTGTCTGAGCGACGAAGAGCTGGCTGATTCCCGCGTAGGAGATGCCGAACATCGCCGGTCGGCCATCCTGTACCCACCGCTGCGCGGCGACCACCTCCACCGCGTCATAACCGTCCAAGGATTGCAACCGCTCGAAATAGTCGAACGCTCCGCCGGAGCATCCGGTGCCTCGAATGTTCACGCCTACGTAGGCGTAACCCAGCAGGAAGGCGAGAAATCGGAATGTCTGAATCTCGCCTCGCAAGACATCATCCGGAGCCGGATTCGAGGGATCGTAGCCCGAGTACTCGATCAGCGTCGGATAGCTGGGCGCGCCAGCACGGATGCTACGCCCAAACGGCAAGCCTTCCTGACCCAGGACCGGCAACTGGACCTGGACGCTGATCTGGGTACCGTCCCGAGTGATGATGTAGCCATAGCCAGAGTTTCCATAGGTTCCGGTCGGAAGGATCTGCTGATCATAAAAGGACTGGGGCGGCAGGTAGTCTTCTGCGAGCACGGTGGTCGGGTCGGAGGTGAACGTGATACCGCCTGATGAGAGGATCACTACGTATCCATCGCCCGGTTCAACGGTTCGAAAAACCAGACCCCCGAGGTCGTCGGTGGTCCCTTGCTGCACGATCTGACCGCTGGCATCCCGAAGCAGGCCGTTGGCCCGTGGAGGCGCTCCGATTACGAACAGCTGCTTGACGCTACCGCGAACCTCAAACGGCGGTCCGCCCCACGCCGGGCCAACGAAGAGGACCCCGATCAGCTCGATTGCGAAGAACGCGCGAGGGCCGAGGAGCATGGAGGGACCCCTTGAGTAGCAAGAATAGGGATATTTGTCCTTTCGCGGCGCAGGATTGTTGCGGCGCAAGCAGCGGCGATTAATAACTACGCGCGATTTTACCAATGGGCCAAATCACTTACGAACCCAAGCGCGACTATTACCGCCTCTTGCGAATTGACCCCGAGGCCGGGCTCAAGGAGATCCGAGCCGCCTACCGGGCTGCGATGCGGCGGGTGCATCCCGACCTGAACCCAGCTCGCCCGGACTCAACCGCCGCGGCGCAAGAGCTCAATCACGCTTATGACGTCCTCTCGCGCGCATCTTTGCGATCGCAGTACGACTGGCGGCGGCGCGAGTACCTCAATCACCGCAGAACAGCCGCAACACGAACCAGGAGCGGATCGCGCAGCCGCTCGCGGCGCGGGCCGCGGTCGGTGAACCATCGAACGCTGATCGATGAAATCCTCGCCAGAGTCGCCTCTGGCCTACTCAATGGCTTGACGTCGTCTTGAGCGTTCGCCGCGTTCTTGAGAGATTCGCAGGCTAGCGTGCGACACGGCCACCACGGAAGGCATGGAAATCCCGAAGATCTGGATAGTTACGTCTCAAAAATGGAGGCTCCCGAGCGGGAGGAATGGCAGAAGCCTGAGGAGGTACTCAAAGCGCTGCAGATCCAGCCCGGCCAGGTAGCTTGCGAAATCGGGGCAGGACCTGGCTACTTCGCGCTGCGCCTGGGTCGAGAGGTGGGCGCCCGTGGCGCGGTGTTCGCCGTCGACGTCGAGCCGCGCATTCTCCAAGCGCTGCGAAACCGAATCGAGAAGAGTGGGATGGTCAATGTCGTACCGGTTCTTGGCCTACCTAGCGAACCGCTGATTCCACTGGAAAGCTGCGATCTGATTCTCGTCGTCGACACCTTTCATCACTTTCCCGATGGAGTGGCGTACCTGCGCCGCCTCGCCCGATCCCTTCGCCAAGGCGGGCGCTTGGTGAATATCGATTTTCACAAGAGGGAGCTTCCCGTCGGACCGCCGGTCGAGCACAAAGTTTCGCGGGAGGAGTTTCTTTCCAAGGCTCAGGCGGCGGGCCTGGTTCTCAAGGCGGAGCACCAGTTTCTGCCCCATCAGTACTTCCTGGTGTTTCAAGGTTCTTGAAGGGGCGAAGCGGATAACCCCGGGCATCGCCATGATGGCGCCGCCGGAGTGCAAATCATTATAAGGGCAGGCGCATGTGGATTGTCCGATTAGCGCTACGCCGCCCGTACACTGTCGCCGTTCTTTGTGTGCTGATCTTCATTTTTGGTTGGCTGTCCGCCACGCGGATGCGGGTGGACATCTTTCCCACCATCGACATTCCGGTGGTGATTGTCGTCTGGAATTATCCCGGCCTCCCTGCCGAGGACATGGAGCGCCGGGTGGTGATTATCAGCGAGCGCGCTTACTCTTCGACGGTTAGTGGGATTACCCGGATTGACTCGCAGTCAACCTCGGGTCTGGGCATTTTGAAGGTGTACTTTGAGCCGGACGCGGACATCGGCGGCGCAATTGCTCAGATTACTTCGGTTTCGCTTACCGCCAGCCGGATCATGCCGCCTGGGATCACGCCCCCGGCGATCATCCGTTACAACGCGTCCAACGTCCCAGTCGCCCAACTGACCGTCTCGAGCGACACACTCTCCGAGCAACAGCTTTATGACTACGGGCTGAACTTCATTCGGATTCGTCTCTTCACGATTCCCGGTCTTTCCACTCCGGCGCCATTTGGAGGACGGCAGCGGCAAATAATGGTGGACCTCGATCCGGCGAAGGCCGCGGCGAAGGGACTTTCCCCCCAAGACGTGGTTCAAGCGGTCCTGCAATCGAACGTGCTGATTCCCGCGGGAACCGCTCAGATCGGCAACACGGAATACGATGTTACGCTCAACAGCAGCCCGCGTACGGTCGATGAATTCAATCGCTTGCCGGTCAAGGTGGTCAATGGCGCCACCGTCTTCGTAGGCGACGTGGCCTACGTTCGAGATGGATTCGCGGTCCAGGCGAACATCGCGCGGGTGAACGGCAAGCGTGCCACCTACCTTGTGATCCTCAAGCACGCCAATGCCTCGACGCTGGCCGTGGTCGACGCGACGAAGGAGACAATTCCGCTGATCAAAGCAACTGCTCCAGAGGGAATGGAGCTGAAGATTGACTTTGATCAATCGCTCTTCGTTCGCGGCGCGATCTTCAACGTCCTTCAGGAGGCGGCGATTTCGTCGCTGCTGGTCTCCCTGATGATCTTCGGGTTTTTGGGCAGCTGGCGAAGCATGGTGATCGTCTCCACGTCGATCCCGCTGGCCATTCTGGTCGGCGTCTCGGGCCTATTCCTCAGCGGTCAGAGCCTGAACATCATGACCCTCGGAGGGCTGGCGCTGGCGATCGGAATGCTGGTGGATGATGCAACCGTCGAGGTGGAAAACATTCACCGCAATCGCCATCTCGGTAAGCCGCTGACGGTGGCGATCCTCGATGGAGCGCAACAAATCGCGGTTCCCGCGCTCGCTGCCACCTTGACGATCTGCATCGTCTTCTTTCCGGTGGTGATGCTGTTTGGACCCGCCAAGTACCTCTTTACTCCGCTCGCGCTCTCGGTGGTTTTCTCAATGCTTGCGTCATACCTGCTGTCGCGAACGCTGGTGCCCTCGTTGGCGCGGTTGCTGATGGAGCGGGAGCCGCTGACCCAGACCGATCGGTTCAATCAGTGGCGAGATGGCCTTTGGGCGAGGTTTCAGAACGGATATTCGCGCGCCCTGGCAGTCGTTCTGGAGCACCGACGATTCGTGCTCCTCTCCGCTCTAGGAGTGATCGCCTGCACAGCGACCCTTCCGTTCCTGGTGGGACTCGACTTTTTTCCGGCGGTGGACGTCGGCCAGATGAAGTTGCATTTTCGGGCTCCGATTGGAACGCGCCTGGAGGAAACCGAGCGACTCGTAGAACAGGTCGAGCAGAAGGTCCGAGAGGTCGTTCCTCCTGAAGAGCTCCAGACGATCAATGACAACATTGGAGTCCCAATTTCCTACAACCTGGCATTCGTGAGCAGCGACAATATCGGTAGCCAAGACGCGGAGATCTTTATCGCCTTGAAGCCCGAACATCGGCCCACTGAAGAGTACATGGCCAAGATCCGCGAGGTGCTCCCGCGCGAGTTTCCGGGATCCAGCTTTTACTTTCAGCCAGCCGATGTCGTCAGCCAGGTGCTGAACTTTGGGCTCTCGGCCCCGGTCGATGTCCAGATCGAAGGAACGGATCTGGAAAAGTCTTATGGGCTCGCTCGACAGCTGCGAGACCGGATCTTCGAGATTCCCGGGACCTCGGACGTGCGAATTGCCCAGGTCCTGGATCATCCCGCGCTGGCGGTCGAGGTGGACCGCGAGAGAGCGGCTCAAGTTGGCCTCTCGGAGCGTGACGTGGCCAACAATCTTCTCACCACGCTCAGCTCCAGCTCGCTGGTCAATCCGTCCTTCTGGTTGAGTCCTCAGAACAACGTCAATTACTTCGTAGTGGTCCAGACACCACTCGCCCGGATGCAGTCGGTCGGTGATCTGATCAGCACGCCCCTCAGCCTGCCTCAGCCGTTGACTCAGACGGGAGCCCGGTCTCCTCTCAACGAAAGCGCTTCAGGGACGTCGGCCTATCTCGGCAGCATTGCCAGCCTAAAACCCACTCACGACAAGGCGCTGATCAATCATGCGACGGTCCAGCGGGTGATTGACGTCCAATGCTCGGTGACCGGTCGGGACCTGGGTGCCATCACCTCGGAAATCCAGAAGGCGATCGATGGGCTGAAGAACTTGCCGAAGGGCACTCGGATCTCGATCCATGGGCAGAGCGAGAGCATGTTCAATTCCTTCCGCAGCTTGGGAGTGGGATTGATCCTCGCGACAATCCTGGTCTACTTGCTGATGGTGATCCTGTTTCAGTCCTGGCTGGATCCTTTCATCATCACCGTGGCGGTGCCTGGCGCGCTCACCGGGATCTTGTGGATGCTGGCGGTGACTGGTACCACCCTGAATGTTGAATCATTCATGGGATCGATCATGGCGGTGGGAATCGCTGTCTCCAACAGCATCTTGTTGGTCAATTTCGCCAACTTTGTGCGAGCGGAGCGCGAGATCGGAGCCCACGACGCAGCTCTTGAAGCCGGTAGGACGCGCCTGCGGCCGGTACTGATGACCGCGTTGGCGATGATCATCGGCATGTTGCCGATGGCGCTGGGAATGGGGGAGGGGGGAGAGCAGAATGCGCCGCTGGGTCGGGCGGTGATTGGCGGATTGATCGTCGCCACCGTCGTCACTCTGTTCTTGGTGCCGGTCGTCTACTCTTTGTTGCGCAAAGCTCCGCCTAGCTCGCATGAATTGGACGTCAAGTTCGCCGCGGAGAGCCGCGGTGCCTCCGAGGCCTCTCGTGGCTGAGAATTCACCTTCCATCTCGAATCGTCCCTTGACCTCGCAGCGCCGACGACCGACGCGTTTGCACGCCTTCGGGGTCAGTGCGGTGTTGCTCGCAGCGGCGGGAGTGATTTGGATGAACTGGCACCGCCACTCGGCATTGGCAAAGGAAACCCGGTCGCGCCAGAAGTCGCTCGCCGAAGGCCCGTTCGTGCGGGTAACCAAGGTCCAGTTTGCCCCGGCGAGTCAAGGAATCTCTCTGCCCGGAGAGGTGCATCCATTTCAGCAGGCAACCCTCTACGCCAAGGTAAGCGGGTATGTGACGTCAATCCGCGTGGACAAGGGCGATCAAGTCCAGCAGAACCAGTTGCTCGCAACGCTCGAGTCGCCTGACGTCGATCAGCAGGTTCATGCCGCCGAGGCGGAGCTGGCCCTTCGTCAACAAATGAAGAGGCGGGCGGAAGCGCTGGCGGGCCCGCATGTGATTTCGGAGCAGGAACTGGACCAGGCAATCGCCGCAGTGAGAACCGCCGAGGCCGGGCTGGCGCGCGCCAAGGCTTTGCGCGAGTATGAATCGCTTCGCGCTCCTTTCAGCGGTGTGATCACCGCTCGATATGTGGACAAGGGAGCGTTGGTGCCGGCAGCCACCGGGTCGACTCAAAGCGCGCTTCCGGTTGTGGACATCGCTGACATGAATCGATTGCGCATCTATGTCCACCTTGGACAGGACATCGCGCCGTTCATCCGCGAAGGAGACCCGGTGAAAATCTCGTTCGATGCGCGGCCCGGGGAAACCATCGATGCGAACGTGACCCGCATCTCCCGTGCCTTGGAACCTCGAACCCGCACCATGTTATCCGAGATCGATGTCGAGAACCCTGGCTACCGCCTTTATCCGGGAACGTTCGTGCACGTGGCGCTTGCGATCAAAACCAACCCAACGCCGGTGGTCCCCGCTGAGGCGCTGATTACCCAAGGCGCCGGGCTTTTTGTCGCGACCGTCCGAGACCGCCGAGTTCATCTGGTCAAGGTCCAGACCGGAATCGACGATGGAAAGAAGGTCCAGATCGTAGCAGGGTTGAAGGGGGACGAGTGGGTGGCCCTCAATCTCTCCAGCGCGGTATCAGATGGCGCGCCGATCCAGCCAGTGGAACCGCAAGCCCGCTGAAACTCAGTTTAGGCTGATTCCGTGCCGATTTCGGCGAGCGCTGGAGCGAGCGTTTCATCAATCGCCTTGAGCGTGGTCGCGCTCAGCGCGACGCCGGAGGCGGCGACGTTGTCTTCGATTTGCTGCGGTCGCGTCGCGCCGATGATCGCCGAAGCGACATTAGGCTGTCGCAAGACCCACGCCAGGGCCAACTGCGCCATCGAAAGCCCCGCCGACTTGGCAATTGGCTTGAGGCGCTGAACGGATTCAAGGACCGTCTCAGTCAGGTACCGATCGACAAACCCTCCCATCGCTGGGCTCGCTGCTCGCGAGTCCTTCGGACTTGGTTTTCCCGGCAGATACTTGCCGGTCAGCACGCCCTGTGCCAGCGGGGACCAAACAATCTGACTGATCCCATGCTGGTCGCAAAGAGCAAAGATCTCCTTCTCCGGCTTTCGCCAGAGCACGGAGTATTGAGGTTGGCTGGAGACGAACTGCTCGCCTGGCGTTCGAAAGGACGCGCGGATCTGATCCGCATTCCATTCGCTGAAACCGATGTATCGGGCCTTCCCCTGCCGTACCACCTGGGTGAGTGCCTCCATCGTCTCTTCGAGCGGAGTGTTGGGATCGTATCGGTGGCACTGGTAGAGGTCGACGTAATCGGTGCGAAGCCGTTTGAGCGAGCCGTCGATCTGTTTGCGAACTTGCTTGGCGGAAAGCCCGGAGTCCGAGTCGCTCATCGGAAAATAGAGCTTGGTCGCCAGCACGTAGGAGGAACGATCGACGTTTCTCAGCACCTCTCCCAGAAACGTCTCTGCAGCACCGTGACCATAAACGTTGGCGGTGTCGAGGAAATTGATCCCTAGCTCCAACGCCTTGCGAACGCAGGCCTCCGCCTGGCTGCGCTCCACTCCGCCAGCGTAGGTCAGCCACGAGCCGAGGCTGATCTCCGAAACGCGCAGGTTGCTCCTGCCGAGCTGCCTGTATTTCATCGATTCGCTCCTTCCGGGGACTGGGACGAGTGGTTCTCTTAACGGCCTCGCATTGGGCGCGCGTTGGCAAAAACGCGGGGTTGGCCTAACGGATCGCGGCTGCGCATGGTCCGTGCTACGAGATACCCAAGGAGACAGTCGAACCCAATGCTTCAGCCTGGACCGGAGCTGCCGTTTCGTTGGCTCGACACCCTATGGGTTCAGGTAACCGGCACTCTCTGCAACATCGCCTGCCGGCACTGCTTCATCACTTGCGGGCCCAAGGCGCACGATGTTCCGCTCATGACGCTCGAGCGAGTGCAGAGCACTCTCGAGCAGGGGCGACAACTTGGGATGCGCCACATCTATTACACCGGGGGGGAGCCGTTTCTACATCCAGAGATTCGGCAGCTGACCGATCTGGCCCTGCGGATTGCCCCGCTCACAATTGTCACCAACGGCCTCCTTCTGGACGAGCCGACCGTCGCGTGGGTGGTCGACACCTTTCAGAAGGGGCGCTACTCCTTCGATCTCCGGGTCTCGCTCGACGGAACCTCGCGCGAGGAGAACGATCCCGTTCGAGGCAAGGGAACGTTCGATGAGATTGTCGCGGCGATCCAACGCCTCGCGCGGGCTGGGCTTTCTCCTGTGGTCACCGTAGTTGAACACCAGGAGGGTCTGGCCGCCGCCGACGCGCGGACCCGGTTCATCGAATTTCTATACCAACTCGGTATCCAACGGCCGCGTTTGAAGTTTCTGCCCTTATTGCGAATCGGGCGCGAGGAGAGGCGTACCCATGGCTACCTCGAGGAGCCCGCTTTGTCCGAGCAGCCGTTGGAAGCGGAGATCGCATCCACGCTGCTGTGTGCGACGGGTAGGGCGGTTACCGCGCAAGGCGTCTATACCTGTCCCATCTTGATCAAGGATGTCAGCGCACGGCTCGGCGATGCAGTGACTGAAGCGGCGCGGCCGATTCGGCTTGGGTGGAACGCGTGCCAGACCTGCGTACTGGAAGGGCTTCGCTGCAACACCTAAGGAGCGTTAGATGCGGGCGGCATTTTTTGGAGGCATCTACAACAACTACCTTGCGCTCGAAAAAGCGGTCGAAGACGCGCGACGCCGTGGGGCGGAGGCCCTCTACTGCCTGGGGGACGTCGGTGGATTTGGTCCGTACCCGGACCGATCGATCGAGCTGTTGCGCGAGCACCGAATTCAGATGGTGCAGGGCAATTACGACGACTCGGTAGGAAACGAACGCGCCGACTGCGGCTGCGGCTATACGGATCCTCGAGACAACCACTACGCGCAAATCAGCTACGCGTACACGGTCGAGAAGACCTCATCGGTCCACCGCCCGTGGCTTGCTGGACTGCCAGCCCGCCGCGAAGTCGAGATTGATCGCACGCGGTTTGTGATGGTGCACGGTTCACCGAGACAGGTGAATGAGTTTCTTTGGGAAACCACTTCGCCCGATGACTTTCTGGAGCCGCTTGCTGCGAACGTCCGGGCCGATGTCTTGCTCTGTACGCATACCGGCATTCATTGGCAAAGGACGCTTTCCTCAGGACGGCGCGTAGTGAATGTGGGCGCGCTTGGTCGGCCGGCGAACGATGGCCGAACCGAGGTTTGGTACGCCTGGTACGACTCGGCTCAGCTGGAGGCCTTCAGCTTCGTCCCAGTTGCCTACGATTACCTGCGCCTGGCGCGCGAAATGAGACAGGAGAAGCTCCCGGAAGAATTCGTCGAAACAATCGCCACGGGTTGGTGGACAACCTGCCTGGAGATTCTTCCGGTCAAGGAGCGGATGCGCGGCAAGTACTGATTGCCTTACTTGGAGTTGCCGCCGCGCCCCACCAACAGATCCTGCATGTCGTTGGCGTGTTCTTCCTCCTTGGCGAGGATCGTTTCCAGCATCTTGCGAGTCGTGGGGTCATGATTCGCGAAGTGGCGAATCATTTCTCGATACGTTTCAATCGCGATCCGCTCGGCGACGAGATTCTCCTGGATCATGCTGCGCAATGTGTCGCCCTCGACATACTGGGTGGTAGCGCGAGAGGTGAGTCCCTCGGGGTTGAGATTGGGCTTGCCTCCCAACTGGTTGATCCGTTCGGAAATCATGTCGGCGTGCTCCGCTTCATCCCGAGCATGCTCCGCGAACTCCTGTTTCACGGATTCGCTGTCCATACCCACCGCCGTGACGGCGTGAAACTTGTACCGCAGAACGCAGACTATTTCGGTCGCCAGCGCCTCGTTGAGAATTTTAATCGTGGTAGCGACGTCCCCCTCGTAATTGCTGGTCACTGCGCCTGCGTCCATGTGCTCGCGGGCGCGCTTGCGTAGCGCCTGAACATCTGCCACGAACGATCCGGTCTTGGTCATGCTTTTGCGCCTCCTTGCGCTCGCAAAAGCTAGTCGCAGCCCAACGGCCGTGCAATCGTTAGTGTTTGCCGTAACGCTTCTCGCCCGCCTCAATACGCAGCGCGAGTTTGTTTTGGCGCGGAGGCAGTGGACAGGTCGCGTAGGCGGAGAAGGCGCAGGGTGGGTTGTAGGCCCGATTGAAATCCAGCGTCACCTGGCCGTTGCGCGGCATATCGGTATAGAGGAATCGACCGCTTCCGTAAGTCTCGGTTTTGTTGGTCTCGTCCCCGAAGATGAAAAAGAGCTGGTTTTCGCCCGGCTCCACCACCGGATCCAAACGGTACTCCTTGCCATCAACGGTAAACACCGCGGTTCCCGGCGAGGACATTTGATCGATCGTTCCCAGTACGTTGGGCACCGGGAGCGTTCGAGGCCCACGCGCTGGCTCGAAACGCGCTTCGATCCGCCACTTCGCGTTCGCGGGGTACATCGGAATCGCGTGAAAGTCGCGTCGGGCTTCGGCGTCTGAGTCCTTGACCCGAATCCCGATCCGGTCGCCCCGTTTGATCACCAACATGCGCAGCGTTCCAAGCCGAAGCACATCTGGCTCGCCGGAGGCGTCACTGCGCACCTCACCTCCTGTAAAGAGCTCATCTCCCTTCAGGAGGGTGACCCCCCGCGTCAGCTCCAAGGTGACCTTCTCGCCATTGCGAACGAATACGCCGAGTTGCGCGGGAGCTTTGGGCGGCAACACCACCTCGTTGTTCTTGCCCGAGCCAACCGGGTTCTTCCCTTCCTTGAGCCAATACAGGCCTACCAGGCTGAGCCAGCCATCGTCCGAAGTGAGGCGGTCAATCCGCTTTTTGTGCCAGGCACGCGTTTCTGCCTCGATGTCCATCGGTGTGCCGGCGCCATGGGAGGAGGAGGACAGAAGAAGCATTGCCCAGGCCGCCGCAAAGAACCCGGAGAGATTTTTCATGGCCTAGGACTCTAACCGCTGGCCAAAGACTGCGCGCGAGTTCTGTCCAGCGGTAGCAAACGCGATGCCAAATCCATTTCCAGCGAGGCTAGGCGATGCGGGCGGCTTCCGGCTGAACCTCGGAAACGAATTCTCCCAGAGATTGCTTCAGCTTCTCCATCGCTCGAAGCTCGAGTTGCCGAGCTCTTTCACGCGAAAATCCAAAGTGCTCTCCGAGCGATTTGAGGGTGACCTTTTTCTCGTTGAGCAGGCGGCTCTCGATGATGAACCGCTCCCTTGGGTCGAGGCGCTCCAATGCGCTGCGAACATGCGAGCGGACCATCCCCGATTCCTCGTGACGAGCCACTTCTTCGTCCTGAGCTTCGCTGTGCGACACCAGGAAATCGAGGTGCGACGTTTCGCTGCCCTCTTCCGTCGGCGCGTCCAGGGAGAGATCCCGTCCTCCCATCCGCTGGTCCATCTCTCGAACCTCTTCCGGGCGGACGCGAAGCCGCTCCGCCAGCTCCTCCACATTGGCCAGGTTCTCCAGGCTCGGATCGCCGTGGCTCATCTTCTCCAACTCGCGCCTGGCCCGCGCGAGCGAGAAGAACAGTCGCCGCTGGGCTTGGGTCGTACCGAGCTTCACCAAAGACCAACTCTTGAGAATGTGGCTTTGGACGTAGGCGCGGATCCACCACACCGCGTAGGAAATCAGCCGAATCTTCTTGTTCGGATCAAACTTTTGCACTGCCTTAACCAAGCCGATGTTGCCCTCTTGGATCAGGTCGGCCATCCGCAAACCATACGAGCGATACTCGTACGCGACTTTGACCACGAATCGCAGATTGGCAGTGACCAGTGCGTGTCCGGACACCAGGTCACCCTTGCGGTATTTGCGGGCCAGCCTCTGCTCTTCGGCTGCCGTGAGCAGGGGATAGTTTTGCAGCTCCGAAAGATAGGTCGAGAGGGAACTGGATGCGTTTGCTTGCTCAGTCGATCGCATGCGTCACACCTCCATTGTGGGGTTGGCGTCCGCGTCCCTTCTCGGGCGCACCTGTACGTCAGCAACGCTAAGCAAGACCAATGCCGCCATTAGCGCTCGTGCGTTTCAGGGAAATCCCGGGGGTTCTGGAAAGCTAAGGTCGAGCCACGGTCGCTTGCCTGTAGAGGTTAGCGGCTTCGCGGACCCCACACACTGTAGAAATTATAGAATGTCAGGCTCGATGCTCGGGGCGGCCTCGCTCATACACTCCAGTTGCTGGAGCATCACTGGGCGTCAATGCCGTTTCGACCACCTGCTCGGCGGACTCGGCGAACGTGAACTGGATCGCCTTTCGAATTTCTTCGGGGACATCCTCGAGCGCGTCTCGGTTGCGCTGGGGAAGAATTAGCTTTCTGACTTCCGCCCGATACGCGGCCAGCACCTTCTCCCGAATTCCTCCGACGGGCAGAACCTTTCCGCGAAGGGTAATTTCCCCAGTCATTGCCAGGTCGTTTCGCACCGGGATGCCCTTGGCCAGCGAGGCAATTGCCGCAACCATCGTCACGCCGGCGGAAGGTCCATCTTTGGGAATGGCACCGGCGGGAACGTGCACGTGAATCGTTTTGCCTTCGAAGACCTTGGGATCGATCCCCAGCTTTGTCGCGCTGGAGCGCACGAACGACAGTGCCGCCTGAGCCGATTCGCGCATCACGTCGCCCAACATTCCAGTCAGGATCAGCTGCTCGCGGCCCGGGATCATCGCCGCCTCTACGAAGAGGACCTCGCCTCCGGCTGGAGTCCAGGCCAGACCGGTGGCGATACCCGGCCGATCGATTCTTTCGGCCAGCTCGCTGTAGAAGCGTCGGCGGCCGAGAAGCTCGGGCACTCGTTCCGCGGTCACTCGAATTGGCGGCTTGGCGCCCTCAGTGATTTGACGCGCTGCCTTTCGAGCGATCGTCCCAATCTCGCGCTCGAGACTGCGCACTCCAGCCTCGCGGGTGTACTCCTGGATAATCCGCTTTAACGCTTCGTCGTCGACCACCAACTCCGTCTCGAAAAGCCCGTTGGCCCGGATCTGCTTGGGCAAGAGATATCGGCGAGCGATGTGAAGCTTCTCTTCCTCGGTGTAGCCGGACAGGTTGAGGACCTCCATCCGGTCCAAGAGCGGAGGCGGAATGGTTTCAATCGTGTTGGCGGTGCAGATGAAGAGCACTTTTGAAAGGTCGAACGGAACGCCGAGGTAGGTATCAACAAAGGTGTTGTTTTGCGCCGGATCGAGCACTTCCAGCAGCGCAGCTGCGGGATCGCCATGGAAGCTGGCGCTTAGCTTGTCCACCTCGTCGAGCATGAAGACCGGGTCCATCGTCTGTGCCCGCCGCAGCGCCTGAATGATTCGTCCAGGCATCGAGCCGATGTACGTGCGGCGGTGCCCCCGGATTTCGGACTCGTCGTGGACGCCTCCGAGGCTCATCCGAACGAACTTCCGTTCCATCGCCCGGGCAATCGATTGACCCAAAGAAGTCTTGCCCACGCCGGGCGGACCCACGAAACACAAAATCGGGTCTCGCCGCGATTCATCTTCCGCAGTGAGCGGCAACGGACTGTCCCCGGTGGGAGCGGGAACGGGATCGGCGGCGCGAGTTGCGGTTTGCCGCTCTGCCTTGAGCTTCTGTACCGCCAAATAATCAAGAATCCGTTCCTTGATCTTCTCCAGATCGTAGTGGTCCTCATCGAGGATTTGCCTTGCGCGGGCCACATCGATCGGTCGACCGGTAGTCTTTCCCCACGGGAGACTGACCAACCAGTCGAGATAGCTGCGAACCATCCCGGACTCGGGAGAACCGGGGGCCATCTGCTCGAGCCTTCGAAATTCCCGCTCCGCCTCGTTTCGCACTTCCTCGGGGAACCGAGCTTCGTCCAGACCCTTGCGAAGGTCTTTTAGCTCCGAGCCGTCGCTGTCCCCTTCGCCGAGCTCGCGCTGGATGGTCTTCATCTGCTCGCGCAGCATGTAGTCCCGCTGGCTCTTGGAGATTTTTTCCCGCGTCTCAGTGGCGATCTTGTCCTCCAACTCCCCGACCGCGATTTCGTGCTGCAACAGCTCGACCAATCGGCGAAGCTTGCCGAGGCTGGAGTCCACTTCGAGAATTTCCTGGCGCGAGGCGGTCGAGAGGGGGACCGCTCCGGCGATCACGTAGGCGAGGGCGGTAGGATCGTTCATCGTTTGAACGACCGCGCTCAGCTCCTTGGGGATGCCGATATTGAGGCCAACCAGCCGCTCGAAAAGCGAACGGAGGGTGCGCACCAGCGCGTCGGTCTCGGTCCCCGGGGCGGCGAGTTCCGGTGCGCGCTCAACGCGGGCGATCAAATAGGGCTCGGTCTGAACGAACTGCCGGATCTGAATTCGTTCCAGTGCCTGGACCACCAGCCGAATCGTCCCGTCCTCCACTCGCATCATCTGCTGGATCACTGCGGCGCAGCCGACTCGATAGAGGTCGTCCGGTCCGGCTGGTTTGGCCTGCGGGTTGCGCTGAGTCACCAACCCCAGCAGCCGGGTGGTGCGCATCACGTCGTCCACCAGGCGCACCGACCGTTCCTGGCCGATTGCTAAGGGCAACAGGGCTAAAGGGAACGCTACCGTCTCTCGAAGGGGCAGGATCGGCAATAGCGAAGGAATCTCAGGAACCGAGGTGACCCGGACGTTCCCTTGGGCATTGCCCTGGGGTTCAGGACTCATCGCTCGGCCCTCAGCTTGGGAAGGGTGACGCGCAACATCCCTTGCTCGTACTGCGCGGAAATGTTCTCGCGCTGGATCGATCCCAGCACCGGCACTTCCACTTCAAATGCTCCGTGCCGGATCTCGGCAATGTGAAACCGTCCCTGCGCGCAGGCAGGGGACCAGGGCCGATATCCTTTGATAATTAAACGATCTTCGTAGAGCAAAATCTCAAAATCCTCTTCGCCTAGACCTGCCATTTCCACCTTAACGACCCACTCCTCATCCGTCTCGAATAGATCGGACGGGGGACGCCACTCGGGTCGAGCCACCGTGGGTATCCCGGCGAGACTCCAGGGGTCGCCAAGGAGGCGAGGGAGCGCAAGCAACGCGGTGTAGCGCACGCGAACCTGTCGAAAACGCATAATCTCCACAATGGGTCGCTAGCGCGACCTGTCAAGAGACCTTTTGGGTGCCCGCACGAGGATTAGCAGGACGATTCCCTCCCGCCGTCCTCGCCGCCACTCCCGGTTGGCCGGATCCCGTCCCATCCTAGCGGGTAGGAACCCAATGCGACCCAAGGACCTGATCGCGATGGTCAAGAAGACGATCAACGACTGGATCGATGATCGGGCAACTACCCTGGCGGCAGCGCTCTCGTATTACACGGTATTTTCGATCGCGCCGCTTTTGATCATCGCAGTCGCGGTAGCGGGGTTTTTCTTCGGCGAAGACGCCGTCCGAGGGGACGTCTATCGCGAGTTGGAGGGCTTGCTGGGATCCAGCGGTGCCAAAGTCATCGAGGATATGATGGTGAGCGCGAGCAACCGAAAGGACGGCACGCTCGCAACGGTGATTGGAATTGTCATACTTCTGTTCGGCGCCTCCGGGGTCTTTTCCCAATTGCAGGAGACGATGAACATCATCTGGAAGGCTAAGCCCCCTAAGATCAATGGAATTTTGAACTGGATCCGGCTGCGGTTCCTCTCTTTCGCGATGGTAGTGGGAATCGGGTTCTTGTTGCTGGTCTCGTTGCTGATCACCGCGACGATCTCCGCGGCGGGAAGGTTCCTGGAGGGAAAGATTCCCGGATGGGAGGGTCTTTGGCATCTCATCAACGTGGGAGTTTCCCTCGGCATCATCACCTTCCTTTTCGCCATGATTTATAAGGTCTTACCCGATACCCACGTGGAGTGGCGCGACGTGTGGTTGGGGGCGCTCGTCACCGCGATTTTGTTCAGCCTGGGGAAGCTCGGGATCGGGATCTATCTCGGCAAGACCAGCATTGCCTCAAGCTATGGGGCGGCGGGCTCGGTCGCGATCCTTCTGATCTGGGTTTACTACTCGGCGCAGATTCTCTTCCTCGGAGCCGAGTTCACCCAAGTCTATGCCAGCTACCGGCGCGAACGCCTCAAAGCGAGGACGGAGCACGACGCGCAAGCCGAGCAGGACCCGAGGCATCCGATACCACCCTCGACTTGGCTGCCCACCTGATCCCGTTCAGCCTCGCTTCTTCGGCTTCTCGCGTCGCTCCATTTCGGAAACGATGCTGTCCAAGTCTTCTTCGGCACTGGAAATGACCAGCACCCCCGGATCCTCCGCCGGTTCCCGTTTTCGCTTGGGAGCGACCGGAGTCTCGAGCGGAAGGGTGGGCTCAATCGTGCGCTCTGGCGCGGAAAGCGCCGGCTCCTCCTTGGACGGCAGATACCAATCCGTGCGCCGATCGAGCCACTCTCGATAGCGAATCGAGGTCCAGCAGCCCTCAGGTCCTCCAGATTCGAGCGCAGAAGACAGCTTGAAGAATTGCCCCTGTCGAACGATTGCCCGCGTGGCGGTCGAGGCAACCAAAATCTCGCACTCCGGCACCCTGATCTTCAGGGTTTCGCGGTAGCGCAGTTGCTGGCAAACCACTCCGACCAGGCAATCCGCAAGCTGGGCGGTGACTGCGGCCTGTGCGTCTGACGGGAAGGCGGCGACAATTCTCTGCAGGGCTTCGGCGACCGTACCGGAATGAACCGTGGTCAACACCAGATGCCCTGTCTCGGCCGCGTTGAGAGTCAGGCGCATGGTCTCGGGTTCGCGCAACTCACCGACCATCAGCACGTCGGGATCTTCTCGGACTGCGTCCAACAGTGCCTGCTGGAAGGACGGGGTATCGCGGCCGACCTCCCTTTGCCGAATGAAGGATTGGCGAGGAATGAGATCGTACTCAATCGGGCTTTCAATCGTGAGCAGATGCCGCGCCTCGCGCAGGTTTATTTCCTGCACCAGGGCAGCCAACGTGGAGCTCTTTCCGCAGCCCGTCGGCCCGCTGACCAGGACCAGGCCGTGATCCGCGTTGACCAGCCGGATCAGGTCCGGATGAAGATTCAGGCTTCGAAGCGTCGGCTGAACTGAAGAGAGCAGCCGGATGGCCATCCCAACCCCGCGCGAGGTCCGAAGGAGGTTGATTCGGCAGCGGACGCCGGAAAAGCGCTGGGAGACATCGCTGGACCAGCGTTCCTCAAATTGTGGCCAATCCGCGTCGCCAATCACCTCCTTGGCCAAGCCCAGCAACACTTTCGCAGACAAGGGCTCGCCCATGGTCTTGAGCGCACCCCGAATTCGGATCGCCGGTGGAAGCCCCGGCTCAAGGTGCAGGTCGCTTGCGCCTCGCTCCGTCGCAAGGCTTACAAGGCTGTCCAGAGTCATCCGCCACCTAGTTTCGAGTCCACTGGGGTTGTCTAAAACCCCAACAGCTGAGACGCTGAAAAAATGTTCGACATCGGCTTTTGCTTCATTCGCGAGAGAGGCCACAAGCGGCGGCGACCTCATCCCGGTAAACGAGCCAATGCCCGAGGGCGTCCTCCATCGCCTGAAGAACCAGCGAATTCGTTTCGTTTGATGCGTTCTCGAGGACCATCTCCCAAGCATCCTGGCGATGGCCGCCCTCGACCAGTTGGTGAGCGCGAACCAGATCCATCCAGGACGGGTCCACCTCGTGAAAGCGGACCAGTGGATGTTTTGCCACGACGGCCTCGAGCTGTTCTCGAGTGATGTCGCTCGGAGGCGCTTGCAGCTCCTCGCGTTCTCGGGCGCTTCCTTCCACAAAGAGCGTGAGCACGGCGGCTCCGACCACCCACGGCGTGTTCCAGCTCACTCGGTCGAGGAAGTCACGGTACTGCTTTGCAGCGGGCAGCAGCACTACACCTTCGAATGCTGCTGGCTCGAAGCGGCAGCCTTCCATCATTTTCAAGAACATCTCGGGATGGGCCGATGTCCCGCTGATTCCGCCGGTCTGCTCTTCGTACAGATTGGAGGCCAACGCGCTGCGAACAGAGTCCGGCGGACCGTGGCCCAAGATGCGTGCGAGAAATACCGGAAAGTCCCGGACGTACACCTCCCATTCTTGTTGGAAATGGGCGAGCAGGCGGGACAAGGGGACTTTGCCTTCCGCGAAGTAAGGCCACGCCCAGTGATGCTTGCGATCCATCACCGTGAGCAATTTTTCGCGGACTTCGTCGGCTTTCATTTGCTGCGAATCTATTACACCAGACGTTACGGCGTCGGGGCGAGCGCGCGAAAGCCTTCCGCAATAGCCCGCCCGATGTTCGCAATCAGGTCCGTTTTTGCATTCACCGCGTACAAATGTGGTGCCAAAGCCCAGAGTTCCCGAACCACCCGCTTGGCCTTTGGCCCGGCGGTTGTTCCACGGCGCTTGGCCATCTCCTTTAAAAGCATGGGCACAACTTTGTCTTCGAGGCGTAAGGCAGTATCCAGAACGAACAGGGCTACGTCCGGGCGGACCGCGTCCAAGCGCGTGAAAAATGCTTGGATCTCCGAATCCTTCAGGTGCTTGGGTGGAGAAGACTTCAGCTCCAGATAAACGAGCTTGCCCTCTGCCACCGCTACCACGTCGAGGTCCCCACCGACCCCAGGAGCACGGCATTTGAGCCCGCTGGCGACTTGAAAGCCGAGGCGACGGTAAAGCTCGCGCGCGACGTACCACTCCAGCACGCCGCCAAAGCTTTTCGCTGGATGAACCAGGCAATAGAACCCCGGTTCGTGAGCTTTCGCCAGCCCAAGTTCCTCGAGGAAGCTCGCAAAACTGGTTGCCATCGACGGAGTGACGTACTGAGTCACTGCCGCAGGCCGGAAGGCACCCGAGTGGAGGATCGCGCCCCGCAAGAAGAGCCGGAACGCGTAGTGGCCGAGCTTGGTGCTGAGTCGTTCCGCGGCCACCGTGCTCCAGTCTCTTGGAAACGGCAGGTCTGGCTTGGAATGGGTGGGTCGGAGGCCACGGCGCACGAGCGTCGCGATCGGCTCCCGCGCGAAGGCGGGAGCGACGGTCCGGGGAGGCCGGGCCAGGGCGGCCTCGACCTCCATCTCCTTTGCGGTCTGGCCCTTGGTGAGCACCCGACGCATGAGCCCATCATAGGCGCGTAACCAATCGAGATGGTCGAATCGATTTGGTGGCATTTAGGCAAAAGCTCGAGCATAGCCAACGCCGAAATGGGGTTTCTGCTCCGCAACGCATACGCGCTAACTCTTGCCTGGGTCTTCATCGACCAATTGGGAGCTCCGCTCCCGGCCGCTCCGGTCCTCGTGGCCGCCGGGGCGCTGGCGCGCACTGGGAAGCTGCAGGTGATTCCGGTTGTGATCATTGGCGCGTTGGCTTCGTTATTGGCGCACGTCGCCTGGTACGAAGCGGGAAGGCGGGGTGGTCGCGGAATTCTCAAATCTTTGTGCCGGCTCTCCCTCGAGCCCGATTCCTGCGTTCGCCGCACCGAGGACCTTTTCGTCCGTCACGGCATGAAGACGCTTCTGGTCTCCAATTTCATTCCGGGTTTGGGGCTGGTCGCACAACCACTCGCGGCGATGGCAGGTGTATCGCGTTCGCGCTTTCTCGCACTCAATGTCGTCGGATCGCTGCTCTGGTCGGGAACCTACACGGGGGTGGGCTACGTTGTCGGGACCGAACTTAAAACGATTAGTAGCCGCGCACCGGGACTCGGAGCGACGCTGGTAGCCCTGGTCGCAGTTGTGGTGGCGATCTATCTCAGCGGAAAGTTATGGCAACGCCGCCGGGTGCTGCAGGATCTCCGAATGGCGCGAATCACCGCCGAGGAGCTAAAACAAAAGTTGGATGGTGGGGAGCCGATCGTTGTGGTGGACCTGCGCCATCGCAGCGAGGTCGATCGTGAACCGGAGGGTATCCCGGGCGCGCTGAGAATCCTTCCGGAAGAAATGGAGCTGCGTCATCTCGAGATCCCGCGCGGCCGGGAAGTGGTTTTGTACTGCACTTGACCCAACGAGGTGACCAGCGCCCGGGTGGCGCTGCAACTCAAGCAACGAGGGATTCACAAAGTCCGACCGCTCCTGGGCGGGCTCGACGGATGGAAGCTGCTGAGTTATCCCCTCGAAGGGCCAGGGCGTGGAATTCTTCGGCCTCTGACCGACACTCCCTCTTGACGAAGCCTTCGGCTTTGCTCCGAGGCAACCTCGGGCGCGAGGGTGCGATCGGCTCGGACGACTCGCCACCATGGGAGGTTGGACAGGCGGTGGAGAGCCCGTACCACGGCCCGCGCACCGCCCGGCTTTCCCGCGCGCAGCGCAACTTGCGAGTACGACAGAAAAGAGCCGCGCGGGATCGACCGGACGACTTTTGCGACCCTGCGTTCGAATTTGCTCAGCGCTCTGGGCGAGGCAGTCATTGGGTCGTCGAATGCCAAGCTCGCTTGAATTGACTGGTCGGGTCAACTGTGGAAGTGCTTGCTTCGATGCGATTTCTGCTCGGCGTGTTCGCCACTTGGGTCCCCGCGCTGGCAATGGCGGGCGTCACTTTCACGCTCGAGGGTCAGGACAAGCAACGGATGAATGTTTTCATCCAGGGGAACAAGTTGCGCGCTGAGGAAGGATCCCCAGAGCCTTTGCGGATCACGCTGCTCGACGCGGACACTCGGAAACTCACGGTGATCGATCCGAAAAGGAAGACCTACTCCGAAATCGATGAAGCGCAGATCAAGGCGATGGGTTCGAAGATGAACCAGCAGCTCAAGGATGCGATGGAAAAGGCGAGCCCCGAACAACGTAAGCAGATGGAGGCAGTGCTTGCCCAGCGCGGAATCGGCTCGAGCAAAAAAGTGGTCATTGCCTACCTGCCCACCGGCGAGCGATCCACGATCGCCGGCTACCCGTGTGAGGGTTATCGCCAGTTGAAGGATGGCAAGCCGGAGTCGGAGGGCTGCTTTATCCCCTGGACCAAGCTGGGTATCCCGAAATCCGAATTCGATGCCTATGCCAAGTTGAGTTCATTTGCTGGATCGTTGGCGTCCGGATTTCAAACCGCGCACGAGGATCCGGAAGATCGCGCAAGGCAAGTGCTGGAGAAGTCCCCAGGCTTTCCGGCTCGGCAGGTTCACGTCTTGCCGACGGGACAGAAATCGGGCGAGCAGGTGCTGGTCAGTATTAGACAGGGCGCGATAACGGCGGAGAAATTCCAGACCCCCGCGGACTTCACGAGGACGGTGAAGACCGAGACGGGCGGGCGCTGACGATCTTTTCGAAGGATCGACTGGCAAGCTCTTCCGACGTCAGGCCGGTCATCTGCTGAGCCTCTTGGCCGGAGATCGCGCCGCATTGGACCGCGCGCCGAAACGCATTGAGCAGACCCTGCCCGGTCGCGGCATCGTCGAAGACCGACTCCAAGAGCCTGGCTTGTGCCGCTTTATCGATTAGCGTCTTGAGGCGGAGGGCGTCGGAGTCCAGGCTCCTGAGAAAAAACGAATAGACCGCGCCGTAGCGCGCGGGCAGCTGCGCGGGATGAAGATCCCACCCTTGGAAGATGCCGCTGGAAAGTGCATGCTGGATATTGCGGCAGGAGATGGACCAAGCGCGGTGCACCGCGTGCCAGTTCTGCTGACGCTGTTGCATCGTGAGCTGCTCCGCCGCGGCTCGGTGTGGCCCGATCGGCATCATGTTCTCCGGTCCATCCGCCAGGGCGACGCCGGTGCCGGAAAGCGCGACGCTAATCACGTTCCGAACGAAGTCGCATGCAGGGTGCATCAGTGATTGCTCACTTGCGGTGATGTTCAGAGACGCGGTGTAGTCATATGGACCAAGGTGCACTCCCAGACAACGACCGGCCGCGGCCGCGAGCAGCTTTCGGATCTGGATCTCGCCGGATGGTGCAACCAGGGCTTGAGGCGTTTCGATCATCACCTCGATCTTCAGCCAATGATTGGGCAGCCCCAGCTCGTGTTCCAATGCGCCCAACAAATCGTTGAGCACTTCTACCTGCGTGGGCCCGCTCACCTTGGGCAGCGTGACGATCAGCCGGGTGAGCCCGTGGCCACCGGCCCGGGCGAGCGCGGTGACGAACAACTCGAGCGTTCGCACGCTCCGCGCCATCGTCGGCTGGCCGAAAGACTTGATTCGAATTCCGATCGAAGGGGGAAGGGTCCCTTGAGAAAGCCCCTTCGCCACCTCGCCGGCCACGGCTTCCGCGTGCTGATCCTCTTCGCCTGCCGGCCGAATCCCATAGCCGTCCTCGAAATCGATCCGGAAATCCTCGACGGGTTCTTCCCGTAGTTTGCGCTGAACCTTTTCATACATCTTGTCGGTGATCGTCGGGGGATCCGCCAGCCCAAGCCCGTTGGCAAATTCGACGCTGGTTGGAGCGTATTCGGCCATCGCCGCCAAAGCGAGCTCCCCGAACCTGGTCGCAGTGGAGGATCGAAACAGTTGGGCTCCGCCGTACACCGTATGCACGGGCTGGCGCGCACCCGAGTCCCCGGGGTTGGATGAAAGAAACTCGGCATTGGCCTTCTCGAGTTTCTCGAGCAAAGCCTCGCGGCGGCCGCGATTGAGAGGAGTACTCACTCCGCGAACTTACTCGGGATTCAGGACGAGCGAGGGATTATTGCCGTTTTCCTGCCCGGTCAGAGCCCTGCCAGGATATCCAGCAGCGCACTGAGCCCCGCCTCGATCAGGCCGTGGGGGGGATCGGAGCCCAACGAGCTGGGGTTTGGCTCCAACTGGTTGTAGAAGCGCTCGACCTTCAATTTGTCCATCACCAGGTTGGCGGCGAGGGCGGGATCGACGTGGCGGCGGGCGTTCTCCTGTTTTTGAAGCTCGGCAAGCGTGGCCTGAACCTGTGCCGGGTCCACCATCGAGATCGGGCTTTGGCAATAGGAGCAGATCGATTCTTTCTCCAAGCTGATCGGTGCGCCGCAGTTGGAGCAGCGGATTACCTTCACCCGTTTCCGCAGCTCTTTGATCTGCGGCAGATCGAGGTTTCGGACGATGTTCTTCTCGCGCAAAAACTGGAAAAGGGTGATGAAGTGGCCGTCCTCTTGCGGGCAGCGAAAGTAGTTGAAGCGGGTGTTTCGCTGGATGTCCGTCGTATTCACCAACCGCTCGCCGCAGCGAGGGCAGGACAGCACCTGTGGCAGAGCGGAGGGCGTACTGCGGTGGGGCCCCATCAGGCGGATCAGCTCGAGCGTGGATCCGGGAGTGAGTTGTAGGTGCTCTTTTCGATCGAACCAAAAGCCGCTGCACGAGCGGCAGGCGTCGATTTCGACTTGAACCCCGTAGTTCCCCTCCACCGTGTGCTGCTGCATCGATTGCCCGCAGCCAGGGCAGTTCATTGAGCCTCCACTTTGGTTTTAGCTATTCTGTGCGAGGCCGCCCCGACTGCGCGACGGAGTGAAGGTGCGCGGGGTGTCACTCGATGTAGGTACGACGAAGCGCAGGCCCTAGAGCATTCTGCTCTTCAGCGCACGGATTCGGTCGCCAATTTCCCGCGCCGCTTTGTGCGCGACCGCCAAGCCATCGACACCGCTGCCGCTCGTACGGGCTGCCTCACCTTTGAGCTGATCGGCTTTCCAGTCCGCGACCAACGCGCATTCCTCCCGAATCCGGTCGCCGTAGGAGCGGCCCGCTCCCAACGCGAGCGCGTCCCGGATTTGCGCACACAGTGAGCATTCGCATCGATAGGCCTTGCCCATCTTCACGTGGGATTGGAGGGCTGCTTGCAACGCCTCATGCATCACCGCGTAATCGGATTCGTCTGGCATCTAATTCTCCAGCTGCGCGGAAGTCTACACCTGGTCCGGAACCGAAGTACCGGCTAGTACCGCAACGACCGGGACCTGCCTGGATCTGTCAGCGGCAGTAAAACAGCGCCCGCCCGGGTGGGATAGGTGAAGGCCAGGAGAACCGCGGCAAGGACGATCGCCGCTCCCCAGAGAGGGACAAAGAGCGCGATCGCGGACCATCTCGCTTGGTCGACAATCTCGGCCGTATCCACATAGGTCCAGGCAAACAGACCGTCGTCGAGCTCGATGCACGCGCCCGCCCAGGTCCGATTCATGGACAACACCAGCGCGCGCTCCTCCTGTCCGACCAACGTCGCAAGCCTGCTCTGTTGACCAGCTGGACCCGCTCCGAGGAGCAGTTGGTTGTCGTAGGAAAGCACCAGCGCGCTGCCGATTTTCCCAGCCACCTGGAGAAGGTCCTCGGCGGGAAGAGCCCTCCCCAGTACCAGCGCGGCGGGATGCGATCGCGTTCCGACGGGTACATCTATCGCTGCAGCGCTGACGAGGTAGACGCGGTGGTCCACGATCGAAAAGCCCGATGCAGTCGATTTCGCCAACGCCTTGGAAATCAGAGCGCCCAGCTTGAGCTTTTGCGAGGCCTGATCGCGTGAAAGGTCGATCACCACGGAGCCACGGGTGAGCAGGTGAATCGGAAATTCGTCGGTCTGGAACGCGTGCTTGAGGGTGCTTCGGTCTGCTCCCCGGGCGACCAGCGTGCGGACGGAGTCCAACGAAGCTGCGGTGCGGGCCCGAGCCTCAGCCCCCCCTAGCCGAATGTTCAACAGCTCCTTGGCCTCGCGAAGAACCTGCCGCGATTTCCAGGACGCTTGGGCGCGGGTATTGTTTCGCACCAGCTCTCGGCGGTATGCGGTCCAGGAGGCGGCGGCTGCGAAGATCGCGCACACCGCGAGTAGGCTGAGGATCCGAGTTGAAGTCATGCCCTGGCACGAACAGTGGCCGTTTCGCAGGCTTTGTGTCAATCGAGCGCACGTTTGACCCCGAGCATTAAAATGCGCAAACAACCCGACGTGCTTGTTTTCATTCGGGATGGGGCATTACCGACCCTGCTGTTTCAAAGGTTGCTTCGCAAAGTTCGCTCGATCGGAAAGGAGCGACTGGGACTTACCTACGAGACCACCTTTTGGTTTGAGCTGAGGCAGCCGAGCAATGTGGTGGAGGAGGCTATCCTGGCTCTGAAGCCCCAGATGCCAGTTCCCGCGTCCGTGTTGGGGGTGGAGTGGTGGCTTTCACGGATGCGTACCACCGACGTGCGGGTCGATTTTCACCGCGACCGTGACGAGAAGCTGGCGCGGCGTACCGGCCGGATCATCCACCCCAAGGTATCGTCAGTGCTGTTCCTGAATCGGGCAACAGGAGGGTTGCTGGCGGTGAGCGGGAATCGCCCGAATGACCGAAATCCAGCGCGCGCCCCGAGTCGCGTGGATTTCTCGCTAGTCAGGCCTTATCCCAACCGGCTCGCATTCTTCGACGGCAATCGAACGCACGGGGTATTGGACGCCTACAATCGACTGCCGCGCACACGCGGACGTGGAGAGCAGCGGCTTAGACTGGCGGTGGTGGTGAACTGGTGGCACCGGCGCCCTCTGGAGGTTCCGCTTTTTTCCGAAACCGCAGTCTATCGATCGTTGGTGGCGCGGCGCCGTTCAACGGATACCTCTGCTCCGATGCGTCGTTGACACCGGGCGGGTGGATCGAGACCCAATCGATTCCGCAAACAGCACGAGAATAAAATTTCGTGATGCTCCTCGATATCGTGCTCGGGATCGCGATCGTCTTCTCTTTGGTGTTCGGGGCGCTGCGCGGAGCGGTTCGTCAGATCGCGCAACTGGTTGCGATCACCGTCGCGTACGTGAGCGCCCATCCGCTTGGCATCATCGTGCAGGAGAAGCTGCCTCGTTCGCTTCACCTGTTCGTGCTGCCCGAACGCGAGCTGGCGATCATGATTGCCTTCCTTGGCCTTTGGCTGGTGCTCACGGCTGGCCTCGGCGCATTGATCCGCTGGCGATTTGCGGGCGATGACCTCCACCGTTTGCGATGGGACCGGCTCGCGGGTGCTTGGCTCTCCGGCCTGCGAATGAGCATTTCGCTTTACTTGGCGCTCTGCACCGTCGGGTTGGTGGAACGCGAGCTGCGGATTGGCTCGGTCTGGCTGGACCGGTCCACGCTCTACTCAATCGCCAACCGATACAACGTCTTCACAGCGAGTAGCCAGCTGGTTGCAAATCTCGGCGGCGGTACCCATGCGCGCTTGCTTCCCAAGCTGCGGGAAGCTCAAGCGATGGAGTTGATCAAGGCAAGCCCGGAGTTCAAGGAGATCCTAACTCGACCTGAGCTGAAGGAGGTCTTGAACCGGGGGGACCCCAAGGAAATCATTAAGAAGGTGCTCGAAGAGAGCGCCAAAGATCACTATCGAGTGATCGAGAAATCCGCTTCGGAGTTGTGAGCGCCGGCTTACGCGAGGTGCTCAGGGCAGCGGGCAATATTCAGATACGGTGAACGACGTCAGCACCGGAGTGCTCTGGTGATCGGTCGATCTGAGGATGAATCGCACCCGGAAATAGTGGCCAGGCGGAACACCCGCGGCTTGCAAGTCCGCGGGGGAGGTGTTGAACGGGCCATATTCCGGCACGCCGGTGTTGTTGAGGTCCGCGGCGGTGCTCGCGACTTTGACGAACAGCTGGATCGAGGTATTCGGCGGCGTCACGCCCGTCCAGCTGACCGGCCCCCAGATGCTGTACCCGCAGAGGCCCGCGTAGTCTCGTTGGAAGGTTCCGCGGGGCGCGGTGAAGTGCAGAAGCTGGTAACCGGTGAAGTCCGAATAGGTATACAGGTTTCCTGCCTGACTGGCGGTGTAGAAAGTCGTTCCGCCGTCTCGGCTGATCCGCATCGCGTTGCCGGTCAAACCACCGAAATTATTGACCCAGATGTCGTTGTTGGAATCCAGCCCGACGCCGATGCTGGTGAAGGTATCCGCCCGGGTGGCGTCGATGAAGTCCGCCACGCCGCCGTCAGGTAGATGGAATCGGAAGAGTCCGCCATCGTCTGAATTGAAGCCGATCAGTTGCGCAAGCTGAGTGCCGCCTCCGTTCGCGGAACGGTGTCCGCTCATCCAGATGTATCCCTGATCGTCTGCCGCAATTCCGCGAGTATCTCCGAGGCTTGAGCCGGTCTGGCTTCTGGCGTTGGGGAAATCGAAGCGGGACCACCTGCCTATACCTGCGTCGAGCCCCGCTCCGTGATCATACCGAAACGCGCTGGGCCGACGTTCCAAGAAGGCACCCAGACGCGATCTCTGCCATCGATCGCGATTTTCCGTAGGCTCCTGAGGTCCCACCACCGTTATACGGAAGATTGCCGGCGATCAGCCTTCCCGTTCCGGTGTCGACGAGAGCCAGGTTCGCGACAAGCGCCTCCACGAGCCATAGCCGCTGTTGTCCGTCGACCGCCGCACCGTAAGGACCCCACGGCAAGGTGATCGCAGTTCCAGCGTCTGGCCCTACCGGGATGATCTGCCCTGTTCGCGACTCGAGCTTTTGCACCAGCGAATCTGAATGGATGCCGACCCAGATGTCGCCGGCGCTATTTCCGCTCTCCAAGCCGCCCTGCGAGACCGCCAAAGCCCTCGCCTTGATCGAACCACCGCCGCCTCCATAGCTGCCCACCGGGGTGGAGAACAGCACGCAGCTGTCGTACTGAGTCGGATCGGAGACGTTGCTCGGGACGATGAACTCCCCGGCAGCTGGGTCGGTCTCGATCACGCCGTTGCCGTTCCGATCAAAGCTGGTATTGAGCCCACCGTCAGGCAGGCGCCGGCACGATGCGAGATCGTTTGCAATTTTGGTGACGGATCCCTGGGCTCCCGGAGCGCGGTTTGCCACCCAGACATCGCCATTCAGATCGATCGCCGTTCGGCTGGGACTGTTTGCCTGGTTGGTGGTCAAGAACGCGACGCCTCCGTCGGTGCGGCCCAAACCATCCATCGGGACGACGCTGTAATACCGAGCCACCTCGTTGCCGGTTTGGGTATCAAACTTGGAGACCGTGCCCGCGCTCGCGTTGGCAATCCAGGCGAAGTGAAGCGCGGTGCTGTTGTTGCTCAGGATGATTCCGCCGTCAGGACCGAAGGTGACTCCATCCCCGGTTCCATTCGGTCCACCATCCAGCACGAAGTCACCAGGGCCGTTGTTGTGGGTAATGCCGCCGTCAAACGTGGTTCCGCCATCGCCGCCCCCGTCGGATCCCGCATCGGTGCCGCTTTGGCCAATCTGAGCCTGATTGGCGCAGCTGCTGCAGCCTTCGAGGGAAGCGAGAAGCAGACTCAGCCCCGACACAATTAGGATTCGCGTGGACACGGGGACGCATTATCGGCGCTGTTTCAGGCTTACTTAAGGCGACGGTGTCTGACTTGCTGCGTCGGACGGCTGTCGTTCACTCCCGAGACGGGGTCCGCGAAGACCTTCGCGCCGAGGAGCCAGCGCAAGCCGCGGGACTACCGCGATTGCGACGAACGCGACAACGAAGTGCGCCGGAATCGCAATCTTTGCAAAGCCAGGCGGCGCGACGACGAGGACCCAAGCAGAGGCCAGGGAAGCCACGATCAGTGCGACCAGCGTAAATGCCAAGCGCGGATTGCGCACGCGCAGTGCGAGCGCATAGAACACCACGCCCCCAATGAGACTTGCTGCCACCGAGACCAAGGCGATCGGAATCGGGCTGAGCTCCGGGTAAGCCTCGGTGGTGACGCTGGAAATAGCTGCGGCGATCAGATTGCCGGTCACTCCGGCTCCACCGCCGCACATCAGCCCAGCGAATAGCGCTCGACCTAGAGATGTAGAGCCCGTGGGCATCCGTCAACTAGCCTGCCGATTTCGCGCGATCGATCTGCCCGGCCGCGCGATCGGGGAACCACATCATTACCCCAAAGAGCCAGATTCCCCCGAGCACATAGCCTGCCAAGACGTCGGTCAACCAGTGCGCGCCGAGGTAGATCCGAGCTGCTCCAACCAGCAGGCAGACGAACGCGCAGATTGCCGCCAGTGCGACTCGACTTTGAGGCGCGCGGCCGCGAGAAAATATGCACGCCATCGCTCCCAAGACCGCGATCACTTGGGTCGCGTGCCCGGAAGGAAAGGACGAACCGGAGGCGTGTACCAGCAAGTAAGCCTCGGGAGGTCGGGGACGCTCAACCAGGTTTTTCAAGCTGGTGTAAAGCAGAACGCTACCCAGCCACGATGTTAGCAGCGCAAGTGCGGGCCGCCAGTCCCCCCTTCGCACCAGAAAGTCGTGCCCCGCCAGGATGATTAGCGGAAGGAGCACAAGACTGGATCCCAGCCCGCTCACGACTTTCATCGCCTCGGAAATCCAGCCGATCCGATAAGAAAGCACCAGGCGCATGAATTGGTCGTCCAGGGGGCCACCGTCGGGATGCCTCATCGCGTGCAGCGCAAGCGAGAGAAAAATCACCCCGCAGAGCAGGCCGAGCAGGCCAAACAAAGACCAATGGCGTCGTTCCGCCACAGTTTTGGCCATATGGGGCAACTCCAGCTCTTCGCGATGCGCTCGGCTGACCCGAAGCGCGACGAAGATCAATACGGCGGCGGCCACCAGCGCCAAACTTGTCATTCCGGCAATCCGATGGATTTGCCGCCAGCTCGCGGCAGCGAAGTAGCCGACCAGCACGAAGAGCACGCCCCAAACCGTGCCCCCCGCGACGTTATAAAAAGAAAAGGTCGAGTAAGGCATGCGGCACATGCCGGACAATCCCGGAATCAATACCCGCAGTGCGGCAGTGAACCGGCCGAGGAAGACCGCGGCCCCGCCCCGCCGGCAGAGGTATTCCTCTGCCTTGCGGACGCGCTCCAAATCCATCAGTCTCCCCACCGTCTTCTGGAGCATCGCGCGTCCGTAGTGGCGGCCGACGAAGTAGCCGACCGCATCTCCGACGATGGCCCCCAACACTGCGGCGGCGATCGTCGAGCCTAGCGAGATGCGCCCTTCGGAGGCGAGCACGCCCCCGAGGATGACTGCGATTTCGCCCGGAAACAGAAAGCCCACGAAGGCGGACGCTTCCAAAGCGGGCAAGGCGAAGACAATCGCAAGGGCCACCCAGCCGTGGAGCGACAGAATTCGCTGTGCGATCTGCTCAATCATTCCGGCGTTACCAGTACATGGTGGTCTCTTACGACACTTTGGGCGAGTCGGGCGCTGACAACTGCTAAGAACCCTTCTGGCCTACCTTGCCTTCCGCGATTAGGAAGGAGGCTGGGTGAGAGATGAAAATTGCGATCACCGGCGCAGCCGGATTTCTAGGCAGGCCGCTCGTGCGCAAGCTGATCCGCGATGGGCACTCGGTTACCGCGTTGGTGCGTCAGCCCGAACAGACCCCATCCGTCGAAGGGGCCCCGGTTCAGAAATTCGACGCCCGAGCCCCGCTCAATCCCGGGGCGTTGGTGGGACAAGAGGCGGTCATTCATCTCGCCGGAGAATCGATCGCGCAACGTTGGACCGAAGAACGCAAGGCGCTGATTCTCGAGAGCCGAACCGCTGGAACGTCTGCGATCGTCAAAGCGGCCATCGAGGCCAGGACCGTGAAGGTTCTGCTCAGTGCTTCCGCCGTTGGCTACTATGGTCCGCACGGTGCCGAGGAGTTGACCGAAGAAAGCCCGCCCGGAGACGACTTCTTGGCGAGGGTCTGTATCGCCTGGGAAAGGGCTACCGGGCCGGCCTCCTCCGCTGGCATTCGGACCGTGAATCTGCGCACTGGAATCGCGCTTCATCCCGAGGGTGGGGCGCTGCGAGCGATGCTCACGCCCTTTCGACTGGGCGTTGGCGGTCGACTCGGCTCGGGCATGCAGTACATGAGCTGGATTCATCGCGAGGATTGGATTTCACTTTGCGCACATTGTCTGATCGCGGACTCATTGCGGGGACCGGTCAACTTCACCGCCCCGAATCCGGTTACCAACCGCGAATTCACGGCTGCGCTCGGAAAGTTTCTGCATCGACCTACGCTGCTGCCCGCGCCGGCGCCGGCTTTGAAGCTGGTGCTGGGCGAGATGGCAACGATGCTCCTGGAGGGGCAACGCGCGCTCCCCCGGCGCGCGCTGAGCAGCAACTTTCGCTTCAAATTCCCGTATCTTCCCGAAGCCCTCGCCAGCTTTTTGCTCCCGGCCAGCGCCTGATTACCTTCTGGTCGGATGTGGGAACTGTTAAAAGGTTGACCGAACCGTGAACAAATCGACACCAGGCCCAGTGGGCCAGCTGAGCCTGAGCCAGGGAATTCTTGGTTCGCTAGGCCCCTGTGAGCGCCTGGCGTTGGGATTCTTGAGCGCACTTTGCACCGTCGCGTTGGTCCGCTCCCAACGGCCCCTCGCCTTTCTTGGGTCAGGCGCGGCACTCGGACTGGCAATTCTCGGGCTCGCCTGGTGGGCCCCACGCTCCAGGCTTGGAATGATGGTTCGCGATTTCTCTGCCGTCCCGATCGTGGTGGTGCTTTTCATCCTGGTCGGGCCGGTCGTCGCGGATTCGAATCCCTGGCGCGCCGACGGTTTGTTGACGAGCCTGGACGCGCGATATTTCGGCGCTCTTCCTCAAAACTGGCGCAGCCTTCTCGGCCGGCCCGATTGGCTGACCGACGCTGCATCGTTGGCGTACCTTTCCTACTATTGGCTACCGGTGTTGATGCTCGTCGGGCTTTACGTTCAGAAACGCCGGGGAGAAATGGAAGACTTCGCGTTTCAAATCATGTTGGTCTGTTTCGCTTTCTTCGCGGCCTACTTCTTTGCTCCCGCCGTAGGACCTCGGGTCGCACCAGATCTGGAAGATGCATTGCTCGGCGGAGGTCGAATCAGTCAGCTGATGCGCGGTTTTCTTCGCGCCGCGGAGCCAAGCCAGCTGGACGCTTTTCCAAGTGGACACACCGGGGTTTCAGTGGCTTTCCTGGTGGCCGGTTGGCGGCTGTTTCCTCGGTGGCGCATTCCGGTGCTGTTGATCGTCGCGGGAATCGTCTTCTCGACCGTCTATCTTTCGCTGCACTACGTGGTGGACCTGGTGGCAGGGGCAGTTCTCGGACCTTTGGCGATGGCCGCTGCTCCGCGCGTCCATCGCCTGTGTGAGCCGTTTCCGCGAGACCGCAGGTCGGGGCGACCGATCGAGCCCGAAGCTCTATTCTAGTCCGCTGTCAAGAGCGGAGCGTACAGCTGTCCGCCGCAGCGCAATTGCGCGAGTTGTCAATCCTTTTGTGCCTGCGCTCCTACTTGCGGAGCGGCGTCGCAACCTCTACAAGAGGGAACTACGGAACCTGTGGAGGAGCCGCCGCGATGGCGAAGAGAGTTCGACAAGGACCGAAGGTTCGCAGTGCCCAAAAGCGCGGTGTCCGCAGGCGGGATGACGGCGACAATCCGGACCTGGCTCCTCCCGAGCCCTTGCTCGCGCCGAATGACGACCTGGGAGAAGAGCTCGCCGAGGAGTACTTGATTTCCGCGACGTCGGGAGAGCAGGCCGCGGAGGACATCCGCAATCAGGAGACGCCGGAGGAGCGGGGCGGGCCGTTCGTCGAGACCACCTCCGCGCAGGAAATTGATTACGAAGACGACGAGCCCGAGGACTCCGAAGCAGAGCCGTTTCCCACTGCGACGCGGCAGGATGACCAGTAACTGCTGCTCGGGCGGCCTCAGCTCACGTACGCGGGAGTGAATTCTCCAGGGTCGGCGATCCGCCTCCGCCCAGAAAAACCGGTATCCAGCTCGTGCCAGTGGGTAATCTGAGATTCACCCGCTTGCCAGCAGAGGAAGACCTGACGCCCCGAGCGAATCGCGCGAAAGTCGACCAGGCCTTCCAGGGACTTCACCTCCATTCCCAGCTCCAGCAATTGATCGAGTTGCTCTCGAATCCAGGTCAGCAAGCGCTCTCGCTCGCTTTCGATCGCCGCCGCTTTGGAGCTGCCTGGCGCGCAAGACTCCAGCTCGCGAGAGAGCTGCCGGGTACGCTTGATCCATCCGCGCACTTCTTCGAACGTGCTTTCAAGAAGCGGAATCAGCCTTTGCGCCTGCGGTAGGTCAAAGCAACGCATTCGGCGAGATCATGCAGCGGCAAGCGGGATGGTCAAGCCGGCAGTGATCCTTCGGCTGCGGTATCGATAATTTGCTCGGATTCTTCACACATGAACCGGACCGCGGCCGCTGCGGTCAGCGCATCTGGGCACTCACCGCCATAGCGCCGGATGATGACTTCTCCTCCCCACTGCTCGACCGTTTCGGATACCGGCTTTAGGCCTAGCTCCGCGAGCCGTCCAGAAACCCGCAGATCGAGAAGGCGCCGGCCCTCGTCGATCGATCTGCCGTCCCGAATCCGAACATCGTAGTCGCCCAGCACGCCGCGCCGCGGTAATTGAAGGTAAACGCGCATCGGGTTGAAGCGCTCTTTTCCCGTTCGACGCAGTACCTGAATGCCATCCGCCAGATCCTGCCCAAGGCGATAGCGCTCGCCCACCTCGTCCAGGACGGCGGCAAGCCATGGATCCGCATCGACGCGAGGATCAGGTGGACGTTTCAGCCTCGGCTTGCCTCGCAGCCGCTGCCGCAGATGAAATGCAAGTCGAGAAAGCCAGCGCACGTCGTGGTTGTATGTCGTGGGAACGAGCTTGAGTAGTCGTCCCGGCACGAAATTGTTATGAACTTCGAACTTGATCCCGATTCGCGACTCGATCCGATCGCGCACCACCCCGGTGGTGACGGTCGGCCTGATCATCATTAACGTCCTGGTGTTCCTCAAGGAAGTGAGTCTTGGGTCAGGATCGCGAGAACTGCTGGAGGCTTTCGGGTTCGTCCCGGCGCGCTTCGTGTTCTGGGCCGCCCGCGGGGGAGATCCGCTCAGCCCTTACCGGTTCATCCCGATTTTCACCGCGATGTTTCTGCACGGAGGGTGGGCCCACATCATCGGGAACATGCTCTACCTTTGGATTTTCGGCGACAACGTCGAAGATCGTCTGGGGCACCTCCGGTTCCTGCTGTTTTACCTGCTCTGCGGCACCATAGCGTTCGCAGCGCAGACGCTGGCCACCCCGGATTCGACGGTTCCCGCGATCGGCGCGTCTGGCGCGATTGCCGGCGTGCTGGGGGCCTATTTCATTCTCTATCCGCGAAGTCGCGTGCTTACCCTGGTGCCAATCTTCATCATTCCCTGGTTCGTCGAAATTCCAGCCGTGGTCTACCTGGGCCTTTGGTTCATCCTCCAGCTCTTTAGCGGCGCGGTCGAGCTGACCAGCAATGCTGGGCAAGCCGGTGGAGTCGCCTGGTGGGCGCATGCGGGTGGCTTCGTGAGTGGGATCATCCTTTGCCTCGTGATGCGCAAACGTAAACTTCCGTCATTGCCCCCTCGAGTCTGGGCTTAACGCCACCGCTTTCGACGGGCTCCCCGCGTGATTGTGCCCGCTGGACCGTATAAGAAGGCAGCATGGCAGTGGATTTGAGTAATGCCTCTGGACGGCCGCGCCGCAAGCTTGCCGTTGGCATTGGAATTGGCGCGGCGATCCTGCTGATTGGATTCTACGTGGTCGTTCGACCGCGAATGGCTCGGTCTGACGTGCACTTCGACACCGTGCCGGTCCAGCGAGGAAAGCTGGTCGCCAAGGTGACGGCGACGGGAACTTTGAACGCCTTGGTAACTGTCCAAGTCGGCAGCCAGGTTTCGGGCCGGATTGCCCAGCTATCCGTGGACTTCAACTCGCCCGTAAAAAAGGGGCAGGTTATTGCGAAAATCGATCCCCAGCTCTTCGAGGCGGCTCTTCAGCAGGCGCGCGCGAATTTTATCGAGGCCCAGGCAAACCTCTCGAAGGCAAAGGTGCAGGCGCTGGACGCCAAACGGCAATTCGATCGCGCCAAGGGCCTGAAAGAGCGCGGCCTCGTCTCTCAGGCGGAAGTGGATACGGGCGAGACGAACTATTTGGCCGCAAAGGCCCAAGTCGACGTGTCGGCAGGGGCGGTTGAGCAGGCGCGCGCCTCGCGGGACCAAGCGCAAATCAATCTCGATTACACGACGATTTACTCGCCGATCAATGGGGTGGTCATCTCGCGAAACGTGGACGTAGGGCAAACGGTGGCCTCCGCTCTCCAGGCGCCCACGCTGTTTACGATCGCCGAGGACCTGCAAAAGATGCAGGTCCACACCAACGTAGCGGAGGCGGATGTCGGAAAGCTCGCCGAGAAAATGGTGGCTACCTTCACCGTCGACGCGTACCCGAATGAAGTGTTCCGGGGCGTGATTCACGAGATTCGAAATGCCGCCCAGACGGTTCAAAATGTCGTCACCTATGATGCGGTGATCGACGTCGCGAACCCGGATCTCAAGCTTCGGCCGGGAATGACGGCCAACGTCACCGTCATCTACGCGGAGAAGGAGGACGTTCTAAAGATTCCCAATGCGGCGCTGCGGTTCAAACCGGGTCCGGAAGTCCTGGCCTTGCTTCCAAGAACAGGAGCAGAGGAAGGCCGTCCGATCGTCCGGCGCGCGGAAACCGGTAGGCCGGCCGACGGCGTCGGCCCGGACGCGATTGCCGGCGCCAAGGTCGTGTGGGTGCTGGGAAACCCCAGCTTGAAGCGAGTGCCGGTTCAGACAGGGCTGAGCGATGGAACGGTCAGCGAACTGGTCGGTTCGAATCTAACGGAAGGTGATCGTGTCGTCGTGGGTTCGACCGGAGGCGATACGCCCAAAGGCCCGCCGGCAGGAGGAGCCCGACGCCTCTTCTAATGCCCGCCAACCAACCGATGGAAAGTCCGCAGCCGCTGATCAGCCTCGAGGGCGTCACCAAGGATTACCGAATGGGGGACGTGGTGGTGCGCGCCTTGCGCGGGGTGTCCCTGCAGCTGGTGGAGGGAGAATTCTTGGCGGTGATGGGAGCTTCCGGATCCGGTAAGTCGACCCTAATGAACATCCTTGGGTGCTTGGATCGACCCACTACGGGCAAATACTTTCTTGGAGGCAAGGAAGTCTCCAACCTGACTCGAAACGAGCTCGCCCGATTGCGAAACCGGACCCTCGGTTTCGTCTTTCAGAGCTTCAATCTTCTTCCGCGGACGAGCGCGCTGGAGAATGCGGAGCTGCCGCTGATTTACAGCGGAGCATCGCGGCACGAACGGCGGCGCCGAGCGGAGGCGGCGCTTGCGCGGGTTGGACTGGGCGATCGCGCCGACCACCACCCCAATCAGCTCTCCGGAGGCCAGCAACAGCGGGTAGCGATTGCCAGGGCGCTGGTGTCGGATCCGAAGATCATCCTGGCCGATGAGCCTACCGGCAATCTCGACTCACGCACCAGCATCGAAGTGATGGCACTGTTCCAGGAGCTCGGCGATCAAGGAATCACCGTCATCCTGGTGACGCACGAGGCGGATATCGCTCGTTACGCTTCCCGGGTGGTGATGATGAGGGATGGCCTGATTCTTTCCGATCGGCGCCAACAACCGGCGCACGCCGCGCAGTTGGAAGCGGAAGAAGTCAGCGCATGAACATCCTCGAGACCTTTTTAGTGGCTGCGCGCGCCTTGTTGCGGAACAAGACCCGCTCTTTTCTCACCGCGCTCGGAATCATCATTGGCGTCGCCGCGGTAATTGCGATGGTGGCGATGGGCGAAGGAGCGAAAGCCAATGTTGCCGAGGCAATCGCCTCAATGGGCACCAATCTGCTGATCGTCCTGCCTGGATCGAGCACCGCAGGCGGTGCGCGCGGGGGCTTTGGATCTCAGCCGACCTTGACCTGGGATGACCTCAAGGCAATTCAGACCGAGTTGCCCAGCGTTAAGGAAGCGGCGCCCGTCCTGAGCAGCACGGTGCAGATGCTCAGCGAAGATCAAAACTGGACGACTCGGGTGAGCGGAACCACTCCGGAATACTTCGACATTCGAAATTGGCCGATGACACTGGGAAGCCGGTTTAGTCAGTCAGATGTCGAGGGCGGCTCCAAGACGGTGATCCTGGGCCAGACCGTCTGTGAGAAACTCTTCGGCATCAATGCGAATCCGGTCGGACAAACCCTGCGGATTAAGAACATTCCGTTCCAGGTGGTTGCGGTGGCGAGCAAGAAAGGTCAATCCGCCGCCGGACAGGACTACGATGACGCGGCCTTCGTCCCCTACACCACCTTTGCCGCCAAGGTGCAGGGAGGTCTGCAGAAATATCTGAACGGGATCATCTTCGTCACTGCGTCCTCCTCTGCCGGGACCGAACGAGCGACTGCGGAAATCACCAGCCTGCTTCGAGATCGACATCACCTGCGGACTGGAACAGAGGACGATTTTTCGCTGCGCAATCTCTCGGAAATCGCGAACGCACAGGAACAGGCGGTGGGAACAATCTCCGCGCTGCTGTTGAGCATCGCGCTGGTCTCGCTGGCCGTCGGGGGGATTGGGATCATGAACATCATGCTGGTGAGCGTCACTGAGCGAACGCGGGAGATTGGCGTTCGCATGGCGATCGGCGCTCGCCCGCTGAACATCCTGACCCAGTTTCTGATCGAGGCGCTGACTCTTGCGGTGGCGGGAGGAGTGGCTGGAATTGCCGCGGGTCTCTTGGCCGCTCAAAGGCTGGCGGTGACATTTTCGTGGCCAATGAAAGTCCGGCCGGACATCATCTTGGTGGCCGTGATTTTCAGCGGGTTGGTTGGAGTTGGCTTCGGCCTCTACCCGGCATACAAGGCCTCGCGACTCGATCCGATCGATGCGCTCCGCTACGAATGATGAACTGATGAAGGACGCCGCCGAAGTCGCCCGACTGGCGGGCGAAGTGGCACTACGTCATTTTCAAAAGCAGGTCGCGATCGAGCAAAAGGCCGACGGTACGCCAGTGACCTTGGCCGACCGAGAGGCGGAGAACAAGGCTCGACAGTGGATTGAGGCCCGGTTCCCCAACGACGGGATTCTGGGTGAGGAATTTGGCACGGTTCGGGAGAAAGCCCCCCGGCGTTGGATCTTGGATCCGATCGACGGCACGAAGACGTTTGTTCGCGGCGTGCCGCTGTGGGGCACGCTGGTTGCGGTGGCGGAGGGCGAGCGGATCCTCGCCGGTGCCGCGCGATTTCCCGCAGTGGCGGAAGAGGTGGTCGCGGCCCCCGGACAAGGGTGTTGGTGGAACGGCGTTCGATGTCGGGTGTCCGAGCAGTCCTCGTTAGAGCGGGCGACCATTCTTGTGACCGACGAACGTTTCGAATCAGACCCGGAAAAGCTGGATCGCTGGCGCAAGTTGGCCTCCCGAGTGGCGCTCAGCCGCAGCTGGGGAGACTGCTATGGCTACCTGTTGGTAGCGACCGGCCGCGCGGAAGTGATGGTGGACGACATCCTCTCCGCATGGGATGCCGCCGCGTTTTTGCCGATCATCCAAGAGGCCGGTGGCGCATTCACCGATTGGCGGGACCGGGCCACCGCGTTTGGCGGCAATGCCATCGCCACCAATGCCGCGCTCTCGGCCGAGGTGCGCCGCATCCTAATCCCCGATAAATCAAAGGCTGGATAGCCCGTCACCAGGAATGCGGGAGGATTCAACCCGCTTCATGGTATGTGGAGCGCCGTGCCCAAGCGAACGGATGTCAAGAAAGTCCTGATCATCGGCTCGGGGCCGATCGTGATCGGCCAGGCCTGCGAATTCGACTACTCCGGCGCCCAAGCGATCAAGGCGATGCGCGAAGAGGGGGTCAAGGTCGTCCTTCTGAACAGCAATCCCGCGACGATCATGACCGATCCCGAGCTGGCGGATCACACCTATATCGAGCCGATTACGGTCGCTTCCGCGGAGAAAATACTTGAGATCGAACGCCCGGATTCGGTTCTGCCGACCATGGGAGGCCAGACCGCGCTCAACTTGGCCAAGGACCTTGCGGAGCAGGGGATTCTCGCCAAGTACAACGCTCGGCTGATCGGAGCGTCGCTCGAGGCGATCAATCGGGCCGAGGATCGGCTGCAATTCAAGACCGCGATGCAGCGGATCGGCATTCCACTCCCCAAAAGCGGGTACGCGCGCAGCTTGAGCGAGGCCCTTCAGATCAGCGACGAGATTGGGTTTCCACTGATCATCCGCCCGAGCTTCACCCTGGGCGGGGCCGGCGGTGGCACCGCTTACAACAGCGATGAGTACGCGGCGATCGTCCAGGCCGGGTTGGAGGCGAGCCCCACCTCGAGGATTCTGGTCGAGGAGTCGGTGCTGGGCTGGAAGGAATTCGAGCTGGAAGTGATGCGCGATTGCGCTGACAACGTGGTGATCATCTGCTCGATCGAAAACTTCGATCCGATGGGCATTCACACCGGCGACTCGATCACCGTCGCTCCGGCGCAGACCCTGACCGACAAGGAGTACCAACGGATGCGCGAGGCGGCGATCGCGATCATCCGCGAGATCGGAGTCGATACCGGGGGATCGAACATTCAGTTCGGAATCAACCCGCGCGACGGCAAGATCGTAGTGATTGAAATGAACCCACGGGTCTCCCGTTCGTCCGCCTTGGCGTCCAAGGCAACGGGTTATCCGATCGCCAAGATTGCGGCCAAGCTGGCCCTCGGCTATCGGCTCGACGAACTACGCAACGACATCACTCGTGAGACGCCCGCCTCGTTCGAGCCGACCCTGGACTATGTGGTGGTCAAGGTCCCGCGGTTCAATTACGAGAAGTTTCCTCACGCCGACCGCACCCTTAACACCCAAATGCACTCGGTGGGCGAGGCGATGGCGATTGGCCGCACCTTCAAGGAAGCCTACCTAAAGGCGATTCGCTCAATGGAGCTGGGGCGTGGATTTCTGGAGTGCCTCGATCTGCCCACGGATCCCACGGAACGCCAGAAAGCGATCCGCGAGGGCATTCGCATCCCGCGGCCGGAGCGTCCCTGGTTTTTGGCCGAGGGATTTCGAGAGGGAATCTCGATCGAGCAGGCCTATGAGCTTTCGGCGATCGATCCTTGGTTTCTGCGTCAGATTAAGGAGCTGGTTCAGCAGACCGAGCGGGTGGCCGAGTTCGGGCGGATTGAGAAAATTCCGGACGCCGCGCTTCGCCTGGTCAAATCGCAGGGCTTTTCGGACCGAGACATCGCTCGGATGCTGGGCCAGACCGAAGACGCGGTCCGCGCCAATCGCCAATCGCGCAACATTCGGCCGGTGTACAAGCGGGTAGATACCTGCGCCGCTGAGTTCGAGGCGTACACGCCTTACCTCTATTCCTCCTACGAGGAAGAAGACGAATCGCGCGTATCCAACCGGGACAAGGTGTTGATTCTCGGGAGCGGTCCGATTCGCATCGGCCAGGGAATCGAGTTCGACTACTGCTGCGTCCATGCCGCGTTTGCGTTGCGTGGGGCAGGCTACGAAACGGTGATGATCAACTGCAACCCGGAGACCGTTTCCACCGACTACGACACTTCCGATCGCCTCTATTTCGAGCCATTGACGATCGAGGACGTCCTGGAGGTGGCCCAGCGCGAAAAGCCGATGGGAGCGATCGTCCAGTTCGGGGGTCAGACCCCACTGCAGCTTTCGGTTCCGCTCGAGAAGGCGGGCCTGAAGATTCTCGGCACCACCCCGGACGCGATTGACCGCGCTGAAGACCGCGAGCGCTTTGCGCGATTGATCGAAAAACTGCGCCTCGAGCAGCCGGAAAACGGAATCGCTCGTTCGCCCGACGAGGCGTTCCAGGTGGCGGAACGGATTGGCTACCCGGTGATGGTTCGCCCCTCTTACGTCCTCGGCGGCCGCGCGATGGAGGTGGTTTACGATCCGGCCAGGCTCGGGCGCTATATGGAGGAAGCGGTGCGGGCATCTCCCGAGTATCCGATTCTGATCGACCGCTTTCTCAAGGATGCGATCGAGGTCGATCTCGATCTGGTCGCGGATCGAAAGGGCGGGGTGATCATCGGGGGCGTGCTGGAGCACGTGGAAGAGGCCGGTATCCATTCGGGCGACGCTTCCGCCACCTTGCCGCCGTACTCGCTCGCACCCGACTTGGTGGAGAGGATGAAGGATCAATCCGTGCTGATTGCGCGAGAGCTGGGCGTCGTCGGCTTGATGAATGTTCAGTTCGCGATTCAGGGAAAGGCGATCTACATCCTGGAAGTAAATCCACGGGCATCGCGGACCGTGCCCTTCGTGTCCAAGGCAACCGGGGTTCCCCTGGCGAAGCTCGCCGCGCTTTGCATGGTAGGTAAGACGTTAGAGGAATTGGGCCAGATCAACGATCCCGAGGTCCGTCACGTTGCGGTTAAGGAGTCGGTGTTCCCGTTCAACCGCTTCGCGGGCGTGGATGTGATTCTTGGGCCGGAGATGAAGTCAACCGGCGAAGTAATGGGAATGGCGGATACCTTTCCGGTGGCGTTTGCGAAAAGCCAACTCGCCGCTGGCGTGCGCTTGCCGCGATCCGGCAAAGTGTTCATCTCGGTCAAGGACGACGATAAGCCCGGGACGGTAAACCTCGCCAAACGCCTGCTGGCTTTGGGCTTCCAAGTCATCAGCACTTCCGGAACCCACGAGTACCTGAAGAACAAAGGTGTCGAGACAGAGCTCGCGAAGAAGGTCTACGAGGGGCGGCCGCACATTGTCGACAAGATCGTCGATGGCGAAATTGCGATGGTGATCAACACCACTTTCGGGAAACAGGAGATGGCGGACAGCTTCTCGATTCGGCGCGAAGCGCTGATGCACGGCCTGCCTTATTACACGACTCTTCAGGGTGCCCGGATGGTGGTGGACGCACTCGAGGCGCTCTCACACGGGGAGCTGCCGGTCCGCTCGCTGCAGTCCTATCTCGAGCAGCGCCGCACCGATAGATAATGGCGCGCCGCTAAACCTGAAATCGCCCCAGGATGAGCTGCTCGAGCAGCGCCTTCTGAACGTGTAGCCGGTTCTCAGCTTCGTCAAAGACCGCAGATCGAGGCCCATCCAACACCGAATCGGTGATCTCCTCGCCTCGGTGGGCCGGCAGACAGTGCAGGACGATGCAGCTTTGCTTCGCGTGCCGCAGCAATTCGTCATCAACCCGAAAGCGTCTCAGCGCGCTGCTTCGGCGCAGCGCTTCCTTTTCCTGCCCCATGCTGGTCCATGCGTCGGTTGCAACCACGTCGGCGCCGACCACCGCCTCGACGGGATCTTCAGTTAATTGGACCGAGCCCTGGCTGGGGAGCTCATTAGCAGGGGGCCAGTAATCCTTGGGCGCGCCGATGCGCAGGTGGAAGCCGAATAGCTTGGTCGCTTCCGCCCAAGAACGAGCCATGTTGCTTGCGCCATCGCCAACGAATGCCACCACCCTGCCGGGAATCGTTTTCAGCCGCTCTTCGATGGTGAAAAGATCGGCTAGCACCTGAACAGGATGAGCCCCATCGGAAAGGCCGTTGATTACCGGCACCGTCGCGGCATGCGCGAATTCGCGCAGCCGATCGTCGCCGAAAGTTCGGAGCATGATCGCATCGCCATAGCGCGAGGCGACCCGTGCGGTATCCGCGACGCTTTCTCCGCGGCTCAGCTGGCTCTCCGAGTCATTGAGGGAAATCGCGCTGCCGCCGAGCTGGAACATCGCCGCCTCGAAAGATAGGCGCGTCCGGGTGGATGGCTTCTCGAAGACTAGAATCAGAGTACGGCCATCCAGCGTTCGATCCGACTCCCGCCGCTGCCGGTGGAGCTTGAGCGTCCGTGCCCGGTCGAAGAGCGCTTGGTGCTCGGCTTGCGAGAGATCGGAAACGCGCAGAAAGTCGCGCTTTTCACCTGTGGATGTCATCGGTTGCCCTTTCCAAAGAGGAGCCGCAGATCGGCCGCCAGCTTCGTTGCTGACGAGCGTCGCTCCGGCGCCAAGAAAATCGTGTCGTCGCCGGCTACCGAGCCAAGCACTTGAGGGAGCCTGGCGAGATCGATCCCTCGGGCCACCGCGGAAGCGGCCCCCGGCTGAGTCAACAGCACGACCAACATGCCGTTCTCCTCCACCGACGTCACCATCTCACCCATTTCCCGCAGTTGATCGGCAGTCGCCATCGCCGGCGCGCCATCCACTCCATAGGCCATGCCTCCTTGCGGCCGCGACGCGCGGACGGCTCGCAATTGCGCCAGGTCCCGCGACAGCGTTGCCTGGGTTACTTCGAAGCCCTCTTTGGCGAGCAATTCGCCGAGTGCATCCTGGGTGGGAACCGCGCGGGTGCGGATCAGCCGGCGGATCGCGTCTCGCCTGGCGAGCGTGTCGCTGCGGCCACGCAGCCTCTGCTGCCGATGGGGATTCACCGGGTAACCAGTGTTCCGACGCCATGGTCGGTAAAGAGCTCGCCGATCACGCTGTGGGGAATGCGTCCATCGATGATGTGCACTCGCTCGACGCCTGCGTTCAATGCTTTTTGGATCGCCTTCACCTTGGCGGTCATCCCGCCGCGGATCGTTCCGTCATCGATAAATCGCTGCAGATCCTGGGTGGTGAGGTCGGTCAACAGCTCACCGCTGCGCAGAATCCCAGCGACGTCCGTCAAGTAGATCAATTTGTAGACGCCCAGGGCGGCGGCCACTTCGGCCGCCACCCAATCCGCATTGATGTTGTAGCTTTGGCCATCCTCGCCAATCCCGACGGGCGAGATCACCGGGACGTAACCTTGCTTGAGAAGCATCTCGAGAAAGTCATTGTTCACCCGCACCACCTCGCCAACTTGCCCGAGGTCGCGACCCCCTTCGATTTGCAGCTTTCGCGCGCGCAGCAGCGCGCCGTCCTTGCCGGAGACGCCCACCGCATGCCCTCCCTCCCGGTTCAAGAGGGTGACCAGTTCGGTGTTGATCGATCCCGTCAACACCATCTCGACCACCTTGAAGTCGGTGGCGTCTGTCACCCGCATTCCGTCCACGAATTCGGGCTTGGCTCCGAGCTTTTCGAGCGTGCTGCTGATTTCCGGACCGCCGCCGTGAACGATGATCGGCTGCAACCCGACGGAGCGAAGCAGGATGATGTCGTCGCAAAACGACTTTTTGAGGGAGTCCTTCACCATCGCCGCGCCGCCGTATTTGATCACGCATCGTTTGCCGCTGAACTTCGAGATATACGAGAGCGCTTCTACCAGCAGCGAGGCCTTGAAGGCGGGGCTGTAGTTGGACAGTCGATTGTCTCGCACGATTGCGCCGTCGACAGTTGGGACGAGCAGCGAAGAATAGTCGGCGTTGATCTTCACGTAGTCGTAGGAAAGATCGCATCCCCAAGCCGTGGCCCGTGAGCCCCCTTGTAAAAAATCGAGTTCCACGCGTACTTCGGGCTCGCGCATCTTTGCCCGCAGGCTCGCGGCATCGTAATTCAATGGCTCGCCCGAATAGACGTTGACCCCCTGTACCCGAACCTGAGCGCGATTGGGGTCCACCGGGTACCGCTGGCTGCCCGCGCGCGCTCCCGCTGCGGACAGCATTCGGCCCCAGTTGGGGTCCGCTCCGAAGACCGCGGCTTTGACCAGGTTGGATCCAGCCACCGCGCGCGCAAGGTCCCGGGCGATTTCGTCGGAAGGCAGGCCGGAAACCGTGACTTCGAGCAGCTTGGTGGCTCCTTCGCCGTCCGCTGCGACTTCCTTGGCCAGTTGTTGGCACAAGTCGCTCAGCGCCGCGCTGAACGTTGCCAAGGAGCGATCTGCCTCCGAAATCGGAGCGTTTCCCGCCGCGCCATTGGCGAGCGCAAATACCGCGTCATTGGTGCTCATGTCGTCATCGACAGTCAGACTGTTGAAGCTCTTGACCATTGCTTCGCGCAACGCGCTTGCCAGAAGCGGCGGAGCGATCCGACAGTCGGTCACGATTACCGCGATCATCGTCGCCAGCTCCGGAGCGATCATTCCGGATCCCTTGCAAATCCCCGCGAGGCTCACTTCCTTGCCTGCGATTGAGACCATTCGGCTGGCCATCTTGATCCGCGTATCGGTGGTCAAGATCGCCTCGGCGGCGGCCTCCGGCTCGGGCCGCAGGCCCTGCGCCAGGGCAGGAATCGCGGAAATGATTTTTTGGGTAGGTAGCGGCTGTCCAATCACGCCGGTTGAAGCCGATACCACTGCGTCTCCCGGAATACCGAGGGCGCGCCCGGTGGCATCGAGCACGGATTTGACATCCTGCAGCCCGGCGGGGCCGGTGAGCGCATTGGCGTTGCCGCTGTTGATGATGACCGCCCGAACCTTGTCGGATGGCAAACGTGGCTCCGCATCCAGCACCGGGGCGGCCTTGGACTTGTTGGTGGTGAAGCAGCCTGCCGCCGAACACGGCCGATCGCTGAACACCAACGCCAGATCCCGTCGGTTCGGTTTGATGCCGGCATGAACGCCCGAAAAACGAAAACCCGCAGGTGCTTTCATGGGTAAAAACCTCTCAAACAGGCCAAGGCCTGCTCCTCGGGAAACCCGAGCGCGATGTTCAGGTTTTGCACCGCTTGTCCGGCGGCGCCCTTCACCAGGTTGTCAATTGCCGAGACCACCACCACCCGGCCAGGGTCATACCCGGTGCGGTCGCTGGCGATCCCAATCGTGCAGCGGTTTGTCCCCACTACCGATCGCAGGTTCACTTCGTCCGGCGAGCCAAGGACGGTCACGAAAGGCTCGGAGCGGTAAAATTCCTTGAACGCCTGGGTGAGATCTTCGGATCGCGCGCCTGAGCTCAGCTTGGCATAGACGGTTGAGAGGATTCCGCGCTTGATCGGCAAAAGATGGGCGGTGAACGTGACGGGAACGCGCCGACCAGCGCAGCGGGTCAAGGCTTCCGAAATTTCTGGAAGATGTTGGTGGCGAAGTACCCGGTACGCTCGGAAGTCTTCATCGACTTCCGTAAAGCTCAACTCTTCGTTGCCCTTGCGGCCCGCGCCGGTCGTGCCGGAACAGGCATCAATGATGATCGAGCTGTCTTCGACCAGCTTCTGGCGCAGCAGCGGGGCGACCGCGAGCGATGCACCAGTCGGATAGCAGCCCGGGTTGGCAATCAGCGACGCGCGGCCAATTTCCGATCGGAACAACTCCGGCAGTCCATACGCAGCGCCGGCGAGAGCCTCGGGCGCCGGATGAACGAAGTTATAGAAGCTCGGGTATTCCGCGGCATTCTTCAGCCGGAAAGCTCCGGATAGATCGATCGTCTTCACGCCCTTCTTTGCGAGACGTGGCGCCAGCTCCAGGGAAGACTCGGCCGGCGTGGCCAGCAGCACCGCGGCGCAGTCTCTAGCCAGCTCCTCGCTGCGGTCCAGCCCCTGATAGGCAAGCCGGCCGGCCGAATGATTGATCCCGAGCCGGTCCTGCACCGTGGCGCCCTGCCAGCGGTCGCTGGTGACAAACCGAAGCTCCACACCCGGGTGCTCGGCCAGAATCCGGGTGGCCTCGATTCCCGAGTACCCCGAAGCCCCGACGATTCCTACCGGTTTTCGCTGCATGAAAGTGCATAAGTATTCTACTGTACTAACGACACGCAAGTGAATAACTATGCACCAAACTGCGAGGCCGACGGGTTGCGCCCACACGGTCGGCGGCTGCGCAAGCTAGTCTTTGCCGGAACCGATCGCCGGACCCTCGCTGCCCAGAGGGGATAGTTTTCCGGACAGCGCGCCGGCCTGCTCGTGAGGCATCAGGTCCCTGGGCGATCGGAAGTATTGCATCGGCGAGTAGTAGAGGAAGTTCGAGACCCGACTCGTATAGACGCAGGCGTACTGCTCCACCTGCTGGCCAAATCGGCTGTTCTCGTTGCCTTCCTTGAACAAAAGACCCCAAAATGGATTGAAACCCTCTTCCACGTCGTGCTCGAGCGTATCGGCGATGTGGCTCGTCTCCCGAACCGAGCGACGGATTCGTTCGAGGTCCGCTTTGGCTTGCCGCCGTTCTTCCTCCACTGCCGCCCGCTGGTCGGGCTCGACGCCGTTCTTGTCCAACCTGCGCTCCAACAGGTTGAGCTGGCTCTTGCGCTGGTTGAGCTCGTCGTCCAAGCGCGCGCGAAGCAGCTCGATCTCCGACAACCGGGAAATCTCCTCCTGCCGAGAATCGGTGTAGTTGATTTCGGCTTCGATCTCCTGGACGACCATGCAAGTGCGCCAGAGCGAAAGCTTCTTCGATCTGAGAATGTCACCGTAAATGTGATCGCCGACGTAGAGCACTCGGTCGCCGGTAAATCCGGTCATCCGCTCGAAGTCCGCGAGATTTCCGCCTTGATAAATCTTCCATCGCTCCAGGGATTGGACCGGACCCAGCGTTCGATCTTGGGTGGTCGTGGTGTCCACTTCCTGGAACGGCGCGCTGCCAGAGAAAAAGGTCGGTTTGAGAGCGCCGGTGACAATGAAGTCGAAGTAGTGCCGCCAGGTGGGGTACTCCGGCAGAACGCCATCCAGCAAGTAGCTCATCACTGCCTGGGTGTACCCATAGAATGAATTGGTCAGAATGAAGAGCTTCTTGCCCCCGGAACGCAGGCGATGCAGCGCCGGGCCCAACTCGGGATCCTTGTAGATGAAATATCCAATGTTCTTGTGAAGCTCCTGCTTGAGCGAGTTGTCCCGATGGACGGTATCGATCGCGTCTCGGATGTCGTCGTAGAGCTTGGCGTAGTCGATCTTGACGCCCTTCGCCTCGAGAAGGTCGATCACTCCAGCGTAGAGGCATGCCTCGGGCACCGCGAACAGCGTATCGATCCAAGCGTATTGAGGATTTTTGAGCCGGACGCGGACCTCGCGGTACAGCGTGCGCCACAGCTCAGCGCTCAACGGCCGACGCCCATGGTAGGCGCGCCCGACGTAACCGAAGCGATCCATCTTCAGCAGGTTGCCGTTCAGCTTGTCCACCGCCAACCCGCGCATCACGAACTGGTGATCGTATTGAACCTGAGCGATTTCCGGGGGGTAGCCGTATTCGGAGACCAGCTTGGCAAGCGTCATGTCAAACGAGAGCTGTTCGATGCGACGCATGTGGTAGATGGCGAGGGTGTAGTCCATGTCGAACCCCACCAGCTCGATCCGGCTCATCCGAAGATTGCGATTGACGAAGATTTGCCGCGCTCGGTCGATCTGCGGTCGCTCGCGTGGGGTAGACAACAGTCGCGAAAGCTCAGAATCGGACAAGATTTTCTGCGCCCGCCGCTCGGCTTCCGACGCCGGCATACGGGTGGACGCGGGTCCTCGGGTTTGGACTAAAACGCGGGAAGACTTGGCGGAGACAGAGCCAGGTGAACGAAGCGACCGAGGCAATCTACCCTCTTCATAGCACGCGCGATTAGGCTCCGCCAAAGCGAGCTTCGACGCATTGCGCCTACTTCGGCCGCTTTCTTGCAGGATCTTCTGCTTGCATGGCATCTTCTGTTGTGCTGATGCGACGCCGTCGTTCACAACGTCCCCGTCAGCCAAACTGCGAGGAAAGGCTGGCCGCGCAAGTGGCCGAACTCGAGCAGCGAATCAAGCTGCTTGAGGCCCGGGTACGCAGCGCGGTGGCCGAGGGAGCCCTGGGAGGCCGTGCCGGAGCGGCGCTCAAAGCCAAGTCGGCTCGCCCAGTGCGCGTGCGCCCGCGACCTCGCTGCCCCGGCTGCTTGTTGGAGCTTCCTCCCGGCCGACCCCGGGGCGAAAACTGCGTCTGGTGCGGCTTCAGCTTCGCGGCGGTCCCAGCGAGGCCGTAGCCATCGCGGCGGTGCAGAAGATCCGCGTGTGGGTGATCGAGCAGCGACTCTCGATCTTGCCGCGCGAGTTGAAAGAGCTCGCGGGCCCCCAGCGAATCGCGATCGCGGGACACAGCAGCCCTCGCCAAGGATTTGAGCTCGCTGCGTTGGCAGAACTGGACGCAGTTGTCCTGTCGATTGCGTCAAAGAGGTCGGGGTTGAAGGCGCTGGTGCGACTTCATCGTCTATTGCCGAGCGCCCGAGTCTTGGTCGTCGATGCGTTTCCAAACGCCCAGGCTGGATATCGGTTTCTGCTCGCGGGAGCCTGCGGCTATGTGACCCGAGGCGATCCGAATCAGATGGCTTCCTTCCTCGAGGCGATCGCCGAAGGTGGCTTGGTCTTGGAGTCCACACTGGCGAGGGACTTTTGGACGCGATTGGCGGCGATCGAGTGCGCCGCAAGTCCCTCCGCGCCGAAGGAGTCGCCGACCGTTGCGGAGCTGGAGATCCTGCGCTATCTCGCCAAAGGCCTTTCCAATCGGGAGCTAGGTCGGGTGCTGGCTCTCGGCCGGCGCTCCGTTCGCACCCATCTGTCCCACATCTATCGAAAGCTGGAAGTGAGATCACAGGTGCAGGCGGCGGTTTTCGCATTGAGAGCGGGTTGGATCGAGCTTTAAAAGGGGGGTGGATGCGCTCGGCGTTGCCAAGGCAGTTTTTCGCCGTACATGAAGCCACTTTGGCCAACGGGCTTCGGATCCGACTTTTGCCGGACCGCAGCGCCCCGGTCGCGAGTCTCTACACCTTTTTTTGCGTCGGTTCGCGCAATGAGCAGCCGGGGATGACCGGAATCAGCCACCTTTTCGAGCACATGATGTTCAACGGGGCCAAGAAGTATGGCCCCAGGGAATTCGACCGGATCCTGGAATCGCGCGGCGGCCGTTCAAACGCCTACACCAGCACCGATCTGACCGTGTACCACGAGGACTTCGCCTCAGAGGCGTTGGAGCAGGTGCTGGATCTGGAATCAGACCGGATGAACTCGCTGAGGATCAGCCAGGAAATTTTGGATAGCGAGCGCGAGGTGGTGAAGGAAGAGCGCCGGCTTCGGGTCGAAAACGAAATTGTCGGACTGCTCGATGAAGAGCTGGCCACCCTGGTGTGGAAGGCTCATCCCTACCGGTGGCCAGTGATTGGCTGGATGGGGGACATCGACAACATTTCCAAGGAAGACTGCGATCGCTTTTTCCGCTCGTACTACGCACCGGACAACGCCACCCTTTACCTGGCCGGCGACTTCGACGTGAAGCAGGCAGAACAGCTGATCCGCCGCTACTACGGCAACATTCAGCGTGGGGCGGCAAGGTCGACCGTGGTCAATGCGGAACCGGATCAAAAAGGCGAGCGTTGCGCCACCGTCCGCCATCCCGCTCAGGCGCCCTCCCTGATGATTGGATATCACGGCCCGCCTGCGGATCATTCGGACACGCTCACCCTCGACCTGCTTCAGTACGTGCTGAGCGTGGGCGAAGGAAGCCGGCTCAAGCGCGAGCTGGTCTATCGCAAGTCCCTCGCAGTCTCGGTTTCAATGGACTGGGTGTGGCGGATCGACCCCGGTGTTCTGATGTTCTACCTCGAGCTTCATCCGGGCTCGGACCCAGAGCCCGTCGCTCGAGCGCTGTACGAGGAGCTTGAGAAGATCGCTGCGCGTGGAATCTCCGACCGCGAGCGCTTGAAGGCGATTCACAACCTCAGGGCCCATCAGCTTCGCGAGCTGGCCACCAACGGAGGTCGCGCTCACGCGTTCGGCAACTATGAGGTCTTCCTCGGCTCGTGGCGGGACGGTCTGACCCTTCCACGCCAGTATCAGGGGATCACCGCCAAACAGGTGCGGGCTGCAGCGGAACGGTATTTCCTGCCCGAGCGACGCTCCATCGTGACCCTCGAGCCCGCGGCTGCCTAGCCCAATGAGGCGCGACACCACAACCCTGCGCGACTTCGAGCTTCCACCGCTTCGCGAATTTGAAACCGCCGGCGGGCTTCGGGTGATCGTCGCGCGGCGCAGGGGGATCCCGCTTGCTACGGCGCGCCTGTCCACCTGGGCTGGAAGCGCTACCGATCCACCACGAAAGCGTGGGCTGGCGGACTTTACGGCTACACTTCTTCGCCGCGGAACCAGGCGAATGCGGGCTGAACAGGTGGATGATGCGATCGAGTTCTGGGGCGGCAATTTTGGGACCGCCGCATCGGAGGATTTCACTGCGCTGCAAGTGAGCGGCCCGGCCGAGCATTTTCCAAAGCTGCTCGACGTGTTTGGGCAAATCGTCCTCGAGCCCAGCTTTCCTCAGCGCGAGGTGGTTGCCGCGCGGAAGAGATGGATCGCGCAGATTGTCAACGACCTCGACGATCCGGCGCAGGTGGCCAGCCGCGCGGTCGTTCGCGCGTTGTGGGGAGACCATCCCTATGGGCATCCAGTTGAAGGCAGCATCAGGGATGTGGGGACCTTCACTCGAGCCGACGCGATCGGTTTTCATCGCAAGCGCTTCGGCCCCAAGGCTTCCGTTCTGGTGATCGTAGGCGATATTGCGGAGCAGGCGGTTCGCGCCGCGGTCGAAGGAACGTTCGGCCGCTGGAGGGGTGAAGCCGAAGGACCTCCCGCGCTGGAGAAGCGTGAGTCGCCCGCGCTACCAGGCGAGGCGCTGCTCGTCCACAAGCCGGAGCAGACGCAAACGCAAGTGCGGCTGGCGGCGCTTGCTTTTCCGAAAGGGGATCCGGATTCGTTCCCGGCGGAGGTCCTTGAGACCGTCCTGGGGGGCGTCTTTACGTCTCGACTGATGCAGGCGATTCGCGTGGAGCGGGGACTGTCGTACGGGGCAAACAGCTCGTTCGATAGCTACTTGGCAGGCGGTAGCCTGATCGTGTCCACCTTCACCAAAACCGAAACCACTCGGGAGATCATCGAAGTTGCGCTGGGCGAAATAGCCAAACTCCGCGAGAAGGGCCCCACGCGCGGTGAGATGAGCGCAGCTCAAACGTACCTGGCAGGCTTGTTTCCTTTGCGGTTGGAGACCAACGAAGCCCTCGCGGGAGCAATTGGCGAATTGAAACTCTACGGTTTGCCCGAGGAATGGGTCACCGGTTACCGACGGAAGATCACCGAGCTAATCCCCGAGCAGATCGTCCAGGTCGCCAGAAAGTACCTGGCGCCAGACCGCTTTACCTTCGCCCTGGTTGGAGATGCGCCTGCGGTCGCCCGTCAATTGCGAGGGCTGATCCGAACCCGCGTGCGGCCGATTTCGGATCTGCGGTGATTCGCATCCTGCACCGCGCTCCCAGCTGGATCGCCGTGGACAAGCCTGCGGGAGCCCTGGTGATTCCCGGAAGAGCCGAGCACGACCGGGCCAGCCTGCGAGAGCAGGTTGCGGAACAACTCGGGCAACCCGTGTGGGTGGTGCATCGGTTGGATCGGGATACGTCAGGGGTTCTGCTTTTCGCGTTGGATGCTCCGGCCCACCGGGCCCTCTCCACCGCGTTCGAGGCGGGGCGGATTGGAAAGCTCTATTGGGCTTTGGTCCACGGACGGATTTCACGGCCGCTCGAGCTGGAATGGTCCCTCGCAAAAGCTCGGCAGAGTCGAATGCGAGTGGCGCGCGCGGAGGAGAGCGGCAAACCGGCGCGTACGCTGGTCCGCCCGATCGAAACCTTCCGCGAGGCAACCTGGATCGAAGCGCAGCCGCTCACCGGCAGGACCCATCAGATCCGGGTCCATCTGGCCGAAGCGGGTCATCCTCTCTTGGTGGATCCGAGTTACGCTCGAAGCATGCTGGAGCAAGGGTCGAAATTCATTTCGCGAACCCCGCTGCACGCTGCTCGACTCTCGATCCGTGGGATTCCTGGCGTCGAGGACCAGGAAATTGAATCAGCAATGCCCTCAGATATGCAGGAGGCCTTGCGGCGGCTCACTTCTGTTCGGGATCGTCACTAGGCGAGCGGTGCGAAGGGGGTTTGTCGCCAGGGAATTCGGTGGCGGGCTGCGGCGGATGGAACGAAGGGCGGTCCACCGGCGGGCCGCGGCGCTGAATCAAAGTCTTTTCGATTGCCTTGAAAGCCACGTCCATCTTGTCTTCGCGCAGCGCGGTGACTATCCCGAGGCCAAAGGTTGGGTGGCTGATCAGTTGGTCCAGCGTGTAGGCGAGCTTCGGATTGTAGGGAGTGGCCTCGGCCGGATTGGAAGCGGCGAGGCGGTCGGCGAACGAGAGCACGGTGCGCTGACGCGTGGGCCTTTGGCTCGAAGCGACGGTGGCTCGGCGGGAAGAGTCCTCGGTGCGAAATATGTGCTCCCCGCCACAGGTGTTGCACCGCACCCGCGCGATCTTGCTACCCACCATGGCGACAATCGTGTGCGCGAGGTTCAGCTTGCATCGCGTGCAAAATGCATCCACTTCACCTGCAACCCTGTAAGTCGGCATCGGATCTCGCTTGTAGCTGGCCTGAATGTTGTATGGGAGGGAAGATAAGAATGGAAGTGTGGCCGAAATGACGCGACGGATGCAGCCCAACCGCCGGGCGTTGGATCTTCTGATTCGTCCCACCCACGTGGAAATCGATCTGGCGGCGCTCGAGAAGAATGTCTCGCTGGCGCGGCGGATGTCCCCCGGAGGTCAGCTGATGGTGGTGGTCAAGGCCAATGCGTACGGACACGGCGCGATTTTAGTGGCCCGTGCCCTCGAGCGAGCTGGAGTGCAGTTTCTCGGTGTTGCACTAATCGAGGAGGGGCTCGAGCTCCGAAATGCCGGCGTCGCGGCGCCGATTCTCGTCCTGGGCGGCTCATACGAAGGCAGCTATGAGCAGATGCTCCAGCACCAATTGGTCCCCACCATTTTTCGTCCGGAGCACGTCGTCGAGCTAGCCAAGGCGGCGAAGAGCGCGGGCGTCTCGGTGGTCGCCCACCTCAAGGTGGATACGGGAATGGGTCGAATCGGGGTGCTCCCCGAGGAGCTTCCCGGCTTTTTGGATCATGCCTCCCGCTACCCGGAGGTTAAGCTGGACGGTCTGCTCTCTCACTTCGCGAGCGCGGACTTGGCCGATCCAGCTTTTACCCGCGAGCAACTGAAGAGGTTTCGCGGCGCGCATCAAGAGCTGTTGGCGCGAGGCATTCATCCCAATTGGCGGCACATCTCCAATTCGGCAGCGGTGATGGATCTGCCCGAGGCCCGCGACGGAGATCTCTTCAATTTGGCGAGGCCGGGCCTGATGATCTACGGGCTGTCGCCCACCGACCGCTTTACGCTTCGCGAGCAGCTGCAGCCGGTGCTTTGCTGGAAGACCAAAATCACGCACCTCAAGCAGGTCGCGGCGGGAACGCCGATCTCGTACGGCGGAACCTGGACCGCCCCAAGGCAGTCTGTGATTGCCACCCTCCCGGTCGGCTACGCCGATGGCTACAGCCGCCGGTTTTCGAGCGCCGCCACGGTTTTGGTCCGAGGCAGGCGCGCGAAAATCGCGGGTCGGGTTTGCATGGACCTGTGCATGGCCGACGTGACGGAGATACCGGGCGTGCGGATTGGAGATGAAGTCGTTCTGATCGGCAGGCAGCAGGCCGAGTACGTCTCCGCCGACGAATTGGCGGCGTTAGCCGGAACGATTTCCTACGAGGTGCTCTGCGGCATCGGCGCTCGCGTGCCCCGAATTCCGGCCTCGTAGAAGGTTTCGCGGCTGGCAGCGATCGGCATACTTGTAGTCGCACCCGTCCGTCGTAGAGTAGGCCGGTGCGAATCCCGGAAGATCTCGAACGGCGCGCTCGGCGACCGGGACTGAATTATCTGACTGAGTTGCTCGAAGGCATCGGCCGGGGAGTGCTCAGCCTCCTTAACGATATCGGCGGGATCACCACGCTCGGATTTACAATCGTCCGCTGGGCGGTTCGGCCCCCGTACCGGGTGCAAAACTTCTTCGCCCAGCTGGACTTCGTGGGCGTCGGGTCGACTTTCATCGTCGCCTTGACCGGAACATTTTCTGGGATGGTGTTCGCCTATCAGACGTCGGGCGCATTTCGGATTTTCAATGCCGAAAGCCTGGTCGGCCCGACCGTGGCAATCACCATCACCAGGGAGCTCTCCCCTGTTTTCAGCTCGCTGATGGTGACGATGCGGGCCGTTTCGGCAATGTGCACCGAGCTTGGAACGATGCGGGTCACCGAGCAGATCGACGCCCTGGAGACGATGGCGGTCAACCCGATCCACTACCTGCTGGTACCCAGGGTGATGGCGGGCCTGATCATGGTCCCGGTACTGGTGGTGGTATTCGACACCGCGGGAATGTCGGGAGCCTATTTCGTCGCGGTCGGGGTTCAGGGAATCTCCGCCGGAACATTCATCAATCGCACCCAGCAGTGGCTGGTCTCCTCGGATTTCACCGAGGGACTGATCAAGGGGGCGGTCTTTGGCCTCACCGTGGTGCTGATCGGCTGCTACAAAGGCTACAACGCCGCCGGCGGCGCAAAGGGCGTGGGGCAGGCGACGACCCAGGCGATGGTTGCTTCCGCCTTGTCGATCTTTATCCTCGACTACATCGTTGGCGTAATCCTGCATTGACGTCCAAACCTGCAGTCATTGAGGTCATCGATCTGTACAAGTCCTTTGGAGACAATCAGGTGCTTCGCGGGATCAAACTCAAAGTGGAGGAGGGCAGCACGTGCGTGATTTTGGGGGCCTCGGGCTCTGGAAAGACGGTGTTGCTCAAGCACCTGATCGCGTTGCTCAAGCCGGATCGAGGGCACGTCCTGATCGACGGTCAGGACATTGTGCCGCTGGAAGCCGAAGATCTGGCTAAAGTGCGGACGAAGTTTGGGATGGTGTTTCAGGGCGCGGCGCTGTTCGATTCGATGACCGTCTATGAGAACGTTTCGTTCCCGCTTCGTGAGCATCGCAAGCTCAAGGAAGCCGAAATGCGCCAGATCGTCCGAGAGAAACTGGCGATCGTCAACCTCAAAGGGATCGAAGACGAATACCCGGCGCAGCTGTCCGGAGGCATGCGCAAGCGAGTGGGCTTGGCGCGCGCGATCGTGCTGGACCCGAAGATCGTCCTTTACGATGAGCCCACGACCGGGCTGGATCCGATTACCACCGCCTATGTGGACGAGATGATCCTCGACGCCAAAAGGCAGCTCGGAGTCACCTCGGTGGTGATTAGCCACGACATCGCGTCCGCCTTCAAAGTGGCGGACAACGTCGCATTCTTGTTTGATGGTGTCATAGTGGAACAAGGGCCGCCACAAAGGTTGCGGAACTCGCAGCAGCCTCAGGTAAAGCTGTTCCTGCAGACCTGGTTTGGAAAGAATTGATGCGAAAGTTTTTCACGCCCTTGCGGGTCGGCTTGCTGGTGGTCGCGGCAGGGATGACGCTGTTCATCTTTCTGACCTTCCTCAAGCGGGGTGGGGTTACTGGCCGGGACTCGATGAACGTGTTCGCGTTGTTTCATGACGCCACCGGCCTGAGCAAGCGAAGCCGCGTGCAGATTGCTGGGATTGTCGTTGGAGAAATCTCGGACATCATTCTCCAGGGCGGCTTGGCCCGAGTGGAGCTGAGGATTCGCCGAGATGCGGGCCTCAAGGAGGACGCGGCGATCACCAAAAGGGCGGAGTCGCTCCTCGGCGACTACATGCTGGATATTTTTCCGGGGAGCCTTGAATCCCCACTCCTGAAAGATGGAGGGGAGATCAAAAAGGTGGTGGACACCCAGGGGATGGAGATGGTGTTCAACTCGCTGGGCAAAATCACCGCCGACATCCAGGCGGTGACCACGGCCTTACGCGGGTCGCTGGCCGGTGAGCAGGAGGCCTCGCTACAGAAGATCATCCAGAACGCGGTGCAACTCTCCGCGTCGGTGGATGCGATGGTTCGCGACAGCACGGCCAGACTGGAGGTCATTCTTCGCAATGTCGAAGACGCCAGTGGGGATGTCCGCAGCATTACCCGGGGACAGGAGGATCGGGTGGGGCAAATCGTCGAGAATATCGCCCAAATCACCCGCGACATCCGCGACGTCTCTGCCTCGATCAAGCAAGTCGTCGGGACCCGCGAGGAAGAGCTGAAGGGAAGCGTGGGCAGCGTGCGCGAGACGCTCGATCGCCTCGATCGGTCGGCGGCCAACCTGGAGGAGATCACCGACAAAGTGAAGTCGGGACAGGGGGTGGCGGGAACCCTGCTGACCAATGAGCGGACCGGCCAGAAGCTTTCGGAGTCGATTGAGGACATCTCGGATTTTATCCAGCGCCTGACCCGGCTTCAGGTCGAGGTTGGGGTTCGAAGCGACTACCTGTTGGCCCAAGGCGCTTCCAAGAACACGCTCTCGTTTCGGCTGATCCCCAAGCCGGACAAGTACTACTTGCTCGAGTTCGTCGATGACCCGAGGGGCTCGGTCGATTATCAGATCGTCCAGCGAAACCCTCCGGACGTCGGTCAGGTGGTCACTCAGGAGCAACGGATCACCAGGAGCACGCTAAAAATCTCGGCCGAGTTCGCCAAGCGTTACTACTTCACCACCCTGCGGTTGGGGGTGATCGAATCAACCGGAGGTGTCGGTGCGGACTTTCACTTCCTGGAAGACGCGTTGACTCTCAAGCTGGACATGTTCAACTTTTCGGTCCAGGAGTTGCGCTATCCACGTCTGCGCGCCGGGCTTCGGGTGCAGGCCTTTCAGCACATCTTCGCGACCGCGGGGGTCGATGACATCTTCAACAAGCAGGTCAGAGATGTCGCCACCAATCGCCTGATCGCCGGCCGAGACTTCTTTTTCGGCGGCGGAATCTACTTCACCGATGACGACTTGAAGGCAGTGCTCACCGCCGCGCCGGCGATTCGTCCCTAGCGAGAACTCCTTCCAGCTCGCGAGCGGGCCCGAACACCGATCGGTATCGCGCCAAGAACTCGGCTCGGGTGAATTGGTGCTCCTGACATCCACGCTGCTCGATCACGTAGGTCGCCATCAGTGCGGCGGTGCGACCCACCAGCGGAAGGGGCAACTGATGGAAGAGGCCGAAAACGAGGCCCGCGAGATACGCGTCGCCCGCCCCGGTCGGATCCTTCAGCTCTCGCGGCGGCGCGACCGGGATTTCAATCCGCCCGTTCTCGCCGGGCGAGTAGAAGGTGGATCCCTTCTCGCCTCTGGTAATCACCGAGAGTGGGGCGATCGCGATCAGCTGCTCTTCGCTCTTGCCCGTTTTTTGCGCGATCATCGCCAGCTCGTAGTCGTTGCCAACCAGCACTTGCGCGCCGTTGAGACCGGACAAAATCTGATCCGCTTCCAGCCGAGGCGTTTGTTTGCCGGGATCGAACACGTACGGGATGCCCAGGCGGCGGCATTCCTGCGTCGAACGGGCCATCGCCTCCGGATCGGTCGGGGAAATCACCACCCAGTCCTGACGGCCCAGACCCCGGCCTTCCAGCGTCAGATGCCGGGCCTGGGCCATGGCTCCGGTGTAGAACGCGACGATCTGGTTATTGGCCTTGTCGGTATTGATAAAGCAGGAGGCGGTGAATTCATTTTCAATCTGCTTGATTCCCGAAGCGTCGATCCCGTGGCTTTCCATCCAATCTCGATATTCACCGAAGTCCTGCCCCGCGGTGGCGACGACCAAAGGGTGCTCACCGAGGAGGGAGAGGTTGTACGCAACATTTCCCGCGACGCCGCCTCGCATCCGACGCATCGAATCGACGAGGAAACTGACCGTGAGCATGTGGACCTTGTCCGGCAGGATGTGGTCCTTGAAATAGCCGGGGAAATCCATGATGTAGTCGTAAGCAAGTGATCCGGTGACCACGATTCGCATATAGAACCACTCCATCCCATGTGGCATCCGGCCACGCAAGGGAACGAAACTCTCATATACTGGAATGATGCGGATTGCGGTGATCTCCGACATCCACTCCAACATCGAGGCGCTGACCGAAGTATTGCGGGTCGCCGACTCACACAAAGTGGATCGAATCATCTCGCTCGGAGACATTGTCGGATATGGCGCCTCCCCCAATCCCTGCTGCGAGCTGGTCCGCTCCGTGGCGGAAGTGACATTGCTCGGCAACCACGATGCGGCGGTGGCGGGCCGGATGGATTACTCGTTTTATTACGATGCCGCCCGGCGCGCTCTGGACTGGTCGATCAAAGTGATCGCCGAAGACAACCTGCGCTGGCTTCGCAGCCTCCCCTATACGTACCGGATCGGCAACGTGGGATTTTGCCATGGCTCGCCGGTCGAGCCGCGCGCTTATGAGTACATCTTCGCCCTCGAGCAGGCCCGCGAGCTGGCCACGTTTGCGGCCGATTTGCCCGAGGTGACCTTCATCGGCCACAGCCACCTGTGCAAGGCGTTCGCGATTGGCTCGAGCGAGGTCAACGACGTGATCGCCCAGAAATTCGGGGTGCGGCACGGTTACAAGTACATCATCTCGGTGGGGAGCGTGGGACAGCCAAGGGATTACGACAACCGGGCCTGCTTTGTGGTCTGCGACACGACCGCCCGAACCGTCGAGTACTTGCGAGTGGAGTACGACATCGTCACTTCGGCGCAGAAGATCTTCGACGCCGCGCTCGCGCCCAATTTTGGCAAGAGGCTGTTTCTCGGCGTCTAGCAGCACCGCGCGGCGACAATCTCTTTCCCCGCGCGCTCTGTCTGCGTTATGCAAATCCGACCGATGCGCGATGAGACCTATATCCGGCTGATCAAGCTGCTGCCCAAATCCGCCCTCTCCAGCCTGATTGGAACGCTCACCCGTTCTCCGGCTCCGGCGGCGCTGCACCGGCTCGCGATCCGAGGTTTCGCGCGGCGGTACGGGGTCCGCCTCGATGAGGCGGAGCTCGAGCTGCATCAGTACCCGACGTTCGCGGAGTTTTTCGCGCGCCGTCTCAAGCCCGGGCTTCGGCCGGTCGAAGGTGGTGAACGAGTCGTGGTTGCGCCGGTGGATGGAACGGTGTCCCAGGTCGGTTACGTCGAGCGCGGAACATGTCTGCAGGCCAAGGGAATCTCTTACACCTTGGAGCCGCTGCTTCAGGACAAGGCCGCGGCGACCCATTTCGAGGGTGGCGCCTTCGCGACGCTCTATCTTTCGCCGCGCGACTACCACCGGGTGCATGCGCCGCTCTCGGGAAAAATTGAGGGATATACCTATATTCCCGGCGAGTTTTGGCCGGTTAACCCGACTTCGGTTCGAATCAGGCAGGATTTGTTTTGTCGCAATGAACGATTGGTTCACTATCTGCGGACGCTCGCCGGTCGCTGCGCGGTCGTCCAGGTCGGCGCGACCTGCGTGGCCCGAATCCGGGCGAGCTACGACTCAATGGTTACCCACTCCCGCCAGCCGGCCCGTACGCATCGCTATCCAACTCCGATCCCAATCTCCAAGGGTGAGGAGCTGGGGGTGTTCGAGATGGGTTCCACGGTGATCCTGCTGTTTGAAAAGGGCAGAGTACGCTGGGACGAAAGCCTGGTGCCGGGGGCCTCGGTTCAGATGGGAAGAAGGATTGGGGAAGTGTCGTGAGCCAGAAAATCGCCGGCGTCAAAGGCATGAACGACATCCTTCCGCCGGACATCTACGTCTGGCAACACGTGGAAGCCGTCGCCCGCGATGTTTTTCGCCGGTTCGGGTACGCGGAGATCCGGACTCCGATGGTCGAGGACACCGCGCTGTTCGTCCGGACCGTCGGCGAGTCGACCGACATCGTGGGCAAGGAGATGTACACGTTCGAGGATAAGGCGGGGCGCAGCCTCTCGCTTCGGCCGGAAGGGACTGCGCCCGCGGCACGCGCGTACATCGAGCACGCGGTTTACAATCTCGAGCCGATCACGCGCTGGTCCTACTTTGGCCCGATGTTTCGCTACGAGCGGATGAAGACGGGTCGTTATCGGCAGTTCTTCCAGGCGGGCGCGGAAGCGTTCGGGGTGAGCGAGCCAGCCCAAGACGTCGAGGTCATCGACCTGGTGTGGCAGTTGCTCAAGGACCTCGAGCTCGAAGGCGTAACGCTTCACCTCAACTCGCTGGGCGACGACGTTTGCCGGCCGGAATACCAGAAGCGGCTGGTGGCCCATTTTTCAGCCCGCGCGTCCGAGCTTTGCGCGGATTGCCAGGTCCGGCTGCAGCGAAACCCGCTGCGGATTTTCGATTGCAAGAATCCAGGCTGCCAGGAAGTGGCCAAGGGCGCTCCGAGCGTTCTCGAATTTCTCTGCGCGCCGTGCCGGGCGCACTTCGAGGAAGTGCAGCGCAAGTTGGGGCTTCTCAAGCTGCCTTATCGACTCAATCCGCAGATGGTGCGCGGGCTCGACTACTACACCCGCACCGCCTTCGAGTTCATCGCCGCGGATCCTTCGCTCGGCACCGCCAGCGCGGTTGGCGGCGGTGGACGTTACGACAAGCTGGTTCGCAGCCTGGGCGGACCGGAGATTCCGGCGGTGGGGATGGCGTTGGGGCTGGATCGGCTCTGCCTGTTGGTTTCGCGCTCGAAGAAAAGCTTCGCTCCGACCCCGGACTTGTTTGTCGCCACCGTAGAGGCTTCGGCGCAGGACGAGGCGTCGCGACTGGTCAGCGAGTTTCGTCGGATCGGCTTTTGGGTGGATTTCGATCCCCGGGGCGGAAGCCTCAAGAGTCAGATGAAGCGGGCCGACAAGAGCGGTGCGCGATTCGCGCTGGTCCTCGGAGCGCAGGAGCTCTCGAGTCGGACGGCCGAGCTCAAGCCGTTGAGAGGGGGCGAGCCCGGTCGAGTCTCGTTCGATGAAATTCCGGCGGCGCTGAGGAGCGGTCAGCCCAAGGGCTGAGCACGTTGAACACCCAACCCGACGCCAGACCTTTTTTGCGGATCTTCGCCGGTCCAACCGCGTCCGGGAAATCCTCACTGGCGATCGAGATCGCCAGCCGGACTGGCGCGGAAGTCGTTAATGCCGACTCGCAGCAGGTCTATCGCTACTTCGATATCGGAACCGCCAAGCCGAGGGCCGAGCAGCTCGCCCTCGTTCCGCACCACCTGGTCTCAGTCGTGGAACCGGATGCTGGCTTTTCGGCGGCGGAGTTTCAGAGGCGGGCCGATCAGGCAATTGGGCAAATCCACGCGAGGGGTCGGCCGATTCTGGTGGTAGGGGGAACGGGCTTGTACGTGCGGGCCCTGCTGCACGGCGTGGTGCGCGCCCCGGGCGCCGATCCGGCTTTGCGCGTCCGGCTGGAAGCGGAAGCAAAAGCGCAGGGAAGGGAGAGTTTGTACCGGCGTCTGGAGAGGATTGATCCGGAGAGCGCTCGCGGGATTCAACCGGCGGATCTGATCCGGATCATTCGCGCGCTGGAAATCTTCGAGAGGACCGGCATACCTGCATCGCGCTTTCGACGGGAGCATCAATTTTCGGAGCAGCGCTATCCGTTCTCGCTTCTCGTCCTTTCGCCTCCTCGGAATGAGCTCTACCGGGCAATTGAAGCCAGGACGCGCGCGATGTTCGCCAACGGGCTGGTGGAGGAGGTGGGTGCGCTGGTCCAGCGGGGTTTTCGAGACGCAGCCCCGATGAAGAGCGTCGGTTACGCCCAGGCGCTCGCCGTCTACGAGGGGACGATGAGCCTGGACAAGGCCATTGCCGCGGCCGAAATGCAAACGCGCCGTTACGCGAAACGGCAGATGACCTGGTTTCGGAAAGAGCCCGGCGCGCACTTCATCGCGCCTCCCTATCCGATCGATCTCGAAAGGTACTAGCAGTCTGGAGAACTCGAGAGCAGCACCGCCTTCCCGCCGCCCAAACCTCATGCTCTCGAGATCTCCAGCTGCCGACCACCCTTGAGCAAGGAGCATGCCTCGGAAAACTCGGGACAACGGGCCGATATCCCGACCTTTTTCGCAAAAGACCCAGCGCGCAAAGCTTGAGCTCTGTAAAAAGGAAGCGGAGGACGCCGATGGAGGAAGTCAGAATCTACGGGAAGGACACCTGACCGTATACCACCGCGGCCCGTGAGGCCTACCAGAAGCGCGGGTATTCGGTCGACTACCGCAACGTCAAAACGAATCCGAAAGAACTTGACGAGATGCTCAAGCTTTCGAAAGGGACTCGGGAGGTTCCGGTGATCCTCCTGCGCGGAGCGGTCACGATCGGTTGGGAGGGGCAAACTTGAGGCGTGTGAGGCCTGCCGGGCGCAGGCAAGGTCGAGTGCTCTACCGCCGTTGGAACTGGACGCGGCGGTTGCTGGTCATCTGAAGCGGCGGTTGTTCCAAGCCGAACTGCCACCAGAGGGGCTCGTAAGGCTTCATCTTCAGCCTCTTCTCGTTTTGAAGAGCGTTGAGACCGGCCTTGAGCTTTTCCTCGGTCGGGTTGGTCTCGACTGCTCGAGCCATCACCTTGAGCGCCTTGTCCCGCTCCTTGATTTGAACGAGACACCAGGCATACACCGCCCAGACAATCGCTTCCTTCTTGCCGCTCTTCACCGCCTGTTCGAACGCGGCTTCCATGTTCGAGTAGTCCTTGCGTTGGTAGTAGAGCGCCCCCTGCATCGCCTTGGCCATGTAGTTGCGAGGACTCGCCTTGGCAAAATTCTGCTGGGCCTGATCGAGATTTTTCGAGACGTAGTAGATCATCCCGATCTGCGCGTGGATCTCCGCGCCGATCATGAACTGCCACCGATCATAGACGAGCCCGTCCTGGAGGATTTTAATCGCTTTGTCGAGACGCTGCTGGCGCTCCCGTTGATTGGCTGGCTGGGTCGACAGCTCCTTCTCGGCAGTTTTGCTCAGTGCCTGCACCTTCATCGCGACCCGTCGCCCGAGCAGAACAAAGGCCCCGACGAAAGCGAGAACCCCCGGAACGAGACCCGCCCAGATCGAGAAGCCCGAAAGCCTCACGAGGAGGGTGACTACCGCCCCAATGGCGAAGGCAATCAGCAGGTTATACATGGCGGTCCTTTAACCGTACCCTCTTTCGTCGCCAAGCCCAAAGTGGAGATGCGGCGGCGGAACGGAAAGGGTATAAGCCGGCGCGCGGAAGTGGCCCTCTGTCGAAATTGGTAGACGAGACGGACTCAAAATCCGTTGCGGTTGACCCCGCGTCCCGGTTCGAGTCCGGGGAGGGCCATCGCAACTATGGTGAATAGATGGGGCTATAGCTCAGCTGGGAGAGCGCTTGAATGGCATTCAAGAGGTCACCGGTTCGATCCCGGTTAGCTCCACAGGTTTTTT
>DAIQBK010000006.1:0-163997 GCA_036781205.1 Myxococcaceae bacterium
CGCAGTCCTCCTCGACGAGCCGCTCTCCAACCTGGATGTTGGCCTCAAGCGCGAGCTGCTCTCAGTGTTCCGCGATCTGCTGAAGGAGCAACGGACCACGGCACTCTATGTGACGCACGACCTTCGAGAAGCAGCAGCGCTCGGAGACCGCATCGCGGTGATGGAGGAGGGGCGCCTCGTCCAGGAGGGTTCGCTCGACTCACTCCGCGCTCGGCCGGCGAGCAGATTCGTTCGCGGGTTGCTCGACGACCTCGCGTGGTCGGGTTGAATCTGGCGTGGTGTCCGCGTGCAGCCCGCACTCGGTCTTGGAACGACCGCGCCATCGACCCGCGCGGGAATCTTCGCCCGGCAAGGTGGGCGATGTGCAGGGAGCGCATCCGATGCTCGCGTAGCCGCGGTCATGCAGTGCGTTGTAAGGAACGCTGTGGGCGCGCACGTGCGCCCAGACATCCTCGCCGGTCCAGGCGACGAGCGGATTCACCTTCACCAGCCCAAAGCGTAGATCGCGCTCGACGAGCTGCGCCTTCCCGCGCTGTGGCGTTTGCTCTCGGCGGATGGCAGTGATCCAGGCGTCAAATCCAGCGAGCGCTCGCCGAAGCGGAATCAGCTTGCGAAGCTCGCAGCAGCGATCTGGATTGATTTCCCAAAGCCGTGCGCCATACCGCGCCTGTTGTTCTTCGACCGTCCGCTCCGGGCGGACGCCGCGGATGGCAATTCCGTATCGCTCCTGCAAACGGTGCCAAAGCTCGTACGTCTCTGGAAAGAGCAGGCCCGTGTCGAGCGTGAAGACATCGATCGGCAAAGCATGACGGCCGATCAGGTCGATGAGCACGCATCCCTCGACCCCGAAGCCGGTGGCGAAGGTGATCCTCGGGAATCGATCCACCGCCCAACGAAGCACCTCCAACGGCGGGCGGCCTTCCAGCGCCCGCGCGTCGTTGCTGAATTCGAATTGCCTTGACTCCATGATTGCACCATCGAGCTCATTGGGGGAATTGCGTGCAGCGGCGGAGAAATGCCAAAAGGCCCGAGGACCTGGATCTCCGGGGCAGGGGTGCAACGGTGCGTTGGTGTGGGGTTAGGCAATCCCGAACGCGCCGCGTCCGCAAGCTCCGGGAGTTCCCCGGGCCTCGGTACAACAACATACGCAGCGGTTCAATAGAGCGACCACAATTGCTTCTTTAACGAAATCGACTGGCGAGCGTCAAGCGAGCGACCGCGCCCCAATGCGGACCCTGGCAGAATGGGCGTTCAGCTGATGCTGCTCTCAGCGCTCGCGGTTGGCGATGAGTGGTGCTCTGGTCCAAAGCGCCCGGGCAATCACCAGGACCTCGCGTCGGTGGATGATCAGTAGGGGGAGCGACAGGAGCAGATATGCTGCCGACAGCAGCAGACGCGATGACTGTCCGGGCAATGCGAACTGAATCAAGAAGAGAAAGAGGAGTGCGATCGCCTCCCACCGGCGCAGCTCGAGATTGGCAAGGACTGCGAATCCCAGCAACGCCTGTGACGCGGTCAGCACCATCTCTTCGAGTTGTCTGGCATCCAGCGCCAGCCCATCGCGGCCGCCGCCCAGGAAGTAGGCGACCGGAAGGCTTCCCACCAGCAGCGTCCATTGATTGACTTTCGACGACAGGACGGTCCCGAAGGCCGTATCCGTACGTCCCCGGAAGGCGAGCAGCGACGCGACCAAAAGTTCCGGCGCTTCGGACGCGAGCGGAGCGAGCCACTGCACGAGGAGAAACTCGTCGATCCCGAGCTGGTGCCCGCCGGCGATCAACCCCTCGGCGAACGGCTTGGCCGAAGCGAGAACGATTGCCGCCGCAGCCAGGAACAGAGCTGTCACCAGCGCTCGCCGCGACCCTCGCCCCAGCGCCCCGATCTCGGCGGCGAGGCCGATCAGCTCGGGCTCGCCCCTCGGCTCGCGCGAAACGCGGATCGCGTAGAACACGAACAGCCCGAGCAGCGCCACCGCGTCGTACCAGGCCAGACGCCTCGTCGCGATGATCACCACCGCATAAATGCTCGCCAGCGCCAGGCAGGCCAGCTCGACGCGCCGCACGGATCCGAGCCTTACGCTGCGTGTATCTCGCCTATCGCGGCGAGCCGCAACCAATGCCAGCCCTGCGACGAGCGGCCATCCGATGCCGATCAGCAAGCGGTTGCTGCCGGTCATGTTCGCTACGGCGTATTGCGCGTGCTCCGGGTTGTGGCCAGCGCTGTACGAGAAGTACAGATCGACCGCGTATTCGGGGAGGACGGCCACCAGCGCCAATGCCGCCGTCGCCAAGCTCGCCGAAACGTCCACCTGGAACGCTTCCGCCGCCCAGGAAAGGAGGAATGCCGCGGCGACGACCGCCGCGCCATAAAAGCCGATCGAGGGCAGCGGACCCAGCGGCACCGCGGCGAGACGGAAAAAGCCCGACGGAAGGCCGATTGCCAAAACCAGAAAGAGTTTCCACCACCCGCGGTGAGCCATCGTACTGATTAGGAATTTCCGCGGGCAAATACCAGCGAACTTTCTCCGGTCGCTCCAGACAACTGGCGCCAGCGAATGTCACGTCGTTTGGTAACTCGGAGACCGGGCGCGCAGATTCGAACGAGACCGAAAGCGGTGCACGAGCTGTCCCCGCGCAACTCCGCCGCCTGGACAGCTCGACTTGACCGCAGCCGCTAAAACCTGATCGCGGACGGCGCCGGGCACTGATCAAGAGCCGTCCAGGTGATCGGGATCTCATCGATTTGAAAGGGCCGGGTGTTATTTATATTTTCAAATGTGCCGCTTCCATTCAACATCAGGTCTGTATCGATGACGATACTGACGTATTGACGACGTAGGCTGTTAATGCCCTGAATCCCGATTCTGACGGCGGTCCCCTCGGAATTTACGAGCGCCGTCCCGTGTATTGGCCAAGTGGCCGTTGCGGTTGTTAGCGAACCGTGCAATCCGACGATTGCCCCAGCGACGAAGTCGGAATCAGTCTTCAATACCCACGTCTGATTGGAGTCATCTGTTGCGCAAAGTGTCGATGCTGAAGCTGTCGCCGTTGCGACCAGGCAAAAACAAACAATCGCGAGCAGCCGTTTCCGGCGATGATCGAAAACCTCACGGAGCACTTCTAGAAATCTCATAAACGGCTCCCTTTTCGAGTCCAACGACAAACAGATTGCCGTTGGGTCCAGTTCGAATGTCACTCGTAATTCCAAAGCCTTTGCCAAACAGCAGACTCTCGCTCTCGGTAATGTCCCACTTATCGAAGTCGTCTGCCCTCCGGTCGAAAAGGACGGGGTCGTCGAAGGCCAGGTCCAGGCGGTCAGGGCTCAATTTCAAGCGGAAGAGGTGGCCATCCAAGAGAAAATTCCTCGCCCCACCGACGATCAGATTTCCGTCGAACTCCGTTCCGAGCCCCTGGCCTACCACGAAGCCGAAACCTGCCGGGGCGACCTCAAACTTCCAAGTCAACAGTGGATCGGTGTATCGCGCGCCCGGAAGCATGAAGAGCGCGTCTCGCGCCTCCTCCGGCGAATTGGCGATCAGCGTCGGTGGCCAGCGAATCTGCTGCAGGCCGAAATACACGGGACTGGTTTCGATTGCCTTGTAGTCAGCGACGAAATCCAACAGTCCCATGATTCGAATCCAGCCGCCATTCATGCCGGCCTCGATTCGATTAATCTCGCTTCCGGAATCATCGCCATTCTGCGACTCCCAGAGCTGGCCTGTGGCGGGATCGAATGCGAGACCAAAGCCGTTGCGGATGCCATACGCAAACACCTTCTGGATGTTCGCGCGGACCTCCTCGCTGGTACCGGGAGGAAGCTCGACGTTAAAGAAGGGATTGTCCTCTGGCGTGGTGCCGTCGTCATTGAGTCGGATCACCACTCCGGTGAGGTGAGTATTGTCGGTTTCCGGTCCGCCGAATTGATCGTCCATTCCGTTGGGACCCAACGGGACGGTAATGTTTTGCATCCAGCCACGGCGACCGTTGTCGCCAATGTAGATGTAAAGCTTGCCATCGGGCCCGAAGAGGACCTTGCCGCCATTATGGTTTCCGCGCAGGGGCTGTCCCTCGTCTGCCTGATACGAGCGCAGACGGATGATGTTCATGTCCATCGTCAGCGCCGAACCGTCCCAAATGAAACGGTCTACGCGATTGCCAAGAAGGGGAACTTGAGCGGGATCGCTCGTGTCGTCGGTCCCGCCAGCGCAATCCTCGCTGAACGAAGGCGCGCGGCAGGTCCAATAGAGATACACGAAGCCGTTGTTTGTGAAGTCGGGGTGGAGAGCGATGCCTAACAGGCCGCGCTCGGAAAAGAAGTTCACGGCAAGGTCCAGTGCCAGTTGAGGTTGCACGACCCCATCGATTACGCGCTTTGCCTTGCCGGTCGTCTGCTCGATCACCAAGAAGTCGTTGGGAGCGAGAAATGCGATGCCCGTCGGCGTGGTGAGGTTGGTCACCGCGGGTGTGACGCCCAGGCTGGGATCTTCCATCACAGGATTCAGGACTTGAGCGACGACTGGTGTCTCGGCGGTAGCCGTGTTGTTGCTCGGATCGGGATCGGGCTCCGTGGCGGCGACAGTCGCCGTGTTGCTAAGCACGTCGGTGATCTGTTGCGGCAGCACCACGATGATCACCGCAACGCCCTCTGACGCGGCCAGGTTCCCAATGTCGCAGACGATGGTAGTCGTCCCGCTGCAGGGCATGGGCATCCCGCCCGGGAAATTAAACGTGGCACTGCTCAGAGTCACGCCGGTTGGCAGGGTGTCGGTGACCTGGACATTCGTAGCCCCATCAGGCCCGTGGTTGATGACATTCATTCCGTAGGTGAGATTTTTTCGGACTGTCGCAGGCCTTGGCACAGTGGTGTTGGTAATCGATAGGTCCGCCGAAGGAGAACCTTTGGCCGAGGCCGCCTGCGCCGACAAGGTTATCGCGACCGCCAAGAGCCATTGTGTTTTGGCTTTCATGTTTACTCCCCCATTTGTGGTTTCATTCACCCCCGCTCAGAGTTTCCACCTCCGCGAGCGCAACCGGAGCCTCAGGATCGACCCAATCAATTCACCCCCAAGCAGGTGACACCGGTCGACAGCGACCGTTGCGCGCCTGGGACATGGTCAGGAAGAACTCTGGAGGGACAGGGGTTGCAACGACCCAGCCGACACCCACGTGCAACGCAAGAAGACCTGCCGTGTCAACCTAATCTCGGGGACGCGGGCATGGGTGGTGGAAGATCGGCAGTTCTATCGATGATCAGAGCTCCCATTATCTTCGTATTTCTAGGAGGCATCCTCGTGCTCGCTTACATGGGGGGTTCCACTGACGGGACCCATGAAGGTCGCGCACCGGGGAGCGCCGTCTCCGATGGTGGCCCGGAGCTCGTGAGCTTCGGTGAGGATATTCAGCCCATTTTCAACAGGCGGTGCACGAGCTGTCACAACGGGACTCACTCGCGTGGACAGCTCGATTTGACCGCGCCGAGCTCCTACTCGCAGCTCGTCAATGTCGTCACTTCTACGAATTGCGACGCAGTAGTGCCTGCTGTTGCTCGGGTCAAGCCGGGCGATAAGGAGGGCAGCATGTTGTGGCGGAAGACGAAGCCCGACCCGGACCGATGCCTGAACCCGATGCCGAACGGCGCGCCGGGCCTAGGTATCATCGCCCCAGATGAACTCGACAAACTGGAGAGATGGATCCAGCAGGGTGCGCTCAACAACTAGCTCAGGGTGGCTTGGAGTGCATCTCTTTGAGAAAGGCCTCGATTGCTTCGAAGAATTCGAAGCGCTTTTTCTCAAACAGCACGAAATGCGTTGCTTCATTGATGAGGACGCTGCGCTTGGAGGGTGCGTTGGTCAAATCCCGCATCAATCCCTCCCGGTCCTCTGGAAAGGACCACGTGTCGAACTCACCGGCGATCACCAGAATCGGCACGTAAATGGAAGAGGCGTTCCAGATCCGCCGCCCGGTCGCCTGCATGAAGGTATCCTCGAGGACGCCATTCGGGGCGCGCAGGCTCGGCGGATTGCGCGTGTTGCTCGTAGGGTCGGTGGCCAACGCCTCGGCGTTGAAAGCGTCCACCACCCCCTGCTCTCGGTACTGGTTCTTGTCCTGGACCGGAATCTCGCCATCCCACCGCGCCTGGTTTGCGGCGCCGGTCGCGAGACGATACGCGCCTAATCCAAAATTGAACTCGTACGGCCTACGCTTGTTCTGGGAATTCGATCCAGGCCCGAGATTCGGATGCAGTGCAAACGCATAAGCAGGCGCGTAGAGGACAAGTTTCTGGATTTTGTCGCTGTGCAGCGACGTGTAGTAGCCGGCGGTCATTGCGCCCCACGACCACCCGATCAGTGTCACCTTCTGCACCTTGTGCTTGGCCCGGATGTGATCCACCACTGCGCCGATGTCGCGAATCACCAAGTAGGAGCGGGACACCGGCCGGTTCGCCGCCGGGGGCATTTCCATTGCCTTCTCCCGCGAGGACAAGCCGTAGTTTCGCTTGTCGAACATGTAGACGACGTAGCCCTGCTGAACCATCCAGTCTGCCCACGAATAGTCCTTGAACTGCAGATCGAAGTCCGGAGTAGACGGGAATGTCGCTCCATGGACGAACAAGACGATGTTGTCGTTAGTGAACGCCTTCGTCCCCTCGGCCATCTTGCTCCGGACGAACAGTTTAATGCCAGGGTCAACCGAATCGATCTGGTAGTCTTGCTTCACGACCTTAACCGCGGACGCTGCCGGCCCGGCTAGAAGAGACAAGGCGAGCAAGACGCAAAACGAGGCAGGACGAAAAGTTTGCATGGGAGCTCCTTGGGGCTGAGTTCACCTTGTGAGACTGCCTGCTTTCCGCCGTAGCTCAAGCACTTTCGACGTCTCAATCCCGAAGCGGGAGCGCGCGCGAGCAATGCGCGGCTCTCGACTCCGGGATTCTTGTTGAGACAGCTCGATCTGGGCTGGTGCGCTCTGCTGCTACGGCATCACGAAGCCGTCGAAGAACCGCGGCTGCAAGCGGACCTCCGCTGGTACCGGGAAAGGAAAGCCGACCACGACGGCTCTTCCCTGCACCTGATCCTGCGCGGTGCAGTCGGCGGTGCAAACCCTCGCCGCAGGCGCGATCTCCGTCGCGTCTTCTCCCATCACTTGGCCGATCCGGCCGCCGGTGGCTACGCTCCACTGCGAGACGCCGCCGCAATGGCTCACGGTTCCGGGGTGAAATGGATTGGGGATCTGGTTCACGCAGTCGGTGATGATCCGGGTCGCTACTTGAGGACTGTCGCGGCCCACGAACTTGTCCGACCAATCGTTGGCGAAGTTGATCTTCGCGGTCACCGTCACCCTGCCATCCGGGTCGGCGCCGTCGCAAACGACCCGCGTTCCATTGGGGAGGATGCCTGAGCAGGGAAGCCGCTCACCGATCCGGTCGCGCGCGTTGGGGTTATCGAAATAGAAGACGTCGTCCGACAACACATGGGTGAAGACCGTCTCCGTGCCATCATCGCGTGCCGGCTCCACCTGGAAGATGCCGCCGCTCGCGCAGTCCTTCGCCTGGATCTTCATCGACAGTCCGGTCCCTGTCCGCCTGATGACCAGCGCCTCGCTGTTAATCTCCACCTCGACGTCGCTGGACAGCGCGAGTCCCCGATGGTCGGGAATCTTCGCGGCAAAGACGACGGTGGGTATACCACCGGTGAGGTCGAGCGGATTCGGGGCGCCGGTGAGCGTCCAGTCACGAATCCCGAACGTCGCCGCGTCAACGCGAAACTCTACATATCTGCCGCTGACGACGAAGCTGTCCCCAATGCCGCTCGCGGGAACCGTGGTCCTTTGACGCCCGGAGAGTCCCAGCAACGAGAAACCACCGCCCTGACACCGGGCAGAACCATCTGCGAAGGCTCGATCTGAAAGTAGCGCGAGCGACGCGACGCCGATCGCCGTTGCCGCGTAGAAGAGGCGCGTCATTCCATTTCGATGCTGCATTGCTTGTTTGCTCACAAACGTCTCCTGAAAGTTTGAGGGTGGTACAGCGAAGTGACATCACGCAACTGGGTGAGACAGCCGGACGGGGAAGCCGGAACAACAGTCTTCCCGCAACGGCGGCAAAAAACGTTCGACGGGCAACGAGGCTCGATGGTGCTGATTAGTGTTGCTTCAGCCCCGTCTCGTTGGTGCAAATCATGCTTATCCTTTCGTCCTGTCGAGGACATTGATTGGGTCTGAATCTCGTTTGACGTCCGCGTGCAGTCCGCACTCGATCTTGGAGCGACCGCGCCATCGGCCGGCGCGCGGATCTTCGCCGGGCAAGGTGGGCGAGGTGCATGGAGCGCATCCGATGCTCGCGTAGCCGCGGTCATGAAGCGCGTTGTAAGGAACACGGTGAGCGCGCACGTGCGCCCAAACATCTTTGCTGGTCCACCCGACGAGTGGATTCACCTTCACCAGCGCAAAGCGCCGATCGCGCTCGACGAGCTGCGCTTGCGCGCGCTCTAGCGTTTGATCTCGGCGGATGGCGGTGATCCACGCGTCAAATCCAGAGAGCGCCCGCCGAAGCGGAATCACCTTGCGAAGCTCGCAGCATCGATCTGGATCGATTTCCCAAAGCCCTGCGCCGTGCCGCGCCTGCTGTTCTTCGACCGTCAAGTCCGGACGGACGGCGCGGATGCCAATTCTGTATCGTTCCTCCAGACGGTGCCACAGCTCGTACGTCTCGGGAAACAGTAGGCCGGTATCGAGCGTGAAAACATCGATCGGTAAAGCATGGCGGCCGATCAGATCGATGAGCACACATCCCTCGACGCCAAAGCCAGTGGCGAAGGTGATCCTCGGGAATTGATCCACGGCCCAGAGAAGCACCTCCAGCGGAGAGCGGCCTTCCGGCGCCGTTGTACTGTTGCTCAATTCAGATTGCTTTGATTCCATGATCGCACCATCGAGCTCGTTCGGGGGATCGCACGCAGCGGCGGAGAGACGCCAAAAGGCCCGAGGATCTAGATCTCCCGGGCCTGGTGCGACGGTGCGTTGTTTAGGCTTCAGGGGCCCTGAACGCGCCGCGTCCGCAAGCTCCGGGAATTCCCCGGGCCTCGGTACAACAACAAACGCAGGCGTTCGATGGGGCGACCACGTTTCTTTCATAGCGAAGGTGACGGGCGAGGGTCAAGCGGGCGAGCCAACGGCGATGGGATTCGGACGTGATTACTGCGGTCGACGTTCGCTCTCGCGTGTACGTGGCGCTCAACGATGGCACCGGCCATTTCTCGGATTCCGGCACTGCCTTCACCGTCGGCTACGAACCTGCGCGACTGGTGGCGGTGGACCTCAATGGCGATGGCTTGCCCGAGGTGATTACCTCCAGCCTTCGGGGAGGGTCGGTGAGCGTGTTGATCAACCAAACACTGCGCGCCGGACCATAAAGATAGGCGAATATCGATCGCGCTTGGAGCGGCGAGGATGATGTATAGCTTGCCACCTTTGTCGCTCTTCTGGCGATAGCCGTCGGACCCGCTCCAGCGCACGCCCAATGCGGACCCTGGCAGATCGTCGACACTCCGAACAACCTTCAACAACGTCTTTGGAATGAAGGCGCACGCCGCTGACGATATTGGGTCGGTGGGGTACCACAAGAACAATGGCGTGGATTCGGGGTACCGGACATTGGCAATCCACTGGAATGGCGCGGACTGGATCGAGGTGCCGAGCCCGGGTGATCCAGCCTCCGCCCGGTCGTTTTGATGACGCGTCTGTCGAAGAAGAGCAGCCCGGGCTGAAGCCGGTGTGCAAGTAGGGGACATCAACCCGGCAGGACTACTGCGGCGTGTTGTTGATCAGCACTGAAACGTTGTTGGAAGAGTCGTTGGCCACGGCCAGGTCCGGAAGTCCATCGCCATTGAAGTCGTCCACCGCAACGGACACAGGGAAGCTCCCCACCCCGAAGTTCTGGGCCCCGAGGAAGCTCCCATCCCCGATGCCCAAAAGCACCGAGACGTCTCGAGAAATAGCGTTAGCTACGGCTAAGTCTGGGATCCCGTCGCGATTGAAGTCGCCCACCGCAACGGAGTGTGGACTTTCCCCCGCCCCGAAGTTCTGGGCCCCGAGGAAGCTCCCATCCCCGTTGCCCAACAGCACCGAGACGTTGTTGGAATTCGTGTTGGCCACGGCTAGGTCCGGCAGCCCGTCGCGATTGAAATCGCCCACCGCGACGGACCAAGGAAGCTGGCCGACCGCGAAGTTCTGGGCCGGCTGGAAGGTCCCATCCCCATTGCCCAACAGCACCGAGACATCTTGGGAACCGCCGTTGGCCACGGCTAAGTCCGGCAGCCCGTCGCGATTGAAGTCGCCCACCGCAACGGACAGAGGAAAGGTCCTGGCCCCGAAGTTCTGCGGCGCCTGGAAGGTCCCGTCCCCGTTGCCCAACAGCACCGAGACGTTGTTGGAATTCGAGTTGGCCACGGCCAGGTCCTGCACCAGGTCGCCGTTGAAGTCGCCCACTGCAACAGAAGTAGGTCTGTCTCCGGCCGCAAAGTTCTGCGGCGCCTGGAAGCTCCCATCGCCGTTGCCCAACAGCACCGAGACGTTGTTGGAATTCGAGTTAGCCACGGCTAAGTCCGGCAACCCGTCGCCATTGAAGTCGCCCACCGCAACGGACAGAGGAAAGCTGCCCGCCGCGAATTGCTGGGCCGCCTGAAAGCTCCCATCCGCGTTGCCCAAAAGCACCGACACGGTACCGGCGGCAGTCCAGTTGGCCACGGCCAGGTCCTGCACCAAGTCGCCATTGAAGTCGCCTACCGCAACGGACTGAGGTCTGTCCCCGGCCGCGAAGTTCCGGGCCGCCTCGAAAGATACATCCTGTGCTTGCGCCGCCACGGTGACCGCCATGTTGCACACCGCCAGCCCCGCGCAAACCAACGCCACTCTCTTGTTCCTGATTGCCATCGCTCTCCTCCTGAAAACGTAGTTGCACCGCCCCAAAAGCATTGGGCCTTTCCTTCCCCGCGAGCTAGTCCGGCGCGATAGTCAGGTAGCGGGGTTGATGCCGGTCCACGGGCAGGGTTGGTCAGCAATCGATGTCATTGGGTTAGACAGCGAGGCAGCGGCGAGGGAACAACAAATGTGCGCCGGGAGCATGCAGGGGATGCTGCCACCTGCGTCGGACGAGCGTGTCCGCCCAGGTTTTAGGCCGAGCCGTCTGCACGATGCCATTCCCCCGAGCGTCACGGCGAGGGGGTCGGGTTGCCTCCGTTGTTCATAAGCACGTTGACGCTGTTTCCTGGCCCGTTCAGCTCGATCAAGTCGGGCGCTCCGTTGTTATCCAAATCGGCCGCCACCAGGAAATGGGACAGGAATTGAGTGCGAAGCAGCGTCGCCGATTGAAGTGAGCCGTCTCCGTTTCCGAGCATCACGGCTATCGAGGAGCCGCTCAGCCCCTTCACCGCGATGTCGAGGACTCCATCCCCGTTGAAATCCGCCGCCACCGGAGCCCCCAGGAGGCGCTCCGTATACTGGGGGGGAGGGAAAGCGAGATTGTTAAACGTGCCGTCGCCATTGCCCCGATACACCATTACATTTCCACGACCGAGTCCGAAAGGCGGCCAATAGCTAACCGCCAGATCCAGCATTCCGTCCCCATTGAAGTCGCCTACGACCATTGGGCCCGGGCCTGAGCCGACGTGATCCTGGCTCAACCGGAACGTGCCGTCTCCGTTGCCCAGCAGCACCGTCAGCGCGAAGCGTGATTGAACTACAAGGTCCGGCGTTCCATCGCCATTGAAGTCTCCCAGAGCCAACTTGCCGTTGGTGAATTGAATGGGAAATGTCAAAGGGGTGCCAAACGTCCCATCGCCATTGCCCAGCAGGGCGCTGACGCTGTTCGTGCCCACCACGACCAGGTCTTGGATAGTGTCTACATTGATGTCGCCCACGGCGACGAAGGAGGGGCCTGGCCCAGCCTGAACGCTGATCGCCGGCTGCAGCGTTCCATCGCCGTTTCCCAGAAGGATGCTCACGGCGGTAAGATCGGCGGCAGCGACGTCGAGGTTGCCGTCGCCGTCAAAGTCGCCGACGGCCACCGACCTGGGCGTGTCTCCAGCGGCGAAGATGAGTGGCGCTTGGAAAGAACCGTCGCCGTTCCCCAGGAGAATGCTCACGCTTGCGCTGGCGGAGTTGGCCACCACGAGATCGAGCACGCCATCGCCGTTGAAATCGCCCACCTCCGCGGCGGCCGGCGAGTCAACGGGGTATTCCATGGGCGGCAAGAACCCCTCTGCGAAGGAAGGCGCGGCAGCGGTCAACAAAACACACAGCAGACCGATGTTTGCTTGCTTCTTCTTGTCCTGTCGAATCCAAGTATTCATGATCGATACTCCTCGGGTGAAATCTGCATTGAATGAATCTGAAAACTGCCTTGCCACGCGAACGCGAGCTGGTGGTCGTCAGTTCCTGGCGCCTTCCTATGCGATCCACGAAGTGAGACCGCGGAAGGCCTCGACCGGAACAGAAAACACGGCAAGCGAGCTAATCATCAAAAAGTAGATCGCTGCGGGGAGTAACGCTTTGAATCAGGGCTGTGAATACTTAATGGTCGCGAAGTCGCCTGTTCCTATTCCCGTGCTCCAGCCGGTCACGTAGACATTTCGGGTGCTGTCCACGGCGATAGCCGTCGCAATATCCTGGGCGTTCCCCGGCCCATTGTAGCGAGCAACCCATTGCTCAGCACCGGTGGAATTGTAAGCGATGGTCGCGTAATCATAGCCTGTTCTTATTCCCTCACTCCGTCCTGTCACGTAGACACTGCCGGTACTGTCCACGGCGATGGCATTCGCAATATCGTAGCCGTTTGCCGGTCCATTGTAGCGAGCAACCCACAGCTCGGTGCCATTGGAATCGTAAGCGACCGTTGCGTAATCAATTAATGTTCCTAGTCCCTCGCTCTCGCCCGTCACGTAGACACTCCCGGTGCTGTCCACTGCGATGGCACTCGCACTATCCTTGTCATTTCCGGGTCCATTGTAGCGAGCGACCCAGAGCTCGGTGCCATTGGAATCGTAAGCGACCGTCGCGTAATCATCGAACGTTCCTATGCCCCTGCTCTCTCCCGTCACATAGACATTGCCTGTTCCGCTGTTCACTGCGATTGCGCGTGCAACATCATCGAAATTCGCCGGTCCATTGTAGCGGGCGACCCACAATTGCGCGCCTGTGGCATCGTAGGCGACCGTAGCGTAATCATTGAATGTTCCTATTCCCACGCTACCTCCGGTCACATAGATATTGCCCGTATCGTCGACAGCGATGGCCGTTGCCCAATCACCCGAACTCGCCGGACCATTGTAGCGAGCGACCCATAGCTCGGCACCTGTGGCATCGTATTTTATGGTCGCGAAATCAAACATCGTTTCTGCTCCTCCCCAGCTGCTTCCCGTAACGTAGACGTTGCCCGTGCTGTCCACCGCGATGGCGGTCGCAGAATCGCCCTGATTACCCGGTCCATTGTAGCGAGCGACCCACAGCTCGGCACCCCTGGAATCGTATGCGACCGTCGCGTAATCATAGCCTGTTCCTATTCCATCGCTCCGTCCTGTCACGTAGACATTGCCGGTGTTGCTGTCCACCGCGATGGCACTCGGAACGTCATAGCCATTTGCCGGCCCATTGTAGCGAGCGACCCATAACTCCGTGCCTGCGGCGTCGTAGGCCACGGTAGCGTAATCCTGCAATGTTTCCCCTCCCCAACTGAATCCCGTCACGTAGACATTGCCTGTGTTGCTGTCCACGGCGATGGAATTCGCACCGCCCTGTCCATTGTAGCGGGCGACCCATTGTTCGGTCTGCGCTTTAGCCGCCGCTGGCGCTACGAGTATGAGCAGGACTAGGGAAGAGATGAACTTGATTCGCATGCGTTCCCCCAATTGCGTCTTTTTCATTGCCACTTTCCTCCAATGATTCGCGCCTCAAACTCTGGCTATTTCGCCGTCTCGTAACCGGGTCGACTGGGCTACACCTGACAAGAGGTCAGACACGCCGCAAGCCAAAGCGGAACAGGTTTTAAGCAATTTGCGAATGATGTTGCGCGCAAGCCGCGAGGCGCAGCCGGCGTTTAGCAGGGCAGCAGTCGAGGCACGTTTCGAGCGCTTCCCCTGGGTAAGCTTCCCCGAGGATTTTTCCCATCAAGGGGCGATCGAGAACACCCGGTCGGCGCCGGACGAAGAGTTCTGGAATCGACTGTCGCGCGCTATCACGCGAACCCTCGCGTCCGGGATGCCGTCCGATGGTGGCAGCAGCCAGTCGAAGGTGCGGGCCGCCGGGGGAAGCTCGGGCGCGATGAAGTGCCATGTTCTGCCGCCGTCGAACGAACCGTGGAGGGCGAACGACTGCAGGGCGCGGTCATCCGAGGCGGTCCAGGCGATCGGCACCACGCCTGCCGACGGGAACACGTCGCCCACCAACGGTGCGGTCATCTCGACGCTGGGCGGCTCGTCGCCGACGCGGGGATCGGGCCGGATCGAGAAATAGTCGCTGAAGAAATATTCGACCCGACCGCCGGCACCGTAGGTGAGGCTCAGAGCGAACCGCGCGCTGTCGGTTGACGCGTACAGCATCACCATCGGCAACACGAGGCAACCCGTGCCGGTACCCACCGGCAGCCGAGCGTCATCGCCGTCGAGAAACACCCAGGCGTCTACCAATCCGCGCATTCCCGACGCTGTCCAGCACAGGTCGGTGCGCTCTCCGGGCCGGAACACGCGATGGACGTCGGTGGTAACGGTCAGCGTTCCCGTCCAATCAGCGGTGTACGGCACGAAGAACTGCGCGTCGTCCCAACCTTCCTGACCGGCCTCGTCCACCGCGAGGATCCGGACGAACGAGTTGTTTCGGTTGGACGAGGGGGGAACGATAGGAACGGTGAACTCGTAGGTTCGCTGGTCCGTGGGCAGCTCGGCCACCACCTCAAGGGCGGGTTCTCGCCGTGCGACGTGAACAAGACCTTTTGCGTCACAATCGAACCATCGTCCGAAGCTTCCCATCGGAGGATCCGTCCAAGTCGATCCGCCGTCGAGAGACCGAATCACCAAGGCCAGAGGGCGGTCAATTCCGCATGCCCAGACCTCGTTCTCTCCTGCGGCCATGACGTCGAAGTACAGTGCGTTTCTCTGTGCGGGTCTGACCTGGCTCCAGGTGTCGCCGCCGTCTGTCGTCTTCGCCAGGAAGCCCTGCCAACCCGCGACATAACCAACGTTGTCCGACGCCCAAGACATCCGCTCGTTTGTCGTCGCACCGGTGATGTTCTTCGCCGTCCAAGTCGCGCCTCCATCCGTTGTCTGATAGAGCGGCTGGCTCGTTGTCAGCACGTATCCCGCCTGATTGATGAAACGAATATCGATGGAAGGAACGTTGAGGCTGGCTGTCTCCCAAGTTAAGCCGCCGTCGTACGTTCTGCGGATATGGCTCCTCGGGCCTCCGTTTTCGTCAACGCCCGCGATCCATCCGTTGTTCGCGTCGTTGAACGTGACAGCGTTGGCGTAGTAGCCCGGGTTGAGCGAGTTCGACAGGTTCATCCAGGTGGCTCCCTGGTCGACTGTCTTGAACAAGCTGCCCCAATGACCCACGACGACCGCCGTGGTCGCGTCGGCAATCGAGATACCCGAGAATGCCGTATCGCGGCGAAACGAAGGTGGATCAAGCAGGAGCGGCGTCCACTGTGCGCCGGCGTCCCTGGTGGACTGCACGTAACCGTGGTGTCCGACGAGGATCACTTGGGAATCGGAGAACGCGATAAGGCCGTTCCAATCTCGGGCGATGCCCCTATTCAAGCGGGTCCAGGTCAAGCCCCCATCGTTCGTTCCGAGGATGGCGCCGGCTTGGCCAGAGATGTGGCCGATCAGCGGGTTCAAGAAGTGGACCCTCCAACTGCCGGGTAGATCGCCTTCGCCAGACCATTGCTGACTCCAAGTGAAACCGCCGTCGGGCGAGCGCCACACGTCCCCCTTCTCAGAGACCCCGACTACCGTGTCGGAGTCCAGCTTCTCGATGTCGCCGAATCCGGTGGACACCGTTGCGACAGCGGACCAGGTTTCGCCACCGTCCGTGGAACGGATAATTGAGGTGCCGTCGGCGGCCAACGCAATGCTGTCCGTGAGAAAGATTGCTTTGCTGACCAATCCGAAATGCTTGAGCTGCCACGTCTGGCCACCGTCATTCGTTTTGAAGATTCCGTTTTGATTCGATGGAATTTGATGTCCAGCCACAAGACCCGTATTCGCGTCGAGAAAGTCCATCCCGTAGATGACCGGGCAATCTGGATAGGCGGACTGAAGCAACCAGTTTGTGCCAGCGTCGTTTGTACGAACCAAAGCACCATTGGCTCCCATGAAACCCGTCGTCTCATTAACGAACTGGATGTGGCTCCAGGAGCCGCCGGGGGGGAACTCGGGCACTTGCTGCCAGGTTGTACCTCCATCAGTCGTTTTGTAGATATCTGGACCCGTCAACCCAGAGTTGCCAGCGACGAAGCCTAGCTGTGAGCTCACGAATCTCACGGCGTAAAATGGCCCATCCGGATTGCCGGGCATTGAAACGAAAGTCCAGGTCAATCCGTGGTCGGTTGTCCTGTAGAGCGCGTGGCCGACCCCTGCAACCCAACCGTCATCCGGTGAGGTAAACCAGACATCCCACAAATCGGCACCGGTTGGTACAGGAGCGATTTTCGCAAATGTCTGGGCGATGGCAAGAAGTGGCGTCAGCGCCAGCGCGAGCATCACGGTGAGGGACCAGCGAAGTAATTTTGCTACCATACGTCCTCCTAGGCTCCTGCCAGATGAAACCGGTGCAGACAGCCGCCGAGCGGGCGCTAACAGAGAGTCTCGGCGAAGACCCGTGGAGCTCAGTGAATCGTTCGCTACTGTATGCTTCGCATTACGATACGGAAGGCGCGCGTTCTTGGTCCTGAGTAGACCGCATAGACGAATATTCCAAAACCGTTCGTGGCGCTCACGGCCAGGCTTGGCGTGGTATGCATTGGGGATGTCACTTGATCTCGCAATTGGACAGCCGAACGGGGGGAATGGAACAGAGAAAAAACCACCTGCTGCGCGCGGTTCGTCGGCCCCGAAGCCATTTCGACATCTGTCATCGAGGCCGGAACAGCATAGCGGGCGCACGTCGATTCCGTGCTAGCTTCACCCGTACGCTTTGGAGCGGTCGCCTGCGCCAAATGCGCCGGACGCCTTGTCGCTCCACTGATGGTGTTCGGTTGCCTCTTCGGCACCCCCAATTTCGCAGGCTTGCTCGCATTTGCGGCCCCGCCCACAGCTTCGCAGGCCAAAACGGACGAAGTCCCGCAGCGCTTGGAGGAGGCACGCGCGCTGCAAGCGAAGGGAGCCGCCCGAGAGGCTCGCAACATCTACGAATATCTTGTGCCGGTGCTGCGGACCGAACAACGGAATTCTGAGCTGGCCGCCGCGCTCACCGGCCTCGGCGAGATCGCGTCCGCGCAGGGCGAGTACGACGTTGCGGTTGCCAGGGCGGGCGAGGCGGCGGCGGTCTATCACAACCTGGGTGACAAACGAGGGGAGGCCCGTGCCCTGAACAGTTGGGGCGCCGCCGAGCTTTATCGGGCAGACTATCCGGCCGCCTTGGCTCGACTGCAACAGGCGCTGGCGCTCAGTGTCAGCGTGGGAGACCGAGAAGGTGAGGTCCAGCAACTTAGCAATATCGGTCACGCCTACTACTACCAAGGCAAGTACATGGGCGCTTGGCGCGCGTATCAGAGGGAGATGGACCTCCTCGACCATGCCGGAAATTCGCCGAGTGGCACCCGCAACCGGCAACTCGCGATCAGTGACATGGCGACTCTCTTTCAACGACTGGGCAGAGACGACCGGGCGCTCGAGCTGTACGAGCAATTGCGCAACTCGCCTCTCGCAGTCAGACCCAGTGAGCAGGCACGCTTGCTGGCAAACCTCGGAGTCCTCTATCGCCACCTTGGAGATCCGGTGAAAGCTCTGCAAACCTATCGCCAAGCACAAGATCTGTACGCGCGCGAGCAACACGCGCAGGGGCAAATGAGCGTGCTGCAGAACATCGGCATCGTGCTTGCCCTCGACCTGGGCGATTTGTCAGGCGCCATCCAAGCTTTCAGCCGAGCTCTGAAACTGGCCGAGAACACGAATGACCGGCTCTTGGCGACGCACGCCCACCTGTACCGGGGAGAATCGCTGTTTCTCTTGAACCAATTGGACGCAGCCGGCCAGGATTTCGAGGCCGCGCTGGCCACCTCGAAGGAGCGCGGGACCTCCGAAGGCGAGTGGAAGTCCCTCTACGGGCTCGGACGTGTGGCCCATCGAGCGGGCAATAACGATCTGGCGAGGGAATATCTTCGGAAGGCGGTCGCCGTGATCGAGTCGGTTCGCTCCGGACTAAAGCTCTCGACGCTCCGGGCGGAGTTTTTGGGTGACAAACGAGACGTCTACGATGCCCTGATCGAGCTTCTGCTCCAAAAGAGCGATGCGCCCGAGCTGTTCGATTTGATGGAACGAAGCCGTGCGCGCGCATTTCAGGACAGGCTTCAAGAGGCAACGCGGAAAGGCTCCTCGATGCTCGAGTCGCCCCTGACGCTGGATGCGGTGCAATCCCGGTTGGACGAGTCCACCGTGCTTCTCGAACTCTGGGCGACGTCGCAACGCGCTGCCGTGGTCTGGGTTTCACGCGACGCGTTCGGGATAGTTCCGAAGCATCTTTCCGCAGAAGATCGGCGCCGAATTTCATCTTTCCTGAGCAATATTTCGGCCGACTCCGGGGAGGGTTGGAAAAACGAATCCCAGGTGCTGGGTGAGCTTCTTCTCGCGGGGGTAACGCCGATCGCCCGGGGCGATATCCATCACCTCCTGATCGTCCCCGACGGCATCCTCAACTTGATGCCGTTCGAAGCTCTTCGAACGGGTGCGCCCTCAACCTTCCTCCTGGAGCGGTTCGATATCTCCTATCTGCCCACGGCCGCGATGTTGGTGCGCGGCAGGCCCCGGGAAAAGAGATCCTGGCACCTGCCCTGGGACCGGCAGTTGGTCGCCTTCGGAGATCCGATCCTTTCCACTCAGTCGGGCGCAAAGCCGCCCGAGGGGTTGGTCGAGGAAGGGATCCTGGGTCGTCTGCCAAAGTCCGCTGAAGAGGTGCGGGCCATCGCGCGAATGGTGCAGGGGCGCGTCGACATCCACCTCGGTGGGGACGACTTGAAGAAGTACTTGCTGCAAGGACGCGCCACCGGAGTACCGATGCTCCATCTCAGCACGCATGCGACAGCCGATCTCGATAATCCAGAACGCTCGCGGATACTCTTTTCCCCTGAGAACTCCAACGAGGCGCTGGATTATTTATTTTTGAAAGAAATATACGATCTCGATCTTCAAGGCGTGGAGCTGACGACCCTGTCAGCCTGCGACACCGAGCGTGGCAAGATGGTCAGAGGGGAGGGGGTGCAAGGGTTCAGTCGCGCTCTGCTTTCCGCCGGCGCGCGCACGACGGTGACCACTTTGTGGCGTGTCGCCGACCAGCCCACCGCAGAGCTGATGAAACAATTCTATTTTGCGCTCGGTCAGGGCAAGCCGCGTTCGGAGGCCCTCCGGCAGGCCAAGCTCAAATTCCTGTATTCCGGGACTGCACTCCAGCACCCGCGCCACTGGGCGGCATTCGTGCTCAGTGGAGATGGTCTCCAAGCGCTCCCGCGCGCGATTTCATGGGCGACGTTTCTGATGCCACTCGCGGCTGGTCTGTTGCTTCTGGGTGTTGCAGCGCGCCGCTGGCTCTGAGCCGTTTTTCTGTTCTCCCTCTCGCGTGCGGATGTCTCATTTGACGGCTGGAGCGGCTGGCGTTCACGCGACAGCGGCCTGAGCTGAAACTATTCCCGCAGTTTTTATCAATCCATTACAAGGAGAGGTCTGATGAAGTCGATACAATTGAAATCTGCGCTCGTGGGATTGGCACTTGCATTCACACCGGCGCTGTACGCCCATGCCGACTGCCGTCATCGTACGCAGCTAGCGGCCACCGATGACGGTGCCGCAATCGGAGCGAGCGGCAATGCGGAAGCTCGGCAACAAATCTCGGAGCGCTTCAAGGTACAAGTGGAGGCGGACGTCGCAGACGGCACTGCGTTCAGCGCATTCGCCGATGGGCACTTCGCGGGTACCGTCACAACGGCGCTCGGCGTCGCTGAGCTCGAACTGGATACCGAGGCATTCACGCTCCCCGACGAGCTTCGCCCGGTCTGCAACCTCAGCCTCGTTGAGGTGACCGACGAAAACGGTACCCTTGTCTTGTTTGGCAATCTTCAGTAGGGCGTCGGTTTTAAGGTGGGGGGCGCGGGTCAGCGCCCCCTTTTTTTTGCTCGATTGGGAAAGGGCCGCGACTAGGGGGCGGGATTCGGATCCACCGGCAGCACGGTACCCGCGGCATCATCTCCGAGCAGTCCAAGCATCTGTATTGGGATGGTCGAAACCGCTCGCACGTAGCTCCCGGTTGGAAATACCGCGTCGGGGAAAAGCTCGGAGACCTCGCGTGAGATTCGCTGAGCCCCCGGGAGGGTCAATGTGGTCGAAGCGATCGGCTCGCCCGCGGCGGAGAAAGCGTCGAGCGAGATGTCAGCCGATTGAGATTCAGGATTCCGAAATGCCAGAGCTGAAAAGTGTTCGGGGTTCGCGAACGGGTTGAAGTAGGCCTCGGCAAAAGTTGTGAGCGAGAAGATCGGGACGGTTCGCGCCAACAGCAGGCGGGAGCTTTCGCCCAGGGGGGTGGTTCGGAGGAACGAGTCATAGGTAGCCATCGTCTGATCGGCGTTCCTGACGCGAATGCGCTTACCGTGCATCAGCGCGTCTCCAGCAAGAGTCACCTCGAGTCTGGTCGGGCTTACGAAGCCAGTCGGTCCCACATCGACCCCCTCGATCTGTACCCGTGCGCCCGGCTGGAATCCCATGCCGAGCACTGCAATCGTGGAACCAGCGGGAGCGAACGCACTGCCGGGGACGACATCGGTAATCGAGAGGGTCCCACCCACCGTGAGCAGCCCCTGTCGGACCTCTTGTCCGTAGAGTTCGCCGAACGGGTCCACCCACCAGGACGCATTCGGGTCCAGCGTGAGCGGCGATTGATCTCCTGGATTGGCGTCGTCTCGCACCGGAATCGCGATCGCAGCGATGGTTACATCTCTACCCCCCGTGCCGAGGGTGCCGTCGGGGGCGTTGAAGACGATATTAATCCCCCCTCCATCGATCACGGCAGTGCCGGAGACATTGCCCGTGGGGCTGAACAAGGCAACGTCCTGAATGGAGCCCAATGGACCAGTCCCGAACGCGAGCGCCATGCTGGCCCTGATTATCGGTAAGGGTTCGGTCAGCATTACCTTCATCGCGAGGAGCCCACCCGGCGGCGCTTGCTGATCCGGAACTCTCAACAAAACCGGCGGAGTCCCCTGTGCGAAGGAGGCAGTGGCGCAGAAGAGCAACGATATCGCCGCCCGCAACACCCCGATGCGTTCGACACACCTTGTGGTTCTGCGTGTTGCGTAGCGGGCGAATCTTGAATGTGGCATCCGTAATCTCCCTAGTGTCTCAGACATGTCGTCATACTGCGTGTTGCGCGGCGGAAGCATTTTGAATCTGGCATCCGTAAGTCTCCCTTTGCGGTTCAGCCAGAAGCCTTAATGGCTGGTTTCTGCGATTGCGATTCGAAAGCGCTCAACCTGGGAGGTTGCGACCGCTTGGCCATTCACGTCGAGGGCCGTGACCTGCCATAACAAGGTTTTTCCGGGCACGATCTTTTCTCGCACCTCCGCGGGCAGCATCAGTTTCGGCTCTTTCGACAAGCCTTGCCACAGTTCCACGCGATCCACTTCCATCAGCTTGACCGAGTAATGGTCTGCGCCGGGTACAGGTTGCCAGCGCAGCTCGGTGGGACCTTCTGCCAAATCTCCCTTGGGCGCAAGAGCGACCACCCCTTGCGAGCGGAGTAGTGTCTGACCGGTACTGCCGTCCGAAACGAGCACGGGCTCCTTGGCGGTCGTCAGGTAGAAGCCAGCCGCGATGGCCACCAGCATGGCGGCGAGAGACAGGGCGGCAGAGCTTAGCGGCCTGGAGGCGAAAATTTTACGCAAGCGGCTCACCCGGCTTGGGATCGGGCGCGACGAAGCGGACTCCGGGGCAGCGTGGCCGATCTGGTTGGAACGCCGTTTCAGCTCCGCGGCGATCCAGCTCACCGCAGCCAGCTCCTCGGAACGTGGCGTTGCCAGCTCGAATTCCTTCAGCATCGCTAGCTCGGTCTGGCATCGCACGCAGCCGGCGAGGTGCGAAGAGGTGCGGCTTTTCGCCGCATCTGGAACCAAGCCGCCCGCATGGCGGCTCAGCTCCTCGACGGTCAGGCAGTCTTCGGTTGCGGCAAGCGCTGCCTTCCACTGCCGGCGCTGTTTGTCGCCATCCGAAGTCATTGTTCTCCCCCTTCCATCAATGTTTGTTGCCGCGCTTTCCACCGCTGCAGGCAGCGATTCAATTTCCGCTTGGCGCTGACGATAAACGCCTTCGCGCCGCTCTGGTTTCTCAACCCCAGGAGTCGGGTAATCGTCGCGAGGGTGAGCTCGTCTCCATAGTGCAGTGTGAAAACTTTCTTTTCGGTTTCGTCGAGCGCTTCATCGAGCAGCCGATGCGCCAAGCGGCCAGAGCTTTCGCGCTCAGCGGCAAGCAGCCCGTCGTCGGCCGGCAACTCCACCAGGTCCTCGTCGCTTATCTCCGCAGCCCGAATGGAACGAGCCTTGATCGCGTTCATGCACTGATTCCGGGCGATGGAATAGAGCCAGGTGGAAAACTTCGATTGGCCTTGAAACGATTTCAGATGTTGGTGAGCCCTGACGAAGATCTCTTGAGCCAGATCGGCCGCCAATTCCCTGTCGCCGGTGGACCTGAGACACCAGCAAGCGACTTGCGAGTAGTGACGCCGGAACAGCTCGTTAGCCAGGCGATCTCCTTCCTGCGAGCCCGCCAGGGCCCGCGCCTGCGCCACGAGCTCTTCGACGCTGAATTGCTCGAGATCCATCTCCGGGCAGATGTAAGGTGTTTCGAGTCGATGGTCACGGGAAAAGGCCGTTGTGGGACTTTCGCGGGGCCACTGCTGCGGGGCGAATTCACAGCCGCAGTCCCAGCGTGGTGAGTTGCGGATTCGATGGCAAGAACGGTCGATATTGCCGGCGGGCCGAGAACCCTCGCCCCACCCGCATTCCGTTTTTCTGGTCCCTGCAGAAATCATGATTCCCTACGGGACGTTCGAGGTCGTTCACAACTCTGAAGGAGCAAACGCCTTCGGTTGAGACAGCGTGGATTGCCGAAGGGAACAGGTTTCAACCTTGGCGGAGCCTGCAAACTCTTTATGTTGTTCCGGCCGGGTGGTGCCGATTGTCTATTTACCTGTTGCTTCAAGGGAGAGGATAAACATGCGCGATCCAATGAATTTTCTTGCACCGCGGCTCGGTACCGTTTCGCTGATGCTGAGTCTCGCGATTTCGGGCTGTGGCGGTCAGCCGCAACACACAGGATCGAATCTGGTTGGGGTCCGGATTTCCGGGCAGATCAACCAGCTCGCGGGCAGCTGCCCCAACACCAGTTTCAAGCTCGGGACCAAGCGCGTTGGGACCGACGCATCCAGCGCCTTCGTCGATCGATCCTGCTCCGATCTGCGCAATGGTGGGTTCATCGAGGTGGAGGGTGGATGGAGTTCCGACGGCTCGGTAATGGCTAAGAGAGTCAGAGGGCAGCAGGAGTCTCCAGAATCCGAGATCCGGGGAGCGATCAGCGGACTGATTGGCGCGTGTCCGAACCTGAGTTTTTCGGTGGGTACCCAGGGGGTGATCACGGATGCCAGCACGCGCTTCAAGGACCGAGAATGCAGCGGCATTCGAAATGGCCAGTCGGTCGAGGTGCACGGCATCCGTCAGGCGGATGGCCGGGTTCTAGCTCGCGAGGTGGGACCAAACATCGAGTCCGAACGAATCGAAGTCCTCGGTACTCTTAAAAGCCTCGGTGGGTCTTGCCCGAGCGTGGTTTTCTCCATCGGCAGTGATGTCATCGCCACCAATGGCGACACGCGCTTCAAGACGCTGCCTTGCAATGCTCTGAGCGAGGGTCTATTCGTCGAGGCCAAAGGTGTCCGGCAACCGGACGGCAGGATTCTCGCCCAAGAGGTCGAAACCGAGGATGAGCTCGAGGGTGTGGAAGTCGAGGTTCGAGGTACAATTCAAAGCGTGAACGGCTCGTGTCCGAGCTTGACCTTCTTCGTCGGCGAACGGCGGATCGTTACGAACGTTGATTCCCGCTTCGAACGCATGACGTGCACGGACTTGAGAAGCGGCATCAGGGTCGAAGCAAAAGGCATCGCACAGGCCGACGGTTCAGTCCTCGCGATCCGCGTCAAGCGCGAAGATTGAGAGAGACGACTTCCACGGCGATTGGAAGTCGATGCTGATGTTCTGCTCCCACCAATCCAAATCGCGTGTATTGACTTAGGCAATACCGCCCAATATCCACCCCAATTCAGAGGGGAATGGATGGCTCGGCGAAACGACAGTGGATACACGGGACGCAGGGGCTTCCTGCGGATGATCGGGCTCGGCACGGTCGCCGTGGGTGCCTCGTCCGTGATCACCGCGTGCGCCTCCGGCGGGTTGGCGGCCAGGCCGAGCGGTGCGGCGATTCCCGCCCCGGTGGGCGGCAGCGACGAGCCATATCCGATTCCATGGCTTGATAAGAACGGCAGCCACAACCAGGCGGGCCCGAGCCTCGAGCCTTCACACATCTTCCACTTCAAGGGTCGGATCGCGCGGTGCGCGGACTTCGTTGGCAGCGGGGTGGACGGCTCCGGTGAGCGGCTCGCGTTCGGGCTTCCCACCACGGACAATTCGTTCATGGATGGCGAGTGCTGGACATCTCAGCGCCAGGTGCGGGAGGTGAGATTTGCTGCCGGCATCCATGTCGCGGCACCCGTTAGCCATAGGACCGCGAGGCCGACCGCGAACACGACGTAAAACAGCGCGAACCCTGCCAACCGTTGGGGGGTCAGCGCATTTCTCTTGAACAGAAACAACAACCCAAGCACGGACGCCGTCGTAACGATCGCGGCCCACGCTAGTGCTCCGTCGAAGAGCCATGCCGTGAAGAACAAACCAAACGCGCTCGGAACTGTCGCCTGAATCATCATCGAGCCAGAAATGTTTGCAAGCGCCAACCGGTGTTTGCCCTGCCGCACCCAGATAACAGCATTCAGGGTTTCGGGAAGCTCTGTCGCAATCGGGCTGAGAAGCAGCGCCACCAACGTGGGTGGAAGGCCGAGCGCGGGACCGAGATGTTCGAGTTGACGCACGAAGAGTTGCGATCCACCAAAGATGAAGACGAGCGCGCCGAAGGTTTGGGCGATGGCCCAACCAATCCTTGGATCCTTCGACCGAGGACGAAGCCGCAATGGAGCCAGTGGCTCGGCGATATTTTCAGAATTCTTCGAGCGCACCTCCGTCCAGCTGTAGATGGCATAGATGAGTAGGAACACTGCACCGAGCAGGGGCTTCGCCGCGAACACCACGAACCCCAATCCCACCTTGAAGATGAAGATGATCAGGAACCAGCCTTGGTCGCGTGCAAGCCGGCGATCGTGGATGACTGGCGAGCGGGATGTCGCGGAGGGGCGTACGAGCCACATCACGGCTCCGACGACTGCGTAAGCCACCGTGCTGAGGATCAGTGGGCCGCCAAGAGCCGCGCCGACGCCGATATCCTTAGCCGCTGTTGACCCGCCGCTGAATGCGACTGCGACAAGCGTCACCACGCTCTCCGGAAGGGCCGTGCCGAATGCAGCGAGGACCGTCCCCACTGCATTCTCAGCGATGCCTGCCTTCCGGCCTACCCACTCCACTCCGTTTACGAAGACTTCGCATGACAGGTAGATGGCGACAGCGCTCAACACCAGGAGCACGAGGGAAAGAATCATCGGGCCTCCGCTGGGTTGGCAAATTGCCAGGATGCCAAGAGCGAGAAACGGGGGATCGACTGCTCGGAAGTCTCAAACATCTTGCCTCCACTGAGGCCTGCCCGAGGTGCCGAGCCTTTTGAGCGCGAGACCTCGGACAGGCGTGTACCTGAACCGAAGGTCTCATTCGCCTCGAACTTCCGAGGTGGAGGACCGGGCTTCCCATGAAGCCGGCGTGTCGATCCGTCCGCAGCTGATGTCTCTCAGCAGGAACTACTCCCCTTGCGTGGAAGAGCTGCTAACAAGTGGCTCGCGCAAGTTCCAGTTTTAGCGCCGTCAGTTATCAGTCTAGGACTTGCTCACTCATCAATTTAGGTCGCAACGGCGCCCGTCTTTTGTCGTGTTTCTCGGGATTGACTTCGCCAAGTTGCACTTCGATCCAGCGGAGGTTTACGGAGACGTGCACCCAGGAGACGAAGTCGCAACGCGGGGTACCGATGAGTTGCGGCCAGGAACCCGCGTGACTGCGAAGTTGGTTGCAGCGGACGCTCAAGCTCCTCCGAATTGAATTTCCCAGCCACAGCGAGGTATCCGTCTGGCGATTTACGCGTTTGACGGCTTTGGCTGACCATCCACGCCGGCGTAGAACGCACTTCCCGCATCCGTCCGATAGCGGTTGAAGTTTCAAGGACATTCGAGTATTCGAATGTCAGGTGATGACGCGCTAACGCAGCCCACGGCATCGAGACACCTAGCTGTGCTCCGCTCGGCCGGTGTCGTGCAGGCCAGTCGCAAAGGAAGCTGGGTCTATTACCGCCTGGCGGACCAAGAAGACGACGCTCGTAAGCGGCGGCTGCGCGCTGTGGTTCGTGAGTTCGCGCGGCAGAACACGCTTCGCGAGGACGTTGAGCGCCTGCTCCGCGTGCGGGGTCCGGGGGCTTGCCAATGAGCACCACCCTCGGGCGGCGTGTCACTGCGGAAGCGCTCGGGACTGCCCTGCTACTCGCGGTGGTAGTGGGGTCCGGAATCATGGGCGAGCGCCTCGCGGGCGGCAACGTGGCTCTTGCGTTGCTGGCCAACACGCTCGCTACCGGCGCAGGTCTGGTCGCGCTCATCCTTACCTTCGGTCCAATCTCGGGCGCGCACCTAAACCCAGCAGTGACGGTGGCCGATGCGGCACTGGGCGGACTTCGCTGGCCCGAGGTGCCTGCCTACGTGGCCGCGCAGGTGATCGGCGCGTTCCTGGGTGTCGCGGTCGGCAACGCCATGTTTGGAGAACCCCTCTTCTCGGCCTCCGAGCACGTCCGTTCGGGCGGGGGGCAATTTTTGAGCGAGTTCGTCGCCACCTTTGGGTTGCTCTCCGTCATCTGGGGCGTCGCGCGCAGGCGTGCTACAGCCGTGCCGTTCGCGGTCGGGGCGTACATCACGGCGGCGTACTGGTTTACCGCATCCACCAGCTTCGCAAACCCGGCGGTGACGATGGCCCGTGCGGCGACCAATACCTTTGCTGGAATCCGGCCTGCTGACGTGCCTGCCTTCATCGCGGCGCAGTGCCTCGGCGCGGGGGCGGCGACGGCGCTGTTCCGGTGGCTCGTGCCTGCCCTTCCCGACGTTGCCCCCGAAATCCTCGTTCCTCATTCCGGCCGCTCTGGAGGGGCCGGGCTTCCCCAGGAGTAGTCAATGGAACATGGTGAGCACCCGCCCCGCGTCCTCTTCCTCTGCACCGGCAACTCGGCCCGGAGCGTTTTCAGCGAATACTTCCTCCGCAAGCTCGGGGGAAAGAAGTTTGAATCGTGCAGTGCGGGTGCGAATCCCTCGGGCGTGGTGAGTCCGTACACGCTCAAGGTGCTGCGCGAACGGTTTGGTATCGACGCGAGCGATGCCCGGAGCAAGTCCTGGCAGGAGTTCGAGAACGTCAAGTTCGACTTCGTTATTACACTCTGCGACAAGGCGCGCGAGACGTGCCCAGTCTGGCCCGGCCAACCCATCATCGCGCACTGGGGAGTCGAGGATCCGGCGGCTTTCGCGGGCGGCCCCGAGGAGACGGAGCGCTTTTCTACAACGTAGCTCGCATCCTTCACCGTCGCGTGCAATTGCTCACGTCGCTTCCACTCGAGAAGCTGAGCCGGCTCAAGGTCGAGAAGCTGACCCGGGACATCGGCAAGGACCGCGCCGTCAAGGTTGAGAACGCAGTGGGCGACGAGCCAAAGGACAGCGTCGGCTGACGCAGTTGCCCACCGGTATTGAATGGCTTAGAAAGATGTTCTCGTGTCTCGTCCGCTCGCAACTGTCCTGATTGCGGCAACGCTCGGCTTGGCCAGTCCTGGCGGGGTGCTCTTCCAGTGCCGTTTCGATGGCGTTGTGCACATTGCGTGCTGTTGCGAGCACGAGCGGAGCACGAACGAGCACCCGGGAGTAGCCCAGGCAATGGCGTGCACGTGCTGCGATCTGCTGGTTCGGTCTCCGGTGACGCGCGAGGCCATGAAGGTAGACACGGCCCCGCGTCTCGCGGACATCCAGCCCGTCGTCCTGCCGACGCCGACACCCTGGCCCGCGTCGTCCGTCACAGCCTCGGCGCTACAACTGAGCTGGACCGGCCCGTCCGGCCCAAGCCGTCCCTTATTCCTGCAGAGCTGCTCTCTCCTGATCTGAGCGTCCACGACGACGCATGAGGTGGCGCGCGAAGTACCCGTGCGCCTTCTTTCGCGTCCGCGCGCCGCGCGGGCACGTCACACCCTGCAGAACAGGAGATTTTCGATGCTCCCCCTTCGAATTGCTGTCGTTGTTGCAACTGCATCTTTACCGGTACGCCTCGCCGACCTGCTAGACGAGGCGAGGAGAAACAACCCAGAGCTGCAATCGGCCCGCGAGCAAGCCAATGCAGCCGCTTCATCAGTCGCACCAGCGGGGGCGCTCGATGACCCGATGCTGATGGTTCAGCTCTGGAACGGACCAGTCGATTTCTCGACCGTGCCGATCATGGTCCAGCTATCGCAACCCCTCCAGCTCGGGGGCAAGCGGGCCGCCCGCCGAGACGCGGCGAGCGGCGAGGCGACAGCGGCGCGAGCGAATGCACTCAGCAAGGTTCGCGACATCGAGGCCGCGGTAGCTAAGGCGTACTTCGACCTGTACCTCGCCGACCGCACCCAGGAGGCGGACGAGGAGGTAGAGGGAACGCTCCGATCGCTCATCGCGGCGGCGTCGGCGCGAATTGCGGCCGGGAAGGGCGAGCAGGCCGAGGCTCTGCGCGCCCAGAGCGAGCTCTTGAAGCTCCAGTCAGACAAGGAGGCTGTGGGCGCGAGGCGCGTCGCTGCCAACGCGAGGCTCGTTGCTCTGCTCAATCGACGGCCGGGCTCGACCATCGGTAAGACGACAGAACCGGGCATTGTGGACGCACTCCCGGACGAGGCGCAGCTGCGAGACCGTGCCCTGGGCGAGCGGCCGGAAGTCGCGGCGGCTGCGGGAATGGCCGCGCAGGCGGAAGCCAAGCTGCGACTCGCTCGCGCCGAGCGCGTCCCGGATATCAACGTCTTCGTCGGCGAGATGCACAGTTTCCGAATGAGAGGCGTCTCGGATTTCCTCTTCATCGGTGTGCAGGGGAATCTGCCGATTTGGGGCGGCAGCAAAACCGACCCTCGCATCGCCGCCGCTACTGCCCAACTGTCGGCAGCGCGAGCCGACGCCAAAGCCCTCGAGAACCGAATTGTCTCCGAGGTCGCTGATGCCTTCGCCGAGCTCAGAGCGGAGCGCCGGCAGGTCGAGCTGCACCATCAGCTCATTCCTGTCGCGCGGCAGGCGCTCGCGAGCGCCTCCGCCGCTTACGCATCGGGTAGGGGCAACTTCCTCATGGTGCTGGACACCGAGCGAGACTTGCTCATGCATGAGCTCGACCTGGCGACCCACCTCGCCATGTATGAGCGGAACCTCGCAGAGCTGCAGCGAGTGGGTGGGATCGACCTAGGCCTCGTAAATGCCTCGGAGTCGGGCGTCCGCGAAAGGCACCAGCTATGACACGTAACCTCGCGTCCCTCCTAGCGCTTGTGCTCGTTGGCTTCGTCGCTGCGAGCTGCGCAAAGCAAAAGTCCACTGCCGCCAAGGCCGGAGACCTCGACGTTCAGGTCGCCATTGAGCCCGACCCGCCCACCACGGGCGAGAACTGGCTGCACATCCTCATCCGCGACGCGAGCGGCAAGCCCGTCGACGGCGCCCAGCTCGCCTTCGAATACGACATGCCCGCAATGGGCGCGATGCCCGAGATGAAGGGTGGCGGCGAGGTGAAGGCCGAGGGCGGGGGACGGTACACCATTGCGTACCCGCTCTCGATGCAGGCCGATTGGAGCCTGACCCTCGGCATCGACGCGCCCGGGCACCCTCACGCGTCAATCAAGCTGAAAGTCTCTCCGGCGCGCAAGGGCTTCGTCCTCGAGGGCAAAGGTGCGGCGGCCGCGACCGCTGGCAAGGCCATCGAGGTCCCGCCAGAGCGGCAGCAGCTGATCGGCGTCACCTTCGACATTGTCGACGAGCGACCGCTGACAATGAGCCTGCGCGCTGCCGGCCGCGTCGCGGTCGACGAGCGCAAGCTTGCGGACGTGACGCTCAAGTACGAAGCCTACGTCGAGAAGCTGTTCCTCGGCGAGACGGGCAAGGCCGTCAAGCAGGGCCAGCCGCTGCTGCGGCTCTATAGTCCCGATCTTCTCGCCGCGGAGGAGGAGTTGCTCACCGCCCGCAAGTCGGGCGCTGTGCCGGAAATCGTGAGCGCCGCCGAGCGTCGCCTCGCGTACTGGGGCTTGACGCGCGAACAGATCGCCGAGCTCGAGCGGCGGGGCAAGGCGGACGGGCGAGTGACGATCTTCGCGCCGGCGAGCGGCATCGTGCTCGAGAAGCCAGTGGTGGAAGGCGCGCAGGTGATGCCCGGCACCAACCTCTACCGCATCGGCAATCTCGGAAGCGTGTGGGTCCAGGCGGCGATTTACGAACGGGACGTGCCGTTCGTGTGGTTGGGACAGCCCGCGAAGGTCGCCGTGCCGTCGCTCGCCGGAGAGCCCTCGGAGGCGCGAGTCGCCTTCGTCGCGCCCACCCTCGACGAGAAGACGCGCACCCTGGAGGCGAGGCTTGAGCTCACCAACCCGAAGCTGCTCCTCAAGCCCGGCATGTTCGCGGATGTGCTGATCGAAGCGCCGCTCGGCATGCGCCTGTCTGTCCCCGACTCGGCACTTCTCATGTCTGGGCAGCACCACTACGCCTTCGTCGACCGCGGCGAGGGAAAGCTCGAGCCCGTCGAGGTCGAGGTTGGGGCACTGGCCGGCGAGTACGACGAGGTGAAGTCCGGCTTGACAAAGGGGGACCGCGTGGCGACCGGCGCGACCTTCCTCTTGTCGAGCGAGGCCAAGCTTCGCGACGCTCTGCCGCGTTGGAGGGCGCCGTGATTGCCCGGCTCATCGAGCTCTGCGCGCGTCACCGCGTCCTGACTGTTGCGCTCGTCCTTTTTGCTGCGAGCTTCGGCGTCTACTCACTACGGCAGACCCCGCTCGACGCCGTGCCCGACCTCTCGGATGTCCAAGTCATCATCTTCACCGAGTGGATGGGGCGATCGCCGGACCTGATCGAAGACCAGATTACCTACCCCATCATCACGACGCTCGTCGGCGCACCCCACGTCACCGCGGTGAGAGGCCAGTCGATGTTCGGCATGTCGTTCGTCAACGTCATCTTCGAGGACGGCACGGACCTCTACTGGGCGCGCAGTCGGGTGCTCGAGTACATGTCGACGGTCGCTTCGAAGCTTCCCCAAGGCGTGACGCCGACGCTCGGGCCGGATGCAACTGGAGTCGGCTGGGTCTTCGAGTATGCCCTCGTCGACACGAGCGGTAGGCACTCGCTTCAGGAGCTGCAGTCCATCCAGGACTGGAACCTCCGCTATGCGCTGCAGTCGGTGCCCGGCGTGGCCGAAGTCGCGAGCGTCGGCGGCTTTGTGAAGGAGTACCAGGTAGACCTCGACCCGAACCGGCTGCAGCAGTTCGGCGTCTCGCTCATGCAGGTCATCGACGCGGTGAAGCGGTCGAATAACGACGTGGGTGGGCGCGTGCTGGAGATCTCCGGGACGGAGCACTACATCCGCGGCCGCGGTTACGCGAAGAGCCCGGCCGACCTCGAGAAAGTGGTGCTCGGCTCTGAGAATGGGACGCCGATTACCGTTCGCGACGTGGCTCGCGTGCGAGTCGGCCCGGCTCAGCGTCGCGGGCTCGCCGACTTGGATGGCAAAGGAGAGACGGTGGGCGCCGTCGTCATCATGCGCCACGGCGAGAACGCTCTCAATGTCATTGACGCCGTGAAGGCCCGGCTCGCGGAGGTGAAGGTGACTCTACCGGAGGGCGTGGAGGTGGTGACGACCTACGACCGTTCGGAGCTCATCCGCGCCAGCATCAAAACCCTCGAGCGCACCCTCATCGAGGAGATGGTGGTGGTGAGCCTCGTCATCCTCCTGTTTCTGCTCCATGTGCGGTCGACCCTCGTACCTGTGCTGATGCTGCCAATCGCGGTCCTCTTGTCGTTCGTACCGATGTCGAAGATGGGGCTCACCGCGAACATCATGAGCCTGGGCGGCATCGCCATCGCCATCGGCGCGATGGTCGACGCGGCGATTATTGTCGTAGAGAACGTGCACAAGCGCCTCGAGGTTTGGGAGCGCGACGGGAAGAAAGAGCCCCGCGCCGTCGTGGTGACGGAGGCCCTCAAGGAAGTTGGCCGCCCCATCTTCTTCTCGCTGCTCGTTATCACCGTCGCGTTTTTGCCCGTATTCACGCTTGAGGGAACCGAGGGCCGACTGTTCAAGCCGCTTGCCTATACAAAAACCTTCTCGATGGGCTTCGCGGCTGTCCTCTCCGTCACGCTCGTGCCCGCAATTGCCGCTCTGTTCATCCGCGGTCGCATCCGGCATGAAGAGGAAAACCCGGCCAGCCGGGCGCTCCACCGCATTTACGGACCGGTGTGCCGCTTCGCGCTGCGCTACCGCTGGCCGGTCATCATCGGCGCGGGGCTCCTGGTACTTGTCACCGTCCCCGTCGTGACGCGACTCGGGAGTGAGTTCATGCCGCCGCTCAACGAGGGTTCCCTCTTGTACATGCCGACGGCCGTGCCGGGCATGAGCGATGGGAGCGCGCGAGACGTCCTCCAACGCATGGACCAGGTGCTCCGCCGGTTCCCCGAGGTTGAGCGGGTTTTCGGGAAGGCCGGGCGCTTCTCCACGCCGACCGACCCGGCGCCGCTCGAAATGTTTGAGTCGGTGGTGACGCTGAAGCCCCGCAGTCAGTGGCCCAAGGGCGAGGACTGGGACGAGCTCGTCAAAAAGCTCGACGACGCAATGCAGTTTACGGGCATGCCCAACGTCTGGTGGATGCCCATTCAGACGCGCACGGAGATGCTCGCCACCGGCGTACGCAGCCCGCTGGGCATCCAGGTGCTCGGGCCCGACGTGCAAGGCATCGACGAAGTGGCGCGACAAATTGAGGCCGCGCTGCTCAAGGTGCCCGGAACGCGCAGCGCGTTTGCCGAGCGCATCGGAGGCGGGCACTACCTCGACTTCGACGTGGACCGCGCTGCGGCCGCGCGGTACGGCCTGAACGTCGAGGACGTGGAGGAAGCCATCGAAAGCGCCATCGGCGGCAAGAGCGTCACCACCACCATCGAGGGGCGCGAGCGATACCCAGTTACCGTTCGCTACGCGCGCGACTTCCGGTCCAGCCCGCCCGAGCTACAACGCGTGCTCGTCGCGACGCCTGGCGGCGCGCAAATCCCCCTCGGTCAGCTCGCGCAGCTCGTCTCGCGCGACGGCCCTTCCATGCTGCGCGACGAGGGGGGTCGGCTCTTCGCGTACGTCTTTGCCGACACGGCTCGGCCTATCGAAGACTACGTGCAGGACGCCCGCAAGGCTGTCCAGGCGAACGTGAAGCTCCCGCCCGGCTACCGCCTCGAATGGGCCGGCCAGTATCGTTACCTCGAACGCGCCAAGGCGCGTCTTGCAGTCGTCGTCCCGGTGACGCTGGCCGTCATCTTCCTGCTCCTCTTCATCAACTCACGCAGCGTAGTCGAGTCGACCATCGTCATGCTGGCGGTGCCGTTCTCTCTCATCGGCGCGTTCTGGTTGCTCGCAGTGCTCGGGTACAACCTGTCCGTCGCGGTCTGGGTCGGCATCATCGCACTCGCGGGACTCGATGCCGAGACCGGCGTCGTGATGCTGCTCTACCTCGACCTGGCTTGGAAGGAGCTAAAGCCGCAAACGCGTGAGCAGGCGCGCGAGGCCATCTTCCACGGGGCAGTGAAGCGTATTCGGCCGAAGATGATGACCGTCACCGTCATCCTCGCGGGGCTGCTGCCCGTTCTCTGGTCGCAGGGAACTGGCGCCGACGTGATGAAGCGCATCGCAGCGCCTATGGTCGGGGGCGTGGTGACGTCGGCGCTGCTGGAGCTCGTGGTCTACCCAGCCATTTACATGCTCTGGAAGGGGCACCGGCTGGCAGCGGAGACGGCGAGGTAAAGCTTGTATTGCTGCCCTCGCGAGCCCCTCCGCCATGGCTTTCAGCGGAACGGGAAGCCGAAGCGGGGTGTCCACGTCTCCCGCGCTCCAGCGCACTGATGCTGAGTCTCAAACGACGCAAAGCCCCGCCACGCAACGGAGCCCGGCACAGCACGGCAGCAGGCTTGTCTTCCCGCTCTGCGTTGCGCCGGGAATAACGATGGCTCGGCCGCCCCAAGCCACTACGCCAGCGTGAACAAAAATCCACCGACGCGCCTGTTCGGCAACGCACCTGTGGAAGTCGGACTCGAGTTCTCGCAGGACGTCGCAGAACTCAAAGGAACGCGCAATTTGCCTGGCTCCCGAATAGGCGAGGTGAAAACGCCGTACGCCTCGCCGGCGTCGATCGAGACCTCCCTCGATGACCGAGTACAAGCTATCGACAGAAGTCGAGCCGAGGGGCTTCCATGCGGGCGGAAGCCGCTCGACAAGCTGATCAAGGACCTCAGGGTGATTCGCGCGGATCCCGATCCGGACGCCGTGGCTGACTCCGGTTAATGCCGCGGCCCAACCCAGTCGATTCAGTCTGTCCAAGCACGGGGAGGGATGGCGCGTGCGAAGTTCCAGGGCATCGACGACTCTCAACGGAACTACTCTAGCTTACCCCGGCGAAGCCAGTCACTTCGGCGCCGGCAGTACTTTTGATGAAACAAAGATTGCAGCGAGAACCGTGCCTCTGCTGTAAGCAGATGTCGCCGCACGAGGACTGGCATCCATGGTCCGAAAACCGCGGTGGTGAGATAGATTTCGGACAGGAGGGTGCCCAATCAGGAAAAGGCGCGCATTTCCAGTTGCCGTCGCCTCTGCGAGCGCTCCGAGCGATCTGTTTGTCGGCGGTGGCGAAATGGCCGCACTCATGCGCTCGACGGACTGGCCCAAGACGAAGCTCGGTCCCGCCGAAGACTGGCCCAGAAGTTTGAAGACCATGCTTGGCGTCATCCTCGGGAGTCGGTTCCCGATGTTGCTTTGGTGGGGCCCGGACATGCTGCACCTCTATAACGATGCATATCGGCCCATCCTCAGGGACAAGCACCCAGCGTCGCTTGCCGCCCCAGCCGCGCAGGTTTGGGCCGAGGTCTGGGACCTTGCCGGACCGATGGCAAGAAGCGTCCAGGAAGGAGGGCCAGCGACGTGGACGGAGGATCTCCAACTGTTCATCAACAGCGGGGCAATGCTCGAGGAGACCTATTTCACGTTTTCATACAGCCCGGTCCCAGGAGACGACGGACGGGTCGGCGGGATCCTGAACACAGTGCAGGAAACGACCGCGAAGGTTCAGATCGAACGCCAGATCCGGATGCTGCATGATCTCGCCGCGCGCGCGGCCGATGCAAAATCTGAACAGGAAGCGTACCGCATCACGGCGGACGTGCTTTCGACCAACGAGTTGGATCTTCCCTTCGCTCTTCTCTATGTCCTGAACGAGAAGGCTGACGGCGTGTTGCTCGCCGGCGTCAGTGGCTTGAAGGACTACGAGGGTACTGCCAAGCGGGCGTACCTGCCACTCAACGAGGGTGCGAGCGCGGCTACCTGGCCAGTCGCCAAGGCAATCCGAACCGCTCGTGAGATCGTCGTCGACAACGTCTCGGCGCGCTTCGGGCCGCTTCCGGTCGGTCGCTGGAACGCACGGCCCGAACAAGCGATCCTCTTGCCCTTAAGCCGTGCAGGCCAGTCGATGCCCTACGCGGTGCTCGTCGCTGGCATCAGTCCGCACCGGGCGTTGGATGAGCGATATCAGAGGTTCTTTCGCGCGACCGCCGATCAAGTGATGACGGTCATCGCCAACGCACGTACGTATGAGTCGGAGAAGAAGCGGGCCGAGGCGCTCGCCGAGATCGACCGCGCGAAGACGACTTTCTTCAGCAACGTCTCCCACGAGTTCCGGACACCACTGACGCTGATGCTCGGCCCGCTCGAAGACGCATTGGCAGACTCCGAACAGCCGCTCCCTAGATCGCAGCAGAGCCGGATGCGCCTCGCGCACGACAACGCTCTGCGCCTGCTCAAGCTGGTCACCGCGCTGCTCGACTTTTCGCGCCTTGAGGCCGGCCGCATGAGCGCCAGCTATGCACCGCTCGACATCGCCCAGTTCACCGCTGAGCTCGCCGGGATGTTCCAGTCGGCCGTGGACAAGGGGGGCCTCAAACTGGTGGTCGACTGTCCCCGCTTGTCGGAGCCGGTCTGGGTCGACCGCGACATGTGGGAAAAGATTGTCTCCAACCTGGTGACGAACGCGTTCAAGTTCACCCTCGCCGGCGAGATTGTGGTGCGGACACGTGAAGAGGGCTCGCGCATCGCCCTCGAAGTATCGGACACCGGCGTAGGGGTTCCCGAGGCCGAGCTGCCGCGCATCTTCGACCGCTTCCACCGCGTGGCGGGCACTGTCGGTCGCACGCACGAGGGCACTGGCATCGGTCTGTCGCTGGTGCGCGAGCTGGTGCAGCTGCACGCCGGCACCGTAAGCGTGCAGAGCGCAGTCGGTCGGGGCACAACCTTCCGGGTGGAGATTCCCAAGGGCCAGGCGCACCTGCCGGCCGACGCCGTGCTGAACGCGCCCAAAGACCCGCGCGGAAGCCGCAACGCCGAAGCCTACGCCGTCGAGGCGGCGCGCTGGGCGGGTGGCGCACGAGCGGCGGTCTCGACTCCCGCCAAGCCCGACGCCACGCCTGCCGCGCGGCCACGGGCACTGGTGGTCGACGACAACGCCGACCTGCGCGAGTACATCTCGGGGCTGTTGACGCCAATCTACGAGGTCACGACCGCGCCAGACGGCCTCGCCGCGCTCGAGGCGATTCGAGGCGCCGCTCCGGACGTGGTGGTGAGTGATGTGATGATGCCACGGCTGGACGGCTTCGGGCTGGTCCGGGCGCTTCGTCAAGATCCGGGCACAGCGTCGATACCCGTGATCTTGTTGTCCGCGCGGGCGGGAGAAGAGGAGTCGATCGAAGGCCTCGATTCCGGCGCCGACGACTACCTGGTGAAGCCGTTCTCGGCGCGCGAGCTGCTCGCGCGGGTACGTACCCATCTGGAGCTCCAGCGGGTGCGCCGTGCGTGGATCGCCCAGCTCAGCATCGCCAATCGCGAGCTCGAGGCATTCAGCTACTCGGTGTCCCACGACCTGCGGGCACCGCTGCGGACGATTGAGGGGTTCAGCCGCGCGCTAGTCGATGACTGCGCCGCGCACCTCGGTGAGATCGGCCAGGACCACATCGAACGCATCCTCAGAGGCGTCGAGCGCATGGGCACGCTGATCGACGCGTTGCTCGAGCTCGCGCGCGTGAGCCGCGCTGAGATCAACCGTGGGCAGGTGGATCTCTCGAAGCTCGCCGCCGAGCTCGTCGCCGAGCTCGAGCGCGCCCACCCCGAACGCAAGGTTCAGGTGCAGATCCAAGACGGGTTGCTGGCCGACGGCGACAACTTGCTGCTCGGCGTCGTGCTCACCAACTTACTGGGCAATGCCTGGAAGTTCACCGGTCGCAACGAAACTGCGCAGATCACGCTCGGCCGCCACGACGCGCCCGAGCCCACTTTCTTTGTGCGCGACAACGGAGCCGGCTTCGACCCGAGCTACGCCAGCAAGCTGTTCACGCCGTTTCAGCGACTGCACAGTACGAGCGAATTCGAGGGCACCGGCGTCGGCCTCGCCACAGTACAGCGCGTGATTCACCGCCACGCCGGCCGCATCTGGGCGGAGGGCGCGGTGGGCAAGGGCGCGACGTTCTACTTCTCGATCCCGAAGCCGGTGCGCTGACGCCCAGGGTCACCGGGCGCTTCAAGCGGCGGGCGCTTCAAAATTGGTAGCCAACACTAAGACCGGCCCAAGGGAAAGCGTAAGGGTGTGGCACTCCGCGCCCAATGTGGCCAATCGCAAGAACAGGCGTAAGGCCCGCTCGGAACATCAATCCGCTGTGCTTAGGCGCATACCGATAACCAACTATGCCGGTAGCCCAAATGATCGGAGCGGGTTTGTAGCCCGAATTGTCGGTGCTTCCGATCCAGGTGGTGGCACCTAGCCCGATTTCGAGCTTGTGCGCACCTGGAAAGACCAATGCACTCGCGGTTACCGGAACCACAAAAAAGAACGATTTACAGTCGCAGAGGTCATAGTACTCCAGCCCCTCAATCCCCACGCGGAGGCTGAAGTGTTCGCCAAACATTCGGTCGTAATTGGCGCTCCAAAAAAACCCGCTGCCACCCAGTTCAAGGTAGGCACTATTGTGTGCAGCCCGCTCATCGGAACGATCAGATGGCGTGGTCTCTGCGTAGGCCATCGCCCCCAGAAGACTGGAGAGCACGAGGCCCAAACGTGGCAGGCGAAACCATGGGAAGATCGGAACCGTGGTCGGCCCACCATGGGCGAGTCTTCAAGCACTGCAACCATTTGGGACGGATCCGTGGCAACCCAGCAAAGATGTCACAGTGACTGATTGACTCTCTGCAGAAGAAACCGAACCCAGGAGGCAGCGCCTGGATCCATTAGGCACCTCGTGGATGCCTGGAATGGGGCCGCACCTTCAAAAAGATGTCACAGCTCGCCTGCTTGCCATCGGCCATCGACCGAGGCCTTCCCAGGCTCACGGATTGCCAAAGATGTCACGGCAGCAGAGCACGGATCGGCAGGAACCTTAGCTCCAAAAGTGGAGCCGAATGTCACAAGTTCGGCAAGGGAAATTAGGGTCCTGTTGGCCTCTAGAGCACGCTCAGGAACCTGAAAGATGTCACTGTTTTTCACTCTCATGACTCCCAAAAGATGTCACAGACGCCCACCGGGCATCCCAGAGCCGAATGGGCGATCGAACGACCCCAGATCTGTGTGGAGATGTCACGGCCCAGGGCGTCGAATCCCCCTGCCTACCTTGGGCAGATTCGGCGAAAGATGTCACGATTGCATGCAGGCTCCCGGAGCCCGTGGTTTGGTGCCCGAATCTCAGGGACCGTAAAGATGTCACGGACTCAGACAGCGGCCCCGGGCCGAGAGCTGACCTCAGTACGCTCTGAAGTCGCCCAAGCCTTAAATTGACTCTCTGCTCTCGGTCGATGCTTAACCCGAAAAATGTCACTGCTTGCTCGCCTGCTACCACGATTCAGTATTGGTTCACGAGCAGGCCTCCCACTCTGCGCTGCGGATCGTAACAAAATCGGCTGCCGGCGACCGTTTTTGTTACACACATTCACCAAGCAGCGCAGTTACGGCATCGAGCACCGAAAGCCCGCGCTTCGATTGCATGCCGCGTGAACAGCGCCCCCCGATCGTCGCCTGTCCAGACCGGGCAGCGGCAGTTATTCGAGCGACTTAGTTTTGCCTTCCAAGAGGCCTACCCGGCGCAACACTCCATCGAGGCGTTCGGCCAGCTCCGCGGTCGCGCTGACCATCGGCAGTCGGTGATCCTCCGAGGGTAACAGCCCCATTCGCGTCATCATGTACTTGATGGGGATGGGATTGCTGTCAAAGAAGATCGCCTGGTTCAGCTCGAACAATGAGTCATGCAGACGCCGAGCCTGCTCGAGATCTCCCCGGGCCACAGCCTGATACAGGTCCGCGATTCGGCGCGGAACAAGATTACCAACTGCGTTCATCAGACCGGATGCGCCAACCGCCAGCATCGGGAAGCTCAGCTCCTCGAGCCCCACAAACACTCGGAAGTCAGCCCCGAGCTTTGTGAGCAGCGCTGTAACCAGCCCCAGGTCGTTCGCCGCGTGCTTGATCCCGACCAGCGTGGGCAAGCCCTCGGCGATCTGAGCGATCGTCTCCGCCTTGAGGTCGACCGCTGCGCGGCCTGGAATGTGATAGAGAAGCAGCGGCAAGTCCGTGCGACGGCCGACGTCGAGGTAGTACTCGACCAGCCCTCGTTGAGGCGGGCGGATGAAGTAGGGCGTCACCACCAGCACGGCCGCCGCCCCTGCCTTCTGAGCTCCCAGCGTCAGCTCAATGGATTCGGCGTGCGAGTGCGAGCCAGTCGCCGCGACAACCGGGATCCGACCGCGCGCCGCATTCACAGCGGTCTCAACCAACCGGTTCCGCTCCTGCACCGTGAGCGTGCTCGGTTCCCCGGTCGTGCCATTGACCACAATTCCGTGCGAGCCCTCCCGGATCTGACGCTCGACGAGACTCGCGTACGTGTCGTAGTCGACCTCGCGATTGCGAAGCGGCGTCACCAAGGGCGGGTACGAGCCACGCAGGAAGCTGTGTTCCAGGTTGATCACTGGCTCAGCTCACCATCCATGGCGGCATCATGCCGAGCTGTCCTCGGCAAAGATGGATGGCACCGGCGGCTTCAGGCCAAGTGCGTTGACGATCAGCGCGTGCATCCAGTGACGTCCAACTAGCATCAGGATCGCCATTGCTTGCGCCGGTCCGATCGCCTGAACGACCTCGGCCAACTCGCGCGAGAGGCCGCGGCCGTTCGTGCCGAGAGCGGAAAGGGTGAGCCGTCGAACTGCCTGCTCGTCCGGCGATAGCGGGCTTGGTCCGGAGCCACGGCCGGTCACCGCGGCGGTCCAGGACCGGTCATATCCCAAACGCTCGCACAAGCGCTCATGCTGATTGCGCTCGTATTCGTTCCCGGTGGCGGTGGTGACGGTCAGTGCGACGAGCTCGGTCAGCCGATCCGGAAGCGCGTTCTTGAGCGCGTCGGTGAGCTGCATGAACGCAAGTAGCGAATCGGGCTGAAGGGCTGCGCACTTGAAGAACTCGCCCAGATATCCAAGCCGAGCCACGCGTCCCGCCAGCGCCTGGCGAAGACGCGGCTCTAATTGCTCCATTTCAAGGCGCGGGATTGGAGATTCCACGGCCACCTCCAGCTTACCGTTTCTCGAAGAGCAGGAAGTATTGGTTTGGAAGGAACTGGAAGTCCTTGATGAACTTGAATCCTGCATCTTCCGCCTCGCTGATTACCTGCGAGCGAGGGACATGCTCCTCGGGCGGGTGAGGAACGCGTGAAGCGCCTGGGTCGTAGTCGATAATTGCGAGCCGGCTGTGCTCTTTCAGGCCGGGACTCATCTTGCGATAGAAATTAACTCGGTTGGCGATGTGATGGGTGGCGTCGCAAAAAAATGCCAGGTCAACCGTATTCTTCGGCAGCATCGGATCGTCCTCGCGCGAGACAATGGTCACGATGTTGTGCAGGCCTTCCTGGTCCGCCCGTTCTTGGAGATAGCCCAGTCCATCGGCAGCCACGTCCACTGCGTACACCTTACCGTCCGGCGCCACCGCTTTGGCGAAGCGCCGGGTGAAATAGCCGGTCCCAGCGCCGATGTCGGCGACCATGTCCCCGTTTTTGAGCGCGAGTGCCTGGACTACTTCATCCGGCTTCTGCCAGGAGTCTCTTTCAGCCCGTTCGAAGCGCTCGATTCGATACGACAGCGGCCGGTCCTGACTCGGCGGCGGCATCCGTTCCTGACGATGCGCGCACGCGGTCGCGACGAAGAAAAAGATCGGCAACGCAGGCTTCGCGAACTTGGCAGCGAGTTGTTGGTAACTCATTGCGTTGGTCCCTCCACGGCGGCACCGCTTCATACCCGAAACCCCCAACCCATTCACCACCCATTCGTTAGCCCGACGAACTTGTTCCACTCTGTGGAACACTGCGCCTAGGTCAAGCGGCTAACCTTCGTGAGGGAAACCAGCTCGGGCGAGCTGTTCGTTGACAGAGAGAATGTTCTCTGTGTAACTCGGCCCTCGAGGGATCACGCGCTCCAACCGCCGCTGGAGGCAACGTGCGTATCGTCGTGGGGCTGGCCGGCTCGTCGGGCCCAATCTACGGAATCCGGACCCTGCAGGTGCTCAAGGAGGCCGGAGTCGAGACCCACCTCGTCATAAGCGACGGGGCGAGGCGGACCATACCGCTGGAGAGTCGCTGGACAGTCGACAAGATCGAGGCGCTGGCCACGGTTGTCTACCCCAACCATGATCTCGCCGCTTCGATCAGCAGCGGATCATTTCCTACCGACGGGATGGTCGTCGCGCCCTGTTCGATGAAGACACTCGCCGCGATCGCCTATTCATTCAGCCAGGATCTCCTGGTGCGCGCCGCCGACGTGACCTTGAAGGAACGGCGCAAGTTGGTGCTCGTGCCCAGGGAGACGCCCCTTCACCTCGGCCACCTGCGCAACATGGTCCGCGCAACGGAGATGGGTGCGGTGATCCTGCCGCCGGTGCCTGCCTTCTATCATCAGCCCACGACTGTCGATGAACTCATCGATCAGACCGTCGGGAAGATCCTCGACCAGTTTCACATCGAGCACGCGCTCTTTCGTCGTTGGCGAACCCCAGAAGACGCTTAGGCGCAGAAAGGATGCGCGCATGAGGTACAGGACAGGGCGGACCTCTGTTTTGTCGCTGGCAGTCCTTCTCGGCACAGGTCGAGCTTTCGCGATCAACGTCCGAACGGGCACCGACGACTTTACCCTCAACGTCACTACCAACCTGCAGCTTCGCTTGGAGGGCACCGTCGGAGGGCTGCCGCCGACTGCGACTTCGGGTGCCGCGCCCAGTGGTCACCTCAATACCGACATCTTCCTCCGCCGGGCGAGCCTGGCGATCGGAGGCACGGCGTACAAGATCTTCACCTATTACCTCAAGCTGGAAACTGGCAGGTTCGGGGCGCGCGGAAACTACAGCAACCCGTCGCTCATCCAGGACATGTATCTCGGCTACGTGCCGTTCATGTATTTCAACATCGAGGGCGGTTTCTTGAAAACACCCCTCTCGCGCCCCGCGGTCGATTCCTCACCGCAGACCAACTCGCTTGAGGGCGTCGCGGACCTCCTCTTGTACCCAAACGCGCGCGCCCAGCGCCAGGACGGGCTGCAGGTACGCGGCCTGCTGTTTGATCAGCGGTTCCTGATCCGTGGAGGGATCTACGAAGGCGCGCGCACCGGTGTATCGGGTGGCAACCCGACGACCCCCTCGTTCCAGCGCCCGTTCATCAATCCGAACGGTTGGCCAATGCTCGCGGGCATGGTCCGCTTGAACCTAATTGGTTACGAGACGTCATATACCTATCCCGCCATCTACCTCGATGGGACGTCTCACATGTCCGTAGGGACTGGCGGGCAGTGGCAGTCGCACTCGGGTGCGGCGAGGGCGGACGGGACCGTCAACGACTACCTCGCGCTCGCGGCCGACTTTTACGCAGACATGGCGCTGGCCGGCGATACCGAGGCGCTCCTGATCTTGGACGGCTACCGGTTCGACTACGGCGTTGGTGCGACCAAGACCGGATACGGGGCCCATGGCGAGGTCGGTTTCCGGGTGGGATTTATCGAGCCAGAGGCGAACTTCTACTGGTTCAATAGCGACACAAAGGTAAATAGCTTTCTCAGATGGGGGGGAGGTCTGAACTTCTACATCAAGGGACACCATGCGAAAATCATGACCGAGTACTCGAACACGATCGCGAACGGCACTCTCCCAAACTCGCCCGGCCACTCTTCGACACCGTGGTTGCATCAGATCCAGTTACAGGCGCAACTCGCGTTCTAGTTTCGGGCTCGGTGCCGACGGGGTTCCACTGATTGAAACAAGGGTCCGCGCCGAGAAGAGCTCGTCCCTGTGCCAAGTTGCCGCGAGGGGGTTCCCGGTTGACAGGGAGAATCCGATGTCTGAAAGAGAAAAGCATGGCACGGCAGTCGACGCGCTCCGCCGAGGAGCTTGAGCAGTATCTGGCGCTCGTGCAGGAAGCCGGCCTGGATGCGCCGTGGGCCCGCCCAGGGCCGCTCATCCAATCGAAGCGGACCCACGTCCAACCGTGTGTCTGGCGCTGGGCCGAGATCGAGCCGCTCCTCAAACGCAGCGCGGACTTCATCGCGCCCGGCCAAGGCACCGAGAGGCGAATCCTTCGGCTTGCCAACCCAGGTGTCCCGGAGCGGACGAGCACCCATACCCTCTCGGTCGCCGTCCAGTACCTCCTTCCTGGCGAGGTTGCTCCGGCGCACCGCCACTCGCCGAACGCGCTTCGGTTCATGATGCGGGGGCAGGGTGCCTATACGACCGTTGAGGGGGACAAGTGCCTGATGAAGCCCGGCGACCTGGTGCTCACGCCCACGCCGATGCTGCACGACCATGGGAATGAGGGGAGCGAGCCGGTGATCTGGTTCGACGGCCTCGATTCGCCGATCGTGCGCTACCTCGAAGTGCTGAGTCAGCGGCGTCATCCCGAGGACCGTCAGCCGGTTGGGCAGCTCGTCGGGCTGTCCGAACGCTGCTTTGGCGCAGCGGGATTACGCCCGGTCAGAGCCTCCGCGAGCGCGCTCCCCCAGCGACTGATTCACTACCGGTGGCAGACGGCGCACAATGCGCTTCTCCGGCTCGCCGAACTGGAGGCGAACCCGTTCGACGACGTGATGATGGAGTACGTTGACCCCGGCACTGGGCAATCCATTTTCCCCACCATGGCGTGCTATCTCCAGATGGTCCGCCCCGGAGTCCACACCCGGGCGCACCGCCAGACGAGCAGCGCCGTCTACCACGTCGTCCGCGGCGCCGGCTGCACCGTGATCGACGGGGTCCGCCACGAGTGGAAGGAGGGAGACTTTTTCGTTGTCCCACCTTCCGCCCGACACGAGCACGCGAACGAAGGGACCGATCCGGCGGTCCTCTTTTCTCTGCAGGATGTGCCCCTGCTCAGGGCTCTTGGGTTCTATCGCGAGGAGCAGTAGGCGTGCGTATCGGAAGGCTCGTGCATTGTGCCGCTTTGATAGCGGCGGTGGCCCCGGCGATCACCACTGCTGAGCCAGGGCCGTCCTCGCTCGAGAAGGCGGTCTTCGCCAGTCCTGCGCCGGGAAGCGCCGTGGGGCTGCTGAGTGAGGTGATCAAGGAGAAAAAGCTGGACGAGCGTAACGGGCTTCTTCTCGACGTGAAGTACTTCGACCCGGCGGCGACAGAGCAGGCCGTCGTCCTCCGGCGGGCCGACGCCGGGATTTTTCCGGTGGTCTCGGCGGCCCGGGTGAACCTGATCGGCGAGAAAATCCGACTCTTCGCACCGGCCTTGATCAATCACAACTCAGTCGTGCTGCAGAAAGGATCGACCGCCACTCGCCTGGCGGACCTCAAAGGAAAGCGGATCGGAACCCTGGACCGCATCTCCATGACCTACACCAGCCTGGCCACCATCGCGAAGATGCAGGGCCTCGATCTCGAGCAGGACTTCAAGCTCACTGTCTCCCCTCCACCGGTCCTGATGGGCCTGTTCAGCCGCGGAGAGCTGGATGCGCTGGTGATCTACGAGCCGCTGGTGACTCGCCTGGTCAGCGAAGGGCACCGGGAAATGATGCGTTTGAACCTGTTCTGGCGAGAGCAGACTGGGGAATCCATGGTGGCCCTTGCCATCGGGGCTCACGAAGATTGGATCGTGTCCCACCCGGGAGCGGCCCGCAAGCTGTTTCGAACCGTGATGGACGCGATGAGCCTCATCCAGGCCAACCCGAAGAGCATTGCCCAGGAGCATCGCCAATCGCTGATGATCCAAACGGACCAACAGCTTGATCGGCTCGCGGAGCGGATGGGGCAGCTCTACGCTGGCCGATGGGATTCCGCCCTGATCGCGAACATGAACTCCCTCCTCAAGAAGAACGTCGAGCTCGGCCTCCTCAAGGCAATGCCAAAAGATGAAATCTTCGTCATCCTCAAGTGAGGGCGCCCAGGGCGCATCGATCTGGCAGCGCTGGCCGGCCCTGGTCTACCTCGCCTCGCTTTCGACCATGCTCGTCGTCTGGCACGCGATTGCCCGGTTTTTCCCGCCGGCGCTCTTGCCAGGGCCGATCCCCGTCTTCCAAAGGGTTGGGGGCATCATCGTTTCGGGCCAGTTCGTCGTCCACATGGCCGCGACCATGCTGCGAGTCGCGACGGGCTTTCTCTCCGCCTTCTTGGTCAGCATTGGCCTTGGGATTCTGATGGGGGTCAACCGCACCGCCGAACGTTTCTTCGAACCGGAGATCGTCGTGGGGCTCACCATCCCGAGCCTCGCGTGGTCCGTGATCGCCCTGATGTGGTTCGGCATCTCGGAGCTCGCCCCGATCTTCACCATCTTCGTTATCCTCCAGCCGGTGATCACCGTGAACATTTGGCAGGGGACCAAGGCGCTGGACCACGAAGTGGTCGAGATGGCGCGCGCCTTCCGGGCCGGCCGCGCGATGGTGATCCGCGATGTGGTAATCCCACAGCTTGTCCCCTATCTGTTGGCTGCCACCCGGTTCGGGCTCTCGCTCGCCTGGAAGGTAACGGTGATCGCCGAGTTGCTGGGCCTGTCCACCGGGATTGGCTACATGATCCACTACTCGTTTGGGATTTTCTCGATGCTGGATGTGTTCGCCTGGACCATCGCTTTTACTCTCGTGATGCTGGCGCTGGAATATGGATTTCTGAAGCCTTTGGAGACGCGGGTCACCGGCTGGCGCCGGGCCGTGACGCTCTGATCTTGCAGATTGCGCTCCGAGGCATTCATAAGGACTTCCCCCGCGAGAATGGCGGCAGCCTGGCGGTGCTTCGCGACGTGACGCTGACTGTCGGGGCAGGGGAGTTTTGCTGCGTGGTCGGGTCCTCGGGATGCGGAAAGTCCACCATCCTGAACATCGTGGCCGGGCTCACGCTCCCTGACTCCGGCCAGGTGCTGGTAGACGATGCCCGGGTCGACTCGAGCCGCATCCGAATCGGCTACGTGTTCCAGAAACCTCGTCTCCTCAATTGGAAGAGCGTGCGCGAGAACGTGGCGTTCGCGCTGAAGGCGTCTGGCGTTCCGGCCGCCGAAGCGCGGGCGCGCGCCCTGCACTACCTGGATCTGGTCGGACTGGCCCAGTTCGAGCACGAATTTCCGCTGGCGCTCTCGGGCGGAATGCAGCAGCGGGTTGCGATCGCCCGGGCGCTCGCGATCGAGCCAGATCTACTGCTCATGGACGAGCCGTTCAGTCACCTGGACGAGCTGACCGCTCGCGTGCTCCGGGCCGAGTTGCTCCGGATCTGGCGGCAGGCGAGAAAGCCGGTCATGTTCGTCACCCACAACGCCCTGGAGGCGGTCTACCTGGCCGACCAGGTCCTCATCCTCAGCGGCCGTCCGGCCACGATCATGAAGAGCCTTCGGGTCAGCCTCCCCCGCGATCGAGAGATGGAGGACCCACGACTCGTGGCGCTGCAGCGGGAGATCCTGGATGCCCTGGGCATAGCGGGTGCCAGCGGCTCGCTTTCTAAGTGATCGGTTCGTCGGCCACGGTGTTCACGAGGACGCCGATGCCGGCGACCTCGACCTCGACCACGTCGCCTGGAACGAGGAACCGAGGCGGATCGAGACGCGCTCCTGCGCCAGTCGGCGTCCCGGTCGCGATCACGTCCCCCGGCTTGAGCGTGGTGAAGGTCGAGATGTAGCCGATCAGATCGGGGATCGAAAAGAGCATGTTCTCGGTCGTGTCGTCCTGCCGGACTTCGCCGTTGATGCGAGTCATGACCCGGATGCTGCCGAATCCGTCGAACTCGTCCGTGGTTGCCATCCAGGGGCCGATCGAGCCGGACTGGTCAAAGTTCTTGCCCGGCGTAACGTTGAACTTGGCGTGGCGGAGCCAGTCCCGGAGCGTGCCTTCGTTCATGCAGGTGAGCCCGGCGACGTGCCGGTGCGCCGCCGAGGGTGGGATGCGGCGTCCGCGCGTCCCGATCACGACCGCGATCTCACCCTCGTAGTCGAGCTGAGCAGACTCGGGCGGCCTGCGAAGCGGGGCCCGATGGCCGACGAGGGAGTCGGGAGCGCGCATGAAGATGCTGGGGTATCGAGGCCGCTCCGATCCATCCCGGTATTCCTCGTTGCGGTCACGGTAGTTGACCCCGACACAGATGATTTTCTCTGGCGCTGGGATGGGTGGGAGGAAGACGATCTCGTCTAGCGAGTAGTCCGGCGAATTGCTCGCCGCAGTCTCCGCGGCGCTCCTCAGGCCGTCCCCTTCGAGCAGTTCGCGCAACCGCCGATATTGGGGCCCCAGCCGGTGGCCCAGGTCCACAACGCCTCCCCCCACGAAAGCGCCGTAGCTCGGCCTGCCGCGGCATGCGAAGGAAAGGAGCTTCACGGAGCCTTCCCGGGTCCGCGGCCTTGGCGGGCGAGGACGTGCTCGTGCAGGTTATTCTTCTTCAAGCTCACTGCGGGGTCGATCTCCTGGACTTCGAGCGAGATGCCCAAGGGAGAGCTTTGAAAGAGCGGTTCCAGAAATTTGCAAACTTCGCCGAACACCTGCTCAGCCGCTCGGCGTCGTGTCTCGAGGTCGCGCCCGTGCCCGATCCGCAGCATGATGTGGACGAAGGCATTGTCCGGGTGGCCGTCCGCGATCCGGTAGCAAGATCGCTCGGCAGCGCGAGTCCGCGTCCCGCCGATGGGGAACACGCCGGTACGCAACGCCGCCTGGTGGACGCATTCGATCAGATTCTCAGGCTCGATTCGCCCGCGGATGTTGGCGGAGTACTCGACGATGATGTGCGGCATGTCTTCACCCTCCCTTCGCATCTCTCAAGGCACGCTCGATTTCCCTGGCTGCCGCTTGGGTCACCCGAATCAGCGCGGCCTGCCGCGCGTCTTCGAAGCGAGAGGAGATGGTCGCCACACTCACCGCGGCGATCGGATGCCCTCGGGGGTCCTTGATTACGACGCCGACGCCAGAGACCTCCTTGATCACGTGGCCCTCGGCGAGGGCGTACTTGCGGACTCGCGCCTGCTGGATCTCGCGCCGGATGCGCGCAGGACGCACGGCTTTGAACCGGGCAAGGCGGTCGGCGTTAACCTTCAGAGTCTGCTCGATCTCGTTATCCGGTAGCGCAGCGAACAAGGCGAGACTGCCGGATCCGATGCCGAGGGGTCGCCGGCTGCCGACCTCCATCGTCAGCGCCTTCACCGGATAACTCCCGCTCACTCGGTCTGCGCAGACGGCTTCGGGACCGCTTCGCACCGTGAGGAAAGCGGTGTCGCCGGTGATTTCGGCGAGCTTCTCGATCACCGGCCGGGCGATGCGGGTGAGCTGGAAGCTCTGCCCGGCGGACCAGCCAAGATAGACGAGCTCGGGACCGAGGTGGAAGGTCTTCGCCTCGCGAGACGCCTCGACCAGCCCTTCATCGCACAAAGCGGACAAGATGCGCGAGGTGGTGGGTTTGCTCAGCCGTACAGCCCGCGCAACGTCGGAGAGTCGCAGCTCCGCTGTGCCGGCCGCCGCCAGGGCCTTGAGGATTCCGATGCTACGTTCCAGGCTCTGCATCTCGTGTTGCCTTCCGACCTTCGTCGTTTCGCTGGCAAGGGTTTATCTCAATAGCGTCGCGCGGCGTGCGATCGCGCGTGGATTGAGTGCGCGCGGAGGTACCTTCCCTTGGAGGTAATGGTCGATGGCCTCGACCGCCTGACTGAAGAAGAGGTGATACGCATCGCGCGTGACGAAGCCCATGTGAGGCGATAGCACCGCGTTCTCGCACGCACGGAGGGGATGTTTCTCTGGAAGTGGCTCGACCTCATAGACGTCAAGGGCTGCCCCGGCGATGCGATTCTCCTGCAGAGCGGCGATCAGTGCCTCTTCCTCGACCAGCGGACCCCGGGCGGTGTTGATCAAATACGCGGTGGGCTTCATCAACGATAGCTGCTGCGCCTTGATGATGTGACGGGTGCGCTCCGAGAGGCGAAGATGGATGCTCACCACGTCGCTCTCGCGGAACAGCTCATCGAGGGAAACCCGGCGGGCGCCCGCCGCGGCGGCTCGCTCGTCGTCCAGGGTTGGCCCCCAACCGAGCACCCGCATGCCAAGGAACTTGCCGAACGCCGCGATCCGGCTGCCGATCCGCCCCAGGCCTACGATGCCCAGCGTTTTGCCCGACAGCTCGACCGCAAGGCCTGTCTGCCATCCGCCGCTCCGCATCGCCCGGTCCTCCTGTGGAATGCGCCGGACGACCGCCAACAGCAGGGCCATCGTGTGCTCGATTGCGGAGGCGCCCGAGCCTTCGGTTTCAGTGACCAGTATCCCGTGCGCCGTCGCCGCTCCGATGTCGACGTGACCGGAGTTCCGACCGGTCAGGGCGAGCAGCTCAAGAGAAGATAGCCGATCGAGGAGCGAAGCGGAGAAAGCGGTTCGCTCCCTGATCGGAACGACGATCTCGTATTGCCGCAGCCGACGGACCAAGGCGCCTTCATCCGCCAGCGTGTCCCTGTACACATCGACGCTGGCCCGCCCCGCGAGCTTCTCCCAATAGGGGAGGGAAAGAACGACTCCTTGGTAGTCGTCGAGGACCGCGATCCGCTTCATGATGAGTTCGGGTCGGCCGCCCCCCGAAATCCGGCGGCGGGGCTCAGGACCCGTTCCTCGATCAACCGCCGAAGCGCGGCACGATCGATCTTGTCGCCCCGCAACGGAAGGTCGCCGACCAGCTCCAGGCGCTCGGGAAGCTTGAACGAGGCGATGCGTTGGGCGCGCAGAAATTCGGTGACGTCGTCCAGCGTGACGACCTCTCCCTGCTTGGGCACCACCACCGCGCAGGCGCGCTCGCCCAGCAGCGCGTCGGGGAATCCCACCACCGTTGCCTTGTAGATCTTGGGATGACCGCTGAGAAGTGCCTCGATCTCGCCGGGATGAATACTCTTTCCGCCCCGGCGGATCAGATCTCGCTTCCTTCCGACGATCACCAGGTTGCCTGTGGCGTCGTAGCGGGCCAGGTCTCCGGTTCGAAACCATCCGTCTGCAGTCCACACTTCGCGGGTCGCGGCCTGATCGCGGAAGTACCCGGTGGCGCAGCAGGGCCCTCGTCCCCAGATCTCACCCGGTTCCCCTGCGGGGACGTCGTGCCCCGCGTCGTCCACGAGGCGAAGCTCCGTACTCCCGCGCGCCCGACCCACGGTGTAGAGGCGGACCTCAGGAGGGTCCTTGGGAGAAGGCACCGTCCAGCCCCCGAAGTCCATGGCTCCGTAGCCCGAGAGGATAATGCCGGAAGTGCTGCCTTCGACTCGCGCGGCAGCGGCCGGAGGAAACGACATCCCCGTCGTGTACCAGATCCTGACCCGGTCGACGATCGCGCTTGACCATCTGGGGTGCTCCAACAAGGCCATGATCTGCGGAGGAACGCCGCACACGATCGTCGGGCGCACGCGGGCCAAGGCCTCAAGCACCTGGCTCGGCTTGAACTCGTCGATCAGGCACGCCGCCGCGCCGACGATCGGAGCGGCGAAGAGTGGGATGATGCTCGGGCCAATTCCCTGGCCGAGCGCGAGGATGAGGTCGTCGTCGCGGAGGTCGAGTAGCTCGGCTTGCGCCTGGGCTCGCAGGAGCCAGGCCGAGACCCGGAATCGGGCGAACTTAGGAATTCCCGTGCCGCCGGAGGTCGGAAGGATGAGCAGCGCGTCGTCTGGTGGCCATTCGGGGAGCGTTGGCGCGGACGAACGACTCCCTAGCCGAATGACCTCATCCAGCAGCATTCCGGTCGGAGGGGGCGCGCTGCCCAAGACAACCAGTTGCGGGGGTGTGCGAAGGTTTTCGAGCAAGCTCTGGGCAGCGGTCACGTAGTCCCGATCGCGTAACCGCTCGGGGACGATCAGGATCGCCGGCGCCACCCGGCCGAGGATGTTGTGTAGCTCCCATTCGCGCAGACTGGCGGCGATTGGAAGCCAGATGAGCCCAGCCCGTTCGCACGCGATCCGGAGCAAGTACAACTCCACGCAGTTGGGTAACCAACACGCGACTACCGCCCCCGGCTCGGCTCCCAGCGCGAGCAACCCGCGCCCCAACAGGCGGCTCAGATCCGAGGCCTCGCTCCAGCTCAGGGACTGGCGGTGATCTGAAAGGGCTGACTGCTCACCGCGTTCGCGGGCCTGGCGATCCCAGCACTCCGCAAACGACATCGGAAGGCTAGCCATTGCCCGCGACGCGGAGCGCTTCGAAGGCGTCCTGGTAGCCAACACCGGGCAGCTCGGAGGGCAGCTTGCGCACGATCTGCATTGCGTACGGCGAGGAGAGTCGCACGCCCACCACTGTCCTCACCCACAGCGTCTCGCCTTCCGGGAATGCGTCCGGACGCCGATCGATGACGACGACGGCGTGATGCAGGCCGTACTTACGAATTCCGGGCGTCAGGTCGACCAAGAAGAGCGGGATCGGGACCCCCTCTTTCAGCTGCTCCGGGTTCCGAACGAATGTTTCCCAAACGCGCCTCTCGCCCCGCATTGCGGCCTCCCGTTTTGTCCTATTCGTGCTGGTATGTGTAGCAGGCGTCAGATTCGTCCACGACCTTCTCCATCTCATCCACCGAGACGCGCGTCGCGATGGGATGGATCTCCGCATTGGTCAGCCCCAGGGCACGAATCGCATTGGCGTTTACAAGCACCTTCGCGCCTTTTTTCGCCAGCTGCTGGATGTACTCGAACTGATTGCGCGGCGCGGCCGATTTCGGAACTGCGAGTCGCCCGGCCAGGGAGTTCCGCTGCTGGCTCGTGAACGCCGTGCTCTCCAGGAGCGTTTTCTGCGCGTTGACTCGCAGGGCGCCAATGCTCTGGCCGTCGAAGAGGATCGATACTTCGTCCCCTGCCTTGAGGGAGTCCGCCGCCTCGTCCAGCATCTCGTTCAGCTTTGTGTCGTTCGGCATCACTGCGCTCACCAGGTGGACCGACTTGCGCGCCCGCTTAGCACTCACGACCGCCGGCGCAGACACTTCCTGCCGGATTACCAACACCGATCTCACCAACGCCCTCGCCGATTCACTGGTCCAATCGCCCCCACCTGCGGCGCGTCCGATGATCCGGCCCTTGCGGTCGATCAGCACTGTGGCGGGGCAGGCGAGGACGCCAAATGCCTTCTTGGCCTCATCTTGGTCCTGGATCGCGAGAGGGATGGAAATGCCATACCGGTCTGCGAAGGCGATGATGTCAGGGGGGGCGTCGCCGAGATTGATCGCGATCATGGCCAGCCCTTGTTCCTTGAATTCACGCTGCAGCGCTGCGACAGCGGGAACCTCCCGCTCGCAAGGCCGTCAATTGGCGAGGAAGAATTCAACCAGAACGGCCTTGCCCCGAAAGTCCGACAATCGGATTTGGCGCCCCTCGATCGACCGAAGAACCAGGTTGCCGGCCGGCACCGGCGAAGCAATCCGCCGAACCCTCATCGCGGAAAACGGGTCCTTCGCCGCGCCTGCGGCGCCAGACGACGCAAGCAACATCAACAGGATGCCCGCGCAGCAAACGATCGCGCCGAACCAACGAAAGTACCGAACCTCCATTGCAACTCCTTCTCACTCGCGTTTGGCCGTCGGCGCGTCGTCAGCGCCTTGATCCTTGAAGCCGTAGGCCCGCCATTTCTGCAGAACTCGCTTTCGCACCGCCTCTGGAAACATGCAGTTGAAGGTGGCCCTGACCGGCACGTCCCACTCGCGGGACCAGCTCGGAGGCCAGGTGCAATCGAATCCCACCGTCGCTCCACGCTTGGCGAGGCGCTCGTCCTGGCTGTAGCAAGGAGTCAGGGTATTCGCGCCGCCCTCGTAGTGGACCACGTGGATCCCCCTCCCGGGATGACATTGCGTGGCGAAGGCGTGCATCACCGCTTCCAGGTTGAACGGGTCGACGTCGGTTTCGACCACGAAGATCTTCGAGAGAAGAGCTCGGCGGGAGGTGAGAATCTCGACGATCTTGCGGCAGACCTCGGGACCTCCGCGGGCCACGGAGACCACGGCAGCATGGACGGCCGCTTCCGGCGGCACGTACACCTCGGCGGCCTCAATCCCATGCTTCGCGAGGCGTCGCTTGATGCTCAGGGCTCCGCTCATCGAAGTGATGGTCGTGCTGTCGTCCTTGTAGCCAGTCGCATCGACGGTGAGGATCGGCCGCCGCCGATGGGTAATCGCGTTAATGCGGCAGAGGATCCCGTTCCCCATCTCGCCCGTTCGATAGCCTGGATACTCCCCGTAAGGACCTTCGAGGGACACGCGATCGGGCAGGATCTCCGCTTCGAGCACGATCTCGGCTCTGGCCGGCACCAACAGATCGTTGGTCTCGCAGCGAACGAGTTCCACCGGCGCGCCCCGCATCCCTCCCGCGAGATCGGCCTCATCGGTGCCGAGAGCCACGGTGGCCGCGGCCGCAAGATGGCACAGCGGGTCCGCGCCGATCGCGATGGCGATCGGCATCGGCTTACCTTTGGGGACGAAGGAGTCCTGGAAGATCTTGCCGAGGTGACTGGTGGGGCGCGGGAAGCCTGTGAGGGTGTTGGGACCGTGCACCATGAAACGGTAGATCCCCCAGTTGGTCCACTTGGTCGTCGGGTCGCGCGAGACGACCAGGTCCCACGTCCCAATGTAGCGGCCGCCGTCGCCTTCATGGAGCATCGGCGCCGGCAGCTGGAACACATTCACCTCATCCCCTCGGAGGATGACCTCCTTGCAGGGTCCGGTCTTGACCTCCACCGGCGGGATCAGCTTCTGCTCGCGGCGTTCGTACTCGCGGTAGATCTGCTTGACGGTTGAGTCGGGCCTGAGGCCGAGCGAGATCGCCACCCGGCGCCAGGTTGCCAGCGGGTTCACGAAGATGCTGTGCTCTTCCGGGTAATCCGCGATTCGGGTGAACCAGACCGCCGGCGCGTCCCGCTCGCAAGCGAGCCGGCTGATCGCTCCCAGCTCGAGATCCCAGCTCACCTTCTCGTCGATCACCACGAGATCGCCCGAATCCCGGAGAGCCTCCATGAACTCGCGGTTGTCTTGCCAGATCATCGCCGGCTCCTCCGGGGCTAGTAAATTTTCTCCTCTGGCAGCCCTGGATGCCTGTACACACCATGAAACGTACTGTCAACGCAGCGCCACGGCGGGTGGCTGGTATTGCTTCGAATCGCAGTGAAGTTCGCTTATAACCTGTGTTTCAACACGTGAAACTTATTCGCGAAGCGCCTTGAGCACGGCAGCCCAGTCCGCGAGCATCTCCGACGCAGGCCTGCGATCGTTGAACTCGATCCCGCGGGTGATCCGCGCATCTGGCTCGAGGTCCTCTCGCGCTTGGTCCTCGAGCACATGCTCCACCGTCGCCTCGAAACGCGCGAGCCCGGGAAGCTTCGGCGAGGCCTGCTGCTCCAATGCACGGGTCTTCACGTAGTACGCCATGCCGGCCTCGATCACGCACATAGTCAGGCGTCCGGAGCGGCGTAGGTTGCTCGAGGTACGGCTGCCCCCGTACGTCGCGAGGCGCAGCCTCCGTGCATCGATGGCCACCACCTCGCCGTAAGAGAGGAGGGCTGGATGTGCCCAGCCCTGCGCGTCGACCGTTGTGATCAGGATCGCCTTGCCCATCCTGGCGGGAAGATCGTTTCCGTCCAGTAGCGAGAGCAGCGTCGCCGGTAACTCGTTTCCCAACTTGCGCGACATAAAATGCGCCTCGAACGCATCGGCCGCGCGGTTATCGGGGAATAACTTCCGTATGGCCTTCTGAGAAATCGCGCGGGTAGACCATGATCGAATGGCTGGTGGTGTCGCCAGCGCCGTACTCGCCATTCTTCATATCGACGTAGACCGCCCGCGGGCTGGTGAGCTGGCTCCGCGTGCCGCGGATCATCTTCTTTGGCGCCACGTCGCCGCTGTCGGTCCGCTTCCAAACGGCGAGGAACCCGGGCGTGTCGTAGACGAACTCTTGAGTGAGCCCGCGATCGGCAAGCACCAGTTCGTCACGCTGGGTGTCGAGCTGGATCTGCCGCGGCCGCAGCATGTTGGTGTTCGGCCCGCTGATCACGCGAATCGGAGCCACGTTGCCGCTGTCTGTCCGCCGGAAGATGCGCAAAGAGGGCGAGACCCGCGTCCCCTTCTCTTTGCTTTTGCCTTCGTCGGAGAGAATGATCTCGTCGTGCACCGGGTCGACCACGATCCCTTGCGGGTTCGTGATCCCGGTGGCCGGACCGATGATCTCGCGCAGGGGCGCCACGTTGCCGTTGGCTGCACGGTCGAACACCAGAATGCTCAGCCTCGTATCGTTGGAGACGACGAGCTCATTGTGCTTGTTGTCCACCGCGACGCCCTGCGGCGAGTCCAGGTGCGTGCGTGCGCCCTGGATCACCCGGCGGGGCGGCGTGTTCCCGCTCTGGGTGCGGGCGAATACCAAAATCGCGGCAGAGACGTTGCTCGGCATGATGACTTCGTCATTCGGGATGTCGATGTAGACTCCATGAAGGCTCCGGGTAATGCCAGTCTTCTGACCTTCGAGGACGCGAAGAGGTGCCACCTGCCCATTTGCTTGCCTGGCGAACACGGCCAGGCGGGGATGGCTCACTCAATTGGCCACACCGATTTCGTCTCGTTCTGGATCGATGTAAATGGCACCCGGGTTTCCGATCCCAGCCGCGACCCGGCTCTTGGTGGGAGAAATCACTCGCAGCGGCTTCGCGTTGCCGCTGGCACCGCTCGCATACGCCGAAATCGTGTGGTTGCCCCAGTTGGCGACAAGCACCTCGTGGTGAACGTTGTCGACGAACACGCCGGTCGGATTGCTGAGCCCAGTGTCTGCACCCTGAATGACTCGGATTGGCGCGGCGTTCCCGTTCGCCTTTTGATCGAAGAACAACAGGGCGTCGGTCGGGCTGCCGTTGGCCACCACGATCTCATGGCGCTCGGAGTCCACGAAGATCGGCTTGGCGTTGTCCAGCCTCGTCCTGGGGCCTTGGATCGTGCGCAGTGGGGCCACGTTACCTTTGGCGTTGCGCGCGTAGACGGTGATCGATGGCGCATGCGTCGAGCCGACGGGCAGGCCCGTGGTCCTGTCCTCTGCCACCTCATAGCCGAGGTTCGCCACGTAGATTTCGTTGGCCTTTGGATCCACAAAGATCCCATGCGCATTGGCGAGCCCCGTGGCCGGGCCGCTGATGGTCCGCTTCGCCGTGACGCTGGGGTCGGCGTCGGTGTTCGTAGTGCGGGCAAGAACGCTGATCTGTTTGCGCTTCTGATGCGACACGAACAGCTCGTCGTTCACGGTGTCGAGTGCAATGCCCCACGACCGGTTGAACTTGAGCTGTGATTTCTTTCCGTCGATGCGCCGAATCGGCGCCACGTTGCCAGAGGCGGCGCGGGGGTAGACGGTGACGAGATCGGCGATGTCGTTGCCAACGTTCCAGATCTCGTTATGGACCGGATCAATGATCACCTGGCCGGGGAAGGTGATGAACGTCTTTTGACCCCCGATCTCGCGCAAGGGCGTGACAACCCCCTGAGCCGATCGGCTGTAGACCTGAAGTGTTTCGTGGGCATCGTTCCCGATCAAGATCTCGTCGTTGACCAAGTCGACCCAGAGGGTGTTGAAGTTCGGATCCTGGTCTTTGATAACCCGCAACGGGGCGACGTCGGTGGCTTTTGCCACGGAGAGCTCCGCCGTGGTGATTATGGATGCCGCGAGCGACAGCACGCGCAGTCTCGAAAGGTAAAACCGATTGAGGGTATGCGGCATAACCGACCACCTCGTGGGGCAAATCGTCTGCTTCGTATACGTCTCCGTCAAGACCACCCGTCAAGCAAAAAGCCGCTTTTGGTTAAAAGGTGGCAGATCCACTCGAAAGCAGCCTTCGAGGCCCCGATGAAATGTTTCACCTGATGAAACCTACTTACGATTCGGTACCTGGTCTACGAATCGCAACGCCCGGTCGTCAATAGCGGGTTTCTCGAAGAGCGTGTCCAAATTGTAAGCGGCGCTGAGTTTGGGCGCGCGTGCCCACCACCCTCGCCTTGGGAGTGAGATATGCGTGACGAGGTGCCGGTGAATGCGGCACGTCGTGCGCCAAAGCGCGTGAAACCGGCAGCGCGGCCGCTCCGGACAATCGCAGGATGCCAACGCCCCACGCACTGGAAACTCTCGCACCTCGTAACCGACGCGGGCACGATTGATCGCGAGATTCCGGGCTTACTCTGCGGCGGTCTGCGTCGACTTCGCGAACCACGTCGACATTGCGCTGAGCCGCTCTTTATTCTGCTGGGCGCAGGCCCAGCCCACTCCCTAAAGATGTCACAGCGACCGATTGACTCTCAGCGCAAGAAGGCCAATCCCGGAGCCAGCGCCTGGTTGCATTAAACTCACGGGGGGATACCGGAAATGGGCGGGCATCTTTCAAAAGATGTCACAGCTCGGCAGCTTGGCCTCCGACATTAATCGAGGCCTTCCTGGGCTCACGACTCGTCAAAGATGTCACGGGAGTGGAGCGTGAATTTGCAGGAATCCTGGCTCCAAAAGTCCACCGGAATGTCACGGCCGCACCATGGCAATCCGATGGCCCACCCGCTCCAAAATGCCGCCGTCGGACCTGAAAGATGTCACTGATTTTCACTCTTACGACTCCGAAAAGATGTCACAAGCGGCAACTGGCATCAGGGAGCCGAATGCGCGGATCGAGAAGACTGAACTCTATCCGAGATGTCACGGCCATGGGCATCGCGTACCTCGGTGTATCTTGGGCAGATTTGGCAAAAGATGTCACGATTGCTCGCCGGCTCCGGGAGCCGACAATTTGGTGTCCAAATCTTTGGAACCGAAAAGATGTCACGGGACTCAGATAGCGCCCGGGCTCCAAAGCTGACCTGCTCGCGCTCTGAAGTCCACTGAGCCTTAAATTGACTCTCTGCGCTCGGTCGATGCTTCAACCCGAAAAATGTCACTGGTCGCTCGCCTGCTTCATTTCCAATGAGCGTGACATGCCGCTCGCGCAGACCATCCTGAGAGAATTGGGCATCTAGGAGATTGTCTATGAAGGTCGTGCCCTTATTCGGACTCAGCGTGCTGATGAGCTTTCTTGCGTACGGCATCGTCACGAAGCTCTACATCTTGCCGCAACTGCGGGGTATGCGCCGGGAAGAAGCAATCCTTCCATTGGTGGTTCCACATACCTTTCGGTTTGTTGGGCTTAGCTTTCTGATCCCAGGAGTCGTCTCTCCCTCGCTGCCATCGGCTTTCGCCGTCCCGGCGGCGTATGGCGATCTCGTTGCGGCCATTCTTGCGGTGGTAGCGACGTTCGCCCTTTCGACTCGCGCGGCGTGGAGCTTCGCGATCGTGTGGGCTTTCAACGTGTGGGGCGCGCTGGACCTTCTGAACGCGTTCTACCAAGGCTTGATCGGTGTCCGGTTTCGCCCGGGGTGGTTGGGGGCTGCGTTTTTCATTCCGACGCTGGTTGTGCCAGCGCTACTGACTTCCCATGGGCTGATCTTTTGGCTGCTGCTGCGCCGAAAGCATCCCTAAACTTCTCCTCTCCTTCGCCGGGGGTAACGGACGAGGGCTGATCATAGGTCAGAAGCACGGTCGCGCCATTCTCTTCGTAGCTGTACACGCGCAAGGGCAGGTGTCGGTTGTCGAGGGAAAACGCCCGGGTCATCTCCGAGGCGATGAGGGGATTTTCGATCCGATAAAGGCGGGCCCTCAGTGCTCGCACACCGAGCGCCGGAAGAAAACGGCCGTTCTCGACGAGAAGAAGGAGAGCGAATTCTTGGCTGCTGTCGGGCGGCAGCGTCGAGATGTCCAACTGTCCGAGCATCGACTCGAGAGACTTCCGAAGCTCGACCCGAACCCCGCAGGAGACTTCTTGTCGCGAGGCGCTCATGATCCACGCATATACATCTAGCGCGCGAAATCGGTCAAACCTTCTTCCACGTCCAGACTGATCCAGATTGCGGATCATTATCCGGCGCTTAGGCGAGCCCTCGAAGTTTCTAGAGCGTGTGATTCCTTTAGCAGTCGAGCAAAGATCAGCACGTGTACCACCGCGATCGCCGGCACGTAGTAGTTGATGATGTACCAGTTGCTGCCCATCGGATAGGTCGCCAACTGGTTGGTCGCCGCGAGGAACGAGGCGTACAACCAGTCGAGACTCGTGACGACGTTGACCACCCACGCCACTGCGATGGCTCCTTGCACCCTGTAATGCAGGAAGAGCGCTGCGACGAGCGCGAGAACCGCCGACGCCAGGTCTCCGTAGGCGATCGCGGCCATCGCATCTCTTGGAACGGCGTCGCCGATCTGACCGGGCGCGAACGCCGACGACGGCAAGTAACGGAGCGCATGGAAGAGGAACAAGGGCACCAGCGCCGCGTGCACGGGAAGCTTCTTCAGCGCCGGCACGACATACCACCTGGCGACGATTGCCGAAAGGACGAGGGAAAAGGTGAATTGCACTCCGAATAGCAAAGTTGGGCTCATGGAGAAGGCCTTGTCAGCTGCTCAAACTCGATGGTGAGCGCCCCTGGCCCGCGAACGTAGGCCCCTCGCGCTCCCCAGGGGCGATCCGCTGGCGGTTCGATCGCGATGGCACCCTTCGCGACCACCGCATTGAAATCCGCATCGCAGTCCTCACTCTCGAACCCGAGCGTCAGGGTCGAGTCGACATCGGAGGCATCGAGTAGCAAGGAGAACGACTCCCATGAGAACACTGCGAGCCGGTCGTCGCGATGGGTCGGGATTAGTCCAAACATTGTCTCGAACCACGACACCGCTGCACCAAGATCTCGGATTCTCGCGTGGACATGGTTGAGCTTGACGCTGGTATTGCTCATGGGATCGTCACTCAATCCGCCCGGAGCCACTCCAGAGCCGCTTGCCGATCGACGAACCATCTGGTCGGGAATACTGCCGAGCCCTCGCGCTCTTCGGAACCTGCTTTCGGAAATCCGGCTGGCATTTGGAAGGCAAACTTTCGAACGCCGGCTCCTCCATATCGGGGAATGATGTGATCATCGCGCCAGCGCATCACATCTGGCCCAAAGCGATGGCGAAATTCCGTGGCGTCGATCAATAGGCGCCGGGCTCTGGCCCTTTCTGCCTCGCTCGCGAAGAGGCACAGCGTGGCCATGAAGCCCCCGTCCGTCATGTTCTCCGTTGACGCCAACCACTTCAGCTCGAGCAGGTCGCGCCCTTGCTGGAGAATGATCCCCCACTCATTGGTTGCAAGCTCTTTTGCCATGGATTTCCCCCGCCGTCGGGTCTAATTGAAACAGGTTGTCCCGGCGCGGGCGCATACTCCGGAGCTGGGTATACAAAGTCAATTAGGCACATTTTTGGAACTTGGTACACATGGATCCCGTGGACACCCAGAGCCCAGTCGACCGCGTGGAAAAAATCATGCACATCATCGCCGGCAAATGGAGGCCCGGGATCATCTATGCCTTGGTGATGAAGGGCCCACTTCGGTTCGTGGCGCTCCGTCGTGAGCTCCCTAGAGTCACCCAGCGGATGCTTACGCAGCAACTTCGCGACCTGGAGCGCCATGGCCTGATCGAGCGCACGTTCTACGAGGAGATTCCACCACGCGTCGAGTACGAAGTTACACCGCTCGGCCGAAGCCTTCACCCGATCTTCAAAAGCATTTGCGATTGGGCTGGCGAGAACTTTCCGTCCATCGACAGGGCACGAGACCGATACGACAAGAAAACGCCCGCTCGATAGAGCGCCTCCAGGAGATCAACTTCGACCCGCGCCGGCCAGTCGGCGATCCGGCCGATTAATTCATGCCGGCGCGGTAAGCGTTCGGGTCGTAATACATGGCCCTGGGCGGGAGCCATTGCCACAGGGGACCGAGATCCTTGCGAACCTGAGCGGCGAAGAATTCCGGGATTTCAGTTGTCTCCCCTTCGAAATAGCGCCGCAGCTGAGGGTCGGTCTCCAGCCGGCGTCGCACCTCGGAATAGTACTTAATCCTGCCAAAGCCCTCGGAGGACACTGCCCGGACTACGTTCATCCAGCGCGGAACCATCGCCCGAGTGGCCTTGAATCGATTGACGATCGATCTACGAGAGAAGGTGTACTGGGTCAGACTGATGACCTGATCATAAAAATCGGTCCAGGAATAATTTTTTGGCTTCACGTTCATCGCGCGATTGTTGTCCAAAAAGTGGAATGGGAATGGCAGGACGCGATTGGCGCGCTGCAACTCCAGATTGAGCGGCGCTGCTCGCCCAAATGCCGACAGCAGCGAATAGCCGGGAAATGCGCCTGGGGCCAAACGGACAAAGCGCTTGGTCAGCTCGAAGGGCTCCGGCCCCGCATCCACATCGAGGCCGAGGACGAAGTTCGCCTGCACATACGGCATATGACTCAAAATCAGATTCACGTGCTCTGAGACTTGCCGAACTTTTTCGGCGGCGGTGCTTTTGCCCGTCTTCGATTTGTTGCCGAACTCGTACCAAGATTCTATTCCGGGCAGCAGGGCTTTGAATCCGTTTTGCTTGAGCCGTTTCAAGTGCGATTCGGAAAGCAGGGAAAGACTGCTCTCGGCGATGAACTCAATCTTTCCGGGAGGTGCGCCCGCCTCGATGGCGTTCATGCAGTCGTCGAATCGAACGCCGAAATTCGGGTCGTGCCAGGCCACCTTGGGCTTCTTCATCGTCCGCACGAGGAACCGGAGATCTTCTTTTAGAACGTTGAAATCCAACGGCTGATAGGGGACGGCTGCATCGATGCAGAAGCTGCAAGTGTAAGGGCAGCCCAGGCTCGCAAGCATGGGCACGATTTTGATCAACGGAGCCTTCCGAAGCGTCGGTTCGATGAACTTCCAACGTTCGCGCACGCCCGGGAGCGCGACGGGCTGCCGCTTTGCCGCGAGATGTACCCCGATGGGTCTTTGCGGCGAGCAGTCGCGGAGAACGTCCCGGATCACCTCCTGGTCGGTAAATCCCAAGACGTAGTCGAAATGTTTGCGGGCATCTTCCGGGTAGCAGCGGGCATGCGGACCACCCAGGACCGTGACCGCACCCCTGGAGCGAAAAAGGTGACTGAGGGCATAAGCGGTCAGAGCTGCGTCGGTGAACGCGCCAATAAAGAGGAGATCGAGGTTCGGCGGCAGTTCATCCAGGAAATTCTCAAAGCCCGTGTAGCAAACGAACGTGACTTCGTGCCCTTCGGACTCGCACCATGTTCCAACTACCTGGGGCATGATGCTCGCGAGATTGGCGTTCATCACTCGCGCATACAAGGTTTTCACCGGCCCTTTGGCGACAAGATCGATTACGCCGATTTGAAGCCGACGCATAGACCCCCTCCGCGAAGGGAGGGTTTTAGCATCAAACGAAAATTTCTCAGTGCGTTTCGACGATCGCAGCGGCGGGACGCCAGCGCAACAGCCGCTTCTCGAGGGCGGTGACGACGAAATCGAGGAGCAGCGCGAACGCGGTAAGCACGAGGATGCCCGCGAACACGGTATTGATGTCGAAAGCGCCCTCCGCCTGGAGGATCAGATAGCCAACTCCGGCCGACGAGCCGAGGTATTCGCCCACGACCGCGCCCACGAACGCCATTCCGATCGAGGTGTGCAGGCTCGAGAAAACCCATGCCGTGGCGGACGGTAGATACACGTATCGCAGCAATTGGTGCCGCGTTGCCCCGAGCATACGAGCGTTCGCGAGCACGACCGGACTCACGTCCTTGACGCCCTGGTAGACGTTGAAAAAGACGATGAAGAACACCAGCGTGACACCAAGCGCGACCTTGGAGAGGATGCCGAGCCCGAACCACACCGAGAAGATCGGCGCCAAAATCACCCGGGGCATCGCGTTAGCCGCCTTGATGTAGGGCTCGAGGAGGTTCGAGGCGATCGGCGCGAGCGCGAGCCAGAGCCCGATCGCGAGGCCGAGCCCGGTCCCGATGGCGAACGCCAGCACGGTCTCGACCAGAGTCACGCCGAGGTGTCCGTAGATCTTGCCACTGATGAACCAGCGCGCCGTATTCTGAAGCACCACGGTAGGAGTGCCGAAGAAGAAGCGCGGGAGAATGCCGCTCGCGGTCAGGATGTGCCAGACCCCGAACACGGCGAAGAGCAACAGCAGCCGGTACGCGTTCAGTCGCACACCGGGACTATCCGTGCTTCTGCTGCGCATACCCCTTGAGGACCTCCGCCTTGAGCAGCTCCCAGATTCGCTGGTGCAACTCGAGGAAGCGCTTCGTGAGCCGCACTTCCGCCACGTCGCGAGGCCGCGGCAAATCGATGGCGAACTGGCCGATCGGGCACGTCGCAGGTCCGGCGGAGAGCACGACCACCCGGTCCGCCAGCGAGATCGCCTCCTCCAGGTCATGAGTGATGAAGAGGACCGATTTTCGGTCGCGCGCCCACAGCTCGAGCAGCTCGTTCTCCATCAATTGCCGCGTCTGCACGTCGAGCGAACTGAACGGCTCGTCCATCAGGATCATGCTCGGGTCGAGAATGAGCGTCTGTGCCAGCGCGACGCGCTTGCGCATTCCGCCGGAGAGCTGGTGGGGGTAGCACGAGCCGAAGCCCTCGAGGCCGACCCGAGCGAGCCATTCCTCGGCGCGACGTAAGCTTTCGACGCGATCGAGGCCGCGGAACTGCAGGCCGGCGGCGACGTTGTGCGCAGCGCTGCGCCAGGGCATCAGGCACTCGGCCTGAAACATGTATCCGGCGCGCCGGTTGAGGCCCCGCAACGGCTCGCCTTCGACGCGCACTGTTCCGGCACTGGGAGCGAGCAGCCCCGCGGCGACGTTGAGCAGCGTGGACTTCCCGCAGCCTGTCGGCCCCACCACCGCAACAAACTCGCCCGCCGCGACCTCGATCGAGACGTCGCGAATGGCGGTATACGACCTGTCGCCTGCGAAGGTGCAGGTGATCTGCTCGAGCGCGAGCGCGGGTGTCACTTCTTCGTGGCCTTGTCGACGAATCGGTTGTCGAAGGTCTTCGCTAAGTCGATCTTTGCGTTCATCACCGACGGCTCGAAGAGCTTGAGCACCTTGTAGACGGACTCAGCGCCCTCCTTGCTGAACTTGCCGTCGGAGGAGAAGCCCGGTATCGCCTTCTGGAGCGCGGCTTTCCACGTCTCCTTGTCGCCCGCGTAGTACTCGGGCGGCACCACTTCGAGGATCTTGTCCGCAGACGCAGTCTTCACGAACCGCAGCGCGCGGACCATGGCGTTGACCACCGCCTGTGCCGTGTTCGGGTTCTTGTCGATGAACTCGCGCTTCGCGTAGATGCAGCCAGCAGCGTAGTCGGGACCGTACCATTGCTTCATCCCTTCCTCGGTGCGTGTATCGACGACGATGACGACGGCGTTGTCGCGCTCCAACTTCGTGATCACCGGATCCAGGTTGGAGATGCCGTCGAGCTCGCCCTTTTCCATCGCCGCGACCGCGTTGCTGGACGCTCCGACGCCGATGATCGACACGTCGTCGGGCTTGAGGCCGCCTTTGGCGAGGATCGCGTTGACGAAGAAGTTCGTGCTCGAACCTGGCGCGGTCACGCCGATCTTCAATCCCTTCAGGTCCCTCGGCGATTTGTAAGACGCGGCGCGCTCCTTGCGCAGCCCGAGCGCGATGGAAGGGTAGCGCGTTTGCAGCACAATCGCGATTACCGGCGAGCCTCGTGCTTGCATCGTGACGGTGTGCTCAAACGAGCCGGAGACGAGGTCGGCGCTGCCTCCCATCAATGCCTGCAGGGACTTCGCGCCGCCGGGGAAGTCGGGGATCTCGACAGAAAGTCCTTCCTCCTTGAAGTAGCCGAGCCGCTCCGCGATCGTCAGCGGCAGATAATAGAAGAGCGACTTTCCGCCCACTGCGATGGTGATGTTCTTTTTCTCGAGATTTGCGGGAGCGGCGGCGAGGGTTGCAGCAAGCACGAGCGTAAAGGTCATCGTTCTGTCTCCGGTAGGCGGTGTAGATCGGTGATCTTGCCGGCCTTGGCGACCTGCCCTGGAACGTCGTGGCCGACGATCGCGGGCAGCTTGCGCGCAACGACGAGCAGCGCGTCCAGGTCGACGCCGGTGTCGTAGCCCATTGCGGCGAGCATGTGGACCAAGTCCTCGGTGCAGATGTTGCCCGTCGCTCCCGGCGCAAAGGGACAGCCGCCGAGGCCGCCGAGCGACGCATCGAAGCGGTCCGCTCCCGCCTCGAGCGCGGCCAGCACGTTAGCGAGACCCATCCCGCGGGTGTTGTGGAAGTGCAGCGTCAGCTCGGCCTTAGGAAAGCGCTTCTTCGTTGCCGCGGTCAGGCGAGCCGCTTGCTTCGGGTGCGCCATCCCGGTGGTGTCGGCGAGCGTCACGCCGCGAGAGCCCAGCTCGAGGTAGCGCTCGGCGAAGCCCAGCACGCGCTCCTCGGGAACATCGCCCTCGAACGGGCAACCGAAGGCGGTGCTGATGCTCCCGTTCACAGTGGCCCGGCCGTGCGCCACTCGAATGATTTCGGCGAATCCTTGGAGCGACTGGGCCGTGGTCCGGTTGAGGTTCGCTTGGTTGTGCGACTCGCTCGCCGACATCACGAGGTTTATCTCGTCCACTCCTACCGCGAGCGCGCGCTCGGCGCCGCGTACGTTGGGAACGAGCGCGGTGTACAGAGTGCCGGAGCGCCTCTCGATGCCGCGCATCACCTCCTCGGCGTCGCGCAGGTTCGGCACCGCCTTTGGAGAGACGAACGAGGTCACCTCGATCTTCGCCAACCCGGTGCGCGAGAGCGCATCGATCAGCGCAATTTTTTCTGTCGTTGGGATGAAGCGCGGCTCGATCTGAAAGCCGTCGCGCACCGCCACCTCCTGGACATGGACGCGCGTCACCCGATCACTCCCTTGGCGCGTAGCTCGCGCTGGCGGGCGGCGTCGTAACCTAGCTCGTGCAGCACTTCCGAGGTGTGCTCGCCCAGTTTCGGCCCGATCCAGCGCGTGCGCAGCGGCGTGTCTGACAGTTTAGGGATGGGACCCGGCAGGAGGATCTCCTCGCCGCCTTCGAGGCGCGCCTTCTCGATCATCCCGCGCGCCTGATAGTGCGCGTCCTTGACGATGTCCGCGATGCTGTAGATGCGCCCGGCCGGGACTTCCGCTGCATTGAGCGCTTCGAGCGCGTCGGAGAGCGAGCGTTGGCCGGTCCACTCGCCGATCGCCGCATCCAGCTCGGCGGCGCGCGCGGTACGACCAGCATTGTCGGCGAGAGCCGGGTCTGTTTCGAGGTCCCCGCGCCCGATCGCGCGCATCAGGCGACGGAAGATGCTGTCGCCGTTGCCGCCGATGACCAGGTAGCTGCCGTCCTTGCAGAGATACGTGTTCGAGGGCGTGATGCCGGGCAGTGCGCCGCCGCTACGCTCGCGGATGAAGCCGGTCATCCCGTACTCGGGCAGCGTGCTCTCGAGGAGGCTGAAGACGGCTTCGTAGAGCGCGACGTCGACGACCTGCCCGCGGCCGCCGTTCTGCGCTCGCTGGTGTAGCGCCATCAGGGCGCCGATCACGCCGTAGAGAGAGGCGAGGGAATCCCCCAACGAAACGCCGACTCGCGACGGTGGGCGGCTCGGTTCTCCCGTCAGATAGCGCAGCCCGCCCATCGCCTCACCGATCGAGCCAAACCCGGGACGGTCGCGGTACGGCCCGGTCTGGCCGTAGCCGGACAGGCGCACCAGAATCAGGCCCGGGTTGTCTTTCGCGAGCAGCTCGTAGCCGAGGTTCCATTTCTCGAGCTGGCCGGACCGGAAGTTCTCGATCACGATGTCGGCGCGGTTCCCGAGAGCGCGGACAATCTCCTGCCCTTGCGACTGCCGCAGGTCGACGGCGACGGACCGCTTGTTGCGACCCTGCGCGTACCACCACAGCGAAGTGCCCTTATGTAACCTGCGCCAATTGCGCAGCGGGTCGCCGGCCCCCGGGGACTCGATCTTGACGACGTCCGCGCCAGCTTCGGCCAGGAGGCGCCCGGCGAACGGGCCGGCGATCAGCGTGCCCAGCTCGACCACCCGAAGGCCCTGCAGCGGGCCATGCTGTCCGCTTTGCAAGCGGCGAGGCAATATCATACGCGGGCCGCAAACGACAGCATCAGGGGCCTGGAGTTGTTGGACCGCTTCGCAGCCGCTAGTCTCCGCTGATGACCGTCCGTAGAGCACTGAGCGGCGCAGCTGCCTCGGAGGGCATTGCGATCGGCGATGTCCGCTTGATGGTTCCACGGCTGGTCGTCGTCGATCGGCGCGTTTCGCCCGATCTGGTGCCTGCCGAGGTTTCGCGCCTCCGCGAGGCAGTGACGGTCACCGACGAACAGCTGGGGTTGCTCGCGGCGCGGCTCGAAGCGGAGGATTTGCACGAGGGACACCTGATCGTCGAAGCGCACCGCATGATGCTCAGGGACGCTGCAGTCGTCGAGGCGGCACGGCGATTGATCGAGAGCGAGGCGCTTGCCGCGGAATCCGCCGTCCGTCGCGTGATCGACGCACTCGTCGCGACCTTCAATCGGATGAAGGATCCGTACTTGAGGGAGCGAAGCGAGGACATCGAAGCGATCGGCGATCGGCTGCTGAGGACGCTGCTGGGTTTGGCGGAAGTCTTTCCGGAGAGCCTTTCAGCCCCCGGGAGCATTGGAGTGTCGTCCCTTCTCTCGCCGATCGATGCCTTGCACCTGCCCCTGTCCGGCCTGATTGGTTTCGCGACCGAGCATGGTGGCAAGACGTCACACGCGGCGATCATTCTGCGAGCGCAGGAAATCCCACTCGTCGTTGGCGTGCGGGGGCTGATGGCCGCAGTTCGGTCCGGCGACAGACTGGTCGTGGACGGGTCGCGAGGTGAGGTGATCATCAACCCCGACGAACCCACGATCGCGACCTACGAGGACCGGCGGAGCCAGGAAAGGTCGCGGGTACAAACGCTGAAATCCCGAGCTGCGGGTTTAGCGGCAAGCCGCGATGGCGTGCGGATCGAGCTTGCCGCGAACATCGAGGCCGCCTCGGAGGTTTCGTCCGCGCTCGAATTTGGCGCGGAGTCAGTGGGCTTGTTCCGGACCGAGCTACTGTATCTCGACCGTCCCGAGCTTCCGAGCGAGGATGAACAATTCCATGACGCGGTAGCGGTGCTCACGGCGCTCGGCGGGCGACCGGCGACCTTCCGGACGCTCGACATCGGAGGGGAGAAGCTGCCCTTGGCCGTCGCGGTGCCGGGGGGCAGGAACCCGACTCTTGGCGTGCGGGCGATTCGCTTCGCCTTGCGTCGCCCGGATATTTTTCGCACCCAGCTACGAGCTCTCTACCGAGCCTCCGCGGTGGGCCCACTGCGAATCATGTTCCCGCTGGTGTCCGGAATCTCGGAGCTGGACGAAGTCCAGCGCGTATGCGCGGAGGTCGCCGAGGAGCTCGCGGGGGAGGGCGTGCCCTTCGAGCGCACGCTTCCGATCGGAGTGATGATCGAGACCCCGAGCGCTGCATTGACGACCGATCACCTGGCTGGGAGCTCGAGCTTTTTCAGCATCGGGACCAACGACCTCATCCAATACACATTTGCCGCAGACAGGGAAAATGAAGACGTCGCACATCTCTACCATCCGCTCCATCCCGCCTTCCTCCGCCTCCTCAAGAGCACAATCGACGGTGCGAACGGAGCCGGCAAGCCGATCTCCATTTGCGGTGACATGGCGGGAGACCCGGCTTTTACCTGGGTGCTGCTCGGGCTTGGCCTGCGCAGTCTCTCGATGTCCCCGCGGCTCATTCCAGCCGTCAGGTCGGTGATCAGCTCCAGCGGCCTCGATGAGATGGAGGCGCTCGCGGCGCGGGCGCTCTCCCTTCGCTCGGAGACTGCAGTGGAAGACCTGGTGCTGGGTGTCATGCGCGAGCGCTTTCCGCTCGAGCTTGCGAACTCTTAGTCGTGAGGACTACATGCGCGGGTGGCTGCGGATTCCGAGATCGGGGGCTTCCGCCTCTCCCGTCGGGCGTTCGGCAATCGTCGCCTCGGTCGTGAGCATCAGCGCGGCGACGGAGGCTGCGTTGACGAGTGCGGTGCGTGCAACCTTCGTCGGGTCGATGACTCCGGCCTTGACGAGGTCCTCGTACACACCGGTTGCGGCGTTGAAGCCGAATGCACTCTCCTTGGACTCCTTCACCTTATTCGCCACGATGCTGCCCTCGAAGCCGCCGTTCTCTGCGATCTGACGCAGCGGTTCCTCGAGCGCCCGGCGGATGATCGAAACGCCGAACGTCTCGTGCTCGTCGACTGCAAGCTTGTCCAGCACCTTGAGGCAGCGGATGTAGGCAACGCCGCCGCCGGGAAGGATGCCTTCCTGAACCGCCGCACGGGTGGCATTGAGGGCGTCCTCGACGCGGGCCTTCTTCTCCTTCATCTCGGTCTCGGTGGCCGCGCCGACGTTAATCACCGCGACGCCGCCGATGAGCTTAGCGAGTCGTTCCTGCAACTTCTCGCGGTCGTAGTCTGACGTGGCCTCCTCGATTTGAGTGCGAAGCTGCTTCACACGGCCGCGGATGTCCTCCTTCTTTCCCGCGCCGTCGATGAGAGTGGTGTTGTCTTTGTCAATGGTGATTCGTTTCGCGCGCCCGAGCTCCTTGAGCGTCACGGTCTCCAGCTTGATTCCCAGCTCTTCGGCGATCAGCTTGCCGCCGGTAAGGACGGCGATGTCCTCCAGCATGTCCTTGCGGCGATCACCGAAGCCAGGCGCCTTGACCGCGGCCACGTGCAGGGTGCCACGCAGCTTGTTCACCACCAGGGTCGCCAGCGCCTCGTTCTCGAGGTCCTCGGCAATGATCAGGAGCGGCTTGGCCGAATGGGCCACCAGCTCCAGCACGGGCAGTAACTCCCTCATGTTCGAAATCTTCTTTTCATGGATGAGGACGTAGGCGTCCTCGAGCACCACTTCCATCCGCTCCGGGGCTGTCACAAAGTAGGGCGAGAGATAGCCGCGGTCGAACTGCATGCCCTCGACCACGTCCAGCGTGGTTTCGAGGCCCTTCGCTTCCTCAACCGTAATCACGCCTTCCTTGCCCACCTTCTCCATCGCCTGCGCGATGATGTTGCCAATGGTGGCATCCCCGTTGGCGGAGATGGTACCGACCTGAGCGATCTCTTTGGGGTCGTCGGTTGGCCTGGACATCCTCTTGAGCTCCTCGCTCACCTTGATTACCGCCTTCTCGATCCCCCGTTTGATTTCCATCGGGTTGTGACCGGCGGCCACCAGCTTGCTACCCTCGCGGCAAATGGCCTGCGCGAGGACGATTGCAGTGGTCGTTCCATCGCCGGCGATTTCGGAGGTCTTGGAGGCCACTTCCTTGACCATCTGTGCGCCCAGGTTCTCGAATCGGTCCTCGAGCTCGATCTCTTTGGCCACCGTCACACCATCCTTGGTGATGGTCGGCGAGCCGAACGATTTGTCGAGCACGACGTTGCGGCCCCTCGGCCCGAGCGTGACCTTGACTGTGTTCGCAAGAATGTTGACCCCACGTAGGATCGCTTCCCGCGCCTGAACATCGAATAGGATTTCTTTGGACATTGGCTGTTCCTTTCTAGACTACTTTTCGATCACGCCGAGGATGTCGTCCTCGCGGAGCATGAGGTGCTCCTCGCCGTTAATTTTGATTTCGTTTCCGGCGTGCTTGTTGAACAACACGCGGTCGCCAGGTTTGATGTCGAGCGGCCGCACCTTGCCGTCCTCCAGCACCTTGCCGTTGCCTACGGCCACCACCACGCCCTCCAAAGGCTTCTCCTTGGCAGTGTCAGGAATAATGATTCCGCCCCGGCTCTTCTCCTCCTCGGGAATGCGCTTCATGATGATGTGGTCCTGCAGGGGACGAATCTTCATTGTAATCTCCTTCATCGGTGCGTCGCGGTCCCGCCGTTATGAGCCTTTGCCTTCTCTGCGACCTTGATCGAGATCTTCTTCGGCTGGTGCTCGGGCTTCTTCGGAATTCGGAGGGTCAGCACACCATCCTTCAAGTCTGCGTTGACGTGCTCACCGTCAACCCCGTCGGGTAGCGTGAAGGCGCGGGTGAAGCTTCCGAACATGCGCTCGTCAACAAAAAAGTTCTCGCCCTCGTGGCGATCTTCTTGATCGCGGAGGCCGTTCACGGTCAGCAGATTTCCGGTCAGGCTCACTTCGATGTTCTTCTCCTCGACACCGGGAAGATCGGCTCTGAAAATGAACGCGTCCTTTGTCTCCTTTACTTCGAATGTTGGAGCGAACGCTGCGACGGGGCGGGAGACAAACCGTGTAAACGGGGTCAATCCCTGAAACGGCTCCCAGCTGCTCATCTCCCGCGCGACCTGAAGCGGATCGAGATGTGAAAGATGGGCCAGCTCTGGGCTGGTTCTGCGAACAATGTAGGTCATCGGGCTCTCCTTAATGAGTCACAAGCACCAGTTAACCTACGCCCTTAGCAGTCGTTCGACTATAAGGAAGTTTCAGCTCGATACGTCGTAAAAAACGACGCATCGCTCTGGGGGGTCGCGGTCGGGCGCCCCATCCGGCGAAGCCAGCGCCAGTGCGAGCACACGGCTCCCAGCAGTCGGTCATGAGCGGTGTAACGAACTCCGAACTCGGCGCACACCGCCCGCACGATCACGGAGAGGTGCGGGTAATGGACGTGGCACACCTTGGGGAACAGGTGATGCTCGATTTGGAAGTTGAGACCACCGAGGTACCAGGTCAGCAGGCGGTTTCGTGGCGCGAAGTCGACCGTGGTCTGAACCTGATGGACAGCCCAGGCGCTCGGCACCTGATTGGTTCCCGGCAGCAGCTGAGGAAAATCCGCCTCCTCAACGCAGTGCGCGAGCTGAAAGACCACGCTCAGGATGACACCGACCACGAATGCGGTGATCGCGTAGAACAGGAGCACGACCCACCATCGATGAAACAGCGCCGGGATCACGAGCGCCAGGCTAAAGAAGAGCGCTTTTCCACCGGTCATCTCGAGCAGCCTCCAGCCGCGCGGTCTGGGAACCCGATTCCTGGCGATCCGGGCCTGCATTACGTTCTTGAAGTCGTCGACGAAATGCCACTTCGGACCCAGAAGCCCATAGAGCGCCCAGAGGTAGAACTGCTGGAAGCGGTGGATGCGGTAGCGCGGCTGCGCTGGCGAGAGGCGGCCGAACGGTCCGAGGTCGATGTCGTCGTCTGCGCCGCTTAGGTTCGGGTAGGTGTGATGAAAAACGTTGTGCTTCCAGCGCCAGACGTAGGAGCTCGCGCCCAGCATGTCCAGGGTCATCCCCATCAGGTGATTGATCGCGCCCTTCCTCGAGTATGCACCGTGGTTGGCGTCGTGCTGGATGGTGAAGCCAATCCCGGCCATCGCGAGTGCCAAGGAGAACGAGAGCAGCATTCCATGCCACCAACTCGTCGCGGCGAAGACCAGCAGCGCGTAGGATGCGCTGAACCAAAGGAGCATCGCCGCCGTCTTGAGGTACATCCGCAAGCTGTCGCGTGGCGAAAGGCCCAGGTGATGGAAATACTCGTGGACGCGGCGTTTGAGCTCTCCATGAAAACCGGCGTCGCTGGCGAACTCGAGTTTGCCTTGTCGTTCCAATTCCTGATTCTTCCAAACAGGACGCCGCGGCTTCCTGGGAAAGCCCCAGTGCAGCGCCCTAAAGTAGTGGCTCCACCAATTAAAGTCTGTAAGGAAGTTTCGACGTGACACACCGGAAAAATCGAAGCGTGCGCGCCCGCTTACCTCGTGACTCTGCGGTAGCCCGCGGTCCAGCGCGGGCTCTCCTCGTACTCGCGCTCTCGCTCGAGCGCTCGGGCGACGGAACGCGAAGCACGGTCGGCGGCGCAATCGAGAGCGACGAACAGATCGGCGTCCGTGTGCTCGACCCGCACACTTCTGGGCCTCAAGCCCACGTCGATTTGGCACCGCTTGTCGACGTCGCCGCGCTCGCCGTTCGCGTCTGAGAATCGAAGGAGCACGCGATCGATCCGTTCCCCGAAGCGACCCAGCGCGAAACCGAGCCGGCGTTCCACGCGGGTTCGCACGACCTTGGTCACCCCAATGTTCCTTCCTCGAATCTGAATCTTCATCTCGTCCTCTGCCGAGCAGCCAAAGGCACATCGCCGGGATGGGGTCTCTATAAGCCCCAGGCCCATCCATCGACTATTAGGAAGTTTGAGGGTGAATTGTCGTAAAAAACGACATATCGTGGTGGCATGGAATGGCTCAACTACCACCACCTCCTCTACTTCTGGGTCGTCGCGAAGGAGGGAAGCATTGTGCGGGCGAGCAAAGAGCTCCGCCTGGCGCACCCCACGATCAGTGGCCAAATCCACCGGCTAGAAGAGATTCTCGGCGAGAAGCTGTTTAGCAGGAAGGGGCGGAATCTCGTCCTGACGGACGTGGGTCGCGTGGCGTTTCGCTACGCGGATGAAATCTTCTCGCTGGGTCAGGAGTTTCTAGACACGGTCAAAGGACGGGAGGTCGGTCGGCCAATACGCCTGGTGGTCGGGATTGCCCACGTCCTCCCCACGTCGATCGTGAAGCTGATGCTAGAGCCGGCGTTCCTCCTCAAAGAACGCGTCCGGATCAGCTGTCGAGAGGCCCACTCGACCGAGGCGTTTTTGGGTGAGTTGGCCGTGCAGGCAGTCGACGTCGTTCTCTCGGATGCGCCAGCGGCGCCGGGCACTGCGGTCCGAGCGTTCAACCATCTGCTCGGTGAGTGCGGCACCGCGTTCTTCGCCGCACCGCGACTTGCCAAGTCTTGTCGACGACGGTTCCCGCAATCACTCGATGGCCTGCCCTTCCTTCTCCCCGGCGGCAATTCGGTACTCCGGCGAACGTTGGAACAGTGGTTCGATTCAAAGGACATCAAACCTAGGATCGTCGGTGAGCTCGATGACGCTGCGCTCGCGAAGGATCTGGGTGAGGCGGGTTACGGGATCTTTGCAACCCCCGACGTGATCGAGGAAGACGTTCGGCGGCGCTACAAGGTGCAGCTTGTCGGCCGGGCACAGGACCTGCGACAGCGCTTCTATGCCATCTCGGTTGAGCGCAAGCTCAAACACCCCGCTGTGGTCGCTATCTGCGAGACGGCGCGGAAGCGCATTTTTGCTTGAATTGCGCAGCCCACAGCGGCCAATCTTCGCGATCCGCATGGGCTTGGGTGTCCCCCTCCCAAAAGTCCCATCCAAGCCCCTGCGCTGAAAAAAAGGGGCGGCTCTTACCGCCCCCAAACAAACTGATCAACCGAGGCGCTACGCCCGGGCGACGATCTGCTGAATGGTTGAGTTGCAAACCTCACAGGTCTGAAGTTGCGGAGTTCCCTCAACCACTTTTGCTAGGGCCTTCAACACTTCTGGATAGCCTGCGCGGTTGTACGCGTCGGCCTTCTCTTTCGAGTCCCAAAAGCTGATCGAGTAGGCTTCGGTTGCATTCGGAGCGATGAAAGCGACCTCGTCTCGGAAGCCCTGCTGCTTTCGAAGCAACGGAATAACTTCCTTCTCGAGCGTCTCGGTAAACTGGGCGCCACTATTCGGCTTCAGTTGCAAATGAACATTTCGGGCAAACATTTCTGCCTCCTAGAATAGCTAAGGTTTTTTGAAGTTCGGGCAGGCTGACTTAGTTCAGAGGACCCGAGGGGGTGAGCGGCACGCCCAACTCTCTGCCGCTGAACATAACCAGCCGAAGAATAACCACAAGAAGAAATATTTCTTGCACGAGTGGTAAAGCACCCAAACATGGAATGGACATTCGAGCCTGGGCATACGGCGGCGCAGTTTTGCGCTCGCCACATGATGGTCACCTGCGTCCGCGGGCACTTCAAGAACGTACGCGGTACGCTGCGATTCGATCCGGAGCATCCCGAGCACTCTGCTGTCTCAATCAAGATCGACGCGAGCAATCTTTGGAGCGGCGAGCCCGATCGCGACGCCCACCTTCGCAGCGCCGACTTCTTGGACGTGGAGAAGCATCCGGAGATCACTTTCAGTGGGGATAAGGTTGAGTGGCTCGGCGCGCGCGAGTATCTGGTGCGCGGCGACCTGACCATTCGCGGCGTCACGCGGAAGGTCGCGCTCAAGGTTACCTACTTGGGTCAATGGCAGACGCCGTGGTGGGAGGGCGGAGTCGACAAAGGTCCCAAGACTCGGGCTGGCTTCCTCGCCACCACGGAAATCAATCGGCATGATTTTGGAGTGAGCTGGAACTCGCCTCTACCTGACAATGGGATCGTCGTGGGCAACATCGTGGAGATCACAATCGATGCCGAGGCGATCCTATCCGACGCGCCGAGAACTTGAGCGCATGGGGATCGCCTCACATTGCTCTACGGGTGCGCTCCGGCATCGCTTCGACGGGCGGTTCGGCGCGCTCCTTCGGGGCGGCGAAGAAGGTGATTACCGCGCCGAGGAAGATGCTCGCTGCGAGGAAATATAGGCCGGCGTTGAAGCTCTTCGTCACGTCCTTGGCCCAGCCGACGATCAGGGGGCCCACGTAGCCGCCCAGGTTGCCGACCGAATTGATCAGCGCGATCGCGCCCGCCGCGGCGGTGCCGGTGAGGAACGTCGATGCCATTGGCCAGAACGCTGGACGCGTACCGTAGATGCCCATCGTCGCGATCGAGAGGAAGAAGATCGCCCAGTACGAAGCCCCGACCCATCCCGCGCCGGCGAGGCCTATCGCCCCGAAGAGACAGGCGGTAATCATGTGCCACTTGCGCTCGTGCCGCTTGTCCGATGAGAAGCCCCAACCCAGCAGGCCGATCGTGCCCACCAGGAATGGGATCGCCGAGAGAACGCCTGTCGCGAAGGTCGAACGGCCGAGTTGCTTTACGATCTGCGGCAGGAAGAACGACAGGCCGTAGTTCGATGCGACGGTGGCGAGATACATGATGGAGAGGGCGAGAACGCGTCTGTCGAAGAGCGCTTTCCAGAGCGTCATCCGTGGGTGCGATCCCTCGATCTTCTTCTGTTCGCTCTCCAACTCGGCCACCAGCCACTGGCGTTCCCCCGGTTCCAGCCAGTCGGCGACGTGCGGACGATCGGTAAGGAGCTTGAGGACGAGGAACGCCAGCAGGATGGCCGGCAGCGCCTCGAGAATGAAGACCCACTGCCACCCCTTCAGCCCGAGGACGCCATCCATCGACGACAGGATCGCGCCCGAGACGAGCGAGGCCGCGCCATTCGAGATCGGCACTGCGAGGAACAAGGTCGAGATGACGCGCGCACGGTAACGCGCCGGGAACCAGTAGGTGAAGTACAGGATCATTCCCGGGAAGAAACCTGCTTCGGCGACCCCGAGCAAAAAGCGCATGGTGAGGAAGCTGGCCGGACCCTTCACCAACGACATCAGTGCGGAGACGATTCCCCAGGTGAACATGATCCGCGCGATCCATTTACGCGCGCCGACCTTGTGCAAGATCACATTGCTCGGGATCTCGAAGAAGAAGTACCCGAGAAAGAAAATCCCGGCGCCCCAGCCGTACGCGTACGCGGAGAGCCCGATGTCCTTGTTCATCGTCAGCGACGCGAACGCGACGTTGGTGCGGTCGATGTAGGCGATGAGATAGGCGATCACGATTAGGGGGAGGAGCCGCCACGACACTTTGCGGATCGTGCTGCTCTCAATCGTCTGGTCAGACGTGGCGCTTGCGACGGGCATGGGAATCATGCCCAGCGATCGGCCGCGTATCGCTCCACCGCCGCGTCCGCGAACTTAAACCCGAGCCCAGGATTGCGCGGCACGACGAGAGCACCGTCCCGCACTTCGAGCTGGGTTTCGACCAGCTCGCGGAAATTAAGGACCTCGCTGTCCGGGAAAAACTCGACCCAGCGAGCATTCGGAGTGGCCGCAACGAGGTGCACGTGGAGGTCGTGAAACCAATGCGGCGCGATCGCGACCCCGAAGCCCGCTGCGGCGGCAGCGATGCGCCTCCATTCAGTAATCCCGCCACAGACCGCTGCATCCGTCTGCAGGATCGCCGCCGCGCGCTTCTCCAGCAGTTCCTGGAACCGCCATCTCCCCGCCTCGATCTCGCCGGTCGCGACCGCGACGTGGGTGCGACGCGCGAGTTGGGCATGGTTGTCGATGTCATCGGGGCTGAACGGCTCCTCGATCCAATACGGGTCGTAGGGTTCGTAGCGCTTCATGTACTCGAGCGCGGTGGGAAGATCCTTCCAGGCGTTGTTCGCATCGAGCATCAGGAGCACGTCCGGGCCGATCGCCTCCCGCGCGGCGCGGATGCGCTCCTCTTCCGATCGCGGGCCACCGCGGCCGACCTTGATTTTCACGGCGCGAAACCCGATTCCCAGGTAGCCGAGAAGCTCCTCCGCGAGCATCGCGGGCGTTTTGCCCTCGAGGTAGTAGCCGCCGCTCGCGTAAGCCGGCACGGTTTGCGCACCCGTGTCCCCGAGATATTCGGCGAGCGGCAACCGCGCTACGCGGGCGTTGCGGTCCCAGAGAGCAATGTCGATCGCCGAAAGCGCTCGCATCACCGATCCGACGCGGCCGTGCAGGAGCGACTCTTGGTACATTTGCTCCCAAAGACCCTCGACGTGAAGCGCGCTCTTGCCAGCAAGCAGCGGCGCGAACAGGAGCCGCACCGCGCCCGTGACCAGCTCGCCCGCGCGGCTGCCGGAATAGCAAAACCCGATCCCCTCCGCGCCGTCGGCCGTGCGCACACGGACCAGCGTGTAGTCGCGCGCGAGCACCTGCCTTGTCGAGAAGGAAGTGGGCCGACCGAGCGGCACGCGCACGGTGCGCGCCTCGACTGCGACAATCCGGGATGCCTCGCCCTGATCCATGCGCAACCCTCCGCTACTTCGTGGTTCCGGTGCGCTCGACCATGAAATCGAAGTCGCACCCCTCGTCTGCCTGCATGATGTGGTCCTGGAACAGGCGGGCGTAACCGCGCGCTGGCCCGGGCCGCGGTGGATGAGCGGCAGCCGCAGCGGCGCGTGACTGGATCTCGGCCTGGCTCACCAACAGTTCGATCTGTCGCTTCGGCACATCCAGCCGGATCCGGTCTCCATTGCGCACGAGCGCAAGCGGGCCGCCCACGGCCGACTCCGGCGCAACGTGCAGGACGATTGTGCCGAACGCGGTGCCGCTCATGCGCGCGTCGGAAATGCGGACCATGTCCTTCACGCCCTGCTTGAGTAGCTTCTTTGGAATCGGCAGGTAGCCTGCCTCCGGCATCCCGGGCGCGCCCTTCGGCCCGGCATTGCGCAAAACGAGCACGTCGTCTGCGGCAATATCGAGCGAGGGATCGTCGATCCGACGCGCGAGGTCCTCGGTGGACTCGAACACCAGGGCGCGGCCGGTGTGCTGCATCAGGGTTTTCGACGCAGCGGATTGCTTGATGACGGCACCGCGCGGCGCGAGATTGCCGTGCAGCACCGCGATTGCTCCCTCGGCGCTGACCGGATTGGTACGGGGCCGTATCACATCCTGTCCGGGCACCTCCTCGGCAGCGGCGATCGCGTCCGCAATCGTGCCGCCGCCGACGGTCGGGGCGTCCGTCGCGAGCGCGCCCGCGATCTCTTTCAACAGCCGCGGCAATCCACCGGCGTCGTGGAAGTGCTGCATGTAGTGCGCGCCGGACGGTTTGAGGTTCACCAGCACCGGCACCTCGCGCCCGAGGCGATCGAACGCGTCATAGTCGATCGGTTGCTTCACCCGCCCGCCGATGGCGGCCAGGTGGACGAGGGCGTTCGTGGAACCGCCGATCGCGTGCAGGACAGCGGCCGCGTTGCGCAGCGCCTTCGCGGTAAGAATCTCGCTCGGGCGGGGAGCGCCGCTCGCAGCCATCTGTGCTGCGCGCCGCCCCGTTGCCTCGGCGAGACGCCTTCGTTCGGCGTGCGTCGCCGGAACCGCCGCGGTGAGCGGCAGGGACAGCCCCATCGCCTCGGTCAGGCACGCCATCGTGCTAGCCGTTCCCATCACCGAGCAAGTGCCGACCGACGGCACGAGTCTGGCATTCACTTGCTCGATTTCGACTTCATCGGTCTCGCCGGCGCGGTACTTTGCCCAAAAGCGCCGGCAGTCGGTGCACGCGCCCAGCACCTCGCCCCGGTGCTGCGCCGTGACCATCGGTCCGACGGGGAGGACGATGGCAGGCAGGTCCACGCTCGCAGCGGCCATGATTTGCGCGGGAATCGTTTTGTCGCACCCGCCGATGAGCACGACGGCGTCCATCGGCTGCGCGCGGATCACCTCCTCCGTTTCCATTGCCATGAGATTACGCAAGTACATCGAGGTCGGGTGCGCGAAGCTCTCGTGGATCGAGAGGGTGGGGAAGACCATTGGCATCCCGCCCGCCAACATCACGCCGCGCTTGACCGCCTCAACGAGGTCAGGGACGTTGCCGTGGCAGGGGTTGTAGTCGCTATAGGTGTTGGTGATGCCGACGATCGAACGATCGAGCGCGTCGTCAGAGTACCCCATCGCCTTGATGAAGGCCTTCCGGAGGAAGAGCGAGAAATCTGGGTCGCCGTAGCTGGTGAGGTCCTTGCGAAGTCCGCTTGCCATGGGTCCGGGATGTGAGAATGCCTTGCACCCGTCGCGGTTCAAGGATTTTCGACTCGGTAAACGGATCGATTCGCGGAACCGGCCGGCATGACGACGACACTCATCACATTGGAGGTACAGAACCGCCAACAATGGCGGATGTGGTTAGGAAAGCACCATGCGACCAGTCCAGGGGTTTGGCTCGCGTTCTACAAGGACCACACGGGAATGAAGTCGATCCTTAAGCATGGAGTTTTTTTGAGGAGCTGGCTCCAACCTACCGGCGTCACTTTGTCGTCTGGATTCATACCGCCAAGCGGCCAGAAACGCGGGAGAAGCGTATTCGGGAATCGATTGCTCTGCTGACGGCCGGGAAAAAGCTGGGCTTGAAGTAAGCCCCCAGCCGGGGCTTCCCGGAGCCGCCGTGCGTCGTGGGCGAACGTCCGGGAAGCTTCTCGCGGCCTACCTATACATGATCCGGACCGGCGACGAAGTATCCGGTTGGCCATTGCAGCCGTTGAAGCTAGCACTGCCGCTATACGACGAGGCGAAGGTAAACGCGGGAGACCAGGGCTGGGATATGTCGTTGTAGAAGACGAAGCTCTCATTTGTGCCGGTTCCGGTCCACACAAAGTGAGGCATTGCGTTCTGACCCACTGGAGTGGGTCCGATGCTGGTCGGATTCCCGATCTGTTCCCAAGCGTATTGCGCGCCGCTCGTAAGCCATTCGTGAACCCGTACCGGCAACCTGAATTTGATGATTGCACCGCCGCACGACACAGCGACTTCGGCGGTTGCCGGGTCGAGGCCACGAGGCAGACGTCTTAAGCAGTGCGTCGCCGGATCGGTGCAAACATTGCTGTAGCCTCCCATCGCTGGGTCAAGCGCATCAAAGTGGTCAAAGACATTGGGCGAGCCATTCTGTCCTGCAAATGCAACCGTCCAACCCCCGCCATCGGTCACCATGTCGCAATACGCCTGAAACGAGCCATTTGCAGAGTCGAGCCAGTACACGCCACTGGGGGCCGATGTACCTCCCACGCGCGCTGCGGTCAGGATCGTCTTACAGCTCAATGCAGGGTTGGGAGCCGTGCCGATCACCGCCGGCCCTGCAGGTCCCGGAGGACCTGGCGGGCCCGGCGGCCCCGGCTGTCCCCCTGGTCCCGGAGGACCCGCGGGCCCAGTCGGCCCAGCAGGTCCAGTGGCTCCGATCGGTCCCTGAGGACCGGCGGGTCCAGCAGGTCCAGTGGCTCCGATCGGTCCTTGGGGTCCCGTGGGTCCAGCTGGTCCAGTGGCTCCGATCGGTCCTTGGGGGCCGTCCACACCCTGCGGCCCAATTGGTCCAGGCGGACCCGGCGGCCCGGGAGGACCTGGCTGTCCGGCCCCTCCGATGCCAACCGCAAATTGGGCGGATGCGAGATCCCGCCTTACCATCACGAGCCGGTGGGTCCCAGGCCACACCGCTAGCGGGAGCAACGCCACAACCTCGTAGGGGGAGTATGACTGAACCACGAGCGGCTTGCCGCCGAGCGATACTGTGGGCGCCTCGTCACCAAAGTTGCGCCCGAAGATGATCAGATTCACGAGGCCCGTGTCGGCATCCGCGAATAAAATCTCCATCTCGCCACGATGGCGTCTGTCATCTCTGTCGTCCCGCTCTTCCCGATCATCGGACTGGTCCGTTCGCGAGCGTCCTCTGGATTTCGACCTTTCAGCGGCAAAGCCGTCTGCTCCGAGAAGAGCGACCAGCGTCAAGGCTACTGCCACATTCGACTTCCCCATCAACTCGTGCAGGTGTTTATTCGTGATGTTCATACTGATTTCTCCACCGTGGCGCCGTCGGGTCGGTTCGTGAACTACACGCCCGAACCCGGGCCGATACGATGGCTCTCAGAGCAGGTCGCGTGCCTAGAAGATATCCTTTTGAAAGCGTTGGAGATCGAGAAAGCAGCTGAAACGGACTTGTAGACATGAATTGCACGAATTTAATGATCAGCAACGATCTTGAGCGTTTCGCTCTGATTCACTCTTGAAAGGCATTGCGCGAAAATGAAACAAGATCCGCGTTCGGCCGTGTCGGAGCGCAGCGCGCCTCCGACGACACGCTAGCGACAAGCTGTGGAAAATTTGCAGCCTGGTGTCAGCCGCGACCGGAATTTCCCTAAAAACGCGACTGCGCTTCCCGCCGTCAGTTAGCGATTCCGATGGTCTGCTTGATCGTCTCGGGCTGCGCGAGCACGCGGAGCATGAGATGGGCGACGTCCGCGCGTGAAATGAAGATGCCACGCCGGAGGTTCCGCCCGGAGGCAGTCCGGTAGGTGCCGGTCAATGGCTTGTCCGTCAGCCGTGGCGGTCGGACGACGATCCAGTCGAGGCCGCTGTCGCGAAGGACGTCCTCCATTAGCGCCAGGTCAGCATAGGTGTTGCGGAGAGCGGCCTTCGTCAACGGACTGAGGAAATTCCGCATGACGAATCCATCGCCCGGGTCGTGCTTCGGAGGAGTTGGGCGCCCCGGCGACGGGACGGTCGAGACTGGCGCGGCGCTGACAACGACGATGCGTCGCACGCCCATTGCCTTCATTGCCTGGACAATGGCGCGCGTGCCCTGCGAAGCGACTCCCGCATCGGACTTCGAGCCGGCACCAAGGCCGGACAGCACTGCGTCGGCTCCTTTGACTGAGCGCTCGAGCGCCGCCGGGTCCGGAGCCAGAAGATCGATCGCGACGACGCGCACGTCTCGGGACAACTTCTCCGGATCCCGGACGACCGCTGTGACGTCGTGACCTGCCGCGACCGCCAGTTCCAACGCCTGTCGACCGATACCACCAGTCGCCGCGACTATCGTGAGCTTCATCTCCCGTTCCATCCAGAAAGACGACGCAGCTCTGCCGAACGTGACGTTCACCTGGTATCGTTGGAACCTCAGTGACGCTGGACGAAAGCTCCAATGGTCAGATCGTTGAAGCACCGATTGGTGACACGATTGAGATTCGTCTTCCAGAGAACCCGACGACCGGTTTTCGGTGGCATCTGACGTCCGATGGCAGTCCGGAATGCAGCCTGGTCCACGACGACTTCAGCGCGCCTCTAAGCCCGCCAGGAAAGGGTGGAATGCATACCTGGAGGTTCGAAGCCGTGCGCGCCGGCGAATGCAATATCGAGCTACGATCTCGTCGCCGCTGGGAGACGTCCCCAGAACGGGAAAGAACTTTCACGATCCATGTCAGGGTAAAATGAGAGCGGCGGGCTGCGCCCGTAGCTCGGCGAGCCCACCCGCTCCCCACAAATTACGCGATCATACGAATCGTCCAGAGGTCGTCCGCCAGATTGGAATCGGTGATGTAAGCATAGGGCATCATGAAGTGGCCCTTGATTCCCCAGCCCGGTCCCCACGAGTTTCGGACGATGAAGCGGTGTTGACTGTCGTCATAGCCGACTGCCATCACCGCGTGACCGCCGAGCGCATGCTCTCCGGCTGCTGGCATTGGCATGATTCCGGTTTTCGCCACTTCTGGACTCTCGAAGCTCTCATATACGGTGAAGCCAAATACGAACGGATAGCCGTGCGCAAGGCAGCCCTTTAGCTGAGACAAGGTCTGAACCAACCGGCTGTATTGGACGATTTTGTTCTTCGCCGCCAGGTCGTAGCATCCCTGCGGCGGAGCATCAGCGAATTTTGTGATGTCATACGGCCACGAGTTCGGGCCGTTCTCAAAGCAGACTCCTTGGTCGGCGACGGACTTGATCCCGTCGCGGATCATGGCGCCGCTGTCCTGGGATACCGTACCTTCGATGACTCGCTCGTCGTAGTAGATGAAGAGGCGGGAAGGCACGAGCTGCTGAGCGGATTGAAGCTTCTGCTTCATTCTTTCGAACTGGACGGCACCCGCGATCGCATTGGCGGTGCAACTTCCGAGCTCGCCCTGGTCGTAAACCACGTCAGGGCTTTGCAGCCGCAGATCTATCTTAGGCGGAAGGTTGCCGAGTACCTCCACAGGCGCCGCGTAGAGGTGATCCCGCGCATCTGGCAGATCAGGAATCCAGCCATACCTCTTAATCTTGTGCTTCGTGCTAGCCATCTTTGAGTCCTCCTGCTTCTATGGAATTACCCCTACGTCTCGTTTGGAAGCTGCGCTGCTTTGAGGACTCGAAAGCAATCGCCAAGCCAAGAGCTCAAGCCGCGAAGGTCCGTCCGCGACTGTTTTCAAGGCGCGAAAAGACTTAAACAGATTCGGCTGGTACCACCGAATTGTGACGAAGACAGCCAGCGTGCAACAGTGGCGCTACAGGTGCAGGCAGTGGCACCCCAGCCCTAGGCTGGACTCACGGCTGCGGCTGCCGGCCGATACTGCGCGTCGCCAAAGGCCAGGATTGGGTAAAAGATCATAGGCAAGAGCCACAGACCCACGCCAAAGGCACTACCCTTTCCGAAATTCTCGCTGACTCCCAACTTTACGATCAGGGCAATGATCCAGTTTACGACGGGGATGAACAGCAAAAGCCACCACCATCCGGGCTTCTGCGCGATCTTGCAAAGAACATAAAAGTTATAGAAGGGGATGATGGCCGCCCAGCCAGGCTGGCCTGCCTTCGTAAATACCCGCCACAAAGAAACGAGTGTTAGCAAACCGATTGCTAACCCAAGTCCGGACATGAAGAAGTTAAAGACGCCCCACTCGAAATCTCTCATCTTTTGGACACCCCCTGCGGTGCATCGAGATTACCTCGACGAGCGTGCCATGGACACGCTGTTTCGGATCTGCGCACTCGCCAGGGCCCTTTTCGTGTGCACACCCAAATGGGCGCGCGGTTCTGAGGGCAGATTGTCACAAATCGGCTGCCGGCGACCGATTTTGTGACAGACAACGCGATCACCGCTCGGAATGCTGGCGACCGACGTGCGTAACTCCCATCAGCGCAGAGGCTTACTTAGGAGAAGCCGCGTGGGCCCTCCGTAGCCGGCGCGACGGTAGAGCGACACCGCCGCGGCGTTCTCGGGTCGCACGCCGAGCGAGACGGCCTTTACCCCGCTGGCCCGGGCGCGCTTCTCCACCAGCCTAAGCCCGGCGGCCCCGAGCCCCCGCCGGCGCCACTCGGGGAGCAGATAGATCTCGGTCAGCAGCGCGTCCCGGCCGCCCCATTCGAGGTCGAAGCCGTAGGTGAGCACCGCATATCCGATCGGCTTGCCTGACTCGACGAAGAGCCCGACGAAGCCGACCGATGGATCGCGCAACAGCCGGACCAGCGCGCGCTCGAAGGCGGGGCGATCGAAGGAGATGCCCTCGCTGCGGTTGAAATCGGCCATCATCGCAAGCAGCGGCGCAACGTCCGCGCGAGTGGCGAGACGCAGCCGGAGCGCGTGGTGGTGCTGTGCACGGGAGCGGGATTTCGCCATCGTTCGTCAGTTGAGCAGGTTTGTTCTTCATCCGGAAGAGACAGGGGAGCCGACACCAGTGTGACGCGGGCGATTGAGTATCGCGTCGGCGGTGGCTCGGCAATCCCATCCAAAACTGCCAGTTCGGCGTATTTGGAAACAATCGTGCAAAAGGAACTTCTAATGATTGGCTTAAAAAGATCGGTGTTGGCTGCTGTCATCAGTTTGTTGTGGCTCGCTGCTTGTGGGGGAGGGGCATCGTCTGGCGCGGGCACTCCCCCGGATCAAGCTTCGTCGAGTCTCACTCTAACGCTGAGCAGTGCAGGCGTGAGCCCGAAGGGAAGCTCGGTTTCAGCAAACGGATCGGTCCGGATCGTTAACACCGATAGCGTTGTCCACCAGCTCACTTCGCATCCGGATCCACAACAGACGGATTGCCCCGAGCTGAATAGTCCGACGCTCGCGCCCGGAGATCAATTCACGACGACCATTGATAACCACGATGGAACGTGTGGCTTTATCGACAGTTTGAATCCAGCTGATACCAATTTTCAGGGGACGATTACGGTCATTACTTCTAACCCAAATTCGGGTGGCTACGGAAACGGTGGCTAAGGGGCTGAGTCCGCGACACCTCACATCTAAAGCTTCGGGTCCGGGTTACTAAAAAAGAGAAATACAACCGCCTGTCATCAACTCACTCAAGAGGAATCCATGAAATCGTTTAGAAACAGAGTAGCAATCGGTGCATTGGTGATTGGTTCTTTTGTCGGAGGCGCGAATGCCGGGCAGCTTATTGTCTTCGAGCAACCGCTCAACAATTGGGGCGAGGAAGTCTCTGCAGACTTCGCGGCGAACCGCGAACTAGGTCGCGCTTGGATTGAGGTAGGGCTGACTACCCGTTCCCTGGGCGAGGAGCCACCGACTCAAGAGGTGATCCAGAAGCTAGTCGAAGGCCTCTATTACGACTCCGCCCGCAAGCAGGTGCTTTATCGGACTGGCACCGAAATGATTGTTTGCGCTGAAGACGCCACTTTGTTTTGGAGGACTTATTTGAAGAGCACAGGCCAGTGTCTGCTGACCCCGCGTACCGAGCAGCGCAAGATCGACGACGGATTCAGCATCCGCGAGCGAAGTGTGGCCAAGGTCGTTTTCGAGGCTCTGACCTCGCCCGCGTCTCAACACGCCGCGGCCAGCAATGCGATGACCCCTAAAACGACGGTGGTCAAGTGACGCGCGAGCAATTGATGGCGAACCCCGCCACCCTCAGCAAGCTGATGGTGGTCGGGTTGCTGGGCGCCCTCTCGTTGCTCCTGGTGGAGATTCGATTCGAGCACCGGGCGGTGCTGGGCGAAGCGTGGCAGTCGTGGATACCGCTCTTTTACTCCGGGGGCATGGTCGCGCTCGGAGCGGGTGGATTGGCCCGATGGCATCGGGGTGGACGTCAGGTACTCCGGGTGGGATTTGCCGCCGCTTTTCTGATTGGTCTCCTCGGCCTCTGGTTCCACAGCGATGGCCATCCCCTCTCCGGAGTACTGCAAGTTCTCGCAGCGTGGACGTTGCGTCCGGGTGCCAATGGAGGAATCAAACTTGGCGCCCCACCCGTTTTGGCGCCCCTGGCATTCGTTGGGCTCGGATCGATGGGGGTACTGGCCTGCTCGTGGCGCTTCGCGCCGGTGCAGAGCGTTCAGGCGCTCGACTCGCCTCGGTACCTCGTTGGTGGGTGCGAGGGAGCATCCAATCCAAATCAGGCGCATCGGTGTACTGACGAAGAAGCTGTCATTGCCAAGGAATCCGAGTCCCGAATAGATCCATGCTCGTGTCGGTAAAAACAGGGCCCGAAGGAAGCGATGAAGAGCTGCTTTTGGCTCTGGCATCGGGGGATGACAGGGCCCTCGGCCCCCTTTACCGCCGATACGTTCCGATGGTGTTCAGGATGGCGGCCCAATCATTGGGGCGAGACAGCGCGGAAGATATCGTGCAGGAAGTGTTTGCCTCGGTCTGGAAGAACGCGGGCACCTTCGATCCGGCGCGCGGCCCGGTGCGTCCTTGGATTCTTCAGATTGCGCGCTCGCGCGTGCTCAACGAATTGCGGCGCCGAAGCCGCAAGCCCGAATCGGACGACGAGCGCGATGGCTCGGAGCTGCAGGAGCTGCCGGACGGAGCGAGACCACCGGACCAGGCAGTCTGGGAAGAGTATCGACGATCTGCGATTCAGAAGGCGATTGGTACTCTAGCGCCTCCTCAGCGCCAGGCCCTGAGCCTAGCTTTCTTCGAGGACCTGACGCACGAGCAGGTCGCCGAGACCCTCAAGGTTCCCCTTGGAACGACAAAGACCCGGATCCGCTCAGGAATCCAGCAACTTCGCATTGTGCTTGCGGCAATGGCCGCGGCCTTGGTCGCTGTCGTGGCGACGCGGTTTGCTTTCCAGTACAGCTCGGAGCGAGCGCGAGAGACGCAGAGCGAAGCGGCTCTGCGGATGGTGACGTCCAGCGATACGCAGGTATTGAGACTGGTCGCAACACCGGACGCGCCCTCGGCAGCGCACGGGCACTACCGGACTCGGCCGGGAGCCTCGAACGCAGTTCTCACGTTCTCCGGCTTACCTCGACCGCCGAGTGGAAAGAGCTATCAAGCCTGGACGCGACGCGAAGGTAAATGGACTTCCCTCGGCCAGGGCGTGCTCGATGCGAGCGAGCACGGACTGATCGTCTACCAAGAACGCACGCCTCTCGCTTCGCCCGAAGCGCTCCAGCTCACTTTGGAACCCGAGGGCGGCAGCGCATCGCCGACCGGCCCGCCATTGATCATGTGGCCTGGCCGCTGAACCAATCCAAAACAAGTCCTGCGGTGTAATCGCCCGCAACCGAGCGGAGCGCAGGTATCCACTGCGTCGGCCCCTCGTCTACCAACAAAGGAGATAGTCGCGATGTCAAAGATTCTGATGACGCTTACGTTGCTTGCAGGCCTTTCGGTACAAATCAGCCATTCGTATGCTGACACCCTCGATGATGGGCGGCGGTCGGTCAATCCAGTGGTGCAGTGGAACAGAGCTTTACTCGTAATTGTGCGAACGCCTGGTGCCCAGCCGGCAACGGTCCATTCCACGCGCAGCTTCGCGCTGATGCACGCGGCGGTCTATGACGCCGTCAATTCGATTGATCGGACCCATCGCCCTTACCTGGTTCAGCTTTCTCACGTCTCGCGACATGCTTCCCAAGACGCCGCCGCCGCAGCAGCAGCGCATCAAATCCTGGTGCAGTTGTACCCAGCCTTTCAGGGCACGCTTGATGAGGAACTTCAGCGCTCGTTAGCACCGATCCCAGACGGTCGAGAAAAGGCCGAAGGTATCCGGATCGGAGAAACCGTTGGAGACCGCATCTTCGCTCTGCGAAGCAACGACGGCTCGGATGCGCCGCCAATTCCCTATGTATTCGGAACCGAACCAGGTGATTACCAGTCCACCCCGCCCAATTTTCCTCCACAGCCTCAATTCACCCATTGGTCGTTCGTGACCCCCTTTGTTCTCACAAGCGCCGACCACTTTCGTCCCGGTCCTCCTCCCGCGCTGCCGAGCGACAGGTACGGCGACGATTTCAACGAAGTCAAATCGCTGGGAGTTGTCGACAGCACCACCGCCACACCGGATGAGATGTTGACTGGGCGCTTTTGGAATGGACCGATACAGAATTATTGGAACGAGATCACCCAAACGGCGGTTGTGATGCATCACCTGAGCACAGCCCGGAGTGCTCGCCTCTTTGCCCTTCTCGACCTGTCAATCGCCGATGGGGTGATCGCATTCTATGATGCCAAATACACATACAATTTCTGGCGACCGGTGACGGGGATTCGAGCTGCCGATCCGAGCATCAACCCCGAGACACTGCCTGACCCAGACTGGCTTCCGGAGGTCGGCAATACCGCTCCAGATCCGTCTTACCCGGGCGCGCACGCTGTGATCAGTTCGGTCGCGGCCAACGTTCTGATTTCATTCTTCGAAAGGGATCATTTCGTCTTTAACGTTTCGTCCGAGGTACTGCCCGGCGTGGAGCGCCATTTCACCAGAATCTCCGCTGCCGCCGAGGAGGCCACCTTGAGTCGAATCTTTGCCGGGCAACACTTCCGTTTTGATCTCACCGCGGGCCAATTACTAGGCCGACGGGTGGCCGATTTCGCTCTCGATCACATTTTGCAGTAACCCGCACGGATATTGCCGAACAATCCAAAAGGCGACCAGCGGAGTATTGACGACGATCGCAGCTACCCATTCTCCCACTCTTTGGATGAGGCTACATGGACTTCAATTCGCAGAATCGGCGTGAGTTTCTACAGTTGGTCGGGCTGGGGGTGGGCGGAGTCGTTTTTGCGTCGGGCCTCGGCCAGCTCAGTGGTTGCGCTACTTCCCGCCCAAAAACTCAGAGCGAAGACGACTTCTACTTCCTCCAGCTATCGGACACGCATTGGGGCTTCAAGGGTCCACCCAATCCCGAAGCCGACGTCACGCTCAAGAACACTGTCAATCTGGTGAATGCGCTGGATCGGCAACCGGAGTTCATTGTCTTCACCGGAGACCTCACCCATACCACCGATGACGCGGACCTTCGACGGAAACGAATGGGTGAGTTTAAGCAAATCGTCGATGGCCTCAACGTAAAGAGCCTGCGTTTCATGGCCGGCGAGCACGACGCCTCGCTCGACGCCGGGAAGGCCTATCAGGAGTTTTTCGGAGAGTTGCACTACTCCTTCGATCACAAGGGCGTCCATTTCGTCGTGATTGATAACGTTTCGGATCCAGGCGCATCGATTGGACAGGGCCAACTCGCGTGGCTCCGCTCAGACTTGCAGAGGCTCGACAGCCAGCAGCCGATCGTCGTGCTCACGCACCGGCCCCTGTTTGGTTTGTACCCTCAATGGGACTGGTCGACTCAGGATGGTGATGCAGCCATTGCGGTGCTTCAGAAGTATCAGAACGTCACAGTTTTCTATGGCCACATCCATCAAGAACACCATTTCATGACGGGTCAAATCGCTCATCACTCGGCGCGGTCGCTTATTTTTCCGTTGCCCCCACCAGGCTCCCAACCGAAACGTGCCCCAGTGCCATGGGATCCCGCGCATCCCAGCAAAGGACTCGGTTTTCGCGGCATCGACGCGCAGGGTGGCCGGGATTATCGGTTGGCCGAGTTTTCCGTGGGGAAGGAATAGGCGATGGCTCTTTCGTGGGCCCGCTCTCTGATCGTTCTTCTCCTCATCTCGGTTCGGGTTCTTGCAGGGAGCGAGGCTTCGTCTGCGGCCGGTGAGCAGGTGATCAAGGTGACAGCAAAGAAATTCGAATTCTCGCCAAGTGTGATTGCGGTTCACCTGAACGCCCCAGTCGTGCTCGAGTTCACGAGCCTGGACCGACTTCACGGCTTCGCTGTTCCCGACTTAAAGCTTGAAGCCGAGATCAAGGCCGGAGAGACAACGCGAGTTCGATTCGTTCCTGACAAGCTCGGGACGTTTCCATTTCACTGCAACCGATTCTGCGGAAGCGGTCACGAAGACATGAACGGGCAGATCGTCGTAACAAATTAGTCAGTAGCGTCGACGGTACTTCCGGCTCCGCTCGGGACTCAGACAGCTTACGGCCGAACGAGAGACCGACAGCTTGCGCACGCACTTCGTCAACTGATTGACGAAATGGCGCGACTGAAGGGAATACCGGCAAGGGTCCTTCCGGGACTGAGGGTGAAGCCACTAGGGGGAGTGGACGAGGGCGCTGTCGATCTGTTCTATATCGACAGGGTCACCGGCGGCTCGAGGTTGCCTCCGGCGCCAGAAGTCTTAACTAAGTGCGCTGCGACGGAGAGTCCTATGACCGAGAAAGCGACGAATTTGCGGGTACTCTCGATTTTCCGCGAGTCGAAGGAAGGGAACAGCTCGTCCGTCGATGAGCAAGGCAGCCCGCCCCTGCTAGCCGAAGCGAGAGCTTGGCGCGAAGGGCTCCTGGAGAGTCCTTCCACTGGCGACCACGTGGTTCAGTTCTACGAGGACGACGAGTTTCTAATCGACGCGGTGGCGCACTTCGTTGCCGCCGGCTTGTCGGCGGCCGAGCCGGCATTGATCGTTGCCACCGAACCGCATCGGGACGCCTTCGTCCAGCGCCTGCGCCGTAATGGATCCAACGTGGACGCGGCCGTCGCTTCGGGCCAGCTGATTATGCTCGATGCCCAGCAAACGCTGTTACGCTTCATGGTAGGCGACCACCCGGACTGGGCTCGGTTCCGCGCCACCATCGGGCCGGTGCTGCAAGGGTGTCGCGGAACGGCAGGTAGTGCGCGCGTTCGCGTCTTCGGCGAGATGGTCGACCTGCTCTGGCGTGCTGGCAACCGCGCTGCTGCGATCCGCCTCGAAGAGCTGTGGAACGACCTGGCACGCCTGCAGTCCTTCACGCTGCTATGCGCATATGCCATGGGTAACTTCTTTATGCCCGGCGACGGCGAGCTGTTTGACAGGGTATGCAACCGTCACTCACACGTCGTCCCGCCAGGCGACGGCGCTGCTCCCATCGTGCGCTCGTTGGAGGCCGAGTTGCAGCAGCGCAGGCAGCTGGAAGGAGCGCTTCGCGAGGCCCTGCGGAACCGTGCGGTGACCGCTGGCGCGGCCGCGGATATGAGCTCCCAAAATTCCGAGCGCTTCCGCTTGCTGATCGAGAGCGTCAAGGACTACGCCATTTTCATGCTCGATGCCGACGGCCGGGTGACCTCCTGGAACATCGGCGCGGAGCGCATCAAGGGCTATCGCGCCGAGGAAATCATCGGGCAGCACTTCTCTCGTTTTTATCCGCCCGAGGAGGTGGCCAAGTGCAAGACGGAGCTGGAAGTCGCCGCTCGCGATGGCCGCTTCGAAGACGAGGGCTGGCGCGTGCGCAAGGACGGCGCTCGCTTCTGGGCCAACGTGGTGATTAGCCGGATGCTTGACCGCAATGGCAGGCTAATCGGTTTCGCCAAGGTGACTCGTGACCTTAGCCAACGGCGGCTGCTCGAGGACGAGCGGGTCGCGAGGGAGTCCTTGGAGCGCGTGTTGGCAGAGCAGAAGAAGACTGAGGAGTTGCGCGAGCAGCTAATCGCCATCGTCGGCCACGACCTGCGTTCGCCGCTGTCGTCGATCACGACCGGCGCGGCGGTCATGCTCAAACGCGGCATGCTCATGCCGGCGGACGCGAAGGTCGCTGCGCGGATTGCCCGGAGCGGGGATCGGATGACCAATATCATTTCCCAGCTGCTCGATTTTACGCGGGCGCGGCTCGGCGGCGGGATCCTGATCGACCCCAAGCCGATTGACCTTGCCGAGATCTGCGCCGAAGTGATTGACGAGATAGAGAGCGCTCATCCCGATCGCACAGTGCTCTTCGCCGCGGACGGCGACACTCGCGGCGTTTGGGACAGGGCGCGGCTCGCGCAGGTGGTGTCGAACCTGATCGGCAACGCAGTTAAGTACGGCAAGCGCGACGCTGCAATCGGCGTGCAACTCGATAACGAGGACGACGCGGTCACCCTGTGCGTGCACAACGAGGGACCTGCCATCGCCGCCGACCTGTTGCCGTCGATCTTCGAACCGTTCCGGCGGCAGCAGAACGCGATGGCGCGAGGAGAGGGCCTGGGCCTCGGACTCTACATCTGCCGTGAGATGATTCGCGCCCACGGCGGCGAGATTTCCGTGCAGTCCAGCGACAAAGCGGGCACCACCTTTACGGTGCGCCTGCCGCGCTCCGCCAAGCCGTAGGTTGCGCCGCTTTGTTGACGGTCAGCTTCCAGTCCTTTCGGCTGTTGTCGATCCTTGCCCGCGAGCGTATGTCGTCGGGCAGCCATGCCATTAACCGAATACCGCAAGAAGCGTCGCTTTGACCTTACCCCCGAGCCCGAGGGCAAGGAGCATTCCACCCGGCGTGCCAAGTCAAAGCTGGCGTTTGTCATACAGAAACACCGCGCCACCGCCTTGCATTATGACCTTCGCCTCGAATGGAAGGGGGTAATGCTTTCTTGGGCCGTGCCGAAGGGGCCGAGCTACGACCCTACCGTCAAGCGGCTCGCAATGCAGGTTGAGGATCATCCGATCGAGTACAACGACTTCGAAGGCATCATCCCAGAAGGGGAGTACGGCGGCGGAACGGTGATGATCTGGGACAAAGGGACCTGGACACCGGAATCGCCGGATGTCGACGCCGCGCTCAGGAGAGGAGAGCTCAAGTTCTCGCTCAACGGAAAGAAGCTGCGCGGCTCGTGGGTGCTGGTGCGCACCCGCGGACGCCCCGGCGACACCAAGACGGCCTGGCTGCTGATCAAACACCGAGACGAATGGGCGAGCACCGAGGACATCACGGAGCTGGCCCCGCGTTCGGTGGTCAGCAACCGACTGCTCGTCGAGATTGCACGCGACGAGGGCGGGAACATGCGCAAGGCCGCTGACGGCGATCCGCCCTCGGAGCTGCAGAAGATCCTCGACGATCCGAAACTCCTCATCCCGGCAAAGAGGGGCCGTACCAAGTCGGTTTGGCACTCGAAAAGGCCGTTGTCCTAGGGCGATTCACGGAGAACCGCGTCGGCATTGGCTGACTTCGCGATGAAGCGAAGCCCGCGAGCATCGAGATACCGCTCGAGCCGCACGGCGCTTTGCCGCGGATCCGCGAGCGCAACGTGGCCGTCGGGCCGGACGAGGTAGCTCGCGTCGCGGCCAAGGTCCGCGCGCTCCGTACCCGGGCTCCAGGGAAGAACGTGCAGTCGCAGCCCGCGAGAGGCGCAGCATGTGGCTAGCGAGTGCGTCGCGGCGCCGTACACGTGCACTTGCCACTCAAGCGACTCTAGCGGCGCGAAGTTGTCCGGCTCGGTCGGAACCCACGGCAGTCGATCTCCCCCGCGGACGCGTCCCGCGCGTCCCTCGCTCAAGTCGCTGTCCGGATACGCGATCGCCGTCTGCGACACGGTGCGGAACAGGAAGCGCCGCATGGCAGCTAGCCGGAACAGCGCCGAGATCACCCGCGGCGCCACATGGACGCGCACCTGGGCGGCGAGCCGCCCGCGCCGCGTCACGAACTGGAAGATGCGGTCGGTCGTCGCGACGAGGCGCCGCGCGAAGCCGATCCGCTCCGGCTCGTAAGTGTCGAGAATGCGCTCAGGCGCGCGCTCGCGCAGGACCGCCGCGAGCTTCCACGCGAGGTTGATGGCGTCGCCGATGCCCGTGTTCATTCCCTGCCCACCGACGGGGCTGTGGATGTGCGCGGCGTCGCCGAGGAGGAAGGTCTGCCGGTGCCGGAAACGCGCCGCCACTCGGTGATGGACCCGGTAGGTCGAGAACCATTGCACTCGCGAGACATCGATGCGCATCCGTTGCAAGAGCCCCTTGCTCACATCGTCCCAGCCAGGTTCCACGCTCTTCTGCTCCACATCGGAACGGATGGTGCCGATCAGCCTTGCGCGCCCCTTGTCTGCGAGCGGGAAGACCGCGGCGAAGTCGCTCGCGTCCAGCGACACGTGCAGCTCGCGGTTCATCAGCGGTCCGCTCGCCTCGACGTCGGCTACGTAGAAGAGATGCTCGTAGGTACCGCCCGGAAAGCCGATGTCGAGCCTTTCGCGCACGGTCGAGCGGGCGCCGTCGCAGCCGGCGAGGAAGACGGCTTGGCACGTCCGTCCCCCGTCGAACCGCGCCGCGATCCGGCCACCCATTTCGTCGAAGTCGATGAGCGCGATCCCGCGCTCGACCTGCACGCCCAGCTCTTGGAGTCGGTCGATCAAGAACTGCTCGTGCTCGTCTTGCGGGTAGCTCAGGCCATATGGGAACGGGCTCCTGTCCGCGCCGAGCCGTTCGAGATCGAGGTGGGCTGCCTTCCTGCCTAGCGCCCATAGATTGACGGCGGTGAGCGGGAGCCCGGCTTCGACTACGTCGTCGGCGATACCGAGCTGCCGGTAGAATTCCAGCGTGCGCGACTGCACCGCCAGCGCGCGCGAAGTCGTTCCTGGCTGGTCGGCCTTGTCGATGATGCGGACCCGGATGCCCAATCGGACGAGCCAAAGAGCGAGCACGAGACCGGTCGGTCCAGCGCCGACGATGAGGACCTCAGTGTCCATGCGCTCAGGGACTCGACTCACCTTCCAGCCGCCGATACAAAGCGAAGGGCTTCGCGAGCCAGCTCGGTCCAGCTCGTCTGCGGTGCCGAGAGAACGATCCATTCCTTCATCAATCGACCATCGCGCCGTGGATCGAAGCGCCTGCCCGCAGAACTGTCCACGAGCTCATCAACCCGACTCTTTGGGAGCTTCAAGACCAGCTCGTCGTTGACGAGCATCACGAAGATCTTGCCTCGCGCCTTGAGCACGACACTGCTGGAGCCCCATCCCTTTTCAACCGTCACGCCGGTCTCGGGCGACAGGACCTCGACGAGGGGCTTCAGTGCCGCGGGCACCGCCATGGCCACGTCGGTTCGCACGGGACTCTTTTTCACGTCAACGTCCCTTCGCTTGGTCGCCTCGGAGGATAAGGCAGGTGCTACTCGATTTGGCCACGAGCTTCTCTTCGGGAAGAGCGACGACATCACACTCGAGGTAGACCAAGGACTTACCGCCGTGCACGACCCGCGCACGGGCTTCGAGCAGAGCGTCCGTCACCGGGCGCAGGAAATTGATCTTGAGCTCGAGCGTGGTGAAGGACTCGCCCTGCTCGAGAAGCGAAACGCACGCCATCCCCATCGCTGCGTCTGCAAGATCGCAGAGGATGCCTCCGTGGAGGGTCCCCATCGGGTTTGCGTGCTTGTCCCGTCGCGACTCGAGACGGAAGACCGCCGCACCTTCCTCGACCTTGACCGGCTCGAAACCGATCAGGGTCGCGACTGGCGGCGGAAGCTTCATCGTAAATCCCTCTACTGTCTCTCCTCGAAGTGCCCGTTGAATCGCGCCCAGCACTTTCATTGTTTTTCCTCCTCGCGGCGACGACGGCAGCGCTGGCGGAGCAACGCGCCCTGACTAGCGTCGGGCAGCAATCTGGCGCAGCACGAACGGGTTTTTGGGGAGTTTGCGCTCCCATTCTCGCCATAGCTCCGCCCGCCGCGCCTCCATGGTCTCCGCTTTCTGGGTGTCGCCGGTCCGCCGATGGAGCCCAGTCAGGGCCTCATAGATGCGCGAGAGTCTGGGGGTTTCGCGCAGGTCGTTCAGGGCATCCGGCTTCGCCGCCATCACTTTGTCGAGAAGTTGTTCGTAAAGCTCGAGAGCCCGCCGTGGCTCACCCAATTCCACCTCGTGGTCAGCCTGTGCCCGGAGCGCGATAAAAACCTCGCTGTAAAGCGGAGTCCGCTCGGCGGGATAGTCCTTCGTGTCCTTCAGAATCGCCAGGGCGGCATCTATCCGTTCTTTCGCTTCACCGGCCCGGTGAAGATCGCGGAGAGGATACGAGGAGTTCGCCAGCACCATCGCCAGATCGCGTCGCGCCACCAGCCGATTCCGGACCTCTTTGAGCCGGCGGATCGCCAAGTCGAACACCGCGAGAGCTCGCTGCGGATCCCGGTGCCGCAGGATATTGCCAAGCGGGTTGCCGGAGTTGCCGACGCGGGTTCGACTCGTGGAGTCGATGGGATCTTTGAGGGCCGCCGCCTCGGAAATGTCGAAAGCCTTCTGGAGGGCTTCGATCGCCTCCGCGGGCCGGTCGAGATTGGCAGCGCCGTCTTCTCCCAGGATGAGACCTTCCCTCAGGAAAACGCCGTACAGGTTGAACATTCGCGCGGCCTCGTTTGGATAAGTCGTGTCCTCGACGATCTTCCGAGCCTCCTGGATCGCCTGGAGTGCGCCTTCCAGGTCACCCTGGTACCGGAGCGCATTGGCAAGGATGCTCAAGCCACCGGCCACCGTGGTCCGCGCAGAAGGAATCGGTCGAGCAAGTTCCACGGCGCGCCGCGCGTAGCGAATCGCGTCGTCGTAGAGATGCATGTTCACGCGAGCCAGGGCCAAATTGACGTAGGCAGCCACGGCCTCCCTACGCTCGATCTCCGGAGCATCGGCCTTAAGCAGAAACGCGTCGAGGCGCGCAGCCGCCTTTTCTGCATGAGCCAGCGCGTCCGAGCGCCGATGCTCCTCTTCGGCCAGAATCATGCGATCGTGTGCAATCACGCCCGCACGAAGCAATGCACTTCGATTCTGGGGACGGGACCTCAGTACGGTTTCCATCAGCGCATCTGCCTTTTTCAAACTCAGCTCGGCCTTTGCCGACTCACCCAGGTTGAGCTCGTTGGGGACGCCTTGAATACGCCCCACGCGCCAGTAAGCTTCCCCAACTTCTTGGGCCAGATCCAAGTCCCCCCGCGCATCGGAGGAGAGGTGTTCCAAGTATTCTACTGAGGCAGAGACCAGGCGTTGGCGAGCCTCGGTGGAGCCCGGCAGCTGCCTGATCGCCTTGTCGAAATCTAAGACCTTTTGGGACAGCTCCCGGACCTGTCTGAATCGTCGTTCCGCGGTAATCCGCTGCCGATTCGCTACGTAGAGGCCAGCCGAGAGACCGGCGATCACCAGCGCGACGGCACTCACCGGCACCCGGTGTCGACGCACGAATTTCCTCGCACGATATGCGAGGGTATCCGGTCTGGCGCTGATCGTCTGGTGCCCAAGGAATCGGCGAAGATCGTCAGCGAAGGCGGTCACCGACAAGTAGCGTTCGGCGGGATTTTTCTTCAGCGCCTTGGCGACGATGGTGTCCAAGTCTCCTCGCAGTGCACGTCTCAGCTTGGTCTCGGACGCGACCGCGTCGGAAATTCGAGGCGGCTGCGTATCGACGATGGCCTTCATCAAGTCCAAGGGAGACTCAAGGGCAGATTGGGCTGGATGCTTCCCGGCCAGCAACAGGTGAAGCAGAACGCCGAGGGCATAGACATCGGTACCCGTGGTGATGCTATCTCCGGTGACTTGCTCCGGCGCTGCGAAGGCGAGGGTGAGCGCCCTCTCGCCTTCCCGAGTCAGTACCGTCGCTGGGATCGCGGCTTGGTCCTCGAGCAACTTGGCAATCCCAAAGTCGAGCAGCTTGACGCGAGCGTCTTGGGTGACGAGCACATTGGAAGGCTTGATGTCGCGGTGGACAATCAGATTGGCATGCGCGTGCGCCACGGCGGCCAAGACGTCCAGGAAAAGCCGAATTCGCGCCTCGATATTGAGTGCGAGCTCGTTGCAATAGCGATCGATGGCTCGCCCTTCGACGTACTCGAGAATCAAGTACGGCTGGCCGGTGGCGGACACGCCGGCGTCAATCAGGTGAGCGATGTTGGGATGGGCGAGCCGCGCGAGAATGCTGCCTTCGCGTTTGAATCGCTCCTCGGATGCGCCTCCGATCAGCGAGGCGTTCAAGAATTTCACCGCCGCCCGTCCTTCGAACCGACCATCGCTCCGGTGCGCGAGCCAAACAGTGCCCATTCCACCCTGGCCGATGCGTGACTCCAGCGTGTACGCGCCAACCGTCTGTTCAGGCAGCGACACCGAACTTGGGCGCGTCACCGCGTCAGTCTGCAGGAATCCCTCGTCGACGAGCGCCTGGTACTCCTTCAGCAGGATCTGCAAATCCGTCGCGACCGACGGATTCTGCTGCCGGAGCATTTCCAGCCATGTCGCGCGATCGTTGGGCGAGATCTCGAGCACCTTGTCCAAGTAGGGACTCAGCGAGCGCCACTGCTCTGGACCGAATGCGGACATGCTCCTTTAGAACTTGTAGCCGATTTTGCGTAGGAATTCTTTGCGGGCCGCAAGGTCCTGGTCCGACTCGACCCCCTTCGGGCGCGCGCCGTCGATGACCCCCAGCACGCCGCGCCCTTGAGAAGATTCGGCTACGATCACTTCGACCGGATTGGCAGTCGCGCAGAAGATGGAGCACACTTCCGGGCAATCCTTGAGGCGACCTAGGATGTTGATCGGGTAGCAGTCGCGAAGCAGCAGAACGAACACATGACCTGCGCCGATCGCCTGCGCATTCTCGACCGCGGTTGCCTTGAGCGCCGCATCATTCCCTTCGGTGCGAACCAAACAAGGGCCAGATGACTCCTTGAACGCCAGCCCGTATTTCGCTTGGGGGACCGTGGTGACAACGATCTCAGCGATGTCCTCGACGGTCTTGATGAAGTGCGACTGCCCGACCACGACATTGGAGCCGCTGGGCAGACGGATCGCAACACTCTTGATATCCATGGCTCCTCCCTTCCAGCGTCGCGACCGTTATCCTGCGGGTCGTGCTCATGCAAGGCAGCCGACATTTGGTACGGGAAACCCCGGATGACCAGCGTGTCGTCAGGCTGCTGCTTTGAGCAGTGGCAGAAGATCGGTCAGCTTGGTCACCACCCGATGGGCTGGGAACCCGAGCTCATCTGGTGCTTGGTTGCCTCGGTTGATCCAGAATGTCGTCAAGCCGAACGACCCGGCGCCGGCGATATCCCACGAGTTGGACGACACGAAGCCAGTCGCTTCCGGCGCGGTGCCCAACTTTTTAGCCGCGAGTTGGTACACACGCGGGCTCGGTTTGTAGATCTTGACCTCGTCGACGCTGATGACGCGGGGGAGAAATTGATCGATTCCCGCGTTCTTCGTCACGTCTTGCAGCATCCGGGGGGCGCCATTCGAGAGGATTGCCAACTTGTATCCCGCCGTGGAGAGCTCCTTTAGGCCAGGCGGCACGTCGGGAAAGGTTTTGAGCGAGTGGTAGGCGTCCATCAACTGCTTTCGCTTGGATGGGTCCAGCGTGAGGTTCAAGCTGTTGGTCGCGAAGACCAGGCCATCCTCCGTCACTTTCCAGAAATCTGCGTAACGATTCATCAGGCTGCGCTGCCACGTGTACTGCAGCTGCTTGAGGCGCCATGCATTGCTGAGCGCCGTTCCTTGGCCAGGGAAGAGTTGCTCGGCCAGTTCGATCACCGAGTGGACATCATAGAGCGTTCCGTAAGCGTCAAAAGCCAGGCCTTTAAGCTTCTTCAAATCGCGTACAGCTCGACTAGTTGGCGTGCCTGTCATCTGCGCTGCGGTACCTGTTGCGGAGAGTAATCCGGTACCTGCGGCTGCGCCTCCTATAGCAAAGAACTTCAGAAAATCTCTCCTTGGAGACAGCATTTTGGTCCTCCCTGCTGTGGCCTGCCTCGAGCGGCCCTCCTCCCCGAGGACCCGAGCCAGCGGACCGAAGCCGACGGATGCACGTCGCAAACAGAGGCGCAGTGTCGGCGCTCGGCCGCCGCGCTAGCACTTTGCCCTGAGCTTGTCGAGCAATCCAAGTCAGCCCTCGGGCAGCAGGCTGGTCGCCAACATCACCTCATTGATGTCGCAATGCTCGGAGCAGGTGCTGGCCTCTCGATGCGCTGGATCGAGCCAAAATGACTCGATCGTCGAACCAAGCGAGACGAAAGGCTGGAGCGCCTGGAGCAGGGCGCGCGCTTCCGAGCTTCGCGAGAGTTGCGGGAGGCTCTCAATCGCGTGCAGTCCAATCGCGAGCCCCAGTTCTCGGAAGGCAAGGCGTCTCGACGCAGGTAGGCGTAAATCGTCCTGTTGTGCATAGCTTTGCAAGCCCTCGAGCGCCGCGGCAAGCACACGACGGAGCAGGTCAGCATGTTGTTCGAGATGTGAAGCATCCATCAGCAGGCCACCGATGCCCAGCGGATCGGCGCTCGCCCACCTACCGCTTTCGAGCATCGAGGCAAATCCTGATGCCTCTTCCTTCAGACTGGGGCCATCCAGCCCGGCGCCCAGCGTCGCCGCGGTCCTCTGAAGCTGGACGCAGGTTACGAAGCCGTCGAGCGGATCGTGCTGTCCCATCAAAGGGACGAGCGGGCGCGAAAGGTCGATGCTCATTTTCCACACCAAGCATGGAGGACTGGCCCCCCGCGGCTGATAACTAAACGCCTTGTAGGCTGCCTGAGCCAGCTCGCGCGCCCAGAGATTGAAGCGCGGCTGTTTCGTGGAGCGCGCCACCTGATCGAGCGCGTGCATCCACTTCGTCAGGTAATGGAAGTATTGCCCGTCCCGGTCCCATTCGAGCTGTTCATCGAAAGGTTCGCCGGCGCTACGTTCCGGCAATTTCTTGCCGATGCGCAGACCGCCCCGAGTGGGGTGGGACTCGCCCTCCTTCTCGCCGAGTCCGCTGATCCATCCAGTGCGCCGATCGTCGATGCGATGTTTTCCGAGCGTGTGATGCGCTCGGTCGACCAGTCGGAGCGCAAGCTCGGTGTAACGCTCTTCGGCCGTCGTGCGAGCAATGCCAAGGAAGTTGCATACCGCGAAGGCGTCGGACCACAAGTACCGCTGCTGAGGACGTTCGGAGATTAGCCCAGTGCGATCGGCAAAACGCATCATCAGCCGAATCGCTTCGTCAATATGCGGGTGGGACGGGTCCGTCATCGGCGCTGCTGATTCGCTGAGCGCCCCGGCAGTCGCTCACGAGCCGCGTCGATGATTGCTCGTGCCTCAGTGGCTGATCCCCAGCCAAGGATTTCCGTCTCCAGTTTCTCCAAGACCTTGTAGGTCCTGAAGAAGAATTCGATCTCCAGCTGCCAATGCGAGCTGACATCACTCAGTTCGTAGACTTGTGCGAACCGCGGATCGCCAGTGGGAACGGCGATGATCTTATCGTCGGGACCCTTTTCATCGCGCATGCGCATCACGCCGATCGGTCGAGCGCGCACGTGACAACCCGGGAAGGTGGGCTCCTCGACTAGCACCAGGATGTCGAGCGGATCTCCATCTTCCGCGCAGGTGCCGAGGACGAATCCGTAGTCGGCAGGGTAGTGAACCGACGAATAGAGCACCCGGTCCAACCGGATAACTCCAGTTGCCTCATCAAACTCGTACTTGTTGCGACTTCCCCGCGGTATCTCAATTACTGCTTCCACCCAATTCTCGGCCGCCATTGCGTTCGTATGTCTCGTTCCAGCCGGAGATCTCAGGATGCCGCTCCGGACGTCTGCACCAGTCGTGGATAACTCGCTCGGATGGCCTGCGCCAGCTCGCGCAGCCCAGGCCCCAAGGGTGAGGGTTTGCGCCAGGCGAGAACCAGGGTTCGTCGAGCCGCCGGTGAGGCGAAACGCCGGACCGCGAGCTCGGAACGTCGGTTCTCGACCGCCAGCGAAATCGCAGGCAGCAGCGTAATGCCCGTTCCGGCGGCCGCCATCTGCGCCAAAGTCGAAAGACTGGTGGCGCGAAAGTCCGCCTCCCGCGCGCTTGCGTTCGCACACAGCGCGAGCGCTTGCTCGCGAAAGCAGTGGCCATCTTCGAGGAGGAGCACCGGCTGCCCATCGAGATCTCGAGGATGCACTGGCCCTTTCTTCCTCAGCAGCGGGTGGGTCGGCCGCCCTGCAAGCACGAAGGAATCTTCCCCAATCACCTCGCGATCGAGGTCCTCCATCCCGGAGACGAGCGCGAGCAGAATCGCGTCGAGCCGACCCGCGGCCAGGTCGCCCAAGAGCGTTCCGGTTTTCTCTTCGCTCCAGAGGATACTCAGCCGCGGGTACTTGTCGCGCAGGGATCGCACAATCTCCGGGAGCAGGTATGGGGAGATCGTGGGGATGATCCCGATTCGCATCGTCCCCGCCAGGGGATCCTGGAAACCTTTCGCGCAGCCGATTAGATCGTCCGCGTCGGTAAGCGCGCGGCGTGCCCGGTTAATCAGTTCTTGGCCGGCCGAGGTGACCAGGACCCTGCGCCGGTTTCGCTCGAACAGACGCACGCCAAGCACCGACTCGAGTTGGCCGAGTTGCGCACTCAACGACGGTTGCGACACGTGACAACGCTCGGCAGCGCGTCGAAAGCCGCCTGTCTCAGCCACCGCCACTGCGTACTGGAGCTGCCGCAAGGTGAAAGGGTGTGGGTTCATTGAGAGGCGCAGGCTATCACCAATATCGAAACATTGTATTGGAAGCTATGAAACGTTTCGGCTTCTCTGAGGACCGTCGTTCCACATAACCCACTCGAAGTGGCGTTTCACTGAGGAGATACTGATGATGTTGCGGACGATCGGAACTGCGGGCCTGTTCTTTCTCGCGGCGGCGCGCGGGGTTTTCGCACAAGAAATCAAAAAACGGGGCGACACCAGCTACTTCCCGGTTGACCTGAAAGAGCCCTTCTCCTCGGTGATGAAGCGAATGAAGGGGGAGAAGCCGAACGTCCAACGACGCCACAACGGGTTGTTGGAAAAGCGGTACGATCTTTCCAATCGGCCGGCCAAGGGCGCCACGATGTTCCGCGGCAAGCCGCTCCAGGAAGGGCCGCGGGCGAAGCTTGCCACCGGCGCGACCTGGGATTCGCTGGGCTCAATGAGCCCCGACCAGATTCGGCAAAGGAACGCTTTCCCGGAGGGGTTCAAGCCGCTTCCACACCCGAATCATCCGGAAGGCGGCATGGTTTTTCCTAAGTTCCACATCGACGAGATCAAGCGGCAGGAAGGGCGCGATTTGACCCGCTTCGACCTTGACTTCGACATCCCGGATCAATTCCTTCCCGAGTTTCCGCCGGCGATCTTCCTCACCACCCGCACCGACCTGGGCGACGTCTCGCAGGGAAAGCTGGTGACGATCATGAATTATTACGAGCTGTTCAATGGCATCCTCAACCCCAAGCAGCTCGAAGGATTGCGCTTGCTCCTCACCCCATTTCCCCAGCAGCAATTCAATCAGACCGAGGACCGCCGCTCCGAGCTGGCGTCGCGCGGTGTCAGCTGTTTCGATTGCCACGCCAATGGGCACACCAACGGCGCCACCCACCAGGTTGGCGACATCAGGCCCCAGGAATTTCGCCACCGGATCGACACCCCGAGCCTCCGCGGCGTCAACATCCAGCGCAGCTTCGGCTCGCAGCGCGCCCTGACCAGTGTCGAGGATTTCACCGAGTTTGAACAACGCGCCGCCTACTTCGATGGCGACATCGTGATCGCGACGAAGAAGGGCGTCAACATTCTGGAGCGGGGCAGCCAGGTGCATTTCATGGCGGAGGTCCAGAAGATCTTGGATTTCCCTCCTGCGCCCAAGCTGAAAGTCGATGGCAAGCTCAACCCCGCCAAGGCCTCTCAGACCGAGCTACGCGGACAGGAAATCTTCTTTGGCAAAGGCCAATGCGCGACTTGCCATGTGCCGCCTTATTACACCGACAACTCGATGCACAACCTGCACACCGAGCGGTTCTTCAAAGAGGAGATGGTCGACGGGATGGTGATGACCGGCGACGGGCCGATCAAGACCTTCCCGCTGCGCGGAGTGAAGGACTCGCCGCCCTACCTGCATGACGGGCGATTGCTCACGCTCGAAGACACCGTCGAATTCTTCAACCTGGTGATGGAGACGAAGCTCGCCGCTCAGGACAAGAAGGATTTGGCGGCCTTCTTGCGCGCGCTGTAGATCCTACGCCGGTCAGCTTTCGGGCTCGGGCTCCGTGGTGGCGGCGATCAGGTGAGTAGTAACCAGATCGGTCCCGGGTACCATGAGCTTGCGGAGGCGAGCTTCGGCATTCCGCTCGTCGACGGTAACCCGTTCATGCTGCCGCAGATGGTCCGCCCAGGAGTCGACCAAGTATACTTCGAGCAAACGGTCGCTTTCGGCTGGGTCGCGAAACAACAGCCATTCGTAAGCGCCACTTCGCTGCCGTCGTCGTCGAACATGCTCCGCGGCTTTGATGAAGGCGGTCTGATTTTCGGGCGCGACTCGATACTCGTTTGAGACAAGAACGGGGCCATCTTCGCCGGCCGGCGTGCAGACCAGCACCGGCTTCGGCCAGTGGAGCGAGGGAGTCAAGTCGGGAATGCGGCCGCTCAGCTTGAACCACCGTCGCCGCCCGACGAGAACGCCGAGAAGCATTGTTGCTCCGCTGGCAAGAAAGGAAAGGCGGAGGTTTGTTTTCGAAGCAACCGCGCCCCAGACGACGCTACCGAGGGCAATCGCTCCCTGGAAAACCACCATGTAAATCGATAGCACGCGTGCCCGCACCCACGAGGGAGTCGCGGCTTGAACCGAGACGTTGAAGCCGGTCAACATCGACATCCACGCGACTCCGCCGATGAGCAGAGCGCCAGCAGCCCACCAGGCATTGCGCAGGCCAGCCAGCGCGAGCAGGGAAACGGCAAATCCGATGCCGCCAAGGCCGAGGATTGCATCGACCGATAACTTTTTCTGCACCTTGGGCAAGAGTGCCACCGAGAGGATCGCGCCAAGGCCCACGCAACCGTAGAGCAGACCGTACCCGGCGGAGTCCAGCGAGAGCTCTTGTCGCGCGAAGACCGGCAACAGCGCCACTACCGAGCTACCGCAAAAGACCACAATCGCGACGGCGGAGAAAATCGAGAGGTGGTCCGGAGAGTGCCGCACGTAACGCAGCCCATGCAGGACCGCGCGAACAAATCGCTCGGGCGGCAGAGTCGGCTTGGGCCGACCTGGGCGCCAACGCGCCAGCACCAGGATCACGAACGCGAAAGTCGTCGCGTTGAGGAAAAATACCGCGTATGGGCCCACCGCCGCGACCAAAAGACCGCCGAGCGCCGGAGCCACCGCCCGAGCGATGTTAAGCGAGACGCCTCCGAGCGCCACTGCCTGGGGAAGGTCGCTGCGTGGAACCAGCTCGGGGACAATCGCTTGCCACACCGGCGCATCCAGCGCAGCGCCCATGTTCATCACGAACGAAAGTGCGAGCAGAAGCCAAGGAGTGATCGCTCCGCCGAGCGTCAGCAAGCCCAAACACAACGCCACCGCGCCTAGCCACGCTTGCGTCAAGATCGCGAGCAGGCGCCGATCCATGACGTCTGCCAGCGCCCCCGCGGGGATTGAGAAGAGAAACACCGCCAGGCTGTCGGCGGATTGGAGCAGCGCCACGAGTAACGGCGAGTGGCTCAGCGTGGTCATCAGCCACCCTTCGCCGACCTCGTGCATCCACGCGCCGATGTCCGAAACCAGCCCAGCGATCCATAGCGCGCGAAAGACTTCGTAACGCAGTGGACTCCAAGCCGATGGACGAAGCTCCGCTGCAATCGTGGAGTTTGTCACAACTGCGCTTCAGTACCGCTCCTCGCCCGCGGCCGCCAGCGAGAATCGTTTGCGCAGTAGATCGACGAACGTGGCGACCTTCGGCGATAAATGCCGCGCGGTCGGGTAGACCGCGTGCACTCGCGTCTCGGGAGAGGACCAATCCTTGAGCACCTGCTTGAGCCGACCCCGTCGCAAATCCGCCGCGCAAAGGTGCTCCGGCAGCCAGGCAACACCGATCCCCGCCCGGGCGGCGTCGCGCATCATCTCGATGTCATTGGTCGACAGCCGCGCCGAGACTCGCACCTCCATCTTCTTGTCGCCGAAGTGAAGGGTCCAGGTGCCCGGCGTCGGGGAGGAGCCGAAGGTGATGCAAGCATGCTTCTCAAGGTCCGCCGGCGATTTGAGCCGCGGGCGACCCTTGAGGTAGGCCGGAGCGGCTACCAGCACGAGCTTGAGAGTACCGATGCGCCGCGCGATCAGCGTGGAGTCCACCAGGTTTCCTGCCCGGATCGCGAGCTCAAAGCCCTCTTCCACCAGGTTCACCACCCGATCGGTGCAGACCAGCTCGATCTGCACCTCTGGGTATTCCGCGAGAAAGGAAGCGACGAGCGGTCCAAGTAGTCCGAAGGAGAGAGGCGCAGTCACCCGCAGCAGCCCTCGGGGCGTGGCCTGAAGGTCGCCCACCGCTTGCTCCGCCTGCTCGATCTCCGTCAGGAGGGGCGCCACCCGTCCAAAGTAAATCCGCCCCGCGTCGGTGAGTCCGAGCTTGCGGGTTGTTCGGTGCAGTAGGCGCGCGCCGACCCGCTGCTCGAGATCGGAGACCTTGCGGCTTACGCTCGACTTGGGCATCTTGAGTGACTTCGCCGCCGCGGTGAAGCTGCCCGCCTGCACCACCCGCGTGAAGACCAACAGCTCATTCAGATCCATCGCGTAGCAATTGTCTAGCACGCGGAACAGTCTTTCCAAATTGGACCGTCTAGTGGGGCGAGCTCGACCGCTGCATATTCCCTTCCAAAGGAGGAAACACAGATGACCATGCAACGCTGGAACATCGATACATCGCACTCAGGAATTGAATTCAGCGTCCGTCACTTGATGATCTCGAAGGTGCGGGGCGCCTTCGAAACCTGGCGGGGAACAATCGACTTCGATTCGAACGAACCGGAGGCGTCGAAGGTATCAGTGCAGATCGAGGCCGGGAGCATCGATACCCGCGAACCGAGCCGAGACGCTCATCTCCGATCCGCGGACTTCTTCGATGTTGAAAAATACCCGTCCCTTACGTTCGAGAGCCGCAAGGTAGAAAGAGCGGGGGACAACCGGTACCGGGTGATCGGCGATCTCACGCTGCACGGAGTGACTCGATCGGTAGTGCTCGATGCGGAATATCTCGGTACCGGCATGGACGCTTGGGGCAAGGAGCGAATTGGGTTCTTCGCCAAGACTGCGATCAACCGCAGGGACTTTGGTTTGAACTGGAATCAGGTTCTCGAGGCCGGCGGCATGGTGGTCAGTGATCAAGTGGACATTACCCTCGATGTCCAAGCCGTCAATGCTCAGGCAATCGGGCAGGCAGCGTAGATTTGCGTGCGCCAGTACCCTTGACGATAGCAAGATTCAGCTATGCTGAATTTACGTAAGGCAGAAGAGCGAGGACACGAGGACCACGGCTGGTTGGACACGAGCCACACCTTCTCCTTCGCTGATTACTACGATCCCAAGTTCATGGGCTTTGGCGCGCTGCGGGTGATCAACGACGACCGCGTCGCGCCCGGAGGCGGCTTTCCGCCTCATAGCCACCGCGACATGGAGATCATTACCTACGTTCTCGAGGGGGCGCTGCGGCACCAGGATAGCATCGGGAACGGTTCAGTCATCAAGCCCGGCGAGATCCAGCGGATGAGCGCCGGGACTGGGGTGACGCACAGCGAGTACAACGCCTCGAAGAAGGAGCCGGTGCACTTCCTGCAGATCTGGATCCTGCCGGAGCGTGCCGGACTGCCCCCAGCCTACGAGCAGAAATACTTCAGCGACGAGGAGAAGCGCGGGCGACTGCGCCTGGTTGCCTCGCCGGACGCTGCGGACGGCTCGGTGCGGATCCAGCAGGACGCCCGGGTTCTTGCCGCGTTGCTCGAGCCCGGCAAGCCGGTAAGCTCCACGTTCGACAAGAACCGGCTGGGGTGGCTCCACGTGGCCCGTGGTTCGGCCGAGGTCAACGGCACTCCGCTCAAAGTCGGGGACGGAGTCGGCATTAGTGGCGGGGAGAAGCTGTCAATCACTTCGAAGGCCGGGGGCGAAATCCTCCTCTTCGATCTGCCGCCATAAGGCGGAGGGCCACCAGGTGGAGGGACCATGAAAGTCGGAGTGGTCGGCGTCGGGGCTGTGGGCTCGGCGTGTTCGATGTCCCTGGTCCTACGCGGCTCGACGCGTGAAATCGTCCTCGTGGACAGGACTCGTAAGCGCGCCGCGGCTGTTGCCACCGACTTGAAATACGGGGCAGCGCTGTCCCCGCGAGTGGAGATTCGCGATGGCGATTACCCGGATTTGGCCGGAGCGGCGCTGGTGATGGTGACCGTCGGCGCGAATGAGAAAACCGGCGGGGCGACCGATCGCAATGATCCAGCAGGAAGGCTCAAGCTGCTCGATATCAACGTCGGGGTTTATAGGGACATCCTCCCTTCGCTTTTCAAGGCGGCCCCGGATGCCGCGATTCTGGTCCTCACCGATCCGCCGGACCCGCTGGCTGATTTCGTTCGCTCCTTCGGCTTCAAGTGCGTCCTCAGCAGCGGAACGTTTCTCGACAGTCTGCGGTTTCGCTTCCACCTCGCTCAGCGGGCGGGAGTGGATCCAGCCTCGGTCGAGGCCCAGGTTGTCGGCGAGCATGGGACATCGGAAGTGTTCTTGTGGTCCTCGGCTGGCATCGCGGGCGTACCGATCCTGCGCGCACTTCGAACTGCAGAGCAAGGCGATGAGGAGCTTCGGCGCGGCGTCGAGAGGGACGTCCGGTACGCGAACATCACCATCATCGAAGGCAACCAGGCCAGTCAGTTTGGCATTGGTATGGTGTCGGCGCGCATTGCCGAGGCGGTGCTGCGTGATGAACGAATCGTCATTCCGATCGGTTCGTACAACTCGAAATATGGCGTGACGCTCTCGTTGCCGAGCGTCCTGGGCCGAGAAGGCGTGACGCAGATTCTCGAACCAGAGATGTCCGACGCTGAGCGTCAGGCACTGGAGCGCAGCGCCGAGACGCTTAGGAACGCCGTGGGTCGAGCCTTCCGCGGAAACTAATCCGGATCCTCTGCTTCTCGCGTCGGCGCGGTGGCAGCGTTGGGGCACTCGCGCGGCTGAAGGAGCAACGGCCGCAGCGGATGGCGATCGAAGTCAAAGCTGTCGAGCAGGTCGTTGGCAGCACGGTCTCGATCTCCGAGCGCCTCGAGGCCAAACCGCCGCTCCACAAACTTCAACAGGGAAGAGAACTCGTAAACGGTGTGGGAGATGTGACGATGCCGCGCGTAAGGCGAGATGATCAGTAGCGGTACACGTGGGCCAAATCCAAATCGATCCACGTCCGGAGGCGGCACGTGATCATAAAACCCGCCGAAGTCATCCCAGGTCAGAAAGATCGCGGTGGAACTCCACAACGGTCCTTGCATCACCGCGTTCAACTGCTCCACCGTCCAGTTCTCGCCGATGCAGGTGCTTGCCGGGGGGTGCTCGCTCTTGCCACTACCGGTCACAATCCAACTCACCGATGGCAGGTCCCCATTGAGGGCGTCCACCACAAACTGAGTGTCGGAGACCACATTTTCCTCCCACAGCGGGCTAAACCGAATGTGGCTGATCGCATCGAGGGAGGACCAGATGAATCCTGATTCACCATCCCCGGTGCATAGTACTTCCACGAAATTCCAGCCTCCTCGAGACGATCGGCGAGCGTCGTGAAATCGAAACAAGGGTAAACGAGGCTGATCGTTCCATCGTCATTCAACACCTGGACCCGTGCGCCCTGTGGCGAATCGCAACCCCAGATCCCACCGCTGTTTGGGTTGTTGATCGCCCCGCCAGATTGCGCCGCTACCGTGTAGAGGTGATTGGGAAAGCTTGGACCGGCGAGCGAGGAGAACATCCGGTCGGCTAAGGTGAAGTAGCGCGCGTAAGCGAAGTAGTTGGGAATGTCCTCCTCGAGATATTGGGAGTATCCGGAGAGATCTTGACCTCCTGGGATGAGGTCAAACTGGTTCATCGCGCCACTGTTGATTGCGGTTACGGCATTGTTGAACGAGTGACCGATATCGTGGGTCAGTCTGTCCGGCTGGCGCGAAAGGGGAACGACCTCTCCGGTGTGAATCATTCCTGTCGTGGCGCCGTCTGCACCGGGAAACGTGCCAAAGTAATTGTCGAAGGTGCGGTTCTCTTTGACGATAAAAACAATGTGTTGAATTCTCCGAAGTCCGTGGCGGTGACGATGGTGGCCTCGGTCGTCGTCCGGAGCCGGCGGCGCTGCCACCGCATTCACCCCAATTGAGAGAAGCAGGCAGGCCGCCCAAAGAGATCGCGACTCCATGATTTCACGCTTCATCACGGCCCCCCGGCTTCCTTCGCTTTGAAAAACACCTGCGGTTGAACACCGGTTCCTGCGCTTCGTTAAGGTCAGCGCGTACACAGCCATCCCACTTGCTACCTAAGGAGTGCGGGTATGCCTGACGCAAGGGTGCGGGTCGCATCGAAGCTCGCCTAATATGCTTGCGGACGTCTGCGGACGCGCAGCGCCACCCAATTCACTAAAGCTCGGAGGATGTCGATGCTGCCGCTGCTTTCTGCCCTTTTCCTTTTTCAATCCGTCGCCTCGCAGACGCCGGAGTTTGTGGAGGACGGGGGTTGGCCGCGGCCTCTCGCAAGCCACGCGGGGACCTTTTCCATCTACCAGCCCCAACTCGATAAGTGGGATGGGTTCCGCTACCAGGCGCACGCAGCTGCCGCGGTGAGGAGCCCGGGCGACAATCGAGACACTTTCGGAGTCATTTGGATTGAGGCCCGCACTCAGGTCGACAAAGTGACCCGCCTCGTGATCTTAAGCGAAGTGCGAATTCCAAGGGTCCAGTTCCCCTCGGTGGCGGACAACGGCCAGGCCCTTCAAGAGGCGCTTCGCGATGCGATGAGCGCCGGACCGCCCGCCGCGTTGTCTCCGATCAGCTTGGACCGGCTCGAAGCCTCGCTCGCCATTGGGCAGGCCGAAAAAAAGAGCGAAAAACATCCGCTGAAGAACGATCCGCCGCGGTTCCTGTTTTCGACCGTGCCCGCGATTCTGGTCAGCATCGATGGCGCGCCCGTTTGGAAGCCGGTGAAGGGCATGAATCTGCAGCGCGTGATCAATACCCGGCCCCTGATTCTGCGAGATGGCTCCACCCATTACTTGCACCTCTACGATGGCTGGTTGGAGGCCCCTGCGCTGGAGGGACCTTGGACCATCTCCACAAATGCGCCTGCTGATTTACGGATGGCTCAGCAATCGGTCACCAATCAGGTGGACTTGCTCGAGGGCTTGGGTCCGGATGCGGACAGCCCTAAGCCGTCGCTCAGAAACACCATCGTTCCGGCCGTACACGTTTCCACCGTACCAACGGAGTTGATTGTCACCGAAGGCGACCCTGACTACGTGAACATTCCCGGGACCGAGCTTCTTTATATCAGGAACACGACTGGCAACTTGTTCAAGGAGATGAGCGATCAATCCTGGTACATCCTCGTCTCGGGCCGGTGGTATCGCGCAGAGGATCTCAACGGGCCCTGGAACTACGCCGACCCGACTCGTCTCCCAGGAGACTTCGGCCGCATTCCCGACGACAGCCCGAAGGAGAATGTCAAAGCCTCGGTCCCGGGCACGCATCAGGCCGAGGAAGCGGTGATCGCAAACGAGATTCCTCAGACCGCCACCGTGAAGCGCAGCGGGACGACTCCGAACCCGCCGCCAACCATCGATGGACCCCCGAAGCTCGAGGCGATTGAGGACACGCCGCTGCAGTCGGTCGCCAATGCATCGGCCCCGATCATTCGCGCGGACGACGGGCAGTACTACCTGGTGCAGAACGGACTTTGGTTTGTGAGCGACTCGCCCAACGGTCCGTGGGTGGTCGCGGCTTCAGTACCACCCTCCATCTATTCCATTCCTCCCAGCTCTCGCTTGCACTACGCGACATATGTGTACGTCTATGGTTCAACGCCCGACGTGGTGTACACGGGGTACACCCCTGGCTATCTAGGGGTTGAGATCGTCCCTGCCGGCGTTGTGGTCTATGGGACTGGCTACCATTACCGGCCGTGGATCGGGGGCTACTGGTACCCGGCTCCGTACACTTATGGATTTGGCTGGGGTCTGGCTTTTACGCCTTGGTGCGGCTGGTCCTATGGCTGGGGATTTGGTCCAGTCAGCGTGCGTTACGGTTTCGGCGGGGGCTGGTGGTACCCAAGGCCTTGGTGGGGTCCGTATCGATGGCAGCTTTGGAGTGGGCCCTATCGACCGGTTGTTTGGAACTCGGTCAATATCAACGTGTACCAGCGCTACAGCAACACGCGGGTGATGATGGGTCGTCCAGTCGCCTTCCGGCCGGCCAATACGCCGAAGGGACTTAAAGTCGGCACCGCCTACAACTCGCGCACCGGAGTCCCAGTCGCCGGCCAGCGAGCGACCGTCGTCAGTGCCTTCACGCCACGAGCCGAAGTCCGCAGCCCCGAAATGGGTGCACGACCTGCAGGTTCTCCATCCCGTCCTGCGGCGGTGAGCTCGCCCTCCAGCCCCCACGGCTCGCCCTCTGCAGGTTCGGCATCGTTTCAGGCGCCCAAGCCGACCGGGAACCACGTTTATGGCGACGCGAGCGGGCACGTGTATCGGCAGACGCCGAGTGGAGGTTGGGAGCATTACTCGTCAAGCGGCACTTGGAGCGGCATCAACGATGCGCAGCGGGCGCAAAGCCTGTCTCATGAGAGCGCCGCGAGAGGGTGGGGAGAGGCGCGAACGCACGGTTTTAACCAGGCACAGTCCAACTTCGGAACCCATCAGAGCGTGCCGAGTGGGTCTCCGTACGGCTGGGTTGGCGGGCCTCACCCCGGCGGGGGTGGAGCCCCCCGCGGCGGATACACTGCACCTCCCCATGGCCCAGCGCCGGGGCCTCACCCTCCGGGCGGCGGACACGGGAGCGTTCGTCGCTAGACAACTTTCGTGTAGCCGGTTGCATCCCTGGAGGGCGACCACCGCCTCAGCGGTTCGAGCTGGCGCCGCTGTAACAGCTCCGCCTCTCGTTTGTCAGAATCGGTGATTGGTTTCGCACAGCTGTCTTCCGCCGAACGGGGCTCGATTGGACGTGCGGCGCTCCTTAGTCGTGTGCCAGGAGGATGATGGATATGAAGCCGCGCCGGGGCGAAGAGTCGCTTCAGGATTTACAGGTTTTGCGGCTTTGTTCACTTTCACCCGCTTGGCCATCGAGTAGCGCGCGACAGCTTCGAAACGGATCTAACGATGCAACCGGGGGCCAGACGTTCGGCTGCGTGAGCATCGCATTCGACGTCAAGACGCGAGGAGGGCACCGATGAATCCGTCCCGACGAGAGTTCCTGAAGATGACAGCCGCCGGCGGAGCTGCCGCGGCGGTGTTCGGCTTCGATATAAAGCCCGCGTACGCGCAGCTGGCGTCACTCAAGATCGCACGGGCAAGCGAAACTCGCTCTACCTGTCCATACTGTTCGGTGAGCTGCGGCGTGATCATCTACACGATCGGCGACCGAGCGAAGAACGTCACCCCGCAGGTGGTGCACGTGGAGGGCGATCCGGACCATCCGATCAACCGCGGCACCCTCTGCCCCAAGGGCGCCTCGCTCGAACAAGACATCCTCAATGATCGTCGCCTGCTCAAGCCGCAAGTCCGGCGCCCGGGTGCCACCGACTGGCAAGACATCTCGTGGGACGATGCGATCAATGAAATCGCGCAGAGAGTAAAGAAACTGCGCGACGCGACCTTGATCGAGAAGGATTCGGCCGGTCGGACGGTAAACCGCCTCGAATCCCTCGCCTTTACTGGTGGATGCACCGATACCAACGAGTTCAATTATCTGGTTGGCAAAACCATGCGCGCGATGGGGGTCGTGCACCTCGAAAACCAGGCGCGGGTTTGACACCAACCCACGGTGTCAAGTTTGGCACCAACGTTCGGGCGCGGTGCAATGACCAACGGGTTTGTCGACATCAAGAATACCGACATGATGTTGATCATGGGTGGCAATCCGGCCGAGAACCACCCGTGCGGCTTCAAGTGGGCGATCGAGGCTAAACGAACGCGGAACGCGAAGACGATCGTGGTGGACCCGCGGTTCAACCGCACCGCCGCGGTGGCCGATCTGTTTTGCCAGATTCGCGCGGGTACGGACATCGCCTTCCTCGGGGGCATGATCCGTTACGCGATTGAGAACAACCGAATCGCGAAGGAATACCTTGTCAACTACACCAACGCGGCGTTCATCCTGAAGGATGATTTCAAGCTGCCCGGCGATACAGATGGAGTTTTCTCGGGCTTCGACGCCAACACCAAAACCTACTCAAGAGCTACCTGGAATTATGCGGGGAGCGGGGTTGCCGGAGGAAAGGATGCAGCACAGGGGTATACCCTGGGCGGCGCGGCGCATCCACCCAGCGGCGGCGCTCCGCCCCCGCCCTCTCTGCCGGAGCAAGTCGAGTTCGATCTCTCGCTCCAAAATCCAAGATGCGTGTACCAACTGCTGCGCAAGCACTACTCGCGCTACACGCCGGAGATGGTAGAGCGCATTACCGGCGTTCCCAAGGAGCAATTCCTGAAGGCCACTGAGCTCTTCACCTCTGTGCGAAAAGACGGAGACTTGAAGAAGGCGGCGACTATCATCTACGCGGTTGGGTGGACACACCACTCTTTTGGGACGCAGATCATTCGCACCGCAGCAATCCTTCAATTGCTGATGGGCAATGTCGGACGCTCGGGCGGCGGCGTCAACGCCCTACGCGGGCACTCGAATATTCAGGGCGCGACGGACATGGCTAGCATCTTCGACAGCCTACCCGGCTACCTCAAGCCGGTGACTCCCGACGACGCATCCTTCGATGCGTGGATGAAGCGAATCACGCCCAAACCTTCGAAGCCTGCGCCCTGGGAGTCGTGGAATTACTATGGGAACACGCCGAAGTTCGCGGTCAGCTTCCTCAAGGCGCTTTACGGCCCGGCGGCGACCCAGCAGAACGACTGGGCCTTCAACTACCTGCCGAAAATCGATCGCAACTATTCCTGGGTTCACCTCTGGGACAACATGTACATGGGCATCGTCAAGGGCATCTTCGCCTTCGGGATGAACGGCGTCCAGGTTGGCCCGGATACGAAAAAGAACATCGACGCCCTCAAGAAGGCAGATTTTCTGGTCGTCGGTGAAATTTATCCCGACGAAACGAGCGAATTCTGGAGATCGCCCGGGATCACTCCCGAGGAGATGAAGAAGATTCAAACCACAGTTTATCGACTGCCGTGCGCCGGGTTTGCGGAGAAAGATGGCACCTTCACCAACTCCGCCCGGTGGCTGCAATGGAAGAACGTGGCGCTCCCAATTCCAGGCGAAGGGCGTCTGGATCACGGGATCGTCGCGCAGATTTTCCTGAAAGTGCGCGAGCTGTACCAACAGCAGGGCGGGAAGTTTCCCGATCCGATCCTCAACCTGACCTGGAATTACACCGATCCCTCCAACCCGTCGCTCGCCGAAGTGCTGAAGGAGATCAGCGGTAAGGCGCTCGCTGATTTGGAGGACCCTGCGACCAAGCAGCAGATCAAGCGCGGCCAACAGCTGCCTGGGTTTGCGTGGCTCAGGGACGATGGCACGACTTCTTGCGGCAACTGGATTTATTCTGGCTCCTTTACCGAAGCAGGAAATCTCACCGCTCGACGCGATCCCTCGGATCCTTCGGGCCTGGGAATCCATCCCAATTGGGCCTGGTCCTGGCCGGCCAATCGCCGCATCCTCTACAACCGCGCGTCCTGCGATGTAGCGGGGAATCCGTGGGACCCGACCCGACGGCAGGTTTGGTGGAACGAGGAAACGCAGCTATGGGTTGGACACGACGTGTTGGATTTCAAGGTGGACTCCAAGCCCAAGGATCACATGGGGCCGTTCATCATGAATGCCGAGGGGGTAGGGCGCATCTTCGGGCCGCTGGCGGCTTTCGCCGATGGTCCATTCCCGGAGTTTTACGAGCCGTTCGAAAGCCCGACCGAGAATCTGCTCCATCCGCAACACAGCCAGAATCCGGTGCTGGAGCGATTCACGTCTCCTGACGACAAGTACGGCTCTCCCAAGGACGGCTTCAACGTGGTGTGCACCACCTACCGGCTCACCGAGCACTATCACTACTGGACAAAGAACAATCCCATGGAGGTGCAACTGGTGCCGGAACCATTCGTGGAAATCCCGTTCGAGATGGCCCAGGAGATGGGGCTGAGAGGCGGGGAGAAAATCAAAGTGACGAGCGCGCGCGGGTCGCCATACATCGCCAAAGCAATGGTCACCAGGCGGATCAAGCCGATGATGATCAACGGCAAGAAGACGTATCAAATCGGCGTTCCGATCCACTGGGGCTATCGGGGGATCGCGGAGGACGAAGGCAAAACCGCAAAGACCTCGGCCAACCTCCTAACCCCCACGATCATCGATCCCAATGCCTTCACTCCCGAGTTCAAGGCTTTTTTGGTGAAGGTTGAGAAAGCGTAGAGGCCCGATATGAGCCAAGCGACACTTCGGATCCAGAAGATGTCAGGGCATTCCGGTCCCGTTCCCGGGGAGAGCACCCAGCGCGAGTACACCGTTTGCAAGCTGATCGACACCACCACTTGCATCGGCTGCAAGGCGTGCGAGGTGGCTTGTCTGGAATGGAATGACCTGCCGTTCGGCGAAACCGTCTTCGACAATACCTACCAGACGATGCCGGACACGCGGTGGAACTATTGGAATCTGATCAAGTTCGACGAACACGAGCGCGAAGACGGCACGATGATGTGGCTGATGCGCAAGGACCAGTGCATGCACTGCGCCGAGCCGGGATGCCTTGCCGCATGCCCGGCTGACGGCGCGATCGTCCAGTACGCCAACGGAATCGTCGATTTTCAGCAGGATAAATGCATTGGCTGCGGCTATTGCCTGACCGGTTGCCCCTTCAACATTCCCAAGTTCAACCCGGAGACCAAGCGCGTTTTCAAATGCACCCTTTGCTCGGACCGGGTGAGCGAAGGGCTGGAGCCGGCGTGTATCAAATCTTGCCCGACCGGGTGTCTGCACTTCGGCAGTAAAGACGACATGAAAGAACTGGCTGAGAACCGGGCCCAGCAGCTTCGGGAGCACTTCAATTTTCCTCAGGCCGGGGTGTACGATCCACCCGGCGTCGGCGGCACCGGGGTGATTTACGTCCTCCACGATGCAAGCAAGCCCGAGCTCTACGGCGGGCTGCCCAAAGATCCGAAAGTACCGATTTCGGTCAGGCTCTGGAAAACCCCGCTCAAATGGATTGGAAACCTGGCGATGGTCCTCGGCCTGGTCGGCCTGTTTGGGCACTATCTGCGATTCGGCCCCAAGGAGCATAAAGACGAGGACCAGACTCCGAAAGAGGGAGACCAGCGATGAAGCCGGCCCAGCAGCTGCTGTCACATGGTCGTATCCTCCGCTATACCCTTCACGAGCGCGCGACCCACTGGGTCGCCGCGATCTCATACATCTACTTGCTGCTCACTGGCCTGGCGTTCTGGTCCCCGTGGCTCTTCTGGATTGCTGTTCTACTCGGCGGCGGACAGATCTCACGGATGTTGCATCCGTGGGCGGGTCTGATCTTCACCGGGGCGGTCCTCTACCTGGCGGTGCTGTGGGCCAGGCAGATGAGGATGACTGAAACCGACACGGCGTGGTGGCGATCGCTGCGCGAGTACATCACCAATCACGATGAAAGGATGCCGCCCGCCGGGCGATACAACGCCGGGCAGAAGCTCCTCTTCTGGGGATTTTTCTATTGCGCTCTGCTCCTGCTGGCCAGTGGAGTGATCCTTTGGTTTACCGAGCAGGTTCCCTGGAATCTGCGCGACCTTCGTTACGCGGCCGTGCTCGTTCATCCGATCGCCGCGCTGCTTACCATTGCGCTGTTCATGATTCATATCTACATGAGCGTCTTCGCCGAGCGCGGCGCCTTCGGCTCGATCATTCACGGAGATGTTTCTGAGAAGTTTGCCAAGCGCTATCACCCGGGCTGGTATCAGGAGGTGGTTCGCTCATCCGAGGCGCGCAAATGACGAGTGACTACGACGCGCGGATCGACCGCGCGAAATATTTGGCGAGCCAGTATCCGTTCGCGGGAGAGATCCTGAAGTTCTATCAGCAGCTCGCCGGCTTTCAGAAAGCAATCTACACCGACCTCGGGAGGGGCTCGAAGAGTGCCTCTGGAGCACCCCAAGATGACCTGCGGGGATTGGCGCTGAATCACGCCCTGTTGATGAAACATTTTCCGCAAATTTTGTCTTTTCTGGAACGCGAGGCCCCCGCGCCGATCGCCGAGGGTGCACGTCGACTCGCGGTAGGCGAGCTCGGAACCTGGGCCGCGACTCTGAATGAATTCTGGAGGGTCGGGGGGCAGCGTCCGCCGTCAGTGGAGGAAACGCAGGACGAGAGCGCGGAGACGGTGAAAGAATTCATTCTGCGCGCGTTTCTGCAGCCCTACGTGGAGTTTCTCACCGAAAGCATGCCGCCGCCGCCGATCGATGGCAGGCCCCCCACTTGCCCTCGCTGCGAGTCGGCACCGCTTTTGGGCGTCCTGCGGCCCGAGGGCGACGGGAGCAAGCGCTGCCTGGTCTGCTCGTTTTGCTTCTCCGAGTGGGAATTTCGGCGGATCTTCTGTGCGGCCTGCGGTGAGCACGACGAAAAGAAGTTGCCGGTCTACGTCGCCGACCAATTGCCGCATGTCCGGATCGATGCGTGCGACACCTGTAAATCCTATCTGCGCACCATCGACCTCACTACGAACGGTCGTGCCGTTCCGATCGTGGACGATCTGGCGGCGATTCCGTTGTCGCTGTGGGCAGAGGAACGCGGCTATACTCGGCTCGAACCCAATCTGCTGCGGACTTAATGCAACACCAATGGGCCGGATCGAACCATAGATTTGCCGCTCCTGCCTCCGGAGGAGCCGGTTAATGTGGATCGTTCGACTCGCGCTGCGTCGACCTTACACATTCGTAGTCCTGGCAATGCTCATCGTGCTGATGGGCGTGCTGACCATTCAGCGGATGCCGACCGACATGTTCCCGGAGATCAACATCCCGGTGGTGGCGGCGATCTGGCAGTTCAACGGGCTGACCCCGGAAGAGATGGAAGGGCGCATCACCACGCTGTTCGAGCGCGCTTGCACCACCACCGTCAGCGGAATCGAGCATATGGAGAGTCAAACGCTCGCCGGCGTGAGTGTGGTGAAAATCTTTTTCCAGCCCGGCACAGCGCTGGATGGCGCGGTCGCCCAGGTGACCGCCGTCGCCCCCGCCGTGCTTCGCCAGATGCCGCCGGGCGCGACGGCCCCGTTGGTAATGCCCTACAGCGCTTCAGCGGTCTCGATTCTTCAGCTCGGTGTGTCCAGTCCAACGCTCAATGAGCAGCAGGTCTACGACTACGCGACGAACTTTCTTCGCGTCGGCTTGGCGACGGTGCCGGGAGCGCAAATGCCCCTGCCGCTCGGTGGAAAGGTCCGCCAGATCATGGTCGACCTGGACCCCAAAAAGCTCTTCGCGTGGGGGGTCGCTCCCGGGGAAATCTCCAACGCAGTCAACCTACAGAATCTGGTAGTGCCGAGTGGAACCGCGAAAGTTGGAGCGCTCGAGTATCCGATCCGGCTGAACGCCAGCCCCTCGGTGGTGGACGAGTTCAACCGCCTTCCAGTGAAGAGAGTGGGCAACGTGGTGGTTTACCTCGGCGACGTCGCGCACGTTCGCGATGGTTTCGCGCCGCAGACCAGCGCGGTGTTGACCAATGGAACCCGAGGCGCCCTGATCCCGGTGCTCAAGGCCACGGGTGCCAGTACCCTCACGGTGGTCGGCCAGCTTCGGCAGGCCCTTCCCCAGGTTCAGGCGACCTTACCGCCCGAGCTGAAAGTGCAGGCATTATTCGACCAATCGGTCTTCGTCAGCGGCGCAATCCAAGGCGTGCTGCGCGAAGCGGCGATTGCGGCGGGGCTCACCGGGCTGATGATGCTGCTGTTCCTGGGAAGTTGGCGCAGCACGCTGATCGTCCTGGTCTCGATCCCGCTCTCGTTGCTGGTCTCGGTGATCGTCCTCAACATGCTGGGCCAGACATTGAATCTGATGACACTGGGCGGAATGGCGCTCGCGGTCGGAATTCTGGTCGACGACGCGACGGTGGCGATCGAGAACGTGCATCGCCAGCGCAGCGGCGGCAAGGGGCTGGTCCAGGCGATTCTCGACGGCTCCGCGGAAATCGCGGTGCCCGCGCTGGTTTCCACCCTTGCCATCTGCATCGTATTCGTGCCGGTCACCTTCATTGCCGGCGCCGCCAAATCGCTGTTCGTCCCGCTGGCGATGGCCGTCGTTTTTGCGATGCTCACCTCGTACTTTCTCTCGAGAACCTTGGTGCCGACAATGATGCAGTACCTTCTACGCGGCGAAGAGCATCAAGGGTCCGGCGGTCGAAATCCGATTGCCTGGGCAAACCGCTGGATTGAGCGAGGCTTCGAGCGGCTGCGCGACGGCTACAGCCGTGCTTTGGAGGGGGCCTTCCGACATCGCAATCTATTCATCGCTGTGTTTGTACTGGCGGCGTTGGGTTCGATCGCCTTGATTCCCCTCTTGGGGCGCGATTTTTTTCCCACCGTCGACGCCGGACAGATGAAGTTCCACATCCGGGGACCGCCGGCGACGCGGATCGAAGAGACCGAGCGCCTCTTCGCAGCGGTCGAGGATCGGGTCCGGCGGATCGTCCCGGCTGACGAGCTCGAAGCGATCATCGACAACATCGGCGTGCCCGTGAGCGGAATCAATCTTACGCTCGGCGATCCATCGATGATTTCCAGTGCCGATGGTGAGATGTTGGTTTCGCTCAAACCCAAACATGGTCCAACCGCCAACTACATCCACGCGTTACGGCGCGACCTGCGCGACACCTTCTCCAACGCCACCTTCTTCTGGCTTCCGGCCGACATTTCCAGTCAGGTTCTGAACTTTGGACTCTCAGCGCCTTTGGACGTGCGCTTCACGGGTCCGATTGGGAACCAAGCGCAGAACCTGTCGATCGCCCGTAGCCTGGCCTCGAGCATCGGGGCCATCCCTGGCGCGGTCGATGTGCACCTGGCGCAGGTCACCGATACCCCGGAGCTCGCGGTAAATGTCGACCGCACCGCGGCCGAACAGCTCGGCCTGTCGATGCGCGACGTGTCCACGGATTTGCTGGTGTCTCTATCGGGCAGCTTTCAAACCGCTCCGAATTTCTGGCTCGATCCGAAAACGGGGGTGCAGTACTCGGTCGCGGTTCAGACCCCGCAGTTTCGGGTCGATTCGATTCCGGCGCTCCAGTCCCAGCCACTCGCGATTGCGACCAGCACTCAACCCCAGCTGCTTTCGAACGTCGCGAACGTGGGCCGTACCCTCGGCCCCACCAACATTACCCATTGGAACGTCGCGAAGACGCTGGACGTGCAGGCCGGCGTGGATGGGGCGGACCTAGGCGCGGTTTCATCCGCGGTTCAGAAACTGGTGGACGCCGCGCGGGCCAAGCTTCCCCGGGGGTCGACGATCCAGTTGGTGGGACAGTCGCAGTCGATGAACGCTTCGTTTGTCGGCCTGGGACTGGGAATCGTTTTCGCGGTGGTCCTGGTGTACCTGCTGATTGCGGTCAATTTTCAGTCGTGGCTGGACCCGCTGATCATCTTGATGGCGATTCCGGGAACCCTCGCAGGCATCGTCTGGGGGCTGTTCTTGACCGGCACCACGCTGAGCATTCCCGCGTTGATGGGATCATTGATGAGTATCGGCGTAGCGAGCGCGAACAGCATCCTGGTGGTCACTTTCGGCCTCGAGCGCTTTCGCGAGGGGGATGATCTAATTAAAGCAGCGATCGAAGCTGGGCGCACTCGCCTGCGGCCGGTGATCATGACTGCCACCGCGATGATCCTCGGAATCTTTCCGATGGCGCTCGGGCTTGGCGATGGGGGTGAGCAGAACGCGCCGCTTGGCCGCGCGGTGATTGGCGGACTGGTGTTCGCCACCTTCTCAACGCTCTTTTTTGTTCCGGTGATGTTCAGCGTGCTCGCCAAGCGCACGGCTGCGAGCGAAGAGACCGAGCCACATCCATCGTTGACCGAGCAGTCCAAGGGTGCGACATGATCACCACATTGACCGGCCAGGTGCGGCACCCCTTGCGCAAAAAACACCTCGCGATCATCGGTGCCGTCGCTGCAGCGGCGCTGCTGGCCTTCCTGATTGGATATCTCCCCCGTCATCGCGCCCATTCAAAGCTGGTGGCGCAGACCTCGGCCCAGCAGGGCCCGCTGCGCGTGAGCGTGGTCCCCGCCGTCGCTGCCGAGAGCGGTCGAGAGCTGACGCTGCCGGCGACGCTGGCCCCCTATCAGCGAACCCTCGTCTTCGCGAGGGCAAGTGGATTCGTGCGACGCTGGCTGGTTGACATCGGTTCCCGCGTCCACAAAGGAGACCTGCTGGTTGAGCTAGAGACGCCAGAGCTTACCCAACAACTTCAGCAGGCAAAGGCGACTCTGTTGCAGCGCGAGGCCGCATTGGCGCAGGCACGCGCCAACCTCGAGTTCGCCAAGATCACGGCGCAGCGCATGCACACACTTTTCCAAGAAGCGCTCGTTGCCAAGCAGGATGATGATCAGGCGCGCACCCAGGCATCGGTCTGGGAGGCCAACGTGAAGGCCGCGATCGCCGATATCGAAGCCATGCGCGCGAATATCCGGCAGCTCGAACAGCTGATCTCATTTGGTAGAGTTTTGGCCCCATACGACGGGACGATCACCCAGCGACTTGTGGACGTTGGCACGCTGGTGAACGCCGGCGCGGGAGGTACCGGCGCGGCGTTGTTCGAGATCGAAGCCACCAACCCGATTCGGGCATTCATCGACGTGCCACAGCCATTTGCGCCCAGCGTTCGCACCGGGGCGGACGCCTACGTCACCGTAAGGCAGTTCCCCGGCCGCAAGTTTCCGGGCAAAGTAGTGCGCACTGCCGGCGCAATTGATCCGGCCTCGCGCACTCTGAGGACGGAGATCGACCTGCCCAACGACAAGGGTGAACTTTTCGCGGGCACGTACGGCGAGGCCTCGATCGGGGTCGACATTTCCCACCCGATCGTGCGCGTGCCCTCGGGTGCCATTCTACAGGATGCACGCGGTGTCCACGTCGCGGTGGTGGACCCCAATGGGCGGGTGCACCTCACCGCCGTGCAGCTGGGAGTCGACAACGGCACCACCGTCGACGTGGTCAACGGGCTAAAAGGCGGCGAACAGATCATCGCCACTCCCCCGTCGGATGCGGCCGATGGCCTCCAGGTGCAGGTGGTCCAAGCTGGCGCCCCCGGTTAAGGGTTCCAGCCGTTCGCTGACTTGGCCGATGATGGCCTCACATTTGTAAACGCCGTATCTTAAAGAGAACGATGCGCATCCTGATCGCACCGCAGGAGTTCAAAGGTACGCTTACGGCCGTGCAGGCCGCAAGCGCGGTTCGGGATGTCCTGGCTCGGGTTCTTGGCTCTGCCCATCTGGACATGGCTCCCCTGTCCGATGGCGGCCCAGGCTTTGTCGCCGCGCTCTTGGACGCGACCGGCGGAGAGTCGCACCAGTGTCTGGTGCAGGATCCGCTCGGACGCCTGATCACCGCGCGGTGGGGAACGATCCCTGGCGGTCGAACCGCGATTCTCGAAATGGCCGCGGCCTCGGGGCTGTCGCTGCTCGCTTCTTCCGAGCGAGACCCCCGGGACACCACCACCTTCGGCACCGGGCAATTGATCCGAGCCGCGCTCGATGCCAATTGCAGCCAGATTCTGCTGGGCATTGGCGGCAGCGCCACCAACGACGGCGGTGCTGGAGCAGCCGAAGCGCTCGGGGTCAAGTTCTTGGACCGCCACGGAAAACCATTACCGCACGGCGGGGCGGCGCTCGCAGAGCTGGAACGCATCGATCTATTGGGTCGGGACCCCCGCCTCGAGCGAGTTGAGTTGTCCATCGCCGCTGACGTCAATAACCCATTGCTCGGGCCGACCGGCGCGTCGGCTATTTATGGGCCACAAAAGGGAGCGAGCTCGAAGATGATTGCGGAGCTGGACCACGCGCTATCCCGGCTGGCGGAAATCACTCGCAAGCAACTGAGCCAAGACTTCGCAAACATACCGGGAGCGGGCGCGGCGGGGGGACTGGCTTTCGGCCTGATCGCCTTTCTCGGTGGGCAGCTCAAATCCGGGTTCAAGTTGGTATCTGAGGCCTTGCACCTCGAGGAGCGCGTCGAGCAAGCCGATGTGGTGGTGGCCGGCGAGGGGCGGTTGGATCGTCAGACCAGCTACGCCAAAGGGCCTGGGTCCCTCGCGAGCCTGGCAAAGCGCAAAGGCAAGCGAACCGTCATCTTCGCGGGTCGCGTGGATCCCTCGTTCTCGCACGCGGAATCGCCGTTCGATGAAGTCCTGGAAGTCAGCACTCGCCAATTTGGCCTGGATCCGACGGGCTCGAGCCCTCGCGCGCTTCTCGAGGCTGGTGTAGAGCATTGGGCGCGAAAGGAGGCCGGCCGCCGATGATCGACGTCGCACTGAATTATGGGCGAGGTACATTGCCGGTGCGCTTTGCGGACCCGATCGAGGTCACCGTCATCCGGAAGCCGCCGATGCCGGTTCTTGCCAATCCGGCCCACGCGGTGCAGGCCGCGCTCGGCCATCCGGTCTCGGCTCCCACCTTGCGGCAACAGGCGCGGAACGCGACGAGCGCGTGCATTCTGATCTGCGACATTACCCGGCCGGTTCCGAACGGACTTCTATTGCAGCCGCTGATCCGCGAGCTGCTCGACGGCGGTCTCGAGTCGGGCCGGATCACCGTGCTCGTTGCCACCGGACTGCATCGCCCCAACCTCGGTGTCGAGCTGGAAGAGCTGGTTGGCGACCCATGGGTGCTGAAAACCGTGCGCGTCGAGAACCACCACGCGCGAAATGACTCCGATCACGTCGATTTGGGATTCACCCCGAGCGGTACCCCCGTCAAGCTGGACCGCCGCTTCGTCACCGCGCAGTTGAAAATCGTCACCGGCCTGGTGGAGCCGCACTTCATGGCTGGCTACTCGGGGGGCCGCAAAGTCATCGCACCCGGCGTCGCGCACCAAGACACGATCACCACGTTCCACAACGCGCATTTCATGGCACATCCGAAGGCGGACAACTGCATTTTAGCGGGAAATCCGCTGCACCATGAGCAGCTGACGATCGCCGCGATGCTGGGTCCGGTGCTGGCCGCAAACGTGGTGATCGACGATGCGCGTCGCGTTTCGTTCGTCAATTTCGGCGAGCTGATCGAAAGCCACGATCAAGCCGTTGCGTTCGTTGAGCAATATGTGAAGGTGCCGGTGGCGAGGCGCTTCAAGACAGTAGTTACCAGCGGAGCCGGATATCCTCTTGACGCGACCTACTACCAGACGGTCAAAGGAATGGTGGCAGCGATCGACATCCTCGAGCCGGGCGGCAATCTGATCGTTGCCTCTGAGTGCTCGGAGGGCATGGGGTCCCAGGAATATGTCGAGGCGCAAAAGCGGCTCGGAGCTCTGGGCGCTGATGGATTCCTCGCCGATATCGGCCGTAAGCGCTTCGCCGATATCGATGAGTGGGAGACTCAAATGCAGCTCAGGGCCACGAAGGCCGGATCCGTCTTTCTTTACTCTGGCGGGTTGTCGGCCGGTGACCGCAAGCTTACCGGCGTACGGACGATCGACTCGGTCGAACAGGCGGTAGCGCAAAGCACGCGCGAGACGGGCGACGCACACGTTGCGGTCATCCCGGAAGGCCCGTACCTTGTTCCCGTGTACCGGCCGGCGAATTGATCGATGGACCACCAGACGTGACCGATGCCGCCGCCGAGAATCCTGCTTGTCATGCCGGAACATTGGCCACGCGCGCTACTTCGGGCTGAGCTGATCGAGCGAGGGTACGACGTGGTTGGGACACCGGACCTGCCGGCTGCCCTACTGTCTCGGCCAGTGGAGAAGGATCGAGGGCCTGTTCGAGTGATCGTGGTCGATCAGGACGTCCTGGTGGAGCCGCAGAGTCGGCTTCTCGATCTCCTCGTGTCCCGACATCCAAACGCGCGGCTCGTACTCCTCGGACGAGCCCAGTTGGAGACGCCGCCCGGTGCTTGGAAGCAAATCTTACGCCGGCCAGCCCTGATCGGCGAAATTGCTTCGGCGGTCGAGGAGGCGCTTACGGAGCCGCCGACGGCTGCTGCTCCCAGGACCTGAGCTTTACCGCTTCCTCGATGAACGCGAGGTGCCGTTGCTCATCCGAATAATGGTTCGAAATGAGCTTGCGAATCTGGGAGAATTGGCAGGGTATGTATCTAGTCGGATTTCGGGGCTTCGCTTTAATCAAGGGTAGGTGGGTCAGTTTTCAAACTGACCCACTGCGTAATTCCAGGCTGGCGCACCGTGTTCATTGACTTCCACTACGCGTTTGCTATGGGCACGCAACTCGAGGGCCCACGTCCGCGCCGCTGGGGCCATCGTGGCGTTTCGCGAGCAACGGAAGAGGAGAGCTCCATGTCAATGATTCGCCGCAGCTTCCTCCCGCTGTGCGTCGGTGCTCTCGGAGTGACCCGTGGCAGTAGTCACGCACCGCGCCATGAAATATGTCGTGAGCAACGCACAGTCCTGAGGTAACCAGCCCCCATGAAACTCCGAAAACCGTCCGCTCCCGGCATCGTTCTCTTGCTGCTCTGTCTCATGTACTTCCTCACGTACATCGACCGGGTGAACGTCGGTACCGCCGCAAGCAGCATCAAGAAGGAGTTCGGCCTCTCCAACACGCAGCTCGGGCTCGTCTTCTCGGGCTTCGCTTATCCCTATGCGCTGTTTCAGGTGATCGGCGGATGGATCGGCGATCGGCTTGGCCCCCGCAAGACGCTGCTCATCTGCGGCGCCATCTGGGCCGCGTCCACCGCTTTGACCGGGCTTGCGACCGGTCTCATCTCGCTGATGTTCTTCCGCGTCGCGCTCGGCTTCGGCGAGGGCGCGACCTTCCCCACGGCGACTCGAGCGATGCAGAGCTGGACGCCCGCCGGCAAGCGCGGCTTCGCCCAGGGCGTCACGCATTCCTTCGCGCGGTTCGGCAACGCAGTGACGCCGCCCTTGGTGGCGGCGCTGATGATCTGGCTGAGGAGCTGGCGCGGCGCCTTCGTGGTGCTGGGCTTGGTGAGTCTCATCTGGGTGGTTGTCTGGTGGCTGTACTATCGCGACGATCCGCGTGAGCATCCGTCGATCACCCCCGAGGATCTCGCGCGGCTCCCTCCACCCAGCGCGCCGAAAACCGCCGCCAAGCATGTGCCGTGGGGAAGACTGATCGTGCGCATTCTGCCGGTGACGCTCACCTACTTCTGTTACGGCTGGTCGCTATGGCTCTTCCTCAACTGGCTGCCCTCGTTTTTCCTCCAGGGCTACCACCTCGACATCAAGAAGTCGGCGCTCTTCGCGAGTGGCGTGTTCTTCGCCGGAGTGGTGGGTGACGCGCTGGGCGGGATCTTCAGCGACTACCTCTTTCACAAGACCGGCAACGTCACGTTGGCGCGCCTAACGGTGATCCTGATCGGCATGCTCGGCGCGGCCGGGTGCATCATTCCGGTCGTCTACTCGCGCGACGTCACCACGTTGGCGCTCTGCCTCTCGGGCGGATTCTTCTTCCTCGAGCTGGTCATCGGGCCGATCTGGTCGGTGCCGATGGACATCGCGCCGCAGTACTCCGGCACCGCCAGCGGGTTGATGAATACCGGCTCGGCGGTGGCGGCAATCGTCTCGCCGCTCGCCTTCGGCTACATCGTCGACCTCACCGGCAACTGGAACGTGCCCTTCTATGGATCGGTGGGGCTGCTGCTGGTCGGAGCGGTGCTCGCGTTCACCATGCATCCGGATCGGAAGTTCGTCGACAAGCCAGCGGCGGAGGCCCCTCCCGCCGCGTTCAGGCCGGCCGGGTAGCCGATACCAGGTTCGCCGCGAATAGGTGCGTATCCGCGTTCCGTTACTTTCTCTTTGAGACGTTGTCTTTGCTTCCTCGACTGGTTCTGCTTGACTGCGCGGATTCGAGCTACACGTTGATGCTGGCCATCGGAGAGGACAAGTTTTGAATATCAAAACGATTGTGATCGGATTCGATGGCTCCCCCCATGCAGAGAAGGCAGCGAATTTTGCCTTGCAGCTCGCCACGTCCGTTCGAGCAGGGTTGCTCCTGGTCTTCGTGGTTCCGCCGTACGTGCCAGAAGCAGAGTTCCCGCCACCGAACGTTGTGGAAATTATGCAGGTGGAACGTCAGGCGGCAGAGCTCGCTCTGAAGGAAATGCGAACCAAGCTCGAGGGCAAGGGCGCAGAAATTGCCACCCAAGTATTGCTTGGCAATCCCGCGGAAGAGCTTGCTCGCCTTTGCGAGAATCCTGAGGTGGGGATGCTCACTGTTGGCAAGACCGGCAAGGGGGCTCTTGCGCGGCTGTTGCTTGGTAGCGTTACCCTCGTGCTTGCGCGTGCCTGTCCGAAGCCGCTCGTGATCGTGCCTTGAGTTTTTCGCCAGGGCGATGGGAAGCCCACCTTCTTAGGGAAGAAGGACGATTTTGCCGCAGGCTCCGGGCTCGAGCACTTCTTTGTGCGCGCGCGGAGCCTCGGAAAGCGGCAGCTCCTTGCGGACCACCGGGCGCAGCGTGCCATTCTCCAAGCCAGCCATCAGCCCAGCGAAGATTTCCTTCTCGTCTGCCTCGGTGACGTTCCACATCACAAACCCGTGTAGGGAGGCGCGGCGGCTCATCAGATCGCGTGGGGTGATGGTGACATCACCGCGGCTGCCGATCACCACCACGCGTCCGTTGTTGGCGAGGAGCTTCAAGTCACGGGCTAGATTCACGTTCGCCAGCATCTCCAGGATGAGGTCGACACCCCGCCCTTCGGTCGCCTTCAAAATTTCTTCGTGATACCCGGCCTTGCTGTGATCGAACGCCAGATGCGCGCATTCGCGCTTCACCAGATCCACGCCTTTCTCGCTGCCGGCTGTTCCCAAAACGGTCAAACCGATCGCACGGGCCATCTGCACGGCCGCGAGGCCCACTCCACCGCTCGCCCCGTGAACTAAGAGGGTTTCGCCGGCGCGTGCTCGTGTGGCGTGGTGCAAGGCGTAAAACGCCGTACCATACGGAACCCAAACGCCAGCGCCCTGCGAGAAGCTAAGTTTCGCTGGCAGCGGATGGACTTGCTTTTCGAGCGCGAGGGCACTCTCGGCGTATGCGCCGGTGAGGGTTTGCGCCGTGTAAACGCGATCGCCAGGCTTGATCCGCTGTACACCCGGACCGACGGCTTCGACGGTCCCTCCTGCGTCCGACCCGGGCGTGTAGGGAAGCGCAGGCTTAATCGCGTAGGTTCCGTTGCGCATGTATGTGTCATAAGGATTTACGCCGGCGGCGCGGATCCGAACGAGTACCTGGCCCGCGGCGGGCTTTGGCGTGGGCACTTCCTCGACCTTGAGAACTTCTGGACCCCCGAACTCACGAACGAGAATGGCTTTCATGCGGCGTTACTTAGACTGTTGCCGCAGGCAAGGCTAGCTGTTCGTTTTGACGATGATTTAAACGTTTTGTTGGCAGATCAAGCTCTCACGCCGTAAGGAGCATCGATGCAATTTCTACTGAAACTAGAGATCAATTGATGAGTACCGTTCACGTAAATGCGGAGAGTTTCGCGGACACAGTGAAAAACGGGATTGTCATCCTGGATTGGTGGGCATCCTGGTGTGGGCCATGTGTCGCCTTTGCCCCGATTTTCGAAGAGGCCGCCGAGGAGCACCCCGACGTCGTGTTTGGCAAGATCAACACCGACGAGGAGCTGGAGCTCTCTGGCGCCTTTGCCGTTCAGTCGATTCCGACGTTGATGATCTTTCGTGATGGAATCTTGCTCTTCAATCAACCGGGGATGGTAGGCGCCGAAGATATCAACGAGCTTCTCGGTCGAGTCCGAAAGCTCGATATGGAAGACGTTCGTCGACAGATAGCCGAGGCCAAGCAGGCCAAGGAGACCAAGGAGTAAGCGTTACGACGGGCCGACCCTACAGGGCATGCTGGATTAGAGTGCGCCAGACCGTTTGATCCTCGGCGTTTCACGTGAGAGGCTGCGCTCAGCCAAAATGAACGACTCCGGAGGAGCAGGGCGCGCCAGGACCGACGTGGAAGTAATTTCGTTGATGGGCTTCGCCCACGGAACTTCCCACTTTTTCCACCTCATGCTGCCGTCGCTGTTCCCCTGGCTGATGCGCGAGTTTGCGCTCAACTTTACGCGAGCGGGTTCGCTGACCGCGGCGTTCTTCGTCGCTTCCGGCATCGGCCAGGCACTCGCGGGCTTCGTCGTCGATCGGGTTGGTGCACAGCGCGTGCTCTGGGCGGGGATTGCGCTCTTTTCGGTTGCTGGAGTCGTCCTCGGCTCGGCGAATAGCTACGGCATGCTGCTCGCAGCGGCGGTGCTGGCGGGCACCGGCAACAGCGTGTTCCATCCCGCCGACTTCACCACCCTGAATCATCGGGTCTCAGCCCCGAGGCTGGGCCATGCGTTCTCGGTGCACAGCCTTTCCGGCAATCTCGGCTGGGCGGCAGGGCCCGTGTTCATGACCGGCGTCGCCGCGGCTAGCAATTGGCGCGTGGCTGCGTTCGCGGCGGCGGGAGTTGCTCTGATCACGCTGACCGTGCTGTTTGCCCGTCGCGATGTTCTCGCTAACACCGCCACGGGTCACCCGCGGGAAGTTACGCACGGCGCGGCACTTAGCGGTTCGGTGTTCGGATTCCTTGGAGTCGGTGCGGTTTGGATGTGTTTTCTTTTTTTTCTCGTCACGATGCTGGCATTTGGCGCTCTGCAGAACTTCGCGCCGGCGGTGCTCCAGCGCGTTTACGGGGTGTCGTTAGCGGTGGCCACGTCCGCTTTGACCGTCTATCTGCTTGGTGGCGCTGCTGGCGTCGTGCTGGGCGGATTTCTCGCGGCAAGAAGTGGCGCGCACGATCGGGTGATTGCGATTTCGCTGGTGTTTGCGGCGTTGACGGCTCTGGGCGTCGCGAGTGGCGGCATTCCGCCGTGGAGCGTCGGCGGCTTCTTCGCGATCATCGGGTTCTGCACCGGGATGGCCTCCCCATCGCGTGATCTTCTGGTGCGCAAAGCAGCGATGGAACGGTTTGGCCCGCAGTCGTTCGGGCGAATCTATGGATTCGTGTATTCGGGGCTGGACGTCGGACTGGCGACCGCACCGCTGGTGTTCGGGCGAATGATGGACAAGGGAATGTTCAGTGCGGTGCTCGGGGGCGTCGCGCTGCTTCAGGGGATTGGGATCGCCGCGGCTCTCAAGGTCGGGCAGCAGCGGCCGAAGGAGCGGTATGTGCTGAAGCCTCTGCCTCCGAAAAGCGACTAATCTTGCCCGCGGGGTATTCCACCGTGCCGGCGTACGAAGTCGTCGATTAGCTCGCGCGCGATGCTGAGGCGGGGAGGAATGTGCGGCGGCAGCTCGGTGGGAGCGAACCAGTCCGCGTCGACAATCTCCGAAGCATCGACAGCGATCTCTCCCGCTGCCCACCTTGCGGTAAAGCCAATCATCAGAGAGCCGGAGAAGGGCCAAGGTTGGCTTCCGAAGTACCGGATTTCGGTGACGTCAATCCCGGCCTCCTCCCGGACCTCGCGCGCAACCGCGCTTTCCAGCGACTCGCCAACTTCGACGAAGCCGGCCAAAACACTGAGGAACGGGCGCGGGAAGCGGGCATTGCGCGCGAGTAGAGCACGGCCGTCTCGCTCTACCAGCGCGATGATCGCGGGCGACAGCCTGGGATACGCGCTGTGTCCACACGCAGTGCAGGTGCGAACGCGCTCCACACTCGACCGCTCGGTGGTCGCTCCGCAGCGCCCGCAAAAGCGATGATCGCGATCCCACGCGGTGAGTCCCAACGCGCGCCCGGCGATTCCGAAATCCTCATCGGAAATGACTCCAAACAAACGCCGCAGCGGGATCGGCTCGCTCCCCACGGGCGGGGGTTCGCCGGTCTCGAGAGCGCGCGCGAAGCACGGAAGGCCGTCTCGCTGGCCGAGATAGATTGCGCCTGCGGCTGGCCCGGCAGGTACGTCGACCCCACCGGTGGTGCGTACGACGCACAGCGACTGGTCGGTCACAATGTAGAGCTTGCCCTCGGAGGCGGGGGAGCTGACGCCGGGAACGAATGCCATGTCAACCGCCTTACTATAACTCGTGCATCACTTGGCGGGCGCGGGTGAATGTTGGCCGGTCAGTAGCTCGAGAGCGCGGAGAACTTGCTCAAGTAAGCGCGGCGGCGTGCCCTCCTTGACAATATCTACTGTCACGCGGGAATACGCGTAGGCGCAGCAACCCGCGCAGGCTGCGTGGCGCGGCTCAGGAGAAACATCGTGGAAACAGCGATTCAGAATTTTGTCGATGGTACGTGGATAGCGACGAGCGGCGAGCGAATCCCGGTCAAGAATCCCGCGACGGCCGAGGTGATCGGTCGCGTGCCGCTCTCCTCGGCGGCGGAGGTAAGTCGAGCAGTGGCGGCGGCGGCGGACGCGCTGCCTGAGTGGCGCCGCACTCCAGCGAGCGATCGAATTCAGTATCTATTCAAGCTCAAGCAGCTGCTCGAAGAGAATCTTGACGAGCTGGCCCGATCGATCACCGAGGAGTGCGGCAAGGTCCACAGCGAGGCCGTGGGCGAGCTCCGCCGCGGAATCGAGAACGTCGAGGTGGCCTGCGGGATCCCGATTTTGATGCAGGGCTACAACAGTGAGGACATCGCCCGCGGAATCGACGAAATCATGATCCGCCAGCCACTCGGAGTGGTGGCCGCGATCACGCCGTTCAATTTCCCCGCCATGATTCCGCTCTGGTTTTTGCCGTATGCGATCGCCTGCGGCAACACCTTCATCCTCAAGCCCTCAGAGAAGGTGCCGATTACGATGCAAAAGATCTTCCGCCTACTCGAGAAGACCGGCCTTCCTCGGGGCGTTGTGAATCTGGTCAACGGGGCAAAGGAAACCGTTGATGCCCTGCTCGATCACCCGACGATTCGCGCGGTGAGCTTCGTGGGATCCACCCCGGTCGCGAAATACGTATACAGCCGCGCGACCGCGAGCGGGAAGCGAGCCCAATGCCAAGGCGGTGCGAAGAATCCCGCGATCGTCCTGCCGGATGCGGAGATGGAAGCGGCGACCCAGATCGTAGCGGATTCGGCGTTCGGATGCGCGGGGCAGCGTTGCCTCGCTTCGTCGGTGGCGATCGCCGTCGGCGAGGCGGGGCGTATTTTTTCAGAGTCAATCGCGGCAGCGGCGAAGTCCCGCGTCGTTGGGTACGGCCTGAACCCCGGGGTCCAGATGGGCCCGGTCATTTCTGCCGAGTCGAAGGTCCGGGTCGAAGGCTTGATCGACGTGGGCGTCAAAGAAGGGGCGAAGATTCTGGTCGATGGGCGCGGGGCACAGATCCGCGGATTCGAGAAAGGCAACTTCATTAAACCCACAATCCTCGCCGACGTGAACCCGCAGGGGCAGATCGCCAAAACCGAGATCTTCGGGCCGGTGCTAAGCCTGATCCAGGTCAAGGACGTTGATGAGGCAATCGACGTCGTGAATCGATCGAATTACGGCAATCAGGCTTGCCTGTTTACCCGCAGTGGGGCCGCGGCGCGGAAGTTTCGGTACGAAGCGCAGGTCGGAAACATCGGGATCAACGTCGGAGTAGCGGCCCCCATCGCCTTCTTTGCCTTCAGCGGCTGGAAGGACAGTTTCTTCGGCGATCTCCACGGGCAGGGGCGAGATGCAGTCGAGTTCTACACTGACAAGAAAGTAATCGTAGAACGATGGCCAAAGGAGTGGTCGCGGGTCTTCTAGCCAGGGCGCATCAACTCAAAGTTTCGCGACGTCGATCCTAGCGTCGAACGAGGCTTGCCCCGAAGAGAACGAGAACAGGTCTACAGCCTGGTCGGGGATGCAGGCCCTGCCCGAAGTCAGTCGGTTCAACCCCTCCCATCCATCGCGCATCCAGACCGTCCCCTGGCGAATCTTCGTGGTCACGCGAGCGAGCGCGCGAAACTCCCCACGCTCGTTGTACAGCCGAATCGGGACGCGATCTTTGATACCGCGGGCGGTTGCGTCTTCGGGCGAGATCCAGAGGTAAGGCTCTGGATCGGCTTTGGCCAGCGTCGGCAGCGCGCGCCCGTGATCGTAGAATCCGTGAAACTGGGTCAGCGTGCGCCCCTGGCGAAATGCCAGCGGATACGGCGACGAAGGAAGATCCTCATGGACGGGTAGGGGAGGAAGGCCGAGCGCCTGCGCGCGCTCGGAATAAAACTCAACCTTTCCAGATGGCGTGTGGAAGGCATGGTCCGGGTAAGCGACGTGGGAGATCTGAAGCGCCCGCATTCCACCTTCCCGCTGCAGCGCCGCCACTGTGGCGTGTCCGGTGGAGGGATGGTCGAGGATCGCGTCGAGCACCCCCTCGTCGTTTTGCCAGGGAAAAAAGTCGTGGAGGCCCAATCGCTTGGCCAGCTCCTTGAGAATCCAGATCGCGGAGCGCGCCTCTCCCGCAGGATCGAGAATACGAGGCATCAAGTAGAGATGGGTGTTCGTGCTCTTGCAACCGATTTCCTCGAGCCATGAGGTGCCAGGCAAGAACACGTCGGCGAAGCGCCGCGCCGTATCGTTGAGGAAGAGATCGTAGCTCACGCACAGGTCCGTGCGCCCGAGACCCTCGGCCACGCGCTCCGCGTCGGCAAACGACGAGAGCATGTCAGTGCCGAAGAGGAGAAGCACCCGTACTTGCTCATCCAGCAGTGCTTGGGTAATGCGCGACATCTGGTTCGGAATGTACCGACCGGGTGGACGCTGCTCTGAGGCGATGATGCTCGTCAGCGCTTGTCCGTGCGAGGAGCTGCCATGGCGCGGCCCAAGACCAGCGCCCGCGACGCCCAGGTTGCCGGTAAGCGCCGGAAGACAGGCGACCGCGCGGCCACCTTGCCAACCGTTGGAGCCCTTGTGCATCGAGCTGCCGCCGACCAGGATCATCGCCGGCTTTGTCGTCGCATAGCGGCGGGCGAGTGAGACGATGCGCTCGGCGGGAATTCCTGTGATTCCAGCCGCCCAGGCGGGGGAGTGCTGGACGAGATGGGCGGCGAGCTTGTCGAACCCGATCGTGTGCCGCGCCACGAACTCGATGTCGTGCAGCTGCTCGGCGACGATCACATGCATCATCCCGAGCGCCAACGCCGCGTCGGTGCCTGGGCGGATGAGAAGGAACTCGTCGGAGTGGGACGCCGCCTCCGTCTGGCGCACGTCGATTGTGCACACGTGGGCGCCGCGGCGCCTCGCGGCCTCGAGGTGTCGCGCGGTGTTGGGTTGGCTCGCCAGATTCGCGCCCCATAGGGCGATCAGCTCCGCGTGCTCGCCCATGTCTTCTTTCGTGCTCGTCTCCAGGACGCCGGTGAGGCCGAGGCCGAACGCGCCGAGGCCCCAGCAGATAATGGTCGGGCTCCACCATTGGCAACCGTAGAAATTCGCGAACCGGCGCAGCAGGTGAGAGTGCAGCCGGGTGCCATAGTTGTTGGCGAAGAGTCCATGTCCGGACCACGTGCCGACCGCCTCCCGACCCACGACTTGCATCCTTTCAACGATCCGGTCCAGTGCCTCGTCCCAGCTCGCCCGACGCCACGCACCTTTCCGGTTGGCTCGCAGGAGCGGGTGGAGCACACGATCGGGATTGTCGAGGATCTCGCGAGAGGCGTAGCCGCGGATACAGAGAAATCCGCGGCTGTCCGGATTGTGTTCGTCGCCGGTAATTCTCGCCACGTGTCCGTTCTCGACTTCGACGAGCATCCCGCACAAAGTCGGGTGACAGTTCATCGGACACATCGTCCGGACTATGCGGCGCTCGCTGCCAGGCACGATGGAAATGTATAACGCGACTTACCGGAGCACGTCGCTGTCTTGTGCCTCCTGGATCAGCCGTTCGCCGTCGATGGGGAGAAGGAGTCGCTCGGAGACGAGCCGCTGTGCCGCTGATCGCACCGCAGCCACATAGCCATCGTGATCTGCATAGCGTTCCTCGAGCGAGAGCCGCGGATCGCCCGCGGCCGTCCTCCCGGCTTGGCTTCGGGCGAACGGAATGTAGATACCAGTGAGGCCGCATTGCTCGTCGGCCGCGAATCCAGGCCGGCGCCGACTCCAGCCGGTGTACGTCCCAAGCGGCGCTTGGATCTCCGTCGATCGAACGCCCGCCACATCGTTCCCATCGCTGTCCACCGCTGGCAGCAGCACACCGTAGTCTCTTCCGACCACGATCCTTGGTGGGTTCAAGGTGACGTTGCCCGACTCATTTTGAGCATCGAATGCAAGCCCGTACTCCAGCAGCGTCAGACCATTGTGAATGCCATTAAAGTCCACTGCTTCGGTTGGGTAGTTTGGCACGTAGGTGGTGGCGGGAATGCCCGGAAACCCGAATGTCGCCGGGTCCGCCTCGACCAGTGTGCCCTCTCGAATCCTCGGTATCCGGCTCGCGGGAGGACGGGAGTGTTCATTCACCCATCGATCGAGCGCAACCCAAAGGGCGCGCATTGTCTCGGACTGCGGCGCGTAGTTCGCGGGCCAACGGCAGACCCCCCGGTCGGGCAAGGTCCCCGGGGGCGGGCGCGGCGCCGGTCCATGCTGCGTGCTCGACATCAAGTACATCCGAACGTTTTCCGGAAAGTTCAGGTCCCGGGTTCCGAGCGGATCCGTCTGGTCCAGCGATTGCCTCCCCTGCCAAAACTCAAGCGAGCTCATCGCGTGCACGATCTTGGGGCAGGTGTCCGTTTCCTCGCAGCGAACCAAAATTCCATCCGTTCGACCGGTATTCGGATCGTAAACGGGCGAGTACGTGAAGGACGCTTCGTATGCCGGGAAGAGATGGTCCTCGTGCTGCAGGTACACCCGACCTGGCGGCCCAAAGCGTACGTTGAGCGGGATCCGACCGGGGGAGATGTGAGGGAACGCGCCCTCGAACACGATTTCCCCCTCTTCGTCCGCATTGAACCCCAGATGGATCAGGCTACGCACATAGCGGCCGGACTGCGAGGAACCCATGATCAGCGCATGGCGAATCCCGGTCCGTCTTCGCTCGATTGCTAATGGGTTGGGGGTACCGGCATCGTCGCGCATCGCGTGCCGGAAGAAGGAGATCAAATCGCGGGTCGCCGCGAAGCCGAGGCCGAGGACCAGCGGATTCTTGGCGGTGTAGATGAGCTCGTAGATGTAATCAGGATCAAAGCCGTCCCGAAGGCAGATCTGGGTCGTGCTTGGGACGCCGGGAAAGGGAACTTGGGTGCAGTCGGCAAAGGCCCATCCATCGCCGGGCACCGGGATTCGCGGGTCCGATTCACGGATTCGCCGGGTAAGGGTGGCCGTCGAGGTGTCGAGGCTGACCGTTTCATAGCTGGCGTGCGTGCCGGCCGTAAATGATCCTCCACCGAGATTCTGGGTGGTGGTCGGCGCGTTGACGATATATTCGGCTCGCAGCTCGCCAGTGATCTCCGAGCCATCGGGGTTCAATGCCACCGGCACCCGCATCGTCATCCGGTCGCCTCCGGCCAGTATATCGGGCTGCCACCCGCTCCAGACGATGGCGTACCCCTGATTCATCAGCAGGCCATCTCCAGCATCCGCCGCAGTGGTTGGGTTATTCGAGGAAGGGGCACGGTTGAAAGTGCTCAGCCCACCTTTGTTGCCGCGATTGACCACGTTGTAGAAAATGTTCCTATTCCCACGGCGCATGTCGATCGGTTTGAGCAAGAAGAAATCGGTCTCGTATTCCACCAACCCGGCTCGGTTGCGCGGCGCCAGCGCAATGTCGGTGATGATCGAGTTCGATGGGTCATTTGGATCGACTGCGCCACGCGCTCGCCCCACCAATTTTTCGTACTGCCCTGTGCGGCCAAACGAAAGCCCTTCGAAGGTTGGCGATTCGACCCGGTCAATCAAAATCTCGGTGATCCGTGCCTGGGCGGATGACCGGAAAAGCACTGCGTTGGCAAACAGCGTAATGAGCACAAGCGGAGCAACGCTTGCGCGGCGGATGTAGCGGCTCTGGCTCATGATTCGCTCCCCGTAGCGCCCGGTTCTTGAACCTGCGCTAGGTTCTTGGAACACCCCAGATCGAGTCAGGTCAAGCGCAAAAGATTCGGGGCCCGCCGACACGGTCTTCGCCCGAGTTCCAGCTTATCCGGCGCGAAGGGATTTGGCAGGCGAGGGACGTCGTCGGGTATCTTGTCGTCGGAGGTCTACAAAGCAATGTCAGGTGCAAACTCGCTCGTTTGCCTGCCCACGCTCCTCGTCATTGCCGGATCCAGTGGACAGGCGCTCACCGATTGCATCGTTTCCGGGACCGAGGCGGACATCAACGCCGCGCTTGTCGGCAAGGGAGCGGAGGCGGTGCTTTGTCCGGGAGCGCTCTTCACTCTTAGCAACCCAGTGGTATTCACCGCGCCCAACCAACGCATCTACACCCAGGGCTTTCAAACCGGCGCCTCGCGCGCGGTCCTTCGGATTGGCGGAGGCACGCTGACCAAGGCCATCGACGGTAACAATCAATCGGGGATTGCCATTCAGTACATCGAAGTGGATGGCAATCGGGGCGAGCTGGGCTACCAGCCCGGCGACGCGCTGATCGAGATCGGCCACGCCGGTTCCGATCAGACGGTCCAGAATATCGTTGCGCACGACACCCGAAGCTGGTCGTGCCTGCATATTCACGAGGGAAGAGTCATCGATGGCACTCCCCAGTGTCAGAACGCAACGATCACCGACAATCTCATCGGTCCGGCCGGTACTCCGGATGGCAGATGGGCGGACGGCATCTCGCACGCCTGTGGCAATAGCGTAGTGATGAACAATACCGTCATCGATGCAACCGATGGGGCGATCGTTGTTTTCGGCGCACCGGGGTCGATCGTCTCGAACAACACGATCATTGCGGACAACCAGACGTTGCTCGGCGGGATCAACATGGTCGACTACGCGCCGGTCAGCGGCAACTACACCGGAACGATTGTGACCAACAACGTGATTGACGCCCGCGGGGCCTTCATCAAGGTTGGCATCGCGATGGGACCCGACGTGTGGAGTTGCCCGCATACCGTCAACTATGGCGGCACGGTTAGGGACAACGTCATTCAGGGCATCCACTTCGGCTATGGATACGCGGTGAACGGCGTTCGCGACTGGACCGTCCTGGGGAACACCGATTTGTCCCAACACGTCGGTTCTGTACGGGGGGGATGCGGCGGCCCTCCTGATCCGCCGAGCGGGTTTCAATATCAGTTGGTCATTTCGAGCACGTTACAGTGCGAGTTTGCCTCCGCACGCTTGACGTACGTGCTTGGCGTTTCGGAGCCGCCGACCGAATGATCTTCAATTCGCCTTGGCGAGCGTCGCGAGCGGGCCCTCGTTGACTTTCTCCCCATTCTTCCAAACGGCGCTGATTGTCCGGGTGTTCAGAATGTCGGTCGATGGATCCTTATCGAGCACGATGAAGTTCGCCTTCTTTCCCGGTGCCAGGGTGCCGTAGCGATCGTCCACCTTGAGGAGCGCTGCCGCGTTCTTGGTAGCGGTGGCGATCGCCTGCAGGGGCGTTAGGCCCGCCTTCACCAGTAGCTCGAGCTCCATATGCTCGGAAAAGCCCTGCACGCGGATCGGCTGCGCTCCCGAATCGGTCCCCATCGAGAGGAGGATGCCCGCGTCATGGATTCGCTTCACATTTTTCAGCGCGACTTGCAGAGCAGAGACTTCTTTCGCGGTGTTTGGATTTTTGCGGACCTTTTCTTTGTATTCAGCGCTGGTAATCATCTGCAGCACGCCGGGCTCGAGCGCCGCCTGAAAGAAAGGACTGTTGAGCCATTGCGGGTCGTTTTGGTAGGCGAATGCAAACTCATCCAGCGATAGCGTTGGGATATAGGCTACCTTCCGTTTCTTCATCTCGGCGAGCAACGGATCATCGATCTCGGCGTCGCGGACGCTATGGGCGATGATGTCCAGTCCTGAACCAACCAGCTTTCGTGCGTCCTCCAGATAAAAGACGTGAGACGCCACTCGCAACCCATGGCGATGAGCTTCCTGGATGATTCCACCGTAGATCTCGGGCTTCATCTTGGGCAACGTTCCCCACAAGTCATCCACCCAGATCTTGACTACGTCTGGCTTCTTCGCGGCCAGTTGACGTAGCTCGTTGCGAGCTTCGGCCTCAGTCAGAGGACGAAAGACCTGATCCATCCCAAAGCTGAGGGGTGGCAGGGCATCCTTCACTCCAAAGCCCTTGCCGGCGGTGTAGATCGCCGCGCCAGGCAAAGTTCCCTTCCGTGAGGCCTCCCGCAAACCGAAAATCTCGTCATGGTCGGTGCCCAAGACGAGAACCGCGCCCACCCCGTAGGCCTCATAGCGCAGCAGCTGTGCACGGATGTTGTCCTCGGTGTAGTTCGCCGAGGACATCGTGGTACCCTTGAGCAGTCCCAAGTGCCCATGGGAGTTGATCAGCTGCGGCATGATCGTCTTGCCCGCTAGGTCCACGACTCTGGCACCTTTTGGAACAACCGAACTCGCCGCTTTGATCGAGAGAATTCGATCGCCCTTGATCGTTACGTCCTGGTTCTGTTGGACAGCTCTCCCGGTTCCGTCGAGCACCGCCACGTTTCGTAAGACAGTCACCTGGTCGCCCGCGTTCTGGTTCTCAGCGAAAACCAATAACCCGAGAGCAAAACCGATCGCGCTAGTCATTTTTGTCCCCCGTGGATGCGCTTTATTGGGCGTGTATTCGCCGATGTAACGTTAAATTTCAATCGACAATTGGTACCTGCGGTCGGTGCGGGTACGGCCGGGCAATACTTTCCAAGGCTTTCTGGCCGAGTGGCTGCCGGGCACAACAGCTGACCTTGGTCGTTTCACCGATTGAGACGCAATCGCTCACCCGCCTGGATGGTAGATGTGCATTTCGCTCGGGGATTTCTTTCGACCCCGCACCGGAGCTACGTGGCGCGCAGTAATTTCTGGCGCGCGCTCTGGGTTCTCCCCGCGGCGTCGTTTCTTCGGCAGCGGTGAGCTGACCGCTTGGGCAGTTCTGTTGCGGCCACGTCCCGGTGCCGCTTTGAGCCCTGCCCGTCGATCCGGTGGTGGCTCGAAATCGACGATGCCTCGGCTCTTCTTTACGGAATGGGGGCTCTTGTCGGTTACTGGCCCGAGATCATCCTTTTTGATTGCAACGGCTACACCCTCGCGCTTCGCCCGTTTGATCCGTTCTGCGAGTGGCTTTTCCGGCATGGTCGCACCTCCTCGATTCTGACAGCGGTAGGCATCCAATGACTTAACGCGGCCGCCGGCAGGCGCACCTTGCATTTCGTTCGAATGTTGGCACCGGGGGTCTCGATCGAACTGACTGGACAATTCAACTCGCTGACACACATTGGAGCGACACCGGAGGTCCGAGAGGACGGTCCTCCGGGAGTCGAGCGTCTCAGAAGGAGGTAGATAAACGATGGCAATTATTCGACGGCGGCAGCAAGCAGAGGCGGAACGCGGACTTGCGCGCACTCGTGGGTGGGACCCATTGGAGGTGATGCAGGATTTGATGCGGTGGGATCCCTTCCGTGAAATGTCGCGCAGAATCGCGGGGGACGACCTGGCTGGATTTGTTCCCAACTTCGATGTCAAGGAAACGAAGGACGCCTACCTCTTCAAGGCGGATCTTCCGGGCGTGAAAGAGAGCGACCTAGACATCTCCGTGACTGGCAACCGGCTCACCATCTCCGGAGAACGCCAAGAAGAGAAGAAGGACGAGGGCGACCAATATTACACGTACGAGCGCAACTACGGCAGTTTTTCCCGTTCGTTCACGTTGCCTGAGGGCGTTGACGTAGAGCACGTTCAGGCAGAGTTAAAGGACGGCGTCCTTAACGTCGTCGTGCCGAAGAAGCCGGAAGTACAGCCGAAGCGCATCCCTCTAAAAACTGAAAAGGGCGGCGAAAAGGCCAAGGCGTAAAGAAAGCGCCTCAGTCCCGGACGAGCGGCCGAGTTGGGCCGCTCGTCCGGCGTATGTAAACCGCTTGATGCCGTCGATCTCGTGGGCGGCAATCCAAAGACACGCTCGACACGGTTAATCGAGGGCGACGTCTCTGAGTTGTTGGCGATGAGCCGCTTCAGCCGGTTAGTATGCCCCGGTCAGCGCCTTCCACGGAGTAGCCATGAAACTGGAAACAGCTTTGATCCATGCAGGTGAGCCGCGCCCTCGTTGGGGCGGGGCCGTGGCAATGCCCATCTTCCAATCGTCCACGTTTCTCTACGAACCCGGGGCTGGGTATCACAACATCCGCTACGGCCGGCTGTCCAATACGCCTAATCATGAGGCACTTCACCGCAAGCTTGCGGCACTGGAAGGGACGGAGAGCGCCCTGGTCACCGCGAGCGGGATGGCAGCAATCTCCGCCACGCTCCTTTCAGTGTTGGGTGCCGGAGATCATCTGCTGGCCCAGGAAGGTCTCTACGGGGGAACCCACGATCTGCTGACCCGCGATCTTCCACAGTTGGGCATCGAAGTGAGCTTTGTCGACGGCGAGGATCGTTCCGCCTGGGCCGCGGCTGTGCGAAAGACGACCCGGGCATTCTATTGCGAGAGCATTACCAATCCTCTCGTGCGGGTCGCCGATCTCGAAGGGGTCGCTTCTTTCTCGCGCAGCAACGGACTGGTATCGATGATCGACAATACGTTCGCGACACCGATCGGCCTGCGCCCAACGTCGTTGGGGTTTGACCTGATCCTCCACAGTGCGACCAAGTACCTCAACGGCCACGATGACTTGATCGCTGGCGCAGTAATGGGATCAAGCGAACGGATTTCGAGAGTGAAGCATAAGCTCGATCATCTCGGCGGGTCGATGGACCCGCACGCTTGCTTCATGCTTCACCGAGGTTTGAAGACTCTTGCGGTTCGCTTCGATCGTCAATGCGCGACAGCGCTCCAGATCGCCCGATACCTCGAACAGCATCCCGGGGTATCACTCGTAAACTATCCTGGATTGGAGAGACATCCTCAGTACCTGCGGGGACGTGCGCTCTTGGCACGGCCCGGAGCGATGCTGAGCTTCGAGCTCCAGGGCGGCGTGCCCGCGGCGGACCGCTTCTTCAAGCGCATCCAATTACCGCTCAACGCGCCAAGCCTGGGAGGCGTCGAGACGCTGGTCACCCGTCCCGCGCTTACCTCTCACGTGGGCCTGTCTCCGGACGAGCGTCGGCGGATCGGCATCGCTGACGGGCTGATTCGGATGTCGGTTGGACTGGAAGCGGCGGACGATCTGATCGCAGACCTGGCGTCGGCCCTCAGCTCCTAGAGCCTGCGCGGATAAGGCCGCGAGCGGGCAATGAATCGCGCCAAGTGTTCGGCAAGCTTCGCCGCCCAGTAGCCCAACCGCTCCGTCAGCCAACTCTGAATCGGGTTAGCGCAGTCGGCCACGCCCACTCGATGCGACGCTTGAATGCGCGCGCGAACCCAAGCTTCCGTCTTGTTCACGGTGGTCGGGTCTTGCACCTCGACCAGGACCTCCAGATTGGCGAGTGACAGCGGATCGAGATTGAAGCTGCCCAGCAGCACATTGGCTCCATCCACTACTGCCACTTTGGCGTGAAGCACCGAGTTACTCCACTCGTAGATCATTACGCCCGAATCGAGGAATCGACGGTAGAGTCGCATCGTAGCAGCACGGACGAATGGAACATCGCTCGTCCCCGCGAGCAGCAGCGTCACCGAAACACCGCGCTGGGCGGCTGCCGTCAGCGCTCGAATCAGCCGCTCATCCGGAAGGAAGTAGGAGTGCGCGAACAAAACGCCTCGCCGGGCACGTGCGAGCGCGCGCAGATAACGCTTTCGCAGGTGCCCTCCACCCGCGAGCCCGGAGAGGAAAATCCGTGTAGCCCGTTGCCGCGGCAGCCTTCGTTCCCCCCGCAGCTTCATTGCGAGCCAGGCCGCGGGTTGGCCCCGTAGCTCGAGCGCCAAATCGGCCCAACCGGCTCGCGTTTCAGTCGACGCGTACTCCTCACCAATGTTGATCCCACCGACGAAGGCAATTCGCTGGTCTACCACCAGAATCTTTCGGTGATCGCGCCGAAAACGTCCAAGCAGCAGGGACATCAAGCGGTTGTAAATGAATACCTGGCAGCCTGCATCACGCAGGATGCGTGCGATTCGGCGGCCGGACCGGGCCGAGCCCCAGCCGTCCAGGATCACCGTGCATTGGACCCCACTGTGGGCGGATTCTTTCAGAGCGTCGACGAAGCTCCTTCCGATGCGATCGTCGGCAAACGTGTAGACCTCAAGATGAACGCTGCTTTGGGCCTCTCGAATCGCCGTCAACATCCGGGGATAGGCTGCCGTGCCACCGTCGAGAAGCTCCACGCTCTCCTCCGTCGGGAGCGTCGCGATGCGTTCTCGAGGCTTTTCGAGCGCCAAAAGCTCGGGCGTTTGGAGGGGCGGCGCTTCGAGCGCGCACAACGTTTGGGGCTGCACGGGGGTCGCCCGATTTTGAATGGTCAGAAATGACAAAGCTGCACTCAGTCCGGCGAGGACGGCGCAGAGCAACATCGCGTGGCGAAACCCATCGGTTAGTGCAGCCGGGTCGTTCAGCGAATGCTCCGACAGGCCTGCGGCCGAAGGAAGCAGGGCTACGGCGATCATTCCGCCGAAATACGCGACCTGGTTGTTGATCGCCGAGGCGGTGCCTGAAAATTCGACAGGGGCCGAGGCCAAAGCGGTCGCGGTCAGGGGCGGGACAGTGAGACTGAGCCCCAAGCCGAGAACGAGAACGCCGGGCAGCACGGCCGTCGTAAATCGCTCGGTCGGCGCGAGGCGGCTGAGCAGCACGAAGGCGACGCCCACCAGAATCGGACCGAAGGTCATTGCCATTCGAGGACCGCGCAGCCGCGACCAAGCTCCGATCCTGCTCGAAAGCAGCAGCATCATCCCGGTGACTGGCAGGAGGGCGATGCCAGCTTGGAGTGCGGAGTAGCCGAGGCCTCCCTGCAACTCGATCGGGAGAAGAAAAAATGCTGCTCCGAGCGCGGCATAAAGCACGAGCGTCACGAGGTTGGTGCCGGAAAACTGACGCGCCCGAAAGATTTGCAAAGGCAGGATCGGGCTCGAAGCGCGGGTTTCGACGAGCAGAAAAACCGCGAGCGAGACGAGGCCAAGGGCAGCTGTGCCAATCACTGCCGGCGAGCTGAGGCCGAGAGCTGGGGCTTCGATCGCGGCGTACGTTATCCCTGCGAGACCGACCGCCCCGAACACGATGCCTGGAAGATCCAGACGAGCGTGATTGTCGGGTGGCCTTGTCTCCTGAACGTGCTTCGAGGTGACCCACAGGACTACTGCGGCGAGGGGCAAGTTGATCAAGAACACCAGCCGCCAGGAGACCGTGTCTACCAGATAGCCCCCGATAAACGGGGCAGTTGCCGCAGCAACCGCGCTCAAGCCCGACCAGGCTCCAATCGCTCGCGCCCGGTCGTCCGGAGCGAACACCGTTTCCAGAATAGCCAGGCTCGCAGGGGTCATCAGCGCGCTTCCGATGCCCTGAAAGATGCGCGCCGCGATCAAGGCGGAGAGATTGGGTGCCACTCCGCAAATCAGCGATCCGAGGGAAAACCAGATCACTCCCAAAACCATTGTGCGTCGTCGCCCAAAACGGTCTCCTAGCGCTCCCCCGAGGAGAAGGAGGGCGGACAAGCTAAGGGTGTATCCGTTGCTGATCCACTGCAAACCGGTGAGGTCAGCGTGGAACTCACGCCCGATGGAAACGAGCGCGATGTTGACCACCGTCGCATCAATGCTTGCCAACCCGGAGCCGAGGATGGTTGCTGCCAGCACCCACCGACCGCTGGAGGTTCCGTAACGCACGCCGGACACGGCCAGGACGCCTGCCATGCCCCCTCCATAGTGCGTAATCACTGGGTCTTCCACATCCGAGCCTGATTGCGCGGGGTGGTGTCACCAGCGATCGAGGCCGGACCGCAACATTCCAAGTCGCCGGGAATGTCGGGGCCTACTCGGCTTCAGTGCCGAGCAATGGCACCCAGGTCGCAAACTTCCGGCGGATAATAGACACTCATGCTCCCGATCCGTTTCATCTAGCCAACAATCTTTTGTTGAAGGATCATTTGCGGGCGATGGGTCGGATGACTCGTTAGATGGGGTGCGTGAAGCCAGCCATACGTCCGTCACAGCTGATCGCTCAGAGCTTAAGCCGCGGAGGACGCCGTTGGATCACAGTGGGTGATAGGGATGGGGAGGGGCGTTCATGTCGAGTGGCAAACAACCGGTGTTCGCCGCTCTCCGTTCTGGAGGGACGACAATGATTAGGCGTTTTCTACAATTTATGAGAGCACTGTTTTTCCCACGTTGTGAGGTGTGGGAAATTAATTCCGCGGAATTGATACAGATCTTGAAACGAAACTCTCGTTCTCCGGTCGCCTTGAAAGCCAATCGCACTGTTCGCGGCTTGCCCGCGAATGCAGTTTCAATGCTTTCTTCGACGGCCGAGCAAACTTCGGCGTGATCGCGAGCTCGCAGAGCGCGCGAAGGGGCTGCTCGGATTAGCGATGTAGGCTAGGTTCTCGCGGCCGTGGCTCCTGTTGAAGGAGCTCTTCGAATTCCTACTGCACTTCTTCTCGAGTTCTCCGGAGCTTGGAGCTCGGAGTTCATCTCGGGCGCTAACGCTTTGGCCGCAAGTACTCTGGGGTTGTATCCGGCGGCAGCAGGCCGACCAATCGCAACGCCGGCTTGATCGCGTTCTTCACGGGTTGAGGGAGCCCCGCTTTGAGCGCGCGATAAATGCGCCCGTGTTGAATCTGCGCTTGATTCACAGGCCACTCATTGCGCTGGGGGCGCGGCGATTCATTCAGGGCGTCCGTTACCGGCGAGGAGCGAATCGGCGCTCGCTCACCCTTGATCGCCAGGTACATCTGCCGGTCGGGCCCAACGGGCATTTGCGGGCCCTCAACGCGCAGAATGGACGTGAACCCCACATCCGTGAGGAGGTTATAGAGCGAGGGCTCGGTGAGCCAAAGGCTCCAGGTATTGTCAATGGAAGCCCAGAAATCGCGATAACGCTGAGAGGCGTCTCTCCGTTCTTCGTGCTCCTGATACCACAATCCTGAATACGACCGACCCTGATACTCGACCGTGACTCTCGGCGAGAGCGCGATCTGAGTGTCGATGACCGCCAAGCGGTCGCATACGTCATAAACGTGCTGGACAAACTCAAACACTGCCGGGACATCCAAGTGATAGAGGATCCCGGAGGCGATCACCACGTCGAAGCCGCCCAAGCGTTCCCGGCGCAGATCCCGGACGTCCTCGCGGACGAACTCCACATTCCCCAGCCCGAGGGCGCCTTGAGCGTAGCGCGCCTTTACGAGATTTGTCTCGCGGATGTCCGTGCCCACGACTCGCGCGCCATGCAGGCCCATCTCGAGTGCGTAGTGGCCCTCAAGACACGCCAGATCGAGCACCCGGGCTTCGGAGAGTGGCTTGCCCAAAACATCGGCAATCACCTGAGTGAGTCGACGCAGTCTCCAGTCCGGCTCCGCGCGGCGAGTGTATTTACCTTGCCCGAGGTGAACCGCCATCGCGGTCCACTCGCCATGTTGCGCAACAAGGGCGTCGTAATCGAGCGGTTGGTGTTGTACCGGGCCGGCAGTTGACATCGGCGTAGGCTTTCCGGTTTCGGACTTAAGGAAGGGTGGGCGATCTGTCAAGCGGGCTACGGAGAATAGAGACCCATAGCCTCAGGCACAAGGTCTGTCCGGAGCAGTTTCGCAGCCTGTCGATTCGGGGCTTCGCCATTCGACCATCCAGTGATCGCACCCAATGCGACGAGGAGGAGCCATGCAATACATGCTGCTGATTTACGAGGATGAGAAGAACTGGGCGAAGATGAGCGAAGCCGAAAAGGGGAAGGTTTTCAGCGAGTACGGTCAGCTCAGCGACGATCTAAAGAAAACCGGCCGGTACGTGGGAGGCAATCCACTGCAACCGACCTCCACAGCGACCACGGTGCGGGTTCGCAGTGGCAAACGACTGACGACCGATGGCCCATTTGCCGAGACCAAGGAACAATTGGGGGGCTATTACATCATCGAGGCGAAGGATCTCGATGAAGCGATTTCCCTCGCCGCTCGAGTTCCAACCGCCCGGACCGGCTCAATCGAGGTCCGGCCGATCATGAAGATCTAGCTGCTGGGTCCGGACTGACCTCTCGAAGACGCTTCTCGAGAAATCGTCGCTCCGCTTCGTTGCCGACCAGGCCGATGGCGCGCCGATAAGCGTCGGCGGCTTCGGAGCGGCGTCCCAGCCGACGCAGGAGGTCAGCTCGTACGGCATGCAGCAGGTGGTACCCTTCGAGTACCCCGCCGCTGGCCGCCTGATCGACCAGCGCCATTGCAGGCTCGGGACCTTCTGCCATCGCCACCGCCACCGCGCGATTGAGCGTCACCACTTTGGATGGGTGAATCGCCTCCAGAAGCTGGTAGAGCGCCGCAATCTGCCGCCAATCGGTGTCCTCAGGCCGGGCGACTTGGGCATGGAGCGCCGCGATCGCCGCCTGCAAGCTGTAGACTCCAGCTCCACCGCGCAAAGCCTGCTGTACCATCGGCAGCGCTTCATCGATCTGGGCATGATCCCAACGACTTCTATCTTGCTCTTCAAGCAGGACCAGGGCGCGATCCGGTGCGACGCGCGCGTCTCGACGGGAATCATGCAGGAGCATCAGCGCCAAAAGACCGGTTAGCTCCGATGGAGCGACCGCCAGCAGGCTTTTCAGTAGGCGGGCAAGTCGGATCGCCTCCGCGCAAAGCTCGCCCCGAACCAGGGCGTCTCCGTGAGTCGCCGCGTACCCCTCATTGAACACCAGGTAGATCACCCACATCACAGCATCCAACCGCTCGGGTAGTTCGGCTTCGGGCGGGATCACGTAGGGTATGGCCGCCTCTCGAATCTTGTGTTTTGCGCGCACCAAGCGCTGCGCCATCGTCGGGACCGGGACCAGAAACGCGCGCGCGATCTCTTCGGTGGTCAGTCCGCACAACGTGCGAAGCGTGAGCGCGACCTGCGCGTCCATCGCCAGCGCCGGGTGGCAGCAGGTAAAGATCAGGCGCAGGCGGTCATCCGGCAGCGCGCTTTTGCCGGTGGACTCCAAGAGGCCCTGAGCGCTCTCGTCTAGTTCGGCACCGAGCTCCCCCAGCTTTTCTTGGAGCCTCGCCTTGCGTCGAATGCGATCGATCGCTTTGTGCCGCGCCGTCTGAATCAGCCAGGCACGTGGGTTCTGTGGAATGCCGCTCTTCCACTGCTCAATCGCCGCGGCGAAACCTTCTTGTGTGGCTTCCTCGGCGATCTCGAAGTCTCCTACCAGGCGGATTAGGGTGGCGAGGATCCGACCCCAGTCAGCACGGTAAAGCTCCTCGATTGCCCGCTCGACATCCATGCCGCGATGCACTCTCTCGGAGAGCGGCTCGTCGGCGCCGGTCAGGGAAACTAGCGCTCGCCTGCGCCGCTCACGACCACAGGGAGCGTCTTGCAGATCAAAGCGAAGTCCTGCGCCAGACTCCAATGATCGATGTACTGCATATCCAGATACATCCATTGCTCAAATGGAATTTGGTCGCGGTTCGGCGAGGACTGCCAGATGCATGTCAGCCCCGGACGCATCGACAAGCGACGGCGCTGCCAGGGTTCGTACTTCGCCACCTCGCACGGCACCGGCGGACGCGGGCCCACCATGCTCATGTCTCCGCGGAGTACGTTGATCAGTTGAGGCAGCTCGTCCAGAGAAAACTTGCGCATCAAAGCACCGACCCGGGTAATCCGCGGATCGTTGCGCATCTTGAAAACCGGCCCGGTGCGCTCGTTGTGCTTCGCCAACAGCTCTTTGAGCTCCTCGGCATTCGAGATCATCGAACGGAACTTGAACATCTGAAACGGCCTTCCATGCAAGCCGACCCGGACCTGTCTAAAGAACACCGGACCCGACGAGGTGAGCTTGATCAGAATCGCGAGCACCACGAACAGCGGCAGCAACAGGGTCAGCGCCGCTGCGGAGCAGAGAATGTCGAAGAGCCGCTTCACCGCCAACTCGTACCGTTTGATCCTCACCGAATGGTAGTGCAGATATCCGTCCGCGATAGCTGCCCTGGCGACCGGTGTCGCGCGCTCGAAGCGGAAGACGTAGGCGGGTAGGGCAAACGGTATCCCGAACGTTTCGCAAACCCGAATCGCCGCTTGCATCGCTTCCGCCTGCTTGAGCAGGTCTCCCGCGATGAACACCTCGCTCACCGGCGTGGTTTGCAGCACCGCTTCGAGATTGCTCGAGGTACCAAGTAGACGCGAGCCCAGGAGGCCCGACCGGGTCTCATCCGGAAATTCCAGGTAACCGACGACACGGTGACGGCCGCGCTTTTCGAGGTCCTCGCCGGTGAGCCTTCCCAGTGAGCCGATCCCGACGATTAACGCCTCCTGCTTCGCGATTTGGTTTTCGGACAGGACGCGGAACACGAACAGTCGCAACGCGAGCACGCCGGGCCAGAACACGAGAAGGAAATGAGAAGCTTTGGGAATCGCCGCGGAATCGGGCAGCACAAGGTGCAACAATCCAATGAAGATCGCGAGGCCGATCACCATCACCGAAACCAGGCACGCGTCTTCCACGGCGTCCCGCTCGAACGCCCGAAGATCGTAGTGCCGAAGCACCGCGCACGCGATCACCCAGACCAAGCCGGCCGCAAAGGTGGTGAAAACAAATTCTGGGAAGCTGATCTCGACCGGCCGCTCGGAAACCGAAAGCATCGTCGCTATCGAGATCGAAATCAGCAGTACGCACAGGTCGACGACCGAGTTGAGGGTCGTGGCAAATCCCGCGGATCCGCTCGTGGGCTCTGGGCGCTGGGGGGTGTCTCCAACGAGCCGATTGCGGAAGCGACGGCCGACCCCCCACAGGCCTGCGGCTTCGGGGACCTCCCCGGATGGCGCTCGGGCGCGGCGCGGCCATATCCGCAATCCATCGCTGCGTGGCGGTGGCGGCTGCGATGGCCCAACGGCACTTTCACCAGCCCCCAAACCACCACTCGAGTTGTCGGACATAGATGGCCCCCTCGCCCGTTGCGCTACCCCTGTTTGATGTACGACATCGCCCTCTCTAGGAACCGGATAAGCTCTCTCTACCCAGCGAGGCTTACGTTTCCAGACGGGCGCAGCATGTAGCACACGCGACGTGTCCACGACAACTGCGACGTGGTAGCTTGAAACTACTCGTTAATAAGCAAACGTTTTGCGGTCGCCGCCTGGGTTGCGACTTTTCCCGTTTTGGATGTTTTTATTCTCATTCACGGGGACATTAACGCGACGTGTTCGTGACCCGTTCGGCACGGGGCAACATCATGGTGCGAACAAGGATGGGCACGAACTTTGGGTCGCGCAGCAGATAACGGCGGATCAAGCGAGGCTGCTGAGTCATTCGGAACACCCATTCGAGTCCTGCCGCCGCGATCCACCTTGGGCACCTGCGGACTCGGCCTGCAATGAAATCGAAAGAGGCGCCGACCCCGATCGCGACTGTCGGGTGAATGGCCTTGGCGATGCGGTGAATCCAGATTTCCTGCTTTGGCGAGCCCAAGGCAATCAAGGCTAGATCCGGTTGGGCAGCGCGCAGGCGCGCGAGCACTGTCGGCTCGTCTTGCTCCGGAACGATCGAAATGGTCGGCGCCTGGACGCCCGCGATCTGGACCCCGTACTGAGTCTTTAACTGCGTTGCGGCGAAATCGGCCACTCCCGGAGCTGCTCCGAGTAGGTAGACCTTCCAGTTGTGCCGAGCGGCGCGCTGCATCAGAGGGACAACGAGATCGGATCCGGCAATTCTCTCGGGAAGGGGCATCCCGAGCAGCCTCGAGACCCAGACCAGTGGCTGACCATCGACCAGAGACAGGCCAGCGGCTTGGTACGCTTCCCTGAATTGGCGATTCGTCTCGGCCATCACCACGTGATCGACGTTGGGCGTGAAGACGAAGCCACCGTCGCGGGCTTCAACTAGGCGCTCGATCTCGGCCAACGCTTCATTGAACGTCAGGCAGTCAATCCAGAGCTGACCCACCCGCAGGCGCAAACGACGCGCAGTGGTACTCACAATCTCAAGCACGGCGCTGTCCATACCACGTCGGGCGGTGGGAATCGGGCAAAGCTACTTGATCAGAATGCATCCCCTGAAGTGATCGCGGCCGATCAGTTGGACGGTCTTTTGTGCCTCGGCAATGTTCGTCTTGCCAAGCTCGACCAAGAGCAGGGCGGCATCGGCAGCCAGTGCGACCGGGATACCGGCTGGGTCCGTCAGGACCGGGTCAAGTGCGATGATCGTCCGCTGCTTCCAGCGTTCGCTTCCAACACTCGGGGTGTGCACTGTGAATTGGCCGGTGATGTCTTCCGCGAGTTCCGCGCTCGTGCCCAAGCCTGTTGCCTCTGTCCTGGTGACCGCGCGTCCGCCATGGCGATTGCCGACCTGTGCAAGCGCCTTCGCAATCCGAAGCACGGATCCATTGGAGCCTGCCGGCACCAGCGCCAAGGAGGACCAATCCCATCTGAGGCTCGAGAACCAGAGCTGCTGCAGATCCAGCGGCGCTGCGCGCGATTGACCGAGCTGAATCGGTCCATCGCGTGGCACAGCCGGCGCCAGGGCTACTTCTGCTCTCGCGTGGTCCTCAACCATTCGTCCTTCTTGTAGTCTGATGGACTGAACAAAAGCGTCAGCTTCCAAACCATATAGGCAGGTGCCCACATTAGGTCAAGAAGCCCGCGGGCGCCGGTGCTCGAGAGAGCCCATCCGCGCAACACATAAAAAGCGAGAAAAAGCAGTGAAATGATCCAAAGCATCACCGCAATGCTCGGCTCAGCAGTTCTCGCGGAGACCAGCGATGAGGCGAAAACGCCCAGCGCGCTGATGATCACCAGTGAGGACAGCGGAGGTACGAGCAGGTCCATCGCCAGATCGAAGAGCAGTTTGTCGCGTCGACGCAGTCCGCGCACCAGCAGCGCTGGTCCGCGGAGCAAAGCGAGCTTGCGCCTGCCGTGCTCCCAACGTTGCCGCTGGGTTCGCGCGGGGGTGGCCAGCGAAACCATCTCTCCATAGACGTGGGCCTCGGGCGCGTAATGGACGCGATGCCCAGCCTCGCCCAGATCGATGCCGTACTCGAGGTCCTCCACCAGGGAAAAAGCCCGATGCGGAACCGCGCGCAACAGCCGCGCGGTGAAGCACATTCCATTTCCGCGCAAGCCGGTCGACAAGCCCAAGCGCTCCCGCGCGAGCGAACGCAGAACATGAAAAGTCCCAAATGCGATCCGCAATAGGCGGGTTCGCCACGAAGCATCTGGATTCTGAACCGCGTAATCGACCTGTACCGCCTCGGCTCCGCGCTCGATTCGGGCGGCGAAGGCGCGCAGCAAGTTTTGGGAGACGGTGGTGTCGGCGTCGACCACTGCGACTGCGTCCGCGCGTCCCTCTCGCAGGCTGTGCCCAAAAGCGTAGGTGAGCACGTGCCCCTTCCCACGATGAGCGGGGTCATTGCGGGTCAGAACGCTGGCCCCTGCGGCTTGCGCGCGCGCGGCAGTTTGATCGGTGCAGTTGTCCGCGATCACGACGATCCGATAGAGGTTCCGCGGATAATCGACCTGGAGCAGCGATCTTACCGTCGCGCTGATTCCGGGTTCTTCGTTGTGGGCCGGAACGATCACATCGAAGAACAGCTGTGGCATCGCCGACGCCGCGGGCGGCGCAATCCGTTGCGAGAACAACGCGAGCAGGAAAAGGTAGCCGCTAAAGCAAACCACTGGGACTGCGACAAGTACCAGCAGAAGATCCGCGAAACTCACGTCACGACCCGGTCACTTTGCGCCCACCCCGCGCTCCATCGAGGTCTTCAGGAGGGCGCTGACTGTACTCAAGAACGCCGCGGCAGTGAATGGCTTGACCCGATAATCGGACGCGCCGGCCCTCTCCGGTTCGACGCGGTCCGTTTTGCAGGTCGCGCTCGCTCACCAGCAAAACAAGCTTTTCCAGACGTCTTTGTAGGGATTTGCGATGCCGCCAGTCGCCTTCGACAAATGGCACGGTACGACGTTGGCGAGGGGCATCCATGGGGGCGGTTCTCACACTCCGACGGGTTATATTGCAAGGGGCGCGGTCATAAGTGACTGCGTTCAGACAAGTAATCGCCAGAAAGCCGACAGTTAGCAGATCTGGCAATGCCACCACCGAGAATAGGTGAGGGCGCCATAGGTATCGGCGCGTGTGAAGACAGCTCCAATGATCGGGTCAATCGCGGATGCGAGCCTGTTCGGCTCGGACGGTTCATCGGCGCATTACTTCGCAGAAACGAGCTAGATTGCCCCCCGGGCCTCGAGCTTCCTGGGAACCTGCGAAGGGCGCTGAGATGCACAAACCGATGAGCGCAAGCGTGCGGCGGAGCGCGTTCGTTCTCATACCGTGTCTTGCGGCGTCGTTGCTCGCCCTTCCGTTGGTGATTCATGGCCTTCCGGACTACGAGTCGCATCTTGGGGAGGAGTATCAGCCGCTTAAAACCTTCAAGTTCTTTCAGTCGCGCGGGCGCGAGTTTCACAAGTGGGGTCCGGCCGACAATTTTCTCTACGCGCCGGGATATGCCCTCTCTTTGCTCTATTGGAAGCATCAAGGAACCTTCGGCCCCGCGAGTAGCAGGTTTCCGTATGGGTTTCACCGACCGCTACAGCAATTGACCGCGCTGATCCTACAGAGCCGGATCCTGGTGCTCTCGCTCGTCCTGATATCGCTCGCGGCACTTGGGGTGGGTCTGGCGCGAGCCGGATTCTCGCGAGAAGCGGCCTTTTTTGCGCTCCTGCTTTGCGCGGCCACAAACCCGACGATGATCTGGCATGCAGTGCTCTTGAAGGGAGACGGACCGATGATTGCGTTCAGCTCCCTGGCGCTCGGAACGTACGTGGTGATCGTGCGTCGCACGCTGACGATCGCAAGGGCCCTTTGGTTCTCCACGTTCATTGCCTGGGCAGTGACGGCGAAAGAGTTTGCGGTTCCTCTCTTCGCGTTGCCCTGTGCGGCCCTGGCGTTTCGGGCGTTGCGCCCGGCGCAATCGCCTCAGCTGCGGTCAGGCTATATGCGCTCATTAGCGGTCGGCCTGGCGACGCTGGTGGGCTGGTACGCGCTGCTTAATGTGATCTACGCGCCGGCCACCTGGCTCAAGCGGATCCGTTATGTGCTCTCGGGAGCAGCCGATCCGGAGATTTGGGGCGCTCCAGACCGCTCACCGTTTGACTTTCTGCTCGAAATCTTCAAGTCGCTCGCTAACAACCTGGGTCCCGGGGGGATGATCGCAGCGGTGGGTTGCATCCCGGTGTTGATCTGGCTGCGACCGCAGCGCTCCTTATGGTTGGCGCTGCCGCTTGTAAGCTTCGTTCTTTTGGGCATGCTCCCCACCGGATACTCTCCGGACCGCTTCGCGCTGCCTGGGGCGCTCGCGCTGATCCCGTTGATCGCATGCACGGTCGACGCTCTGCGGGAACGGATGGCGTCCCGTTCAGGGCGATTGACATTTGCGCTCGCGGCGCTGGGCGGAATCAACCTGCTCTATGCAAACATCGCCTGGCTCCAACTGCGTTCGACACCCGAAGGTTTGATCGAGACCTACGTTCGCGGACATCTGGCGAAGGAGGAACGATTTGCGATCTTCTCCTTTTGGCCGCGGATTCCAGGCAAGTCTCGCCTCGAGACTTTCGGTTATGGTCTCGACACCCGGCCGATCGCGATGGTGATCCGCTCGCCCAGCGCTCTGCCCAAGACGGTTTTCATCACCTCTGAGCAGCAGCGCTGGGTGGAGGACTTCGTTCGTCGGCCCAAGCGCGCAGCGATGGTCGCAGAGGAGACCGGATTCGAGCCGAACGATTGGGAGTGCTTTAAAGGGCTGGGATATCGGCTGGCAGATCGATTGAACTCGCCTCTGCCCGGCTGGTACCCATTTGGCTTTTTTGCTTTGCCCGCCGAGTCCACAGGCCGCACGGTACTGGTCTATCGGCTCGATTGAGGCCCGCGACCTCAGCCCTCGAAGCATCAGCGCTTCGCCTGAGGCTCGGCGATGGTGAGGATGTAGCGGCCGCACGACGCGTACGGTTCGGCGACGGCGCACTCGAGCTCGATCAGCCGGTCCTGCTCCTCCTGCGAAAGGGCCGAGGGATGAACGATTGCTCCGCGAGCATCTCCCTTGACTCCCGAGAGCACGCCGATACCGAGCAGCCGCAGGGCTCGAAGCCCGAAGGTTTCAAGCAGGGGTGGAATTTCGTCGATCGTCTGCCACGCAAAGCCCATTGGGCCGCCGAAAATGTGCCCTTCTCGTTGCGTCAAACAGCGCTTCGCGTTCTCCCAGTTTCGCGCAAGGACCAACTGCAACAGGTTGTAGTACTGGGAGCGGAAGGCAATGAACGCGACGCCCCCTGGCCTGAGCAAGCGTGAGAGCTCTTTGAGCACTTCTCGATAGGAGGGCATGAAGAAGGTCACTTCGGTGAACAGGATCGCATCGGCCGAATTGTCCGGTGCCTCGCGCACGAAGTCGGTTGCATCGCGGGCGACGAAATGAACGTTGCGCAGCTGCTCGGCCGCCGCGTACTGCTGCGCTTGCGCAACCGCGGCCGGGGTTAGATCCACACCGGTTACCGTCCCTCCGCCCTGAGCCGACCAGCGTGCGATCGGCAGAGCGAGCCGTCCCTGCCCACAGCCCAAGTCGAGCAGATCGATCCGGCGCTCCGGATAGCGACGCTCGAGCTCGGGGAGGACGAAGTGAAGGTATTGACGCCCGTAATATGGCTCGTCCGGCTGCGTCACCATGTCGTATTTGTTCATCGCGCGCACCACGGCGTCGTTGTGGTAGGCGCGTTCGACCTCGGGAGAGACGGTGCGTTCGAGCGTATTCAGCCTTCGCGCCATTCCTTCGGCGATGCGTCGCGCGAGGCGAACCGTTTGCGGCACTGGCGGGATCATCTTTCCTCCGAAATGGCAGGGGCTCGCGGGAGCCGGCTCCTCATCGTCCGCGCAATGCAGAAAGTGCGAGGCGCCACGACTCGAGCGATAGCGGGTCCTGTCGCAGAGCAACCAGCGCGTGTTTCCGCGCGGTCGCCGGGTGGCCGCCCTGGAGCGCCCACCACGCCCATTTCTTGTGGTACTGGGCCGTCTTGACTGCTCCATTCCACGAGTGGTTGTCGAGCTCCAATACCTCGGACTTCTGCAGTGGAAGTAACCCGCGACGGACCCGGGCTGCGGCTACCGCATCCCGAACGCTCCGAGTCATCTCCGCATAGTGCTGGTAGCCGGCACTCTTGAGGTGTTGCCGGTAGTGCAGTAGGACATCGGGAAGATTGGCGACTTTGCCGTATTCCGCCAAGCGCAGGAACAGATCCAAGTCTTCATCCCTGAGCAAGCGATAGCCGCCAATCGCCCGCATCGCCTCGGTTCGGATCATCGCGGCCGGGTGAATGATCGCGCCACCTTCGCCCCTCAAGTGGGCACCATCAATCTCCTCGTGCCGCAGCTTCTCCCCCATGTATTTTAGTGGGGCTCCGTCCGAGTCGATCAGCAACACCTTGCTTCCGACGACCACGTACTCGGGATTCTTCTCGAGAAAGCGGACTTGTCGCTCAAATCTTTGCGGCAGCGAGACATCGTCGGCATCCATTCTCGCGATATACTTCCCGGCGGCGAGCGGCACGGCTTCGATCAGCCTCTGTACCCAACCGGCATTGGGACGGCTGCTCAGCCGGATTCGCGCATCTTGCTCGGCGTAATGGCGCAAGCGAGCGAGGGAGGCATCCGTTGACCCATCGTCGACAATGATGAATTCAAAATCCGGAAAGGTCTGGTAAAGGACGCTCTCGACGGCTTCGGCGAGGTAACGTTCGGCGTTGTACACCGGCATGATCACGGAGAGCATCGGTGCCGTCATCTTGTTGGCTCCTTGCCGCCTTCCCCGGGAGGCTCCTCGAGGGTGGCCAGAGGCGGCGGGGGCTGGCTGTATGGCATATTGCCTACGACGAAGGCAAGGTCTCGGCGAAACCCCTCGATCTCACGCCCAGGGTCGCTCCGCCAGGAAGCGCTTCCAGAAAGCGGTGGGTTCATTTTCGGGAAACCACGTTTTAGCTGCAGTGTAACCACCGCGTGACAGCTCCTCGCGGAGCTCGTCCGCTTCAATCGCGGCCAGGGCCTCGGCAGCCGGGTCAGGATCGTTTGCGACAAGCGCTGTCTCGCGATGTTTCATGTAGAAGTTTGCGCCGCGCGCGTCCTTGCCGACCACCACGATCCCCGCCGCCATCGCCTCCAAGGGGGGGAGGGCACAGCCTTCTACCTCCGCGGAGGCGAGGAATGCTTGAGGCGTCTGCAATCGCGCGGCGAACCTGTGAAAGGGAAGGCCATCTAGGAGTTGAAGGCGCCAGTATGAACCTCCATTGGCAACGTAGCGTCGAAACACCTCGTGGATGAAGTCACGTCCCTTTCGCGGGAACGCGATCAATTCGCCCTTGCGCCGGCGGGACTGCGGGATGAAGGGGAAGGCTTGGTCGTCGATTACGTTCGGAACCATGCTCGCCGTCTTGCCCGGGTATATCTTGCGACAAAGCTCGAACATGAATGGCGAATCTGTCCAGAGCGCTACTCGGTCGAGCCGATGATCGAAGTCATTGCGCACCCAGCTCGGACTCTGCAGGTATGCGACAGCGAAGCCGTTTATCAGCGGAATCTGATGCGTGTAGATATCCGGGACGATGCACACGTCCTCGGGTCGGCGTTGCAACCAGGCGATGTAGGGTAGGCCCGCTAGCGCGCGGCTTGGTCCGTAGGTGTCGCGGCCGCTTTCGGTCGCCAAGACCGCATTCGCGCCGAGCGCGCGCGCGATCCGGGCATGGCGCATGATGTTCAGCGTTCCGCCCGAAACGACGTCGCTGCTCATTCCCATCCGCGGCTTGGGGAGCAGTCGGCGCGCGGGGGTCTTTCCAAGCAGCTGCCACGCTCGGATCAGAACGTCTCGGCGGAGGTCGGGAATGAGGAAGACGAACCGCAATCAGTGCACTCTACTTGCGGAAGACATCCCGGACGGCTTGCCCGATTCGCTCGACCTCGCGATCGGTCAAACTGGGCGAAAGCGGCAAGGACACGGTTCGCTCGCCAATCCAATAGGCGTTCAAATAGTCCTCGGCGCGATAGCCGAACTGCTCCCGGTAATACCGGTGAAGGTGCAAGGATCGATAATGGACACCGGTTCCGACGCCGCGCTCGTGGAGAAAAGCCATCACCTGATCGCGGTTGATCTTCGCCGATGGCGGGTCGATCAGCAACGTGTACAGGTGACGCGCATGCACTGTGTCCGGCTCTTCGGGAGCTGGCCGTTGGCAAGGCAGATCCGCAAATAATTCGTCGTAGCGCGCCCAGATTTGCCTGCGTCGCTCGAGCCAGGCGTTGAGCTTGGGTAACTGGCAGAGCCCAAGCGCCGCCTGGACGTCGGTCATGTTGTACTTGAAGCCGGGTTGGGTCACCTCGTAATGTCGATATCCCCGATCGCTAAACCGCGCCCAAGCATCCGCGCTCATCCCGTGCAGCGCGAGGCCCCGGGCCTTGTCGGCAATAGATTGATCATCCGTGCAAAGCATCCCGCCTTCGATCGTGCTCATGTTCTTCGTCACATAGAAACTGAAGCAACTTGCGTTGCCGAAGGTTCCAATCTTGCGACCTCGGTACCAGGCTTCAATCGCGTGGGCGGCGTCCTCCAAAACCAGGAGCTTGTGGCGTTTGGCGATCTCGAGCAGCGCGGTCATCTCGCAAGGTCTTCCCGCGAGATGAACTGGAATGATCGCCCTCGTTCGCGGCGTAATCGCGGCCTCGACCCTCGATGAATCCAGATTCATCGTTTGCCTGGATACGTCCGCGAACACCGGGCTCGCCCCTGCGTGCAGGATGGCGTTTGCGGTGGCTGCAAAGGTAAGCGGCGTGGTGATGACCTCGTCCCCGGCGCCGATCCCGGCGGCAAGCATCGAGATGTGGAGCGCGGCGGTGCAGGAGCCAACCGCGACCGCGTATCGGGAGCCCACGTACTCTGCAAAGCGGTGCTCGAACTCTCTGGTCCGCGGCCCGGTCCCGACCCAACCGCTGCGCAGCGTCTGCACTACGGCTTCGATTTCGTCGGGGCCAAAGCTGGGACGCCCAAAGACAATGTAATCAGCGTTCAAACCATCGCCCTCCCTCCCGGCGCGCGCGCACCATAATCGATCTGCCTTGGAAGGCGAAAGCGCCATCCCGGTGATATTTTTCGTCTGTCTTTAAGTGCAAACGTTTCCGCATTTGTTCGAGCGGTGTGCGAAATCGACGGTCAGGCCGAGCTCGAAGCTGAAGCAGTCTTCGTAGCCCAGACGTAATACTGCGCGCCCAAAGGCACGCGCCGCAGGTACCGCTCGGTCCACCAGATTCGCTTGAGGTGCCTCGGCAGGAATACGTAGTACCGCGGTGAGCGGGCCCGCAGCCCCGCGAGACGGAGATGGTTCCGCAGGTGCCAAGGAAACAGCATCCGTGCGTCAGCGTCAAAGGGGTTGCGTGCAATGTCAGGCCGCAACTTCGTTGCGTAATCAGCGGCCTCGTTAGGAACGGTGTGGTGGAGGAAGACGAACAGAAACGCGAAAAACCGAAGCACGTCGAGCTCCGGCTTGTAAAAGCGAGGCGCCGGCCGAGGTTCGGCGAGGTGGGACTCAAGTTCTGCGGGCCGCTGGATCGGGCTCGGTGCAAGCGGACGTGCAGACTGCCCGTCAGAGCGCGAGAGCGTCATCGGGCAGCTGCCCTTGTTTCACGACCTTCGCACCTCGGCGATGATCGGAAGACCCAGCGCGCGCTCCACCTGCCAGGGTGCGACGAAACGGTTGGCGCGCAAGTCCGCCAAAGTCGTGCCCAGGGCCGCGAAGAAGAGTGCCCCGATAAAGGCCAGTATCATCCCGAATTGCATGTTTGGCCGGTTCGGCTCGCCTGGGTTCTCTGCCGGCCATACGATGCTGTAGCGGTATTTGAATACGCTACGCGCGGCCTCTAAGTCGATTTTGGTGCTCTCGACGCGCTCGAGCAAACTTTGATATCGGACCCGGGCGAAGCGGCGCTGCAAATCGGCCTCGTCCCGCGCATCGTATGCGTCGTAGAGTCGACTGGTTAGACCGTCCTCGCCCTCGGCCAATTCCGCGCCACCCGCCCGTGATCGGTACGCCACCTCCAGCTCTCGCTCTTGGGTTCGCAAAGCGACAAGTTGCTGCGGCTCTCGCGTGAAGGATTCAATCTCTTTCTTCAGGGCGACCACCAATGGATACGACTCACCGTAGACTGCCAGTTTTTCTGCGAGCTGTACCTGAAGTTCCGCGAGTCGGCGCTGCCGAAAGTCCTCCATTTCGCGAATCACTCTTTTTCGGGCGTCGAGCATGGCTTTGACCTGAAATCCAGTCGGATCGAACCTGCCGAGCCGGGAGGCCCCCCGCTTGTCCTTTGCCCCCTTCGATTTCGAAGCTGCGCTGGCCTCCAGCGTTTCGATTTCCGAGCGAACATTCCCCGCACGAGCCTCGAGCAACGCGATCGCCTCTTCAATTGAAGAGAGCTCAGACAGCCGCCGAGATTCGAGAAAGCTTTGCAGCGCCGCCTCCACGAGGAGAGCCGCCGTTTCGCCATCCGGCCAATCAATGCCAATCGTGAGTGTCCCCTCGCCCGTGTTGACCGACAGCGCGCCCGCTAACCTCGCGACCAACGTGTTCAGCTTCTCCTCCTTGGTCAACGACGGATTGGGTGGAAAGTTCCAGCGGTCCAGCAGCTTCGTCTTCTCGACGATCGCGCGAAGGTTATCGCGGCGGCGGATGATCTCTGCTGCCACATAAGTGGGAGCTTCCTCGCTAGCGTAGCGAGACAGCATCGGTAAGGCTTGCTGCTTCTGGGCGAGGATCTTGGTGTCCACGTGAAAGCTTCTAGGAAGCGTCTTGAGAATGCCTATGGCGGTGCCGAGCCCAAGGAGAAACAGTCCAAGAGCCAGCAGTTTGCGTCTCCACAGCGCGCCTAGAACGTAGCTGAGAAGCTGCCCCAGGCGGCTGGGTTCGAGGGCCGAAAGCTCGTCCTCCCCAACCTCCATCTTGATCGCCCGCGGCCTTCGCAAGTCAGTCACTTTCCACTCACCTCACTGTCCATCCAGGTCTTCAGAAGGCGCCGACTCTACCCAAGAACACCGCCGCAGTGAAACGGTTCCAACCCCCGACCAAACCGCTCGTCTCTCGAACCGCTGGTAGATAGCGGTTGGGCACTGCCTGCTTCCCTTATCGGGAAACCAGCTTTTTCCCAGGTATTTCGGCGCCCTTAAGTGATGCAGGCTCCGCTCGCAACGCCACACCATGTCGACCTTGTCGCATTTCAACCGGTCGGTTTGCAATTCCGGGTCAGAGGTGACCGTTATCGGACACGGTAATCGCAAGAAATCCGACAGACTGCACTTGGTAGCGGTTGGGACCGGGCACCGGGGTTGTTCTCAGTGCCGTGGGGAATGTGAAAAGCCGCACGCCCGCACTGAGCGCAACGTGAT
>DAIQBK010000006.1:164097-196113 GCA_036781205.1 Myxococcaceae bacterium
CTCAGTGCCGTGGGGAATGTGAAAAGCCGCACGCCCGCACTGAGCGCAACGTGATGACTCACTTGATAGGAGGCGCTGAAACCTGCCAACCCGAGCTTTTGGTGGACCGAGCTGCTAAGCGACACGGATCCACCGAGGGTGGCGATGAGCGTAAGCTTGGTGATTGGGGAATAGTTGAGGACCGCGTAACTCTCAGCCTGCTCGTAGAAGACACCGGTGATCGGGTCGATCGCGGGTATGATCCGAAGGGAGAGGCTTCCCCAAAGGCTTTGACGTTGCCCTTGCAGGAGTTTCCGGCGGATTGTTGCACTAAAGTACGGATAAAGCTGCGTTTCGATAAGCTCGGAGGTGATCGAGCGCCCTCCGGCTAGGCCCACCAAGAGATCGCCGTCGGTGCTGGGCGAAAACTGATGTCGCCAACCGATTGGCAAATCCGCCGCGTAGGACCGCGTGCCCGGGAAGAAAAGTGCGTATCCATCGAGTCCTGTCAGCAGCGCGTCGTGCGTCCCCAACGACCACAGGAGCCTGAACGACAGTCGTGGGCTGTGCGTAAATGGACTTGTCCTACGCGCGTTGGCGTCCGCTCCCCCGCTGATCGTGTATGAGGCACTGAGGCTGATCCCGACCTTTCGAGAGACAGGTTGCTCAATTCCGAGCAGCGTGGCCACGCCGAGATACTTGAAGGGCGGCAATTGCGCCAGACTGTTGAAAGTGGGTAGGCCTCCTTCAGCCGCAGTGATGAGCCAAGAAAAGCTGGCCTCCCCGTACGAGAGATCCTCCTGGAGAAAGATGCGGCCGGCCTTGGAAGTGCGAAGCTCAGCTAGCAGTCGCCCACTGTTGAGGACACTGACCTTCTGCGGGACGTCAGGCTCGAACAGCAGGATCCGCGGAGTGTAGGCGGTCAGCAATGAGAACTGGCCAAGCGGAAGCTTCAGCGTAAGCGCAGGATTCAGCTGCCCATCGGCGTCCCCTGTGGTCGAGGCGCGGACTTCGCTGCGAAGAGATGCTTCATAGGTGGGAGAAGCCGCAACGATTAAAGAGGCGACGAGCTCAACGAACATACTTACTCAACCACCACAACGTCGCCTGGGCGCAGTCGGAAAGTCGCGCCCCGACCTTCTTGGTGGCGGAGTCTCTCATAGCTGAAGCGAATGCGAACGGGGGTTGGAGTTTGGCGGAGGACGAAAATTCGATCGCCGCTTGCGTCGGGGGTGAGGCCTCCGGCGGCGGCCAGGACTTGAAGGACGGTGGCCGCCGGATCGTACGGGTAAGCATTTGGCCGGGCGACCTCGCCGATCACCATCACTGTCTGCGGCTTGGTCTCCTCCACGGAGACCGTCACCCGTGGCGCATTGACCAGTTCTCCAAGCCGCCTCTCAATCACCTGTGAAAGCGCGACCGGTGTGTAGCCCGCGGCTTCCACATCGCTGAGCAGGGGCAGGGAAACCTTCCCATCGGCGCGCACCTTAACCCGGGCGGATAGTTGCTCCTGATTGAAGACCCGAACCTGGATTGTATCGCCAGGGGTAATCGTATAAGGCTTCTCGGCCGCCCCCGGAGGCTCCTTGTATTGATCGACCCACACATACTTTCCGAGGTCGGCGCAAGAGACGGCAATCACCGCGGCGGCGACCGTGAGAAAAATTAGCAGAGGGACGTGGAACGGACTGGTTTCGACGTGAGGCGGATTCTTCATGGGGCGCACTACTTAGCAGAAACGAGCTAGATTGCGCTCCCGCGCCCCGCCACTGGGCCAGTACAAACTGACCCACTACCCGCGCTCCTGTGACCTAGCGGTCTGGTGTTGGCTGCGCTAAAAACGGCCGCTTTCACTATCGCTCGCCCTCGAGGCGATCGCTGGAGCTGCAACTGAAATTGATCAAGAAATCAAAACCCGATCGTCGCTCTGATCGTCTTCGACTGCCGTGGACGCTGCTCTTTTTACTGGTAAGTCTTGCGATCCTAACCAGCTCCGACCAGCCTCGGCTCGAAGCGGTCAAGATTGCAACCCGCTCTCTCCTTCCCCAAGCGAGCGTCGGCAAGGACTACAGTTTTCAGTTCCAATCGGCAGGAAAAGGGCAAGCGCTGGAGTGGCGACTGCTTGCGCCGGTCAGACCCAACGACTGGGAAGAATGGAAGCTCGAGCTGACCGGGCGCCTCTCTGGGAAGGCGACCGGCGCGGCCTGTGATGCGGCCGCCTGTCCCGAGGGCTGGATTTGTGGATCGGGAAAGCGCTGCGAAGGGATCGTAACCTTCTATGTGAGCGCCTCGAATTCGAAAGGTCAATTCGATCAGCGGCTCTTTGATCTGGTTGTCACGGACCCGGCCAATCCGCTCGAGGTTGGAAACTTCCCGACCTTGATGGCCGGTGCGACGGGACAGCCGTACCTCGCCCCGCTCTACGCGCGCGGGGGATTGGCGCCCTTCAGCTGGAAGAAGTCGGAGGATACGCTGCCCCCCGGCTTGTCGCTCGGCGCCGATGGCGTCCTAAGCGGCACACCGACGACTCCTGGCACCTTCACCTGGACCGTGGAAGTGACGGATTCGAAATCCAAAAAGGCAAGCAAACGGCTCAACCTGCGGATCGACGACGTCTCCCAGCCCATCGTGTTCACCCCCAATCCGAAAGCCATCGTTCGTTCGCTCATTCCGCGCATCGGGGTCAATGTCGGGGACGAATTGAACCATTGGGACGATCGAAAGCTCAGCAACCAGTACCTTCAGAATCCCGGCTTCGAGCCGGGACCGCCCGTTCGTCGGATGTTCTTGGCCTGGGCGGGTAGCTCCAACACGATCGAAGAGCATGGCCTCGCCCAGTATTTGGGGATGGAACAGCTCAACACCGGCTTTTGGGATGGAGGTCGCTACTGGGTCTTGAGTGGACCGGCCAAGGGTCGGGAGGGGCGAATCGCAAAGTTCGAACGAGTTGCCGACAAGAGGATCGAAGGAGGGTATCGCGCAGTGTGGACGCTCGCGGATTCGAACCCGGCGCGGGTGGTCGAAAATAAACCAGGCAAGGACGACCTGGACAAAAACATCTTTATGGTGGAGTCGCTGCCTCGCAACGAAAGCGACCCCAAGAGTTACAAAGGTACGGTTCCACCAGGTTGGTGGCTGCTCGGAGCGGACGACAGCAAGACGTTTTCCGCCGATAAGCCCAAAGGGCCAGGCGGTACGCAAAGCGCAAAGATTGTCTCCACCCAGGATTGGCCGGTTGCGTTCTCCTCGGTGATCTCGTGGCAAAACCCATGGCGTCGTCTGCGCAAAGACACCACTTATGCCTTCTCACTCGATCTTCGTCAGTCGGGGATCGCCGACCGCACGGTGACGGTGCAGATGGCGGCTCCATTTTGGCTCACCGATCCCTTTTTCGTGCAAAGCTTCCACGTGCCGGACGATGGAAAGTTCCACCACCTGACTGGTCAGTTCGCGGGCAACGATCGCAGCGATGTTGGTTTTCAAGTGCTGTTGCCGGGGAAGGGAACGGTGTGGCTCGACAATGCAATCTTGTACGAATCCAAAGCCACCACGACGCCCGCGAACGGCGATCGGCAACCCGGCACGCCTTCGAAGCCTTTCGAACCGTTGCCATTCGTTCTCGACGACTTGCGGAAACTCAGAGCGGGATCCCTCCGCTTCTGGTACCACGACAGCTGGCTGCCGCTGGCAAATGCGCTCGTCGCTTCTTCTGAGATGGCGCCAGGCGCCTCCCACAACTTGTTTTTCGATCTCAAACTGGCGGAGATGGTGGGTAGCAATGCCTGGATCATCGCTGCGAAGGAATGGCTTCCCGAGGAGTTCGCACAGCTTGCCGAGTACCTCTCCTCGAAGGAGATTGGCCACGGGATGGGGAAGTTGCGGGCCGAGCAGGGCCACCCAGCGCCTTGGACCGACACGATCGGGCGAATCTATGTCGAGTACGTGGACGAAGCGTGGAACTGGCCAGGCTGGGCCTACCCATTCGATCCGTGGCATCCGAACAAGTACGCGAGCTTCGCCAAGGAGCGCTTTAATGCCTTCCGCGCGAGCAAGTACTACTCTCCGAAGGTCACCCTGGTGGCGTGCGGGCAGGTCGGCGATGACTACTGGGTCAACGACCCCGTCGACAAGCTAACTTATCCCGCACACGACGCAATGGACATGGCGCCTTACACAGGTTCGTTCGTCGCCACTCCCCTGAACGAGCTGAGCGCTACCGTGCTCGGTGATGCGCTTGGCTACACCAAAACGATGCTAACGACGGTGAAGATCTGGACCTCCCGTGGCGAAAAAACCGCGATGCTGATCTACGAAGGAGGTCCAGGGACCGGGACCTTCAATCCTTCCGCCTCGGACGAGGTGCGTAAGAACTCCATGACCCTGGCGAGCCTTAGTCTCGATTCGATGGCGGACCTTTTCGCCAATGGCGCCGGCGAGTACGCCGTTTTCGGCTACCAGAATAATGCAGCCTGGCAAGTGACGACCGGGTCGTCCAGCCGGTTTCGTCTTCCGATCTGGTACGCCATCAGCATGTTCAATACGGCCGCTGGCGATCGTGCGCAGATTGAGCTCAGAAGCCCGACCGGAGCGCCGACCATCCAAGCGATTGTTGACGACGGAGCCGGGAACAGGACTGATGGAGGCTCGGTCCCGGCAATCAGCGCGCGCAGTTATCTGAAGAGCGGTCGGTTGTCATTTCTACTGATCAACCGAAATCCAGACGTCGAGTATCCAGTGATTATACGGACCACAGAAGCCACTGGCTCCTATCGCCGCACCACGCTCGCCGCCTCAAGCGCAGAGCGTGGCATGCTGGTGGGCCTCGGACTTCTGGCGGCCGAGCCGGGCCAACGAGATGTTACGAGGATATTCGAGGCGGTCCAGCCTATCGTGGCTAGGGTCAAAAGTTCAGACGGAGGGTTGCCGGTGACCGTCCCTCCGGCGTCGATCGTAACACTAGAGCCTATCGTGGCCGAGCAGGAGTGATGTCCGTTACCGTCCACATTGCCTACGTCCTTTGGTTGCTCCTGGGAGCAGTCGCCTTTTACAAGCTCCCTCCAAGGACGGCGGTCCTTGCCACCTTCATCTCTGGTTGGCTGTTTTTGCCGAATGCCGGCTACGATATCCTCGCGCTCCACTCCAAACCAAACATCGTGTCAGCCGGAGTGCTGGTCTGGAGTGCGATCTTCCACAGCCAACTCTGGTTGCGGCTGCGCCTGCGCCTGATAGACGTGCCGATGTTAGTGTGGTGTTGCTTTTGTCCCTTGGCATCGTCGATCACGAACGATCTGGGCAATTACGATGCCGTTTCCGCACTCGTATACAGTGTCTTGGTTTGGGGGGTTCCTTACCTGGTGGGACGGCTGTATTTCGGCAGCGTCGAGGGGCTGCGAGAGCTGGCGATCGGGGTGTTGATGGCGGGCATCGTCTACGTCCCCTTTTGTCTCTGGGAAATCCGGATGAGTCCTCACCTGCACGAACACCTTTATGGATTTAGGCAACACGACTTCGCGCAGACATATCGCTTTGGCGGATGGCGGCCGATGGTTTTCAAACAGCACGGTCTGGCAGTCGCCCTGGGGATGGGGACGGCCACGCTTCTAGCGCTCTGGATGTGGGGAAGCGGCACATTGAAGAAGCTATGGGGCGTGCCCAGCGGCCTGATTGCATTGGTGCTGTGCGTGACAACCGTCCTCTGCAAATCGGTTAACGCGATTGTTCTCGTTATCCTTGGGAGCCTCGTGTATGTGCTGAACAAGTCGCTAAAGACCGCATTGCCAATAGTGTTCCTGGCGCTGCTCCCCCCTGTGTACATGTACCTGAGGATCACGGGGAGCTTTTCGGGAGAGGCACTGGTGACTCTGACGGGACAAACCATCAACGAAGACCGAGCGCAGTCGATCGAGTTCCGACTCGTCAACGAGAAGCTCTTGCTCGACCAGGCATTCAAGAAGAAGCTTCTAGGTTGGTCGAGGTGGGGCGGAAGCCGCATCCGCGACAAGGCCGGAAGGGATCTCGCGATCACCGACAGTGTTTGGATCATCGTTTTTGGAGTGAACGGCATCGTCGGTCTGATCGCGTTGACTGCGTTCCAACTTCTTCCGGTTTTCGTACTGCTGCTTCGCTGCCCTGCCAAGTACTGGCCGCACCCCAAAATCGCGCCGGCCGGGGCGCTCGCGGTGGTTCTGGTCCTGGACATGGTCGACGACATGTTCAATAGCATGTACGACCCTCTGTTCTTCATCGCGGCGGGCGCGTTGATGGGTCTCACCAAACATAGTGTCGTAGCCGCGCTCAAGCCTTCAATCCTTGCTGCACAGCGACGGCTTCGTCCCGCTAGTGCCCCCCAAGTCGTGACGGCGCGAACGCCGGGCTTTTAGCCATTGCGCGCTGAAACTTAAGCGGCGAGCGACTACCGCTCTCTGAGCCGGTAGAGATCCATCGATCCGAAACGCCGTTCAAACCGGTAGCGAGTCGACAGCTCGCGCCGCAGGAGCTGGATCGGGGCGGGAGGCGCGGGATCCTTCCAGAAAAGGTCGTAATCTTCGCCGGAACCCAGCCCCGGAATCAGAATTAGATCCGGCGGGGCCATCGCCATCATCTGGGCGAATTCGGCGCTCCATTTCTTTGAAATCGGAAGCCGCTGGTCCATTGTGGTGAGCATGCCGAAGGTGATGAACCGTGAAGGCGACCTTCGTCGAGAAAGAAAATTGACGCCTACGGGCCTTGGCACCGTAAGCAGAGTGGCATCGCTCGGGGTCGTGCGTTGCACAAATTCCGCCGCGGCCACCACGTCGGCCATTGTCGTCCCGTCCAGTCCCGAATCTTCATTGACGAGCATCGCCTGAATTGAAGCGCGACCGAGGAGCCATTCGATTTGACCGCCCAAGAGGTGTTGGATCTTCTTGCCCAACCCCACCACGACGATCAGCGTCGCCGCGACGACAAGCCCGAGGCGGGGAAGGGTGGGCCTGGTTCGCCATGCCTCGACCAATGACACGAGACAAGCTGCGATTGGAATTGCGAAGGCCGGCAGGAGGGCCCCGAGGTGATACCCAAATCCCTTGCCTCGCACGTAAGCGGAAATTAGCGAGGTCACCACCAGACAAAGCAAGATGCCGAGGACATCGCGTCCGATCCGGCGTCGCCACCAAATCACCGCGCCGATCGTCGCGAACGCGGCGTACCAGTGCCAGCCCTTTGCCCATTGGAAGAACTGGAGCGACATCGCCGCAATCGACGGCGTATAGCTGTATGCGTTGTATTGAACGACGGAGTCATACCAGGGAGCGAGGGCGCCTTTCTTCCAGGCGAGAAGCAGAATCGCTGCCGCGGCTGCGATGATCACCCCGGCGACGATCAGGACGTCGGTCGCAATGCTGCGCCATGGTCTCGATCGGACCCGGGCCGTAATGAGATCGTGCGCGAGCAGCGGGAAGGTGTAGACCAGGTAATTGGGCCGAATCAGGACGGCTCCCACGATCCCCAACCCGATCGCGACCAACCAGGGTGCTCGCCCACCGCGCTCTCTCCAGATCAGCGCGGCCCCCACCGCGAGAAGACAGTGGGCCGCCACGATGTCCCTCTGGCCGGCGAACCAGGCTCCTGAGCTCACGTACATAGCCTGGTACAGCGGAACGACCAAATAGCTCTCTCGCCGGCGTCCGGCCAACTGGCACAACGCAAACAAAGCTCCGCAGCCCGGCAAGACCATCAGCGTGTAATCGACGACGCGATAGGCCCAGATCTGATTACCAAACAGCCAGGTGGACAGCTCGTGAAGAAGCATCTCCCCCGGCAAGTTCTGTTCGACCACGTCGATATAGAACCTGCTGCCGTTCAACCCGACCCATCCGATGTAGTCGAAGATCTGCTGGTCCGGGTTGGGAGGTAAGCGGCTGTAGAGCACCCCCAAGACCGCGGTGTAGAGCACCCAAAGCAGCCAGCCGAGGCTCGAGGCGACTCGCTTCGTTGACTCCCGCCCTCCTTCACCAGGTTCCAAGTGCGATCCTCGAGATATCGGGTGGACCAGTTGTCAGCGCCGAGCGCTGCGCTCGAAATGCGCGCGCTCCTTCAGGAACTGATCGTAGTCGCGGATGTATTCTTGCGGATCGTACGGGTCCGAGGCCAACACCAACAGAGTGGCGGACGGAGTATAGCGGTATTGTACCGCCCAGATCATCGGCGGGATGTACAACGCGAGCTCCGGCGAATCGAGATGGAACTCCTGTCGATGGATGCCGTCATCAGCCACGATCGACACCGAGCCGGTAATGCACACCAGGAGCTGATGGAGCGTTCGATGCGCGTGCTCTCCCCGGACCTCTTTACTGGGCACGTCAAAGACCACGAAGTAACGCTTGGGCACAAAAGGAAGCCCGTCTCCGAGCTCCCGGGCGGTGAGATTTCCGCGAAGATCCTTGACGAGCGGCTTATGAAGCAGCTGAACGCCGGAAACCTTGATTTCGACATCGCTCGGGAGAGCCGAAGCGGCGCGGGCTTCGCTCTGCACCGTCGGGTGCGATTCGGTGTAGCGGACGATGCGGGCCGGATTGCCGATTAACACGGCGTAGGGGGGAACCGAGTGAGTCACCACCGCGCCGGCTCCCACCAGAGCATGGCGGCCGACGGTGATGCCTGGCAGGATCGTGGCGTTTGCCCCGATCGAAGCCCCCTGGCGCACCACCGTCTCAGGGTACTTGGCCAGGTGCTGCTTGCTGCGCGGCATTGGATCGTTGGTAAAGGTCGCGTTCGGACCAACGAAGACGTCGTCCTCCAGGCGAATCCCATCCCAGAGCTGGACGCCACACTTCACGGTGACTCGATTGCCGACCACCACATCATTTTCGATGAACACGTTGTCGCAGATGTTGCAGTCCGACCCGATCACCGCCCGGGGCAGGATATGCGCGAACGCCCAGACGCGGGTTCGCTCGCCGACGTTGGGTGTCTCGACAATCGCGTTTGGGTGCTGAAAGAATCGACTCATCGGAGCCTCTCTAGGACTGGAGCACTGGTCGCGGAAAGCCGATCAAAAGTCTTGTGCGAGGCCACCACGTGAGTCGGGCGAAACTTCGTGTTCTCGAACGTCCTCCAGACATAGCCCCCGATCACCCCGAGGCCGAAGCAGTTGAGCGCTCCAAAGAAAGAGACCAACAGCACTGTCGCCGCATAGCCGGGGACTGGCACCTTGCTGGCAACTCTCCAGATCACGATCGCGATCGCAAACACCACGCTCCACAAAAGGCCGATGATCCCGAGCCTGAAGAGCAGACGGATGGGAAGATCCGAGAAGCTGTAGACGCTGTCGTTCAGGTATCGCAGTTTTTTCTGGAAGGTCCACGCCGACTTCCCAGCAGCACGCTTGCGCCTTTCGTAAGGAACGTAGCAACGGCGAAACCCGAGCCAGAAAAGAAGGCCGACCAGTGAGCTGTTGTTCTCCCGCAGCTCGATGATCCGCTCGCGGACGGCGGCCGTGCAACCAAAGATGTCGACTCCGCCTTCCGGTATATCTGGCAGCACAAAGCGGCGATAGAACCCCCAAAACAGGCGAGAGAGGATCCGGGTGGTCAAGGGATCCCGCCGAGCGGTCCGCTGGCCCACCACCACGTCGTAATCGCCGGACGCCAACTTTTGGTGAAACTGGAGAATCAGCTCGGGAGGCTCCTGCAGGTCGGCCGCCATCACACAAAAATATTCCCCTCGGGCGGCAGCCAGGCCGGCGCGAATTGCCGCAAAAGACCCGAAGTTGCGCGACAGCTCGAGCAGTTGAGACCGGAAACCCGCGATTGGCAGCTGCTTGTAGAGCGCGCGGTACGAGTCGTCCGGGCTGCCATCGACCACCAGCACTGCCTCGAAGTCCCCGTGGAGAGCACGATTGAGACTCTCCAGAGCCGAGACCAGAGCGGCGATATTTTCGGAGTTCTTGTAGACCGGGATGACGACTGAGAGCATCGGGTTGCAGTCAACGACCGCGCTCACTGCGCTGTCAACTCCTCGTCGGTAGTACGAAAAGCGATCGGCCAGGGAATCATTCTTGACACCATCCAGGTTGCTATCCGACGCTGCTCGCGATGGCCGCTGAGACTGTCAAGGGCGAGCGAAGCCCCCTCGCCGGCCCCCTCTATCACCTGGTGCAGAAGGTGGCCAACCACGGCATCACCCGCCGCTATCTCCCGCTGCGCGCCGCAGCCCTCGACTGGGCACAGCTCGATGAATCGCGAATTCTCGAGGTCGGCTGTGGCACTGGGGCGATTCCCAGCCGCGGAGTGGCCACGGACTTGGATCCGGGGAGAGTCCGACTTGTCTCCAGGCACGGCCGAGTGGGAGTGGTGGCGGATGGGAGAAGGCTGCCGTTTCGCGATCGCAGCTTTTCGGTCGTCTACTGTGAGGGGGTTTTGCACCACATCGACGATGCGGGCGCGAGTGCATTGGTGGCTGAGATGTTGCGCGTATGTGAGCCTACCGGGCGCGTGGTGGTGATGGATTCGGTGTGGCCGAGGTCGCCCTTCCGAGTCCTGGCTTGGATCCTTCGGTGGGCCGACTTCGGCCGCCACGTGCGCAGCGAAGCCGAGCTGCGAAAGGTTCTGCGTTCCGCGGGCGGTGAGCTCCAGTCCGCAGAGCGGATGACCTACGCCACGATCGGCCTGGAGGCCTTGCTTTCGGTGCTCGTTCCCGTCAAGGTTTCCAGGCATTGATCTTACTCACGATCGCATCGAGCTCGTCGTCGCGCAGGTAGGCGTGGATCGGCAGGGAGACTTCGCCTGCCGCAAACGCGTCCGCGCGGGTCAGCTCTCCCACGACGTCGAATACCGACCGATCGCCCAAGGCCTTCTGGCGCGGAATGATCATCGGATAATGAATCCCGGTGCGAACGCCCCCGTCTTGAAGATGCTTGCAAAAGGCCTCTCGGCGCCCGGGCTCTATCAGGACTGGGAAGAGGTGCCAAGCCGGGCGGCAGCTGGATGGCACCGGAACGATGCGCACCGACGGATTGCGAATTCCTTGGAGGTACTGTTCGGCGATGCGCTGCCGACGCTCCATCCAGCTGGCCAGCTTGGGCAGGAAGGCCCGCCCGAGGATCGCCGCGTGCAGCTCGTCCAGGCGACTGTTGAGCCCGCGCAGGTCGTGCACGTACTTCGCGGTCTGTCCGTAGTCTCGGAGGTTTCGGCAGGTCTCTGCAAGCAAGCCGTCGTCCGTGACCACCGCTCCGCCGTCCCCAAGAGCACCTAGGTTTTTGGTCGGATAAAAGCTCAGAGCCGAGAGGTTTCCCACTGATCCGACCGCGTGCTCGCCGGCGTAAGCGCCGATCGCTTGTGCGCAGTCTTCAACCACCTTGAGGTGGAAACGCGACTTCAGCGCGGCAAGGCCCTCGAGATTGCAAGGGTGCCCGAACAGGTGGACTGGCACGAGGTAGCGGATCGAAGAATCGCGCGTACACGCATCCCGAGCACGATCCAGGTCAACCAGGCCACTCTGGTCGACATCGACGAATACCGGCCGGCCGCCGGCACGGAGGATGGCAAGGGTCGTCGCGAAGGCGCTGAACGGAGTGGTGAGTACTTTCTCTCCCGCCTTGAGCCCCAACGCGCGGAGCGAGATTTCAATCGCATCCAAGCCACTCGCGCAGCCCACCGCGAATCGTCGGCCGAGGCGGGCTGCCAGGGCCTCCTCAAACTGGGAGACTTCCGGACCGAGAATATACCAACCGCTTTCGCCCACTTGCCGCACGGCCTCGAGGACCGCCGGAGCGGTGTCGGCCCACTGGCGCGCGAAGTCATTCAGACCAATCGGTGCGGAGCTCATGGCCTCAAACTGTGTCGATCCGCACCTTGGTGCGAGCGGCGGCGACTCCATGCGACTGCCTTTCTACTCGGCGGGTGCCATACACGAGCGTCTCTTCAACGTTGACCTCGAAGGACTTGGGCACCTCCCAATACAGACTCTCTAAATGGCTCTTGAGCCACATTCGCAGTCGATACGGCCCAGGATTGAGCGGCAGCGATTCGATCTGGAAACTGCAAACGACTTCCTGACCGGCGCGGGCCCGGACCTTCTCGCGAAAATCGGTGGTGTCCAGCCCCATCACCGGCGAAGCGTTCAGATCCTCGAAGATGATGTGTGCCCCGGCATCGATCACATCCCGTTTGGGGCGAAAGGCGACTTCGACCAACCCGGGCTTGAAAGTGGTCAGCGGAGCGCCGTCGGGCGAACCAACTTTCAGGCGGCATAGCTCGAAGTCATTGCTTGACATGGCGGCGTCGGAAAGGTTGAAAGAGCCGCTCTGTCGCATGTACTGATCGACCACCTCGTCGGTGGTACCGTCACCCACCAGACGACCGTTGTCGAGAAGGATGGCGCGCGCGCAGAGAGCCTGGACCGCCGCCATGTTGTGGCTGACGAAGAGAACCGTGCGGCCCTCGGAAGTGGATGCGTGTTGCATAACCCCGAGGCACTTCTTCTGAAACTCCGCATCTCCCACCGCAAGAACTTCATCGACCAAGAGAATGTCTGGGGTGAGGTGGGCAGCCACCGAAAATGCCAATCGCACGAACATTCCAGAGGAATACCGTTTCACCGGGGTATCGAGAAATCTCTCCACTTCGGCGAACGCGACAATCTCGTCGAATTTGCGCCGGATCTCCGCTCGGGTCATTCCAAGAACTGCTCCGTTGAGGAAGATGTTCTCCTTTCCGGTCAGGTCCATGTGAAACCCGGTGCCCACCTCGAGCAGGCTGGCCACCCGGCCGGTGATTGACGCGCGACCGGTGGTCGGCTCGGTGACTCGGCTGAGGAGCTTGAGCAGGGTCGATTTGCCTGCTCCATTTCGCCCTAGAATTGCGACCCGTTCGCCATTCTTCACCGAGAACGAGACGTCCTTCAAGGCCCAAAACTCTTCCCGTTGCCTAAACTTCGATGTGTCGCGATGTTTGCCAAAGCGCAGGCGCGAGCGAAAGTTGCGGAAGCCGGTTGCCACGCGATCCCGCAGGGTCACGAACATCTCGCGATCGTGGGTAATCCAATAGCGCTTTCCAAGATGTTCCAACTCGATGGCCGGCGTGCGCATCACACCCGTCAAATCACGTCAGCGAAGCTGCGCTCGAACTTGCGGAAGTGGTGTACGCCGAGGAACAAGAGGAGCAGGATCATCGACAAGGAAATCATCTGCCCGGGCCAAAACAGCGGAGCGCTGTCGCCAAAGACGCACCAACGAAAGCCATCGATCACCCCAACCATTGGGTTTAGCGAGTAAAGGGCGCGAAGTCCTACCCGATTATGGGTGATATCGCCGCTGCTGAATCCCACCGGGGACACGTAGAGCCCGAACTGCACGATAAAGGGAACGATATAACCAAAGTCGCGATACTTCACGTTCAGCGAGGCAAACCACATCCCAACCCCGATCACACTTGCGAACGCCAATAGCAGATAGAAGGGCGTGAAAACCAGATGCCAACTTGGCGTGAAATGATAGCGCCAGAAATGATAAAAAATCATCATCATCACCAACAGGCAGGCGGTAATCGAGAAATCGATGAAACTCACGATCACCCTGCTGATCGGCATGATCACCCGTGGAAAGTAAATCTTGGTAATCATGTTTGTGTTGCTGACCAGGCTGTTGCTGCTGGCGGTCAACCCATCTGCAAAAAACTGCCACGGCAGCATCGCCACGAAAACCCAGAGCGTATAGGGAATGCTGGGATCCCCGGTCTGCAGCCGCGCCCCGCGGCTAAATACCCAGGTGAGCGCGAGCATCGTCAGGACCGGGCGGACGACGCTCCAGGCAATGCCAATCGCCGTTTGCTTGTAGCGAACCAGAATGTCCCGAAGGGAGAGAAAGTAGATCAGCTCGCGGTAAATCCAGAGGTCGCGCCAGTATCTCTTTTCGTGGTGCCCGGGCTCGATGATGAACGTGTGTTGTGAGATGTCGTTCACGCGTGGTCCTGTGTTGGTCCGGCGGTGCTTATCTATGCTCGATGAGGCGCATCGGGGCGCCGCGGATCTGCCTGATGCCGAACTTCCAGAGACCGTAGATTTCGGCGAACTTGGTGAGCACGCATGAGACGGCATACGCCGCGGCCGGCTTGCGGGCAAGCGGGCGGCGACGGAGCTGCCGATACGTCCACCAGAACTGTGCCGCGTACAGAAGCAAGAGAAACAAGCTGATGCCCCTGGATGGCCAGGCGGCGCCCAAGGCCGCTGCTGGAATTGCAAAGCCCCAAGTCCAGACCCGCCTGGTTTCGCGGACAAAATGCCGCTCTGGCGAGTTACCGTGTAACCATGCCCCTTGCGCGTAGGCGTACCCGGAGCGGATGCCGCGCCGCCACCACTGTCCAAGCCGGGTCATCGCTGCGTCGTGGATCGCCATCTGCTCGTCGGTCCGCAGGACTCTCCAGCCTCGATTGCGTAGTCGCAGGCAGAACTCGGTCTCCTCTCCGGCGAGCAAGCTCGGATCGAAGCCGCCTACCTGGTGAAATACATCGGCCCGAACCATACAATTTCCCCCGCAGGCAGGAACTTCGCCCACCGGCTGGTCCCACTCGATTTCGCATAGCTGGTTGTAGATCGACGCGGTCGGAGAGCGCTCTCGCAGGCGCCCGCAAACGACCGCCACCCCCGCCGCGCTCCCAAGCCGTCGAACGCCGCACTCGATCCACCCGCTGGCGAGCTCGCAATCGCCATCGACGAATTGGATAAACCTCACCCCGGGGTCGAGTTGAAGCAGACGCGCGGCGCCCGCATTCCGCGCCCGCGAGGGGCCCCACGGAGAAGAAGCGTCTAATTCGACCACCGGCACGCCCAGGGAGCGGGCGGTCTCTGCGCTATGGTCGGTCGATCCGGAATCCACGTAGATGACGGTGGTGCCCGTCCGCAGCGCGGATTGAAGGCAGCCCCCTAGCCGATTCCCCTCGTTACGCCCGATTGCGACGATCCCCACCTCGGCCACGACAGCTCCTTGCCTTCTTCATTTGGCGGGCCAAACTACTTCTGTTGACGCAGCCGGCGCAAGGACCTGGGGCGGCGCTGACTCACCGAGAAGCTATTTGAGGTTCTGCACGCCGCGATCAGCATTCTTGTCATAGAGTGGCGGCGTTGCGGATCGCTTACCTTGTCAACCAGTACCCGGGCCCGAGTCACAGCTTTATCCGGCGCGAGATCACCGCTCTGGAGGCGCAAGGAGTGGAGATCCTCAGATTCACCGTTCGCCGGGCGAAAGCCGCGCTTCCCGACGAGGAGGATATCGCCGAGCGTTCCCGCACCCGTGCGATCCTGGAAGCCGGAACCGTCGCGCTGGTGAGACACACCATTGTTGCATTGGCGACCAAACCGCTCGGCATGTTGAGGGCACTCAGTTTGGTCTTTCGAGTTGGCTCACCCTCTCCCCGAGCGATTTTGCGAAACCTGATCTACCTTGCCGAGGCATGCGCGCTTGCCCGCTGGCTCGCCCAAGGTAGAGCGGAACATCTTCACGCGCACTTCGGCACCAATTCCGCGACGGTCGCGATGCTATGCCACGAGATCGGAGGCCTCTCGTTCAGTTTCACTGCCCATGGACCCGAGGAGTTCGACCGAGCAGAAGAACTGGCGCTGCGGGAAAAGGTCAAGCGAGCGACGTTCGTGATCGCGGTGTGCAACTTTGGCCGCAGCCAGTTGTTTCGCTGGTGCCGGCTCGAGGACTGGAAAAAAGTGGAAGTGATTCACTGCGGTCTGGGGACTGACCTGCTCAAAGCATCGCCGAATAGCGCCCCGGTCGACTCGCGGCTGGTGTGCGTCGCGAGATTCGGAGAGCAGAAGGGCCACCTGCTGCTTCTCGAAGCGGCAGCGCGGCTGAAAAAAGAGGGAATGCAGTTTCGGCTGGTCCTGGTTGGAGATGGACCGCTGCGGCCGTTGATCGAGGCGCGGATCCAGGAACTGAACCTATCTGACCAGATCCACTTGACCGGGTGGCTAAGCGGCAAAGACGTTCGCGACGCGATCGTCGGTTCGCGAGCGCTGCTGCTCCCCAGCTTCGCCGAAGGTCTGCCAGTAGTGTTGATGGAAGCTTTTGTCCTCGGGCGCCCAGTGGTCGCAACCTACGTCGCTGGAGTTCCGGAGCTGGTGGAGGCTGGCGCGAGTGGTTGGTTGGTGCCGGCTGGCTCGGTCGACGCGCTTGCGGAGGCGATCCGATCTGTCCTGGTGGCAACGCCGGGGCAGCTGCGGGAAATGGCAAACATCGGAGCCAGGCGAGTGGCCAAAGAGCACGACGCGTTTCACGAAGCCACCAAGCTCGCGGCTTTGTTTCGGCAGCAAGTGACCAGCCACCATGCCGGAAAGCCGCTTTCGGAGTCGTAGCAAAGCGATGATCAGCTCGAGCGTCGGAATCGTCATCCTCAACTATCGCACTGGCGATCTCACGATTGAATGCCTTCAGTCACTGGCAAGCGAAATCGATCGAATCCGTGCTCGGATCGTGGTGGCGGACAATGCATCCGGCGATGGTTCGGTCGAGAGGATCCGTGCGGCGATCGCCACGCGCGGATGGGGACGCTGGGCGTCGCTGCTCCCGCTCGAGCGCAATGGGGGGTACGCGTTCGGCAACAATGCCGGCATCCGACGATTTCTAGAATCGTCTGATCCACCCGACCTGGTGATGTTGCTTAATCCCGACACCACGGTGCGACCGGGTGCGGTTGAATCACTTCGTCAATTCATGGAGCAACATCCGACGGTTGGTATCGTTGGGAGCCAACTGGAGGACACGGCGGGCACCCGTCAGGCGTCGGGGTTCCGTTTCCATACCATCTTCAGCGAGTTGGACGGCGGTCTTCGGCTGGGGCTCTTTTCCAAGCTGATCGAGGATCGAGTCGTGGTGCTGCCGCCGTCCGCGGTGGCCAGGCGAGTCGATTGGGTCTCGGGCGCGAGCATGATGATCCGGCGCCGAGTCTTTGATTCGATCGGATTACTCGACGAGGGTTACTTCCTTTATTTTGAGGAGGTCGATTTTGCGCGCCGGGCCGCCCAGGCCGGTTGGGAATGCTGGGTAGAGCCGCGCAGCCGGGTAATGCACCTTCAGGCCCAGGCAACGGAGGTGGACGGGCCGAAATCCAAGCAGAAGCGCAGGCCCACCTATTGGTTCGATTCTCGCCGTCGCTATTTCATCAAACATCATGGCCGAGCCTACGCATTGGCGGCCGATGCTGTTTGGGCAGGCGGTTATCTGACTTGGCGGGTTCGTCGCGTTTTGCAGAGAAAACCCGATCCGGATCCGCCCAAATTACTCCGCGATTTCATCCTCAACAGCGTCTTTGCCAAGGGGTTTAGAATTTGAACCCCTGTGCGCCGATGTCACCATCGGTGCCTGCGGGAACCGCCAATTAGGCTCCAATTCGGGATGTGGGCGCCGCCCCCCGCTTAGCGTGGGCCCCTCACCCCATCGGGCGGATCGAGATTGCGCTCTCGAAAGCGGATCTGCGGCTCTGCACCTTTGGCGTTCACTCTCAATCGCCTCACGACCAGGCATTCGCGCCAAGCAAGGCACGGAACTTGTAGGGCATAAGTTCACAAATGAACAATTCGAATGGCGGTCGGGTGCGGCGCACTCTTAGGTGGACCTGTCTCTTTTTTCTACCGCTCGGGTGTCTTCCGCAGGGGAAGATTTCAGCATCGAACCCGTCCTCGGAGGTCGGGTCGAATCCCGATCAAGCATCCATTGTCTCGACCTGCAGTTCGCCAATCCGGCCCGTGGACGTCTCGTCCCCAACCACGGTGGTGGGAACGGGTGCTGGAGCAAGCTGCACTGAACAGGCCTTGGATGAGGCGATCCGCATCGGCGGGATCATCACGTTCAACTGCGGCGGCAACGCCACGATTCAACTAACGTCGGAAAAGGAGTTGAGAACGGACGTCGATACTACGATTGACGGCCTGGGACAGATCACCCTGGACGGCAACAGCAGTACACGCCTCTTCCACTTCGAAGGCCCGGACTTCCGCCGCACCGGGACCACGGTAAGCTTTCAAAACATTGCGCTGATCAATGGAGTGACGACAGGAACCCCAATCTCAGAATATCCGAACGAGCCGCCGCAGTGCTCCCGCGGGTTCCAAGCCGACGGGGCCGGTGCTGCGATTTGGATCCGAGATGGGGTTCTCCACGTTTACAACACCCTATTCCAAGACAATCACGCCGCGCCCCTCGGACCGGATGTCGCCGGCGGGGCGATTTACGGCTTGGGGGCGCGAGAGGTGGTGGTCGTGAGAAGTCGGTTCGTTAACAACAGCGCGTCTAATGGGGGCGCGATCGGTGCGCTCAATACCGATGTGACGGTGATCAACAGCACTTTCACTCAGAGCGCAGCGCTTGGACATGACGCCAACAACTGGGATCCTGACTGCCCCGACGAAGAAAGCGGCTCGGGGGGTAACGGCGGGGCAATCTACGTTGATGGGGGCTTCGATCTCACTGATGTCTTCTGCGGAAATACATTTTCTGGAAGCCGAGGCGGAGAAAATGCATTGGGAGGGGCCATTTTCCGCGCGGCCGACGATGGAACGCAGGTCACCACCATCGATCAATGCACATTCGACGGAAATTACTCACCGCTAGGCGGAGCGCTCTACTTCCACAACACCAATCTCCAAATCAATAAGTCTACGTTCGCCAACAACACCGCGGTGATCGGCGGATCCCTGCAGGCGGACGGCACGCTTCTGAGCGTGGAGAACTCCACGTTCTTCAACAGCCAAACAAGCGGCCCATGGGGAGCGATCGCGCTCTTTGACGGGCGGGGTGATCTCCGCAACTGCACCTTCGTGGGCAATCGAGCTGACTTCTCGCCGATCGTGCCAGATTTTGCCGACGTCACGATCGAGAATTCCATTTTCCTCGGGAACGTCGCCATCGGAGGTAACACCGATTGCGATTACACGAGCGCGGGCTCCGGCAATGTGCAGTGGCCGGATCCTGGACGGAACGGTCCGAATTCGCTGAGTGGGTGCGTCCTGGGTGTCAGCATCGGCGATCCTCAGGCGGGCGATCTTGGGAACCACGGTGGACCGACCCGGACATTTCTTCCCGCACCCTCCGGGAGCGCGGCCGGGAGCGGAACCAGTTGCCCGGAGGTCGACCAGCGAAATCTGCCGCGAAGCAACCGCAATGCTTGCACCGCTGGCTCGGTCGAAATCCAATAGAGCTTTTCGCTCGACGGAGCTAAGCGGAAACGGTATGGCTCGACCCTGCTGCGGAGGGCGGGTTGACTGTACGCGGGATAGCAAAGGTGATGGTCAACAGCACCCTTCGCCATCTCGGTCTACAAGTCCGAGCACTGCTGAACGACGACCAACGCCGCGCTCAACAATCCAAAAAACTCACCCCAGAAATTGTCCGAAAATATTTCGATCGCTGCAGTCCGAGGATCCTTCAGCTTGCGGCTGGACCTGACTACCGAGCGGAATGCTACCGGAACTGGTTGAACTCCGATATTGCAAATCCAGTTAGTAATGAAGGCGGTGTTTACAGCATATACATGGACTTAAACGAGGGTTTTCCGTTACCCGACGACAGCTTTGACTACGTTTTTTCCCAGCAAGGCATTGAGCATTTTACGTATTACCGTGCGGTCAAGATTCTTCGCGAATGCCTTCGGGTCTTGAAGCCCCGAGGCAAGATTCGAATCGAGACGCCGAATCTCAACTATTTTATCGACCGATACCGAAACAACGACAGGGCGGTCGCTCCCGCAACCCACCAGTTTGCGAAGGAGCTCGACGCTCCACCCACCCACCTCACTTCACTGAACTCGATTTTCTTCCAGTTCGGACACCAGTACGTCTACGACATCCAAGCCCTTATCGATCTTTGTCGGCAATGCGGTTTCGCTGATGTTCGCGAAGTGGAAATGTGCAAGACGGACATCATCCCGTTTCAGGCTGCGATAGCTTTCAATCCCTGCTCCAATCCAGACGTCTTCTACATCGAGCACTCCTTCGCACTGGAGATGGAGAAGTCTGCGGCAGGGTCAGCCTGACAGCAGGCTGCTGCGCCGTTCCGATTGGGGAGCTACTCGCTGACGGCTCGTGATAGCTTGCGCGTCGATGGGCGAGCCCGTTCGCGCGCCGGAGAGTCCGCAACCGCAGAGAGCAACCTCTGCTCCGTCGCGCGATCTGCTGTCAACGCCCACCCACGCGAGCTATCTCGCCACCAGAACCTTTGGTTCACTCGATGGGCTTCGGGCGCTGTCGATCCTCGGAGTCGTCTGGCATCACACGCAGGAGGGCCTGCATTCTCTACCGATCGCCTACCGCGGATTTCTCGGAGTGGATCTCTTCTTCGCGATCAGCGGCTTTTTGATCGTGACGCTGCTGCTTCGCGAGCGCCGCCGTACCGGCACCATCTCCCTCAAGAAATTCTACATCCGGCGCTTCCTCCGCATCTTCCCGCCCTATTACGGGGTGCTCGCGTTGGTGGCGATCATCGCCTTCCTAAAGCCGGGGGAACAGTCCAACCTGATCCGTCGTGATCTGCCTTATGCGCTGTTCTATGTATCGAATCTCGTGCCGATGCTGAGCATTCTCAATCCCACCTGGAGTCTTGCGGTCGAGGAGCAATTTTATCTGGTGGTTCCTACGCTTGAGAAACTTGCCCGACGGGCGTTCCCCGCGCTGATCGTCCTGGCGTACCTGCTCGTCAGCCTCCCTCCGTTCGGGTTTTTTCCAAATTGGAAGCTCCCGGATTTCTTCCGCGAGACGACGTTCGGACCGATTCTCCTCGGCGTGATGCTGGCGTTGGTCCTCGATCATCCGACCGGGTACCGATGGACGTCTCGGGTGCTGGGCCATTGGCTTGCGCCCGCCATTGCCGGGGTGCTGGTTCTGCTCGCGTGCAACCACCCGGCGGACGATATTTCGGGATTCCCGCGGATGATGATCCATCTTTCACTGGTGGCTTTTCTAGCCGCCTGCGTCACTCGGGAGCGGCACGTTCTGGCGCCGGTCTTGCGGCTGTGGCCGATCAGGCGGATTGGAGCGGTAAGCTATGGGATCTACCTCTATCACCTGCTGGCGAGACACGTGGTGAAGGCGGGGATGAAGTTTGCCGGGATCGATTCGCAAGTCCTGTTCTTCCTGGCCACGGCAGCCGGTGCCTGGATGGTGGCCGAGCTGAGCTATCGCTTTTACGAGTCGCGCTTTCTCGCGCTCAAATCGGGCTGGGAATCGGGCGCACCGGTCAGGTGAAACCATTCGAGCGCCGGCTGCACTACGCCCCGATGAATGATTCTGTCCCGATCCCCTTCTGGAGACCAACCCAGAATCTTCTTCGCTTTCGAGCAGTCAAACCTCGCCTTCAGCGAACGAGTCTCCCAGTCGCGATAGCTGGGTCGCTCGCGCCCAGGGTGACGCACAACGCATTTGACGATCCACTTCAATACTTCGAATGCATGGAACTTCCAGGCCGCGGTGGGGAGCAAGTCGATCCGTGCTCCCGTCGCTCTCTCCAACTCCCGGACATAATCGCGCGCGCTGAGGCAGGGCTCAGCTACCAGGTTGAAGCATTCTCCGACGATGCCCTCTACTTCCATCGCTTTCACCAGCGCGTCGGCAACATCGTCCACAAGCACAATCGGCAGCGGGTTGTCTCCCGGTCCCCACAGTCGGCAGCGCGATTCCCAGCCCCAGAAGCCGACGCCCCAGTGGAACGGGCTGGTTCCGACTCCCAGCACTACGCCGGGCCGGAAAATTACCAAGGGCAGGCCCCGCTCGCGCTGCAACTGAATCAGCAGCCGTTCGGATTCCGCCTTGGCGCGCGCGTAGAGGTTGCGCCGATGAATCAGGGGATCGAGCGGCGTCCGTTCGTCGATGATCCCGGCGCGCGCGCCGGCATAATAGGCATCGGTGGTGCTGAGGTAGAAAAGCCGATCGACCTTAGCCCGCAGACAAGCTTCCGCTACGGCGCGGGTCGGCTCCACCTCATGCTCGAGCCACTCCGGCCAAGTCTTCATGTAGGCTCGCGCGAGGTGATAGACGTAACGCACCCCTCCCATTGCCTGGTCCAGACTTTCAGGATGCGCGATGTCGCCCTGCACGATTTCGAGGGGCAATTCGCGCAAGACGCTCGGCAGTCGGAGCTCGTCGCGGAGCAGGAGCCGAAGCGACTTTCCTTCGCTCGCCAGCCGCTTCACCAATGCCTGTCCGATAAACCCGGTGCCGCCCAGAACCAGCACGTTTGGGGAAATTGAACTGCGAGGGTGCGGCCTGATCGGCGCGTCTTCGAGCGCCACCTCGGCGCCGGCGGTGCGGCAGATCTGGTTGCACGTCCGCACCACCGCCTGCGCGAAGTTCGGCGCGAGGCCTGGATGCGAGACCCGAGGCAGCTCCCGGTAGAAGCATTTCATTGCCCGCGCAAGGCTGGTTCCGAAGGCGTTTCCCTCGTCAGAGAGCCCGAATTTGGAAATGCAGTATCGCGCAAGATTTTGGCGGGCTTGGCGGGAGAGAGCCTTAGCCTCTTCGCGCAGCAGATCGTACCGATCGAAGTCGTCGAGAAAACGACGGTGCCGCCGAAGCGTGTAGGTGTTTCGGTCGAAGTCGACCGTCGCGCTTCCCACCGAGCCGCGAACGTGAATGCTGTGCTCGGTAAATCCGCCGCCAAAAGCGTAGCGCAGATCAACGACCGTCGTGCCCTTTTTTGCTCTGACTAGCCAGCGCTGATAAAAGCGCGCCCCGCTCGGCAAAACGATCGGCAGGTCGGCCTGGGCCTCGAGCACCTCCGGAGTGCCGACCAAATCCAGCAGGTGTGCAACCGAGTGCACCCCGGTGTCGAGCATGACGTTGCCGGGGGCCCGCACCAGCCAGCTGCTGAATGGCCCCGCTCTGACCTGCGGCAACTCCTTGTTCCAAGTGATGGTGATCTGATCCAGCCGACCAAGGCTTCCCCGAGCGATGTCATCTTTGAGCCGTTGGTAAATGGGGAAAAATAGAAAGTTGTGGCTGACCCCAACGGCGCGCCCACGCCGCAGCGCCTGCTCGGTGAGGGCGGCGCACTCGTTCGCGTCCAGGCCCATGGGTTTTTCCAGCAGGACATGAACGCCTGCGTCGACCAGCGTCCGGGCCGATGCAATGTGCTGGCCCGGTGGCAAAAGGACGTGAACGACATCCAGTCGTTGCTCAGCGAGCATCGATTCGAGGCGGCGGTGGACAGAAGAGATCGCGTAGCGTTGCCCAAATTGAGCCCCCCGAGCGGCGCTCTGGTCGCACACCGCAACCAGCCGCGCCTGGGGGAGGGTGCGCAACGCGCCTCGATGCCAGTCTGCGATGTATCCGGCGCCGAGAAACCCGACTCTTAATGGACTTTCTGCTTTGATCTTGTCTGTGGATGAAATCAGAGTCACAACTTTGGGAGCGTTACCTGTGTTCGATCAATCGCATCGGAGTGCGTCGAAGTTGTGTGCGGTAGAATTTGAGCAGACCGACGAATTCCGCGAACTTGGAAATCAGGCACGCAGCGGCGTACGCGGCGGCATCCATCCGCGAGAGCCTGCGGCGCCGGCTGCGGACATAAATGCGAAATGACAGACCCCCGTAGAGCAGCAACAGCAAAAGGCTGAATCCGTTCGAGGGCCAGGCCGCTCCGACCGCTGCGAGCGGCAGCAGAAACGCCCAAAACCAGGCGCGAGCTGTCTCGCGGGAAAAGTGACGCTCGGACGAGGCCCCGTGCATGCTGGCCCCTTGCGCGTAGGCGTATCCGCTGCGAACCGAGCGGCGCCACCATTGCTCCAGGCGCATCATCGCCGCATCGTGAGTGGCCATCTGCGCCTCGAGACGAACAATCTTCCACGAGCGGCGGCGCAGGCGAAGACAAATCTCATCGTCCTCGGCGGCGAGTACCGCAGGGTCGAACCCGCCGACGCTCTGGAACGCACTGACTCGCATCATGCAGTTGCCGCCGCAGGCATTCGTCTCGCCTGCCGGCTGGTCCCATTCAATTTCGCAGAGCCGGTTGTAAATCGAGGCCCCTGGAGAACGCTCGCGCAGCCGTCCACAGGCAACCGCGATTTCGGGCGCTGCTAGCAGCTTTTGAGCTGCAGTGCTGATCCAATCACTGGCGACTTCGCAATCTCCATCGAGAAACTGAATGAATCTGACCGCCGGATTCATCTGGATCAGGCGGGCGAATCCCTCATTGCGCGCTCGTGAGCGACCAACGCTGCCAGAGTCGAGCTCCACGACCTCGATGTTGAACGAGCGCGCTGTCTTCACACTCTCGTCCGATGAATTGGAATCTACATAGACCACGGGAGCCCCGAGGCTGCAGATCGAAAGAAAACATCGCCGCAGCCGCTCGCCCTCGTTTCGGCCGATGACGACAATGCCAGCATTCCCGTTCACGGGGGGCGGACAGTATCCTGCAGAATCGTCATCGAGCAAGCGCACCTCCAACTGCTTGTAGTCGCTGGTTACGAACGCGTTAGCGCGAGGTGCGGACCCATGGTTTGGGTCGGGTGAACGCAGCGGCAAAAGCGGCGATAATCGATTGCCGGAACAAAAGTGGCATCGCCAACAATGCCTTTGCCGGCACTCGGGCCCGACCAAATTTCGTCCAAAACAGGCCACCCGCGACGGCGAGCGCGACCGTGCCATACGCCACGGCGACCAACGGCCAACGGATCCCGCGGCCCCAACAGACGAGCAGCGTGAAGACGGACGCGAGGGTCCACAGGAGAATCAGCATCGAAAGGGGGGGAACGCTGAGCTCGAGCGCCAAGATCGCAAGGTCCGGCCTGCGCAGGCGGAAGGCCGAACTGAGTAAGCGGGGCACTTGCGCCACCAAGGTGCGTAGGTGCCCCTGCATCCATCCAGATCTCTGCACTCGCGAGGCGCCGGGCTCCGCGGGAAGGAGGTTCAAGACATGAGCTCCGGGGCAAAAGCGCGGAGGTGCTCCGGCGATTGCCATGTCCACCGCCAGCTGCATGTCATCGACGCGATTTCCATTCGCGAGCGGCGCCTTGCGAAAGAGTGGCCAAGGAAATGCCATTCCGGAGCCAGTCAGCAGACAAGGCAGATTCAGACGCTCTAGTCCGAGGGGTCGAACAAGGTTCTTCAACAGGACCATCCCCTCTCTGAGCTGTGTTTCTTCCTGACTGCCGGCGGGCGCGGTCATCAGATAAGCGGCCTGGACAGGGCCGCCGCTGGACGCCGCGGCCCGGGCGAGCTGCGAAATTGCACCGTCCTCGGGAATGCAATCCGCGTCAATGACCACCACTACTTCTGGCGGATCCGCCTCGAGGTACCGAGCGCCGAAATCCAGGGCATAGCCCTTGCCGATCCGGACGGGATCCTGCCGCTCGACCACTGTTGCTCCATGACTGCGGGCGACCTCCGAAGTGGAATCGCTGCAATTGTCGGCAACCACCACCAGCCGATCGGAGGGCTCCAGCTGTGGCAAAATCGCGCGCAGCGCGTGCCCAAGAACCTTTTCCTCATCGTGCGCTGGAACGAGCACCACGATGCTGGGGCGCCGCTTCGGCAACTCTTTATCTCGCTCCCTTCCCTTTCTCAGGGCGCTCAAAACCTCGACCAGGAGGAAGGTCACAGGCACCAACAGCACGCCGAGGACCGAGCACAGGATGAGGTTCATGGCGTTTAATGCGGGCAAGCTACCACCCTCGACGCTGGCCGATCATCGTTTCTGCACCTGATTGCCCGAACTACCATCTCCTGATGGATCGTTCTGTCACAATTCCGAGGAGAAACCGCACCCCGAGAGCGATATCTTTGTTCGTACGTCCACTCCGCGCCGCTGCTTGAGTAGACACGGCGTCGCGCCGCATCATTCAAGCTTACGACTCGATCATCCGAGCTTAAGCATGTTTTGCGCTCGAGGGAGCAAGGAATTTTCAAACTGCCTCCGCAGTGGGTTGCTACAGCGATCTCCAAATCGAGTTGGAACAGGCATGGCAGCAATTACAAAAAACCAGAATTATGGGTTTAATCAATAAAACCGCCGTCAGGTGTCGCGCGCGTACGCTTTACACCCCGTACTTTCCAAAAAGTTGGAAGCAATTTTGACGGACGCCGTCCAGGAGGGAGGGCGCATGTTTGCCCCGCTGCTAGAGAGCTCGTAACCGCCGGGAAGATCCCGCGACATCGAGTGCGGTCTTTGGCGGGCTGAACCGCATCTTGCGGCGAAACAGCGTAGAACGAAGACAAATCTTCAGCACCATCGCCTTGACGTTTCCAAATTGGTACACGGTCAACCGCGGAAGGACGGCGCCCGGAGCCATCTCCTCAGGTCTGAAAGGTCGCTGTTCCGTGCTCCAGATCAGCAGAGATCGAGCTTCGTTGATCATCCGCACGTGGTCCGTAGTGAAGTCCTCAAGGGGCGCTCCAAAAGGAAACGCAAAGTGCCGGCAGATACCCCACAGCCGTTCGAAGTCCGTCGTCGAGCATCTAAGCTCTTTTTCGGCTTGATCCTTGGGCAGAACGGTGAGCCGAAAATGGCAGTTGGTGTGATTTCCGAGGCTCACATTTCTCAAGCACCCGAGCTGGGCGCACTCGCTCACAGTCGCCAGGGGGAAGGTGTCGCCTTGTGCGAGCCGGCGAAGCTCAGGCCGACCATTTTCAGCGTTGATGTCGAGGTCCGCGTCCAAGAAAGAGTCAAGATCACCGCGGCGCTTTTGCCCGTTTTGCGTTGCTTCAAAAAGGTCCCACCGAAACCCCGCCCTCTTTTCGATCTTCTCCGGGCAAACGAAAAAGAGCCATTGCACGGAGGGGTGAACGGGCGCTCGGGCCGCAACGTACCGCGCGGCATCGGCGTAGCCGTCGTCGAAACAGAAGAACAGCTGCGTGGGCGCTGCCGGCATCGATCCGGTCAAGAAAGTAAGCAATTCATCGAGGAGGGCGGGGGCCACGGTCAGCTCGGGCTGCGGGTCCGTGGCTCGCTTTTTCGCACTGACCCGATGAAAGCACAGAGCAATGCACAGATCTCGAATTGCCCAGACCAGCCACCGGCGCAGCAAGCCCGTTGGAACAAATGCGGCAGCGATAGTGAACAGCTTCCGCAGTTCGCGTTTCACTGAACCCTGCTCTCCCGAGCCGTTCGAATCCAAACGGTGGGAGGCTTGCGAAACAGCAGATCAACCTTCCAGAGCATGTACATCGGCGAGTAGAGCAAGTAGAGCGCGTACTGCCAAGGCAACAACCCGAGCCAATAGGGGCTCAACAGATACGAGACGAGAATCGCGAGGATCGCCAGATGGGTGGCGCCGAGGATCAGAAAGCCGGGCTGATTCGGCGAAATCGTCAACCAGCTCAACGCTGCTGCAATTCCGACGAACGATGCAAGCTTCGTGAGGGTCGGCATGTACAATTCGAGCAGGCACAGGATCTTCTCCCCAAGCCCTAGCGATCCGGTCTCCAGGACGCGTTGAGTGAATTTGTAACGGACGCTCTTACGTCCGCTCTCCCATCGCTGTCGCTGCATTCGCACCGCGCTGGGATTGGTGAATGCGATCTCCGAAAAGACCTTGGCATCAGAAACGAAGCGAACCCGTTTGCTCCCAAGCCTCAGGGTCCAACTGTACTCGATGTCCTCAGCCAAGCCGAAGGCTTGCCATGGAGCCTTCCGCAAACCGCGGACCGTGAAGCACATCCCATTGCCGCGCAACGAGACACTGTGTCCCAGGGCATCCTGTCCCATCAGCCAGGTGCCGTTGATCAAAGCGAATGCACACGACATCAACCGCGTTCTCCACGACGCTTGACGGTTGGCGATCCCGCTCACTCCTTGCAGCCAATCCCAGCCGTCGCCCAGGCGATGGGCAAAGGCCCTCAGCAGCTGCGGGTCCACTCGCGTGTCCGCATCGATCACGACTGCCGCGTCCCCCTCGTTGACGTCGGGCATTGCAAGCAGGTGATCAAAGAAGAATGCGAGGGCATATCCCTTACCCGCGCGCAATGGATCCGTTCGCCTCAGCACTCGGGCGCCGTGCCCAGCCGCCAGCTCGGCGGTATTGTCGGAGCAGTTGTCGGCGACGACCCAGATGGAGAATGGGAAAGAGCTCTCGGCCAAGGTAGATCGAAGAGAACTCACCGTGTCCGCAATCAGGGCCGCCTCATCGTGGGCGGGGATCACGATGAAGAACTTGCCGCCCCATTCCGGGCTGGGTTGGTGGTTGCGTCTAGATCGGAAATGCACTGCGGCAGCGGTAACGATGAGCAAATACAGGCTGAACGCCGCCACTGCGCAGGTGAGCAATATAGTCGCCCAGAGAATCAGAAGGTTCATGCCGCGCACCGAAGCGGGTAGGAGAGATCGTGGTTGGAAAGCCTCATCGGCCCGCCATCCTAGGCAAAAGCGCCCAAACAAGGGAGCCCGACTCATCGGGACTGTTAAGCAGGTCAGAGCTGGTGAACATCCGGCCGCCTGTCCCAGCATTCGGATTGGGAAAAACGGAACAGACCGGAAAGGGCCGCGTGCCTAGTTTCCATCGCTGGGGGAGCTAGCTGGCGGCGACTTGGCCTGTGCGCAGAAGGGTGGAGAGCGACCCAGGTGATCTCACACGACCGCCAAAGCGCTCCTTCAGCTTCAAGAAACGACGCTCGTACAGTTGGTAACTGGCCCCCGCCAGTCCAATCGCGACCACCACGGTAATCACGAAGGTTGCGATCCCACCTAGTCCGGGAGCAATTTTTCGCGCCGCGTTGTTCGCCAACATGTGCAGAAGGTACATGCCGTAGCTGATCCCACCAATGTAGCGCACCACCGGGTTTGCGAGGATTGCGCGCAGCGGATGGTCCGACCGGATGCAACACGCCGTGACCAGGTATGCCATGGCCAAGTAAACCAGAATCATCGGAGTGCCGGGCAACGCCAAGCCGAGAATCAACAGCACCGCAGATAGTGGGGCGCTCCACCATTGCCCTGCGAACAAAGAGGCAGTTCGGAATCCAGCAGGTCGATCGAGTGCGTACGCTGCCAAACATCCAAACACGATTGGCGTCGCAATCTCCAGCAGAATTCGAACCCACAGCTGCCGTGCGTTGAGATAGCCCTCCGAGATCCCCCAAACCGCTCCTGCGTGAATAAGAAGCACAGCGATCAGAATCAGAACCGGTGTTTGCCACTTACGGGCGAACCGGACCACCCATGGCCAAAGCAGGTAGAACTGCTCCTCGGTCGCCAAAGACCAAGCGAAAAAGAAAATGATTCGATTCGGGCCGTGCAGGTCTTCGGTGTGAATCCAGTTGTACGTGTAGGTCAGAAAAGCGGGCAAGTTCCTAAAGAACTGCTGCCCAGCCGGAGAGTTCGGCTCGAGCCGCCAAACCAGCAGCACGTAGAGCGCAAGCACCGTGTAATAGAGTGGGAAAATCCGCAGCGTCCTTCGAGCATAGAAGTTGGGTAGCGAGATTCGGCCGTTTTCACGAAGCTCACGGAGCAGCAGCGTGGTAATCAAAAACCCGCTGATCGTAAAGAACAGCTCCACGCCCAGATAGCCATTCGCAAGCAGTCCCTCTTTTCCGTGCGGCGCGGTTCGGTGCCAGATCACTGCAATGATGCTGAAGCAGCGGAGCCCGTCGAGAGATGCGAAGTATTTACCCCGGAGAAATTGTTGGTATGGCGCAGAAACGTCGTTGTTCATTCGGAGTCCTATCGAGCATTGGTGTGGACGTTCAGGCAGACCCCCCATCGGACGCTATCCCCAAGAAAAACAGCGACTTCGCTTTACCAGTTAAGTCGACGTCACGCCACTGGCACTGCATTGGCACAGGGCGTCAGCGGGCAATCCGATCGCCTACTGGGACGGGTCCCGAAGAACTCAGTGAAATCGACCGCCTAAGCAGCTAGAAGGCCTGCCACCGGCAAGTCAGAACGAAAACCGCCGAATGAATCTTTTTTCGAGCGACGTCTATCTGAGCACGGTCGCGGATATCTATTTCCCCGGCCGCGCGCGTGCGATCGAGATTTTTCGAACCGGTGGCAAATACTTTCGCCTGCTGGTGCTCGACAACAGGGAGGTGATCACCAGCTGGCCATTTCTCGACTTTCTCGAGCCAGCGGAAAAGCCACCTGGGGAGATATCCAAAGAGCTGGCGTACATTCCGAATACGGTGCTCGAGATTGTCCCGGCGGACGGTCGGCCGCTCGGGGGCGGCAGGGCAGATCTTGAACCCGCGCCGTTTATCAATTGGGGTCAGTTCTCAGACTGGTCCGCCTTTGAGGCGTTGGTCGCCAGTCACAGAAAGAATCTGAAACGCGAGTCGTTGCGCAAACAACGAGGCCTGCAGAACACCTTGGGCGCCCTGTCGATCGTTTTGAGCGATCCCCGTCCCGAGGTCTTCGATCAGTGCATTCAATGGAAATCGGCTCAGTATCTGCGTACGGGTTTGAGAGACAGGTTCGCCAATCCCGACCACGTTCGCTTCTTTCGAGAGTTGCATCGCAAGGAGCTGGTCATCGTCTCGTCGATCTCCGCCGGTGGCAGACTGCTCGCGGTGCATTTCGGAGCGCTGGCGGATCGCACGTTTTACTCCTGGGTGGCGGCATACGATCCGCAGGACTCGACGTACTCGCCGGGCGCGCTCCTGCTCGAAGCGCTTCTGTTTGAGAGTTGGCGGCGCAAAGACGTGGAATTTAACTTCTTGATCGGTGACCAGGAGTACAAGTGGTTCTACGCAACCCACAACCGGGTGATTGGCCCACTCGGCAGTGCACCGCTCACCGTTCGGTTGGCCAAGGCGGCAAAGCGTCCGATCCGGAGGGTGCTGTCAAACAGGCCCCAACTCCTTTTATTGGCTCGAAAGTTGATGCGGCGGCTAGAACGCTGACGAGCAGTTTCGGGGCTGTTTCCTTGTGCCGCGCCGCCGTTCTTGCTACTAGGCCAAAGCGGTAAGGCCGCGATACCGAGGGATGTTCAAGCGCCATCACCAGCTGTTCAGTTTTCTGCGCGTGGTGCTCGACACCGTCACGGTAGCGGCGGCGTTTGGGGCTGCCTACGCCATCCGGTTCGGCTCTCCGAAAAAGTTTCCGTATCCAGGCGGTTTACCCCCTCTCCGGGAGACGCTGATCGTAGGCGCGATGGCCTGCATTCTCTGGCCGCTCTGTCTTCGCACCGTGGGCCTATACCGGCCGCAGCGACAAAAAAGCGCGCTTGATGAAATCTTCGGAGTTTTCAAGGCCACGTTGATCGGCGCTTTGCTGCTGGTGTCGATCACCTACTTCTTTCGCGAGAGCCGCTACTCGCGTTTAGCGTTGCTGATCTTCGCTGGGCTGGCCTTTGTCTGGGTATCGCTGGTTCGGTTCGCATTCAAGGAAGGTCTGCAGGAGCTGCGCCGGCGAGGCTACAACCTGCGCTGGGTGTTGGTGCTCGGATCGGGGCGGCTCGCCCGGCAACTGCTGGAAGTGTTCGAGATGAACAAAGAGCTCGGGTTCCGGCCGATCGGCTGCCTATCGCTCTCGAGAAAACGGGTGGGCAAACAGGTGGCCGGCGTAGAGGTGATTGGAACGTTGCGGGATTTGCGCCGGACGATCGTCGCCCGCGGGGTCGATCAGGTGCTGGTGGCTCTTCCATCGCCGTCCGCGCAGCGGCTGCGACAGATCATGGAGGTTCTGTCCGACACCACGGCCGATGTGAAACTGGTACCCGACATCTACCAGTACGCGACCCTGTTCGGTGGACTCGAGGAGTTTGGCGGTCTACCCGTCGTCAACCTGCAGTCGGTGGGTGTCACCGGCGTCAACGCGATGATCAAACGGCTGTTCGACATTCTCTTCTCCTCTCTTTTCCTGCTGCTGCTGTCGCCACTGCTTGTGATTGTGGCCATCGCGGTCTGGCTGACCTCACCTGGACCCATCCTTTATCGCCAGGAACGGGTGGGCCTCGACGGGAAGCCATTTGGAATGTTGAAATTTCGCACGATGCGAGTGGGGGCGGAGGACGGGGGGCCGACTTTCGCTCGCACCCAGGACCCGCGTGCCACTCAACTAGGCGCCATCCTTCGCAGGCTGAGCCTGGACGAGCTACCGCAACTGTGGAATGTGCTGATCGGCGAGATGAGCCTGGT
>DAIQBK010000007.1:0-195275 GCA_036781205.1 Myxococcaceae bacterium
ACATGGGACGACCATGTGATGCGATGACCGTTTGAGACCGCCTGCCGCGGGGAACGAAACCCGCCCACACTTCGCTCGAAGCGCTGCTCGTAGTATGAATGCCCCGGGGCTGGGGAAGGTTGGATGGGAAGGACGAGCGAGAAGCGGCTGGTCCAATTGGCAGCAAAGCAGTTCGGGGTCGTCAGCGCGCGAGACCTCGCCGCATGTCAGGTGTCCCGGAAGTGGCTCGGCCGTCGCATCCAAACGGGCGAGTGGGTTCGAATGCATCGCGGAGTTTTCAAGCTCGGTGCGAGTCAACCGACTCTCGACGAGCTGGAAATGGCCGCAATGCTTGTTGCTGGTGAGAGAGCGGCGCTGTCTCATATGAGCGCCGCAAGAAGATTAGGGCTGGATGTCCCACGTGAGCGATTGGTGCAGATCACAATTCCCGCCTCACGAAAGATCTCGAGTCTCACCGGCGTACAGTTATGGCGATCGCGGGACTTTACCGAGGTCGATGTTACCCGGCGCGGGCCCTTTCGGCTCACCCATTTGGCTCGAACGATGATCGATCTCGCCTCTGTCCTGGATGATGCCTGGCTTCGAGCGGTGATGGACTCGGCACTTCGGCAGAAGAAGACGAATCTCGCCTGGATCTCTCAGGCCCTCCAGAAGCATGGACGGGGTCGGCGCGGAGCGGACCGCCTCCGGGTATTGGTCAGTGAATATGAACGGGGAGACGAAGTGCCAGACAGTGTGCTCGAGTCATTTGCGATGGAGCTCGCCGGGGCGATCGGGCACAAGCCAAAGCTGCACTGGACGATCCTCCAGGGAGAGCGGCTGATCGCGGAAGTTGACCTCGCGTGGCCAGAGGTCAGGCTCTGCGTCGAGCTTGATGGCTGGATGCACCACGGCTCTCGCGCCGCGTTCGCGCGCGACCGCGCTCGGGATCGCGCCCTGTTCGGCCTAGGGTGGATGGTGCTGCGATACACGTGGCAGGACGTCACCGGTGACCGCGGGTCGATGATCAGTGAACTCGCCAGAGCGTATGATTCTCGTGCCCGTAGCGTCTGGGCGGGAGCCGCAAGACCGCTTGGCTCGCGCATGCTTCGCGCCAATCTCTGACGGAATTGGGATGTTAGGAGCTTGCTTTCGCGTGCTACTCATATCTGTTGAAGCATGTTCGGACCGACGTGCTGACGACTTACGTTTTTGTGAATCCGCTGGTCGCCATGGCACTGGGAATCTGGTTTGCCGGGGAGCAGCTTCGCCCAGTTCATCTGGTTTCCGGATTTCTCATACTTGCGTCCGTGTGCGTCCTCACTGTCCGGATCCCGCGTCCCCGTACAGCAGCCGCGAGTCAGCCCTCGCCCGAGATCGCCAAGCGGTGGGTGGCAGCCGAACCCCTCTCCGAGGCTAAAGGCGAATTCCAGGCCCATTCTATGGACTAACGAGCCCGTATCGTTGCCGCCATCGCAACCGTATGTTGCACGCCGCCGGCCGTCGCGATCGACGTCGTTTCGCATCTAATGACGGTGGGAACGAACTTTCAAAAAACGGTCAAGCACATCACGAAGCTGGCGTTGGCGTATCCCTGGCTCTTCTTGGGTATCGCCGGCATCCTGACCGCTGTGTCGGTGTGGCTCGCGTCGGGCCTGCAAATCCGCTCGTCCTTCGAAGAGCTGTTGCCCCCCAACATGTCGAGCGTGGTGCGGATCAAGGAGTTGGTCCGGCGCGTCGGCGGCGATGGAACGGTCCTGGTGACGATCGAGTCGCTTGAGCCTCGGGATGACCTTTCCCATGCGAAGGCGCTCGCTCGCGAACTGGCGGACGAGTATTTGGGGCTCGGACGTTCCGCGATCCGCTCAGTCGAATACAACGTCGAGCCGGTAGAGCGGTGGTACGCCGACCATTGGCCGCTTTTCTCGAACCTCGAAGATCTGCAAAAGGCGAATGACGCCCTGCGAAAGAGAATCTCCAAAGCCAAGGCCGATCTTCTTTCGCTGCATCTGGACGATGAGGAATCGGAAACGACCAAGGCCGACGATCTCGGCGCCTGGGCAGATACCAACACCCAGCTTCCTCGAGACCAGGTTGCCTCGCGATTTCGCAGCTATCCCCAGGGTTTTTACGTTCACCCCGACGGGCGCTCGATCACGCTGGTGGTGCGGCCGGCCGGCACGGCTTTGGGAGTTCAGGAGGCTTCGCAGCTGCTCGCGCGGATGCGACACATCGTCGATCGCCATGCCGAGGAGCTTCGCGCCCATCACCTGCAGGTGGGTTTCGGCGGCACTTTCCCGATTTTCGTAGCCGAATACGACGCAATTATTCACAGCATTGGATCGACCGTGCTGCTCGTGGTGTCGTTGGTTTTGGCCTCGCTGTTTCTTTTCTTTCGAGATCTGCGCTCCACCTTAGCTCTCGGGCTGGCGATGACGGTCGCGGTCGCCGTCACCTTTGCGCTGGCGCGCCTGACAATCGGCTACCTCAACACTCAAACCGCCTTCCTTTGGGCGATCGTTGTGGGCAACGGAATCAACTATGGATTGATCTATCTCGCGCGGCTGCGGCAACTTCGGCGCACAGGGACTCCGTTCAACCAGGCAGTTGTTGAGAGTGCTCAGACCGCCGCCTCGGCCACCCTGCTAGCTTCGGCGGCGTCCGCGATTTCATTTGGAGTGCTGGTGATCGCCGCAAATCGCGGCTTTCGACACTTCGGGATTATCGGTGGAACCGGGATGCTGTTGTCCTGGGTCGCCACCTTCGCTTTGCTGCCTGCCCTGCTCTCGGTGTTCGAGCGGATCCGTCCGCTACGTCCCAGCCTCTCTCCCCGTCGGCACACGCCGGCGTTCCTCGAGCGGCTCGGCCAAATTCCGGCCGGGATCGTCGGTGTCTTTGGCTCGCTGATTGCTATCTCGATTGTTTTCTTCGTGCTCTTCATTCCTCGAGCGATGGAACACAACCTGGACCATGTGACCAATGAGCTAAGCTCGACGAATCGGATTTTCCGAGACAACCAACGAGCTCAGCAATCACTGGGCAAGTCGATTGCCGGGGCAATCGCGCTGCTGCCCACGCCGGAGGGAGCCGATCAGTTCTGCGCTGTGATCCGCGAGCGTCAGGCACAACCGCAGTATGCGCCTCTGATCGACGGCTGCGAGAATATCCACTCGGTGATCCCGGCGGACCAGGAACAGAAGCTGGCAGTGATCGCGGAGATCCGCCGCCGACTTTCGGATGCGGTGCTCGAAAAATTGGAGCCGAAACTGGCCGAGCGCATGCGCCAGGTGCGCGCGGACCTGTCGATGCAGCGGCTGGTGACGGCGGACGACGCCCCGCCAACGCTCCTCGATCGCTTCCGGGAGCGGGACGGGACGCTGGGGCGAATTGCGGTCGTGACCGCCCGTCCGAACGCCCAGCTCGAGCTGGCGCCCAACCTGGAAGCGTTTACCCAGGCGGTGCGAGGCGTTCCGGTCGGGGGTAGAACCTACGACGCCGCGGGCGCTGACGTCGTGCTAGCGGACCTGCTCCGGGACATCGAAACGGAGGGGCCACGAACGACCCTCTTTTCACTGCTTGGCGTATGCGCGTTGGTGGTCCTGGCCTTCCGCACCGCTCGCGAAAGGCTGCTGGTGGTTGGAACATTGATCTCTGGAGTGATTCTGATGGGCGGGGCAGCCGCGCTCCTCGATCTGAAGATCAATTTCTTCAACTTCATCGTCTTTCCGATCACTTTCGGAATCGCCGTGGATTACGGCGCGAACGTGGTGGCGCGGATGCGCGAGCGCGGCGGCGACGTGCTCGCCGCTCTGACAGAAGTAGGTCCGGCCGTGGCGCTCTGCTCTTGGACCTCGATCATCGGATATGCGTCGCTGTTGTTCTCGGTAAACCGCGCGCTCCGCTCATTTGGATGGTACGCGATGATCGGCGAAGTCACGTCGATCGCCTGCGCTCTCGTGCTCTTGCCCGGATTGATGAGGTTGGTGGCGCTGGTGCCCGCTCGCGCTCACGGGCGTTCGGTCGAGGAGTCGCTCTAGTTCGAGCCAGCAGCGCTATTCCACCGTCTTGGCCAGATTCGCCAAGCCTTGTTTCCAGCCCTCTTCGTGCCCGCGGCCGAGCTGGTTATCGGGGATTCCGACGTGGGTCAGACGCACATCGGTCCGTTTCCCATCCCGCGACGACAGTTCCACTGTGACCACGGTGTCTCTCCCCTCTGTCGCCTCCGACATCCATGTGAACTTCAGCAGGCGCGGGGCTTCGATCTGCAGGTAACGACCGTAGTGTGCCCAGGACCTTCCCTCCCATTGGACTTCGATGAAGTAGAGATCGTTCTTTTCCGGGTGCATGATCAGCTGCGTGGGTTCGAACCAACGCCGAAACTGCTGCGGATCGGTCCAGGCGCGGAACACTGCCTGTGGGGATGCATTGATCGAACGGGAGACAGTCAGATCAAACGTCGCTTCGGGTGAGCCAGTGGGCATGCCTTACTCCTCTTGGTTGGGGTTGAACTTCAGAAACTGCTCCAGGTTGTTGAGACGGTCGCTCCAGAACCGCTGGTAGTGCGCAACCCAGCGATTCACTTCGCGAAGAGGCCGAGGGTTTAGACTCAAACGGTGTTCGCGGCCGCTCTTGACCCGCCGGACGAGGCCCGCACTTTCCAGCACCTTCACGTGCTTCGAAACGGCGTTGAACGACATTGAGAACGGCTTGGCCAGGTCGGTCACCCGGGCCGTGCCCGTGGAGAGCCGCCGGACGATCGCGCGCCGGGTGCCATCCGCGAGAGCTCCAAAGGCGAGATCGAGTGAGTCGTTGGTCATGGAATACTCAACCGGATGGTTGAATAACCAATCGACTTCACCCCGTCAAGGCCAGATTTGCGACACGAGCCTCGTGCGACCGCGGAGGAGCGATCCTCAACGCGCGTCTGGGGTCTCTCCGGGCGTCTCTATTCGTGCAACCGGTGACCTGCGCAAATTCTGTATTGTCACCAACGCAATCAATCCCGTCACAATCCAGAAAACTTCCTTGGCTCGCTTCAGCAGCACAAACGCCATCAGCAGGTTGGTGTCATCGGCGATACCAAATGTCCTCAAAAATGCCATGTAGCTGAGGTCCTGAACCCCGAGCGCTCCAGGCAGGAAAAATGCCAATGAACGGATCAGAGACACCAACGAGTCGAACGAGAGGACATTCGCGTAGGAGACGCGGACTCCCAGAAGGCGCAAGCTGACCCAACTATCCAAGCTCTCGGCCAACCAAGCGGCGAGGAAGAGAACGGCACACTTGGCCAATTGGCGCTTGCGGGCCCGGAACAGCTCGGTCGAGTGCTGATCGGTGTCGAGAAACGCGCGCTCCTTCTCTTCAATCCAGGTGCGTAGTCGAGGCAGCGGAATGCGATGAATGACCCGATAGAGTTTTTCGGCCACCGCTCCATGCCCCATCAAAAACGCTCCCACCACCGTCACCGCGGTCAAGAACAGCGCGCTTAGCAGTGAAATCCAGGCGAGCGGGCTGCTTCCCAACCGCGCAAAGGCGATCGCCGAGGCGAAGGCGATATAGAGGCTCTGGGTAGCGACCGTCAGCACCTTCGACATCGCCAGACTGGCGGTGGTCTCGCTGATCGGTACCCCGGCGCTCTCCCGCAACAGATAGGGCTTCATCGCTTCGGCGGCGACGGCTCCACCGGGAAGGCTGCGATGAATCGCCTCGGTGGAGGTGCGCACCCAGAAAACCCGCCACGGACCGACATTGCGGCCCAAGGTGGAAAGCAGCGTGCGCCAGCCAGCGGCGTCCAGCCAAAGCACCAGCAAGTAAGGCGAGAAGCTCAACGCCAGAATCGGTCCTCTTGCTCTTAGCAGAGCGAGAACCTCGGACGGCTGCGCGGTTCGCGCCATCCGCACGAAAAGCAGCAGCGAAACGCTAAGCAGCAGCCAGGAAATCCATCGGTGCTTCGCGCCGGTGGCCATTCGCGCGACGCATCTTCCCCGAAACTCGCGCCGCCGCGAAAATTAATGCCAACTGGCCGGTGGAGGACGTACCGATCGAGGGAGCGGACCGAAACACATTCTCGGTCCCTCCCAGCGATCAGTTCTTAACTCAGAAGCTTGAGCGTGCTTAGAACGTCCAACCGAGGCTGATATAGCCCCAGGGCAGGACGCCAAACGCGCTCGGATTATTCGCATTCAATCCGAGGCCCTTTCCGAATAGCGGCGACGCTCCGATTCGGAAATTGAACCCGCCCTCTCGTGGCTGATAGCGGTAGCCGACGATCGCAGTCCCAATCGGGAGGAATCCACTGGCTGCCCCCACGAAGCCGCCGCTACTGCCGGACACGGAGATATTCCAAATGGTGACCCCGCCTCCCAGCTCGAGCGCGTGAGATCCCGAGGAGACTCCCAGGTAGCTAGCGGTAATCGGAACGGCAATGAAGCTGCCGCTAGCACTCGCGGTACCGGCCGTGGCGCTGACGCTCCAGTAGCTGAAGCCGATATGAATCCCGAGGTCGTTCAATACCAATCGCTCATAGTTAACGGAATAAGCGCCCCCGGCTCCGAGGCCCTCCGCGTAGAGGGTATTCATCGCGGTGCGCTCGTCCGAACTGGGAGTGCGTTCTATTGGTCTTACTTGTTGTGCGTGAGCACTGGCGATCACTAACAGCGATACGATCACAGCCCTTCTCAAAATTTTTGCTTTCACCGAGTTCCCCTTGTGAGTGGATGGGTATGGCAAAGCCTAGTTCGCTCGGCGTGCGAGGTTTCAAGTCTCCGCGTGCGCCCAGAGGTGGTGCGATGTCTTCCTTGGGAGGCTGGGTGATCAACCTGCGCAGGTCACAGCAGTCCCGCCCAGGCGAACCTCATTTGTAAAAGGCAACCGCGACCGCGGCGAGAATTAGTCCAAATGAAACTGCGAATCGGGGGCTAAGTCTTTCTCCTAAGAACAAGGCCGCAAACAAGATGAATACGCAGAGCGTAATGCATTCTTGGAGCACTTTGAGCTGATAGGCACTGAACGTCCCGTAGCCGATTCGATTCGCCGGCACCTGGAGCATGTACTCAAACAGCGCGAGTCCCCAGCTCGCCAAAATCGCGATCCACATTGGCAGACTTTTGAACTTGAGATGCCCATACCAAGCGGCGGTCATGAAGCAGTTCGAAAGAATCAGAAGACCGATCGTCGGAAGCGCTCTGATCATGTGTGCCAGCATGGGATTCGTGGCGGCTGATCGTAACGAGAATCACAGCCGAAAAACCCTGCTCTCTCGCACGTATCGGCGGGGTAGCAGTTTAGGGCTTGAGCGCGCCATCCCGCTTCCGCTTAGCTCCGAATGCTCCAATGTGTCCTCGCCCGTTCAATGTGGTTTTGCTCTTTATTTGCGCCGTCTTCGCCTGCGATGGCGCGATCCGCGGCTCGCAGACACAGCAAACGAACCCACCGACGATCGGCTCATTGACCGCGAATCCGACCGCCATTTCGGCGGGGCAATCGAGCGTCCTGTCCTGGTCGGTGAGCGGAGCGTCCTCGATCAATATCGATAATGGGGTCGGCAGCGTGGCCAGCTCCGGCACCACGTCAGTCACGCCCGCAGCCAGCGTGATCTTTATGCTTACCGCGACCAATACGGGGGGAACCGTCACCGCGTCGGTCGCGATTGGGGTGACAGGCTCCGCGGCCGACGCGACGATCTCCATCGACACCAGCCAGGACCGTAAGGCCATCTCGCCCTTCGTCTACGGCTACAACGCAGGCAGCTCAGGGAATGCGCCGCCGGGAGCGACTTGGTTGCGCTTGGGTGGAAATCGTTGGACCGCTTACAACTGGACCAACAACTACTCGAACGCTGGGAGCGATTATGGCCCGTACCACAACGACAACTTGATGGGCTCTCCTACCGATGGCCCGGGCCACGCCGCGGTCCCATCGATTGCGGATGCAACGGCCCACGGTCTCGGCCTGCTGGTAACCATTCCCATCCAGGGCTGGGCCTCGAAGGTGATGACTGGCAATGTTCTACTTACCGATCCGATCGGGAATTGGTTCGTTCCCAATCAGGCGCGCAAAGGAAGCCCGTTCACGCTCACTCCGGACCCGAACAGCTCTCCGGTTTGGCAGGACGAATTCGCCAACTGTCTGGCTTTCCACTGGGGAAACGGTGCCACTCCGATTCATATCTCCCTCGACAACGAGCCCGACCTCTGGTCCTCGACGCATGCGGAGATCCAGCGCAATCCGCTGCTGTATACCGATTTGCTTTCCCTCTCGATCGCCGGAGCCGATGCGATCAAACAAGCCGTGCCCTCCGCCTTGATCTTCGGTCCGGTGAGCTATGGTTGGGCCGGCTACATCAATCTCCAGAATGCGCCAGACGCGTCGCAGTACGGCGATTTCCTCAATTACTACCTGGACCAGATGTCGGCCGCGGGGAGCTCGAGAGGGCGGCGACTCCTCGATGTGCTGGATCTGCACTTCTATTCGGAGTCGTACGGATGCGGCACGCGCGTCAACGACTCGAACGCCCTGCCGTCCGTGCGCAACTCCGACTGCGTGGTAGCGGCGCGCGTTCAGGCGACGCGCTCGCTCTGGGATTCAAGCTACCGCGAGCCGAGCTGGATTACCCGGTGCTGCACCAACGGCCAGGGCATCCAGTTGATTCCGCGGATGTTTGGCAAGATCGCGGCGCATTACGCGGGTACGAAGCTGGCGATTACCGAGTACAACCACGGCGGCGGCGATCACATCTCCGGCGCGGTGGCGGAAGCCGATTCGCTCGGGGCAATGGGTCGCGAGGGCGTGTTCGCCGCCTCATACTGGCCTCTGCTAGCCAACGACAGCTGGACCTTCGCGGCCTTCCGAGCCTTCCGTAATTACGACGCGCAAGGGAGCAATTATCCGAGTACGGCTGTGCGAGCGAGCTCGGGCGACATCGCTCACGTGGCCTCTTATGCTGGACTCGAATCGACGAGTGGCCGCGTGGTGGTGGTGCTGGTGCACCGCCCAGGCGCGATCACCGACGCATCCGGCAACATCACCGGCTCGGATGGACTCCGGACACGGACCGCGCTGATGCAGCTGACCGATCCACAAACGCTCCGGACGGTGCGCGCCTGGCAACTCACAGGTGGCAACTCGCCGATCTGGACGACGCTCAACCTGAGCGTCACCGGCAATGCCCTCACCGTCACCTTGCCTCCGCTGAGCGTGACGACGATCGAGCTCACGCCCTGAGCCAGTCGCGGCATCGGGAGGGGCGCAGTGCGCGGCGAAGGGCGCGCGTGCGGATCACGCGTAGCGGGATATGAACCGCGCGATCGCCGGTCCGGTCAACAGAACGAGAAAGAGCCGCATCGTCTGGATCGCCAGGACGAAGGGCACGTCCGCGCGGCTCCCGGTGGCGATCACCGCGATCGAGTCGAGGCCGCCGGGGCTGGTCGCCAGGTACGCCGTCAATAGATCGACGCCCACCAAGCGCGTGAGCAGCCACGCAGAGACCGCGCACAGGCCAATCAGCAGCAGCGTAGAGAGGATCAGCGTCGGCGTCGCTTTGAACGCCGAGTTGAGCGCCAGGCGATCAAAGCTTAACCCGACGTACCAACCAACCAGCACGTAAGCGACGTGCAACAGCCATAACGGCAGCGTGATCTCCACCAGGCCGGTGGCGTGAAGCGCGGAGCCGACGGCCATCGGCACCAGCAGCGCGCCCGCAGGAATTTTCAGCACTCGTCCGATTGCCGCTCCGCCGATCGCGATCGCCAACGTCTCCGCAAAGGGAATCAGAGGAACTGACGAGACTGCTGCGGCTGTCGCGGGGGCTGCCCCGGAGCTGCCGAGCAACAGTCGCGAGACGAAGGACGCACTGAAGACAACGATCACGACACGCAGGTACTGCATGAAGCCCACCAGGCGAACATCGGCGCCGAACTCGCCCGACATCAACACCATCGCGGAGGCAGCTCCGGGAGACGAGCCCCACGCGGCGGTGGTACCGGGCAAGGTGCCGAGTTTGACCAGCACCCATCCAACCAGGCCGCCCGCGATCACCGTGGTGACGATGACCAGGAGCATCGCTGGCCAATCGTGGGCGATGGAAACGAGGATCGCACGGGTCAACGATCGGGCCACCAGGCAACCGATGACCCCCTGACTGAACGACAGGAACGGACGCGAGAGCCGCAATTCGATCCCGGTCAACCCGAGGCCCACGGCGCACAGCATCGGTCCGAGCAGATAGGCTGCGGGGAAGCCAGCACGGCCCGCCAGCTCGGAGAGGAGCACCGAGAGGATCAGCAGCGGGGTCCACCGAAGCAGTCGGCCGAAGCTCATCTTAGGCTGCTGTACATCAGGATCCTCTAATGCCGAAGCAGCGTTGGAACAATTGCCGAGACAAATTTCCGGCGCCGGAAATTTGTCCCGACGTTTGTTCCGGCATTCTTTCCGGCATTCGTTTCGGCACGCAGATCGTGACTATCCGGTCGAGCTCTTGCATTGGGATGGCTTCTGGTTTGAATAACTTTGAGTGCGCTTGCGTCGATCCAGGTCGCGGATGCGGACGCACGACCGGGCTCGTTTCGACTTTGACGCGGCATTCGTGAGGGCCAAACGAAGTGCTTTCACGGAGGTACGATCATGGAACAAGTAACCAGTATTCCACTGAGTCAGCAGGAGGTATCCACTAACCCGTCGCTCACACTAGAGCAGGCACGAGAGAAGATGGTCGGCCTGCTTTCGGAAGGGGAATCCAATGCATGGGAGATCGGCGATCTGTTGAACACGGTCGAGAAACAGGGCCTTGCGCGCCGCGCAGGTTACGGGAAGACGCGGTCGTGGCTAGCGGCCGAGGTTCCCGGAGCCGAGGGCAAAACGACTACCCTGTACCGATATGCAACGGTCGCGGCTCTCTACACCAAGCAGCATGTCGAACGGTGGGGAGTCAGCAAACTGGAATTGCTCATAGCGCACGACCGAGACGTTCTGGGCCATTCCAATGCTGAGGACCCAGTGAATCGCGACGTCCAGTTGCTTCGGCCGGACGGATCAACAGCGATCAAGAAGTTCCACGACTGCACCTACCGCGATCTGCAGCTCTCGACCCACCTTCGAGGAAAGGCTCGGAAGGCTTCAGGGCGAAAGGACACGGCGGCGACCGAGTCCCCCGCTTCGCAGACTGAGGGGCATTCGTTCAGGGTTGCGTTCGCGATGATGGCGCTCGGAATCGTCCTGTTTGCAATCTCCCAGTTTCTGCCCACTGGCATCGTGAGCGTGTGGATATTCATTACTGGAGCGGGTTGCTTCCTCGGCGGAATCGGAATCTTGATCCGCCATTGGGACAACTTTCGCGAGCGCTTAATGGTGGCCGTGAAGGAGGGAAAGGCCTTGGAGTTTCTGAAGGAGCAGCTCGACAACGCCAGCCAAGGAGCTCAGAAGGCGGCAGCGACGATTCGCTCGAGGATGAAGGCAACGAAAGCGCCGACCATTTCGCCCGAAGAGACTCCGCCGAGCGAGAAGAAGGCGGCGTAACGGAAGAGCCAACGCGCAGCGCGGGCGCCCGGTCATGTTCCTGGCCGGGCGCTTCTTTTTTGTCAGGGAACTCGGCTTCGCCTGCTAGTTCGCTCTTTCTACTCCGGAATCAGGGCGACGATCCGGAGCGGGCCACCGGACCCACCGGCGATCTTCATAGGTAGAGCAATGATCCACGCGCCCACTTCGGGAACTTTGTCGAGCTCCGCCAAATTCTCTAATCCGGGAACGCCCGCAGCGCTGGCAGTCCGATGGACGATGAAGTCCTTCGATGGTCCGTAATCGATTGATGCGGTGTCGACACCCAGGGCTGCGACGTGACGCTGCTGGACCAGATACTCGACTGCTTCCTTCCCATACGACGGGAAGTGCAACTTTGAAGCGTCACCTGGAGTGTCATCGCCGAGGTAGCGCTTCTTGTCCGGCCATCTCCCTCCCCATCCGGTGCGGAGGAGAAGAATTGACCCGGAAGGGATCGCGCCGTGTTTCTTCTCCCACGCCTTGAGATCCTCGAGAGAAAGGCGATAGTCGGGATCGTTCGCGGCCTTCTTGCTGACATCAACGACCGCGCCCGGTGCGATCAATTGGCGCAGTGGAATCTGGTCGGCGCTTTTGCCGCGCTGAGAAAAATGGACCGGCGCATCCAAGTGCGTGCCTCCGTGCTCAGGAGTGCAGAATGAGTTTGCGGAGTAGAAGTATCCACCAGGCGTTTCACCGGAAGACAACGTCGTCAGTTTGAAATTGCTGGGAGAGGTCGGCCAATAGATTGTTTTGTCATCGAAGGAATGGCTCAGATCCACAACCTTGGACCGGCTGAGATCGAGGAGCTTGGGTGCCGACGAACCCCTCCGCCCGACAGCCTGAAAGGCCGTCGACGAGGTGAAAAGTGAGACGAGAAGTGCGCTGAAAGCAAGCGTGATTCGCTGTCCAACGATCTGCTTCATGGCAGTCCTCCCGAGATCTACCCGTCGTCTACGCGAATCTGTAGCGGGACGTCTACAGGTTGCAGGTGGACCGCCTACAACATTCTCTCCGCCCTACTCCGAGCGGCGGATAACCACGCGAGTCTTCTGCGAGAGTGCGCCTCGCTGCGGCACGCGTTCTGGCACCTCGCCTTGGCATGGCGGGTGCTTGACGTTGCTAGGTTCAGCTCCCTAAGTCTGGTCACGTCTTCCAACAAGGAGAGAAGTTATGCCGCGACGGAATCAAACTCTAGATCCAGCGCAGATTCAGAGCGCGTCAGACATTCCTCCCCCTGGAGCGCAGGCCGTGGGCCTCTCTCCTGAAGGGCTCGTCGATATTTACTGTGGGACACTCACAGGAGACATCGACGCGCAGCCGGCCGCGAAGGAGCTTCTGGGAACGGCACCGGATACCGGAGGTCTGTCCAACGCGGACTACATCTACAAGACGGTTTCCGCACTGTATGGCAATGCGTCGCTACCCGATTTCCAGAGCCCTGCGGGGCGCACGGTGAAATCGCTTATCTTCGTCTCTGGCAGCACCCAGGGTGGCTATGGAGCATTCCACATTGGCGATCGGAGCACGCAAGCCGAGTTCGATCGAATGGTGATCGACAGCTTGAACGTATCTGGAAATTATTCGGCGGGTTCGGGTCTGGGTTCCGCCCTTGCACCGACCGTGATTGAGGCGCCGCATCTCTTTCCGGCCTGGAGGGGACCGAGCGGTCTTCTCGGCGTCGTCGACTCTGACGATCCAGCCCTCAAAGACGCGCAACCCGACGCGATCCGAGAGGCGCATCGATTCGCTGCTCAAAGCATTGTGGCTCTCAGCAGCGGCCTTGAGACTCGAAACCTATCCGAAAGGCCGCGCGGAACTTCTCCGAGCCTCGTTCAGGGTTTGAAGGAGAAGCAACTTGCCTTCGAGCTAATCCAGGCGAACCAGGAGACCCTCGGGCTCGTCCACGCGTTGACGAGGGCAAGCGGAGGGCGCCAATACCTCTCGACCTCCCTGTTTGCAGCCGAGATCGTCGAGAGCTTTCAGACGCTGACACGCAAGTCGGACCCAGGCAAGACGGACGGCGAAGCCGTGAGTCGGCTGCTGGCCTTCAAGTTGGCGCCGGAAATCAGCCTGGTTCCCGGGTTCAACGGCGCGGTGACCCAGCAATGGTGGCGGGACGGTCATCCTGATTTTGCGAATGTCAATACCGAGAATGATCGATCGACGGATGGGAACGCTTCCGGGGTGATGTTCCTGCTTTTCATCACTGACTATCTCGGCATTTCCGTGGATCGAATCATTCAGCACATGCCGCAGACTGACGGCGCTCCGCTGGGCGAGACCTACGCGAGCCTGCTGAAGGATTACCCCGACTTGGTTCGTGTGGCAGGTAAGGACGGCCGGGCCGCGTTCCAGAAGATGGTTTCGCTGCTCCAAAACGCCCAGACTCCGGATGGGTTACTCAACCTTCCTGCGAATGGGAACCCATTCCCGAGCATGCCAGGCTCCAAGCAGGGTGGACTGTTCGCCAAGCCGGCGCCGGCTGTCCCCAACCTGGTAGCTCAGGATACTCAGGCAGCGCTCGGGCTCGAGGCACAGATCGAGCAGCAACTCGCCTCGCTGAAGAGCTCGCTCCTGAAAATCCAGGCAGACATCCCCACGAGCTTTGCCCCAATCGCCGCGACTGCGCCTGGCGATCTGAGCTCGATCGCTCCAGGCCAAGTGGACGCTTTCGGCTACGGGCCACCTCTTCCCAATTCGGCGGTGCTGACTCTGGAGCGGCGGGTCGCAACATACCGCGCTCCCCAGTACGATCGAATGCTTCAGCAAAAGTTCTGGAAACATGTCTACAACGAGCTTCCTGGGACTGGTCCCAACACCAATCGGCTCCAGGTGATCACAGGAACGATTCAGGCCCCGCAGGCAGTGCAGATCACTGGAACGATCTCGGCGACCAAGTGTGAACCAGACGGAGATCTCCACGTCGCATTCCGGCCCGATGATCCTCGCTTTCCCACCAACCAGTCTCCGGTGGAACCCCCGCTCGAGCTCGAGATCATTTACTCGTGCCCGGTGACCCAGGCCGACGCAAAGCAGGCTCAACGGGGCTACACGAATCCATTTGACATCTCGCACCTCAAGCCAGGCACTCGGATTCAAGCAGCCGGGCCACTGATCTTCGATCGCGCACACGGAAGAGTGGATGCCGCTGGCAACGTCCAATATGGACTGGAAATCCACCCGCTCGGGGGAATGACCGTGCTGACGGCTGCGGCTGCGGCAGCGCCTCCAGGTCCGGTGCCGGTGCCTCCAGTTCCTGCCAGCCCGATCCCGGACGACGTGGCATCCGCACTGGGTCAGGTCGCAACATTGACTCAGGCGCTGGGTAGCCTGACGTCGCTGTTGCAAAAGATGCAGCGAGAAGCTCTCACGAGTTGAAATATCACGCGAATTGCCGTTGATTGTCGCTTGAGGGCAACTCGCATGAACAACAACGTCACTCTTCTAAGCCTGTGGCTCATCACTCCGCTCAGTGCGTCGATGGCAAGTATTGGGCCTTTCGGAGGGACGATTTCCAGTCTCGCCGTGGACCCGAGTAATTCAGACATCGTTTATGCGGCAACGATCGGGGCCGGTGTTTTCAAGAGCACGGATGGAAGCGTCAACTGGACGGCTGCCAATGCCGGCGTGACGAATCTGGACGTTCGGAGCCTCGCGTTGGCCCCCGCGCACCCAGAGATCATTTACGCCAGCACCGGGCGCGGCGCTTTCAAGAGCACCGACGGAGGCAGCCAATGGTCGCCTCTAATGACCGGGCTGACCGGGCCAATCCTGAGTCTGGCGATAGACCCAATCGATGAGGAGACGATTTATGCGGGCAGCCTGGATCGAGGCATGGCCAAGAGCACCGATGGCGGCGCGAATTGGTTTCCAATCGGACCGCCAGACACTTTTGAACCATGCCTCGGAATCGCTCCTTCTGATTCGCAGATCATCTATGCCGGAACTTCTGAGGGCGTCTTCAAAAGCACCGACGCAGGCCAGAGTTGGCGTTTGTTGCGCTTCTTGCCGCTGGCTCGGTGGTCGGCGAGCATCGTCATAGACCCTGCCGATCCTTTGATCGTCTACGCGGCGACAAACGGAGAGGGGGTTTTCAAGACTACGGACGGGGGAAATCGGTGGTCTCAAATCAATTCCGGGCTGGAAGTTCTCAATGTTAACCGTCTGGTTCTCGATCCAGCCGATTCACGAACCCTCTACGCCGGCACTACCGGAGGCCTGTTCAAGAGCACGAGCGGAGGAGATGCCTGGGAAAGAGCCGATGCTGGACTGGAGCAGCGGTCGGTTCTCGCGATAGCCCTCGACCCGACGGATCGAAACATTCTCTATGCTGGCACTTCGCGACTCCGGGAAGGAGGCATTTTCAAGACCACCGATGGCGGGGCACGTTGGTTCGCTAGTAGCGTTGGTTTGGCGAATCATTTAATCCGCGCCATCGCCCTCGACCCCAGCAATCCAGAAACGATTTACGCAGGCACCACTCAGGGTGGTGGCATATTCAAAAGCATCAGCCGAGGAGGCGACTGGGCGTTGGTAGGTTCCGAATTGGGAGAGAGTCCCTTTATTCACGCCATCGCCCTCGACCCATTGGATACAAACATAATTTACGCAGGAACCGGTCTACCTGGAATTCCGCCGCTTGGCGTTTTCAAGAGCACCGATGGCGGGGCCCATTGGCTCGCCAGCGGCCTGGAAGATCGCTCGGTTCAATCGATAGCCATCGATCCGACGGACTCGCAGACTGTCTACGCAACTATCTCTTTCGGCGGAGGCTCGGTCTTCAAGAGCACCGATGGTGGAACGCACTGGGTCCAGGCAAGCAGTGGTCTCGGCAATCGCCTCGCTTATACGCTGAGCATTGATCCACTGAATACAAACGTCCTCTACGCTGGAACTGGTTTTGGAGGAGTGTTCAAGAGCGTTGACGGAGGAGGCAATTGGTCCGCCGTTAACAACGGGCTGGGCCAACCCGTCGTCTACAGTATCGCCATTGATCCGCTGGATACGAAGATCCTCTATGCGGGCACATACAATGCAGGTGTTTTCAAGAGCACCGACGGCGGAGACAATTGGTCAGCGGCGAACATCGGAATTGGCCAACCCACGGTGATAAGCATCCTTATCAACCCCTTCGATACAGCCACCGTTTACGCGGGAACAACGGATCTCGGCGTCTTCAAGAGCATTGATGGAGGTGGCAATTGGTCAGCGGCGAATGCCAGCCTGGGAGACCTCCGGGTCATGGCGATGGCCCTGGACCCCGTGAATCCAGACATCATCTATGCGGGCACTGACGGGAGTAGTGTATTTGTCAGCTACGACGGTGCACAGACCTGGTATTGAAGCACTCGAACCGAGGTCGTCCGAGATGAATCAACCGATCGCGCTGCGAGAGCTTCCCATCACGCTAAAGAGCGAGGGTCGACCGCTGCAGAGCGCCATTCGCGACGCGCTCCGCTCGGCAATGCAGGAGGGACGGCTTCGGCCCGGAGCCCGGCTGCCGTCGTCGAGAGACCTCGCGCGCCAGCTCCGAGTCGCGCGCGGCACGGTTGTCCTGGCGTACGAGCAATTGAGGGCGGAGGGATATCTCGAGGGCACGCACGGCGCTGGGACGACGGTCGTGGAGAGTCTGCCGGAGCGGTGGTTTATGCCGAGCCGAGCCCAGCCTGCGGCGACCAAGGCGGCGCGCAGTGTCGTTCTCTCAAAGCGAGGTGAACACCTCTCCAGCTCGCCTTTTCCGCTTGATAGGTTACCGGCGCCTCGGCCATTTCGTCCGCACGCACCCGCAGTAGATGCCTTTCCGATTGCGCTCTGGGGGCGCTTGCTCGCGCGGCATGCGCGCAACGCCAGACCGGATCGGCTTCGCGAAGCCGATCCCAGGGGGTACCGACCCCTTCGCGAAGCAGTCGCCGAGCACCTGCGCGTCTACCGCGGCGTTGTGTGCACCACCGATCAGGTGGTGATCGGCGGTGGTACGCAACAGCTCCTCGATCTCTTGACGCGGCTTCTGCTGGACGAAGGCGATTCGGTTTGGGTGGAAGATCCGGGACACTTCGGCGCCCGCAGCGTTCTCGCCAGCGCCGGAGCTCGATTGGTGCGGCTTCCGGTCGACACCGCCGGAATCGACGTCAACGCAGGCATCGCAGAAGCCCCCGATGCTCGGATGGCCTATCTCACTCCCGCTCGGCAATCGCCGATGGGAGCAACGCTGTCGCTCGAGCGACGGCTGAAGCTGCTCGAGTGGGCACGCCAGCGCGACGCTTGGTTGTTCGAGGATGATTACGACAGCGAATTTCGGTACGACGGGCGGCCGTTGCCGGCGCTGCAGAGCCTCGATCGCCACGGCGTCGTGCTGTACACGTCAACCTTCACCAAGACCATGTTCCCTGGCATTCGCCTCGGGTGTGCCGTGCTGCCGGAGGCGTTAGTGGATCCCTTCGCTTCGGCGCTATCGGTGGTAGCGCGTCACCTGCCATTGCTTCCCCAGATCGCTCTGGCCGACTTCATCAGCGAGGGACACTTCGGCCGCCATCTACGGCGGATGCGAGTGCTCTACGCCGAGCGGCGAGAGGCGTTGCTTGAAGCATTGCGGTCCGAGCTCCCGGAGCAGCTCGAGATCGTCGGTTCGAGCGCGGGGCTCGAAGTGGTCGCGCGCCTGCCGGTGGGGATCAATGACCGCGCCGTGACGAAGATTGCGCTCGCCCTGGATCTGGAAATGATTCCCCTGTCCAGATACGCGCTGCGCCCTCTGCAGCGGGGAGGCGTGGTGCTGGGGTTCGGGGCCGTCTCGGCTGCGCGCAGCCGCCGCGCCGTACCCACCCTGCGGTCTGCAATCGAGCAAGTGCATCGGCGCTAGCTGAAACTTGGACCAAACATAAAGCAACGAATTGGACCTTCCTATCGGGCCAACTCCCACGCATTTGTTGGGGGCAATGGAGACGTTTCCCGACGAGCTACTGGTCGAATACGCGCGGCAGGGGCGCTGCGACGCTCTGGCAATTCTGCTGAGGCGCCACGAGGACGCTGTCTACAACATTGTCCACAACATGTGCGGCGCGTCGAGTGAAGCGGAGGAGCTCATTTATCAGACGGTCATCTCCGCTTGGTGGGAAAGCGGCTCGCCTGGGCCCAACAGCAGCTTTAGAACATGGATTTTGGGGAAGGCAATTCAGACGGCCCTGGCGGCACGACGCCACGGAACGGCGGCCCCTGCTTTCGATCGCAGCAATCTGGCTGGCCGGCTTCGAGAAGCGCTCGATCGTCTCGACGATCGAGTTCGAGCAGCCTTTGTCCTCTGCGATCTTGCAGAGCTTCCGGCGCACGAGGCAGCCATAATCCTCCAGACCTCGCATCAGGAGATTCGTCAGCGCGTCCATCGCGCGCGATTGATGCTGATCGGCGAGCTTGACGGATCCTCTCGCCCCGTCTCCCAATCGTGGAACGCATGACCGAAACCAACACAGTGGTTCCCGGTGTGCCGATTTCGCGACTCTTGGCTGCAGGCGCGTCCGTCGCCGTGCTCGATGGCGCCTTCGCTGTGGTGATCTACGTTCACGTCCTGCACGCGTGTTCCACTGCCCAGCTGATGCAATCGATCGCCAGCGCATTGCTCGGCCGTGCCGCATTCCGGGGCGGCGGAGCAACGGTGGCCCTAGGCCTGGCTCTGCATTGCGCGGTGGCCTACGGGTGGACGCTTATCTACGCAGCCCTGCGGGCCACATCAGCACGACTGCGCGAGCTCACTGCCACAACCCGCGGCGCGCTCGCGGCTGGTGCGATCTTCGGTGTCTTCATTTGGCTCGCGATGGACTTGCTGTTGGTGCCGCTCACTCGCGCGAGCATGACGCCGATTGGGTTGCCGTTGTTCGCAATCATGCTCATCTGGCACACGGCCGGCGTGGGTATACCGATCGCTTTGATCGTGCGAGGACCAGCCCGGAGCGTACAAGCGAGCTCATCTGCGTCCCGGTGGCGGCCTGCACCTCGCGCAAGCGAAACGGCAGATGGAAGCACACGGTAGCGCTCCTGTTGCGGTATTGCACTTGAGCTCGCGGCGAGGCAGAGCTACTTGCGTTTAGGATGTTTAGGTGACTGAGCAGTCCTCGCCGCTGCCGCGCACTGGAGTGGTCGAGTGGCCTCGACTGGTTTCGGGGGCGTGCCGTTTAACCTCTGGCACTCCTCGCGAATTTTCTGGCCGGTGGCTTCTGTCATACTGCCGGGACGCCCCAACCACTGATCGTATGGAGTCCATACGCTGTCGTTTGTGATGTCACACTGCTGCGGATCGCTGTTGGTGCATACGTCAATTGCATACACGGGATGAATCTCCCACAATGAGATACGCGCAGGTCTGTTTTGATGGAACGTACCGTCCGGGTTTTTGGTACAGGGATCATGACTATTATCGAAGAACAACGGCCCAGTTACGCGTACCGGATTATTCACGGGTGTCTTGATGTCAAACTGCGCCCAAGCGTCAGGACGAAAGTGCGGGATCATCTCGGCGGTGACACTGGCGCATTCATCCTGGGTCCGCGGATTCTTCACCGTCGGGTCCACCAGCGGAATGTGGATATCGTTGACCGTGGGGCCTGTTTTTTTGCAGTTAACCTCCTCGCCTCCGTCGCAATCGGAGATGTGCGATTCCTTCACAAACGCTTTCAACCGCACCACGCTGCCTTCCCCGATTTTCCGACCATTTACGGGGAAGAACTGTCTAAGGTTCTGGCGGCCATTGCCCAGATTCGCTTTGAGATTCGCTTTGTCGGAGCTCGCCTGCATGTTCGCCAAGATGGCGAAGTCCACCACTGTCACGGTGCTCAAGTTTCCGCAGAAGTTGTTCTTCGCTTTGCTTTCCGCGCTTTTGGCGGCAGCCTCGGACGCCGAAGCCCTGACCGAGGTCACGCCACAATTTCCACACGCCGCGAATGGATCTGTGGGCGGTGCAACTCTCGCATAAGTCGGGGGCAGTGGGCAAAGCGTTTTGAACGAAGGATCTTGCGCCCTGGCACGAACGCCAAGAAACAACAGGGCTGCCGGGATCACGAAAAGATTATCTCTTAGCATTTCAAACCTCACGACGAGAGAGAATTTAGCGGGCCGCACGAAGTAGCGGCTGTACGGAATCGAATATCGGGCCTCCTATCTCAGGCAAATAGGCGGCGACCAGCGCGAGCAGCGGCACACCCGCAAACAAGGCCAAATGCGTGATGAACGAGGCATCCCAGGTGACCTTGCCCGGCTCGCTACCCGAGGCATAGCTGAGTACCGCGTTGCGTTCCATCTCGACGAGGACCCATACCGACACAACCACCACCGCCAGCAAAAGGAACCAGGAAAGGCCAGACAGCAAGCTGTGTGGCTGGAACGGGTAAAGGCGAGTCACCATCAGAAAGACCAGGGCGTCAATCGTAAGAACGCCGATCAACGCGCGAATCACGGCGATGCGCCGGCCCAACGCCCGAATGATTTCCAACGCAACGAGTTGCGCAGCAGCTCGCGACCAAGAGACCCCTTCTGCGTAGGGCCATCCGGCGTCGTTCAGCGCTTTCGACGCCCAAGATACGCCGTAGCCGAGGCTGTCACTTCGTTTAAGCTCATTGTCCGCTGCCAGCCCCTTCAGAGCACCGAAACGGGCGCGCTGATGCGCCACGACCTGTTCGCGGCTGAGCGCCGCAGCATAGGGGTGGAGCCCGACCATCGCAGCGAGTGTGCTTCGCATGCTCTCCATTACCGAGATCACCGGATGGCCCGAGAGCTGATCCAATATCCTCCGGACAGTCCGCCATAGCTGAACCAACAACACCAGCCCGTGGACGATCCCCAAGATCAGCAAGCCAAGTAGACCGCGCGCCAGCCATGTCCACCAATCGGATTCGGCATTCGGCCGGATATGGAAGAGCACGATCGTCGCCACGGTTGGCACCGCGAGCATGAAGAGCCAGCGGCCGCCAACGAGCAGGCGACCTTGGGCGACGTCGTCGGCCTCCGTCTCTGCTTTCTTCAGCGACTCGATCCCTGGGAGGAGCTTGTGCAACGGCTGGGTGCACTCAGTCGCATGCGTGCCGTCAACGGCAGAGACCGGGGCGAGGCGATAGAGATTCAACCAGGTCGTCGCATACACCGCCGCACCGAGGAATATCAGAGGCAGCATGGGCGAGATTCCGCTTAGCCAATTTTCGGTGCGCACCCAGAGAAAGATTTGCGTGGCCGGATTGGCCAAGAAAGCAATCTTGTAAAAGTAGCAGGCGGAAACAATCACCAGGATGAGACCGGCCAATCCACAGAACCAGAACGTGATTAGTTCCAAGACACTGCGCTTGGTTGGTCCGCCACGGTCCGAGATCCTCCAAGGCGCCTGCCCGTAGACCATGACGATGAACGCGATGCACGCCTCGACTGAACCAAGCCCCACGATCAACGCAACCCAGGATCGCATCGGGATCGCGACATCTTTTGGGGCGAGGGCCAACTGGGCAAGCCGTGATCCGACGATCGGCGCCGCAGCCGCCAGGTAGATCGCAATCAACGATTGCCAGCCGAGGAGTTGGACGGCGGCATATCCCAAGGCGGCTGGCGAGCCTGAGACGTTGGGCGGCGCCGAGCAAATCTTCGGGTGCGGGGCCGACAGGAGCGGTCCCTCTGAATTGCGAAGTCGATGGGCGGCATGCCAAACGATCACCAGGAACAGCAACAGTGTGGCAAGGATATGCAACACTCCGAGCGGAAAAATTATGGGTATTTTCTTGTCCGTCGACTTGAACTCCTTGGTGTAGTCGTTGACCTTCCCCCACGCCACCTTCGACTCAATCGTCTCCTCGTGGTTCAAGCTTCCGGTTGGACCAAGAGTCCCGATCGGCCAAATGCCACAGTGACCGACCATCCCCACCCACAACGGCGGTCTGCTGCTGTGCGTGGTGAATGGTTCGCCGTACTCGAGCGGCATGGGCCCGTCGTCTTTGGGCCCGTCGTCCTCTTCCCAACTGGTCGACGAATCGGGCGTAGAATCCTGCTCCTCTGCGAAGTTGAATCTTGGCAAGATTGAGACTGGAGTGGCGTCGCCCGCCTTCTGTTCCTTGGCGATCGCATCGGGATTTACTTTTCGCTCTTGATCGAACTCTCGCAACTGCAGAATTGTGGCGTTGTAAACGCCTTGGCTCGATCCGGTGGGGAACTGGACCCGAGGGCTAAACTGCCGTGGCGGCGACCAGAGCTGGTTCAGGTTGAACAGCGGGTAGCGGGAGACAACCAGTGCTCCGCGCATCTCGTCGGCGATTGACGTGTGAGAGAACAACAGTTCCGATTCCATCAGGAAGAGCTGCACGTCAGGCAGGATGCGCCGGATCTTCTGCGCCAAAAAAAGCTCATCGCGCGGGTCGGTTGCCTGAATCCCGACAACGCGAATATGCGCCCGCGCGATCGCCATTAAGCTGTTAACCAGCGAGAGATCGGAGTTGTATTTCGTTAAAGGAGACATCGCCGGAGCTACATCGCTCGGCTCATCTTCGGCCAGCAGGTTCAGCGAAAGCAGCCGGGAAACTCCCTCGGGGATAGCGGTCACCGCACGTTGCGCTCGCGCCTTCTCGTATTCCGCGCCGAGCTGTGACACGTGCAACGGAAACGGCAGCTCCAGGATGCAAGGATCCGATTTGCTTGGAATACAGTGCGCATGTTTTCGCCTAAAATCCTCGGAGTTATCGATTGTGCCTTGGCCGTAGGAGGTGTTGGACTCGGTAAGGATGGCAATGATCGGCTTGTGAGGCGTGAACTTTTGCACCACATATTGGTAGAAGTCCTTCATCACCTCGTCTGGCGCGACGGTTGCCGAGAAGCTGGCAACGTCGCCTAAAAGCGTCCTGACGTCGGCGTTGGTTGCAGATCCGGTGAGGATATCGAACTTGAATTTGCCAGGGGGCGCCCAGTCCGCAATGCCCCTGGCCAGCGATGCTGCCGCTCCGGAGAACGAAGGGCCGATCATCCGTATCAGCTGGCGCTCTTTCGGCTTTCGCTCCCCACAGGACAGTGAGGCTGCTTGCCTAAACGCCGTTCGGAGCGCTGCCTGGCGAACCCCACCGGTCGGAGTCTCAGGAACGAGCAAGAGGAACAGTAGCTCATCCTGGACGTGCTCGCTGTCGTGCCTTCGAAACAGCATCATTCCGGGCTGGTCCAGCAAGTCGGGCTCCGCTTTCGCCTGCACCGGCCTGAGGGAGCCCACTCGCGTTCCGAACGCGGTCAACACCAACGATTGCGGCGGCTCCGCAAAGACCGCCTTCGCTTGCTCCTTGCGCCGCATCGCTTCGGGCAACCAATACTGATCGGCGAGGTATCTATCTCTCGCGAGCGCCAGCTCGATCGCAGCCAAGTAATTATCAAAGGTATCGGCGAGGTGTGGATCGGATGGGTCGGGCAGCGTGACTACCAATACATGCACCAGGTATTTCTTCAGGAAGCCGCACGGGCGACTCGGGTTGAAATCGGGCCCGAAATGGCGCTTGAGAATCTTTTGATAACCGGTCCATTGCGAGCCTTTCGCATCCTGCGCCCGAGTCACGGAACCGGCTTGAGCACCCTGACTCGGTTCGCTTGACGGCGTCGGTGCCCTCGCGGTTGAAGCGATAGCGGTCAGCGCGACAAGTAAAACAACTGAGTTGGTCACGCGAGCCCGATCCATCGATCCTTCCTCGTTCTGGATTGCATCTGTCGTGCAGGAAGTAAGCCACTGCCGGGACGAGGACCGGCGGAGGGACCGGTTCGCTTCGCAGCTTCGTCACGCTGCGACACCCCCCTCCCCCGGCGCCTTAGGTTTGTGGGGTGCAACAGGGTGAAACCGTAGCGCTACTGTGGCAGCTGTTGCAGGCAAGGCAGCAAACGGCAGAACGGCCGTAGTTGTAACGTTCGCGCAGTGGCCGGATACCAGGAGGCGTTCGCCGATAGCCGAAGTGACTTGACGAGGACCTATCATGGTGGTTGAAACAGACCGCTTTCCATCCGCGAAGCGTCAGTCGGCACAATTTTTTGGGAGGGGCTTTCGATGAGAGCACATCGCTCATTCGGAAGAGCGGGGAAGGCCGTGAAGCTCAAGCCGGGGATGCTCGCGAATGCTGATACCCCCGGCAACTCTTTGGACGGTGTCGCAGGATTGTCCCACCGGTCGCCTTTTACTGGGGCCGAGCGGCTTCTGCACTACGAGATCCAAACCAAACTGGGCGAAGGCGGAATGGGTATCGTATACAAAGCCCTGGATCAAAAGCTGAACCGATGGGTCGCGCTGAAGTTCCTTCCGCCGCAGATAGACGCCTCCGGTACCCATTTCCAGCGCTTTCTCCAGGAAGCGAATGCCCTCTCTGCCCTCAATCATCCAAACATCGCCACGATTTACGCAGTGGAGACCGCCGGGGATCGACAGTTTCTCTCGATTGAATTCCTTCCCGGTGGAACACTCAAAGCCAAGCTTCAACAGACCTATAGCGGCGGTGCAATCCTCTCGTTCGACGACGTCCTCAAGTACGCGCAGCAAACCGCGGAAGGTCTCGCGCATGCTCACGCTCGCGGAATCGTCCATCGCGATGTGAAGACCAGCAACTTGATGCTCACCGAAGAAGGCGACGTGAAGATTACCGATTTCGGGGTTGCCAAGCTAACCGGTTCCTCCCTGAAAACACTTGCCGGCGGCCTGATCGGAACAATCCCATACATGTCGCCCGAGCAAGCGCTCGGAATGGAGGTGGATGCCAGATCCGATGTGTTTTCATTCGGGGTGGTTCTCTTCGAGTTGGTTACCGGACGTCTGCCCTTCGAAGCGCCCAACGACGCCGCGCTGCTGACGAAGATCGCGAACGCGCGCGCCCCTCGATTAAGTGAGGTCCGCACCGATGCTCCCACCGAGCTGGAGCGCATCGTAGGGAGGGCGCTCAAAAAGCGCCTCGAACAGCGCTACGCAGCGATGGACGAGGTGCTGGCGGACATTCGAGCTCTGCGAGGGGACCGACCGACTCAGACACGTCTCAGTACGCGGAACCAGGTGCTCGCGGTGGTCAGTCCTCGAAAGCCACGTCGGATTGTAGCTCTGGTCGCCACAACCTTACTTGCGCTGATTGCCGCGGTGGTTCTATTTCGGACGCCGCTGCTGTTCCACGCGCGGCGCGCGCCACAGTCACCGCTGACGCAATCTGCAGCAAGTAAGGCCTCTACCGGACAGGCTTCAAGCAGATTGGCGGTGGTGCCTTTCCGGTTTGTCGGACCGGGGCCAAGGAACGAGAGACTTGCTGAGGAAGTTATCAGCGTTCTCAGCAACAGGCTCATCCAACTCGAACAGTTCCAAGGCTCGCTGTCCGTCAGCTCGGCAGCCGATGCGCTGAAAGAGAAAGCCACCAACGCTAAGGAGGCGATCGCCCGGTTTGGAGCGAATCTGGCCTTGACCGGTGCCGTGGTTGAAGAGAACAACCGTTTCATCGTCACTGCCGACCTGTTTGACGCACAAAAACAAACCGTCGTTAATTCGATCGACGTCGAGGGCCCAATCGACCAACTACCCGCGCTGCGCGAATCTCTTCTCCAAAAAGTGGCAGAGATTTTGCAAACGCAACTGCGCGAAGGAAACGAGGCACGCGAACTCTGTCAACAGGCACGAGGCTATCTGGGCCGATATGACCGAACACAGAATTTGGAGATTGCAATCCCGCTGTTCGAGAAAGCGCTACAGCGGGATCCGTCCTACGCGCTGGCTCATGCGGGCAGAGCGGAGGCCTACTTGAGAAATTATCGGCTAACCGCGGATGCGCTTTCCCTCGAGCGGGCGCGCGACAGCGCCCTAGCTGCAATCCATTTCAACGATCAATTGGCCCCGGTGCATTTCGCAATCGGCCTGTATCGCCACGCCACCGGTGAGTACGAGAGCGCGGTTGAGAGCTTCCAGCGGTCGCTCCAGATTGAGCCGGGTCCCGATGCGGCGCGCGAGCTTGGCAACTCCTACAGCGCCTTGAACCGTCTGAAAGAGGCCGAGGCGGCCTACCTGCAGGCGACACAAATGCGCAGGGGATATTGGGCTGGGTACAAGGATCTGGCTGTTTTTTACAACAAACAAGGGCGGCTCAAGGAGGCTCGACCTTTGTTGGAGCGGGTTGCCCAGCTGGCTCCCGACGATTACTCGAGTTACACCAACCTCGGGGCGCTCTACCTCAAACTAGGAATGTATTCCGAGGGTGCTGCAGTCTTGCGGCAGGCGGTTTCAATCGACCCAAGCGCAATGGCCTACTACCAGCTGGGCACGGCGCTTTACCTCGGTCATCGATATGCGGAGGCGGTGGATGCGTACGACACGGCCGTCACTCTGAACCCGACTGCGGTGACTTGGGGGGCTCTCGGAAAGGCCGCTCACTACGTGCCAGGAATAGCTGATGTCGAGGCCAATGCCTTCAAGAATGCGATCTCCCTCGCGGCAGACCAATTAAAAAGTCGACCCCGCGACGCGCAGCTCCGAGCGGAGACCGCCAGCTGGTTGGTTTACAGCGATCAGAGGGCGGCGCTGAGAGAGCTTCGCACCGCCTTGAGATTGAATCCGCTGGATAGCCGCGTTCAGTCCCTCGCCGCCGTGGTTTACGAGCTGAGTGGGGTGCGAAACAAAGCGATTGCCGCGATCGAAGCGGCAGTCAAGCTCGGAGGTTCGTTGGAGGAGATGCAGAGATGGCCTCCACTCGAAAGACTTAGGCAGGATCCTCGCTACAAACGCATCGTCGAGACATCGACGAAGGGCGGAATTGTAAAACCAAGTAACAATTAAGGAGAGAATCATGCCTGGAGTAACAATAACGGTTAATAATTCTGGGGATTTCGCTTATAGCGCTGCGCTGCTGCATGTAGGGGCAGGAGACGTCATCACCTGGAACGCTGGGGCGGAGACCGGGGCTTTCGCTATCACATTCCGACCTGATACACCGCTTGCTGCGGGAGGGGTTGCGCTCGAGAGCGGTGGCCCGGCGAACACGATTGTTGGCACCGTCAGAAATGGTCTCCCAATCGGGGCGGTGTACTACTACTCCGTTCGCGCCAGCCACCTGCCCGACGGCACCATATGGAAGGATGGCGGCTGCCCAGAGCTCATCATCCGTTAGGCGATTGAATCAACTTCGCTTCGCTTGCTGTAAGTGTTATCCAGTCGGAGCGGTACAGGAGCTCTCATGGCCTCTCGCGGAGCCACACTGTCCAAGCGCGTCGAAGGCGCTCCTGTACCTAACCGACTTTTGCCTCATTTGTTTTTGGTCTGTGATTCGGACCGCCCCCTTTCGTGCTCGGTGCGTTTCTCACTCGACGACGTTAACTCGGTCGAGATCGGACGAACCGGTCAGCTGGTCGCAGGGCGCGATGGTCCAGGCGGGCAACGGCTGATTATTGGGTTGCCCGATGCGTGGGTATCCACTGCACACGCCAATCTGCGCAGCACGCCAACCGCCTGGGTGATTGAAGACAATAAATCCAAAAACGGCACCCGGATTAACGGTCGCCAGCAAATGCTTGCCCCGCTGTGCGACGGCGATCTGATCGAGTTGGGCCACAGCTTCTTTCTGTTCCGGGAAGCGCTCGCGACGTCGGCAGATGAGCCGACTGTATTGAAGAGCAATGAACCGAGGGCGGCTGCGCTTGGGATGGCGACGCTCGTCCCGTCGCTGGCCGCGGAGCTGAAGAAACTCGAAGCAATCGCAGCGTCGCCAGTGTCGGTGGTGCTTCAAGGTGAAAGTGGCACGGGCAAGGAGGTGATTGCGATTGCGATGCACCGACTCTCGGGCCGCTTGGGACCGTTCTTGCCGGTCAACTGCGGAGCGTTGCCCGAAACCCTGATCGAATCCGAATTATTCGGCTCGCGCAAGGGCGCGTATTCAGGTGCGGATAAGGATCGCCCGGGTCTCGTGCGCAGCGCCGATCGCGGGACATTGTTCCTCGATGAGATCGGCGAACTCTCTCCCTCGGCACAGGCCGCTCTGTTGCGGGTGCTTCAGGATGGGGAAATTCTGCCGATTGGCGCGACTCAGCCGATCAAGGTCGATGTGCGGGTGGCGGCGGCGACCAATCGCGACCTCGATACCCTGGTGTCCCGCGGACAATTTCGAGCGGACTTGCTGGCGCGGATCTCCGGATTCGTCGCTTGGCTTCCGCCGGTGCGAGATCGCCGGGAGGACCTCGGGATTCTGATTGGAACCTTGCTCAGGCGGCAGCTTGGCGACCGCGCCAGCGAAATCTCTCTCAGCTGCGACGCCGTCCGCGAGCTGCTGCTTTACGATTGGCCGCTCAACGTTCGCGAGCTGGAGAAGTGGCTCGCCGCGTCCCTGGTTTTGAGCAGAGGACAGCGGATTGAGCTCGAGCACCTGCCCGTCCGGGTTCGCCCCAACCCGGAAATACGGGGAGCGACCGCCAACAAACCAGGCACTGACCCCGCCACGCAGCCCAAGCAAAAGGAGAGCGAGCTGCGAAAACGAGAGGAGCTACTCGGTCTGCTCCGAGCACATGAGGGCAACGTCAGCGCGGTCGCCCGAGCCCTGGGCAAAGCGCGGCCACAGGTGCAGCGCTGGCTCAAGCGCTACGGGATCCGCGACGGCAACCGAAGCTGAGCAGCAAGAGCGGCGGGATGAACCGTTGCTGCCCTCGAGCCTTTTGTTATAGGAGTGCGGGCCCTACGGCTAGGTAGCTCATCTGGTTAGAGCGGCGGTCTCATAATCCGCAGGTAGTGAGTTCGAGTCTCACCCTAGCCACTGCAGGCTTCGACAAAAATAGGCGGAGGGTCGCGCGAGACGCTTACGGACCCGGTGTTAGGAGAAATGCTCGCCTCGTCCGATTTAGGGTCCCGCTACCAGTGATCTGCCCGCCATCATTGATACCCGTCGCGATGTCCAAAACCCAGCCGGACCCACCGGGAATCAGCGCGTTCAGGTCGGTCACCACGCCATTTTGCCAAATGAACGCGTGTGTAGGTCCGGCATCGTTGCTGACCTGACCCACCGCAGTCGCCGAGGCATTGATCGCGTACGGTTGAAGGTAAAGAAATCCCGGCAACGTCCCGAGATCCGTCATCGTACCATCGGGCGTCCAGAGGAAGCCGTCGATGGGCCCAGTGTCATTGCTGACCGCGCCTACTACCTGGCTGGAAGCATTGATCGCGGAAGCCTGCGCATAGATGAATCCGGGCAAGCTACCAAGATCGGTAAAGCCCCCTGCGCTCGTCCAGAGAAAGGCCCGCCCGTCGATGTTATTCCAGGAGGTGCCGACAACCTGGCCCGAGTCGTTGATACCCGCCGCAAAGCTATCGGTCATGCCCGGCATGGGTCCTAAGTCCGTCATCCCGGTGTTAGTGCTCCACAGAAAGGCATGTTCCGGTCCGGCGGGGTTCGACAACCGACCCACGATCTGGGCGGAAGCATTGATCCCCATGGCTTCACTCGAACTGAAGGAGCCCGAGTGGATGTCCGTCATTCCCACGTCGCTGCTCCAGAAGAACGCGTGAAATGGCCCGAGGCTGTTGTTGTACACCTCGCCAGCCGCTTGACCGATGGTATTGACGCCGATCGCCGCGCTCGAGCTGAATCCCAGCGTGCCGAGGTCCAGCAACCCGCTCCCGCTGGTCCAGACAAACGCATGGTCGATCCCACTGTTGTTAGTGGACCAACCAGCAATTTGTCCCGATACATTGATGCCACCGGCCTGACTCGAGTTGAATGTGGGCAGGGTCCCTAAATCCGTGATGGTGTACTGAGACTGGGCTGTGGCACGATATCCGATGCTGCAAACAAGAAGGGTCAGCACCGCCGACCGAATTGTGATGTTGGGTAGGATTTTCATAATTTCCAGAGGTACATTGCCGTAGTTCCGATAGTCAAAAGGAAAGTTAAATGGGAGAGACGGTTTCGTCGGGCGACGTGTTGACGAGTAAACAGGAAGGCCTCAGAAACCCGACTTCCCGGGAATCGATCGAAGCGGATGGAAAATGCTTGGAAGCGGGACAAGCCCCCGCGTTCATCTCTCGCGTTTGATTTCTGGAGAAAGAGTGCCCGACGTCTGCCGACGTGGGATCGCTGCGGCTTTTCTGTGGATTGCATCGACCGCGCTCGGAGCGGTCGAAGGTCCGGGCAGAATGCAGCTCATTTGGGCAGTTCGTGTCAGCAAGTCCCCTTCCATTCACGGGAAACTGGATGAGCCGCAGTGGCTGACCGCGCCCGTCTTCGACAAGTTCGCTCAGTCGTTTCCGAATGAAGGAGCTCCGCCGAGCGAGCGGACGGAAGTCCGCGTCCTGTACGACGACGACAACCTGTACGTGGGGATCATCTGTTACGACTCGCGGCCTGAGCGAATCTTGCGGCAGCTGGGCCGGCGCGACCACATTCCGGCCTCCGATACCGTCGGGATCGCCATCGATTCAAGTCACGATCATCGCGAAGCATTTGCTTTCACCGTCAACGCCGCCGGCGTGCTCCAAGACAGTCTTTGGTTTCAGGACAATCAGAACAGCGAGGATTGGGATGCGGTTTGGGAGGCCGCTGTTTCCGAGCGCCCCGATGGGTGGTCAGCGGAATTCGCCATTCCGCTGAACCTGCTGAGGTTCAGCGATCGGCCGATGCAGACCTGGGGTTTCTTTGTGCGCCGGGAGATCGCTCGCACGCACGAGGTACTCGACAGCGTGCTCATTCCACGAAATGCCAATGGCTTCGTGTCGCGCTTCGGCCACTTGTCCGGCCTGAGCGGCCTTGGACGTAAGACCGACATCGAGGTCACTCCCTATGTCGCGGGGCGGGCTGTGCTCCGACCCCAGTTTTCTGATCCCTCCATTCCAAGGCCGCGTCTTGTCGATCCATCGCTCGATCTGGGATTCGATCTCAAGGCAGCGCTCACTCGAAGCTTGACCCTCAGGGCCACAGTCAATCCCGACTTCGGAGAAGTCGAGGCCGATCAGGTGATCCTGAACCTCACCAACTTCGAGCAATTGTTTCCCGAAAAGCGACCGTTTTTCACCCACGGGTTCGATTTGTTCCAGCCGGTGGGTGGCGAAGTCGGCCAGACGCCCCAGACGCTCTTCTATTCGCGCCGGATCGGCTTGGTCACGCCGATCCTGGGCGCGGCCAAGCTGACTGGAACTGCGGCCAACGGGCTGGACATCGGCGTGCTGGACGCCTTCGTCGCCGGCGCTTCGGTGGCGGGCAACGACGAGGCCAATCCCAATCGCCATCTGGGTTACTTCATTTCGAGGCCGCTCCACCTCGGCTTGAAGGATTCATTCCCTGCTCGCAATCCGGTGCCGGAGAATTATTTCGCCGCGGTCCTCCGAAAGAAGGTTGCCGCCAACTCCACGGTGGGGATGCTCTTCACCGCGGCGACTCCGATCGCGCCGCGCTGCAGCCAGGACCAGGACAATCTGCCCGACGAGGAGCGCCCGACCTACTGCGACGCGCGCGGGGGAAATGCTTTGGCCGTCGATTGGAATCTCCGAAGCGCCGACTCACAATGGCTTCTGCTCGGTCAGGTGGATGCTTCTCAGTCGATCAGGGGATCTCCCGCTCGCAGTCTGAAGGATGGAACCGTCATCCGGCCCGGCGACATTGGCTACGGCGGCTATCTAACCGGGGGGAAGTTTGGCGGGGAGCCATTTCGGTTCGACCTGCGATACGAATTCGCGTCTCCCAAGCTGGACCTGAATGCGACAGGATTTCAGCCGAACCAAAATCTCCACGACATCCGCGCCAGCTTGAATTTCGTGCGCCCGAGCGGATTCGGTGGACTGCGCTCGTTTTACTCGTACCTGTTGCTCGACAAGGGCTGGTCCAGCGACAGGCGATTTGTGGATCGCGGCTTTAGCATCTCGGCAGGCGGAAATGCCATCCTGCGCTCCTTTCATTCCATCGCATGGAACGCCACTTTTGACGTGCCGCAGTTCGACATCCGAGAAGTGGATACCACCGGTATTCCCTATCAGCGGCCAAACGTTGTCTTTTTTTCCGTCTCCGGCCAGAGCGATGGGAATCGCGCGATCTCGATTGGTGGATCCCTGGGGCTTGGGTGGCGACCGAATCCTATGCTTCCCGTTTCATCTCTTGGCTATAACGGCAATTTGCGGATTTTGGTCCACCCTCATCCGAGTTTGGAGACGCAGCTCGAAACCGCCTTCGACTACACGCCCCATGGCGCCCGATACGTGGACACGCTCGCGGCCGACCGCTTCATTCTTGGCATTCTCGATTCGCGCCTGCTGTCCCTCACGCTTCGCCAGCAGATGGTGCTCACCCCGACGCTGACGATTCAAGCATACGCGCAGCTTTTCAGCGCCTTCGGGCGCTATGGTCCCTTCTACAGCGCACTCTCGCAGGGACAGCCGATCCGGATTTCAGATCTGGTGCCGGTGGTGTACTCGTTAGATCCCAGCTTCCACACCGCAGCCCTCAACTTGAACCTCGTCCTGCGCTGGGAGTACCGCCTCGGGTCGACGCTTTTTCTCGTCTATACCCGCTCTCAGTCGGCGCTGCCGACGCGGCCGGGGGCGCCAATCCCCGCGACCCTACTCCCCGCTCGACTTGGACCGGGACCCACGACCGACGTTCTCGAGCTCAAGTGGTCATACTGGTGGAGCCTCTAATTACCAATTTGGAACGGAGCTGAAACCTATGAACGGAAGTCTGATTTTCGGCGCCGTGTTTTTAGACGACGTTATCACCTGGCTGGCCCACAGATTCTCCCTGGTCGACGTTACCATGTGGGGAATCCAGTTCGTCGGCACAATTCCTGAGAGGATACTTCTGTTCCTGGCGTGCTCGATTGCGGTCACCGCCATCCTCACCCCCAGTCGTATGGCCCGCTCAGCGTCGGTAAGGTTTCTGGTCCCTGTCCTCGGTGCTTTTGTCGTTTATCAGGTCCTCTACCTTATCTTTTGGCGGCCTTATGCCACCGCGGTTGCGCTCGGTCTCGCACTTCTGATGGCGGTGATTCAGACTCCCAGCTTGCTGCGAAGCCGGAAGCTTGGCGTGGTGGGTTGGCTTCTTTCCGTGGTTTTGGTGCCATCGTTCGCGGCCGTGCTCCTGCATGGCTGGAGCCTCCAAGGCCTGGCCCACAGGCTACACCGAGACGAGTCGGTTCAGCAGCTCGCAGACATCGACCTCAATGCTCTCGCCCTGGATTCCGAAAATGGCCTTTTGTATGCAGTCGGCCACGGAACCGACAATCTGCTGGCCTACGATCTTAACGATTTCTCTCGAGCTCCGCGCAGCTCTTCGACGACGACCGACAAGGCCCAATCGTTCTACTACAATCAAGTCAATCGGGAGCTGTACCTTTTTAAGGAGCAGGCTCGTGCGCTTCTTTTCATCGAGGCAATAACGCTCTCGCAAAGCAAATCGATCACCGGTTTGGAGATGACTGACGGCGACGTCAGGCTTGCTTATGACGGGTTGAACGACGGCATTATCCTCGTCTCGGAGGGGACCTACTGGGGATCTCCCACAGAGAACAAAGGGTACCCGGTCGCGGTCGTGGCGCGGAAGACAGGACAACTGCTCTACACCCTCAGAGACTGCGGGGGTTTGTGTATTCCCGGGCTCATTTATACGCATCCCACCAAACCCCTGCTCTATATGGCTTTCCCGAAGAAGGTGAGCGCATACGACTTGAACACCCGGAGAATCGTCGGTACATCGGCCGTAACTGATCAGTGGGTGGATGGTATGGCAGTCACTCCCGATGGGAAGGAGCTGCTGGTCGGAGTTCCCCTGCATTCGGAGGTGTTGCGGCTCGATGCTGAGACGCTGGAACTCCGCGGCTCCATCCCTACCGTGTTTGGGGTTCGCACTCTAGCTGTGGATTCAGAGCGCAATTTGTTGCTGACTGCCAGTCTGGCAACGAACATGCTTGATGTGGTGGACTTAAAAACATACAAGCGAGTTACCAAGTACTACGTTGCCCCGTGGCTCCACGACATCTGTCTTGATACCAAGGCTGGCGTTGCCTACGTCTCATCGACAGAAGGTTTATTTCGAGTCCGATACACCTCGCGCCTTGGCCGTCCCAAGAATTAGCAGCCGCTTGCTTTTGAAGAGCGCCCTGGCAATTTGATGTCCTGGGGCAACGGGGTGCGACCCAATCGTAACGGACAGTTGACAGTGTGAGTGTAATTCACAAATGGCGCGCGCCTTTAAGCAATGGTACCGCCTTGCATCAATTCCTCTGATGCTTCGGCAGCTGAATTGACCCGCGTTCGCTCGCTTTGCACACGGGAGTGCGAACGCTGGATCTCCGCGGCGCTTGCCAGATCACCGCTCCAGGTAATGTTAATCAGTCGATAAGCACCAGAACCGAAAAGTGAAAGATCGGGAATTGCCGTTATCGCCGCATTGTGCGATTCGCACCGGACCCAGCTCGCGACGCAGTGCTTGACAGGTGAGAGCTTCGCAAGGTAGCGACAAAAAACTGAGGGGAGGAACCAATGCCAAAACAAGCAGTGGTATTCGGCGGTGCGGGTTTCATCGGATCAAATCTGTCCAAGAGCCTGCTAGACGACGGCTACCAAGTCGTAGTCTTCGACTCTCTTGCCCGCCGCGGGAGTGAATTGAATCTTGCGTGGCTGAAGCAGTTGAAGTGCGCTGGCCGGCTCGAGTTCATCCAGGGTGACATTCGCGATTCCAGAGCGGTCGCTGCGGCAGCCCAGCAGGCGGATGAGATTTATCATTTGGCTGCACAAGTGGCGGTGACCACATCCGTCGAGAATCCAAGGGCGGATTTCGAGGTGAACGCGCTAGGGACGCTCAATGTGCTGGAAGCTGCGCGGCACAGCGGAAGACGTGCGCCGATCGTCTTCACCTCGACCAATAAGGTGTATGGAGGACTTGAGGACGTTGGAACGGTTGAACGAGAAACCCGATACGAGTTCCGCGATCTCTCAATGGGGGTACCAGAATCCCGGCCTTTAGATTTTCATTCGCCTTACGGCTGCTCGAAAGGGGCTGCCGACCAATACGTCAGGGACTATCACCGGATCTATGGTCTTCCGACGGTCGTGTTCCGAATGAGCTGCATCTATGGGCCGAGGCAGTTTGGCAATGAAGACCAGGGATGGGTCGCTCATTTTATCATTGCGACTCAGGCCGGGCGGCCGGTCACGATCTACGGGAACGGGAAACAGGTGCGGGACCTTCTCTTTGTCGATGACCTGGTCCGCGCGTTTCGCACCGCGATCGCAAAGATCGATGTGACGGCCGGCGAGGTGTTCAACATTGGTGGAGGACCAACCAATGCGCTCTCGGTCTGGCACGAATTCGCCAGATGCCTTGCTGCGCTTAACGGCCAAGAGATTCCAGTTCGGTTCGATAGCTGGAGGCCGGGGGATCAGCCTTGCTACGTGAGCGACATCCGCAAGGCGGAACGAGTGATGGGATGGCGCCCGACCGTCGACAAGGAGACCGGCATCGGGCGTCTTTGGGAATGGGTCGCCGCCAATCCACAGCTATTCCAGAGGCCCCAGCATCGAGTGGCGCGGAAGTCGTCAGGCTTTTTCGAAACAATTCCCAGTCATGGGAACAAACCGGCAGAGGACGTGAGTTGCTGATATGCAGCTATCGATTGTCGTCCCGGTATACCGAAGCGCGAGATGTCTACCTGAGCTCGCGCGCAGAGTTCGGCAGGAGGTGGGCGCGCATTTTGACAGCTACGAGCTAATCCTCGTCAACGACGCTAGCCCGGACGAAAGCTGGGAGGTCATTCTCCAGCTCACCCGCGAGTACGACTTCATCACCGGCGTCAACCTGCGCAGGAATGTGGGTCAAGACAACGCGCTCATGGCCGGGCTAAATATCGCCGTCGCCGAGGTCGTCGTGATCATGGATGATGATCTTCAACACGACCCTGCGGACATCCCCAAGCTTTACGATCGGCTCCAGGACGGCTTCGACGTGGTCTATGCGCACTTTGGACGAAAGCGGCAAGCGCTTTGGAAGAACATTGGGAGTTGGTTCAATGATCGGTTTGCGATTGTGGTGCTCGGCAAACCAAAAGACATTTACATGTCGGCCTACAAGGCCCTGCGGCGCGAGGTGGTTGACGAAGTTATCAAGTACAGCGGACCTTACCCGTACGTCGATGGACTGATCTTCACGGTGACGTCGAATATCACGGACTTACCGGCCACGCACCATGCCCGCTTTGCCGGCGAGGGAAATTACAATTTTGTCAAATCGATCGGCGTTTGGCTGAAGCTGGCGACTGGCTTTTCGGTGATACCCCTCCGGATGGTCACGTTCTTGGGTGGGGCGATCTCCCTGTTCTCGTTCTTGTTGGCGTTTTACTTTGTTTTGGAGACTTTACTGCTGAAACGGCAGCCCTCGGGATGGCCGTCGGTGATCGTTGCAATCTTGTTTATTGGTGGAATTCAGCTGATCGGTATCGGTGCAGTGGGTGAATATATCGGACGCATCTTCATGACCCAGAACCAACGCCCTCAGTTCACGGTCAAAGCGATCCATCGCCACGTGGAGCCTCGGGGAACGATGCGAGCACCGGACATTCAGGCGGCGATCGGAATCCACCAACTGGACGAAGGTCATTCGCCGTGACCGCACAAGTTTGCCATGACAACCAGCCTGATTTACCAAAATGCTCTCATCTATGAAGGGTTGATGCGTGCGTTATATGGTTCGGCGTATCACAGACGCTTCCAGGCGCTTGCGGATCGGATTCCCGAAGGTGGATCAGTGTTGGATGTCTGCTGCGGGCCGGCCACCTTGTTTCATCGCTATTTGAAACAAAAAAGCATAGGTTACATGGGCCTGGATATCAATCCGGCCTTTATCCAACGACTTTCAGCCCGAGGCGGCACCGGCCAGGTGTGGAATCTCGAGGAAGACCGGCCACTACCTCGCAGGGAATACGTGATCATGCAGTCGAGCCTGTACCATTTTTTGCCGGATGCTGCGCCGATCGTAGAGCGGATGCTGGCGGCCGCAGAAAAGCAGGTGCTGATCGCTGAACCGATTCGCAATGTGGCAGACAGCCAGAGCCCTTTGCTCGCGTTTCTGGCTCGAAAACTGACTAATCCCGGCACCGGCGACCAGCCCCACCGCTTCAATGAAGCTCGTTTGGATGCTTTGCTGCAACCGTACCGACAGCGGGGCCGGGTGGTCGAATCACGGCTGATCGCGGGCGGACGCGAAAAGCTTTACGTCCTGGCTGGAGGCCGATCCTAAACCATGAAGGTGCTTGTTACCGGTGGAGCTGGCTTCATTGGTTCACACCTGGCCGACGGGATGCTCGCGGCGGGCCATCGGGTCGTGGTGATCGATAACGAATCCACTGGGAAGCGTGAGAATGTTCCGAGCGGTGCTGCGTTCATCCGCGGCGACGTCGCCAGCCTGGGGGAGCTCGAAGCTGCATTCGAAGGCGGCGTGGACGCCGTCTGCCACATCGCCGGCCAGGTGTCGATCATCAAGTCTTTTACGGATCCAGTGGCTGACCTGCGCATCAACGTGCAGGGGACGATCAACGTGCTTCAGCTCTGCTTGAAGTACAAGGTGCCTCGCCTCCTCTATGCCAGTTCGATGACAAATTATGGGCAGACGGAGGTCTTGCCGATCCCGGAAACACACCGCTGCGAGCCGACGTCCTACTATGGAATTACGAAGTACGCGGCCGAGCGCTACGTCCAAACGACTGCCAGCCGGACGGATCTCGCCTTTGGTTTTCATGCGACATCTTTCCGGATGTACAACGTTTACGGCCCCCGTCAGGCGCTGGACAATCCCTACCAAGGCGTCTTGGGTATCTTCTTGGGAAATCTGCTGCGGAAGGAACCGATTACGATCTTCGGCGACGGCGAGCAGAGTCGAGACTTCATCTACATTGGCGATGTGGTTCGTGCCTGGGTGACGTCACTGGGAAACGAAAGGACCTTCGGCCGGATTTTCAACGTCGGCAGTGGCCGTCGCTTGACGATCAACCAGCTCGCCGATGCCGTGCTCCATGCATTCAAGCAGAGCAGATCGACTTGGGAAGTGCGCTACTTACCAGCGCGACCAGGAGAACAGCGACACGTGGAAGCGGACATCCGCGGGGTCGCGGCTGCGATCGGGTGGAAGCCGACAATGTCCTTTGAGGACGGATTGTCGGAGACGCTGCGGTGGGCGACCCGGAGCGCAGCGAGTCACGTCAGCGGCGGAGAGCTGAAGGACCGTTACCGTTGAATCTGTTGTTTGTATCCAGCTTGGGTTTGCCCAGTCGCACCGTCTACCAGAAAAGGTGGGGGTCTGAGATGAACATTCTCTTTGTTTCGAAGCTCAGTCAATTTGCTCGGAGCGTGTTTCCGATTTCCAAGTACGTTGAGCTGGGCAAGCAGCTGGGGCACCGGGTGGCGCTCTACGGCGAGCAGACCAATGAGCCCCCAACGCTTCCGTATTCTCTCGACACCAAGATGTTCGACGTCGCGATTTTTGTCGTCTACGAGTCGTGGGACTTCCCCGACATGCCGTATCTCGCGCAGCTGCTCGACGGTATTCCCAGAGAGCGGCGGTTGATCATTGATTGTTGCGGCCGCTACAACGATACCCTGCGGGTGGAGCACGACTTCAATCACCTCGAGAAGATGGATGGGCATCAGGGGTGGGAATGGGTGGAAGGATTCGAGGCGGTCTCGAGTACGATCCTACAGCCCACTCAAAAACCGCTGCGCAGCTCCGTGCGCTCATTTCTGTGGCACGCCTTCGATCCTGCTTCCGTCGTAAAGTCGTACGCGACAGAGCAAGAAGCCGTGCAAGCATGGAGCAGCCCCGATCGAAATCGGAAGCCCTACGCGATGACTTATGTGGGCCACAACTGGCAGCGGTGGACACAGATCCGCACGCTTCTGGAAGGAGTGCAGCCGCTGTCGGCAGATTTCGGCCCGATCGCGTTCGCCGGAAGCGATTGGGAAAAGCGGCCGGACTGGGCCGCCCAGTTGGGCATCCAGGGCGTGGATGTCGATCCGGAACTATTGGCCCGAGCCCGGGTGCAGCTGAACCCCCCGATTCCGTTTCAGGAGATGATTGGCTTTATCAGCCAAGGGAGGTTCAGCCCTGTCGTTCAGCGGCCGCTGTTCAATCACCTGGGCATCGTCACCAACCGGATGTTTGCCACCTTTTGCGCAGACACCATCCCGCTGTTGATGCTTCCACGGAACCTGGTGGAGTCGATTTACGGACCCAGCGCCGAGCCCCTTTGCATCGACCAGGATGTAAAGAGCCACATCTCTCAAATCCTGCGCAACCCCGCGCCTTATTGGAAGGCCGTCCTCGATACCCGGAAGTATCTGGCGGAGCACCATACTTTCCAGCACCGGTTTCAAGAATTGCTGGGAATTCTCGAGGGCAAGGCTTGAGGATCCTCTTCGTCATCGACAAGCGGATCAACGCCGGCAGTATCCGGGCGGTGGCGAGCTACGCTTCCGCCGCAGATCGGATGGGACACACGATCGCCGCGTATGGATCCCCGGACTCGTCTTTGCCCAAGGTCCGGTTCTCGATGGAAACCGACCAGTTCGATTTCGTGGTCTTTATCCTGGAGTCAAACCTAAACTGGCTGAGCGGGTTACGGGTCGCGCGGATCCTCAGGACGGTTCCGCACGAGCGGAGGGTCGTTCTCGACGCGGATGGTTTGTACAACGACATCGTCTCGCTGGGGGATTACGACCGGAACCATGCCAGCATCGCCGAGCGGAATGGCTGGCGGGAGACTTGCGAGCGGCTGGGCAGCCGGATTTTCCAGCCCACCCTGACGCCGCTCGATCCTCGCATCAAACCCTTGCTGTTCTATGGCTATGCACCGGAAGAAGAAGCGCGTCCCGAAGATCCGAGGGGCAAGACCGTCGATGTCCTTCACGTGAGCCACAACTGGTGGCGATGGAAAGAGCTTGAGGAGCTGTTCTTCCCCGCCGTCGGCCGAATGCGGGAAAGAATCGGCGAGATCTGCTTTCTCGGCCTCTGGTGGGATGGTTGCCCTCCCTGGGCGGCCGCCCTCGGCCTGACCGAGGCATTTCGGGTCGATCGGGCGCGGCTGAAGAGTCTGCGGATCACCGTTCGTCCGCCGGTGCCGTTTACCCAGGTCATTTCAGCGATGAGCAGCGGCAAAGTAAACATCATGACGCAGCGTCCGCTGTTTCAGCGGTTGGGCATCATTACCTCCAAGTATTTCGAGATATTGTGCGCAGACACCGTTCCGCTGGTCTTGATTAGTCCGGAGCTGGCGCAGTCGGTTTACGGCCCGGCCGGGCGCGACCTCGCGCTGAATGGCCAGGTCGAGCAGCGTCTTCTCGCCGCGCTCGAAACCCCAGAGCACTTTCGGGGAGCGGTGCAGCGAGCCCGCGAGCACTTGAGAACCCATCATTCCTACCGGACCCGGGTACAACAACTCGTGGCGGCCCTGGAGACGTGAAGGATGCGGATCATGCTCGTCTATTGGGCGTTTGAAGACCAGGGCAGTGGCCTGCTGATCAGCGGCTATGCGCGTGCCGCCAGGGAGATGGGTCATGAAGTGGTCGTCTACGGGCGGCCGATTCCGAACATCCCGCTCGACTATTCAATGGATGTCGAGTCGGCCGATGCGCTGGTCTACATCTTCGAGTGGACCACGGATCTTCTGCGAGGCGACAATCTCGACTTCGCCCGCCTCAGCAAGATTCCCAAGCGGCGCACGGTCATCCTCGACGGCGATGGGAATTACAACGATCGGGTCTCGGCGGACGGAGATTACAACCATCGCGACGAGGCCGCCCGAAACAAGTGGATTGCCATTTGCGACAGCCTGGCGGAAAAGATTTGCCAGCCAACGCTTCATCCGCTCCGGAGAAACGTTCGTCCCTTTCTGTTCTACTCCTACAACCCACAGTGGGAAGTGCCCCTAAACCAAGCAGGCAAGGAGCTTGGGATGGTCTACGTGGGCCACAGCAAATTTCGCTGGCGGCCTCTGTCGCGCGTGTTGAAGGCGATCGAGCCGATTCGGGACCAAGTCGGGAGAATCGGCCTCGTCGGCCATGGATGGGATGCGCTGCCTCCCTGGGCGGCCCCGATGAAGATGGAAGATGCCTACTACACCGATCGCGAATACCTGCGGAAGCTCCGGGTGGAAGCTTTGCCACCGATTCCGTTTCGGCAGGTCATCCAGTGGATGAGCAAGGCCTACTTCAATCCAATCTTGAGCCGGCCGACCTTCGTGCGCATGCGCATCGTCACCCCCAGATTCTTTGAGACTCCCGCGGCGAATACGTTCCCTCTGTTCAACCTGGACGATGCATACGTGAACGAGGTTTATGGCGAAACGGCGCTGGAGCTGGTGCTGCCGGAGGGGAACGCCCACGAGAAGATCGCCGATATGTTGGATCGCCCGGAGCACTACGCCGGCATCGTTCACGGCATTCGCCGGCATCTCGCCGCCAAGCACTCGCAGCGACAACGCCTCAAAGAATTGATTCGAATCATCGAAAGTTGAAGGCACAGCATGCGATTGATGTTTGTCCATTATCTGTTCGAAGACCGGGGCAGCGCCCAGGACATCCACAACTTCGCGGTGGCCGCGCGCGAACTGGGACATGAGGTCGCGATCTATGGCCGGCCGAAGGGGAGCTCACCGTTCAACTACTCGATGGACCTGGAATCGGCCGACGCCGTGGCCTTCATTTTCGAATGGACCACCGATCTCCAGGAGGGCGACTGCCTGGACTGGGTTCGACTGGCGGCGCGACTTCCCAAGCGGCGGCGGATCGTGATCGATTGCGACGGCAAGTACAACGACGCGATCAGCGTCGTCGGTGACTACAACCATGCCTCAGAGGAACAAAGTAGACGCTGGATTCAGATTTGCGACGCGCTCTCAGACAAGATTTTCCAGCCCACCTATCATCCGCTGCGCGCCAATGTCCGGACTCATTTCTTCCACGCCTATTCCCCCCAGTGGGAAGTCCCCCTCTGCTCCAACGGCAAGGAGTACTCGATGTACTACGTTGGCCACAACTGGTTTCGATGGCGCCCGATGAAAGCCATTCTCGACGCGATTGAGCCGATTCGCGATCAACTCGGCCGAATTGGGATTGTCGGTCATGGCTGGGACCGGCTCGCGCCCTGGGCCAACCCGTCAATCATCAAGGACGCCTACGATTCGGATCCGGAGTATTTGCGCCAGCTAAGGGTAGAGGCGTTTCCGCCGATCAACTTCGGCGCGGTGGTTGAACACATGAGCAAGGGCGTTTTCATGCCGGTGATCTACCGCCCACTCTTCAACCACCTTCGGCTAGTGACCTGCCGCACCTTCGAGACGATCGCCGCGAATACCATACCCTTGTTTGGAATGGATGAGTCCTACGTGAGGGAGTTTTATGGAGAGAGCGCCGCCGAGTTGGTGATGCCGCGGGAAAAGCCGCACGAGAAAATTCTCGACATCATCTCGAGGCCAGAACATTACGCCGGCATCGTTGCCGGAATCCGCGCCGGATTGGCGAAGAAGCATTCCTATCAGGAGCGCATCCGCGAGTTGATCCGGATCGTTGAGGCGTAGGCGTGAGAGCGGCAGTCGAATCAGAGGGTGTACGGAGCCCCGTCGCGACGACGGCGCCGATCAACCGCGCTCGGATGCACCTGCGCTACGGGTTGAACATCGGCGATCACTGGAGGGACCCCGCGTGCGTCCTGGCGCGTGAAGAATTGATCACCCGGATCCAAGACGCTGGGACTGCGCTGGTGCGCATCTTTCCGGGCATCGAGGGAAGGTCACCAGACGATTGGATCGAATGCGCTGGGTTCTTCGACGCAATCCAGCGAACCGGGGCGACTCCGATGATCGCTTTTCCGTGCCCGCAGCCATGGGACGACTCAGGCACGGTGCAGATGTTCTCAAAGCGATGTGGCGAGTTTGTCGAGCGGTCGATCGAACGTTGGGGACAGCCCGAAGTAGCTTCTTGGTTTTGGAGTATTGGCGACGAGCCGAACAGCCCGTGGACTAATGGCGGACTTACTTTTGAAGGCTATCGCGACATTTATCTGACGACGGCGCACGCGATCCAGCAACGGCTGGGCTTTCCGGAAGGACGGCCTCGAATTGGCGGCCCGTGCGTGGATGGCTTTCAGCCGTTCTGGTTCGACTGGATCTGGCGGTTCGTCGAGGAAGTGGACGACTCCTTGATCGGTTTTGTTGCCTGGAACCGATACGGCGATTGGCGAGAGCCGGGAGCGTGGTCGGCGCCCTCCGATCCGGACGTTTTCGAACGACTCTTGCTATCGCGGACCGGTGAATACTGGAGCCGTGCGGAAGCGGTCGGCGTTCTGCTCGAGGGACGCGGCATCCTCAATCTGTGTTCCGAACTGAATGCGCACTCCCATAATGATCCGGCAATCAGCAGTCGGTTCAATCAGGGCCCTTTTGGCGCCGCATATTACGGATCCGCTCTGATCGACTTGATGCGCGGGGGCGCGGATGGAGAGTTTCTCTGGGCGGGCGCATGTGACCGGGGGCCATACGGCGCACTGGACGTCGGGGGGGGACCCACGCCGACCTATCAGGCGAAGAAGCTGATTGCTCGGAACGTACGGTTCGGCGACTTCATCTCCTTCCCGTTGGATCGGGATCCCGTTCCCGATTTTGACGCGGTCGTCGCTTCTGATGAAGCGGGCCGCAAGGTCGCGGTGCTGGTCTATCGCGGTTCAGGTCCCCAGGAGTTGGAGCTGAGCCAGTGGCCTGAGCTTTCCGGCTTTTCGCAAGTAACCTCGATAGGCGGCGGCAAGGGTAATCAGCCGCGGAGCGATGCCCTGCAACGCGTGTTGGCCTTGCGCGGATACGGCGTGGCGTTGCTTCACAACCAAAGGGATGGCTAACTGTGTCGACCCAGGCCACAACCCGCCGGCCGTCGGAGACAAACGCGGTCAACTCCGGGGTGATTCGATGATCGGCAGCGGCACGGCACCCCAGACGCCGATGCGGCTTCAGTACGGCGTCAATGAGTCCGACAGTTGGTGGCACTTCGCGCTTGGGGAAAACCGGGAGCGGCTGTGGGCAAGGCTGCGGGAGCTCGATGTTCGAATCATTCGTCTGTTCGTGTTTGACAAGCATGCGCCGGACCCGGTCGCGGATTGGCCGTCGTTGCGCGCCTGCATCCAAGCGGTGCTGAATGTCGGCGCGACACCCTTTCTCACCTTCGCCAAATTCCGCCGGCCGTTCGACGACCCGCGAGCCCTGCGATGGTTTGCCGAACAGTGCTCCGAGATTGTCTGGAGTTGCACCGAGGAGTGGGGCGGTGAAAACGTCAAGAATTGGTATTGGTGCGTCTGGAACGAGCCGAACAATGACTGGATCGGCGGCGGTATCAATTTCGAGCAGTACCGCGCGGTATACGAGGCGGTGGCGCGGGGCATCGCCCGCTGCTTAGCGCCGTGGCTCAACGCGCGCCCTCCGCTAATCGGAGGGCCTTCGGTGGAGGGCTTCCAACCGTTCTGGCTGGATTGGGTATGGCGCCTGCTCAACGAAGTCGACAATTCGCTGATCGGTTTTGTGAACTGGCACTACTATGCCGAGTGGCGCGACGCGGGTGAAGCCGCCGCGGCGGGCGACCCTCGGACGATGCGGAACCTGATCATGGCTCAGGCTCATCAATTCGGTCTCCGCGCGGCGCAGATCGCCCGGATGATTCGTGGAAAGTCACTGCTCAATATGTGCGGCGAGTGGAACGCCCATTCTCATTACCTCCCGGCGGTGCGCGCACGGTTCAATCAAAGTCTTTTTGGGGCCACCTATGGAGCAGCCGCGCTGATTCAATTCTTGAGGAGCGGCATCGACGCCGAAATGGTTTGGACCGGAACCGATGACGCACACGGCTACGGGATCCTCAACCCCAGCGCCGAGCCCACGCCTCTCTATTACGCCAAGCGGTTATGCGCCCGGCATGTGCGCTTTGGAGACCGGATCCGATTTCCGATACACGGAGCAGACCGTCGAGATTGGGACGCGGTGGTCTCCTATGGTCCCGACGAGCGAAGGAGCATTTTTCTCGTCCACCTCGCAGACCGGCCGGGTGTCCTGAGCCTGCGAGATCTCGAGCCGAGCTTGGCTGGAAGTGGCCACCTGATCAAACTGGATTCAGACGCCAAAGGTCAGCCGGTGGTCCTGCCTACCCGAGCGGCCAAGATCGAGCTGGACGGCTTCGGAGTGGCGGTGGTGACGAATGAGTTGGAGCCAGAAGACAAACGCTGAAGAACCGCCCTATGCGAAGGCGCTCCGACAGCACTTGACGTCGGGTGAAAAGGAGCTGGCCGCTGTTTGCTCCGACCTGTCGGCAGACGGCAGTTTCCGAGATTGTTGGATCATTCTCACCGATCAGCGAGTGGTGGTCCTTCCGTCACCCGGCGACGGAGACGGATTCGAGTGGCCCCTTGCGAAGATCGAGTCGGCTCAGGCGAGGAGTCTGGTGGGCGGCGGTCGGCTGGAAATCCGTCGGAAGTTGCTGCCCGCGATTCGACTTCCGTACACTGCCTCCAAATCCCAGCAATTCGTCGCGTTTGCGCGGGCGATCGAAGATGCCATCGCGGGCAGGCCGATCGAGACCAAGCCTCGCGAGCGGGTGAGATGTGAACAGTGCGGCCGGCTCCTGCCGGACCGAAACGGGATCTGCCCGGCGTGCCTACGGAAGTGGCACACTCTCCGGAGGATTACCGAATATTTGAGGCCTTACCGGAAACGGGTAGCGATCCTGGTGCTCGCCTCGATTGTCATATCCGCGGCTGCGCTGCTACCGCCGATGGTCACCGGTCAAATCGTCGATCGGGTTCTGCTTCGCACCGGTGATTCCGACTCCACCCGCCGGTATGTTCTGCTGGCTTGGTTGGTGATTGCGCTGTTTTTGATACGACTCGCCAGCTGGGGCGCTGAATGGGTTCACGGGCGCACGGTAGCGGTCCTCGGCGCTGATGTGACCGCCCACATCCGCAGCCAGATCTATCGTCATTTGGAGATGTTCTCGCTGCGTTTCTTTTCGAAACGCGACGTGGGCTCGCTGATCGATCGGGTATCTCGAGACGCGGGCGCGTTGCAGGACTTCCTGATTCGCGGTTTGCCGTACACGATCGTGAACGGAGCGACGTTTGTGGGCATTCTGGGTTTGTTGTTCTGGCTCGATTGGCGACTGGCGCTGTGCATCCTCGTGACCGTTCCGGCGGTCCTGTTCTGGGCTTTTTTCTTCTGGCGGAGGATGAGCAATCTCTATCATTTGTGGTGGCAAGCGGGGACCCGATTCTCTTCCCACCTGAATGAGACGCTGTCCGGAAATCGGGTGACGAAGATGTTCCGCCAAGAGCCCTTGGAGATACAGCGATTTCGCCGCGAGAATGAAGGCCTGTTTCAAGCAAACCTTGTCACTGGGCAACGGCGGTCAACCCTTCTCGCCGCGATGGCTTTGGTCGTGACAGCCGCCGTGACGATCCTTTGGTTCTACGGCGGGCTCGAGGTACAGCGCGGGAATTTGACGCCAGGTGCCCTGGTGGCGTCCTACGGATACATTCTCATCCTATACGGGCCGATCCAGTGGTTCGGGCAAGTGAGCAACTGGATGACTCAGGCGTTCACTGCAGCCGAAAGAATCTTCGAGATCCTGGACATCCCTCCGGAGGCAGCAGAACAGTCGGGCGCCCAACCGCTGCTTCGGATCGAGGGGCGCGTCACGTTTCGAAACGTGTGGTTCGGATACGACCGCGCGCATCCCGTACTCAGGGGCATTGATCTGGATGTCCGTCCAGGCGAGTACATCGGCATTGTCGGGCGCTCTGGGGTAGGCAAGACGACTTTAATGCACCTGCTGTGCCGCTTCTACGACCCCGATCAGGGAACCATCCAGATCGACGGCGTGGATGTCCGCGAGTTCCGCCTCGAAGACTTCCGCAAGCAAATCGGCTTGGTGCTCCAGGAACCGTTCCTGTTCAGCGGCACGATTGCGGAAAATATCAGCTACGGAAAGCCTGGTGCCCATTTCACGGAGATTATTGCAGCGGCGCGAACCGCTTCAGCCCATGAGTTCATCGTGCAGAAGCCAGACGGTTACGAGACCGTAGTTGGAGCGGGCGGGAAGGGTTTGTCGCAAGGAGAAAAACAACGGATCGCTTTGGCTCGATGCCTCCTCTGCGACCCCAGAATTGTAATTCTGGATGAAGCGACATCCTCGGTGGATCCTCTCAGCGAACGATCGATCCAACGCGCGACCAACGAATTGAGAAGGAGTCGGACCACCTTCGCCATCGCCCATCGCCTGTCCACCCTCCACCATGCCGACCGCATCATCGTCCTCGATAACGGCCGAATCGTCGAGGATGGAACCTACCAATCGCTGCTCGAGCGCGGCGGAACCTTCTCCTCCTTGGTCAAGCTCCAGCATCAGACACCGGAAACAGTTTCGATCGAGGAATAGAGAAGATGTCCGACTTTCTCGAGCCTTTTCCCACCCCAATCCTCGAGCGCGTAAACCGAGACGCAGCCAAAGACGAGCGCACGCTGATCCGGGTGGCAGCCGATTTGGATACGGACATGCGCTTCGGGTCCCGTTGGCTGGTGGTTACCGACCAGCGGGTCCTGCTGATCGATGGCGCCGAGCGCAGGGAATGGCCTCTCAAGAAAATTCAGTCCGCGCACCTCGATACACTGGTTGGCGGCGGTCGCCTCGTCCTGCGGAATGGCAACCGCGAGCTCGGGGTCTTGTACTTCACCAATTCCGCGCTCCCCAAGTTCGTCGAGGTGGCAGCGGGCATCGAACGGCTGATCCGCACTGGAGACGCCGGCTTGCCCGCGGTCGTGGATCGCATCCGCTGCGAGTCTTGCAGCAGACTTCTGCCTGAGAAAAATGGCGTGTGCCCGAAGTGCCTCGACCGCTGGGCTACGGTCCGCGCGCTGTTTCGGTACCTGGCCCCTTACCGCCTTGGGCTGATCTCGCTGGTCGCCGTGCTGGCGGCGTCGATCGCCGCCGAATTGGCCGCTCCCTTGGCCTTTCGCCAAATTCTGGACCGGATCGTGGTTCCGGGTATGGCGCTGCGCGTCCTGGCCGGGCTGGTTGGAATTCTGCTGGCCGCACGCCTGTCGATGTGGCTCTGTGAAACTGCGAGGGGAAGACTGAGTGTGCGGCTGGGAGCCCGGGTAACGGCCAACATTCGACAAACCCTGTTCGACCGGGTTGTGCATTTCCCGATCCGTTTCATTGACGCGTGGAGCACCGGCACTCTTCTCTCACGGTTCGTCAACGACATCGCCCGCCTCGAGGAGTTCCTGGGCAGCGGCGCTCCCCTCTTGGTGATGAGCGCCTTGCTCCTCGCCGGCATCCTGGGGGTTCTCTTTTACCTGAGCCCAAGGCTCACCGCGGCGATTGTGCTCCCGGTCCCCTTGATCATTCTGTGGACCTGGTTTCTTTGGAAAAGGCTCCGAAGGGCGCAGGACAGACAATCCTCCAGTTTGGCGTCGCTCAGCGTCCAGGTCAGCGAGTCCCTCAGTGGAATTCGCGTCGTGAAGGCGTTTTGTCAAGAGGACAAAGAGTACAAGCGCTTCCTGGAGTGTAACGACCGGGTTCGCATTAGAAGCGCCGACGCGGAGCGGGAGTCTTTCCTCTTCTTCACAGTGATCTACTTCCTGATGAACACCGGGGTCTTCCTCGTCTGGTTCATCGGCGGGCACCAGGTGCTGCAGGGTGCCTTGACCGTTGGATCCCTGCTGGCAGCGGTTTCTTATCTCTGGATGCTCTACTGGCCGCTGCAGTGGTTCGGGCAGGTGAGCAACTCACTCAGCCAGGCTCTAACCGGGGCAGTCCAGTTTTTTGAGCTCACCGATTCACCCGTGGAGGAACCCTCGGCTCCGGGCTTGCCGGTGCGGCGTATCGAAGGACTGGTTTGCTTCAGAAACGTCACCTTTGGCTACAACTCCAACCGGCCGGTTCTCAACGAGATCAACTTCCGGGTGGACCCCGGGGAAGTGATCGGCGTCATCGGGCGCTCCGGCACCGGAAAAACGACGCTGATGAACTTGCTCTGCCGCTTCTATGAGGCCGACCGAGGGACGATCCTGATTGACGGCCTCGACATTCGCGACTATCGGCTCGATGAACTGCGCAAGCAGGTGGCGATCGTTCCCCAGGATATCTTCTTGTTCAGCGGAACGATCGAGGACAACATCCGCTACGGATGCCCGGATGCCACCTTTGAGGAAACAGTGGCGGCAGCGAGAATGGCGAACGCGCACCGCTTCATCCTGGAAAAGCCGGATGGTTACGATTCGCTGGTGGGCCCCCGCGGAGACCGTTTGTCGGGCGGTGAGAGACAACGCATCGCGATCGCCCGAGCGATTCTGGCGAATCCACAAATTCTGATCCTCGATGAAGCAACCTCTTCGCTCGACGTCGAAAGTGAGTTGGCCATCCAAAGAGCGCTCGAGAGCGTTGCACGCAACCGGACCACGTTCATCATCGCTCACCGGCTTTCTACCATTCGCAACTCGGACCGACTGCTGGTGCTAGACCGCGGGCGAATTGTCGAAACCGGAACGTACGACGAACTTCTTGCTCACAGGGGTCTTCTCTGGGAGTTCGCCAACGCATACTCGGAAACAAGGGATCTCCAGTGACCGATCTCGCAGCGAGTGCTCTGGCCACGGAGCCAAAAGCCATTCGAGTAAGCCGGGCCTCCGACGGCGGACTTCTCCTGACATTGCCTGATGGTAGGTCGTTTGCCGGAGTCCAGGTTGTCTGTGCGGCTCCGCTGTCGCAGCCAAATCGTTACCTCTGCTTTCTCGATTCGGCCGATCAGGAGATCTTGATGATCCGGGATCTCTCCGATCTCGCTCCGGAAGACCGGCCGCTCGTCGAGGAAGAACTGCGGATGCGATACATCACTAGCGTGATTCGAAGGGTCATTTCACTGCGTCGGGAAGGAGGGATTCTTTACTGGGAAACTGAAACCGACCGCGGTTTTAGGGATCTGGTCGTTCAGAGTTCGGACGAGAACATACGCTGGCTGGGTGAACGCCGTCTGCTATTGATTGACGTCGATGGCAACCGCCTCACCGTGCCGGACATCGGCGAGTTGGATCCGGCGAGCGCGCGGATGCTGCGGACAATGATTTGAAAGCCGGTTTTTTGACAGTGTCAGTGCGGCGACTTTAATGGTCAGCCGCGACAAGCCGGTAGCTTCCTGTAACATCCCAGAGGAGGGACGATGGCAGACCTGGCGCCAGCAGCGAACCGCCCTGTAGCGCAGCCAAACGAAGAGCGGCAGAAGCAAGATTCCGGTTCGCCGATTTCAACCCACGTGCTGGTTCCCCAAGAGCAGCTGATTCGCCTGCGCGAGCTCTCACGGCGAACGCGCGTCGCTCAAAGCGAATACCTGCGCGAAGCGGTCGACGATCTGCTCACCAAGTACGGCCTTCAGTCCGCGTCGATCAAACGATGAAGGCCAATCGAGCTCCGTTGACCGCGCGATCCGCGACCACGCGCGTTGTCGAACCGCCGAGCCCCCGGGAAGCGCCCGACCCCCTGGAAATCGACTTCACGGATCCCGAGCCGAACTCGAGCGCCCGTCCCAGCTCTCGTGCCCGCGGCCTTGCCGGAGTGAAGCGGGCGATCCTGCGCTGGTTGGAAAAAGAGCTCTAGCAGCTAGGCTCTTGACTTGACGCGCTCGAGCAGCCTCTCGAGCTCGGCGCGCATCGCCGCCGGATTGGCCGCCCGAAAACGCCTGCCGTGCCCCGGCAGGACCCACTCGAATTCAAAATCCAAGAGACGTTCGATCGAACGAACCTGCTCGGGCCAGGAGTACCAACACACGCTGCGCGATGCGCTCAGATGCAGTCCATCATCGGTGCCCCACAGGTGGTCGCCGGTGAAGAGAAACTCACGATAGAGCAATGCCGCGCTACCAGGGGTGTGGCCCGGGACTGGAATCACGGTCAGCTCCGGGTCGAGTGAAACCGGCAGAAGTCCGGCCACCGGATGCTCCACGTTCGCCGTGCCGCGCCCAATGTCGTCTCGGTGAAGCACCCGCTCGCAACCAAACTCCCGATGATACGCCTCGTGGTCCGCGACATCGTCCCGGTGCGAGAGGAACATCCAACGCACGCCGCCCATCGCCTCGAGTCGCCGCATCAGTGGGCGCGCTGCTCGAGGCGAGTCCACCAACACGTTCCCCGCAGGCCGTTGAATAAAATAGCTCGACGCCCCGAACGAGGAAGCCGAAGCAAAACCACAGAAGAACACCGGGTCCACAATCGGCTCCGGAAATGCGTTCACCGCGCTGGAGGCATCCGACTTCGTCACCGTGCCGATCGACGCAGTCGGACAGGCCACGAGCGCCATCATCGCGCGATGCCGCTGCTCATCGCTTGCGGGCTGCTGGAAGACGAAGGAACGGCCGCCCAAGCGCGACTCGGCAAACGTCTGCGGCGCAACCTGCCGGCAGAGGTCGCAGTCGATGCAGGTGCTGTCTACAAAGAATCGTCCCGGAACGTTCTCCGGGAGCCTTTCGGAAATTCGCGCCATGGAAGGGACTTTAACCGGAAAACTAGGTCGGCGCAGCGCCCGGTGGAATCGCTTCGTCCTTGCTGATTTTGCCGGCGAGATCCTTGAAGGACATGTTTCCCATCGTCATCAACAGCAGACCCAGCGTCACTTGCTGGAAGGTTTGGCAAAACCAAATCACGTTCGCGTAAGCGACCCCTTTTCCATTCACCACCGCGGCCGGCAAGAAGAGCGATAGGCCCAGCTTGGTCGCGGCTTGAAAGGTACCGATCATTCCGGGGGCGCTGGGAATCATGATCCCCACCACCACCACGCAGAGGACGATCGCGCTCTCGAACATTGTCAGGTGAAACGGCAGGCATCCGGACGGCCGAGGACTCGGACAATCGAAAGCGCGCGCCATGAGGTGCAGGCCAAAAGCGTTGATCGCCCAGTAGGCAGCGGTAAAGCCGAAGAACCCAAGCACCGCCCCCTTCCCGGGCAGCTGGCGCATCGCTCCGACGAAAGCGTCGACGATTTCCGCGGCCTTGTCGGCGAGGTGGGGAGCAAAGCGCCCCAGGCTCTTTCGCACCAGCTCAACCGCTCGCCGTTGATGCCACAGCGCGAACAGCAGGAACGCCAGGCCGCCGGCGAAGATTGCGAACATCACGTTGGCGCCCCAGCGCGCAAAGCGAACGGTGTCGGACTGCTCGGTGACGAAGAACAACAGAACTCGCAGCAGGACCGCAATGAAAATGCCGTCCACGATCCGCTCCAGCACCACCGAGGTCATTGCGGCGCTGCGCCGAATCGAGCTGCGCTGGTTGATCAGAAACGGGCGTGCGAACTCTCCCAGGCGAAACGGCAGGACGAGCAACATCATGAAGCCGATCCCCGCCGCCTCATTGAGCCTGCGAAAGCTCACTTTCTCCATCCCGGATAACAAGAAGCCCCATCGCAGCGTGCGAAGGATGTGGATGCACAGCAGAACGCCGAAGTAGGGGATCAGCCACACGTAGTTGGCGCTTCGCAGACTGTCCCATTGCTCCTGCCAGTTGGTGTCTCGAAACGCCCACCACCCGAATACGATGGTGAGAAGCAGGCTGACCAGGAGCTTGACGACGCGTTTCACCGGCGGCGGTATAACCTGTGGTTCCGATCTATACCAGAGACTCTCCAGCGAGAATTCTCTTCGGTTGATCGCTGATCAGAGCGGTGAACCCCCGCTCCCCTATCCGGTGTCGCAGCTCGGACAGGCTGCGCTCGAGCCATTCGCGCGCGCCTGAAGGCGAATGAAGATCGGTCGCCGCCAGCGCATAGAGGCCTTCTTCCAAAAGCTCAGTGGCGAGCGCCTTGGCGCCTCGCCCGTAGCGGCCAATCAGCGCGCCGATGTCCAGCTGCAGCAGCGCTCCGGCGTCGACAGCTTCAGCGGCTCGCCCTTTTCGCTTGAATTCGAGGCATCGCTCGGGGTGGGCAAACACCGGGCGCACGCCCTTGAGCCTCATTTGAAAGATGAGGTCCAACAGCGTCGGCGCCGGAGCCGTGTAGGGCAGCTCCACCAGCAGGTAGGGCCCCTTCCCCAGCAAACGGGCCTCCGCCGTTCCGAGCGTTTGAAGAAACTGATCCTCGAAGAGGTAGTTTTCCGCGTTGGATGAGAGCGCCAGAGGAATCTGCGCTTCGGAAAGGGCGCTCTGAACCTCGGCCAGGCGCTCGAGCGCCACCGGCCTGGGCGGATATTCGCGGCGCGCATGCGGGCTGGGCGCAACCTCCGAAAAGCCGAGGTCCACCAAGATCCGCGCCATCTCCAAGCTCTCGTTCAACGTCCGAGCGCCGTCGTCCAACCCGTAAAGCAGGTGGCAGTGCAGATCGCACAGCCCATCGCCGCGCTCAGTTTTGTCGCGGCGAGTTGTCATCGGGCGTGTGGAGCGGCAACTCGTCCTCGGTTTCTTCCGCTTGCTTGTCGGGCACTTTGTACTCTTCCCCCAGCCACTTTCCCAAGTCGATCAGCCGGCACCGCATGCTGCAAAACGGATATGCCGGATTTTTGGACCGGGGGAGAGCTTCCTTTTTGCAGACAGGGCAGAGAAACTTGCGCGCCATCACAATTTATAGAGCATTCTTGGGTGAAAAATGAAAGCGGTGCGGATTGTAGGCAAGGGCGGCCCGGAGGTGCTCAGGCTTCAGGAGACCGAGCAACCTCGGCCAGGTCGGGGCGAAGTCGCCGTCCGGGTCCGAGCGACCGCGGTGAATCGCGCGGACCTGTTGCAGTGCATGGGGAGGTATCCCGCGCCGCCCGGAGCGCCCCCGGACATTCCGGGCCTCGAGTACGCGGGCGAGATTATGGAAACCGGCCCTGCGGTCCTGTCCCGCAAAGCCGGCGATCGGGTGATGGGATTGGTGGGCGGAGGAGCCTTCGCGGAATTTCTCGTCACTCACGAGCGTGAAACCGTTCCCATCCCCGGCGGGATGGATTTCGAGCAGGCCGCCGCGCTGCCCGAAGCGTTCGCCACCGCTCTCGACGCGATTGTCCTCCAGGCCAAGCTGACCCTGGGCGAGAACCTGTTGATTCATGCGGTGGCCAGCGGAGTGGGGACCGCGGCAATCCAGATCGGCGCGCTGATGGGTGCGACGGTGATTGGAACTTCTCGCTCCGCCGAAAAGCTCAAGCGCTGCCAAACGGAGTTGGGGCTTGCACACGCAATCCTCTCCCGCGAAAGTCCTCCGCGATTTGCTGGACAGGTCCGCTCCCTCACCGCTGGCCACGGAGCCGATGTCACCCTGGAGTTGGTCGGAGGGAGTTACTTGCGGGAGACCTTCGCCGCCTCTGCTCGCTGCGGGCGCGTGGCCCTGGTCGGCTTGATGGCCGGCACCGAGGCAGAGCTCGATCTTGGAAGCATCATGCACGGACGGATGACACTGATTGGCACGGTGATGCGCAGTCGATCGCTCGAGGAGAAAATTATCGTCGCTCGCGCCTTCGAGCGGCAGTTGCTTCCCCATTTCTCATCCGGCCGACTTCGAGCGGTGATCGATGCAGTGTTTCCGATGGATCAAGTACAGCAAGGCTTCGCGAGGATGGCCAGCAACGACAGTTTCGGAAAAGTCGTGTTTCGCTGGTAGTGGACGCTACTCCACGCTCCAGTCCGAGGCGGGCAGGATGCGCCAACCGGTGTCGATCCCGCCGCTGCGAAAGCGAAGTACCCGCAGCGGCCATTGCCGCGGAGCTTTCGACGGACCTTCGAGACTTTCGACCCTGAAGCGATGCAGCTCAACCCGATACTGCCCGCCATCGCCTGCTTCGTGGAGCAAGGCCCGCATTGGATTTCGGGGGTGCCAGTACAGCTCTTTGCCCACCCGAGTGAGGTAGGCGAGCACCGGGCACGCTTTCAGAAACTTCTGTGCCTTCTCCCGAGTCGGCGCAAGCAGCTTCGAGGCCTCCGCCTGCGAGAGTTCCGTATAGCCCATCTCGTCCCCATGGCTCTTGGCTCCCCCCTTCATCATCCGGGTCCGAGCCTGACGACCCGCTCGGTCCAATTCGCGCATCAGCTCGAGCGCGGTTGCGAGATTTCCCTCTTCCCGCCGCAGCGGATCTTTCGAGACGATTCTCGCGCTGTCGAGGCTGAAAATCTGCGCGTCCATGGTCGCGCCGCCGAGCAGCAGCTCGCGAGCCCGATCGTCTCCGCTGCCAGTCAACGCGCGCAAATACGAGTCCGCGACCGTACGAACGTCTGCCTCGGAAGACTCGCCTGCTGCCAGAACCGACAGAGAAAGCGCGACCGCAAGCTGAAACACGAAGTTATCCTAGAGCAGGCCATCGGTTTAGAGTGAGGCTCACCATGAAGAGCATGTGTGCATGGGTCGGCGCGATGTGCGCGGCGTGGGTCCAGCCTGCGATGGCGGACCTGGTTCACCGCCGAGGGGCGGTGGTGGACGTGGTTCAGAAAGTCTCGCCTGCCGTGGTCTACATTGGAACCGAGCAGATCATCGATTCGCGATCCTCGGATCCCTTTTTCGAGTTTTTTGGCATCGGCCGCGAGCGCCGCCGTTCAGTCGAAAGCCTGGGCAGCGGAGTGATCCTCGACCCTAATGGCACGGTGGTCACCAACGATCATGTCATCCGGGGAGCGTCGGCGATTCACGTCGTGCTTGCCGACGGACGCCAGCTCGAAGCAGAGGTTTTGGGCGCCGATGCGGACAACGATCTCGCGGTCCTCAAGGTCTTGGGCAAGGGACCCTTCCCGATCGCCAAGTTAGGAACCAGCTCCGACCTGATGATCGGTGAAACCGCGATTGCGATTGGCAGCCCGTTCGGTCTCCAGAAGACCGTCACCGTCGGCGTGCTTTCGGCGATTGGCAGAAGCTTCAAAGCCAATGACCGCGTCTACAACGACTTTCTCCAAACCGATGCGTCGATCAACCCCGGAAACTCGGGAGGACCGCTGCTGAACATCGACGGAGACGTGATTGGGATCAACACCGCAATCTACGCCAGTGGCCAGGGGATTGGATTTGCCATTCCGGCTGACAAGGTGCGTCGGATCGTCTCCGAGCTGACTCAGTTTGGAAAAGTCCGCCCGGCGTGGATCGGGATCGACGCCGAAGGAATCAATCCGTCGGTTGCTCGCTCCTTGGGATGGGACCGCAATTATGGCGCGGTGGTCACCGGCGTGGACTCGGGAAGTCCGGCGGAAAAAGCAGGCATCCAGCCGGGGGACATCATCGAAGAGGTGGCAGGCACCAGGGTCGAGGACGCCGAGGACTTCAACGTTCGGATGCGTGGCTACCCCGCGCGAACGCCGGTGCCGCTCACCTTGCTCCATAAGGGAACCGCCAAAACGATTTCGGTTGTGCCGGTGGAATTTCCACCCAAGCTCGCCGAATCGCTGGCGTGGGATCGGCTCGGGATCCGGGTCGAGACCGCCAAAAGCGGCCTGGCGATCAACAGCGTGCGCCGTGGGTCGCCCGCCGCGCGGGTCGGCCTGGTGTCGGGCGATGTGGTGCTCAAGGTCAACAACCAGCGGACGAACACGTTGGATTCGTTCCGGGAGGCGTTGATCGCGGCCCGCGCAGCGAAGAGCGTGCTGCTTCTCGTCGGGCGAGCCCGCTTCGCTTATTACGTTACTCTGCCGTTGTAGTCTGCGGCGAGGGATGATGGCTCAATGCCAAGTGGTTGCCCTCTGGATCATCGAAGTACAGCGTCCAATCCGTTTGCTTGACGATCTCGATGCCCCGTCGTGCAAGTTCCTCGGTGACTCGCTTGCGGTCGGCGGCACTGATCCCCAACGCCAGGAGTGCCAACCCCGAAGATCCGCGGCGGAGAGCGGCGGAGGAAGGGTCGGGGTTTTCCTCCAAAGCAATGAACCCGCCGCCGGGGATCGCCAGCCAGATGCTGCGGAGCGTGCCGTCCTCGCGCTGATGGCGCGCCATTTCCGACAGCCCGAGCACCTCGCGGTAAAACAGCGCTAGTCGCTCCAGCTCACGAACGAAGATCGCCAGATGATGAAATCCGAGTATCCGCATTCCGGCTTCAGGCAATCGACATCGAGCGAATCGCCTGCTCCCGATCGCTGCGCAAGTAAACGGATCCCTTCAGCTCCTTAACCCGCAGCTTCAGCTCGGTGGCTTGACGAGCCAACTGCTGATGGTCGGCTGACTGTCCATCGCAGAGCACCGCCACGATCGATGCGCAGAGGAGCGGATATTGGCGCTGCTCGCCCGTTCGATCTTTTGCTTCGATGTAGCCTCGGATTCGGTCCGGCTGGTCGTAATAGAGGGGCGTGATTCGGTCGAAGGCGGCGATCGTCCGATAGCAGACGCCGTCGACCGACTCCGGCGCGGTAATGAAGACAAAATCATCTCCCGGGACGTGACCGAGAAAGTCGTCGTCCGATCCGAACTTGCTGATGATCTCGTGCAGGAGATCTCCGGTCTGTCGGATCAGCCCCGTCGTCTTCGCGAAGCCGTAGTGATCGTTGTATGCCCTCAGGTTGTGAAGGTCCAAGCAGCAAAAGGCAAACGCTCGCTGGTTGGCCGCGCGCTTTTGAAGCTCGCGCTCGATCGCCTTCTCTCGCAGATCCTCGAATCCGGAGTACGGTGGGACGGCTGGCTCAGGCCGAGGGCTGATCGGTTTCTGCGCGTCGGCGAGCGGGGCCGATGAGGGCGGAATCGGGGACTGCAGCAGCTGATTTACCGCGGAGAGCAATTGTTCCGGTCGAAACGGCTTCTCGAGCGGCAGGATCGGAATCGCGCGCAGTACCCGATGCGCCTTCACGCTCGGCACCTCCTCAGAGTCGATGATGATCAAATCCGGCGGATGGTCCCTGATCATCCCGAGCGCCGCTTCAGCCGACGGCGCGACGAAGATCTTATGTTGCTCGGGCAAAAGGATTGCCTTGATGACGCTGGCCCGCTCCCAGGCCTGATCCACCGCCAAAATGGTTCTCCGCAGCAAACCGAGCGGGCTGCGTCCGGCCAGCGAAGAGTCCAAAGCTTCTTGCGGAGGCTGAAGCGGCAGCACCAGCACAAACTGCGCGCCGTCGGCGCACGGTTCGGCCCAAATCCGACCGCCGTGGGATTCGACAATGCTTCGACAAATCGCCAGACCCAACCCGGTTCCGCGCATCTTCTGGGTTCGGGTGCTGCGCACCTGCTCGAATTTGTCGAAGATTCGTTCCAGGTCGGGTTCCGGAATGCTCTCTCCGCTGTTCCAGAACCTGACCGATACATATCCAGGCGTGGCGGCAACGGTGCGCGCAGCGATCCGGATCTGTCCCTCCTCGGGCATGAATTTGACCGCATTGGTGAGCAGGTTGTTGAATACTTGTCCGACGCGGTTCGCATCCGCGACCAGGCTCAGCGCGCCTGCTGGCAGATCGGCGAACACCTGCGCGCGCCTCTCGGTCAATGCGGCATCGTATTTGTCCAGGGCTGCTCGAATCAGCTCGTCCAGCCCGGTTTGAGCAAAGGACATCTTCAGACGGCCCTTCGCAAACTTTGAGAGATCCAACAAGTCATCTACCGTCCCGTTGAGCCGATCGGCGGAGTCCTTGGCCAGCGCCAGATACCGCCGCTGCCGCTCGTTCATCGAGCCGCCCAGAACGTTGAGCACCAGATCGAGCGCCCCGGAAATTGAGGTCAAGGGCGTGCGCAGCTCGTGACTGATGATCGAGACGAACTCCTCTTTGCGCTCGTCCAGCCTCTTTTCTTCGGTGACGTCGCGCAGAACGATCACCATTCCGCGCAGTATCGACCAGGTATCCAGCACCGGGCTGTAGCTGCAGTTGATCGCTCGATCGAACAATTGGATTTGCCGCCGCACCATGGTGCGCTCGCCAAACTCCCAGGCCTTGGCCAGCTCAAAGAAATCAACCCCGAGCATCTCCTGAAGCCGGCGGGGGAGCAGCGCCTCCGCATGGCTTCCCAATTGGAGCAGCTCCCTCGCCGCGGGATTCACGATCGCGACTTCATTTTTCTCGTCGGTGAGAAGCACCCCGTCGTTCATCGACTCGACCATCAGCTCGATCCGACGTTTCGCCTCATTCTCCGCTTTGCGCACGCTCTGAATCGCGTCGGTAGTCTGATTGGCGAGAGCATCCAAAAGCTCACCGTCCTCGGCGGAGTAGGCGTTCACTTCTCGCGAGAAGAGCGAAAGTCTGCCCATCAGATGTCCGCCAGCGACGAGCGACACGCTCAGCTGGCTGGGAAAGCTCACCGGAATCGCGAGACCGCCCTCGGTCGTCCCGGTAACCCTGGTCACCACGCAGTCCTCTGGTAGGAGAAAACCCGACTGACGGCGATAGTCCGCCAACACCGTCTCTTTGACCCACAGAAGGCCCCGGTCGGTAACCGGTCCATGGCAGCGGATCCTCAGCAGCGCGGACCGATTCTCGTTCAAGGTCACCAGCGCAGCGCCACATTCGTGCCGCAAGACCCTGGAGATCGCCTCCAGAACCCGCTCAATCATCGCCTCGTAGGTGGGTAGATCCGCCGCGCCTTGCCGACTGACCTCGTAGATGACCGAGAGCGCGTCGATCCGCTTGCGCAGTCGGCGAACCAGTTGCTCCTTGTCCTTGCGCAGCTGGGCCATCTCGAGCGCATGCCTGATGCTGGTCAGCAAGTCATCGGGGTTCCAGGGCTTGGTGATGAACCGATAAGCTTCTCCCTTATTGATGGCATCGATCACATCGCGCGGATCGGTATAGGCGGTGACGAGGATGGTGGGGATGTCGATTCCCCTCGCCCGGGCGGCCTGAACCAGCTCTATCCCACTCATCCCCGGCATCCTCTGATCGGTGACGAGCAGGTCGATTTGCTGCTCTTCGAGCACCACCAACGCCTCGGACCCGGATGATGCGGTCACCACGTTGAGGTGTCGCTCGAAAGTCTGGGAGATCAACTTCAGGTCCTCCAAGTCGTCATCGACGAAGAGGACTGTGGGTCGAGGGACCACGGCGCGCAGTTTAGCCCGGCGGTTCGCCGACCGGCAGCGCCGTTACAACCACCTCCGCCATCGGCACGGGCAGTGGCTCGATCGGAGCGACGGCAAGTACGTCCAGGGTGAGGGCTCCAAATGCGTGCAGCCGGGTCAGCTCGAAAAGGCTCACCACGAAGGCTGAGAGCACACTCACCGATACTCGCTGCGCCAGGGTCAACTGCCACGCGGAGGAGAGCGCCGCCCCGGTGAGGCTGAAAATCCCCGAGATCGAGCTCGTCGCCACCCAAGCTATCCCACCCGAGAGCAGGGTCAGCCATACCAGCGTCCCCAGTCGCGTCCTCATCGCGGTGACTGCCTCGAGCAGAGACCCCAAGTAACCTTGGTCCCGAATCACCGATCGCACCAGGGCCACCTCGATCCAGATCAACCCCAGCAGTGCCACGGGCAATGCGATGGTCAACGCCAGCGCGATTGCCGCCGCGCTGGCCGGACCTCCGATCCCGGTTACTAATGAGCGCAGATAAGCCAGCCCCGCTGCGGTAAAGGCGAGCACGCTCCAGCCGAACCGAAGCACTTGCACCACCGAGCTCCAGAACAGGTAGCTGAGCGATCTTGGCGCCGCAGCGGCGGCGTGGGACAACAAACCACCCACCGGCAACCCGCGCATCCGCTCGGCGCCTTGCCTCAACGATCCGCCGATGAAAATGGCGGCGGAGACTTGAGTGAAAATCCAGACCGTGATCGAAGTCCCGATTCCGGCCCCGAGCGGCGCGTCTGGATGGGTGAGGAGCGAGGGCAGGACCGCGATCGCCACCGCAAAGTCGGCCAGTGACTGAACCGAGCGGACCGCGAATACCATCACCGTCGCAGGCCAGAGGGACACCGCTTGTTGAAACCCCAGGCGGAAAGCACGCCCGGCGGTGAGTTTCAGCTCGGAGGCAGCGGTCACTTCTTGGTCTCCGCGGGCTTTCCAACCTGCTCCAGATCACCCCGGTGAGAAATGCTGTAGCGCACCAGCTCCCTGAGAATGAAGTTGCGTTTGACGTTTCCGAGCACGGTCCTCAGATCCTCATAGACCGTCGGGTCGTTGATCAGGGCGCCGAGAGACCCCTCCCCTTTTCGAATCGTGGCCATGATCACTCTCAAGTCGGCCGCCGCCGCGCTGAGGTCGCCAAACAGGTTTCCGGAGTCGCCGTAGAAGAGCTGGTGCACCGCGCTGTTGCGATTCTGTTGCGCACCCCGAAGCATTTTGGCGAGCTCTCCGGCCGCATCCCCCAGCTCCGAAACGGCCTTGATCCCCGCGGGCTCGTATACCAACGCGTGGAGGGTTCCGCTGCCGGTTCGAATTTCCCTGAGGATGCCCTCCACCTCGTTGATTGCGGCATCGAACCGTTCCGCATCGCGGGCCGCGGCTGCAAGCAGGCGCTTGCCGTCCGAGGTAGCTTGGGTGTCGTAGATCAGCGCATGCACCAGGCCCTTGCCGCTATCGATCGCGGCGGTGATCTGCCGCAGATTTCTGATCAGCCCTGCGACATCCTGGCGAAGCGCGGGCTCGGTGTACATCGAGACCGCCTCTCGCACATCTCGAGAGATGGCCACCGCGTTGTCGAGCAACTCTCCGCCGGCTTTCAGGAGCGAAGTGATATCTCCCGAGGAGCCGGTTTTGACTTCGCCGCCTTCGGGAATCGGAGCCGCATTCACCGATCCGAGAGAAATCTCGATCACCTTGTCCCCGAGCACGCCTCGGCTGCCAATCCGAGCCACCGAGTCCGCCCGCACTCGGCTGGCAAACCTGGATGAAATCTCCATCGTGACGTCGATCCGGCGGTCTTCGAGGTCCGGGGAGAAGCTAATCGATCTGATTCGGCCAACGTCCAATCCCCCGATTCGGACCGGCGAGTCGAGCTTGAGTCCCTCCACGTCCTCGAACGCCGCGTGGTAACGGACGTGCCTTTCGAAGAGCCGGTTTTCCCTGCCGATCAGAAAAATCACCAGCCCCGCCAGCACCAGCGCCCCGCTGACAAACAGCCCGGAGCGGATGATCAGGCGCCGCTCGGCGCGCATCGGAGCCGGCTCGGTCATTTCGCACCTATCAATCCGCGGGCGATTTCCAGCCGCGCATCAAAGAAGGCTCGCACCTCGGGTACCTGTGAGTTCTTCATCTCCTCCACCGTGCCAATTTGAACGATCTTCTTCTTGGCCAGCATCGCAATCCGGTCGGAAACCGCGAACGCACTGTCCATGTCATGGGTGACGACGATCGAGGTGCAGCCCAGCTTCTCCTTCATCGAGATGATCAGCTTATCAATTATTTCAGTGCTCACCGGGTCCAGACCGGTGGTGGGTTCATCCCACAGGATCACCTCCGGATCGACGGCGATCGCCCGAGCCAAGCCGACCCGCCGGCGCATTCCGCCGGACAAGTCTGCGGGCATCATCGACTCGATTCCGGGAAGGTTGACCATCTGGAGCTTCTGAGCGACCTTCTGGCGGATCTCCTCCGGCGGCATTTTCGGGAAATGCTCTCGCAAGGGAAAGGCGATGTTTTCCCCCACCGTCAAGGAATCGAAGAGTGCCGAGCCCTGAAAAACCATCGCGATCCGCCGGCGCACCTCGATGAATTCGGCCTCGTCGAAGTCCGAGACCACCTGTCCTTCGAAAATCACCTGACCGTCATCGGGGTACATCAAGCCGACCAGGCACTTGAGCAACACGCTTTTGCCCGCGCCCGAGCCGCCGATCACCGTCAGGGTCTCCCCCTCCGCTACCGACAACGAGAGGTCTTCAAATACCGACTTGCCGCCGAAGGCCTTGGAGACGTGCTGGTAGCGGATCTGCTCGGCTCCCTGCGCTGGACGCTCGAACTTGCGGCCGTCGTGTGCTCGGTGAAACATCTAAAAAGAGAGAAACAGCTTGGTGAGGAAGAAGTCCGCCAAGCACACTGCGACCGAGGAGATCGCCACCGTCTCGGTGGTTGCGCGGCCCACGCCTTCGGTGCCGCCTTCGGTCTTCAGCCCCTTGAAGCAGCCGACGATTGCGATGATCAGGCCAAAGATCGCCGCCTTGCCGATTCCAGAGGAGAAATCCCGCCAGACTGCGGTTTCGATCGCGGATTGGAAGAACTGCTGGAGAGGAATCTCGTACTCAAACCGGATCATTCCCGCTCCCGCCACCAACCCGATCACGTCCGCCAGTACCGTAAGAGCGGGAATCACGATCAAGCAAGCCAACAGGCGCGGGACCACCAGCTTCGCGATCGGATCGGCACCCAGCACCCGGACGGCGTCCACCTGCTCAGTCACCTTCATCGAGCCCAGCTCCGCTGCAATGCCGGAGCCGATCCGCGCGCCGACAGTCAGCGCGGTGAGGGTCGGGCCAAGCTCGCGGAAGAGGGTAAGCACCACCACCTTGCCGACCGTGTGCTGGACCCCAAAACGCGCGAGGTTGACTGCGAATTGAACAGAGATCACCAGCCCCACGAAGGTCGCGGTCAGCGTGGCGATCGAAAGCGATCGGATCCCGAGTACCTCAATTTGATAAATCACATCCATCCAGGTGAAGCGCTTTTGAAGCGTGCGGAGAATCGCGCGGCCAAACAAAACCGCGACCCCACCGAATTGCTCGATTCCGCCGCGCACCTTGGCGGTGAGCGGGAGGATCGCTTCCAACTCCTCCTGAACGACTTCGCCGAATGATTCGTCTTCCAACTGTGGACGTCTGACTTGGCCATTCATGGGCGTGGCTCCGTCCTGAAGCGCTTTAGGATCTCCTCGAAGGTCGGCAGCTTCTCGTCAAAGCGGTCTGGCGGGGAGATGTACATGAAGTCGTAAACGCAGCCGTCTTTCTTCAAAACCACGAACAACAACTCGCGAGGCACCCCATCCATTTTCGCGAGATAGTGGGAATACAAGGCCTCTCGGTCCTGGAGCATGCGAAGCTCTTCCTTAATCAGTTTGCGCTCGGTGAAACCCATCAACAGCTGCTGGGTGAGCACCTTGAGCGGCGCATCCTCGTAGTCCTCGCAGCTGGCGTTGATCGCGATCAGGTGTTCCGAGTCCTCGGCCACATAGGCGATATCATTGCCCCTGAAGCTTTGGAGTCGCCAACCCGGCGGGACGCCCCCCACGTAATACTGAACGCCCCGTTTGGTGTAGAAGCCGCCGTTGTATGCCCCCTGGTGCGCACAAGCAGCCAGGAAAACCGGCCAAATCGCGAGGGATATTCGCTTCATCGCGTTTGTTGGCACGCCCACAGAGTAGACCGGCCCAGGCCTTTCTCCTCGAAAAAGGCAAGTTGTTGACTCTACACGGATGTTCAGGCTACATGATCGACACTGAAAACCTGTTCGGTCCCCAGGGGGAGGAGGCACGGATGGAGGAGTTAACCGATCGCCAGAAGCAAATCCTACACTTCATCGTGAAGGAAACGGAGAACCGGGGCTTTCCACCGACGATCCGGGAAATTGGGGAGCAGATGAGCATCCGTTCGACGAATGGAGTAAACGACCATCTCAATGCCCTCGAGCGGAAGGGGTATCTGCAGCGGGGCGCGCAGCAGAGCCGTTCACTGGTGGTCACCAAACGCGCTCGGCTGGTGCTTGGACTGGGCGCCCGCAAAGACCCCACGATCTTGGACATCCCCCTTCTCGGCAGGGTGGCTGCAGGCGCCCCGCTGCTGGCGACCGAGAACGTCGAGGACTCGGTGCGGATCGACAGTTTTCTTCTCGGTGGCTCCGGCCGGGAGGTCTTCGCGTTGCGGGTGAAAGGCGACTCGATGATCGGCGATGGGATCTTCGATGGAGACTTCCTCTTCGTCCGCAAGGCGGCCAGCGCGCAACCCGGCGCCATCGTCGTGGCCCTGATCGAAGATGAGGCGACTGTGAAGCGCTATTACCCCGAGCAGGGGCGAATTCGGTTCCAGCCTTCGAATCCCGCAATGGAGGCGATCTATGTCACTCAATCCGAGTTCCGCTCCACCATGATTTTGGGAGTGGTAGTGGGCGTTTATCGAAAGATGGCCTGACTCACCGCTCGATAAACACCGAAATGGTATTGGAGCCTAAGTTGGCGATCGCCACATCGAGCGCTCCGTCGGAATTGAAATCACCCGCCACCAGAGCGATCGGAAGAATTCCTGCTCCATAGCGACTCTGAGATTGGAAGGTACCGTCGCCCTTGCCCTTCAGGATGGCGAGCGTATTGGTGTTGACGTTCACGATCGCCAGATCCAGCTTGCCATCCAGGTTGAAGTCACCGGCCGCGATTCCTCTTGCCGAGCGGCCCGTCGAGTAGTTGGTGGTCATTTCAAACGTTCCATCTCCAGCGCCTCTGAGAATCGAGACCGTCCCAATCTCGTTCAGGTTGGTAGTCACCGCCAGGTCGAGCTGGCCATCTCCGTCGAAGTCCCCGGCGACAAGATCGAACGGCCTGAGGCTGGCGCTGAACGAGTCGGCGTGGGACTGGAAGGTGCCGTCGCCATTGCCCAAGAGAATCGAAATTCGACCGCGGTCGCCTAACCGGATCGGGGTGTTGGAATCCGCGACCGCGAGATCGATTAGGCCGTCGCGATTGAAGTCGGCGGCGACGATTCCCGCTGCGCCGGGACCCGCGTCGTAATCCACGCGCGGATTAAAGGTGCCGTTTCCATTTCCAATCAAAATCGAGACGGATCCGGCCTGGAGGTTGGTCACCGCGAGATCCGCCAGTCCATCGAGATTGAAGTCAACTGCAATCACCGAGTGCGGCGCGGTCCCAGTCGCAAAATCCATTGCCGGAAGGAAGGTGCCATCGCCATTGCCCAGGAGAATCGAAACAGTGTTGTCCCCTGCGTTGGCCACCGCCAGATCGAGCTTGCCGTCGAGATTGAAGTCCGCCACGGTCAATCCGGTTGGCTCGGTGCCGGTGGGGAAATCAGCCGCCCGAGTAAATGTCCCATCTCCGATTCCCAGAAAAATCGAAACGCTGCCCCTTGGGCAATTACAGGCGGAATTCGCCACCGCCAGATCGACGACCCCGTCCCGATTGAAGTCTCCCATCACTATCGCGGCCGGCCCCTGTCCCGAAGCGTACTCCGTCGCATGCGGAAAGGTTCCATCGCCCTCCCCCAGCAAAACAGTCACGGTCGAGCGGGTGTTACCAACCGCGAGATCAACCTTGACGTCGCCGTTGAAGTCGTCGGCAATGATTTGTCCAAAGTTACCGGTCGCGTACTCCAGGCGCGGGCGAAAACTCCCATCGCCATTGCCCAGCAACAGCGAGACCGCTCCGTGCGAGGCAATGTTGGTGGTGATGCTCAACGCCAGATCCGGCATTCCATCCTGATTCAAGTCCGTCGCGATCATCCGAAAGGGTCCGAATCCACCGGGATAGTCCACAAACGGCTGGAACGTTCCGTCGCCGTTTCCAAGGAGAATCGAAATCGAGCCGGTGCCCGTCGCCACCGCCAGATCCAACTTCTGGTCCAGGTTGAAATCCGCGGCGGCGATGGCCACGGGGTCTCCGCTCGCCGTGACGTTGCTAGGTGGCTGAAACGTTCCATCTCCGTTTCCGACGAGCAGTGAGACGGTGTGGCTCGCGAACGAGGGGTGGTTGTCGACCACCAAATCCAGGAGGCCATCGCCATTGAAATCACCGGCCACGAGCGCAATCACCCCCGTACCGGCCGGCGAATCAAGGTGCGGTTGAAAGGTTCCATCGCCATTTCCAAGCAGGATCGACACGAACCCCGGGCTTCCGGAGTTGATCCGCGAGACGGCTGCAGCGACGGCCACATCAGGTATGCCATCTCCATTGAAGTCGCCCACCAGTACCGCCACCGGGTCGGCGGCGGTCTCGTAGTCCGCATGGTCAGCAAACGTTCCGTCGCCATTGCCGAGCAGGATCGAGATCGATCCGGGAGGGCAAGGCTCGGTGGAGGGCGGGCAGATTTGGTTCGCCACAACCAGGTCCAAAATGCCATCACCATTGAAGTCACCGACCGCAGCCCCCACCGGTTCCGATCCCACCGGATAACTTCGACCGCCATCGTCGAAACTGCCATCCGGCTGACCGAGCAAGACCGCGGCGGAATTCGACTCGTAGCTGATTGCCACCAGGTCCGGCCTTTGATCCCGATTGAAGTCCCCCGAGGTCGCCAGCAGTCCACCGTTGCTGGCGGGAAAGTCCGCGCGGCCGTAGACGTAGACGAGCGGTGAAGTTTGCCCGGCAGTCTCCAGGCTGAGGGCGAGCAGAAGAAATCCCAAGTTGCGTGACGAACCCATGTAGCCTCCCTCTTACGAGCAAGACAAACGCGGTTTTGCTCGGTTGCGCGGAGGTTTGTATCAGGAGTTGTCCGGAAGCGGCCCCAAATGATCGAGGGGGTCTACCGCGACGCCCTCCTTCCGCACCTCGAAGTGCAAGTGCGGCCCGGTGGTGCGCCCGGATTCTCCAACCGTGGCGATGACCTGACCTCGCCGCACGTGTTGGCCGGTTTTCACTCTCAGATCACTGTTGTGCGCGTAGAGTGTCACCAGTCCGTTCTGGTGGGCCACGATGGTGATCAACCCGTAGCCCTTTTGCTCGCCAGCATAGATGACCGTGCCCTCCTGAGCGGTCTTGATCGGCGTACCTCGGGGAGCCGCGAGATCAATTCCATCGTGAACCTCTTTTCCGTGTTTTCCGAATCTCGCGTAGAGGACGCCGCGCAGCGGCCAGTCGAGATCTCCGCGGTGGTTTCGGTCACGCGTGGCTCCTTTGCCGATCGGGGCGCTCGCTACCGCCGGATGAATTCCCGTTGGATTGTCCACGCCCTCGCCGAGGAACTCGGGCTTCGCGATCACGGGAATGATCAGCTCCTGACCCGGCGCGAGCTTGGTCGGATCGGAAATCCGATTGGCGGCAGCCAGCGCTTCGGGGGAGACGCCGTACATCCTTGCAATCCGATAAAGCGTTTGTCCGGGCTCAACCCGATGTCGAATCTGCACCAGATCCGGCTCGCGATGCTCTTGCCTGGATGGGGAGGCAATCGGGGGCGCGGGACTGCGCGGCGCCGCCGAGCGATGCGCACACGACAGCGCTAAGGCAGCTGCGATTGACGCAAGCCAAGTGGCGGCACGCCCAGTTTGCCGGCGACGAGGACCTACTGGCCGTCGGCTGGAAATTTCTGGAATCCGTTGATCTTCCATCGCCGGATCTCGTTCATCAGCGACAGATCGGTGAGCTCCAGACGAAGCGGCGTCACCGAGACGACATGGTCATCCAGCACGGCGTTGCAGTCGCTGCCTGGGATGTCCTCATGCTGATACTCACTGCCTCCGATCCAGTAGTACTTGCGGCCGCGCGGGTCGACGTTCTCCACCACGTCGTACCCGTAAGAGTGCTTTCCGAGCTTGGTGACGGCGTACCCGCGGGGCTCGATCCCGCCGGGGATGTTGACGTTGATCAACAAGTTGCGGCGCTCGGGTTGCTCGAGCACCGCCGCCGCTAAGGAGCGCGCGAAGCGGGCCGCCGGGCCAAAGTCCACCTGCGCGCGACTCACCAGGCTGAACGAAATCGCCGGCACGCCCAACAGCGAGGCCTCGATCGCCGCTGCAACGGTCCCCGAGTAGCTGACGTCATCCGCCAGGTTTGGGCCGTGGTTGATCCCCGATACCATCAACGCGGGCCGACCCTCCTTCATCAAGTGATTGATTGCCAGGTACGAGCAATCGCTGGGGGTGCCGTCGATCGCGTACCAGCGCGGTCGAATTTGCTTGATCCGGAGTGGGCGGTGCAGGGAGAGCGAGTGCGAGGCCGCGCTCTGTTCCCGGTCTGGAGCGGCGACCCAAACCTCTCCCAGCGGCGCCATCGCCTCCGCCAACGCCAAGAGGCCCTCCGCAAGGTGCCCATCGTCATTGGAGACGAGAATGCGGGGCGCGCTCATTCCTGAGCGACCACGCGCAGCGCGCTCCGCCCGGCATAGCGCGCTCCGTCCCCAAGCTGCTCTTCAATCCGCAGCAACTGGTTATACTTGGCCACCCGGTCCGTGCGGGAGATCGATCCCGTCTTGATCAGCCCACAATCCAGACCCACCGCCAGATCCGCGATCGTGGTGTCCTCGGTCTCACCCGATCGATGACTGACCACCGCGGTATAGCAGGAGCGATGGGCGAGTCGGACGGTGTCGAACGTCTCGGTGAGCGTCCCGACCTGATTGACCTTCACCAGAACGGAGTTCGCGACTCCGGCTTTGATGCCGCGCGACAGCCGTTCGACGCTCGTCACGAACAGATCGTCGCCCACCAGCTGCAAGCGGCCGCCAAGGGCATCGGTGAGCTTCTTCCAGCCGTCCCAGTCATCCTCCGCCATGCCGTCCTCAATCGAGACAATCGGGTATTTCGAGGCCAACATCGACAAATACGCCACCAAGCCGGCCGAATCGAATTCCTTGCCCTCGCCCTTTAGCCGATAGCGTTGCTCCTGTTTGTCGTAGAGCTCGCTCGCCGCCACGTCGAGCGCCAGCGCAACGTGCTCGAGCGGCTTGAATCCAGCCTTGGCAACTGCCTCGATCACGAGCTTGAGGGCTTCCTCGTTGGTCGGCAAGTCGGGCGCGTATCCGCCTTCATCGCCTACCCCGGTCGACAGCTTTCGATCCTTCAGGATCGAGCGAAGCGCGTGGAAGACTTCGGCGCCCCAGCGCAGCGCCTCGGCGAAGGTAGAAGCGCCGATCGGGAGGATCATGAACTCCTGAATGTCGATGCTCGTATCGGCGTGCGCTCCCCCGTTCAGAATGTTCATCATCGGCACCGGAAGCGTCCGCGCGACCGCGCCTCCAACATAGCGATACAGCGGCAGTCCAAGCGCCTGCGCGCACGCGCGAGCCGCCGCCATCGAAACCGCCAGGATGGCGTTCGCGCCGATACTGGTTTTGTTCGGCGTGCCGTCCAGCTCGATCATCTTCCGGTCCAAGGCAGTCTGGTCCGCCGCATCCATGCCGATCACCGCCGGCGCAATCCGGTTGAGTACGTTGGCAACCGCCTTTTCCACGCCCTTGCCGCCGTAGCGGCGCGGATCCCCATCCCGCAACTCGAGCGCCTCATGCTCTCCAGTGGACGACCCGCTGGGGACCGCGGCTCGGCCCGTCTCCCCTCCGGAGAGGAGGACATCCGCCTCGATCGTCGGGTTGCCTCGCGAATCGAGAATCTGACGCGCATGGACCTGCACAATCTCGGTCATGGGCGCGGTTGTATCGGTGCGCTATCGCCCCCGCAAGCTTCCGCCTCCCCGCCCCGCGCCCGTCGGATTGTGCGGCTCGATCAGCGAGTTCATTCCTTCGCGCTGTCGGCCCGCGGACGGCCGGAGTACCTGTGCTCAGGACACCCACAACTTGTGCTGATGTCCTGCGCCCAACTGCGTTTTTGTCTGCCGTGCCGAGCCGCTCGTGCGTATGTTGGGCTGTTATTTTTTCCGACTCTCTTAAGGAGGAGCGAATGGGTTTGTTCGATGGCAAGGTCGCAATCATCACCGGCGCCGGCGCGGGAATTGGGCGCTCGCATGCGCTGGCGTTCGCCAAGGAAGGCGCGAAGGTCGTGGTCAACGATCTCGGGAGCGACCGAAATGGCGGGGGCAAGGGATCGCAAGCGGCTGACGCGGTGGTGGCGGAGATCAAGAAGGCGGGAGGCGACGCGGTCGCCAATTACGAATCAGTCGCCAGTCGAGAGGGCGCCGAGAGCATTCTCTGGACGGCGCTACACAAGTTTGGACGGGTCGACATCCTCGTGAACAACGCCGGCGTGCTGCGCGACCGCGCATTCCTCAACATGTCCGATGCTGACTGGGACCTGGTGAATAGCGTGCACCTCAAGGGGACCTTCTATTGCTCGCAGCTCGTGGGTCGACACCTCAAGGTTCAAGGCAAGGGGGGACGGATCATCAACACCACTTCGGTGTCCGGATTGATGGGCAACTTTGGCCAGGCCAATTACGCCGCGGCGAAGGCGGGCATCTACGGGCTGACTCGAACTTTGGCGATCGAGTTGGCCAAAGCGAACGTCACGGTCAATGCGATCGCGCCCATGGCTCTGACGCGCATGACGGAGGACTTGCCGATGTTCAAGGGATTGACCCCGGAACAAATCGGGCCACAGTTCATCAGCCCAGCGGTCCTTTTCCTGGCCTCGGATTTTGCCGCGGACATCAGCGGTCAGGTGCTCGGCGTGGAAGGCCCGAGACTCTTTGTCTACCGGATGGAAAAAACGGAAGGACTGGAGAAGGATCCGAAGCGGGGCTATTGGACGGCGCAAGAGATTCGGGAAAGTTGGGGCCGGATTTCAGGACAGTGAGCGCTAAACGTCGATGATCACCACATCGCGCTGCGGTTGATCATCACCCTCGTTGTCGCTCTTCCGTGGTGGTCGTTCGTCGGGAACAGGCACCGGGATTTCAATTCGAGGTCGGCGCTCTTCCTGCCGCACTCGCTCTCGGCGCTTGATTTCCTCGATGATGAAGGCATCCAACATCGCTTCGCGCTCTCCCTATGACACCCCAGGTGCCATTCTACAGCCAACCGACCCCGATGCGATTTCCTGATCAGAAAGGTTGCAAGCACGATACCGGACGCAATCCCGCCAATTTTCGATGGGTCTTTGCGGCACTTCGGTACCGGCAGACCTCAAAAGAGGCTTTCTAAGTCGGAATTGACCCACCGGTTACCCTGAACTTCTTTCCCTAACCTGTAATTCCTGATCCCCACCGCGGCAACGGGCTGGGTCAAGCCTTCCCCTCAGCTCGCTTTTTGAATGACTCCAACATCTTGGGAAGCGAGCTGTCCACCAGCGCGTTGACCATCGCCTTGGGGACCAGTGGTCCCAAGGTCATTTCGATCGAATACGTGGCGCGCGTCTGCTTGCCCTGGGGTTCCAAGAGCCAGGAGCCGTGATTTTCGCGCATCAGCTCACCCTCCACCAACGACCAGGAGATCCGCCGCGGCTTTTCCTCTTTGAGCTTGAGCGTGTATCGGATTGTCTTGAGGACGCTGACCTCGTACTGAACCACGGCCTCGCCCTCCCGCCGCTCGGAGACCCGGATGGCTTTTACCTCCGAGAGAAACTCTGGATATTTCTCGTAATCCGTGATGATTCCGAAGACCGTTTCAATCGGGGCGTCGATCAGGATGGATCGGGAGGCACCGGGCATTCGCGTTGAACCTTTCCTCTAGGGGCCGAACGAGGGCTTCTGGTCGAATTTGTGTGTTGCCTGGATGTAACGCACCGTGCCGGTCTTCGAGCGCATCACTACCGAGTGCGTCTCGGCACCGCCGGTGAAAAAGCGTACGCCCTTGAGGAAATCGCCGCTGGTGACGCCGGTTGCCGCAAACATCACCTCACCCTTCGCGAGCTCCTCGGCCGTATAGATGCGGTTGATATCGGTGATTCCCATTTTCTTGCAGCGCTCGATTTCGGCGGAATTTCGAGGCTTTAGACGCCCTTGCATGTCGCCGCCGACGCATCGCACGGCTGCGGCGGCAATTACGCCTTCCGGCGCCCCGCCAATCCCCATCAGCACATCGACACCGGTCTCCTCGAAGCAGGTAGCGATCGCCCCAGCGACATCTCCATCCTCGATCAACCGGATGCGGGCGCCCGCGGCCCGGACTTCCCGGATCAGCTCCTCGTGCCGGGGCCGATCGAGGATGATCACCGCGAGATCCTGCACGTATCGATGCATCTTTTCCGCAATTTTTCGCAAGTTCTCGGTCGGGCTCTTGCTGAGATCGATCGCCCCCCGTGCCTTTGGGCCCACCGCGAGCTTGTCCATGTACGTGTCCGGAGCGTTCAACAAATTTCCTCGGCTGGCAATCGACACCACCGAGATGGCTCCCGGTCGGCCGTAAGCGCACAGATTGGTCCCCTCCAGCGGATCGAGCGCGATATCCACCTGGGGGCTGCCGTCGACGCGCTTTCCAACCTTCTCCCCGATGTAGAGCATCGGCGCCTCGTCACGCTCGCCCTCCCCGATCACCACCGTCCCGTCGATGTTCAGCGCATCGAATGCACGCCGCATCGCGTCCACCGCCGCTTGGTCCGATTCGTTCTTGGTGCCGCGTCCCATCAAACGAGCCGCAGAGATTGCCGCCATCTCGGTGACTCTCACCACTTCTAGAGCCAAGTTGCGATCCATGGTGACTCTCCTTTCACTCCGCCAGTGCCCCGGGAGCGATCGACGCGCGCGGAGCGGTTTTGAGTAGACGCGAAAGATTTTCGGGAATGCGGGTGGGGTGGCCATTTCGGCCGACGCACGCGTGGGTAGTACTGCCCGTACAGAGGACCGCGTCCTCGCTTTCGCGCCGTAGCTCATACGCAAAGGTGAGCGAGGCGCGCCGCAGTTCAGCGAGCTGGGTACGAATCACGAGCAGATCATCATAGCGCGCGGGCGCCTTGTATCGGCAAATCGCTTCCACCACCGGCAGAAACGCGCCTTCGCGCTCCACCTCGCGGTAAGCGCCTCCGATCGCGCGGAAAAATTCGCTGCGGGCAAACTCGAAATAGCGCAAGTAGTTGGCATAGTACACGACGCCCATCTGATCCGTGTCGCCGTAGATCACTCGAACCCTCGCTTCGATCATGAGCACCCGCGACCGTAACAACACGGGCACATACGGTAAAGAACCGCAAAGCTCATTGCGTAGGCGCGGGTCAGCAGACGAGTATCGCGGGTGATGCTGCGCATTTGGCTTCCCATCCTGATGCTCGTCGGTGCAGAGGGCGCGGCCAAGCCGCCAAAATTGACGGTGTTTATCGCGGTGGATGCCTTAGGCAGCGATACCTTGCAGCGGATTCGTCCAAGGCTCAGCGACGGCTTGGCCCGACTGCTTTCCGAGGGAGCGTATTTTCCCAACGCGCGCTACGAGTACGCGGAGACCGTCACCTCGCCGGGCCATACCACTTTGATTACCGGCGCCAATCCCTCGCGACACGGTATCGTCGCCAATCAGATCCTCGATCGAGCCACGGGCGACCGCTTGCCGGCCTTTACCGATCCTTCGCACCCGTTGGTGGGAGCCCCGCAAGCAAAGGACGCCGCAACCTCTCCTGATGAAATACTCGCGGAAACCTTGTCCGACCACCTCAGGGTATCGACCCAAAATCGTGGGCACACGGTCGCGATTTCCACCAAGGCGCGCGCTGCCATTCCGATGGCTGGCCGACTTGGACAGGCCTGGTGGTTCAACGACGCTGCGGGCGGCTTCATCAGCAGCGCGTTCTATGTCCAGGAGCTGCCCGGATGGGTAAAGAGTTTCAACGATCGAAACCTCCTTGCGAGCTACTTCCACAAGAGCTGGACTCCGATCAGGCCTGCAGCCGAGTACGTCGGAAAGAACGTGGGCCAGTTCGCAGTCGACCGATTGAATCTGGGGCGAGCCTTTCCACATCCGTTGACGGGCGGCCGTTCCACGCCCGGTCCAGAGGCCAATCAGGCGCTGCAGTCCACGCCGTACCAGGATCAAATCCTAGTGCAATTCGCGATCGCCGCGCTCGAAGCCAATCGATTGGGCGGCCATGACGCGCCGGATCTGCTGGCGATCAGCTTCAGCGCAACCGATTACGTGTTTCACGCGTACGGCCCGTACTCATGGGAAATGCAGGACGTCTTGCTCCAACTGGATCGAAGCATCGGCACGCTGCTTAGGGCGGCCGAAAAGGCGGCCGGAGGACGGGCGAATTTGATGGTGACCTTGTCTGCGGACCACGGGGGTGCGCCGATACCCGAGGAACTCGCGGCTCAGGGAATTCCCGCCGCGCGGGTGAGCCCCACCGCGCTCGAGAAGCAACTTCGAAACGAGCTGACCCAGCGGTTCGGAGCGGACCTGCTCTTTGGAATCCAGGGCGTCAACGTCTATTTCAACCCAAAGGCGATCGCCGATCGCAAGCTGGATGCTGTGACCGTTGACCGCGCCACGGCCGATTGGCTGGGCCATCAGCCCCAGGTGGCGCTGGCGGTCGCCCGCGAGGATCTGAATCGAGGCGACGGCGGGTACCTGGCGGCCCTGCGGAAGGGCTTTTATCCAGAGCGCAGCGGAGATGTCCTCTTCGTCCTCAAGCCGTTTCACGTTCCGACTGACAACCCGGAGGGGACATCGCATGGCACTCCTTATTGCTACGACAGCCAGGTGCCGATCGTCTTCTACGGTCGTGGAGTACGACGTGGAATCTACCCGCAGATCATCAGCACCGCGGACCTGGCCCCGACGTTGGCCACCTTTCTCGAGATCGGCTTGCCCGCCACCTCGGAAGGCACGCCGCGCTCGGAAGTATTCGCGAACTAGCCCGGAATCACTTCGAGCGAGAGATCGACCGCCGGTGCGGAATGGGTCAAGGCTCCCATCGAGGCATAGTCGACGCCGAGCTTGGCCAGACTGGCCAGCCTTTCGATGGAAATGTTTCCGGAGATTTCCAACTCCGCTCGCCCGTTGACGATCTTCACCGCCTTGGCGATCTGTGCATCGGTCATGTTGTCGAGCAGCAGAATGTGGGCGCCAGCACCGATTGCCTCCTCGAGCTGCTCGAGGCGGGTGATCTCCACTTCGATCTTCACCAGCCGAGGCACGTTCGCTCGGGCGCGACGCACTGCCTCGCCAACCGAGCCTCCGACGGCTGCGATGTGATTGTCTTTGATCAGCACGCCGTCGAATAGGCCGAATCGATGATTCGTCCCACCTCCCGCTCGCACCGCCTCTTTCGACAGAATGCGCATCCCGGGGGAGGTCTTTCGAGTGTCCAGCAGTTTCAGTTTTCCCCTTCCGATCGCGCGAACCGCCTCTCGGGTGAAGGTCGCAATTCCGCTCGTGCGCTGGATCAAGTTGAGCGCGGTTCGCTCCGCGGTCAGAAGCGAGCCGAGGCGACCGGAGAGGGTTGCAACCCGAACCTTTTTCGGAAGCCATTGGCCCTCGGCAGCAAGAAATTCGATCTTTACATCCGGGTCCACCCGCTGAAAAACCCGCGCGAAAGCCGCGGTCCCGGCCAAGACGAGCGGCTCTTTTGCCCAAAGCTCGGCTTTCCCGGTCGCATCGGGGCTCAACAGCGCGCGGGTCGTCACATCCCCTACGGGCCCTAGGTCCTCGTCGAGCGCGAGATCGATCAGCCGGTCGAGAAATTCCATCTAGCCCGCCGAGGGCGATTCCGGATTGATTCGGCCAAGATGCTCCTGCAGCTTGGCCTTTTTCAGCTGCAACTCCTTCATCAGAGCCCGATCCTTCTCCACCACTTCCGCCGGTGCCTTAGAAACGAAGTTCGGATTGTCGAGCTTTCGAGACAGACCCTCGAGGTCCGCCGTCACTCGCGCGATTTCCTTGCTCAACCTGCCTCGCTCCTCTTTGACGTCAATCAACCCCGCGAGTGGGATGAAGATCTCCATCGCGGATCCAACGAACGGCGCCGCCTGGGCAGGCCGGGGGCCGGATTCGCGCACCTCGAGCGAGCCCAATCCCGCCAGCGGAATCAGGTAATTGCTCCACTTTTGAAGCGTCTGTCGAATCCGCGGCTCCGGGCTGATGATCAGCGCTGGGACCTTCGCCGACGGCGGCAAGTTGTTTTCGCCTCGCAGAGTGCGAATGCCTTCGATGACCTCGATCAGCGGCGTCATCTCCTGCTCGGCTTCGGGATCGGCAAGGCGATCATCGGGCGTAGGAAAAGGAGCGATCATCACCGAATCGACGGTTCGAACCAGCGGGAGCTTCTGCCAGATTTCCTCGGTGATGAACGGCATGAAGGGATGCAGCAGTCGCAAGATGTGATCCAGGCAGAAGACCAGCACGGCTCGGGTCGACTGCTTTGGCTCGGCCTGATCGCCGTAAAGCGCCCCCTTCGAGAGCTCGATGTACCAGTCGCAGAACTCATGCCAAAGAAATTGATAAAGCGCCGAGGCCGCTTCCGCGAATTGGAATTCCCGAAGCGCTCGACTGACCTCGCCCATCACTTTGTTGAGCCGCGCGAGAATCCAGCGGTCCGCCAGCGTCAGACGGCGATCGATGACGAAACGCTCATCTGGCCGGAAGTCGCCCAGGTTGATCAACGCAAATCGGGAGGCGTTCCACAGCTTGTTTGCAAACGCCCTGTAGCCCCCGACGCGGTCGAGCGAGAGCTTGATGTCCCTACCCTGCTGAGTGAGCGAGGCGAGAGTAAACCGCAGCGCGTCGGCGCCAAAAGCTGGCATCCCTTGAGGGAACTTGTTCCTCAGACTGGGCGCGAGCTGGTCCGCCGGTGCGCCGAGAATGATGTCCAATGGATCGATCACGTTTCCCTTGGTCTTGGACATCTTCTCGCCCTTCTCGTCGCGGATCATCGCGTGCAGGTACACGGTGCGAAAAGGAACATCCTTGATGAAGTGCAGGCCCAGCATCATCATCCGAGCAACCCAGAAGAAGATGATGTCGTGTCCTGTCTCCAGAACCGAAGTCGGATAGAAGGTTTTCAAATCGTCCGTCTGCTGCGGCCAGCCGAGCGTTGAGAACGGCCAGAGGCCCGAAGAAAACCAGGTATCCAGGACGTCCGGATCCTGCTCGAGCTCTCCCCCTCCGCAGACCGGGCAGCTGCTCGGCGGCTCCATCGGCACGATCGGCGGGCACTCCGGGCCCGCGGTCTTTCGGCAGGCAACGCAGTAGTACGCGGGAATCTGGTGACCCCACCAAAGCTGACGGCTGATGCACCAATCGTGGATGTTTCGCATCCACTGAAAGTAGGTGGCCGTCCAACTCTCGGGCACGAATCGGGTCCGCCCCTGCTCTACCGCTTCAATTGCTGGCCTCGCCAAGGACTCAATGCTCGCGAACCACTGCATCGACAGCATCGGCTCGACCACGGTGCGGGACCGCTGGCACAGCCCGATCGAGTGACGATGCTTCTCTTCGCCCTCCAGCAGGCCCTGAGCGGCGAGGTCCTGGAGAACGCGCTTTCGCGCCTCGTACCGATCCAGGCCGGCGTACGGACCTGCGTTGGCGTTGGTCCGAGCGGTTTGGTCAAAGATCGAGATCATCGGCAGCTTGTGCCGAAGCCCGACTTGATAATCGTTGAAGTCGTGGGCGGGCGTTACCTTCACGGCCCCGGTGCCAAACTCCAGGTCCACCAGCGTTTCATCCGCAATGATCGGGATTTCGCGACCAATCAGCGGCAGCACCGCCGATTGACCGACCAGACCCTGGTAACGCGGATCCTTGGGATGCACCGCCACCGCGGTGTCGCCGAGCATCGTCTCCGGCCGGGTGGTCGCCACGACCAGAAAACGGTCGGTTCCCTTGATCGGATAGCGGATCCGCCACAGCGTTCCGTCGACCTCTTCGTGCTCCACCTCCAGATCCGAGAGCGCGGTCTGACAAGAGGGGCACCAGTTGATCAGCCGTTTCGCCTTGTAGATGAGACCTTCCTCATACAACTGAACGAAGGCGCGTCGCACCGCGGCGGAGCTGCCTAGGTCCATCGTGAAGCGCTCGCGCGTCCAATCCAGGGACGCCCCGAGCACCTGGTGCTGCTCGGCGATCCGCCGGCCATACTTTTCCTTCCAGGCCCAAACCCGTTTGAGAAACTCAGCGCGCCCGAGCTGCTGGCGGTCCTTGCCCTCGGTCTTCTTTAGCTCCCGCTCCACCATGAGTTGGGTGGAGATGCCGGCGTGGTCAATCCCCGGCAACCAGAGGCAGTTGAATCCGCTCATCCGCTTCCACCGGACGAGGATGTCCTCGAGCGTCGCAGTCAGCGCGTGGCCTAGGTGGAGCGAGCCGGTGACGTTGGGCGGGGGGAGGATGATGCAGTAAGGCGGTTTGGTGGAGTGGGCGTCGGCGGTGAAATAGCCGCGGTCCATCCAAAACGGGTACCACCGTCGTTCCACTTCGGTGGGCTCGTAGGCTTTGGGAAGGTCGTCAGGATCCATCTGAAGAAAGGCTTCTCCCATCTACTAACAATGGGAAGCAAATCAATCTGATGCAGTCTATCGCATGAGGATTGACAGCCCCCGGGGCTTGCGACAATCCTGCTGCCCAATGAGACGTACGGCACTGCTCCTCACCCTTGGGATCGCCTCCGTCGCCGGCGCGCAAGACTCGGACGTCTTTATCCTGCAGGAACATACGCCGGCGCCCGCGTTCTCGCTCCGCGATCTCTCGGGCAAGACGGTCGACTCGAAATCGCTGGCGGGCAAGGTCGCCGTGCTGAGCTTCGGCGCGACTTGGTGCTCTTCGTGTACCAGCGAGCTCAAGAGCCTGGAGAACCTGCAGGCGAAGTTTCCGAAGGATCTGGTGGTGTACTTCGTCGCGATGGATGGCCGCGGCGACAAGGATGTCAAGCCATACCTGGAGAAGCACGGCCATACGATCCGCACGTTGATCGATCCCGAAATGGCGGTAGCTCGAGAGCACGGCGTTCGTTGGCTTCCGGTGACGGTGGTGCGGGATCGCAAGGGAATGATCGTGGGGCGCGCGATCGGCGCGCGTGAGTGGGACGGGAAAGAGGCGCTGGAGTTCATCCAGCCGCTGATCAGGCGGTAAGTCTGCAATCGGGAGGAGGCACGCAATGAGGCGTTTGACCCTGACGGTGGCGCGAGTGACAGTGATGCTCGCGGTCTGTTCCGTCTGGCCCGCCGCGGCGCTTGAGGTCGGCAACAAGGCGCCCGGTTTCACGCTCGCAGCGACGACGACCGAGAAGCTGTCGTTGTCCGACTATCTGGGCAAGAAGAACGTGGTGCTGTTCGGGTTCATCGGCGCCTTCACCCCGACTTGAACCCGCGAGGTCGCGGCTTTCCAACTTGACCTTCCCAAGTTCGAAAGCCGCAATGCCCAGGTCCTGGGCATGAGCACGGACTTTACCCCGGCGCTTCAGGCATGGAGCGAAAAAATGGGGCTCACCTTCCCGCTGGTAAGCGATCTACCCCGCACCACGCTCGAGGCTTATGGGTTTTTGGATACCGATCCGAAGAGCCGGCTGTATCGATATTCGAAGCGGGCCTACGTGATTATCGATAAGACCGGAACGGTTCGCTACAAGAAGGTCCTCGACAGTCCCAAAGACCTTGTCACCAATGACGAGCTGCTCGCGCAGTTGGACAAACTTCCGAAGTAGTCGAGCCTAGCTGTCCTTCTCGCGGTCCTTGATCAGCTTGTCGAGGTGCTCTCGAACGATCGTCTCCGCCAACTGGGGAACGACCTCCCAGGCGATCCGTTCGATCACCTCGCGGGATGCGTTCGCAAGCGCCTGTCGAAGCGCTACCTCCCCGCCGTCAGATGCGTGAGCCGGTGGCGGCGCGATTGCGGGCGCGAAGGGTCGCTGCTGCGCTGCGGGCATCTGCATTCCAAAAGCCGGCCCCGCCTGCGGCATTGGCCTCGGCGCGAACGCCGGTGCCGCCATCGGCTGGCCCGGGCGGATTGGAGCATGCGCTTGCGGCGGATGGCTCGCCCAAGGAGGCGTTCCGCCCATCGGGGTTCGCGGCGGCTGACCCGGATGGGCAACCGGTCCGGCATTTGCCGCCGTACGGGAGAACCCGACTGGGATTCCAGGTCGCGATGGAGGGATTCGAGGGACCGGCGTTGGCGGCCCGGACCAACTCGGCACCGCGTGAGGGCCGGAAGGCGGCGTGCCCGGTCGCGGAGCCATTCCCACATTCGGAGGTTGTGCCGATGGACGAAGTGCTGGTGGAGGGGCCGGCGCCGCAGCCCGCGCGTGCGATTGGGGCCCAGGCCGATACGCTGAAGGAGTCGGCGCGGGAGGCGGCGGGACAGCCGCGAGCGGCCTGGGCGCGGCAGCTCTCGCCACTTCTGGCTGCGACCCCGCGGTGCCCATCAGAGATTGAACCTTCTGGATCAACGCCTCACTCTCGAACGGCTTGATCAAATAGCCGTCTGCTCGAGCGGCACGGGCACGGTTCTCGTCAAAAGGCTCGAAGTTTCCAGCCAGCAACAGCACCGGAATGTGCTGTGTAGACGAATCCGATTTGATCGCCTCGCATACTTCGTAGCCGCTCATCCCCGGCATGATCACGTCGGCCAGGACCAAATCGGGCTTGAGCTCTCTCGCCTTGGATAAAGCCTCGAGGCCGTTGTCAACCGCGGTGATCCGGCAATCCTCGGTAGAGAGCACCATCCCGATTGCTTTTCGGATGGTTAGCGAATCGTCCGCGACGAGCAGGCTCTTGGGCATGGTACAAGCTTACGTGTCACCCGTCGGGGCAATCAAGAGAACATCCGGTCGAGGTCGACCAGGGAGACCGGCGCATCCACTTCACTGCTGATGAACTCGCCAGGAGTGGATGTGGCCTGAAATTTCGTTCGAACGCCTACCGCGCGCGAGGCGCAGACGCCCAGGTTTCTTCCCGCGACGTCGGCCAAAATAATCAGCTGTTCTAGAGCCGCTTGCTCACCCGCCATTCCCGCGATGGAGTAAATTGGCCACAGGCTCTGCGCGTGCGGCAAAAGACCGACCACGGGCCCATTTTTGAATGGGAGTGGGCAGAAGCCCTCCGTCCCGACGATTTGCGAAACCGATGCGAGCGGGATCCCGCACAGCCGGCCCTTGGTTTCAAACACCAGCACCCGGTCCGCAGCGGCATCGCTGAAATAGAGCTGGCCTTGAGGGATGACGCGGGGATCCAACTGCTGCGGTGAGAGCGTCTCCGCAGCCAGCTCCAAATAGAGCTGATCTGTGCGCAAAACTGCTCCCCGAATCATCAGCCCGAAGGAATCGCCGAGTCCTGGTGGGAGTAGGAAAAAAGGCGCATCGGCCGCGTCCGCTACCTCGATGATCCGTTTGATTCGGATCGCGAGTGTAGGACTTACATCGAAAACCAAAGCGAATCCGGGCCGCTGCTCCGGATCGCCGCCTAGCAGTTGAGACAAATCGCAGAGCGTCCGACCTCCGCGAAGGGTGTCTCCCTTAGCGGGGGCCGCTCCGATCTCCAGCACCGAGGTGGCTTCGACGCAGTACCGCGCGGGACCCGCCTCGAAGAACACACACAAGCGTCCGCTGCCCAAGGGCACGGCACCAAGCTAGCAGCGTTTAGCGGTTCTGCGATAATCGCAAGGCGCATGGCCCGGATCCTCCTGGTGGATGACGAGAAGGTCGCTCGGGCACTATACGGCGACTACCTCACGGGGGTCGGGCATACCGTCACGCCGGTCAGCACGCTCGACGCGGCCAAAGAAGTGTTGGCCGACGCTCGCTTCGACGCGGTGGTTACCGATCTGATCCTGCCCGGCGGTAATGGCATGGAGGTCCTACAGCACGTCAAGGAAACCTACCCGGGCGTACAGGTGATTGTGATCACCGGGTTGGACAAGGTGGACCCCGCGGTTCGGGCGATCAAGAGCGGCGCCGCCGAGTACTTGGTCAAACCGGTCTCTCCCGAGGCGCTTCAGCATGCGGTAACGCGCGCGTTGGCCAACCGCCAACTGCTCAGAGAGAACGAGCTTCTGCGCAGCTACGTCCAGCTGCTCGAAAGCGGTCAGCGGATTTCGACCACCCTCGAGCGGGATCGGCTGATCACCACCGGGTGTCACGCTTTCGAGCACGTAACTCACGCCGATGCGGTTCTGCTCTACCTGCGACAGGGTTCGGGAGAGTTTCAGATCGAAGGTTTTTCTGGTCTGGATCTCGAGGATGAGTCGGCGACCCTTGCCCGGATCGGCGCTCGGCTGAACCCCAACACCGCGGAACCGATTGTCGTCGACGGTCTGCCGGCCCGCTTTTCGCGAGCGCGGATCTTTCCCGCCAGAGAGGGAGATGCGACCTGGGGTTTCGTGGGGCTGCTGTTCAACGGCTCGGTTCCGGAGGATCTCGACAGGTCCGCCACTTACTTGGCCGGGCACCTCGGTCTCGCCCTTCGAAATCTGGGCAAGTTCGCCGAGGTGGAGGATCTCGCATACCTCGACGATCTCACGCATCTGTTCAACGTCAGGTATCTGCAGCTGGTATTGGATCAGGAGATCAAGAGCGCCGAGGAGCTGAAGAACTCGTTCAGCTTGCTGTTCCTGGATCTCGACTACTTCAAGACGGTGAATGACACGCACGGACACCTGGTGGGGTCGAAGCTTTTGGTCGAGGTCGCGCGGGTGGTGAAGACCTGCATCCGAGACAAAGACGTGGCGGTTCGCTATGGCGGAGACGAATACGTGATCGTGCTGCGAGGAACGGACTCGGGCGGCGGCCTCAAAGTAGCCGAGCGAATTCGAAGGACGATCGAGACCCACCAGTTTCTGTCCCGCGAGGGGTATGGGTTGTCGGTAACCACCTGCATCGGGGTAGCCAGCTATCCTGAGCATGCGCAGGACAAGCAGACGCTGCTGGACTTGGCGGATCGCGCGATGTACCGGGGAAAGAAAGGGACTCGAAACATCATCTACATCGCCCAGGGCGGACTGGAAGCCACCCCCGCCGATCGCCACAGCACGCCCACCGGTTAGCCGCTCACGCGCGAGCGGTCTTCCCGAGCGAGAGCCGAGTTCCGATCAGCTGCTCCACCTCTTCGGCGAAGCGCCTCTGAAAGTTCGTCTTGGTGAAGCGGGACGCCTGGGTCCTGGCTTCTGCGGGATCGAAGTCGGCCTCCCAGGAATCGAATCCGATCACCGCATTGGCGAGGGAGTCCACGGTTTGTCGCTCGAAGAAAAGCCCGGTGCGAGGGGTGAGCGTCTCCAGGGCTCCACCGCGCCGAAGCGCGATCACCGGACGACCCGCGGCTTGGGCTTCGAGCGGCGCGATTCCAAAGTCCTCGTCGGCAGTGAAAATCAACGCTCGCGCGCCATAGTAGAGGCCCGGCAGTTCTTGATCGGATACCTGTCCGAGCATCTTCACGTTGGCAGGCACTGCGGCGCGAAGTCGCGCACCTTCCTGGCCCGAGCCAACCACCCACAACGGAAGTTTAAGTCGGCGGAACGCCTCGATCGCGATGTCCAAGCGCTTGTACGGCGCCAGGGCTCCGACCGAAAGAAAGTACCCGCCCTGCCCGCCTCCGTTCGGAGGAAGAGCGGCAAACCGGTCCAGCTCCACCGGGGGAGGCACCACCTGCGCCTGTCGGCCATAAAGATCGGCGATCTTTTGGGCAACGTAATCGCTGTTGGCCAAAAATCGGTCCACGCCGTCGGAGCTTGTGCGGTCCCAAGACTGCAGCGCTGGGCGTACCAACCGCGCGGCGGCGCGGGTCGGCCATGACGCGCGGCCCTTTCCAAAGTAGTCGTCGAACCGATCCCACATGTACCGCATTGGCGCATGGACATAGCTGAGGTGGCGAGCGCCTGGAGGTTTACGAACGCCTTTCGCCGCGCAGTGGCTCGAGGAAATCACCAGATCGAAGCCGCGCAAGTCCAAGGACCCCACCGCGGCGGGAAAAAGCGGAAGAAAGTAGCGATAGCGCCGGTTGATGCCGGGAACGCGCTGCAAGAAGGACGTGTGAATCGGTCGATTCTCCAGAATCTGAGGGAATGGGCCGGGTTTGTGAATCAAGGTGAAGAGGTCTGCTCCTGGGTACAACTCCGCGATTGCGGCAAGCACCTTTTCACCGCCTCGATAGGTGACGAGCCAATCGTGAACCAGGGCAACTCTCATGGCAGTTCGTCTATCACAGCGGACGTGTGCTAACTGCGGCGCGTGCCCAGGATTCTGATTGACCTTCGGATGGTCCGAGGCCGGATGCACGGAATCGCTCGCTATGCGCTCGAGCTCGCCCGGCGCCTGCCCAAGCTCGCGCCGGACTGGGAATTCATCGGGCTAACCGGTCCCAGCGGGCTGGACGTGACGCCATCTCTGGAGATCCCCCTGCAACGCTGCGCCGCCGAATTCCTTTCGCCCTTGGAGCAGCCCGCGCTGCTGGCCTCGCTGCTGAAGGTCGGTTGCGATCTGTTCCATGCAACGTCGTTCTCACTGCCAGCGCTGTGGATCGGTCGGTTGGTCACCACGCTGCACGACGTCAACCATCTGGCTCTCCCCGAAAATTATGGTCTGGGGCGGGTGCCTTACTACCGGCTGGTGGTCGGTCCGCGGGCCAAAAGCGCTCGGGCGGTCCTCACGGATTCGGAATTCTCCTGCCAGGAAATCTCCAGATATCTGGGACTGCCGGTGCAGAAAATCCAGGTCATTCATCCGGGCGTGGACGACACCTATTGCCCCGCGTTGGAGGATGAAGTGGAGGGCTTCCTCAGCGCTCACCATCTGCCGGCCCACTACTTCGCCGTGGTCGGCAGTACCAAGAAGCACAAGAATCTGAAGCTGATTGCGGAACTCGCTCCTTCCCTGCCCGCTCCCGTCGTTCTCTTGGCGGGCGCCGGAGCCAAAAGCGAGCTCGGGTTCCCTCCCAGCGCGATCGAAATTGCGTCGCTGCCGGAGGATGCGATGCCTTGCTTCTACAGCGCAGCGGTGGCGCTGCTGCTTCCCTCGCGATACGAGGGTTTCGGGTTGCCGGCCCTCGAGGCGATGGCCTGCGGGTGCCCGGTGGTGGCCGCGCGCGGCAGTTCGTTGACCGAGCTGGTTGGCGATGCGGGGATTTTGCTTTCGCCCGATCAGCCCGCCGGTTGGACCGCGGCGGCCACTCGACTCTTCAACGAGGCCGGGCTTCGCCGCCGCTTGGGCGAGTTGGGCAGGGCCCGGGCGCAGGGGTTTAGCTGGGACCGCTGCGCCGAGCAGGTTCTGGCCGTCTATGGGAGGGCGCTGTAGAACTGGGCGCATCGAGACACCATCTTGCCGCTTCTGCTTCGCTACGTGCTCAGGGAGGTACTGCTGCCGTTCGTGGTTTGGGTGGCATTCTTGTTCCTGCTGATTCTTGTGATGCAGTTCCTTCGGGTGACCGACGTGGTTTTGGGACCGGAGGTCACCCCCGCGGACGTCGGCCGGCTGACCGCATACCTCGCGCCTCACTTCTTGGTGATGGTAATTCCGGTGGCGTTTCTGCTCGCGATCCTCCTTGGGATGGGCCGCCTCAACGAAGATCATGAGCTCACCGCGATCCAGGCGCTGGGGGTGGGGCATTGGAACATTCTGATTGTCCCGGTCGCGCTTGGCACCTTGCTCGGCGCCGCGATGCTGTTGCTCTCGTTTTCGGCGGAGCCCTGGGGCTTGACTGCGGTCAAGGGCATCATCAACGAAATGGTGAAAAAGAACATCGCCGGGGACGTGAAATCCGGCGCCTTCTACCAGGATCTGAGCAACCTGACCCTCTACACCGAGGAGGTCGATCCAGAGACGCGCGGTTGGACCAACGTGCTGCTCCACGACGACCGAGATCCCGCCGCTCCCTTGTTGGTGCTGGCTCGGGAAGGGCGAGTGAACCCCGCGGGAACCGGAGAGGCTCTCAAGCTGGCTTTGATCGACGGAGACGTTCACCTCGGAAGCCGCCAAAGCCCGGACTACAGCATCGTCTCCTTTGACCGCGGCGAGATCGTGGTCGGCGTCGAGGACTCGATGACGTCGAAGAATCGGCTCCGCTCTCCAAAGGACGAGCTGACGCCGGGCGAGCTGCTTCAGGCCGCCCGCGTTGCGAAGGCCGAGGGAGGAGATCCCAAACCCTTCCTGATGGCTTACCAGCGCAGGTTCGGGCAAATCCTGACTCCAGTGTCTTTCGCGTTGATCGGCGTGCCGCTGGCGATGAGTCGCAGGCGCGGCGGTCGCGCCGCCGGCTACCTGTTCACGCTGTTCGGCTACATCGCCTACTACGTGATCTCCCGGATGTTCGAAAACCTTGGCTCACAGGGCAAGATGCCGATCTTCGCCGCGGCGCAACTGCATAATCTGATCTTCGCAGCGGTAGGGCTGTTGCTGCTCCACCGGGTGGTGCGTTCGGGGCTCGCGCGGTGAGCCGAATCCTTTTTCGTTATGTCCTGCGCACTTATCTAGGCCTGCTGCTGGGTATTCTCGCCGGACTTTTGGCCATCTTTCTGGTCGCGGATTTCGTGGACCGGGCCAAGGCGTATGCCGGACCCAATTGGGTTTCGGATGTGACGGTGCTCTACGGGTACAAGGCTCTGCTCGCGATCCAACAACTCGGTCCGGCGGCTTTGATGTTGGCCGCCGGGGCGACGGTGGCGCTGCTGCGCAGGCGAGGCGAAATCACCGCCCTGGGATCGCTCTCGTTTGGGATCGACACTTTGTACCTGCCTGCGGGCCTCTGCGTAGCCGTGGCGTGCGTGCTTCTGATCGCCTTCGACGAATCGGTGGTGGTTAAGGCCGGTCCGCGCGTCGATGAAATCACGACCCAACGCTTCAACCGCTGGGGGGATTGGCGGCTCTATTTCGTTCCCAAGCAGTGGTTTCGCCGAAATGACCACGTCTTCTACCTACGCTCGGGAGACGTGGACCGCGGCTTTGACGATGTGACGATTCTCCGGTTGACCCCCGAATTCCACCTGGCGGAGCGGCTCGATGCAGACAGGATGACCTACCTGGAGGGAACGCGCTGGCTCTTGATCGGAGTTTCCGACCGGACATTTGGCGAAGATGGCTCCACCCATCTGGTGCGCTTAACCAGCGCTAAGTATGACTTGGCCGCCCACAGGGATGATTTTCGGGTTCGAGTCGGCCGGCCGGAACAGATGCGGGTCGGACAGCTGCGCCAGCAGATTCGAATCCGGGAGCGGGTCGGCTTGCCAACCGGACAGTTCCGCCTGGCGATGCACAATCGATTCGCCTATCCGCTGGCAGCCTTACCGGCTGCCTTGTTGGCGGTGGGACTGGCCCTGAGGCCCGGTCGCAAGGGACACCTGACGTCGGCCCTGGTCGAAGGCCTGGCGATCGCGATAGCACTCTGGGCGATGATGGTAGTATGTCGTACCTTCGTTTTGGCGGAGCGATTGTCACCCCCGGTCGCGGCCTGGGCACCTGTGGTGGCGCTCATCCTCGCGTCGATTTTTGTCTATCTTCGACGCGAAGGTACGTGGAAGTTGCACCATTGATGACTAGGATGTGTAGAAATGATCCGACGAGGAATCACGCGCGTCGACCGGCGCACGCAGCCGCTTCGAATCCTAAGCCTTGGCTGGATTTTGCTCGCCGCCGGCTGCGGTCCGGTCAAACCAGTTCCGATCTTCCTTTGGCACTCGGTGGGCGAGGGCAGCGCAAACGACAAGTATGACGTTCCCATCGAGGAGTTTGAGCAGCAACTGCAGATCCTGAACGCCCAGAACATCGCGGTGGTTACGTTGGACCAGGTCTTGGATGACTGGGAGGGCAAGACGCCGCTGCCCGCCAAGGCTGTCGTTTTGACGTTCGATGATGGGCGTCAATGCCTCTACGATCACGTGATGCCGGCGCTTCTGCGCCATCACGCGATCGGCGAACTCTTTCTGGTGACGGGGTTTCTCGCGGAAAGCGCGGCGGAGCGAAAGGTCATTGGCAACAGCCTAGGGAGACACCCGTACCTGACCTGGCCCGAGGTCCGAGCGATGGTGGATAGCGGAGCTTTTGTGGTGGAAGCCCACAGCGTGAATCATCCGCCGCTTAGAAAAATGTCGGAACCAAGGCAGCACGCTGAGATCGCAGACTCGCGGCGGGAGCTACAGCGGCGGCTGGGTTTGCCGGTGAAGTACTTCGCCTATCCATTCGGCTCGTTCAGTGCCGCGACCTTGCAGCAAACGGAGCAGGCTGGATATCGCGCCGCCCTTTCGGTGGCCAAGGGCAATAACTCGCGGTATCAGTTGACTCGCCATAGCATGTGGTCAAGCTCGCTTGCCTCATTCCAGGCGGTGTTGAACCAGACTTTCGGCAGCTCCCCTACGCGCTGATTTTTCTCGGATTTTGTCCTCCCCACTTCAGCGATGGTTCTTGGTTCAACTATCGTTCTGGGGCGTCGGCGTGCAAGTCAATGAGGGCTTGGCCACCATCGGCCTGATCGGCTGTGCGGTCGGCGTCGTTTGGGCCCTCGGCCAAGCCGGACGGGGGCCCAGCTGGCCTGAAATTGGCCGAGGTTGGTGGCCGATCCTCGCGCTGGTCGGCTGGTGCTTGATTGCGCCTATCTTAGCCGGCCGTTGGCCTACCGGAGCTGGTCTGGCGCGGACCGCGGACTGGTTGGGTATTCCGATCGCCGCTTTCGCGTTCCGAATCCTTGGGCCTCGGCAGCGGACGATTTTCGGCCTGGCCTGCGGCGGGATGTTGCTGCTCTCCTGTGGCTTCGCGGCGCTTCAACACTTCGGCTTCTGGCCTGAGCCGGCCGCCTTCTCCCGACTTGGCTGGACGCGAATCCCTTTCCAGCGCGTTTACGAGCGCGCTCCGGGTAGCACCGACCGCTTCATGGTCGGCGGGCTGTTCTTCCACCGCCTCAAGTTCGCCCACGTCGAAGGGCTCGCGGTATTGGTGGCGCTCAGTTGGTCCTTCCACACCGTGGGGTGGCTCAGGGTCCTCAGCGCTTCGATCGCGGCAATTGGATTCGTATCGATCCTGACCTTTCCCTACGCGCGCGCCGCCTCGGTTGCCCTGGTGGTGACCGCGCTTGCCACGGCGCTGTGGCTGCAGTGGCGCCGAGTCGGGGTGCGGATCGCGGCCGCCGCGATGGTGGTTGGCCTTGCCGTTCTCCTCGCTTCGCAGCGGCCGCTGCGCGACCGATTTCTCTCCGCCGCAACCGACACCGGCAGCGGAAACCGCCGGGGAATGCTCGCGGCCGGGTTCGCGGCAATCCGCGCACACCCAATCGTCGGAGTCGGCTTGGGGCGCTTCCGGCCTTCCAAGTTTGCGCCCCCCAATGCTCCCGAGGAGGTACTGACCCATCCGGGCAGGTCGCACAATCAGTTTGTCACCGTGGCGGCGGAAGCCGGTATTCCGGCGCTCCTGCTCTTCTGCCTCGTGCTGGCCTGGCTGGGCAGCACGATCGAGCTACGACGGCCGGAAGGAGCCGCGGGCGCAAGCGCTTTGCTGTTCTTCGTCCTGCTTTCGCTCTTGCATGATCCGCTCTATCACGGCGAGTTTTCGATGGCGCTGATCCTCACCCTGGGCGCCGCGGTCACTTACAAGGAGGACCCGTTCCTTGCCGCAGCGCGCATTCCAATGTCGCGTCGATAGTGCATGCCTCGGAATCGAATCCCTTCAATCGCGCGATAGACGGCTTGGCGCGCCTCGGTGAGGGAGTCCCGCCGGGCACAAACCGATAGCACCCTGCCCCCGGAAGTCACCAGCTGTCCGTTTTGTCGGCGCGTTCCCGCGTGGAATACCTGGACGTTGTCGAGTTGACGATCCAGACCAAGAATCGGATCTCCGATCTTCGGCGTCTGTGGATAACCTTCTGCAGCCAGGACAACGCAGATCGATGTGCCGGCATCGGAATCCAGCTCGCGCGGCCGAAGCTCCCCCCGAGCGCATGACACCAGGAGCGGCAATACGTCCTCGCGCAGCTGCATCACCAGAACCTGAGCCTCGGGATCCCCGAGGCGGCAGTTGAACTCGAGCACCTTCGGTCCGGACGGGGTCAGCATCAGCCCGGCGTAGAGCGCCCCGCGAAAGGGGCTCCCACGCCTCGCCATCTCGCGAAGAACCGGCTCGATCACCTGCGCGCCTACCCGGCGCAACCCACTTGCGTCTAGAAACGGGGCCGGGGCAAAGGCGCCCATCCCGCCCGTGTTGGGCCCAACATCGCCGTCTCCAACCCGCTTGTGGTCCTGCGCGGGAGGTAGCAGTACGAATCGCTCGCCGTCGCAGAGAGCGATCACCGATAACTCTTCACCCTCCAATACCTCCTCGATTATCAGTCGCTTGGACGCATCGCCGAGCTGGGACAACGAACGAATTGCGGCGATTGCTTCTTCTGGTCCACCCGCCACCGCCACCCCTTTTCCGGCGGCAAGTCCGTCGGCTTTCACCACCACCGCTCGCTGACCGCGAACGTACGCTTCGGCCTCGGTAGTGGACTCAAACACCGTCGCTTTCGCGGTCGGCACTCCGGCGCTGGCCATCACCTCTTTGGCAAAGGCTTTTGAGCCCTCCAGGGCAGCAGCCGCGGCGCTTGGACCGAAGACCGGTATTCCGGCGGTGGTCAGCTCGTCCGCGACGCCCTTCACCAGCGGACCCTCTGGCCCGACCACCACCAGATCCACAGGGTGGCTCCGAATCCAATCCAGAATCTGTCGGATGTCGTCGGCCGGGATCGGGACGTTGGTCGCGACTGAGGCGGTGCCGGGATTACCGGGCGCGCAGAACAGCTGCTTGAGCTCGGGGCTCCGGTGGATTTTCCATGCCAGCGCGTGCTCGCGCGCGCCGGAGCCGAGAATGAGAACGGAGAGAGACATTCCTCAATGCCGAAAGTGGCGCACTCCGGTGAAGACCATTGCCATCCCGTGCTCATCCGCGGCGGAGATCACCTCGGAATCGCGGACCGAACCCCCTGGCTGCACCACGCTGCTTGCCCCGGCGCGGGCCGCTTCGTCCAACCCATCGCGGAAAGGGAAAAACGCGTCCGATGCTACCGCGCTGCCGCGAAGCGCGGGCCCACCACGAGACACGGCAATTTTGACCGAATCCACTCGGCTGGTCTGACCGCCTCCAGCCGCCAGCATCCGATCGGCGGTGGCGAAAACGATCGCGTTGCTTTTGACGTGCTTGCAGACGCGCCAGGCAAACCGCAGGGCCGACCACTCGTCGTCGGTGGGCGCGCGGCGAGTCACCACCTTCCATTGGGTAGAGGGCTCGAGCACGTCGCGTTCTTGATAGAGCAATCCGCCTGAAATGCTCCGGGCCTCCATCATCGGCTCGCGCGCGCCAGTGGCCAACCCCGGTCCGGCCTCCAGCAGCCTGAGGTTCTTCTTCCCCGCGAGCGCGCTCAGCGCTTCGGGTTGAAATTGCGGCGCGATCACCGCTTCGAGAAACGTCTCGGCGAGCGCCAAAGCAGTCGGCGCATCGACCTCTCGATTGAGGGCCACGATGCCGCCGAACGCGGAAACCTCGTCCACCTCGCGCGCGATCCGATAGGCCTCGGAAAGAGTCGGTCGAACCGCAACGCCACAGGGCGTATTGTGTTTGATGATCGCTGCGCACGGCCCCGCGGGAAACTCCAGCGCCAGCGCCAACGCCGAGTCGAGATCGAGCAGATTGTTGTAGGAGAGCTCCTTTCCCTGGAGCACGCGGGAAAATGCCACCGCGGCCGACGCGGGGGTTTCGTATTGGCGGTACAGCGCGGCGCGCTGGTGCGGGTTTTCGCCGTAGCGCAGATCCTGCAGTTTCTGGAAGGCCAGGGACAGCTCGTTCGGAAAGATGTTCCCCGCTTGCCGGGCGAGGTAGGCGGCGATCGACGCGTCGTAAGCTGCGGTATGGGCGAAGGCCTTCTGCATCAACTCTCGGCGGCTGGCCTCGGAGACCTTGCCTTTGGCCCTCAGTTCGCCCAAAACGCGCCCGTAGTCCTCGGGATCAATGACCACTGTCACATGAGCGAAGTTCTTAGCGGCCGCCCGCACCATGGTCGGCCCGCCGATGTCGATCTGCTCGATCGCTTCGGCCTCGGATGCTCCGGACGCCACTGCCTGGCGGAATGGATAAAGGTTCACCACCACCAAGGAGATCGGCTGAATGCCGGCTCGCTCGAGGTCCGCCCGGTCGGAAGGCACGTCCAAGCGAGCCAAAATCCCTCCGTGAATCCGCGGATGGAGCGTCTTCACCCGGCCGCCCAGGATCTCGTCGCTTTGAGTGTGCTCCGAGACCTTGCGGACAGCGATGCCGTGGGCGCGCAGGTGCTCCAACGTGCCACCCGTCGAAAGAAGGGTGTAGCCGAGCTCCACCAGACCCTGGGCAAAAGGGACCAGTCCCCGCTTGTCGTAAACGCTGAGAACGGCCAGCAAAGAAGTACCTCTCGGAGAGGGTGGCCGGTGTAGCAACCGAGTTTTGGGCTGTCAACGCGCGCAGTTTCTTCGCGTCAACGTTTCGCGGCCCGCGGCTCGGCCGTGGGCGCGCCTCCTACCTGCAAGCAGCAGCAAGACCGCGCCGCCATTTGGGACGCGGACAAGCCGAGGGCGTGCTCCTTTGAAGCGTGTGCTATGTTGTTGTGCATGGCCGGGTGTTCTTGGTGCGGTCGCACCTTGGAGATTGTGGGAAATCAGGTCGGCCGACGGGACACGTGCCCCGGCTGCGGCGCGGAGCTCCATGCCTGCCGCCACTGTCGCCACTTCGACCCCCACGCCGCCAAGGAATGCAAAGAGCCCTTCGCCGAGGTGCCGGAAGACAAGGATTCGGCCAACTTCTGCGAGTTCTTCCAAATCGGCGAAGGCGGGATTTCCGCCCAGCAGAGCCGCGATGCGCTGTTTGCGGCTGCCGAGTCGCTGTTTCGAAAAAAGTAGTCGCTCCGCCCTCTTCCAGAGCAATCAAATCCCGGAGAGCTTGGCGATGATCTCCTTCATCACTTCCGAGGTACCGGCGCCGATCGTAATCAAGCGGATGTCTCGCCACGCCCGGGCGATCGGGGTTTCTTCGATATAGCCCATCCCGCCGTGGAACTGCTGGCAGTCATACGCCACTCGCTGCGCCAGATCTCCCGCGAAGAGCTTGGCCATCGAGATTTCCTTTACCGCTTCCTGCTTTCGGTCGAAGAGATCTACCGCGTGATAGGTGAGCCGCTTCGCCGCTTCAATCGACGCCAGGTGCTCGACGAATCGATGGCGCCACACCTGAAACTTGATGATCGGCCGCCCAAAGGCTTCGCGCTCATGGCCGTAGCGGATCGCGTCCGCTACCATCTGTTCCATCGCCGCGACGGCGGTGATCGATCCGACCAGCCGCTCGCCCTGGAAATTCTGCATGATGAGGTAGAAGCCTTCGTTCTCCGTTCCCAACAGGTATCGAACCGGAATCCGGCAGTTCTCGAAGAACAAGATGGCGGTGTCGGAAGCGAGGTTCCCGACCTTGTCCAGTTTCTTCGAGACGGAAAACCCCTTGGTATCAGTGGGAAAAGTCACCAGCGAGATCCCCGCGTAGCCAGGCCCGCCGGTGCGGACCGCCAGAGTGATGAAATCCGCGCGAGTTCCGTTGGTAATCCACATCTTTGATCCGTCGATCACGTAGTCGTCGCCGTCGCGCTTGGCGGTGGTCTTGAGGCTGGCCACGTCTGAGCCGCAGTTGGGCTCGCTGATTCCCAAGGCGCCGATCTTCTCGCCGCGAATTGCGGGAGCCACGAACTGTTGCTTCTGCTCCTCGCTGCCGAGCTCGTTGATCAGCGGAGTCGCCATCTGCGCCTGGACCAGGATGCCCATGTTGACGCCGGCGTTACGGCTCCGGACCAGCTCCTCGCACATCACCGTCACGTACCAGTAGTCGAGCCCGCTCCCGCCGTACTTCGGATCCAGATTGATCCCCAGCAAGCCGAGCTCTCCGCATTTGCGAAATACGTCCCGAGGGAAAATTCCGGCCCGATCCCATTCCAGGGCGAAAGGAGTGAGCTCGCGCTCAACGAATGAACGCACCGTCTTGCGAAACATCTCGTGCTCTTCGGTGAATGGATCGAGCATTGGGCGTTGTTTCTACGGTTTACACCAGCTCTTCGATCTCGTCTTGTCGGAAGCCCGCCTCGGCGAGAATTTGCGCGCTCTGCTCACCGAGGCCTGGTGCGGGTTCCGTCAAAAAGCCCGTCATTGCGAACGGCAGCCGGATCTGGGCGTTTCGAAACAAGTCCCGTGAAAGCAGCTGCGGGTCGCTGAGGACTTCGTCCCCTTCGTAGACGGGTTCCACACAGCATTGCGATCCGGCAAAGTGGGTCACCCACTCAGAAAGCGATTGGGTCGAGAAGATCTGGGCCAGCTCATTTCGAATCCGCGCTTCGCTCTCCGCGGAGCCATCCGCAAGCCGCGGCAGGTGCGGTTTGCCCAATCGCGTGCAGAGCTCGAGAAAAAACTTTGGTTCGACCGCGCCCACCGACAAATACCGGCCATCCGCGGTCCGATAGAGGTTGTAATTGGCGTTTCCCCCGTTGAGGAGGTCGGTTCCCCGCGAGAGCGCGGGTCCGGCCGCGCCGGTGGCCAGCCGCGTCGCCAGGTGCGGATATAAAAACGCCAGCGCCGCTTCGTTGAGTGCAATGTCCAGATAACAGCCTTGTCCGGTCCGATTTCGCTGGTGCAAAGCGGAAAGCAGTCCGACCAAGGCCGAGAGCGCGGATCCGACGTCGGCGATTTGCACGCCCGGCATCGCCGGAGGTCCACCGGGCGGGCCGCCGTAACCGAGCACCCCGGCGCGCGCGATGTAGTTCAGATCATGCCCGACCTTCAGACGATCTGGACCGGTTTGCCCATAGCCCGAGAGCGAGCAGTAGATAAGGCGAGGATTTTGCGCCTGGAGCTGATCATAGGAGAGGCCCAGCCGCTCCATCACTCCCGGCCGGAAGCCTTCGACCAGTAGATCATAGCGTTGCACCAGGCGCCGAAAGACGTTCTTTCCCGCAACGCTTTTCAGATCCAGCGCCAGGGAGCGCTTGCCGCGGTTGACCGACTCAAAGAGTACGCTTCGTCCATCGACGATCGGCGGCAAATTTCGGAGGTAATCGCCGCCTGCAGGGTCCTCGAGCTTGTCGACTCGAGCGCCCAGCGCTGCCAAAACCAGCGTGGCATAAGGACCGGGAAGCAGCCTGGAGAGGTCTAGAACTCTAAGGTCGCTGAGAGGCGACTCCAAGCGCGTGCGCGGTAGAGCCTAAGACAACAGCTTGCCGAGTTTCATCGCCAAGCCCATGTCCATCGGCTTGAACTTGAGCTTGCCCTGCATCGCGGCCATTTGAGCATTGAGCTGCTTTCGCCGGATTTTGATGAAGTCCTGGTCGCTGACTACGATCGTCATCTTCGGCGTTCCCTGCGCCCCGGTTTGAACCCAGTCGGAATCCTTGGTGAGATCCAAGGTCCAGGTGCCACCCTGGTCCCCGGTAATATTGAAATGGATCACCGCGTTGATCTCTTTTGCGAGCTCCGGCTTGGTCTTGAGCAGGGCGGGAATCTCGCTCTCCAAAATGCTCTTTGCCGTATCTGCCATGGTTTTTCGCTCTTTGAGAGAGGTGCGTCGCTTCCGCGGACGGTATCGGCGCTGGCCACCTGCGTCAAGCTTGCGGAGAGGTTGAGTTGAGCGAACGCTACCTCCACCCAGACTGCGAGCTCGAACGGCTCCACTTGGATTCGTATTCTTGACCGCAAGCTCGGCCACCGGGCGAAGCATGCTTGGCTCGCGGCCGGCCCGTCCCCGGAAATAGCTGCGGCGCGTTGCGGCATCTGTTATGGCTGCCAGAGGTGACGCACTGGCGGGCGAGATCGGCTCCGGCTATGTTACTCCCCTGACAGGTAAGGAGACGCAAATGGGCGGTCTAAGAATGGGCGAGCTGCTGATCATCCTGGTGGTGGTGCTGATACTGTTTGGCGCCGCGCGTTTGCCACAGCTTGGATCCTCGTTGGGCCAAGCGATCAAGAATTTCAAGAAGGGCTTCGGCACTGAATCGGACGAGCCGTCTCCGGGGAACAACCGGGAGGTCAACACCCTGTCGAGCGCAAATACCGTAGACAACAAGGACGTCGATCGCGCCAAGACTCCGCAGAAGACCGCGTAAGCGCCGCTCGCTTTCGGCTACTCGATCGGTTCGTCGTACATCCCATCTAGTAAGTTTCGGAAACGCTGGATCACCACTTTGCGCTTGACCTTGAGCGTCGGGGTCAGCTCGCCCGATTCCTGGCTGAATTCGTGATCCACCAGGCTGAACTTCTTAAGTGACGCGTACGGAGGTTGATCGGCGTTCAGTCGATCAATCGCGGCCTGTACCGCCGCTTGAATTTCGGGCCGCTGGGTCAGGCTCTGGTAATCGCCGCCGGTCACCCCTTTTTCCACCAGGATCTTTCGAGCGGCCTCTTCACTGATGCAGATCAGCGCGGTGAGGTACTTGCGTTTGTCTCCATAGACCATTGCTTGGCTGATCAACGGGAACGTCTTGAGCAGATTTTCGAGATTTTGCGGGGGTACCTTCTTGCCGCCGGCGGTGACGATGATGTCCTTCTTGCGGTCGGTGATCTTCAAGAACCCATCTGCGTCCAGCTCGCCGATATCGCCGGTGTGGAACCATCCGTCCGGCTCCAGCACCTCCTGCGTCGCGGCGGGATTCTTGTAGTAGGCCTTCATCACTCCGGGGCCGCGCACCAGAATTTCGCCATCCGAAGCGATCCGAAGCTCGGTTCCAGGGAACGGCGGACCGACCGTGCCGATCTTGATCTTGTTCGGCAGGTTGGCGCAGGTCGCGCCGGACGTTTCGGTAAGACCCCAGCCCTCGAGGACCTTGAATCCAAGCAGATCGAAGAACAGCCCGATCTTCTTCGACAACGGCGCTCCTCCGGAGACGAAGATCCTCAGTTTGCCTCCGAGGCGCTCCCGGAGCGTTTCTGCCACTTTGTGAAACACCAGCCGCTTCGCCAGGGCGAAGCTCAGCGAGTAGTATTCCTTGCCCTGTTTATTCGCGTCGACATACTCATCGAACAGCTTGAAGGCCCAGCGAAACAGCGTCCCCTTGACACCCGGAGCGGCGCTACCATTGGCGATCACGTTATTGAAGACCTTCTCGAAGACCCGTGGCACCGACGGCAGAACGGTGGGATGGGTTTCGCCAAGGTTGGGGAGGAGCTTGTCGATCGACTCGGCGAAGATCAGTCGAAATGACATCCCGAGCCACGCCGCTTTAGTCACCTGGCCGAAAGAGTGCGCGAGCGGAAGAAAGAGCATCACGGAATCGTCAGGGAGCAGCAAGCCCAATTGGGCCGCGGTCCGGGCTTCGTAGGTCCAGTTTCCGTGGGTCAAAATGACGCCCTTCGGGTCGCCGGTGGTGCCCGAAGTGTAGATGAAGCAGCAAGGATCGTCGGCTTTGATCTGAGCCACTCGCGCGCCAAATGCGGCGTCGGCCGAGCTTCCCAACTGGTCTCCCTCGCGGACCAGATCGCTAAGCGTGATTTCCTTGCCCGAAGCCGCCTTCGCGTCGAAGACCACCACCTGCTTGAGCAAGGGGCACTCCAATCGCTTTTGGCGGATCCGCGACAACCGACCTATTTGTTTGCCGTCGGTCTGGTCGTCGTCGACAAACAGCATCACCGCTTCGGAATTGTTTAGAATGTAGCGGCATTCGTCCGGTGTGTTCGATGCGTAGATCGGGACCGTGACCGCCAGGGAGGCGGAGACCGCGAGATCGCAGATGATCCAGTCCAAGCTCGTGGCGGCGAAGATTGCGACCCTGTCGCCGGGCCTGACGCCACTGGCAGTCAGACCAGCCGAGACCTTCTTCACGCGCTCGAGGATCTCGCCCCAGGTGGCATCGCGCCACTCGCCGTCGCTCTTGTGAGTGGCGGCCACCTTGGATGGCTCCTGCGCCCGCGCGAGCAAAAGATCCACCAGCGTCTCGGCACGAGTCCCGGCACCCTGTAGCGCATCCTCAGCTCTCATAGCAGCCCGGCTGCTTAGCACGCGGCTGCGGACGCCACCAACCATCAGTGTCTGGAAAGCTCCGCCGGAGCTTAAGCTGCGTCGGCCACGGTCTCTTCCGTGTCCTGATTGAACGCGGAGAGGTACCGCTCAAGGAACAACTTGGTTTTCAGCTCGACCTGACGAACTCGTTCGCGAGAAACGCCCCAGCGCCTCCCGAGCTCCTCGAGGGTTCTCGGCTTGTCCTGGGTAAGCCGCTCCTGAAGGATGTCCCAACCGAGATCTCCGATCCGCTTGCGCACTCTTCCCAAAGCCGCCTGAACCGCTTCGTCGGTCTCTCGTCCCAGCACTTCCGCCTGAGGTCCCGGGGTCGGATCCTCGAGCTGGTCGAGGTAGGTAGAATCCGAGTCATCGTCGATCGCCGCATCGAGCGACAAGTCGCTCATGCTCTGGCGCTCGGACTCGCCGCCCCGAACCTGGCTCCGGTTGTCCTTCAAGTACCGGGTAATGTACGCCCGGATCCACCACACTGCGTAGGTCGCAAAACGGACATTCTTCTTCGCGTCGAAGTGCTCGATCGCCTTCATCAAACCGATGTTCCCCTCTTGGATCAGATCCTCGAGGCGAGCGCCCCGGTTTGCGAATTTCTTAGCGACCGCTACAACGAAGGCAAGATTCGACAGGGCCAGCTGGCGGCGGGCAGCCTCGTCACCCCTCTTTACACGGCGCGAGAGCTCGTACTCCTCTTCCCGACTGAGCTGAGCTCGCCCGTTAAGGTGGCGCAGGTAATTGGACAGCCCTTCTTCAGTTACTGCTCGTGCCACCGCTCGCCTCCTTTCGATTGATTTCTTGACTGCAAAACATCTCTAACTTCATACGGACTACTAGACGCGCAACACCCCAAATGGTTTCGCATTCCGACGTCGAATTTGTGATTTTTTCGCCCGGAACTGCCCTCGAGGAGAGGGCGAGGGGATGCGGAATAAAAATCAGGCCTTGGAGGGCGGAAAGATCTTGCCTGGATTCAGGAGACCTGATGGATCGAAGAAGTGTTTCATCGACCGTTGTAACTGAATCAAAGGCTCGGGCTGTTCGAAGTGCAAGTAGGCGCGCTTGGCGATCCCAACTCCATGTTCGCCCGTGATCGTTCCACCGACCGAAACGGTGTATCTGAGTATCCGCTCGACGGCTTGGTCCACTGTGGGGCGCTCGTGTGGTCCATCGAACAGAAGATTGGCGTGGAGGTTCCCGTCGCCGGCATGCCCGTACGTCGCAATCGTCAGTCCGAGCTCTTCTCCGACCTTCTTGAAGTACTGAATCGCCTCGGGAATACGCGAACGAGGGACCGCGACGTCGTCGGACACCTTGTGCGCCTTCAAGCGCCGGAGCGAATTGGAAAGCTCGCGCCGAATCGACCAGAGTTTTTCCCGCTGCTGCTCATCTTCTGCCACCAGCGTCTCGAGCGCGCCGTGCGTTTCGCAGATGCTGCCGAAGGCCGACAGCTCCGAGAGCAACGCCTCTTCCACATTCCCGTCGACCTCCGCCAGGAGCGCCGCTCCTGCGCTCTCGGGAAAGTGAAAACCATGGCCATTGATGGCTTTAATGCAGACTTCGTCCAGCAGCTCCAGGCATCGAGGGAGAATCCCTTGCGCCAAGGTCGCTGACACCGCCTTGGCGGCATCGAAGACTGAGCGAAAGAGTACCAGCGCCGTTCTTACCTTCTTGGGCAAAGGTAAAAGCTGCACGGTTATTTCGGTCGCGACGCCGAGCGTTCCCTCTGAGCCGACAAACAGCCCGACCAGGTCGTACCCGGCGACGCCTTTGATCGTCTGGCGTCCTACCCGCAGGATCTCGCCATTCGGTAGAACCCACTCTAGTCCCAGCACATAGTCGCGCGTTACACCGTACTTGAGGGCTCGGGGCCCCCCCGCGTTCTCGGCGACGTTGCCGCCCATCGTGCAGAACGCCAGCGAGTTGGGATCGGGAGGGTAGAAAAGCCCCTGAGCTTCCACCGCCTTCATCAACTCGCCCGTGATCACTCCCGGTTCCAGGACTGCGACCAGATCTTCGACGGAGATAGACTTGATCCGGTTCATCCGCTCCAGGCTCAGAGCAATGCCCCCCTCGAGGGGTAAAGAACCCCCGCTCTTGCCACTTCGGGCACCGCAGGGAGTGACCGGCACCTGGAACCGCTGGCAGAGGCGGAACACTTCTGCCACCTCCGCCGCGGTTTGAGGTAAGGCCACGATTCTTGGAGGAAATTGCCCATAATCGGACTCGTCGTGCCCGTAATCGGTGAGGGCCCCGCTGTCCGAGCGAAGCTGTCCGGGGGGCAGGATGCGCGCCAACGCCTGAATCCACGGCGCTTTCATCGCCGGCGCCGCGGCAACCGCTTCGGGCGGAGTACTCATCCCAGCACCTCAACCAGGCTTCCGTTCATCGCCTTGGGCGCTTCCGCGCACAGATAGCAAATCACTCCGGCCACATCCTCTGGGCTCATTTTGGGCGTAAAACCAGAGTCCCTGAGCATGTCGGTATCAACGCTACCGGGCACCACGGCACAGATGCAGACTCCCGTTCCGTCTAACTCTTCGGCAATCGTCTTGGTGAGACCGTTGAGTCCCCACTTCGAGGCACAGTATGCCGACAGCTTGGGTGTCCCTACCCTGCCACTAATCGACGAGACATTCACAATTCGTCCCCATCCGCGTTCGACCATTGCCGGGGCCAGCCGGCGGATCAGATAAAACGGACCCCCGAGATTTACTTTCACGACCCGGTCGAAATCTCGATCCAGCGTCTCGACAAAGCTCGCACGATGAATCGTCGCGGCGTTGTTCACCAGGACGTCCACCCGGCCGAATCCTTTTTGGACACGCCCGAGGAGCGCATCGATGCTCGCGGGATCCGAAACGTCGCAGCTGGTGGACAGCGCGCGGCGCTTCATAGCGGTCACCGCACGAGCGGTGTCGTCGGCGCCGTGCTCGCGGGTGGAGGTCACCACCACGTCGGCCCCCGCGCGCGCCAGGGAGAGAGCCGCCGCCCGACCAATCCCGCGCGAAGCCCCCGTCACCAGCGCCACCTTTCCGGCCAATCCAGTGCTCATGGCTTGGCTCCCAGCCTGGCCCACAGCTCCCTGCGCAGCGCTTGATTTCGGCGCAAACGTCCTTCGTATGCCTCGACGTGGGTTCGCGCCGAAGGTTGGCGATGGCCTCGCAGCCGAAGGCACGCCTGCTTCGCGTCGAGAATGCACGCGGTCGCTGGGCTCTCCAGTTGCTCCGCCAGGGCACTGGCCACCCTGCGCGCCAGCTCCTCCTGCAGAATCAGCCGGTGGGCAAAACAATCGAGCACGGCCGCTAGCCGCCCAAATCCGACCACCCGCTTGGAAGGAACATAAGCCAGATGCGCTCGCCCCTCGTAGGGAAGCAAGTGGTGGGGACAGGTCGAATGAAAGTGCAGATCGGTGACCAACACCAGCTCGGTCCCGTTGCCTTCGGGAGCCGGGTAGGTCTCTCGCAACACCTCTTCCGGGGTCTGCAAATATCCATCGAGGAACTCGGAAGCCCATGCTGCCGCGACTCGCCTGGGAGTGTCGCGAAGATTCGGGTCCGCGAGGCTAAGACCTGCCGCGCGCAAGAAGCTGGCGACCGCGGCTTCCAATTCGGCGCGGTTCAATTTCGGGGCAAGGTCGACTCGCTCCCTCAGTCCTCGCGGTAGCTGACGCAGTATTCGGGGGTTTCCCAAAGGCGAAGCTCCTTGAGGCCGTCGATTTCGGGTTTGAGCCGTTCCCACAGCCAAACAATCATATTTTCGGCGGTTGGGTTTTCCATGAAGTCATTGAGATTTTGGTGGTCGCATTTGACCAAGGCGGCCTCCCAAACTTTTTTTCGGATCTCTTCGAAGTCCCGAATCATTCCGTCCCGCGGGTTGGGCTTGCCCACCAGGCTCACGCGAAGCTTGTAGTTGTGACCGTGCAGGCGGGCGCACGCTCCGTTGTAAAACGGCAACCGGTGGGCGGCACAAAAGGGGAAGTCGACGGCAAGTTCCATTCTCATCCGAGGGCTACTCTAATCCTGGTTTCACGCCCTTCGCCAGGCCGGGTTGCCGTGGACTGGGCGCCGCGAGTAAGAGGGCGGGGATGATCAAAATCTGCCCGCGCTGCCGGCGGACCTTCTCGGGAGGGACGCGGTGCCTGCACTGCTCAGAGGAGATCGCCCTGCTGGATTTGGCCGAGCCGGCGGTGCGCAGGGCGCATCTGCTCGGAGACAGCGATCTCCGAGTAACGATCCGTACCTACTACGGCGCCCGCAGCGCGATGCTGCTGCAGTTCGTCGGAATCCTGTTCGGGCTCGCGCTTGCCCTCGCCCTGGCGCGGAAGTCGGCCGCGCTCGCCGGTGGTGCCCGATGGGCTATGGCCGTGCTCGCGGGGTGCGCGGCGGTCGCCATTCCGGCCGCGACGGCCTTTATCGGCGCCAAACTGGTGCACCGCTTTTCGAAGTCTTGTCGGCGCAAGCCGCTGCGGCCAAGCGAGCTGCGGGTGGTGCGGCGAGGCCAAGGCGCGTCGTAAGCTCCCGGCTCACTTCACTGCTTGGGACACGAGCTTGAACTCTGCGGAGCCCGCCTTCCCAAGCAGATCAAAGAGCGCGCTCTCGACCGTGCTGATCACCGAGCCAACGTCCCTGCAAAGAGCCAGGCCCACCTGCCTGTCTTCCTCGGTTCGCGAGAGCACTGCATCTGCAAGGATGTAGGGCACCGCGTCACTTTCGGCCAAATCGCGCGCCGTCTGGAAAACGCAGACGTGCGCTTCCATTCCGACGATCAGGATCTGCGGCCGCCGCAGGCTGGTGCGGATCGGCTCCAGGCCACAACTGAAGCTCGTTTTCTCGACCGGTCGAATGTCCGGCAACAACGAGGCGATTTGCGGAAGCGTGTGCCCGAGTCCCTTCGGGTACTGCTCGGTGACCGCAATTGGCAGGCCGAGGGCTTTCGCGCCCCGGATGGCCGCGCAGGTTCGTGCCACCATTCGCTCCAATCGGGCCGGGTCCATCGCCTGGCAGAGCCGTTCCTGGATGTCGATTACCAACAGACCTGCCTCGCTGCGCTGTAACCGGAACTTTTTTCGCTCGGCCGCCATGCTCAGCTCCTTTTCAGACCGCGTAACCGATCGCGCCCGCTTTGATCGGCGCCTCGGGATCGAGCATCACGTTCACGCAGGCGACGGTGTTGCTGGAGAGAGCGCGCTCGAGCGCCGGGCGGATCTGGCTAGGCTCGACGACCAGCTCACCCTGCCCGCCCAGCGCCTCGACCACTCGGTCATAGCGAGTTGGAGCCAGTAACGTGCCTGGCGATTTATCCTCGCCAAACATCGCCACCTGAGGAATGCGGATTTGTCCCCAAGCGGCGTCATTGCCGACCACGCACACCATCGGCAGCTTGAATCGCAGCGCGGTCTCGAAGTCCATTCCATTGAAGCCGAAAGAGCCGTCGCCCTGGATTACCCAGGGAGTTTGTTTCGGCGAGACCAGTTTGGCCGCAATCGCGAACGGCGCGCCGACACCGAGGCAGCCCAGCGGCCCAGGATCCAGCCATGTCCCCGGCCGATTGAGGGTGACCACTTTTGCGGCCATTGCCACCCAATTTCCGCCGTCCGCTACGAAGACCGGATCGCGGCCCGCTTCGTTTGCGACCTCAGACATCTCCCGCGCCAATCGATAGTGGTGGATCGGCACCGCGTCGGAGCGCGTCCACTGCTCCATTTCCTTGGCTTTTTTCCGCTCCGCTTCACGAAGCTCTGCCAGATAGCCATCGCGCCGGGTCTTCGGCGCGCCAGCGCGTAGAGCGGTCAAGGCACTGTAGCTGTCGGCGATGATCCCCACCTCTACTGCGCGATTGCGCCCGATCTCGGTGGGATCCACATCTACCTGGACGATCTTCGACGTCGCTCCAAAAGTGGGTTCGGATCCGTAGTTCAAGCGAAAGTCGAAGGGAGTTCCTAGAACGAAGACCAGGTCGGCTGCTGAAATGCCCTGCTTGCGGGTGTGCTGAAAGAGCAATGGATGATCCGACGGGAGACAACCGCGCCCCGAGCCATTGAGGTAGACCGGAATCTGGGCGATCTCGCAAAACTCCCGCAGTGGTCCCCACGCTTGGTCCCAATAAATCGCGGAGCCGGCGATGATCGCGGGTCGCTCCGCCTTTTTGAGGATCGACAACGCCTGCTCGATCTTCAGCGGGTCCGGTGGCTGCCTGGCGCTGGTGCGGTATTGAGTCGGTAGGCGGGCAGCCTCGTCCTCAACCCCGTTGCACAACACGTCCCAGGCCAACTCCAGGAACACCGGTCCCGGTCGACCTGTCAGCGCTACGCGAAACGCCTTCGCGAAATACGTGGGGACCAGCTCCGGGGTGGGCACCCGATCCGACCACTTGGTGATTCGATGGAAGAGATCGACCTGTTCCATCTCCTGCAAGCTTCCACGGCTCTGGTTGAACAGCGGCGCCGCCCCGCCCAAGAGCAGAAGCGGCGAGCTTGCCGCATTGGCGTTGGCGACCCCGGTGATTGCGTCGGTAACCCCCGGACCCGCGGTCACCACCGCGACCCCAACTCCGCGAGTCAACCGCGCGTAGGCGTCCGCGGCGTGGGCTGCTGCCTGCTCGTGGCGCATATCGACGACCTGAATGCCCTCTTCTACGCAGCCGGCATAGATCGGCGCGACGTGCAGCCCGGAGAGGGTGAAAATCTGGCGGACGCCTTCTTTTTTGAGCATTCGCGCGACGAGTTGCCCGCCGGTGACTGTAGCCATGGGTCGTTCCTTGCTTAAGCGGTCAGAGCCTTTTCGACAAATGCCAACCGATCGTTGCCGATGAACATCTCTTCTCCAACGAACAGAGTCGGAGCGCCGAACGAGCCCCGCGCCACGGCTTCATCGGTATTCTTGCGAAGGAACTCCTTGATCTGCGGCTCCTCCGCGCGAGCGAAGGAGGCTTCGACGTTCATTCCTACCTGGTTCAACACCGAAGAGAGCACCTCCCGGCTGGCCTGGTCCTGGCCGAGCCCGAAAACAGCATGGTAGAGCGCATGGGTAAAAGCGGGAAGGCAGCCCTGCTCCGCTGCAACCAGCCCCAGGCGAAGCGCGGTAATCGACCGCGTGGGAAAGGGATCAGGCAGGGTGAAGTCAGGAAGGCGGTAGTGCCGGGTCCAACGCAGCAGATCCGACAACATGTAGGACGCTTTGTAGGGATTCATTCCCGGCGCGGGGTTGCCGGTGGACTGGAAGACAGCGCCCAGGACAAATGGGCGCCAGGCTAGCTGCGCACCGGCGCGATCCGCGATCGACTCCACCTGAGTCGAGGCCAGGTAGGAGTACGGACTGATGTAGTCGAAGAAAAACTCCAAGGTTTTCATCTGCTCACTACCCTTCGCCCTGCTACTAAGGGTCCAGTAGGTTCTGCGTGCAAGACCTTATCAGCGCCATTGAGCCTTACGCGAAGCGTTTTGGGCCAGAGCTTGCCTCCCTCGCATATTCGCGGGGATTGGCGGTGACTCTGCCCGATGGCAGCACACGTGCAATTCCGATTGCCGCGACCCCGGTGACTGTCGACGTCGAAAGGATTCGGCACGCCGCCAGCCTCTCGAGGCAGCTCTCCTCCGCCGCCTTCAAGATGGCCCACTTCGCCCTGAGGAGTCCCCGGAGGGAGCTTCTGCTCGCAGCCATGGCTCCGAAGGAGCGAGCGATCATCGAAAAGACCCACGCCGCGGTTCGACGGCTGGCGTGCACTCGTGTCGACTTCTTCGCGGAAGGCAACCCGGCGGTCGGCTCTCTTCGTGCGCTGGAGATCAACGCCACCATTCCCGCGATGCAGGGGTACTCCGATATCGCGGCACGCTCGTTCATCCAGGTTGTCGGAAAGATGGCAGGTGCTTCGGAGCGGCAAATCTCCGACTGGTGCGAACAGAACGGCTCCAACGTCGCTGCCCTCTACCGCGCACTGACCGATGGCTTTCACAGCGAGCGCGGGAGGATGCCTGCGCGGATCGCGATTCTCTGCCGCCGAAATGATTCGCAGATCAGCGAGCTTCGATACATCGCCCAGCGGTTTTGCGAGCTGGGAACGCCCTCGCAAGTGGTCTTCCCCGATCAGCTCGGCGGCCGCGAGCGGATTGAGGCCGTCGGGCAGGTCTTCGATTTGGTGTATCGCCATTTTTTCGTGCGCCGATTGCACGAGATTGACGCTCCATTTTTGGAGCAGTTCTTCTCGGAATGGCCCAGTCCCTGGGCCGTGATGTTCAACCCCCCGGCAGCGCAATTCGAGGTCAAGACGACTTTCGCGCTGCTGTCGGAGGCGATGGTCGATCCTTCACTGGCCTCCGGCGCCCAGCTTGATAAGGGCGAACTCGCCGCTATACGCGCGGTCCCCTGGACGCGACCCTTCCGGGAGGGACCAATAACCGATCCGAGCGGACGTCGGATCGAAGACGCCGTCGAGTATGTGGCCTCTCAGCCAGCTCGTTTCGTCCTCAAACGAGCCTGGGAATACGGCGGAAAGGCGGTGTTCGTCGGCAAGGCAGCCGGGGAGCCTAGCTTCGCCGAGCGTTCGCGCACCGCCTACGGTGAGTCGCTGGACTGGCCGCAGCTCTGCAGGCGTGCGGCGGAAGATCGGGTGGGCGGTGGATTCGTGGTTCAGGAATTTATTCCAATCACCGCTCACAGGATTTTGGTCTGTTCCGCGCAAGGGGCGGTGCCCGAGGAGTGGTACGTGGACTTCTCTGCCTACGCGTCGATCGGCCTGGATCACCCTCCCAGCTGGGGTGGAGTCTGCAGGGGATCTCACTCCGAGATCGTCAACATCGTCGGCGGTGGCGGGGTGCTCCCGTTGATCCTTCGGCCGGTAGCGGAGCAGCTTGCTCGAGCTTTACGGCAAGCCGCGCGGTCAGGCAGTTAGAGCGCTGAAGTCCTTCCTGCGATATACATTCCCTATCACCTCATTCAGGAGCACTTAATGGCTTGGAACGAACCAGTTCAGGCATTCCCGCCTACCACCGGCACCGAGGCGCTTGGGATCGACCAGGCGCAGCGCGCGTTCATGGCCCGGGTCTACCGCTGGATGTTTCTCGGCTTGGGCGTGACCGGAGTCGTGGGGCTTTACACCGCGTCCTCCCCCAGCATCCTCCGGGCGGTTCTTCCTCTGATGTGGCCGCTGCTGATTGGCGAGCTCATCTTGGTCGCGGCGTTGTCGTGGGCCGCGCCGCGGATGACCGGAGCGCTTGCGGCTGGGCTCTTTGTTCTCTACTCGGCGCTGAACGGCTTGACATTTTCGGTCATCTTTCTCGTTTACCAGCTCGCGTCGATCGGTCAGTCCTTCTTGCTCACCGCTGGAGTGTTTGGCGCCTTGAGCGTCTACGCGACGGTGACGAAACGGGACCTGAGCGCGTGGCGAACCTTCTTGTTCATCGGCCTGATTGGCGTGGTGATCGCAGGCTTCATTCAAATATTCTGGCATAACGAAGGCTTCTCGTTCGTCTGGTCCTGCGCCTGCGTGGTGGTATTCGCTGGGTTGACCGCGTATGACACCCAGAAGCTTCGCGGCCTGTACGCGGGCGCGGGCTATCGGAGCGCAACCAGCCTCAGCGTTACCGGCGCGCTGATGCTGTACCTGGACTTCATCAACCTGTTCTTGGCCTTACTGCGCCTTTTCGGCCGCAGGCGGTAGGCCCGACGGAGCGGTTCCGTCTCTCCGCAACCGCATCCGCAGTCGCTCCACCGGGCGGCCACCGATCAAGTGCTGCTCGATGATCTCGTTCACGTCCTCTGGTTTGACTCCGCCGTACCAGACGCCCTCGGGATAGATGACGACCGAGACGCCGAAGGCGCACGCGTCCAGACATCCAGCCGAGTTGGCCCGGATCCGACCTCGGAGGCCTCGCCGTGCCAGCTCCGCCTTGAACGTGGAATGAACCTCCTCTGAGCCCTTGAGAGCACAGCAACCCTTCGGATCATCTTCGGCGCGTCGATTGATGCAGACGAAAACGTGTCGTTCATACGGAGGTGGCATGTCTCAACCCTTAAACCGATTGCGCTCGCCGCGCAAAACCGCGTCGCCGGGAGGAGGGACATTGCGCACAGCAAACATTCGCTGGAGGGTTGCAAAATTCTGTCAGTGACTGACAGTAAACCTATGGAAAGCGTTTCGCTCTCTCGCCGGGGCGGGCCGAAGCCCCTCGCCTGAGCGGGAACGTCTCGTCGCAGCCGATGCAGTCCACCCATCCCCCTCGGGCGCGGGCCCCATTTTGGTTCGTTGAGACCGACAGTGTAGCTTCGCAGCTTAAGTTGTCCGCCGCCCGAAATTAGCAGCTCTAACTATTGCGTATGCAGAAGAAATTGACCACAAGCTATGGTGGATTTACCTTGACAGGTTGATGACGCACTGGTTACAAGCCGGCCCCGAAACTTCACGCAGAGGGGGGCGAGCGCGTCGTGGTTTCGGCGGCTTTGCAGGGCGTTTTGAAGCTTGTCCTGTGGCGGTCCGGCCCGCTCCTCGGTGTCAGCTTCGGGCCTATTATTTCGATCCCTCGCGGCACCCGGCCGTGTCCGATCTCGTTTTGCACAAAGACGCACTAAGAGTAAAGGAGGAGGGTTAAATGGAGAAGGAAGTGCCTTCGAAGCAAATGCCAACCGTCAAGGATCGCAAGACGCTTCGGCGACCGAAAGGCGCCGCCGCTGGCGTCACGGTGAAGCGTTACTTCACGACGCCCGGGGTCGATCCGGCGGACGAGTTAGCATGGGAGCACCGGACTGCGACGATTACCGGCGAAGATGGCAAGCCGGTGTTCGAGCAGCGGGATATCGAGATTCCCAAGTCCTGGTCGATGCTCGCCACCAACGTGGTTGCTTCGAAGTACTTTCGCGGCACCCCGGGAACGCCTGAGCGGGAAAGCAGCGTCCGCCGGCTGATCGCCCGGGTGGTGGACACCCTCACCCAGTGGGGTAGCACAGGTGGTTACTTCGCGACCGATGCGGATCGGGACGCGTTCCACGCCGAGCTCACCCATCTTCTGCTCCGGCAAAAGGCATCCTTCAACTCTCCCGTCTGGTTCAACGTCGGCGTCGAGGAGCATCCGCAGTGCTCCGCCTGCTTCATCAACTCGGTCGATGACTCGATGGATTCGATCCTCACGCTCGCCAAGACCGAGGGAATGCTTTTCAAGTATGGCTCGGGCACGGGCACCAATCTGTCGACCGTGAGGTCGTCGCGCGAGCTGCTCGCCGGAGGCGGGACGGCGTCCGGGCCGGTTTCCTTCATGAAGGGATTCGATGCCTTCGCCGGAGTGATCAAAAGCGGTGGGAAGACTCGGCGCGCCGCGAAAATGGTGATCCTCAATGTCGATCACCCCGACATCCTCACCTTCATCCGCTGCAAAGCATCGGAGGAAAAGAAAGCCTGGGCGTTGATCGACGCCGGCTACGAAGGCTCGTTCAACGGCGAAGCCTACTCCTCGATTTTCTTCCAGAACTCAAATAACTCGGTGCGAGTCACCGACGAGTTCATGAAAACGGTGATCGAAGGCGGTCCCTGGATCACCAAGGCGGTCAAGGACGGCCACCCGATGGACAGTTTCCGGGCCCGCGAGATCATGCGTGAAATCGCCGAGGCCGCCCACCTCTGCGGAGATCCCGGGCTGCAGTTCGATACCACCGTCAACGACTGGCACACCTGCAGCGCCACCGGGCGGATCAACGCTTCCAATCCCTGTTCCGAGTACATGTTTTTGGACGACACCGCCTGCAACCTGGCCTCGTTGAACCTGATGCATTTTCGAACCATCGACGGTGAGTTCGATGTCGAGGCCTTCAAGCACGCGGTCGATGTGGTGCTGTTGGGCCAGGAGATCATCGTCGGCTTCTCTCGCTATCCGACTCCGAAGATCACCGAGAACTCCTACGCGTTTCGGCCCTTGGGCTTAGGATACGCAAACCTCGGGGCGCTGTTGATGGCGTCCGGCCTTCCGTATGACTCGGCTGAAGGCCGAAATTACGCCGCGGCGATCACCTCGCTGATGTGCGGTCAGGCTTACCTCCAGTCGGCCCGAGTCGCCGAGCGGATGGGAACTTTCGCTGGCTACCCGAGGAATGCGGAGTCGATGCTTCGGGTGATCCGCAAGCATCGCAAGTGCGCCTACCAGATCGCCTCGCAGGGCGTGGGGGCGGGCCTGCTCGAGGCATCGCGCCAGGTTTGGGACGACGCATTGGCGGTGGGAACCGACCACGGTTTCCGCAACAGCCAGGTGACGGTGCTCGCGCCGACCGGAACGATCGGATTCATGATGGATTGCGACACCACTGGGATCGAGCCGGACATCGCGCTGATCAAGTACAAGCGGCTGGTCGGCGGTGGGATGCTGAAGATCGTCAACAACACCGTCCCGCCGTCTTTGGCCAAACTTGGATACGCGCCGGGCGAGGTGGACTCGATCGTTCAGTACCTCGATACCCATGAGACAATCGAAGGCGCCCCGGGGTTGAAAGCGGAGCATCTGCCGGTATTTGACTGCGCGTTCCGCCCGGCGAAAGGCGACCGGAGCATTCATTGGAAGGGCCACATCAAGATGATGGGAGCCACCCAGCCGTTTCTCTCCGGTGCCATCTCCAAAACGGTGAACCTGCCCTCCTCCGCCACAGTGGAGGACATCGAGCAGGCCTACCTCGAGGCCTGGAAACAGGGGCTCAAGGCGATCGCCGTTTACCGCGATGGGTGCAAGCGCTCGCAACCTTTGAACACCTCGCTCAAGGAAGAGAAAAAGGAAGCGAGCGTCGAGGCCGCGGTGCAAGCCAAGGTCGAGGCCCGGGCGGTGCGGCGAAGGCTTCCGGATGAGCGCCAGGCGATCACCCATAAGTTTTCGATCGGTGGCCACGAGGGCTACCTCACGGTGGGGATGTACGCGGACGGCCAGCCGGGAGAGCTGTTCTGCGTGATGGCCAAAGAAGGATCGGTGGTCAGCGGCTTGATGGACAGCTTCGCCACCGCGGTCTCGTTGGCGTTGCAGTACGGGGTGCCGCTCAAGGTCCTTTGCGACAAATTCAGCCACACCCGCTTCGAGCCATCAGGATTCACCGGCAATCAGCAGATCCCGATCGCCAAATCGATCGCGGACTATATTTTCCGGTGGTTGGCGCTGAAGTTTCTGCCACGAGAGGAAGCGCCGGCCGCCGACTCACATCAGGAAGGGGCCGCCGCCAGTCGCAGTGGCCAGGAGATACCCGCGCTCGCGCCGAGCAGCGCCCAAACCTTCCTCAACCAAGCCGACGCGCCGCCCTGCCACACCTGCGGCGCGATCATGGTCCGAAACGGCGCTTGCTACCGCTGCACCAACTGCGGAGCGACCAGCGGCTGTAGCTGAGCCCCCAGCTGCAGTCCTGGTCCCACGGAAAGCGGCTCCCAACCCTCGGAGCCGCTTTTCGGGTCTGGTCAGGGTGTTGCGATGAAGGGTCTAGTACTCCATGTCCTCGCCGCCGTAATCCGGCGCGCCGCCCGCTGGAGCCTTGCTCTTCTTCTTCGGCCGCTCGGCGACCATGGCCTCGGTGGTCAGCAGCAGCGAGGCGACCGACGCCGCGTTCTGCAGCGCCGTCCGCTCGACCTTGGTGGGATCAATCACACCAGCCTTCTCGAGATCCTCGAAGGTTTCGGTCTGGGCGTTATAGCCAAACGCGCCCTTCCCTTCCTTCACCCGGTTGATCACCACCGGGCCCTCTGCGCCTGCGTTGATTGCGATCCTTCGGATCGGCTCTTCGAGCGCGCGGCGGACGATCTGGACGCCGAATTCCTGCTCGCCGTCGACCTTCAGCTTCTCCAACGCCGGCAGACAGCGAAGGTAGGCCACTCCGCCGCCGGGAACGATCCCTTCCTCGACCGCTGCTCGCGTGGCGTGGAGCGCGTCCTCGACCCGAGCCTTTTTCTCCTTCATCTCGGTTTCGGTCGCCGCGCCCACGTTGACCACCGCGACGCCGCCGACCAACTTGGCGAGCCGCTCCTGAAGCTTCTCGCGGTCGTAGTCGCTCGTGGTTTCGCTGATCTGGTTTCGGATCAACTTGATCCGTCCCTGAATGTCGGCCTTCTTGCCGGCGCCATCGATGATCGTGGTGTTGTCCTTGTCCACCACCACTCGCTTGGCCCGTCCGAGGTCATTGAGGGTGAGATTCTCGAACTTGATGCCCAACTCCTCGGACACCACCTGACCACCGGTCAGCGTAGCGATGTCCTTGAGCATCTCCTTGCGGCGATCGCCGAAGCCCGGGGCCTTGACCGCGCACACGTTCAGCACGCCGCGGATCTTATTCACCACCAGGGTGGCCAGGGCCTCTCCCTCGACCTCCTCGGCGATGATCAGCAGCGGCTTTCCGGAGCGGGCGACCTGCTCGAGAATTGGAACCAGATCGGCCATCGCGGAAATCTTCTTCTCCGTGATCAGGATGTACGGATCGTCGAGCGCACATTCCATCCGCTCGCGATTGCTGACGAAGTACGGTGAGACGTAGCCCCGGTCGAATTGCATGCCTTCGACGACCTCGAGCGTGGTCTCCAGGCCCTTGGCCTCCTCAACCGTAATCACGCCTTCCTTGCCGACCTTCTCCATCGCCTCGGCAATGATGTTACCGATCGTCTCATCGCCGTTGGCGGAGATGGTGCCGACCTGGGCGATCTCCTTTCGGTCCTTGGTCTGCTTCGAGGCCTTCTTTAGCTCGGCGACCACCACCTCCACCGCACGATCGATGCCGCGCTTGAGCTCCATTGGATTGTGGCCGGCCGCGAGCAGCTTGAGGCCTTCTTCGTAGATCGATCTTGCGAGCACGGTCGCGGTGGTGGTGCCGTCCCCTGCCTTCTCCGAGGTCTGGGAGGCCACCTCCTTCACCATCTGAGCGCCCATGTTCTCGAACTTGTTTTCGAGATCGATTTCCTTGGCCACCGTGACGCCGTCCTTAGTGACGGTCGGCGACCCGAACGACTTCTCAATCACGACATTCCGGCCCCGCGGCCCAAGCGTTACGGCCACCGCATCGGAGAGGATCCGGACCCCGCGCAAGATCGCGTCCCGCGCAGTGGTATGGAAGTAAATTTCCTTCGCTGCCATCGTAACCTCCTGTAACTACTAAAGATTGGTTGAATTTCGGTCGTTAGCACTCGACCAGGCCGGTCGCTAACGTAAAGGTTCGCCCAGCCTTGTCAACCAAATCCACAATGGGTAAGCCAGGTTGTCAACGCCCTTCTAGGTTTTGGCGGAAATCGATCGCGCAAAGCGCAGGCGTCTGAGCGCCGTGCTGAGCTGACGCTCGGCACGGTATTTGGGTAAATGGCTCCTCGAGGGGGTGGCGAGCCAAGCGCGACCTCGGCGAGTGCTCATGGAGCCTAAACTTCAAACAATATGGTTTCTCGCCTGCGTGGTGATTGCCTGCAGCGGAAGCCCTAGCGGCAGAACGGGCCCGTTGAGAGTTGTTTTCGATTCCCCCCAGAAGGTTGATGGGACCGATGCGCTGAACACCAATGACCCGTACAGCGTCTACGGCACGTACAATATCTGGCGCGTGAACGCTGATGGCACGGGCCTCACGCCGCTCACCAATGCCACTTCAGCCGATGCGAGTAGCGTCCTGCCGCAATGGTCGCCCGATGGCTCCAAGCTCGTTTTCAATTCGTCCCGCAAGCTCGACGGAACCGACGCGTCGAACCCCGCCTTCAATATCTGGCGGATGAACGCTGACGGCACCGGCCTTGCGCCCCTCACTCGGGCGACTGCGGCCCGAGCGGACAGCGCTCAGGCGCAGTGGTCACCGGATGGCACTAAAGCTGTTTTCGTTTCCAGACGCAATCTCGACGGGACGGATGCGCCGAACACCAACTCCACCTACAACATCTGGCGGGTAAACGCCGATGGAACCGGGCTCATGCCGCTCACCAATCTCACTGCAGCCCGTGCGGATAGCACTGGGCCGCAATGGTCGCCCGACGGCACCAAAGTTGTATTCATGTCCTCCCGCAGGCTTGACGCGAGCGACGCGCCGAACGCCAACTTCACCTACAACATTTGGCGGGTGAGCGCAGACGGAACCGGCCTCACGCCGCTCACCAATCTCACTGCAGCCCGGGCAGATAGCGCTGCGCCGCAGTGGTCGCCCGATGGCTCCAAGGTTGTCTTCGATTCCTCCCGCAGGCTCGACGGAACGGATGCGCCGAACACCAATTTCACCTACAACATTTGGCGCGTGGGCGCCGACGGAACCGGGCTCACGCCACTCACCAATCTCACTGCAGCCCAGGCGGATAGCGCTGGACCGCAATGGTCGCCCGATGGCTCCAAGGTTGTCTTCGATTCCTCCCGCAGGCTCGACGGAACGGATGCGCCGAACGCTAACTTAACCTCCAACATCTGGCTCATGAACGCCGACGGAACGGGCCTCGCATCGCTGACGACTGCCACAGCCCTCGGAGTAGTTAGCTTTGAGCCACGATGGTCTCCCGACGGTTCGAAGGTTGTCTTCCGTTCCACGCGCCAGCTCGACGGGACCGACGCGCGGAACCCCAATCTCACCTACAATATCTGGCGGGTGAACGCCGACGGAACTGGCCTCATGCCGCTTACCAGGGCCACCGCAAATGGGGTGAATAGTGAGTGGGCGAGCTTCAGCCATTGACCTTGGGAGTCGGAGCGCTTCCCGATCACTGGTCGACGATTGGGGGCGAGGAAGCTTGCGCGGCCCGTGGAGCCTCACCCGGAGGAGGCCTCCTCTCGATTCGGAACTCAACCCGACGATTTCTTGCGCGGCCAAGCGCGTCCGCATTCGAAGCAATTGGCTTGTCATAGCCATACCCGCGGCTCGCGAGACGCGCCGGCTGGATGCCCTTGTGCACGAGGTAGTCGACCACCGCCTTGGCGCGGCGCTCGGACAGCTCCTGGTTGTATGCATGACCGCCTCGATTGTCGGTGTGGCCCTCCACCGTCACCGAACTAAGGTCCGGTCTGCCCTTGAGCACGGCTGCTAGCTCATCCAGCAAGGGAAGCGACTGCTTGTGAATCACCGCGGCGCCTGAGCTGAACAGCACGCTTCCACGCACGTGGATCCAATCGGGTTCGACCACAACGTAGGGCGGACCCTCGTAAGGACAGCCGGCGTTCTCAGCCGGGCCAGGCACTGTTGGGCACTTGTCGAGGTTGTCCGGAACTTGGTCGCCGTCGGTGTCCGGGCAACCATCGTACTCCGCCGGCCCTGGCTGGTTGGGACATGCGTCTTCGGAGTCAGGGATTCCATCGCCGTCGGAATCGACGAGCAAGCTCGGACGCTGCCGCGCAAAGTCGAAATCATACCGAATCGAAGCCAGCGCTCGGAATGCCTCGCGGCCATAACCGGGGTGCACCGCCAGACCGCGTCCAACCGCCAGCTCTGCTCCCCAGTTGTCGGCAAACTTGCCGCGCAAACCGACCAGCACTTCCCATGCGCTTTTCCGGGTGTCGACAAATTCGGCAAAGGTAAACGGCTGCGAGGTAGGGCTGGCCAGATTCATTTCCACCATCGCGTGGAGCTGGGAGAACCTTCCGAAGTCCGGTAGGCGGTACATCGCTCCCAATCCGACCGTATACTCGCTGCCGATGATCAGATTTTGAAGCCGGGTTTCCTTTCGCAGCCGCGCGCCGAAATTTCCGAGAATCCGAAACGGGCCGATCGGCCGTTCGAGCACGATCCTCGGCGCGAAGATCAGCCCACCGCCGAGAAGGTTCCGCCCATTTCCGGTGGGAAGTCTGACCTCCGGAACCACCGCGACGCCCACGATTGAATCGATCGCCGGGAAGACGATAACTCGCGGGAGAAGGCGAATATCGCCAATTCCGCCAGCCACGCCGGGCTGCGAAACTCCATACTGATTGAGAACGCTGAAGTTATCGCCTTGCGCGAGCGCGACCGGAAGATCAGCGCCCAGCTCCACTCTCGGATGCAACTGATAAGCGCCGATCAAGTGGGCATCGATTCGATACGGCACGACATCGCCCACCTTCTGATCGCCCAGCGCCAATGCGAGGATCCCCACGTTCCAATCGAAGACCAGCGAGAGCGCGAGGCTGCGAGTCGCCGCCGAGCTGGCCGACTCGAGCGTGATGCTGCTTTCCTGGGCCGCAGTGGGCTTGGTAGGAACCAAGTCGAAATTGCGGCCAGAAGAATTGGTTTGGGCGCCGGCGAGACCGGACGAGATCAGGACCGCCAACAAAGCCAACCGAGTGCCCACCGTCTCTCATTTTTCCACGGGGCGTGCCTGCTGGGTATGCACAGACCCGCGCGAGTGTGGGCAACTGCGCGCAACCGAGCGGTGGGACAACGTAGCCTTAAGTAAGCGTGCAAAGACGGTCGATAATCTTGGTTCGCAATGTCTTGGCGATCTCTCGTCCTGTCACTTTTCTGTATCGGTTTGGTTTGCCTGGGTGCGTGCAACGGCTGCGCAACCAACACCCATATGGGTCAGAGCAACACCCTTCCCGGAGACTTCTCCTTGGATGGCGGAGCCGCCGGAGTGGGAAACGGGGTGACGCTTGCTCCCGATGGCGGCATCATGCTCAGCAACAACAGCGCCCAGCTTCACTTCGCCTGGATAGCGAATTCCAGTGCAGGGACCGTCTCCAAGTTTGATACCGAGACCGGCAACGAGGTAGCGCGCTACTACAGCGTCATTCCAGAGGATGGCCTAGGCCGCACCGACGGGGGCGTAGCGCGATTGACCGCGGACCAAGCGAACAGCCCCAGTCGAACCGCGATCGACTTGAATGGCGACGTCTGGGTGGCCAACCGCGCTCCCGGCTACCAAGGCTCGGTCACCAAGATTGCCAACGATCCGTCCTCGTGCCGGCGTCTCCCGGACGGAGGACTCAACACCAGTTTCGATCGAAACGGCAACGGGATGATCGACACCGATCCGGACGCGGGTGAGTTCATCGTCCCGAGAAATTTTGCCGATCCGACGCAGTACGACAGCTGCGTGCTGTTCTCCACGCCGGTGGGCAGCTTCGGAGGTGGCCCCAACTCCGTGAAGGCACGAGCTTTGGCCGTCTCGTTGGGAAGCCTGCAGAACGGGAGTACCGGCGGCGACATTTGGGTGGGCATCCACTCGGACCGTTTGGTGCAAAAACTCGACTCGCGAAACGGCCAAATCATCGAAGTCGGACCGGATGCGGGGACCGACATTGTCCTGCCCACCTGGGGGCCGTATGGCGCTGCGGTGGATGGCCAACAACGGCTCTGGCTGGTCGAGTCACTGATCGCAAACCTCGCGCTCGTCGATACAAGAACCGGAAGGCTGATCGCCAGCGATCTTCCGTACAACGGCCCGGGCGTTTCCGGAGCGTACGGGATGGCGGTCGATGGCAAGGATCGGGTCTGGGTCGCCTCGTGGAACGCGGGACCCAGTGCCTTTCGGTATGATCACGGACCTGGACTGGATGCGGGGGGCGGTACCTGGACGCGGTTTGATTTTCCCAACGCTCGAAGCCAGACCGGCTCGAGTCTCGGCGACACGCGCGGCATCGCCGCGGACGACCAGGGATACATCTGGATGAGCGCTCATCGAACCACGTTCGGCGGCACCACGCAGCTTGCGCAACTGCTTGGCTTTAACTCAGAGGATGCCGGAGTCTTCCGCTTCCAATTTCCCGATGGCGGCAGCGCAGACTTCATCGACGCGACCCGGGCCGACACCTTTACCAGCATCGGGGTCGGGCTGGATTCAAACAACAATATCTGGGTCAACAATTTTGGTGGGGCGACGGGCAACGCGATCCGGGTCAGCCGAGATGGTGGGACGATCCTTTACACCGCCAATCAGCCGGGAAACCTGTACACCTATTCGGACTTCACTGGGTACCAGCTTCTGCACTTCACCGCTCCGCGCGGAACATTCCAGAGGGACTACGCGGGCTGCGACACTCCTACCGAGTGGGGCCCGGTCAGCTGGACCGGCACGACGCCGCCCACGACTTCAATTCAGCTCTTCGTCAAGGTCGCCAACACGAGCTCGGACCTCAACAGCACCAGCATCCCGGAATACGGTCCGTTCAACAACTCTCCTGCCGATCTGCAGGCCGCCGGTGTTCCTCGCGGTCCCTTCTTGCGGGTACTGTTCGTCCTGCAATCGACGGATCGTCAAACCACGCCGGTGCTCACGTCCTTCAGCGTCACTCAGCGATGCATCGGACTTAACTGAGCGCCCCTCGCCGTTTGGCAGTGGGACGCTAGGCCGACCAAGCGCCGCAGCGATCCCGCAAATGGGGTGTCGACTAGTTTCGAGCGCCGTTATAGACGGGCGGTCGTAACACCAAGCCAACGGAGAGCATCATGCCAAACCCATTCGTTCACGTAGAGCTCAATACGACCGACCTCAAGAAAGCGAAGGACTTCTACGGCAAGCTGTTCAGCTGGAAACTCGAGGATATGCCGATGGGGGATATGGGCACTTATACGATGGTGAACCCGGGGGAAGGAACCGGCGGCGGGATGATGAAAAATCCGGTTCCCGGCGCACCATCCACGTGGCTCGCTTATGTCGTGGTGGACGACGTCGCCGCTGCCACCAAGAAAGCGAAGTCGCTGGGCGCGACGATCATGAAAGACGTAACCGAAGTGCCGGAAGCCGGATGGTTCAGCATCATCGCGGACCCGACCGGCGCACACCTGGGCCTCTGGAAACCCAAGAAGAAGTAAGCGTCGAAGCCGCTGCGGTTAGCAGACCTTGACGCAGGCGGTCGGAAATTTAGCCAGCCAATATTCCGTATTTACAGCGATTTTTAGAAAAGTTGTCACATGACCGGATTCTTCACACTCACCGCTTTTCGCATCCCATTCGTCAAACCTAGGCTTGCAAAGGCCTTTCCTTTTGCGAAGTAAGAGTCGCGGAGGCGAATCATGATCAAACGGTTCCTTCGAACTGATAACGACCCGGCGGCGCTGATTATGCGCCTCGCGCTGGGGCTGGTGATGTTCGCACACGGCACGCAGAAGGTTCTCGGATGGTGGGGCGGATATGGCGCTGCCGCGACGATCCAAGGCTTTTCGAAAATGGGCTTGCCGCCGTTCATCACGGTTCTGGTGATGCTCGCCGAGTTCCCCGGATCGGTGATGCTGATCTTCGGCTTTCTCACTCGCCTCGCTGCCTTCGGCATCGGCTGCGTCATGCTCGCCGCCGTGGTGATGGTGCACGCCAACGTCGGCTTCTTCATGAACTGGGTGGGCACGCAAAAGGGCGAGGGAATCGAATACCACCTCCTCGCTCTCGGCCTTTCCATCGCTCTCCTCATCAAGGGCGGTGGCGCACTGTCTGTCGATCGCGCCATCGCGGGCGACCAGCCCCGATTCGTCGGAACCCAGGCGACACCGTAGTGAGAGCTTCTTCTGGTGGAAACTCTAAGGGTTGGGCGTGAGAACGGCCCTGAATCGCGCCTTGCCACTCATCATCAGCTCGTAAGCCTCCGACGCGCGCTCCAACGGGAAGACTTGATTCATCGGCCGCACACCGGTGAGTGCGCTGAAGGACAGCGTATCCTCCGAGTCGATCGATGTCCCTGAGGGCCAGCCGACGATCGATCGGCGTCCTCCTATCAAAAGAAGCGAAGGCACTTCGAGCGGCTCATTCGCAGCCCCCACGACGATCATCTTTCCATTGATCCTCAATCCACCTAGGACCGCATTCATTGCTTTGCCGTTGGTTACGGTTGCCAGTATCACTCGGGCGCCGCCCAGCTTGGTCAACTCCGCGGCAGGATTCTGCTCCTGCGAGTCGATGTAGCGCCTTGCACCGAGTTTTTTCGCCAACTCCTCTTTGGCCCTGCCTCGGGCGATCGCAACGGTATTGAAACCCATCTTGGCGGCGAACTGAATAGCCAGATGTCCAAGTCCACCCACGCCCAGCACAGCGACCACATCGCCGGGCCGGGCACCGCTGTTCCGAAGGGCGTTGTACGTGGTGATCCCAGCGCACATCAGCGGTCCCGCCTCTTCCCCCGACAGCTCTTCGGGAATCCGGGCGACTGCTGCGGCAGGAACAATCACGTACTCCGCGTAGCCTCCGTCGTAAGAAATGCCTGGCACCTTCGGCGCGATCTGGCAGGTGACGAAGTCGCCACGGCGGCAAGAATCGCAATACCCGCAGTGGCCACCGTGCCAGCCCACTCCGACCCGCTGGCCGGTTTTCCACGGGGCGACTCCTTCTCCGACCGCGTCGATGATTCCAGCGATTTCGTGTCCTGGAACGCGTGGATACTGGATGCCGGGGTAAGAGCCCTCTTTTGTAAGCGAATCGCTGTGGCAGATGCCGCAGGCTTGGACCTTGATTCGCACCGAGCCCGCGCCAGGCTGGGGGATTTCGCGCTCAACGAGCTCGAAAGGCCCGTTGGCACGTGGGACCTGCACAACACGCATCATTGGCATGAGTTCCTCCGTTTGAGTCTTTCCTCAAGTTGACTGCACTCGTGCGAGCTTCGCCACAAGCAAATCCAAATTGATCCGAGACTGAACAGCGCGCTGTCTACATTCGGCTTAAGCTAAGGTGCTCTGAATCGCCATTCGAGGAGATCGCCGTGACACTTCCGAGCGTCGTTGCATTCCTGGTCGACGTCGACAACACTTTGCTCGACAACGACCGAGTCGCGCTCGATCTGCGGCGATACATGGAGCGCGAGCTCGGCCCGGAACGGCAAGAACGCTACTGGGTGCTTTTCGAGCAGCTTCGGTCTGAGCTTGGGTACGCAGACTACTTGGGTGCGCTCCAGCGCTATCGCGTCGAGTCCCCGCGCGATTCACACGTGCTGACGGTCTCGTCGTTTCTGATCAACTATCCCTTCGCCAATCGCCTCTTTCCGAGCTCGCTGGACGTGCTGGAACGCTTTTCCGGCTGGGGTCCAACGGTGATCTTCTCCGACGGGGATGCGGTGTTTCAGCCGCGCAAGATCGAGCGCTCGGGCCTGCAGGAGGCGGTGGATGGGAAGATCCTCATTTACATCCACAAGGAGCGCGAGCTGGACGACGTGGAGCAGCGCTATCCCGCCAACCACTATCTGGTGGTTGACGACAAGCTGCGGATCCTCACGGCGGTGAAAGCAATTTGGGGAGCTCGCGTGACCACGGTGTTCGCGCGTCAGGGTCATTACGCAAGGGATCCAAAGGAGCTGGCCGCGTATCCGGATGCCGATCTCAGCATCGATCGAATCGGCGACCTGCTAGAGCTCGACCTGGCGTTGCTCCTCGAAGCGGGACGGAGCCGAAACCGAACCCGCTAGGGCATGGTCTGCGCGCAGGCGACGAATTGTGCCACGCCGCTTACGCGCTCGGCGCCTGAAGGACGTACATCGAGCCCACCACGCTCGGACCATAGCGTCCCGGTGCGAAGGCGCGCGCGAAGGCGGCTTTTGCGCGCCAGCCGGTGCAGTGGCCAGGCGCCAACACGCGAGGCCGGACCCGCTCGATTAGGGCGGCGAGCGTCGGTTCGATCCGAGCCTCCATCGCCTTGCCGCTCAGGTGATATCCGCCGAGGACGAGATCGACCGGGGCACGTGGAAACCGCGCCTGCGCGCCGAGGCAGGCATTCACCACACCGGCATGTGAGCAGGCCGAGAGCACGGTTACGCCTCGGCCGCGAACCTCGGCAGCGACGAAGCGCTCGTCCAAGATCAGCGGGTCGTCCTCGCCCCGCTCGCCCCGAAAGCTGTAGTGGCCCGCGAGGCCGGTCTCGTACGGTGTCACGCGGTCGATTTGGCCGCTGCCGAAGAAGAATCCGTCGAGAAGCGCATGGGCCTCCCCGTTCTTGGCGATCCGACCGCCTGCGGCTTCGATCGCGTCAAAGCTCGGCTCCTCCGGGAGCAGGATCATCGTACCGGTTGGCAGGAGAATTCCGCGCTGATCGGGCCTGTCCGGGTGGAGGTCGACAATCGGAGGCGCGAGTCCCAACTTCCGGCGAGCATCCGCGATCGCCGCTACCACCTCGGGGAACCCGCCGCTGTGGTCGAAGTGCCAGTGCGAGAGAAAAATGACCTCGATCGTCGCCAGGTCTACACCGAGACGGGTCGCATTGGCCTTCCAGACGTCGGCATAGGGACCCACGTCAGAGCAAAGTGTGCTCGCGATCGCCGCGCCGCCCCGTCACCAGAACCGAGAAGCCGTGGCAAGCACAGCAGAGGCGGTCGAACACGACCTTGCCCGAATGTCCGGCATGCTCGCGTACCGTCGGCAGGCGCGGGACGAGGTGCGCCACCTCGGGAATTTGCGGCACCCCCTGGTCAACGCTGGAGAGCGTGTCGGTCTCGTTGTCGACCACCATAAGCAAGCGCAGCTCGTCTAGCGGCGCGACCCCTTCTGGTGCCATGGCGCGGCGAGGTCTAACACGCTGTGCGATCGATCGTCGAGGGTGCCAGTTGGCTCTGAGTTATTCGCGTCTTGCAAAAAATTGCACGCCCTGTGCAGGCTTGCGTTTCATGGTAGCGCTTCTAACGTTGTCGCTTTGGCTCGGCGCTCCAGCTGAGAGTGCAGACCTCGCCGCGTCTCCCGAGGTGGGCAGCGCAAGCACTCGCGCTGAGCAGATATATGCGGTGCCACTCGAGGGCTCCGCCTTCTACGAGAAGATCGGCCGCCGCGATCTATTCGAGACTTATCAACGTAGGGTCCAACTAAAAAATGGCCTTAAGATACTTGGCACGCTTACCACCGCCGTTGGATTGGTTCTCAGTGTGGCAGCGTTTGCCTACAACAATGATTGCCCGAATCCGTCGCGAGATTTTCAGTGCATCGGGAGTGGATTCGGCAAGAACGCTCAGCTAGCGGCTGGTTTGATCGGTGTGGGCCTCGCCGCCGGTGGGACGGGTATGCTTGTGGCTGGCTTTGTCATCAACCCCGATCCCGTGGATGCGAGGGAGGCGCGACAGCTGGCCGACGAATACAACCAGAAACAAACGAACCCCTCAGGCGGTAGATCGGAAGCGGAGGGAGCAAAGAGCCGAGCCAAAGTGCAGATCTCCGTCGCGCCTTTGGCTTCGAAGTCTGGCGGCGGGGTTGCACTACAGCTTTCATTCTGAGTCAACCGCAAGTTACCTAGACAGGCGGCGCAACCCCTTCTGCTGCCATGGCACGGCGACTTCTAACACGCTGTGCGATCGATCGTCGAGCGCTCAGGTCACTTTGCCCGTTCAACCTCTTGAAGCACCTCGATCAACTCAGCGCGGAACAGCGCCACGCGCCGCGAGTCGAAGTGTCACGGTGGAGGGGGTCGTCGATTTGGCATGCGTAGACGATCGAGGCGTAGCGATCGCAATTGCTCCGGACTGAACAGCGCGCTGTCTACATTTGGCTTAAGCCTTTGTGCGCCAGTACCTGACGGAACTAAGGAAAAGCTTCTCTGCTGAACTGCCATTCGAGAGATCGCCGTGACGCCTCCGATTGTTGTCGTATCCTTGGTCGACCTCGACGACACTTTGCTCGACAACGAGCGCCTTGCCCTCGAGCTGAAGCGACACCTTGAGCGCCCCCTCGGCCCCGAGCGTCAGGAGCGCTATCCGGCCAAGGAGCTGGCCGCGTACCCGCGCTCCGATCTCAGCATCGATCGAATCGGCGACCTGCTAAAGCTCGACCTGGATTCGCTCCTCGAGGCGGGACGAGGCGAAGACCGAAGCTACGAGAGGTGAATAATGCCGAGCGCGATGTCGGAGGAACAAATCACCAAGCTGGATGCGTACTGGCGGGCAGCGAACTACTTGACGGTCGGTCAAATCTACCTTCAGGACAATCCACTCCTGCGCGAACCGCTGCGGCCCGAGCACATCAAGCCGCGCCTTCTGGGTCACTGGGGAACATCCCCCGGCTTGAGCTTCATCTACGCGCATCTGAACCACTTGATTCGCCAGACCGATGCGAACGTCATCTATCTGGCCGGCCCCGGGCATGGTGGGCCCGCGATCTTGGCCAATGTCTACCTCGAGGGGACCTACTCCGAAATTTATCCCGATGTTTCACTGGACGCGCCGGGGATGAAGCGGCTGTTTCGGCAGTTCTCGACGCCCGGAGGCGTGCCCAGCCATGTGAGCGTTCCGACGCCGGGATCTATTCACGAAGGCGGCGAGCTCGGATACGTACTCGTGCACGCGTTTGGCGCGGCGTTCGACAATCCAGGTTTGGTCGTAGTCGCGGTCGTGGGCGATGGCGAGGCGGAGACCGGTCCGCTGGAGGGCTCGTGGAAAGGCGTCCACTATCTCAATCCGGTCCGGGACGGCGCGGTGCTGCCAATCCTGCATCTGAATGGCTACAAGATTTCGAGCCCCACGGTGCTCGGCCGCAGCACCGACGAGGAGGTTACGAGCTTGCTGTTGGGCGAGGGCTATGAGCCCCACTTCGTCGCAGGCCAGGATCCCTCCGTGATGCATCCTCGGTTCGCTGCCACGCTCGAGACGTGTTGGTCAAAGATCCGCGCCATCCAAGACGACGCTCGCGCCAAAGGGACTGCTCGAAGAGCGCGCTGGCCAGCGATCGTGCTGAAGACGCCAAAGGGATGGACCGGGCCGAAGTCCGTCGATGGCCTGCCCGTGGAGGGGACGTTCCGCGCGCACCAGGTACCGCTGTCGAATGTGAGGTCGAACCCGGAGCACCTCCGGCTACTGGAGCAGTGGATGAAGAGCTACCGCCCCGAGGAGCTGTTTGACGAACATGGCCGGCTGGTCCAGTCGCTCGCGGCGTTGGCGCCGAAAGGAGATCGCCGGATGGGGGCTAATCCGCACGCCAATGGCGGCCGCATGCGCTTGTCACTGGATCTGCCTCCGTTCGTGGACTACGCCGTGCCGGTCGCGCAACCGGGCAGTGAGCATCGTGAGTCCACGCGCCAGCTCGGCAAAATGCTCCGGGATATTTTCAAGCGCAACGCCACGAACAAGAATTTCCGTTTCTTTTGTCCTGACGAGACCAACTCCAACCGGCTCGGCGACGTCTTCGAGATCGAGAGTCGCTGCTCGATGGATCCGGTGCTTCCTGTGGACGATCACCTTTCGCCCAATGGCCGGGTGATGGAAGTCTTGAGCGAGCACAATTGTCAGGGCTGGCTCGAGGGGTACACTCTCACCGGCCGTCACGGACTGTTCGCCAGCTATGAGGCGTTCGCCATGGTTTCCGCCTCGATGACCGTGCAGCACGCGAAGTGGCTCGAGGAAGGCATCAAGCTGGCGTGGCGCAAGCCGATCCCTTCGCTCAACATCCTGCTCACCTCAACCGCGTGGCGAAACGACCATAACGGTTTCAGCCACCAGGGACCGGGACTGATCGACGTCGTGCTCTCGAAAAAGGGCACCGTCTCCAGAATTTATCTTCCACCAGACGCGAACTGCCTGCTGTCGGTCGCCGACCATTGCTTGCGCAGCTGCAATTACGTCAACCTAATCGTGATCGACAAGCAGCCGCAACTACAGTGGTTGGACATGCCCGCGGCGCGAGAACACTGTGCGAAGGGCGCTTCGCTCTGGCGCTGGGCAAGCAACCACGAGGACAGCGATCCGGACATCGTCCTCGCTGCCGCGGGGGACATTCCGACCATGGAGGTCGTCGCCGCGGCATGGTGGCTCCGGCGCCACGCGCCGCAGATGCGGGTGCGGGTGGTGAATGTCGTCGATCTGATGACCTTGTTCAGGCCAGACGTCCACCCGCACGGGATGGACGAAGGCACCTTCGTGCAATTGTTCACGCGTGATCGGGACGTGGTGTTTGCCTTTCACGGTTATCAACGCGCGATTCACGAGAGCATTCACGGCCGGCCGCACGCCGAGCGTTTTCACGTGCGCGGATTTAACGAGGAAGGAACCACCACCACGCCCTTCGACATGGTGGTCAGAAACGGCATGAGCCGATATCACTTATGTATCGAGGCACTTCGTCGGGCTGCAGCGGCTCGGGCCGAGCCCCTCGAAGGCGCCCGAAGCTGGCCAACAGACGCTCTCATCGATCAGTGCAAAGCCGCGCTGGCCCGTCACGAGACGTACGTTCGGGAACACTTTGAAGACATGCCCGAAGTGGCCGCCTGGAAGTGGACCGACGCCTGACACACCGAACGATGGCTGACGACCTCGAGATTTTGTGCTTCAACGTCGGCTCATCATCGCTCAAGTTTGCATTGTACCGAATGGGAGACGGTGACGCGCCTTTGGCGCGAGGCGCTGTTGAGGGGATTGGCGCAACGGAGGGCCGCCGTTGGCTTCAAAGCCAAGCAGGCCGCAGACTGGACGAAGCGGGTCGCTTCGCATCACATCGCGATGCGACCGAGCAGGCTTTCGCGGCACTCGAATCGGAGCGCATTCCGAGACCAGTTGGGGTCGGGCATCGCATTGTTCACGGGGGAATGCGTTGGGTGAAGCCGCAGCGAGTCGATCCCAGCGTCCTTGCAGATCTGCGCCGGTTGATCCCGCTCGCGCCTCTCCATCTGCCGAACGAATTGGCAGTGATCCAAGCAGTCACCGATAACTTCCCTGCCGTGCCACAGGTCGTCTGCTTCGATACCGCGTTCCATCGGGCATCGCCGGAGATTGCCCAGCGCCTTCCCCTTTCACGGGCACTTTGGGACGAGGGGATCCGTCGCTATGGTTTCCACGGCCTATCGTACGAATACGTGCTCGGCACGCTCGGAACCCGCGCGCTAGGCCGCACCGTGATCGCTCACCTCGGAAACGGAGCCAGCCTGGTAGCGGTGAAGGATGGGCGGCCGCTGGACACCACCATGGGCCTCACTCCGATCGGCGGGGTGATGATGGGAACGCGAAGCGGCGATCTGGATCCCGGTGTCTTGCTGTACTTGATGAAGGAGAAAGGATACGACCTGGAGCGGTTGGACCGAGCGGTTCAACGTGAAGCCGGGCTGCTCGGCGCGTCACAGATCAGCTCGGATATGAAAACCCTGCTCGAGCAGCGGGACCGGGACTCGAGAGCGGCCGAGGCGATTGCCATGTTCTGCAACTCGATTCGCAAGAGCATCGGCGCCCTCGCCACGGTGCTCGGCGGGCTCGGGACGCTGGTCTTTACCGGCGGTATCGGCGAGCGGGCAGCGGCGATCCGCTGGGAAATCTGCGAAGGTCTCGGGCATCTCGGCATCGCGCTCGACGCCTCGAGCAACGCCGCGCACCGCGAGACCATCAGCACCGCCGCGAGCTCCTGTACGGTCCGGGTCATCGTCACCGATGAGGAGCTGATGATCGCGCGGCACACCAGGGCGGTGCTGTCCGCGGCAGCGCAGTCTTGAGCTGAAAGGAGACGGATGACACTCGAAGGTCAAACCGCGCTGGTGACTGGGGCTGGCAGGCGGATCGGGGAGGCGATCGCGCTCGCGTTGGGCGAACAGCGGGTAAACGTGATCATCCATTACCGCCACTCGGTGGCACCAGCCCAAAGCTTGCGCGACTCGCTGGTCGCCCGCGGGCTCAAGGCCTTCTGTGTGAAGGCTGATTTTGATTTGCCCGAGGAAGCGGATTCTCTGATCGAACGGGCCAGGGCAGAAGCGGGCCCGATCCAGATCCTCATCAACAGTGCGTCTGAGTTCCACCCGCAGCCCCTCAGTGAAATGACTCACGCGTCGCTGCTCCATGATGTGACGGTGAATGCGTGGGCTCCCTTTGCCCTGACCCGGGCATTCGCACGCCAAACGTCCAGCGGCAAGGTGGTCAATTTCATCGACGCGCAGGTTGCGGGATCCGACCTGACGCATGCGAGCTACATTTTGAGCAAGCACCTCCTCGCCATCCTGACCTCGATGACCGCACTGCAGTATGCGCCAGCGATCACCGTCAATGCGGTGGCGCCGGGTTTAATCCTTCCACCCGAAGGAAAGGACGAGCGCTATCTGGATGGCTTGGCGCAGTCGCTGCCCTTGAAGCGGCATCGGGGTCTGGCGGACATCACACGCGCCGTGCTCTTCCTTTTGGAGAGCGAGTTCGTTACCGGTCAAGTTATCTACGTCGACGGAGGGCGTCACCTGATAGGCGGACCGCGATAATGGACCGGATCTTGATCAAGGACCTGCTGGTGCGCTGCATCCTCGGACTCACTGCCGAGGAGCGCCGGGAAAAACAGGACGTGCTGATCAGCGTGGCACTCTTTGCCGATCTGGCGAAAGCAGGCCGCACTGATCGTTCCGAAGATACGGTCGACTATCGCGCGGTGAAGAAGGACATCCTCGCCGTGGTGGACGACTCGCAATACCACTTGGCAGAGGCTCTTGCTGAACGCGTTGCGGAAACCTGCCTTGCGCATCTCGCCGTCCAGCGAGTGCAAGTCACGGTGGAGAAGCCGGGCGCACTCAGGTTCGCGCGCAGCGTGGCGGTCGAGATCGACCGGAGCCGGAGGTGAAAAGATGCCCCGGGTGTTTGTTTCGGTGGGTTCGAATGTTGATCCGGAGAAAAACGTGACGCGTGCGCTCCGATTGCTCAACGACGAGTTAGGAATCCGCGCGATCTCGACATTCTACCGGACGCCAGCTCTCAACCGGCCGCAAGATCCGCCGTTCGTGAACGGCGTGGTCGAGGTGGGTGACGCTTTGGGTCCACTCGACTTGAAAAAGGTGCTGCAGAACATCGAGCGGACCGTAGGCCGAGAACGCACCGCCGATCGCTACGCGCCGAGAACAGTCGATCTCGATCTCCTGCTCTACGGCGACCGGGTTACGCATCCAGACATTCGCGAGCGACCCTTCGTGGCGATTCCTCTTCTCGAGCTGGCGCCCGATCTCATCCTTCCTGACTCGGGGAAGGCGCTGCGCTCGATCGTGGACTCGCTTCCGCGCTATCCGATGGAGCCGCTTGCCGACCTGACACGACGGCTGCGGACGGAGGTTGCCGATGGACCATGAGAAGGTTGTCGGGTTGGTTCGGGAGCTGCTTCGCGAGATTGGCGAAGACCCAAATCGCGAGGGGCTTGTCGATACGCCGAAACGGGTTGCGGCGTCGCTCGAATTTTTGACGTCTGGCTACCGGGGAAATCCACGCGAGATCCTCGAGCGGGCGATCTTCGTGCAAGAGACACACAACATGGTGATCGCTCGCGATATCGAGCTCTACAGTCTCTGCGAACACCATCTGCTGCCTTTCTTCGGGCGTTGCCACATCGGCTACATCGCCAAGGACCGCGTGGTGGGCGTGAGCAAGCTCGCGCGGCTGGTCGACGTGTTCGCCCGACGTCTGCAGATTCAGGAACGACTCACCGAGCAGATTGCCCATTCTCTGATGAAGGTGCTTCAAGCTGATGGCGTGGCGGTAACCATCGAGGCTCAACACCTGTGCATGATGATGCGAGGCGTGGAAAAGCAGAACTCGATGATGACCACCTCGGCGATGCTGGGAAGCTTTCGAAATTCGGTCGCGACGCGAACAGAGTTTTTAACTCTGATTGGCAGGTCGCGGCGATAGGCCAACGAGCCAAGGAGGAAAAGATGGGAACAGACTTGTCGGAGGGGATTCCCGCGGCTTCTGTCCAAGATGGACAAATGATTGGAAGCCAGTTTCAGGGCAAGCCAGTGCTCGTTGCTCGCTCGGGCGGACAACTGTTTGCGATTGGAGCCAAGTGCACCCATTACGGCGGGCCACTCGCGGAGGGAATTGTTGTCAACGATACGGTGCGATGTCCATGGCATCACGCCTGCTTTAGCCTCAAGACTGGCGAGCCGCTGCGCGCCCCGGCCCTCGATCCGGTGGATTGTTTTGATCTCAGGGAAGAAAACGAGAAGGTGTTTGTCACCGGAAAGGCCTCGCCCAAGCCGCGGCCGAAATGGTCGACGCCGGGTCCAGGCCGGGTTGTGATCGTGGGCGCCGGAGCGGCTGGAAATGCGGCTGCCGAAATGCTCCGGCGCGAGGGGTACGCCGGCTCGCTGATCCTGGTCGGCGCTGATCCGTCGATCCCCTACGATCGCCCCAATTTGTCCAAAGATTATCTGGCTGGCAACGCACCCGAGGACTGGATTCCGCTTCGCACTCGCCAGTTCTATGCCGAGCAGCAAATCGAGCTGATGCTCGGCGCGCGCGTCACATCCATCGATCCCAATAACAAACGTGTTTTCTTGCAGGACGGCCAGGCCCATCCCTACGACGCGTTGCTCCTCGCTACCGGCGCAGATGCAGTGAGGTTGGCGATCCCAGGAGCAGACCTTCCGCACGTGTACACGCTTCGCACGCTCGCGGACAGTCGGGCGATCATCGCTCGGGCCCAAGAGGGGCGAAGAGCCGTGGTGATCGGCGCGAGCTTCATTGGACTGGAGGTCGCCGCCTCGCTGCGCTCGCGCAAGGTCGAGGTGGCGGTCGTCGCACCGGACTCGGTCCCGATGGAACGGACGATGGGCCCCGAGTTGGGCGGGTTTATCCGCAGGCTGCACGAGGATCACGGCGTCGCATTCCATCTCGGTCAAACCACTCGGTCGATCGAGAGCACCGGCGTCACTTTGTCCAATGGCGCGATCCTGCCTGCGGACTTCGTAGTCGTCGGAGTTGGGGTGCGGCCCGCTACATCCTTGGCATTGTCAGCGGGCCTGGCGGTCGACAATGGCGTTCTCGTCAATGAATATCTCCAGACCAGCGCGCCCGACATTTTCGCAGCCGGGGATATTGCGAATTGGCCCGACCGGCATAGCGGCGAACGCATTCGGGTCGAGCACTGGGTGGTCGCCGAACGCCAAGGACAGACGGCGGCTCGGAATATCCTGGGCCTCAAGGAGCGATTCGACGCGGTGCCGTTCTTCTGGAGCGCACACTACGACGTGACCATCCGGTACGTGGGTCACGCCGCTCGCTGGGAGCGGATCCAACGCTCCGGGAACTTGGAGGCGCGCGACTGTAGGCTGGATTTCTTGCGCAACCGCAGGGCGGTGGCAGTGGCAACCGTCGGGCGGGACCGCGAAAGTCTCGAGGCGGAAGTCGCGCTCGAGAGTGACCGGGGACTGCGCTGATGAGCGCTATGGCGTGAGGTCCTTCGCCTCGACAACGTCCGAGCTCTCAAGACAAAATGGAATTAGTGCGGAGTGCAAGTGAGAGAACCAGTGCCGCACTCGCACTCAATTCACTCATTTGTAGACCTGCCGATCATTCATCTGTCGATCTGCCGATACTCGGAGGACGATCGGACATCGCGTTGCTGGTGCCGGCAAATCGTCACTTCCTATTCTTTCTCGCCTATGAGGCCTCGACCGATCAACAAGCCGCCTGCGGACCCGCAAAAAACGCCATCTCGACGTGTGCTTCTTGCTGAAGACGACCCTGTCGCCCAGGTGGGCCTGCGCACCCTTCTCGAGAAGCAGGGATACGTAACAGTGTTGGCCCATAATGGTCGCGAGGCGCTAGCGCGCTACCACGCTGAGCTTTTTGACCTCGTGCTCACCGACGTGCAGATGCCAGAAATGGACGGACTAGCCCTAACCGCTGCTCTGCGGAACCTCGAGGCGGCCACTGGCGCGCATCTGCCAATCATCGGAGTCACTGCAGAAGTTAAAACGGGTGATCGTGAGAAGTATCTAACAGCAGGCATGGACGGCTTTGTCTCCAAGCCCATCCTTCCGAGCGTGCTGATTGCAGAGATCGAAAAGCTGCTGGGAAGCTCCGCGAGGTGAAATCCATACACCCTGTGTCGGGTTGAGCGCCTCTCGCCGAGTTGCGCGGCGGATGTACGCATTTACGTACGTCACCTGTTGATTACTCAAACATCGCGACTCGATGACGTGGTACGCGGCGCTGCCCAGTGCCTTGTTTGTCCAGAGCCAAAGGGTGATCCGTGAACCAACAAAATGATTCCAATCAAGTTCTAGTTGTGGATGACGATCTACATATTCGCTACGCCCTGGTCGACGCGCTTGAAGACGAAGGCTACCGTGCCCTTGCCGCGTCAAATGGAGCGGAGGCACTCCAAGTGCTTCGGGAGCTGCCAGAGCCGCCCGCGGTGATTCTCTTGGACCTGATGATGCCGGTGATGGACGGATGGCAATTTCGCGCTCAGCAACAGCGAGATCCTCTGCTCTCAAAGATCCCGGTGGTCGTTGTTTCAGCGATCGGAAACGGGATGGGAGAAGCGTTCCAGGTCTCCGCCTCGGCCTATCTGAAAAAACCGTTCCTGATACAAGACCTTGTAGCAACAGTCGGCAGGTTCTGCAGCAACCAAGTATCAGTCAACCTTTCTGGAGCCAGGACCGAGTGAGAGTTTGGGTAGGGGTGCGAGGCGACGATGGCAGGAATTCTTCTGATCGACGACGACCCAGATACCCGAGAGCAGCTGGCTGAAATCCTGACGGAGCACGGCTATCGGGTTACTACGGCGTGTGATGGGCTCGAGGGCTTTGAGAAGCTCAAGACCGACTGCGCGCCCTGTGTGATTCTTCTGGACCTGATGATGCCCGTCATGGACGGCTGGCAGTTTCGCGCTAAGCAACTTAGCGAACCGGATCTGCGCAAGCTCCCGGTGATAGTTCTTTCAGCCACGACCGAGATTCGACGCCATGCCGCCGAGATGAAAGCCGCTGGCTTCTTAAGCAAGCCGTTCATGCTCGACCGGCTTCTTGGCGCGGTTCAACGCTACTGCGGAACTCGCGCTCGAGAGCGCCGCGCGTCTAATGGGTGAGGAGCCGCAGCCGATCAGAAGCTGACCAGGCGTTCGGATTTAGTTTCACCGCTTCAGCATACGCCTGGGCCGCTTGTGATTTCTGCCCGACGCCTTCCAGCGCGGTGCCAAGTCTTTCGAACGTCTTAAATGACCTTGGATGGTATTTGGCATGAAGCCGCAAGAGATCGACCGCATCGGCGAAGCGCTTGTCCTCGATCAACGAATCGACCAACTTCGTCACCGATTGATCCGTGTTGAAAAACCGATGAGTGGGCAGTTTCTGAAAGTCCTCATAATACTTCAACGCCCGTTCCATCGATTTCTGTTCCATCAGCAAGCTTCCGAGCGCAGACTTGAAGCCCGGTTCAAGCGTGTAGGTCCTGATCGCGTTGAGCGCCGGGTCAACGCTCGCCGCGTAGTCGTCGGAGCTCAGCTCCGCCGCAATTTCTGGCCCGGTCCACAGTCGATGATCGAGGGGACCGACGTCTTGCCAGTAGAGAGACGAAAGGTTGATCACGATTCGAGAGCTGGGCAGCTCCATTGGAATCGGGTCGCCATACATATTTGGGCTTTCTCCCGAAGGTTCGCCGACAAAGATTGCGTTGGTATGCAGCTCGAAAAGGTTGATGAAGTTCTGGGCGCGGATTGAGTCCGGCGGCCAATGATGACAAATAACTTGCCTCGTTGATTGATGCTCTCTGCGCGTATCAGCTCATGAATGATCGGGAGCAACAGCGTATTGTCCCCACCACCGTTCATCCGAAGATCCAGCACAAATCGATCGGTGGGGTGCTCTCGGGCTTGGCGAATCGCGTCCTGGAAGTGAAGCAATAACGGTTTATCCGTGTCTGCGATGACATTGCAGCGTACGTAGAGGGTCCGATTCTCCGGTAAGTAGCTCGTAACGAATGGCACCTTCTGTTCCTTAAGCCAAAGTGGCGCAGGCCCCTTCCGACTGTCGACCCACTCGGAGTCGGGATTGGCCCCCATCCACACCCAGATTCCATCCGATTTCGCCGGGTGATTCTTGGGCAAAGGGGTCAACACAAGTCGAGCTCGTTCGCCATTCTGCTCAAGCGTCAATGTAGCGGAGTCCGCAGAGTGAGCGATGCCAAGAGCATGTAACGTCTCGGCACGATTTATTCTGAAGACAAGGAAATCCTTCACTGCCATATCGTTGGTGCCATCGGTGATCGCCCGGACCCGATGGATTGCTTCATCGGTCGGGGTATCGTCGATGGCAAGGATGCGTGCGCCCGCGAGCCTTCCATGTTCCGGAGCGATCGCTTGGGTGTGGAGGCCGTTGCTATACAGATATGCGCGAAATGGATAAAGCCGACTCTTGAGCGCCGCGGGCAGTGAATCAACTCCGCTGTGGCCATCTCGAATGCTGGAGCCGATTTTTGCGATCTCAATGGCGATCTCGAAATCGGTCAGCGTCGACACACGCCGCTTGAGACCTCCAACTGAATCCTTGAACTGCTTTGGCGACAGAGCATGAAACAAATTCTTGTGACGGCGCGGCATCTCTTTTTCCAGGTAGTCGAGATCGCTCAGCCAGTCGGGTCTCGTTGGCGGACCGGAGGAGGGCTGTCGTCCGCATGCCGCGAAAGTAAATAGCAGGATCAACGCCGCGAGAATGGATTTTGAGGAATCGACGCCGAAGGACGCCATAACCACCTCGCCTTCTTACGTTCGCCTTCTCGAGGCGATTGCGTACCGGTAACCTTTTTGAGATTGGAATCGGACTCCCGGGCCGCTACCGTCAGCCCGCAGGGGACACAATGGAGGAAACAATGGACTCGAGCATCGGAGCGCGCGGCTCCCAAAAAGACAATCGATTCGCGCGTTATTGCTTGGTTTCCCTGCTTCTCTTGGTGGCTCGACCCGCCTGGGCGCAGTTCGCAGTGGGCCCGGAATTTCAGGCAGACGCGCGAGAGCCGGGATCCGGCCACATTCCTGGCGATGCTGGCTACTGGATTGGGAGTTCCCCTGATGGGTACATCTTTGGATGTTGGTCCGAGGATGCGCCTGGGACTTCCCAGTGGGGACTCTTCTGCCGGACTTTCTCTGCCAGCGGCCCTGTAAACGATCCCCTGGAACTGGTTCAGACCTTTTCGCAAACCGTGTTCTTCCCGACCGGCTGCGCCGACAGTCAAGGAAACGTTTACCTCATCTGGGTTGGCAGCGGGCACCTGTACTCTACCCACTCCCCGGACCGGGGGTTAACCTTTGGCGCTCCTCAGCGCGCGGACCGCGGAGGCGGCACAGTCAGGACGGCCGAGGTGCAGATTTCATGCGATGAAGGCGGCAACGTCTACGCGACGTGGCAGGACACTCGCGAGGGGGACTCGCATCTGTATTTCAACAGCTCGTCAGACTTCGAGGAAACGTGGGGGGCTAGCGACACGCGGATCGATGTTCTCGCAGGCGCCGTCCAAGGATATCGGTACGGCCCTATCCTGGCGAATGATACTTCGGGTAGCGTCTACGTTGCCTGGGTGAAGTCCGGTCATCTCTATTTCAACTCCTCGCACGATTTTGGGCAGACCTGGAGCGCGGCGGATACCCAGCTTGATCAGTTCGGAGTAGCGGATCCGGCCAGCTCTCGGCCGTCGATCGCCGCTGATAACAACGGACACATTTACACGGCCTGGACGACCGGCCAGATGTATCTGAATAAATCGAACGACTCCGGGGTCACTTGGTTGAAGAGAGAAAAACGAATCAGCGATCTCCAATCCGTGGTAGCGGTCGGCGGAACCGTGACGGCGGACAACTCTGGGCACGTTTACGGTCTGTGGTACTACCAGGCACAAGGGTCCTTTATTCTCGATGTCCGAGCAAACAGCTCTTCCGACTACGGGGAGACATGGGCCGATAACGACACTCCAATTGGAACGACGGGTGTGAGCGTGCATCCGTTCATTCCCCATCTCGCGTCCAACCAGAGCGGAGGGGTGTTCGCGATCTGGCTGCGGTACCTCAATGCCGGCCGAGTACGCCACATCTACGGCAACGCGTCTTTTGACTATGGAGCCACGTCGCAGGGAGAAAATGGCTTTCAGGTCGACTCTACTGACCCGACTTTTGATATCAATTCACACGAGCCCTTTGTTTCCGGGGATGATCTGGGTGTCGGCGCTGCAATGTGGCTCGACCGGAGAGATCCGCGCCAAACACACATGTTCCTCAATTCCTTCGGCCTACTTCCTTAACCGGTACCAGATCATCTGCAAGGCCGCGGCTTCGCGTTTCTCGATATCACCGAACACGGTAACCGACCCCAGTTGAGCAATTTCCGGCCGACCTCACAGTACCGGACGAGGTCTTTACCGCCTTGAGTGATCTGCCGAACTTGGGCCAACAACGGCCCAAATGATTTGGTCGAGAGATATTCCGCGATCGGACTGAGGGCCCGCCGGGCGATTTGCCCGCCTTTCGTTACGGCCGCCGCAGTACCACCCGCGATGCCCGCACGCGGCACGGCAGTTTTGAGTCCCTCGATGGTCGTAAGGTCTTCGCGTGATTCGGCCAATGATATAGACGCGGCCATCGCGCCCTGGGCCAGCAGTGTAGCCGAGAGACCACCCGTGATCACGCCGAGCGCGAGCTGAGGCACTAATCCCCCCGCCAACGCGGCCACCGGGTGAGTGCGATTGCCAGCTTCACGGGATTGCTGCGCGCTCGCGAGCGCGTCACGGTTCACGCAACGTGCTTCCTCGACTGCTTGGCGCCACGATTTCCGCCCGGTGATCACATCGGCAAGTTGACTCAATTCGGTAAGCGCGCTTTGCCCCACTGCACTTGCGCGCTCATCCCACCCACACGTTACGTCGTGCAGCGCATTTCGCGCGAAGGTTGCCCACGGTCCGGGCGGCCCCGCGCTAGGCCCCGGCTCTTTGACTTGGTGCTTCTCAGCCGGAGTCAACTCTGGTGTCGCGTATCGTGACTTGCCCAATGGATTCCAATCTTTTTCGCACGCCAATTGCACGCCGTGCACGAAACGTTATCAAAGAACTTACGCTAAACAGTTTTGCGTGGACGGCCCTAGAAAAAGTCTTTAGGTTTCCGGGCGGTAGGGCAACCGAGCCTGGTGGCCGGCCCGGTCTTCAAAACCGGTGAGGGGCAACGAGAGTTGTCCCTGGCGAGTTCGATTCCCGTGCTCTACCGCCAACTCTTCTTCTACGAAAAAATACTTCACTTCTTCAGGACTTGGACGCTCCCGAGGTCGCGGACTCGCCCACTTTGTCCAAAACGTGTCCAAAATCTTCGAGGCGCCGAACGGCTTCCTGGAGATCCACCTCGGACACGATGTTGTAGCGCTCGAACACCTCGCGCGTGCGGCACCACCCCGCTATCATCCGAAGGACGAGGTCCTCGCCTTCCTCGAAGGGCTCTGATTATGCCGCCTCCAACCAGCTCATCTCGACCGACCGACGCGGCGTATTCGGCATAATCCGGCCCTCGGCATAACGCCGCATGTCGTGGAACCAGAGTCCCTCCATGCCGATCGCTCGTCGTGCGCGATTGAACATGCGATCGATGTTCTGCCACGGCGATATCATCTTGCTCATGGGTCTGGAGGAATTCCTTCATTCCTCCGAGTAACACTGCCCACGGTGAAGCTATGTTTGGTTGCGGCCGAAGGCCGCGCCAGGATGGATAACCGCTGTTCCGTCGCCTCGTCCTCCCCCTGAGGCACCCCGCAGGAGTTTGGCGCCAGTCCCCTACTCGAGACGTGAGAAACAACTGATCGGTGAGATGGATCGCGAGACTACTGGATCAAATCTCCGTGCTCGTCGCGCTCACCGGAGGGAATCGGGCCATCGCTACCGCCGGGTCCGAATCCGGACCGACCAGGATGATCCGGGATTGTGATGCGTGCCTCGGCGACGTTGTTGCTGTAATTGGATTCTGGAAGTTGATGACAGAAGCCCTGCGCGTCGCGGAACCTACACACATCTTGGGGATTTGCGGGATCCGGGATAAAAGGAGGATTCACCGTGACTCGAATAATGTAATCGCCGGGAGGGACCACGGCCTGGCCGTCGCCACCGTCGAGCACGAAGTACTGCCCGCCCAGAAACCAAATGTATTCGTCCGCCCAGCTGGCACTGATACCTTGATTCCCTGGTACACCGATGCGTCCACAAACGCGAAACTGGGGCTGTCCGGGCGGCTCAATCCCGAGGTCACCGGCGGGTTTGACGTCGATCATGCAGAACCCGCGCTTGGCAACGCGCCACACTTGTCCGGTAGTGACGCTGATGAGTTGATCGATCGTGTAGTGACGAAAATGAAAATGGTGATGACACGTGGCGAATTCGTATAAGCCGTCGTTGTTGGCGACGTGAACGTTGGGATCGCCGAGCGCCAAATCGCTAGCGCCCACATTTGGGGTGTTAACCGTAAATCGGAGAACGCGATGAGTTCCTGGCTGCACACCGCCTTCCTGAACCGAGCAGGTCGTCGCAAGAAAATCCTCGTCCCGCACGATCCAATGGTTCTGGAGAATCTGCTGGTTCACGATTAGGTCCGGCAATTGCTGTGCGTAAGCAGTGAAGCTCGGCCAGAGCGCCAAACCCGACAGCAAAGCCACTACGAACGACAAAACGCGCAACTTCCCAACGATGTCACGGACTAACATGAAATCCCCCTTTGGCAGCGGGAACAGACTGCGAAAGCGAGCGGTTGTCAATGGCCATTGCGCGTCGCGAAGGCTGCGCTATCGGCCGCGTCGACGCGGCCTGTCGCCGGGTGAGCACAGGCCCCTAAAGAGGCGGCGGCGGTGTGCCTTCCTGGACGGCTTCTCGCTGCACGCTGACACGCGCGTGCACCAGAACGACAGAGAGAGCCTCGAACGCTCGTGCAGATATGGCGCGCGCGGGCCGCTGGCGCTCGAGCGACTCTCGCGCCGCGAGGACGGCAAGCTGGAATACCGACTGAAGAAGGCGCCGCACGGCGGAGCCACCACCCTGGTGATGACGGCGATGCAGCTGCTCAAGCGGCTAGGTGCGTTGGTGGTTGCAAACGGTATCTCAGCAAACGCGAAGAATGGCCGCAACGTCCCTTGCGAAGAATTGAAAAGCGCTGTCGACGGCTCCTGGGCCGCACTTCGCAGATTCCTCTGGCCTTCAGCCGTCGATCACCCTGAAGCGAGCGACGCGTAGACCCAAAGAGGCACGATCGAACTTTGTCCAAAACGTGTCCAAAAAGATGGACAAATACGGAGCGCCCCGTAAACAACCGAGGACAAGGACGCGCGGCGAAGTACTTGGTTTTCTACAAAAACTCAGTTGTAACGCCCGCCTGCGAAACTGGTTTCACTGATTCCCGTGCTCTACCGCCAATTCTTCCTCTCCTGACGCTTACTTCCCGATCTCCCCTACTCCCGTCTCCACCACGTCTCCAAACTGCAAGCCCTTTTCCAACAGCCGGATTGCTGAGTTCTTCGCTGCCGGGGTTAGGTGCATGTAGCGCTGCGTGGTCGAGATGTCCTCGTGCCCCGCCAGCTCCTTGATCGCCATCGTCGGTGCTCCCAGCATCGCCAGCCGGGCCGCAGAACGTGTGCCTCAAGATGTGAAGACCTCCGGTCACTTTGAGGTTCGCTCGCTTCTGCGCTTTGCCCATCCAGTACCAGAACACAGCGCGGTTCACCTTGGTTCCATCGTCCCGGTGCAGTACGCGCGGTCCTCGAAGGTGCCGGTTGTCCTTAAGTAGCGCGGCCAGCCTTGCGGTCATTGGAACTTCGCGCGAGCGTCCTGCTTTGGGCGTCGTGAGATGTCCACGCCATTCCGACCGCTGGACGCAGATAACCGAGCGCCGGAAATCAAGGTCGGTCCGTTCCAGCCCGATCGTCAGGATCTTCTGCGAAAAAATCCGAGGTTCCAAGAGTGATCTCTGGCGCATTCGCAAGATGTGCCTTCATGCCGGCCGTAAACTGATAGTGTCGCGCTTCGATAGCGGGCCGCAGTCGGATACCTAAAGCAAGCGATTCAATCGTGTCGCTCACTAGCTCGAAACCCGACTCTCGCACCTCATGGCGTTGATCCGATTCGATGCACTGCAGCCGGCCCTCGCGCACCTTGGTTGTAACGATTCGATCAATCTCCTCGGCCCGCTTACGATCGATCTTTGATTGTCGCCGACCTGCGCGCGCCCTAGCGATCTTGATGAGAACCGACGTGTCGGGCCAGATTGTCGGACGTGCCGGTCGTTGAATTTGCACCGCGATATGCAAAACGTCCCCCGCGGCTGTCTCGTCCCGGCTCAATGCCTCCTGCGTATCCATTCCTTAGCTCATTCCTTTCCGCAGCGAAGTGTAGTGGATCTCTCCGACGATTCCTCGCTCAATAATGCGGCAGAGCCGAGGCGCGGCGAGAATGGGATTTAGGGGGCGCTCTCAGCAGTACCGTTGCACCGTGCTGAGAAGCCGGTCGAGCATGAATGGCTTGCTTATAAAACCAGCAGCCTTCAACTCGGCAGCATAGCGTCGAACCTCGGTCGTGGCTGAAAGGACTATCACCGGGAGCCGTGCCAGCTTCGGTTCGCTAAGCTGCTTTGCGCGAAACTGCCAGCCGTTCATGACGGGCATCATCAGGTCCAGAAGAATCACGCAGGGCGCGCAATCGGTCTTGAGCTTCTCCAGCCCTTCGAGTCCATTACGCGCTGTAGCAACGAGGTAGCCCGCCTCGCTCAGGATTTCAGCCAGTTGCTCTCGGGTATCTGGGTCGTCATCGATCAGGAGAATTCCTGCCATCGTCGCCTCGCTCAACCGGCGGACGGCAAAGTCATCCTGAAGAGGCTGGCCCTTCCGCCCCCCGGGAGATAACTCTAGGCCACCTCGCGATTATTCCGCATCCGGCTAGTCAGCGGGCGCCACTTCGGAACAGATCGCGGATCGGCAGCCCTCCCCTGCCCAGCGACGCACTACCACCAACCTCCCTGCTCTTCGGCAACTGGAAGTAGAACGGCGCTTACTCAAAGTTGAGCGGCTCCCCTGCGGGGTGCTATGGCGCCGAGTTGGGCGGGCCGAATTCGACCGTTCGCCTAACTTCCGGGGAGGAATCCAAGATGAGCCTGCGAAAAATCAGCGGTAGAACACTTTAGTTTTCAGCTGTTCTTCTCACTTTCACCCCGCTTCTCCCCGCAGAAGCGCAAGACGTGGACGTCCCGGGCAATCTCACGATGAGGGATTCGACCGGGCCAACGGTGGGGAACATCGTGAAGGCGGGCGCCCCGTTCATTCACAATTTCGGCTTCAACAATACCTTCATCGGAAGCGGAGCGGGCAACTTCACGATGACCCATCCCTTCGGCAGCAACACCGCGACTGGGTTCCAGGCGCTCCACAGCAACATCAACGGCTTCAACAATACTGCCAGCGGGAGGACCGCGCTTCTGAGCAACACCATCGGCTTCAACAACACCGCCAGCGGGGACGATGCGCTCTCCAGCAACACCACCGGCAACTACAACACCGCTTTTGGGTCTAATGCCGATGTTTCAGCTGGCAATTTGACGAACGCGACTGCCATTGGATTCGGAGCCATCGTCAATGCCAGCAACAAAATCCGTTTGGGCAATGAGGCGGTCACGGTCATCGAAGGCTTGGTCGGCCTCACCGCCAGGCTCTGGAGCGTAGGCTCGGCACGGACGGCAGAGCCGGGTTATAAGCGCTTCCTCCATGGCGGCTAGTCCCCTCTTGAGGCGCTCCTCTTCGGAGTTGGGGGCAGGTATGTTCTTAGAGCCCTCTAACACCTGACTGGTCTCAGCGCGCTTTGTCGTCGAATGCTGTCTCGGCTCTGGGGGCGCGATGCCGTCTTGTGGGACCGTAGAAGGGCCTTCCTTAGGGTTGTGATCGACCGAATAGTGAATCGGTCCTTTGCCCGCCTCGTCCTTGACCTCTGTACTGATGTTTTGTTTTTCAGGGGTACCCGCGTCTGCGGGGACTACCTGCGCTGGACCTGGATGCGGCATTGATCTTCCTTTTCTGCGGCGCGTTCTCGATTAGTTGCGCCAGAAGGATTTTTGTTTCTCGACGGACTAGAGGATCATCGAGTTCCCAAATCCCGGCTGTCTCCAGGGTTCCAAGGTAATTCAGCAGACCACGGCGGCGAGAGCGAGATTTCTCCAGCTCATCGGGACGTAGCCCATCACTTCGTTTTCCTGCCCAAAGGCGATCCGAGTGCGTGTCACGGGCGTAGTTTTCTTCGACCGCATTCACGGACAGGACGGTGTGGCGCCCAATGGGGTTGAGCTCCGCCCGTGATTGGCATCGAAGGGTCGGAAGTTAGTCCCGGTCAGTAGGTACCTCGTCCAGCCATGACGACGGGCGGCCAAGAAGATCGCGTTCTCTCGTACCGAGCGCACATTCATTGCTCAACGGCGAGGTCGGGCAGCCAGAGATCGAATTTGATCCAGGTCAGGCAAATACCGCTGTATCCGGTTTTGCATGTCGGCAAACTGGAGATACGCGAGTATCGCTATCGCTATGCCAATCTTAGCAACAGGGCATTAGTACAAACCCGTTGCTTCTCCTCGCCTGTTGGCTAGAGTGCCGTCGAGCAGAAACTCAACCGCAGAAACTCAGCCGAGGGGAAATATCGTGGAAAAATTGTTTCAATTGGTTGTCATTGCTGTGATCGCTTGCCCCGCCGCCGCTCAGGAGCGCCTCTATCGAGCGAAGGGGGATTATGTGTCGGAGAAATTGGTCCTGTCAGGGCAGCGAGTGGATCAAGCCCCCCAGGCTGCGGCTCGATCCGCCGAATCAGCCTCGATCGACAAACCCAGCGGGGGCTTCACCTGGACGGAGAAGTTCAGGGGTAGTACCTGGATATTTGAGGACCTTTCGTTTGGCGATGTGGATCACGGGTTCGCCGTCGCCGAGTTGGGCCGCGTGCTTCGCACCCAGGACGGAGGCGAAAACTGGGATACGGTGCTCAATCTGGGATTCCCATATTACTGGTACGGAGTTCACACCTTTGATGCGTCGCGCGTGGTGATATCTGGTTTCAATAATGCGACCGGCGATGGAATAGTGCGCTGGACGGGAGACGGTGGGGACACATGGTCCGACGACGTCGTCCTTCCGGGCGTGGGCGCCATACGCTGGCTGGACCGGATGGAGTTCGTGGATGATCTGAACGGGATCGTGCTCTCTTCGTTTACCGCGGTAAACTTTCACACCGAGACCGGCGGCGAAACCGCCGACGACTGGGCGCGCGTGCAGGCCCACTCGGAGGGCTGGCACGGCGGCAATTTCACCTACCAGCCGGACGGCAACGTCTGGGTTTCCGGCATCAAGTTTTGTCACAGCCAGGATCGCGGGGCCTCCTGGGAATGCCGCAACAGCATCGACTCGGTCTTCGATGGCGGCGGTGTTTCGTTCCCCGATGCAATGAACGGATGGGTCGCCGGCGGTTCGATCTCGCCGGAGGTTCGCGGATGGATTCACCGCACCACCGATGGTGGCCAAACCTGGAGCGACCGCATTTTTGAAACGCCGTTCCCCATCCGAGCGATTCAATTCCTCGATGCCAATACTGGATTCGCCGTCGGTGGCAACATCTACTCCGGCGTCGGCGGCATCTACAGCACCGTCGACGGCGGCGAGACCTGGAATCTCGATCTGGACGCCCGCACCGAGATCAAGACCGTGCGCGTGGTCCCGGTGTCGGCGGACACCGTGGACATCTGGTGCGCGGGATTCCGTTCGGACCTCTCGGGCAGTATCTACAAAACCCGGATCACCGCCGGCGGACGGAAGTAAACCTTACCGAGCGCTCAGCGGCAGCTTTGGTCGGACGGTCCGCTGAGGTCCAGCGGACCATGGTGCAGGAGCGCGAACTAGAACAATCCGGGGCGCGGTGTCGAGACCCACTTTTGCGAACCCAGGTTTTGAATCGCGGCGGGCGTCTCCACCACGTCTCCAAAAATCTAGGGCAGATCGGGGGACTGGCGGGGAGAACCGGGACTAGAGCGTGGAATCAAAACCCGCGATAAATCAGGCGACTTGTAAAAAAGCGTGTGTCGTCGCTCGGTTAGTTTTTATCGCCTAAGCGAGTTCGATTCCCGTGCTCTACCGCCATTTCCTGTCGTCATTACTGCAAGTTGCAGTGAGAGCTGGAGCAGGCCAGGCCAGCGATCTTCGCGCCGGGTGCGATCGCCCCTGCGGCATCTGCGGGTGACCGCCCGCGCACGGTGAGCTCTAGAATGCCAGCGTCCTCGCGCTCGCCACGTTCGAGTAAGGGCTGAGATTGCTCGCCGCGTCCGTCGCCCGCACCTGGTAGCTGTAGCTCGTGTTCGCCGCCAGCCCCGTGTCTTGGAAGCGCGTGTCCGTCACCGTCGCGATCTGAGCAAAGCTCGTGCAGGCGGCGCCCTGGCACCGCTCCACCAGATACCCGGTTACCCCCGCGTCGCTCGTCGACGCCATCCAGATCAGATTGATCTGGCTACCGCTCACTGCGATCGCGGTCAGCGAGCCCGGCGCGGTAGGGGGCCGAGGCGGCGGCGGCGGGCCCGCGGTATCGCCGCCTTCCCACGCCATGAAAGTAAACGCCGGGCTCAACGCCTCAATCCCGACGTCGCCGCTGGCATAGGAACCGTCGGTCGTGTACATCAACTGGGATATTCCATTCCTGAACACTTCGAGGGTGTTCCCATCCGCCTTGAGTCGCCACTTGTCCCCGCTGACGATGAGGGGAGTGAAGTTTAGAACGGCCGTAAAGCCCGCTGGGGTTATCTTGTAAATCCCCGACCCCGCCGGCTGGTCAGCCCAGAGGAACAGCAACCATCCCGTCTGCCCGGAGTTACTGCGGTCGATACGAACGATCGGCCCACCGCCGCCTGTGGCCACGGTACCTAATGTGACCTCGGAATATTGCTTCGCAGGCGCGGTAATGCTCCACACGCCCGAGGCGTTGTGACCCCAGTCCCGGCCGATCGCGAAACCGCCCGCCTTTCTGAACCCGGAATAGGTGGGCAGTGGGTACCAACGGTCTCCTTCGTCCAGGGGATTCTCAACCCCGGCGAAGGTCGAAGAGGCCCAGGTTCCAGACGAGCTGGCAGCCGCGCCACTGGACCACCAGGAAATCATCGCATCCGTCAGGGTCGGACCAGAGGTATACGCGAGCATCCCTGAGGTGCCAGTGACGTACTTTGTGGTGTCTGGGCCCGTGTTGTAAATGAAATCGCGCACGCCGTTCTTGATTCCGTAAATCACCTGCCCGCGCGCGATCAGTCGGAGTCTGTCTCCGTCGGCGACGGGAGAAGTTGGAAGGATGGGCGACGCGGTGTAGCTGGTTCCATTCGCGTCGAGGCGGTAGAGGTTGTTGTGCCCGTTCATCTGGGTCGCCCACCAGAGATAATGGCTATCGATCGCCGAGCCCGATGTCTGGACCCGAACAATCGGCCCCACGTTGTCGGTGTTATCTCCGACATGCCCGACGACGATTTCAGAGTAGTGGTCGACCGGGATGATCGCCGTGGTGCGGGCACCCGCATGATTGGGCGAAATGAATCGGTCGGGGTAGGCTCCGCTGTTTTTCTGGAACCGAATGCCGTTGGGGGCGAGGGAGGTGAGGGCCACCCACGCACCATTCTCGTAGAGAGGGTCCTCCACGCCGACGAAGCTGGAGGATGCGATAGGCGGATCTGCGCTCGCCAGGGCCGGGATAAGCGTGGCTACGAGGAAACCGACCAGGAAACCGCCCCGCATACGGAGCCGCGCGCGTCGCGCTCCAACGAGGTAGCCTCCCTGAAATTGAGCAGATCGATGAATCTCGGCAAATTATTAACGCCCACGCCTGAAGACAAGTCAGCAGTCAGACCCGGTCGTGACCATCAGTTAGCCATTGGACGCTCGCTGGCCCAGATTGCAAATCGCTTCGGAAAGCCAAAGCACACCTGCACCGGGTTTCCCGCTTTGATCCTGCTCACGTTGCCCGGCAGAGGCCATGAGCCGGAGCTTCCTGGACCGATCAACAGTAGGTGAAGATTCCCCCGCGAGATTGACGCGAAAACAGCCCCGGTTCTCTCGAGCCGGAACGCCAGTTTCTGGATGTAGAAAGCGATCGCGCGGTGCCGGGCTTTTGTTCAAGGACGTGGTACCTCTCGCCCTCGGCAACGTTTGGCTCTAACGGGCACTGTGCTGAACTTGACGGCTCACATGGCCCGACACCCGCGGGACCGGACGGGGCTACCGCCCGATGGGCGGTAGCACGGCTAGCCAAAGTTTGTCGCTGGTCTGTGTCACTTCTTCTCAATGGAGACTGGAGTTGCAGATCCCTTTTTCTGAATCGAAGCCTTCGGCGACTCTGCCTTGGGCGTCCAGAAAGCGGGATCGGCGGCGACCGTTTCCTTGGCCAGATAGCTCATCTTGGGCTTGAATGCGAAGAAGTTGGTTTCAGAGGTGAGGATGGCTGCGCTCTCCAATTCGCGCATCTTTTTTTGACCCTCTTCGCCCAAGGCGTCCTTGTACGCCTTGCCGTGGAGTGACGGATACGTATCCGCTTCGGTGAGTGATTTCAGTGGGGCGAAAATGAGCCAAGTTCCGGATGGCGCGCCGGAGATGACCTGGTAGAAGGCCCAGTGCTCATCCACGTTGGCCTTCTCGTGGGCGGCCTTGGATAGCTTCCTGGCTTCAGCAAAGTCGTTGTCATGGCCGGGGCGGACGTGAAAGGTGACAATGGCGAAGTAACGCATTTCGCCGATCTTCACATTCGGACGGTAGCTGAATTCCTCGTTGTAGACCGCCGCGATGGTATTGGTCCCGGACAGGAGTTCGCCGTCCTTCTGGTACAGCTGGTCCGACTGCGCTTTTAGCGCAGGCGTCTTCTCGATGTCGTGGTTGTCCTTTTCCCAGGCAGCGAAGGAATCAAAACCAATGAGGAACCAGGCCTCGTTGGGGCCGGTGAGGGAAGTCACGCCGAGCCAGTGAGTCGGCCAATCGGCATTGGCGTAAGCACGCGCCCAACCGGCCTCCACCTTTTCATGCAGGGCGTTCTTTCCCGGCTTCACCTGCTCACGGGCAATTTGCAGAACCTTCGGCGGGCCCATCCTTGCTGTTTGTGTTTCTGCCCCCAACGCCACGGCCGATAGAAATGACGAAAGGGCAATGACCGCATTGAACGCACGCATACCAGTTCTCCTTTGTCTTGTGAGTCGGGGGACGCTGAGTAGCTCCCTGGAGCCTCCAACTCAGATCCGGAGATCCTCTAGGCCCTCTCCCATCATTCGACAATTAGGAAATTTAGGCGTGATACGTCGAAAAAATCGATGCTACCTTCGCTGGTCCTGGGCCAAGTAGAGATCGACCGCGTCCACTGAAAGCCGACAACTCTTTCGACCTAAATCCTTGTCCGATAAAGCGAATCAGCCAAAAGGCGTGCGCTGTCGCATGTTTGAGTTCATTGCCGAAATTTGGCGCCATCTGTTAGCATCTGCTCGTTCGCAGAAGAAACGGCCATGCATGCGGGGCAAGAAACTGCCTGAGGGAGTGCAAGGCTCAACAGTGATACGGCATCAGTGAATATCAGCTCCTAGACGTCAACCGCCGGAGCGCTTCGCTTTTGTTCCGGCGTGGAGCAATTACACTTGGAGAACACCATGACCGCGTCTCTATCGAGAGGCTCGACCGCTGCACTTCTTTCCAGAGTGATTTTTCTAATCGGGTGCGGCAGCATCACGAACCAAACTCCTCCTGTCACAACGCCGCCAGGTTTTTGGGATGTCAGCAATATACCCCCCGCGACGAACGTCATGGCGTTTAAATTCCTGAACCGCACCAACGGCAAATACCCCGATAGCCAGGTCTTTTGGAGCGTCACGATCAATGGTGCCAGGCAAACTCATTCGATCGCCGATCAACAATTCTTCGATATGCCGGCCAACTCCTCAGGGAGGATCTACGTTTACCTGGGAAGCGTCGGCACCAACCAAAATCAGTACTATGACTTCCTCGAGTACACGATTGGCCCGGCGCGGTTTAACGGCAATACCACACGGGTCGACGCGTTCGGCATCAAGCTCGCTATGAGGTTGCATTGTGCCGATGGTTTTGAAGCGACGGTCGGGGAGAACCCTGCCACCTTCGCGGAAGACCGGGCAGCAACATTTGCACGCTTTGTGGCTGCGGTTCCCCCTGAATTTCAACATCTGGCGACAGTCCAGGCGCCCTACAGAATCGTCAACCCAGGTGCAGGAGGATTCGACGCCGGCGGAGCATACCAAAATTATTATGCGGCCTACATCGACCAAATTTGGTCAAGTAACGGGCTCACCATTCCCAAAGCCGGGCCAAACGGAAGCGGCTTGGGCGCTTACCCGGACCTTTCTGCCGCTATCTACAGGCACACCGCCGGTCCCGGAACTTTCTCCCCCGACGGCAGATTGTTAAGCCAAAGCATGTGGGCGACCAGTCAAAATTTCTACCTCCAGGTTCCCGCCAACTATTACGCAAAGTTCTGGCACGATAACGGCATTGACGGCAAAGCATACGGATTTCCCTATGACGATGTAGGGGGCTACTCCACCTACATCTCTCATTCCAATCCTCAATACATGCTCGTCGCGATAGGTTGGTGAGGGCGAGCCGCTAGCCATGCGCAAACATATTTGGTTTTGTTTTATTTGCTTTCTGACGTCTACAACCCTTGCCAGCCTTTCTGGATGCGGCGGATCGGCTACGTCGGGTTCTTCGGCTAGCAAGAGCGCGAAACGAGGTGTCGCCTATGATCTCGCCTCGCCAGCCGACCTTGCCGCACTCTCGCCAGGTGTAAGCTGGTGGTACAACTGGTCTCCACATCCCAACTCCGCTGTCCCGGCCGACTATGCCACGCGCTATTCCACGGACTTCTACCCAATGCTGTGGAATGGAAACTTCAACGCTAGCGCTATCGTGACCTACTTGAGGGCCAATCCGAGCATCAAATACATGTTGGTTCTCAACGAGCCGAACTTGGTAAGCCAGGCCAACGTGACCCCTCAGCAGGCTGCCCAGTTATGGCCGAGTTATGAGGCGGTTGCGGCCCAAACTGGCGTCAAGATCGTGGGGCCAGCCATCACCTGGGGCACGATGCCGAACTACCAAGACCCAGTGAACTGGCTCGACGCTTTTTACGCCGCTTACCAGGCGGCCAATGGCAACCGCAATCCGCAAATCGATTACTTGGCCTTCCACTGGTACGACTACGGGCTGAAGGGCCAATTGGACCGTCTCGGCAAGTACGGTAAACCTTTTGGGGTGACCGAGTTCGCAAATTGGCATAACCAGAACGACGGCGCCCAGATTGTGACCTTGGCTGGACAAGAGGCGCAGATGACTGACATGGTCGCGACTTGCGAGTCCCGCATCGACGTCTTCCGGTACGCTTGGTTCACGGGACGCTGGAGCCCTGACCCGCACTTTACCAGCCTGCTCGGCGCACCCGGAGAGCTAACCGGATTGGGCCAAACCTACCTCTCACTTCCCACGAAATAAGCCGGCATCTCGAACGGGACTTTGGAATATCGCTCCGCCTTCGTGTCCTGCGGCGCTAGCCCGATGACGCAATGGCTGATCGATCGACCAGAACCTCTCGACGTTCAACGCCAGAACTGCGGGCGTTCGCGGTCAACAACACGCGAACGTTCACGATGATGAGAATCGATTGAACAAGAAATGCTGCGATTATTCGTGTCACCAGTCCGACCTCTGGTAGGCCCGGTCCTAACGGCGCGACGACATTGAGCGCGAGCCAGACGAGCACGAGCGCCGTGACGTTCGACCAGGTGACTCGAATCTCCGGGACGACCAGAATCAGCAACCACAGTGTGCCGATAACGGCGTTTACGTCCGGCGCGAAGGGACTCAGGAAGCTTGCCAGATTGAGCAGCGCGAGCCAAGTCTGTGCTTGGTGCAATCGGAACGAAGCGGCGTCGTCCGCCCACCGCGCAGAAAATGCATCTCGCAATCGCACAACCAGCCCAATCAAAAGAAGAAGGTAGACCAGTCGAACCGTCTGGAACGCTCCGAAACCGAGACTGGTCCAACCCAAGGCTCTCAACTTGGGAACAACCGAGGTGACGCCGTAGTTCAGCGCCGCAATTTTCCCGGCGAACGGCGTCATCACAATGTCGATCGGACCGTGTAGAGGGAAAGACAACCGAGGCATTTCGTATTGAAAAAACGCTCTTATCGGTGCCAAACCAAAGCGCCGTCGCTAACAGCAGCACGACGTTCCACGCGAACACCCACACGACTGCTCGCCAGCGGCGTTGAAACGCTAACCAGACAACGAGAATGCCGGGGAACAGTTTGCTTGCGGCAGCAAACGCCAGGAGAGCCGTTCCGAACACGAGGAAATCTGACTCGATCAGCACCATTGCGAGCATCGCGAGGGCGAACCCGACAATTTGGAAGTTGCCGATTTGCAGCGTCATTGCTGTCGGCACGGCTGCGATCAGCAATCCGGTGAGCATCAACACCGTCCGACCGTGAAGACCGCCTATCCACCGCGCGACGACTAGCGTTGCCGCGAGGAAGAGGACTAAATCGAAGACGAACCAGAAGATACGAAAACGGTAGAAGTCAGCGGTGATTCCAAGCAGAGACGCGGGAAGCAGCAAAAACTGCGGGGGATATAAATACGGGTCGATGTGGAAACGATCTAGCGAGCCCGCGTAGAGCGTTTCGTCGTAAAGATTGGGCACTCGGGCTTGACCGAGTTTGGCGGCTTGGAAGTAGGCGGAGAGACAGGAATGCTGAACGTAAAACTGGTCGAATGGATAAACCGCCGCGCCTGTTCTGCTTGGGTCTACTGAGAACACAGTCAACCGAACAACCTGAACAGTCGCAAGTCCGGCGAACAGGAAGCCGACGACGCGAATGACCCGTTCGCGGCTAGTCAAAGCCGCGCGAATATACACGACCGCGTGCAACCTGAAGTCTTCGTGTTACAGCACCTCTTCGATGGCCTCGTGAGCCGTCACTGCGCGACTCCCGCCTTCTGCAACTCGGCTGTGAGGCGCCCGCTCAGCGCAAACGCGAGCATCCGCAGGTCCGCCGCAAAGCTCCAGACCGGATGCTTGAACGTCGCGGGCTTGTTGTGCTCCACGAAGAAGTGCCCCGCCCAGGCGAAGGCATATCCGCACAGCACGGCCGGTACGATGAGCAGCGGCCGCCGCAGCGCCAGCGCCGAGAGGATCAGCACGATCGAGAGCGACGTGCCGCCGAAATGCAGCGCGCGCGTGAGGGGCTTCTTGTGCTCATTCAAATAGAACGGCCAGAACTCGGCGAAGGTCTGCATGCCGGGACTCTAACGCCGCAGGCTCATCGGTACCAGACAAGTGGATCAGGATCCGCAGTACAGCATTCAACCGAGAGCCCAGGCCAAGGCAATTCCCGGTGCACGGGCAAAGCGCAAACGATCGCCGCGGAAGTGAGCCGTCAGCAGGCCAGATGCCAGCCCTCGGGCTGAACGCATGTCGTTGAGGAAGAGGCTCCAGCGCGCTGACGCCACGCGAGCCTGGCGCCAACCCTTCGGAAATTGCCGAAAACTCGGCAGTCATCGCTCAGCCGACGCTATTCGAATCAACAGGATGGGCTGGCAGTCGTCTTGCTATCTGAGCTGTCATGCCTTGGATCAATCTCACCCTCCGACGTGGCACGTTTACCAAGAAAGTGCAGCATGCCGTGATGGCGAAGCTGACCGATACGCTCATGTACTGGGAGAAAGTGCCCGATACCCCCGAAGCCCGGAAGATGATGAAGGGCTGGGTATACGAAGTGGAGGAGGATTCCGATTACAACGGGGGCAGCCCGCACCACAAGGATCCCTTCTACTTCATCGAGGTGCGTCTACCCGCGGGTCGATTCGACACGCTCACAAAGCTGCATCTCATTCATGATTTCACCCGGATCATCATGCTCGCGGAAGGTAAGCAGTATGTGTCCGAAGACGCGAACCGCGTCTGGGTGACCATCATCGAACTGAAGAGCGAGGATTGGGGTATCGGTGGACACACGGATTGGTTGCGCTCCTACGAAAGTGCGTTGGACACGCTCGGCAAGGAGCTGAAGCCGAGGTCGAACGCAAGGGCTAAGTGAACTCGGTCTTTAAAACTGGCGACCCGGGTACGAGACGACAGACAGGCAATCAAATATGACAAAGAACATGAGTGCGCTGGAAGGAAAAGTAGCAGTCATCACGGGAGCCAATAGCGGAATCGGTCTCGCTACAGCGCAACGGTTCGTTGCAGAGGGCGCATACGTCTTTATTACGGGCCGCCGTCAAAGCGAGCTCAACGCGGCGGTGAAGCAGATCGGCAAGAGCGTTACCGCGGTGCAGGGCGACGTCTCAAATCTCGCCGATCTTGATCGGTTATACGCAACCGTAAAGCAGCAGAAGGGCCACATAGACATTCTCTTCGCCAACGCTGGCACCGGAGAATTCGCCCCGCTCGGCGCAATCACCGAAGAGCACTTCGACAAAACGTTCAACGTCAACGTCAAGGGCCTTCTGTTCACCGTGCAAAAGGCGCTTCCGCTTCTAAAGGATGGAAGCTCGATCATTCTGAATGCGTCGATCGTTTCCGTGACAGGACCGCCCGCGTTCAGCGTGTACAGCGCATCCAAAGCGGCCGTGCGGTCCTTCGCGCGCACCTTCACCACGGATCTCAAAGACCGCAAAATCCGCGTCAACGCTATTAGTCCTGGCGTGATTCCTTCTCCGGGCTACCGCAATTCCTTGGGCATGACGGAGGAACAAATCAAACAATACGCAGACAGCGTCGCAGGGAAAATACCCCTCGGCCGCACAGGAACCTTAGACGAAGTTGCCAAAGTGGTCTCCTTCCTCGCTTCCGACGAGAGTAGCTACGTCACTGGCATTGAGCTCTTCGTCGACGGCGGCATGACCCAAATCTGACCAGCTTGACCTGCAGTTGACACGAACAGATTCCGTACTTTCAGGAAGCGCCGGCTAGAAGAAGAGCTAAGAGCTAGGCGCCTGCCTTCGGCGCCGCGCTTTTTCCGTCGCAGATTCGTCTGGCATTAAGGTCTACCGGAGGGCTGTCTCCCAGCGCTTCAGCTGCTGAGCTCCGCAGGTGTGATCGGCAACTTGCGGACCCGCTTCCCCACCGCTGCACACACCGCATTGGCAACTGCCGGTGCCACGGGCGGCACCGGGTGCTCACCAAAGCCCCCCGGACGAGCATCGCTGGGCAAGATGTGGGTCTCGATTACCGGCATTTCGTTCATCCGCATCACCCGGAAATCGCCATAGGTCCCCTGGACCGCGCGCCCGCCACGAAAATCAATCTTGCCATGCAGAGTGGCCGAAAGCCCCCAGGTGATTCCACTCTCAGCTTGTCCCTCCAAACCTGCCGGATTGATCGCCAGCCCGCAATCGACGACGCAGACGATCCGGTGCACGCGCAGATCGCTCAGATCCCGTGCCACCGAAACCTCCGCCACCTGCGCGATGTAGCTTCCTGCGTGGTAGATGTTGATCGCCAAGCCACGTCCCCACCGGCGATTTTGAGCATCACGCGCGAGAGGATTCGACCAGCCGGATTTCTCGCGGACTGCCTCGAGCACGCGAATCATCCGCCGGCGATCAATCTTTTGATCGCCTAGGTCGAGTATGTCGCCGGGCTGGAGGAGATCAATCCGCAGTTGCAGGGGATCCTTGCCCAGGAAGTGAGCGATCTCATCGATGAAGGACTCGCGGGCAAACACGGTGGCCGGGTACTCGACGGCACGCCAGGAACCGGTTGGTACCGGGTTGTCCACGGAAACGTAGTCCACTTTCATCGCCCGAAAATTGTAAGGATTGTCGAAGGCACCCCAAGGTGATCCTTCCTTCGCATATCGCTGTAAGTCCTTCTTCTCTTCTTCGGTGGGGAGTCCGAACATCGAGAGCGGTGAGCCAACGCATTTGTGAACCCATGCCAAGATATGTCCGTCAGCGGCGAACCCCGCCGCGAGTTGATTCACCGAGGCAGGGTGGAAAAAGCCGTGACGGGTATCGTCGGTGCGGGTCCAGACAACCTGTATTGGTTTGCTGACAGCCTTGGAGATCTCTACTGCCTCGTGGACGTAGTCGACGAACAGCCGTCTACCGAATCCACCTCCCATCAGTGTCGTATGGACCTTTACCGTCTCGGGCGGCAGTCCCAGCATCTTCACGATATCGGTCTGCGCCGTCTCCGGCGTCTGGGAGGGCGCCCATACCTCACACCCGTCCCGGTGGACGTCCGCAATGCAATTCATCGTCTCGAGCGGCGCATGCGCCTGAAACGGAAAGTCATAAACGGCTTCCAGCCTCTTGGTGGCCGTGGCCAGCAACTTATCGGCGCTTCCGTGGCGACGGATCGGATAACCTTCCTGTGTGAGAGCGGTCCTCAAGCTTTGGGCGAACCGGTCCGAATCAAAGTCTGTATTTGGACCTTCCTCCCACTGCACACTCAGAGCTTCGCGGCCCTTCAGCGCTGACCACGTGGTCTCCGCCACGACCGCCACGCCCGTTGAGATGCCGCTTTTGACGGGCACGACATGGCGGACCCCGGGTATCGCAAGAGCCTTGCTCCCGTTGAAGGTGGCCACCTTTCCACCGAGAAAGGGACAGCGCTCGACCATGGCAACGAGCATTCCCGGAACCCGAATGTCAATGCCATACAAAGCTTGTCCGCGAACAATTGCTGGACCATCGACCCGTTTGAGTGACTTGCCGACAAAACGAAAATCGTGGCTATTCTTGAGCGGCGGATCTCCGGGAGCCGACTGGCGACTGGCCCGTTCCGCGAGTTCGCCATAGGTAAGTTTGCGCCCCGAGGAGAGATGCACCACCGAGCCGGACTGCGCCCGGCAAGACGCGCGGTCGACTCCCCATTTCTCGGCGGCAGCGGAGACCAGCATTTCACGAGCGCTCGCTGCCGCACGGCGAAGCGCCAGAAACGTGCCGGAGCTGCTGCCGCTTCCGCTCGTTCGCAAGCGGATGCCCTTGAAACGAACGCCTGGCATCGCCTGTTCGAGTTTTACTCTGGCTAGATCCACTTCCAGCTCGTCGGCGAGAACTGCCGGCAAGCTGGTGCGCACCCCCTGACCCATTTCGGAACGCGTGACCCAGAGCGTAACGACATTGTTGGGAGTGATCCGGAGGTAGGCGTTTGGCTCGAAGAAAACTGGGGAAGCTGCGTCCGCTGCGGCGGGCAGATGAAAACGAATCGCCAAACCCGTGCCGGCGAGGGTGGCTGTCTGGAGAAAAGCGCGCCGAGAGAGCTTCATGCCTTCCTACCTTGGCGAGCTGCCAGATGGATCGCCCGGCGGATGCGCTGATAAGTCCCGCAACGACAAACCAGGTCCGACATCACCGCGTCGATCTGTTGATCCGTCGGGTTTGTCGTTTGAGTCAACAGCGCCGCGGCGGCCATGATCATTCCAGGCTGGCAGTAGCCGCACTGAGCCACATCCTCGTCGATCCATGCCTTTTGACATGGGTGCCCGCCGTCGGGCGAAAGGCCCTCAATGGTGGTGTAGCTTTTTCCAGCAGCCTTCGAGAGTGGAATCTGGCAACTGCGTACCGCAGCATTGTTCTCGTGGACGGTGCAGGCACCGCAAACGCCGACTCCGCAACCGTACTTGGTTCCGGTCATCCGCAGCAGATCGCGCAAAACCCACAGCAGAGGCATCTCAGGGTCTGCGGTGACGCGGCGCGAACGGCCGTTGATCGTCAAAACAAAGGTGGGCACCCCTCGCCTCCTTTTGATGCCGCCAACCGCCAATTGCCGATCGTATTCCCGCGCCGCTGATGATCGCCGCCCTTGGCCTTTGCTCGATGCTTGGCGATCTCCGATTCAGCTGCTAGCTGTCGCAACTGAGCTGACTTGGAGCATTCGACGATGCAGCTACTCTACTTTGCGGAAGCGATGTTACGGCATCCAATTGTCATCATTCCGCCGACGCTCGTCTTTGCAATCCTCTGTGGCGCAGGAAAGGCATTCGGGCTGCCTCGGCTTTTCTGGAACGAACGCTGGGGGATGCGATTCTACGCTGGCTTCGCAGCGACGTTATTGGCGGCCGAGGCCTTCCTGGTGGCGTACCTGCTGGACGGGCTCAATCGTCCGTCCCGATGCATCAGCTTCTTCGACTTTCTCGTCGTTGGCGTTGTCGTTTGGCTGGTGCTGGTCGGCTGGCGAAGTCTTGTTCAGGGGGGACGCTATCGGCGGTCGAAGGACCAGAAAGGGGGCATCGGAGAAAATCGAGGCATTGCCCCAGCGATTCGCCAGGTCGATACCGAGGGCCTCTCTTCGAAAGCAGCGGTGCAAGTTCCGGCCGGTGCACTCATGGCAGGCGCGGCAGTCGGAGCGCTCATCGCTTTTCTTCTGGTCTCAGTGACTCAAACCCAGTCTGTGACTCGGCTGATGCACGTGGCCCCCTTCAGCGCCTTAGAACTCTGGCGCCCATTGCCGGAACCCGAGCTACACCTGCTCGCCGCGGCTGCGTTCCTGCTTCTGCTCGGCACGTTCGTCTCCCTTAAGAACCGAGCCTCACCGGCGGTCGGCCTTTGTGTTCTCCTGGCGCTCGGGCTCGCCGTCTACACCGCGATTGAGTTCTGGGCCCAGAACGCGGGCCTGGCACTGCTGATGCTGGGACTGCTGCTGTGGTGGGCCGGGGGTCGGCGATACAAGCTCCGGATACCTGCCTTGAGCGAACTCTACGCTCATCCAGTTCCATATCCACCGAGCATCGAAATCAACGAATTGCCACAATCGCGGCCGCTTCCCTACGATGTCGCGCTTAGCACCGGGGACAGCCACAACGGGCAAAGGCGGTTGATCGTCGTATGCGCGAGCGGCGGAGGCCTTCGCGCCGCGACGTGGACCGCGGCCATTCTCGGCCAGCTGGATGAAATCGAAGGCTTTCGAGCAGCGACTCGCCTCGTTACCGGAGCGTCAGGCGGGATGATGGGCGCGGCCAGTTGGGTGGCGCTCCTGGCTCGGCGGAAGGAGGCGCCGGGCAATCCAGCTCCCAGGGGCAGTTGGCAACAACTGATGAGCGCCGTGGCAATGGACGGTCTGACCCCGCTGGTTCGCAAGCTCGTGTTTCACGACATTCCGCTGGCTTTCATCGGTCGCGACAACTTGCAGGACCGTGCGCTCGCGCTCGAATCGGCCTGGTGTGAAAACCTGAAAGCCAAACTCGATATCAACCTTCGCATCTCATTCGATGACCTGAGGCAGGGCGAAGCATCGGGCCGGTGGCCGTCGCTGGTCCTCTCGCCAATGTTAATCGAGGATGGAAAGCGCCTGATCATCAGCAATCTCGATGTAACGGATATCAACGACCACTACGTTCGCTGGCTTTCAAGCAAGGCAACCGGAGCAGAACCCTCGACCGGCCTGGCGTCTCGAACGGCATACCAGCTTTGGCAGATCTCTCCGCAAGCTTGGGGTCATTTCCCGCTGTCGACTGCGGCCCGCCTCTCGGCCGCTTTCCCATACATCAGTTCGGCGGTTCTTCTTCCGACCCGGCCCCGCCGACATGTGGTGGATGCCGGCTATTACGACAACTACGGCCTCGAGCTGGCGGGCAACTGGCTTCGAGAGCTGCTAGAGCAGCGCAAGAGCCTGTTGGAGAAAGTGATCTCGGGAATTCTTGTCATTCAGATCCGAGACAACGTTTCCGAGCTCAGCGTTAACCCACAATCGGACAAGAAAAGAGAAAGGACGCTCGCCCGCGAGCGCCGAAGTGTTTTGGATTCACGGCTCTCACGTGCCCTGGAAGGGCTGACTAGCCCGCCGGAAGGGTTCCTCGCGGCGCGCGAGTCCGTGATGTTGTTTCGAAACGACTCTTTGCTCGAAACTGTGTCTCATCTGTACACAAGCGCTTTCGGAGCCGACTTCCTCACCACCACGGTTTTCGAGTTCGGAGGCGAAGCGTCGCTGAGCTGGCACCTCGCGGCGGAGGAGGTTCAAATGCTGCAGAACCAGGCCGCGTCGCCGGGAATTCGGCTCAAGCTGCAGGCAATCAAGTCCTGGTTGCACAAGACCGATTACTGGGCGAGCCAGGTCAGATAACCGACGATCTTAGCTATCCCGACTGGAAGTCGCATCTTGGTGCCTGTAGAACGCCCGCAACCAATCGGGAGGTTCACATGACGCTCCGCCGCGGTGCTCTCCTGTTTCTGCTCCTCGCCCTATCATTGGGATGCGGTACAGAAAAGTTTTCTCCTGAGCAGCGTAGTTTGGGTACGCAGGTTCAGGGTATCGAGTCGATCAGTGGTTGGTGGCCTTGTGCCGCGTCGATGTTTACTTGGTCCAGCCCGTGGGGGGCGATCACCGGATACTCCAACGGTACTTGCAGCGGCCGCGGTGATTGCAATTGCAACGGCACGGGAGCTTACGGTTATCAGTACCAGTGCGTCGAGTTGGTTAATCGCTTCATGATCGCCAATCGAAGCCAACCCCGCATTTGGGGCAACGCTGACGTGTCGATGTGTAACAGCGCGGCCTCTTCGGGGTATTCGGTCTATCGAGGCTCGGGCCCGCAACCTGAACCCGGAGATGCGCTTGTTTGGGATGGCCACGCCGCTTTGGTTGTCGACAATTCTCCGAACAGCATCGGATACATGCAACAAAATTACGGCAATGCTTCTACTTGGAATCAAGCAACCGACAATGTCTCATGGAATGGCTCCAACTTCGGTCCATTGCCAGGAGTTGGATATCCTCCGGTCTGCTGGATTCACACCGGTGGAGGTGGCGGAGGTCCCACCTGCCCAACGGGTGGAGATTGGGCAGGAGCCGGGCGTTATTGTGGCTCGAATGGGGTCTCCGGAGGCGCGCCAGATACTCTCTATTATTGCTCGTCCCCTGGAGCTCCAGCCACGCCGGTACAGGCTTGCGGGGAAGGTTGCCGCTGGATGCCTCCAGGAGTGGACGACGAGTGTTACGCGGGTAGCTGCAATGGCGTCCCTTTTGGGGACGGCTACTATTGTGGAACGCATGGGCTCCGCGGCACTGGGAACCCCGACGGTCTCTATCTGTGCCGCGGGGGTTCAATCGCATCCTACAATTTTTGCAGTTATGGCTGTTACTGGGCTCCGGATTGGGTCGACGACTATTGCAATCCGCCACCAGCTCCATAGTCAACTGGCAGATGCTTCGGAACCCCCGTAGAGCTGCGTCGAACTAATTGTCGTCGCCTTCGCCCCCGAACTTCTGGATGCCGGCGGCGAACCAGTTCCGGTTGCCTGCATTGCGGATCAGCAGCACGGGTGTGTTGCAGGAGGTCGGCGGCCGAGGCGACAGTACGTCATCGATCCTGAAGTCTCCGTTAGCGGCGAGAGGAACCGGGTTCGTATTTCGTTCGACGAATGGAGCCATGGTTTCACAGATAAGTGTGGCAAAAACATTGAGGGTGGTTGTTCCGCCGGGTGTCACCACGAGCGCAGTCCCGATGGTGTCGCCACCAGCGAACACAAGACCCCGCCCGTCGACCCTGATGTGCCCGTCGACCCCCACCTCGGCGTTGAAAGCGGCGATCGCCCACAGCTGGGCGGGGGGTTGCACGCCACGGACGATGTTGCGGTTGACGGTGGTTGCGACAGGGCCTGGCCCAGGGGCGCCGGAGACGCCGTCGGCCCCGATTGCGCCCCTGAATGTGGCGAGCGTGTCGTCGGTCAGCCCGAGCGACGGCATGAGTGCGACCAGTGGAATGACGAGAAGCCTTAGAGTCTTCAAATTTAAATCCATTTCAAACACTCCCTTCCCCAAGGGAAGCTGAGAAGCTCAGTCAAATCCCTCGTGCCAGCCAACCTGTATCGCGCAGGCGCTTTGTCCAGGAGCTTGCGGCATTCGGGCGATCATCCGGCCGACTGTCAGCCGGCCGCGAGCCAATAACCATTACTCTCAATCAGGGATGTCACGAAAATCGGCGTGCCCGTGGCAGATTTGCTCGCCCAGCCTCTTCCCAGAGACCCTCCACAAAGACAGACAAAGGCAGACAAAGCGTCGGCAAAGACAGACATAAAACAGTTGACTTCTGGACGCCGCTTCACGGAAGGATGGTTATGGAACACTTCCCCTTGGTCGTGAGAGCTTCGCGGTCTCTGGCCCGCTCGCCCTGGTGGGCAGCGCCTCATATCCAGTTTCTGTTCGTCGACTCGCGGTTTCGCTATCGCTTCTTTCGGCGCCGACCTCACGATCGGACTGGTTCTTCACCAGCTTCTACACCTTGCGATTCGCTCGGGGTCGCTACGACCAGCTTCCCCGGAGGACTTTCACCTCCTATTCACGCCCGTGCTGGGCACACCAGAAAAAGGGCCGCTCACTTTCGAGAGCGGCCCAGTGCTGCAAGACGACTTCCTCCGCTTAGGCTTGCCAAACTATGGCGCCGTCGCGGAGGTGGTCGCCGCTGAGTTTTTTGGCACGGCACCACCTCCTTCCGTCCCGCAGGACCTCTTGATCATTCCAGCTCGAATGCGAATCCGCAAGCGCTTGACTCCGAGTGATTCCTAAACGAGTGATTCCTAAACGAAGGAGTGAAGCCGATTTGAGGCACCAGAAAGAGGTCGCGATCGCCGCTGTGTACCTTTTACTGTCTCTCAGCGGGTGCACCCATCAAGCGGCAGCGCCCTTCCCACCGGAGCGCTACCAGCGCGACGTGATCTTTACAAAATACTCGCCGCTCTCCCGCAATGTGGAAATCGGCCGTCGCACGTTGACGCCATTGACCTACGGGGTTGCACAGCGGGTGCTTTCAGCCAACCGAGAAGCGCTGCGTGAGCAACCGATCGATCTGACCCAGGAGAAGTTCACGGTTTACGTTCCAGCCGGAGCGCCGCCGAAGGACGGTTACGGGCTACTGGTATTCGTGCCCCCGTGGTCCGAGCAAGTGCTGCCCCGCCTCTGGTTCGGCCCCCTCAACCGACACGGACTGATTTTCGTCAGCGCGGCCAATTCCGGCAACGACGTGAAGATCCTCGATCGACGCTTACCGCTTGCCATGCTCGCGTATGAAAATGTTCGCGCCCAGTATCCGGTCGACTCGAACCGCGTCTACATCGGCGGCCTATCGGGTGGTTCGCGCGCGGCGCTGCAGACCGCCCTCGCCTACCCCGACGTGTTCCGCGGCGCGTTGTTGAACGCCGGCAGCGATCCGATCGGCGGCGAGGCAGGAATTTACTTACCGCCTGCCGATCTATTCCGAAAATTTCAGGAACAGATGAGGCTTGTCTACGTCACTGGCGATGCGGACGAAATCAACATGCGCGACGATGAGGTCAGCCGATCGTCAATGAAAGACTGGTACGTCTTCAACATCCACGTCAAGGTGGTGCGTCGACTCGGACACGAAGTGCTCGATCCCGACTCGTTCAATCTCGCGCTGGAGATGCTGGAACGGCCCTCCACGGTCGATGCCGTCAAGCTGGCAGGATGCAATGACCGGATCCAGCGAGAGCTGGCATCGAAGCTGGCCGATGCTGAAGCCGCGATTGCAAGCAGGGATCGCGACCGCGCAATCGCAAAACTGAGAGCCATCGACGGGCACTTTGGAGGCTTAGCCGCTCCGGCAATCGTTGAATTGGAGGCAAAGCTCGCCGGCCAGCACTGACAATGATAGTGAGGGACAGGTGGACAGCGGCGCGAACGATATGGCTGCGGCTCCCAACGAGCGGCGCGCGCTGGCGGTGCTGCGCGTGGCCCTCGGCGCCTTGTTCGTCTGGGTCTTCTTCGAGAACCTCGGCAAGGGTTTGTACACGCCGTCGGGGTACAAGGGACTCATCGACTTCTACCTGAAAAACGGCCACGCACCGGCGGCCTGGAAAACGATCATGTCGGTCTTGGCGGCCAATGCCGCCGTGGTCGCCCCGCTGCAAGCCACAACCGAACTGACGTTTGGAGTCTGTCTTCTGACGGGTACCGCAACCCGGCTCGTTGCTGCAGCGGCGGGCGCGTTCCTGTTCACGCTGTGGCTCTCGGAGCTCGGCTCCGCCTGGATCTGGGAGCTGGCGATGCCGGTCGTGGTGGCTTTCAGCCTCTCGGTTTCGCGGGCTGGGCGCACGTGGGGGGTCGACGCCGTACTGGCGCGTCGCTACCCGGCCTCGCCCATCTGGTAGGGGACGCCGTGCGCATCACGGTCGTCATCCCGACGTACAACGAGGCCGGTTCGATCGCCAAGGTCCTCGAGGACATTCCCGACTCGCTCGTGAGCGAGATCGTGGTCGTCGATGCGGAATCTACTGACGGGACCCGCGAGATCGCAGCCGCGCATGGCGCGCGGGTAATCGTCGAGCCGCGCCGCGGCTATGGTCGCGCCTGTCTGACTGGCCTCGCGCATGCCGACAACCCGGACACGGTGGTGTTCCTCGATGGAGACTACAGCGACCGACCGGCCGAATTGGGACGGCTCGTCGAGCCGATCCGGGAGGGTCACGCGGACATCGTTCTCGGATCGCGCCTCGCAGGTGGGCTCTCTCCCGGCGCGATGCCGTGGCATGCCGTGTTCGGCAACCGCCTCGCCGCGACTTTGATGCGGTGGTTTTACGGAGTCTCCTTGACCGACCTCGGCCCATTCCGTGCCGCCCGCTATGAGGTGCTTCGTGCCCTCGGTCTGCGAGAGCTGACCTACGGATGGCCGGTCGAACTCGTGGCTCGCGGCGCGATGCACGGATACCGGGTGATCGAGGTGCCGGTGAGCTACCACCCGCGGATCGGCGTCTCGAAGATCAGCGGGACCGTGAGAGGTTCGATCGGCGCCGGCTACTGCATCCTCACCGGTATCGTGAAGAACCGGCTCCGCGTGGATCGACATCCAGGCGCACGAGGGCCGGCCACATGAGCCGAGATCGCGGACCGGCGGGGATGCGCGGAGCTCTCGTCATCATGGCGAAGGCGCCTCGGAAGGGTTTCGTGAAGACCAGGCTCGCGGGGGCGTCTCCGCCGTGCGACGTGGTCCAGTTGTCCGAGTGCATGTTGCACGACACGCTGACCCTGGCGCAGTCGCTCGCGCAGGTACACGTGGCGGTCATGTGCCCGTCCGAGGAAGTGGCTGACGTCTCGGCGCGGCTGCCACCCGGCCTGCACGTGGTCGGGCAGGATGGCAAAGGTCTGGCCGCAGCGCTCGCGTCGGTGTTCCGGTTCTTCGTGGCCGATTTCAGCTGTGTCATTGCGTTCGACAGCGACAGCCCCCATCTGCCGCGGGCGACCCTCGAGTCGGCGTTTTCCCTGCTCGCCACGAACGATCTGGTCGTGGGCCCCACGGAAGACGGGGGGTTCTATCTCGTAGGCGCGTCGGCGATCCACCCGCGATTGTTCAACGCGGCGCCGCTCGGAACGTCCAGCGCCTGCGATGCATTGCGCGCCAGCGCGCGGACGCTCGGGCTGTCGGTGGGGGTCACAGACCCCTGGTACGACGTGGATTTGCCCGCGGATCTGTTTCGGCTCGCTGCGGACCTGCGCCTACGGCCCGAGCGCGCACCCCGCACGGCCGCGTTCCTCGCGTCCTGGATTTCCGGCGCGCGCGATGAGACACAGGCTCGATAGCGACACGGCACCGATCCGCGCCACCTGGGGGCTCTGGGCGGGAGGAGTCATCATCCTCTCCGCTCTGCTCGTGTTCGCCGCGTTGAGTCCGAGCAACGGGACAGAGCTGTTCTTCCTCTTGCTCGGGCTCGCGAGCGTGGGGTATTTCGCGGCGATCCGCGACATCGCGAAAGGCTTCCTTCCTTCCGGGCGGATTCTGATCGCGTGCGCCTTGGTAGCGGCCGCATGGCGCGTGCCGCTCGTGCTCGCGCCACCCGAGCCGCTCGCGGATCTGCGCCGGTATATATGGGACGCTCATGTTGTCCGCGCCGGCCTGAGCCCCTACACGGTAATTCCGGCCGACCCCACCGTTGCCCATCTGCGGACGCCCGAGAATTGGCCCCTCAACAACTCCGAAGTACCGAGTCCGTATCCCCCCGCCGCGCAGGTCTATTTCCTTGCGGCAACCACGCTGCGTGAATCGGCGCTGTCGATCAAGACGGCCGCGCTCCTGTGCGACGCACTCCTCGGGTTCGTGCTTTGGCGATGGCTTGTTGCGATCGGCGCCAACCCGGGCTGGATCCTGGGGTACCTCTGGAATCCGCTGGTCTCGCTCGAAGTCGCGGGCCACGGGCACGTAGACGTGGTCGGAGCGCTGTTCCTCATCCTCGCCGCCCTCGCGCTCGCGCGGCGGCGCCCGCTGCTCGGTGCCGTGGCATTCGCGCTCTCCGTGGCGGTGAAACCCCTGCCCGTGGTGCTGGCGCCGCTGCTGTGGCGCCGCGTCTCGTGGCGCGATCTGGTCGCAGGGATCGCGGTGCTGGTGGCGCTCTATTTACCGTTCTGGCACGGCCACGTGCCAATCGGGTCGATGCCGGAGGTAGTCCAGCGGTTCCGCTTCAACGGTCCTATCTTCGTGGCTGTGGCATCGATTACTAGCCCAACAATCGCCACGGGGCTCGCGATCGCCGCGGGTCTGGCAGTGGCCGCATGGGCGCGGCGGCGACTGTCCATCACGTCGCCAGCCGCCTGGGCGTGGCCGATAGCAGCGGCCCTACTCTGCTCGCCTCTGGTCTACCCCTGGTATCTCGTTTGGCTCGCGCCCTTCCTCGTGGCGACAGCCGTCCTGCCGTTGACGCTTTGGACAGTATCCATCCAGAGCACCTACGTCGTGTGGCAGCGCGCGCTGGAAGGAGCGAAGTGGGCAGTACCCGCGTGGGCACTCCTGATCGAGTACGGAACGCTCGGTCTCGCGGCCGTCTGGCTTTGGAAGAGGCGGTGAAAATGGGTTCTATTGGGCCGCAGAGCGCGCCATGACGATGGTGGTGCAGGCGCTGCCTGCCTTGGGGAGGTCGCGCCCCGGGGCAAAGTGCATTTCCAATCGGCGGCGTTCGCCCCGGACCACCGGGCAGTAGCGGTCGGGTCGATCCAGCGCGTGGTCGAGCTGACGACGGCCAGCGCAGCCGCCGCCGCACGCGTCGCGCAGCTCGCAGGGCTCGCACGCGGCCGGCAAAGTACGAGCAGCGCGAAAAGCTGGCGTCCTGGTCACGTTGGGTCCAGCCTCGATCAGCACCGCCAACGGATCGCCGGCTCCCGGCCAGTAGACGCACGGCTGGACTGTAGCCCGCGGGGTCACTCGCACGGTCCCCGCGCCACAGCCGCCCTGCCCCCGTCGCAGCCCCGCCATGGCCCGCACCAGTGGTTCACCCACCGAGAGCACGTCGGTCTCGGCGAACAGAAGCTCGAACGCTTGCCAGTATTCCTCGTAGGTCAATGCAAAGACGTCGGTGCGCACCGACTGGTAGACGTTCACTCGGAGCGGCGCCCCATACCGGCCTGCGATGCGCGCCAAATCGACGAGGCGCCGGAAATTCGTTCGCATGATGACCGCGATGATCGCCACTGGAACGCCCAGCCGGCGACATCGTTCAGCTTGGGCGTGAACGAGGTCCCAGTTGCCCGGGCCACGCTGGGCGTCCTGCTCCTCACGCGTCGGGTAGTCGAGCGAGAACTCCAGATCATGAAAGGCTCGAAGCTCCTCGTCGGTCAGAAGCGCCGCGCTGAGGCCGTTGGAGGTCATGGCCAGCTTGACGTTCCGGCTGCGCAGGAGCGCGAGCATCTCGCGAAACTGCGGGTGCATGCCGTTCTCGCCGGTCCCGAGGTTCACCGAGTGCACGGGGAGCCGATCGAGTACCGCTCGGACCTGTTCCAGGTTGAGACGATCCGCGCGCGTGGGGTCCCGGTAGCAGAACGAGCACGACAGGTTGCATTCGTTGGTGAGACCGAGGCCCAGCGCAAAGGACGGCGCCTCGGACGGCCGTTGTGGATTCGATTCGGGCGGAGACGCAATCTGCGTCATGGTCTTACCAGTACGTTACCGAGGCGCGAGCGGTTGCTGCCACGCGCGGCTCCGGAGCGGGAGAGACACGCAGATAGCGTACCATCACGAGAATTCACATTGCGATTCTTCGTCGAACCTAATTAACGTTCAACGACAAGGCTTTTCAGGGCTCCCTAGCGAAGGACCGGGATTTACGGAAAAATGTTGGGACTGACGAAAGCGGTGTTAGCGCTGGACGCACTCGCGACACTGTGCGATTTGACGGAGGTGACCCTCGTGGACAGCGAGGGCCCCTTATGATTGAGACGGGAGGGTTTCTCATGTCACTAGCAAACACGTCTGCTGTGAAGAACGTCGTTCTGGTCCATGGAGGCTTCGTGGACGGATCCGGTTGGGAGGGCGTCTACAAAGCCCTTAAGAAAGACGGCTACACGGTCGCGGTCGTCCAGAATCCGACCACTTCGCTGGCGGATGACTTGGCAGTCACGAAACGGACAATTGCCGCGCAGAACGGCCCGGTGATTCTCGTCGGCCATTCGTACGGTGGGGTCGTGATCACTGAAGCAGGCAACGACCCGAACGTCGCGGGGCTGGTCTATGTCGCTGCGTTTGCTCCAGACAAGGGCGAGTCGGTGTCTTCGCTGATTAAGGATCCACCGCCAGGTGCCCCGGTGCCCCCAATTCTTCCGCCGCGGGATGGATATCTCTTCCTCGATAAGGCGAAGTTCGCTGCTTCATTCGCCGCAGATGTGAGTGCAGACGCGGCCGCGTTCATGGCCGATTCCCAAGTCCCGTGGGGTGTGGAGGCACTCAGTGGTACGGTCAAGGAGCCGGCGTGGAGAACGAAGCCAAGCTGGTATTTGGTCACCACCGAAGACAAGATGATCCCGCCTGACGCCCAGCGGGCTATGTCTAAACGTGCCGGCTCAACGGTTGTCGAGGTCAAGGGCAGCCACGCCGTGTACGTGTCGCAGCCGCAGGCGGTGGCTTCTTTCATCGAAAAGGCCGCGCAGGGTGCGGTAGCGGCAGCGAAATAGACAGCTGGGGGGGATCCGTGAAGCTTCTGGTTAGCGGTGTCCGCCACCGCGGCCACCACCTCCGTGGAAGCCTCCTCCGCCGTGGCCTCCGCCTCCACCGCCACCGTGGAAGCCTCCTCCACCACCGTTGAAACCTCCACCACCACCATGGAAGCCTCCACTACCACCGTGGAAACCTCCACCACCACCATGGAATCCTCCACCACCCTGAAAGCCTCCTCCGCCCACTCCGCCTCGGAAGCCACCCGGGGTGCCGCCGTGATAGCCGCCGCCGAAGCCGCGATATCCGCCACCGGGAGCGACACCGCGATATCCCCCTCGGAAGCCGCTGCCACCGATCCCGACGCCGCCGTGATGGCCCCCGATGTTCGGGTGATAGGTGGCCCCGCCGCCTGATCGATAACCAGGATGCACCGGGACACCTGGATGGATCCCGCGGCTGGGATGAATCCATCCACCCCGGTAAACACCGCGGCCCCAGCCGGCATGGATGAACGTGGGCCCTCGGTACCAGGCGAAGTGCCAAGGGCCGTAGTACCCGTAGAAGGGCACGACGCCCCATCCCCAGACCCAAGGGGCCTCCACCCAGCTCCAGCCGTAGGTCGGGTAATACACGTAGGACTGCGGATACGCCCCCTCCGCGGAAGGTTCATGGACGTACTGGGCCCCGTAAGGCATCCAGAGCCAGCCGTACTGAGCGGTATAGACCCAGTGTCCCGCCGCCGGTGGCTGCTCTTGTACTTCGGTCTGAAACACCCAGCCGTACTGCTCGGTGTAAACCCACTGTCCCGCCGGCGGCTGCTCTTGCGTTTCAGCCTGAGCCGGGGGTTGGGTTTGGACTTCCTCCGGCGGAGGAGGCTGTTCCGGCGGAGCGGGTGGATTCTGAGTCGGTGCGGGAGACCCGGGTTGAACGGGTCCCTGGGACGTCGGCTGCTCGGGCTGAGACTGGGCGGAAGTCGCCGAGAGCAAGAGGGTGAGTAGGACAAGCAGGGCGATCTTCACGCGCGGCACCTCGCGGTATACCGCTTTAGACGTATCCGACGACTCCGCATTCTATAGCATTTTCAAGCGACCGGGTCCGAGATGACTCATCTATGTCTGTTCTTGGGCTTTTCGAGTTGGCGAGGCAAGCTCGGTCAGTACTTTTTGGAGACGTCTCGCGAGACCTTCGTCGATATGCACGGTCTCAGCGAGTAGCGCCTCCACTCCGATGCGGAGCGCGCGGCGCAGCTCGTCCGCATCGAGCCGCTTAACGAGTGCAGCCAAAAGCGGCGTCGTCACTTCCGCAGGGAGGCGGTCCGTTCCACGGCCTTGTGCTGCGGGAAGTCCGTGACGCAAGCACGCCAGCGAGAGAACGTGATCGCGCACACCACTGACCATGTATTCTCCCTGCCACAGCTTTCCTCGGGCGATGCATGAGCGTGCGTGGATGGCATAGAGCCATGCGAGTCCGATCAGGGATTCGGCCGCCGGGGGTGAAACGTGCGGAAGCTCGGAGGCAACCCCGAACAGCAGCCGGAAGCTCGGCGCTCGCGCACCGAACTCGGCAGCCGGCGCGAATGCGAGGTCGACCTGTAGGCTGCTCTGAAGGAGAAAGACGCGGTACACCGCCGCACCGAAGGGAACGTCGACATGATGAACCGCGCCGTGCTCGCCATACATCCGCGTGGTCCAGTCGGCGAGAGCAGATGGAAGATCCGACGCATTGCGAAGCCCGAACAGCAGGTCGATGTCGGACCAGCGGTCCTCCAGGCCCGTCGCGGCCGAACCGGTTAGCGCGGCTCCGATGATGCGCGGGTCGGTGCGCGCCGCGGCGACGAGCTGGGCCCGAAGGTTGTCACGTTCTTGGGACGTGTACGGCACGAAAGCGCTCACAGGCAGCGCCGTCTTACTTTTTCTTTCCCAACGGCTCGTAACTGAATTTCTGGCCGCCGACGCTTGCCTCGAACATCAGACCACCTCGGGTTGCGGTGAAGACCGCCACTCCGTCGCGATACTTCGCGTTCGCGGAGGCGCCAGCTCGAACTGCTACCGCGCTCACCTGACCCGAGAATTCGAAGTTACCGCCCTTGAAGTTGGAGAGCACCTTGTCGGTCTCGAAGAAAATGATCTCCGCGTACGCCTGACCGCCCATTTGCAGACCGATGGTGACTTGCGTGAGGGTGGTTTTGCCGACCGGCTTGCCGTGCTCATAGAGAATGCCCGATCCGTGAGCGCCGCCAATCCCCAAACCCCCTTTGCCCACGTTGGGAAACACCGCATAGCCCGCCGAGTCTTTAAAGAAATGGCCCAGCCCCGGATCGGTGTTCTTGAATAGCTGTACCGTCTTATCGGCGTCTTGGACGTCCCCCGCGTAAGCGGGCGCGATGGCGCTTAGTCCGACGATCAGCCCAATTGTTCTTTTCATTCCTCAGCGCCTGGAGCCGCCGGCTCCGCCTCATCTCGTACCATGAAGCGAGCTTTCTTCCACAGCACAGCTCGATATTCCAGACAGCTCGACGAACACGCGTTCGTGATCTGAAAATGCGATCTTCTTGGCCCAGGTGGTTTGAATCAAGGCGACCTCCTCGCGCGAGACGTATCGGGCTTCGAGCCGCAGCCCCGCGTCCGCATATGCGTCCTCAAGCGCACGCAAGGTCGAGGGATCTCCCAGGGCGGGCAGCCCCAGCTCATCCACCGCACGGGCTTCCCTGCCGACTCCATAGCCGTGAAGAAACCGGAAGCGAGCTCCGGGTTTTCCAATTAGTGCGAGCCTGCGCAGAGCCTCACACTCGGGCACCGCGACGGCGCGAAGCAAACTCCCCCAAGGAAAGAGAACGGTGATCGCGTCGGCAAGCTGGGCGAGCTCTCCGGGAGCGTCCTCGAGCGACAAACGCCCGAACAACACGTTAGGCAGCCCCCCGCGAGCGGGCTTGCGAGAGGCTCGTCGAGAGATTTCACGCAAGCCATCCGCGTTCGCGTCCGTCCCGATCACCAACGTGGTGGGCTGCTGCCGGGCCGTGCGGTACGCAAACGCGCCATCGCCGGTACCGAAGTCTACGTGGACTTCGGCAAATCGGCAGACGCGCTCAGTCAGTCATCAACGGTCTACCCAGCGTTCGCGTCTTCCTTGCACCAAGTACATGATCGGCAGCTTGGCGAAGCTGTGATTGGGAGTCAATGGCCCAGCTCACTGCTTCGCCTTCAATTTCGCCTCGTTGTCCTTGATGAACCGGCGGATCTCGTCGCCCATATCGAGCAACCGGGTCCACTGCTCCTTGTAAAGCGTCACCGGAAACCGCCCCAGGCCATAGACGGACACCCCACCCTTCTCACTGACCTTGAGATAGGCGCTCCGATTGCCGCGGTTCTTCAGCGCTTCGTTTTCGGCCCGTAGGCGCTCCAGTTCCGCTTTCAGATCCTCGTCGCTCACGGTCGTGCCCTCCTTCCGCAGGTTCCAGCGCAAGGCGCCGGCCGGGATAGCTGGCCGGCCCTGCGGAAACTACTCAGGTTGTTCCTTGCGACCAAGAAGTCTTTAACGCTTCGACTTTTCGCGCCGGGTCCAGAGGGCCCGTACCGCAATTCCCAGTAACGCCGCCGAGGACGCCCAACCCGGCCAATCCCCCCAACGCTCGTAGAGGGTGACTCCCTCGAGCATCGGAACCGAGGCCAAAGCGGTATCACGCACGTTCGCCGGGATGCGCTTCACCACTTGTCCAGTCGCGTCGACGAAGGCGCTGATCCCGGTGGACGTCGCCCGAAGCAACCAGCGATGGTGCTCTGCGCTGCGCAGCGCTGCGAGCTGTAGATGCTGCTCTTGCTCGTGGCCCGCTCCGTACCACGAGTCATTCGTCAGGTTGACCATCGCGTGGGCCCTGCCCTTTCCGTGGTCTTCCATCGTCTTGCGCACCAACGCTGGCAGGATGTCCTCGTAGCAAATGAATGTCGCGAAACGCCACGGCCCCACCTGCAACGGCGCAGTGCTGACGCCCCGAGAGAGATGAGAGGTCATCGGAGACCACTGGTAAACGATCGGAAACCAATCGCCGAACGGGATGTACTCGCCAAAGGCGAGCAGATTGATCTTGTCGAAATGATCACCGAGGGTCCCATCCTTTGAAATCACCACTGCGCTATTCCAGGTGTCCTTCTCATCCACGCGGATCACCCCCGCAATCAGCGGTACGGGGACTCCTCCCTGAATGACCTTACCGATCGAGCTGTCGCCTTTCCATACCGGACGGATGTTGAAGCCCGCCTCAGGCCAGATCACCAACTCGGCGCCGCGGGAATATAGCGAGGCGCTTTGCTCCTGGAGCGTCCGGACCGAAGCCTGGGGATTCAGGTGAAGCTCCGCCTCTCCGACGTTGGGTTGAGCGAGCCCGACCATTAAGTGCGGTGCGTCTCGCTGCGACCTCTCCAGCCGCGAAATGCGCCAAGCTCCGTAAACAAATGCCGCGATGAGCGCGAGGGCCACCGAGGCAAGCGAGACCACCGGAAGCCTCCGCTGCGGCGCGATTCGGGACAGGAGCAGGTCCGCAATCGCTCCGTTGACCATCGCCACCCACATGCCCAGCAGCAGAGGACCCCCGAGATCAGCGATCTGAATCACTTGCCGCAGGGGCATCAGCGCTACGCCGGTGTAACTCTGAAACAAGAGCGGGTAGGCGAATTCGGCAGCGCCAAGCGCCGCCGGAAGCAGCAACGCCAAGGGCCACCGCGTCCGAAGCCACGCGTAGCGCAGGAGGAAGGCGAAGACGGCAAACAGAAGCCCCTGTCCTGCGCAGATCAGTAGGTAACCGATCGCTGCAACCGCGACCGGCAGAAACGCGAACACGGTGAGAAGGTGAATCACCCAGGTGTAACCACCGAGGTGGGTGACGAACCCCATCCACGCGCCGAGCGCCAGCGCCTGCTTGAGCGACGCCCGACGAAGAGCCCAGGCGAGCGGGACGAGGCAGACAAAGGTCAACGGCCAGATGCCGAAGCCGATCCAGGAAAGAAAATAGAGGACTCCGGAGAGCGTGGGCAGAATGGCCGCCCGCAACAGCTTGAGCATGTGCGCGCCTTGCTTAGCACGGAGCTCATCCCTCTGCCGTTTCCCCTCAGCAACCCGGCGCACTAATACGCTTGTTTAGACAGAGAATGCCGGTGGTTTGCTCTCGTTCATTTCGTAATCGATCGTCACCGGCGCGTGGTCCGAGAACAGCGCACTACGATCGATGGTCGCGCGTTTTGCCTTTGCGGCGGTCGTTGGAGTGGCGATCTGGTAGTCGAGCCGCCAGCCCAAATTCTTCGGGCGCGCAGCCTTGAAGTTGTACCACCACGTGTAATGCCCCGGCTCTGGGCCGACGAGCGCCCGATAGGTATCCACGTAGCCCTCCGCCAGCAGATCGTCCATCCATCGGCGCTCCTCGGGCAAATACCCGCTCGTGTGTTCATTCGCCGAGGGGCGAGCGAGGTCAATGGCTTGGTGCGCGATATTGAAGTCACCGCACACGAGCACCTCGCGGCCCTGCGCCTTGAGGTCCGAAAGGTACGCCAGTAACCGCGCTAAGAAGCGCATCTTGTGCTCCTGCCGGACTGGACCGGTGATTCCTGATGGGACGTAGAGCGAGAGGATGCTCAAGCCACCAAAGTCCGCTCGCAACAGCCGCCCCTCCGAGTGGGTCTGCTCATCCTCCATCCCGTAAACGGTCTGGTCCGGAGGCTGACGGGAAAGCAAAGCGACTCCGCTGTACCCCTTGCGCTCGGAGCAGTGCCACAAAGTGTGGTAGCCGGGAAGCGACGAGAGCTCTGAAGGCACGTCCTCCCGCGAGGCTCGAAGCTCCTGCAAACAAATGACGTCCGCTTCCTGCGCGACAAGGTAGGGCGCCAACCCCTTGCCTGCCGCGGCACGGATTCCGTTTACATTGAAGCTGAGCACGCGCATTGCCTCTCAAAAATGCGAGCGGCGAAGCGAAAGTGCACCTCAAACGATGAATCACGGCCCGGGCCGCAGCGAGCGAAGAGCGGCAAGGCGCAACGCCCGTCGATTCCAGCAAACCGCGAAGGTCAAGCGATAGAAGAAAAACAGCGCGAGGCTAGCGGCCGCGAGGTCAGGGAAGGTCAGGCCTGACGTCCAGGAATGGGTCACCCACGCAACGCCGACTAGCAACACGATCCAGTAGAGCGGGGCAAAGCAAAGGCAGAGTTTCGCAACCAGCCAGCTGTCTATTGGCTTGTCCCTGGGTGGGCGGAGGGCTAGGAAAGGCCACCACCCCCAATTCTGGTCGCTCAGCCAATTGGCCAAACTCTCTAGTCGATTCACCGGGCTCCTTGCGGCACACCATTAAACCACAAATCACGCGGCTCCCACGATGAAGCTCGAGCTGATCTCCGTGCCGTACTCTCTGGGCAAAGAAGCCAGCGGCATGGGTGCGGGCCCAGACCGGTTGATGTCCACCGGGATCGCCGATCGACTTCGCGCGCAGGGTCACGAAATCGGCGCAGTTCGGCTGCGCCTCGAGGACCCATTTCGCAACGAGGTCGGCGCGAGCTTTTCGCTCAATCGCTCGCTCAAGGCCGCGGTAGAATCCGCACTGAACGAGGGCGCGCTTCCCGTCGTACTGACCGGTAGTTGTTTGAGCGGTCAGGGGATTCTCGCTGCCGCCAAAAGCCGCGTCGGAGTAATCTGGCTCGACGCGCACGGAGACTTCAATACACCCGAGACCACCGTGAGCGGATACCTGGATGGAATGGCCTTGGCTGTGACCACCGGCCGCTGCTTCAATGCGATCTCCCATTCCATCCCCGGGTTTGAGCCGATTCCGGATGAACGAGTGCTGCTGGTCGGCGCCCGCGCTCTCGATCCGCTCGAGGCCGAGCTGCTCGGCAAATCCCGCGTCGCGCGGATTTCGGCTCAGGCCCTGGATCAGCTCCCGAGTGCGCTCGCCCAGCTCCGCTCCGTGGTCAGCAGCGTGTATCTCCACTTGGACCTGGACGTGCTCGATCCCTCGGAGGGACGCGCCAACGAATACGCGGAGGAAGGTGGACTGTCGTTGAGGCAGCTTGCGAGCGTGGTGCAGCAAGTCGCCCGCCGATTCCAGATTTTCGCCGTGGCCTTTGCCGCCTACGATCCCGCGTTCGACGTTGATGGTCGCATGGCTCAGGTCCCGGCCAAGGTCATGGACCTGCTAGTTGGCGCCCCGGGTCCCGAACACTAAATCGAAAACGCGAACCGGCGGTCGCTACAGCCCGATCCGCCGCAGTGCGATCAGCGGTGCATCATCGGCCCGCTCCTGGCGCAGGTCCACGACGCAATCGACTACCCAATCCTCGTCGCCCTCGACGTCGATGATTCGTTGCTGCGCCTGCCATTGCCGCGGCCCGAGTGGCTTGAGGAAAGTGTTGCTCGCCTGGCGCGCCCGTGGAGTCAGATCAATCGCGCGATGCGCTTGCCAAAATGGTTCCATCTCTGCCGCGAGACGCGCGCCAGTCCATTCCACGCCGCCCTCTGAGGGAAAGACAGAAGCGACTGCTTCATCGTAGCGCTTTGACGCGAGCGCCTTGAGCAACCGATGCAGCTCGATCCGAATCCTCGCCCGAAACGCCTGAGGGTCGGCTGCCGGGTCCGGAGGTTGAATCAACTCAGGCGACTTTGCCTGCGTCGCTCGCCTGGCTAGGGGATTTTGCAGGCTCTCCCATTCCTCGAACAAGCTTGAATCGACTTGGCGGATCATTCCCCGGAAGTAAGAGATAACCTCATCGATCTCCTCGTTCTTCAGCGACTCCGGGACGGTTTGCACCAAGGTCTTGTACACCTGGCTCAGGTAGCGCAGCAGGACTCCCTCGCTGCGCTGCAGCCCGTATTCTCGGACGTAGTCGTGGAACGTGTAAAAACCTTCGACCATCTCGCGAGCGATCGATTTGGGGCGGATGTTCTCCTCACCGACCCACGGGTGTTGCCGAGCGAATTCGTTGAAGGTGGCGTAGATGAATTCGGCGAGTGGTTTGGGCCACTCCAACTTTTCCAGTTCCTCCATCCGCTCTTCGTATTCCACTCCTTGGGCCTTCAGCTCGGCCACCTTCTCTCCCTTGAGCTTGTTCAGCTGGCTGTAGAGGACCACGTCTGGATCTTCGAGAATCGACTCCACCAGCGTCAGAACATCCAGCGCGTACGTCTCCGCCGTGCGGTCCAGGCTCTCGAGCGCCGCCAGCAAATAAAGAGACAACGTATGGTTGAGTGAAAAATCGCGCTGTAGCCCCGGAGTGACCTGGACGCGCGCTCGGCCGTTGGCTCCTCCGCGGATCAACTCGACGAGCCCCGCCGCTCGAAGCGTCCGAAAGCGCTGGGCTGCAGTTCGAAGGTGCCGGCGACGATCGTAGTTGCGCCCATGTGAGCGCTGGACCAGGCCCACCAGCCTTGCATAGCCGCCCCCCGGACCCGAAGGCGCTTGCAGCAGGTTGAGCAACAGCCCGAAAGTAACCTCGAAGCGAGACTCGAGCGGCTCGGGGGGCTTGGATAAGAGCCGCTGGAACGTGTTGCGGTCCCAGGGGACAAAGCCCTTGGGCGGGGGTTGCCTTTTCACGACTTTCTTCCCACTCGCCGCCTTCTGAGCCAGCCGCAAGTTCTCAATCACATGCTCTGGCGCCTGGGCCACTACGCTGCCCTGTTCATCGAAGCCTTTGCGACCGGCTCGGCCGGCGATTTGATGAAAGTCTCGAACGCTTAAAATCCCGACCTTCTCACCGTCGAATTTGCAAAGCTGGGTGAACAGCACCGTACGAATCGGGATGTTCACCCCTACCCCGAGCGTATCTGTTCCGCTGATCACCTTGAGCAGGCCCGACTGCGAAAGCTTCTCTACCCAGAGGCGGTACTTGGGCAAAAGCCCCGCGTGGTGCAGCCCCACGCCGTGTCGCAGAACCTTCTCGAACTCCTTGCCGTAGGGGGTATCGAACCGGGCCTGGAACAAGGCCTGCCGGATCTGCTCCTTCTCCTCTTTGCTGCAGAAGTTCACGCTCATCAGATTTTGAGCCTGCTCGGCGCAGGCCCGCTGGGTGAAATTCACCAGGTAGATGGGAGCCTTGCCGGCCCCGAGGAGATCCTCGATCGTCTCGTGCAGCGGCGTTTCCCGGTACTCGAAGTCGAGCGGCACCGGCCGTTGCGCGCTTCGCACCGTCGCCACCTCGCGGCTGGTCAGGGATCGGAGACTTTCCTCGATCTCGGTCATGTCGCCCAAGGTGGCGGACATCAGCAAGAAGTTGGTGCGAGGCAGCCCGAGCAGCGGAATCTGCCAGGCCACTCCACGCTCTCTGTCCGCATAGTAATGAAACTCGTCCATCACCACGTAGTCCACCTTCGGCTCGGCTTCCCGGAGCGTCAGATTCGAGAGGATCTCCGCGGTGCAGCAGATGATCGGCGCGTCGCGGTTGATGCTGGCATCGCCGGTCAGCATGCCCACCTTCTCCGGTCCGAAGGCCTCGCACAGCGCGAAGAATTTCTCGTTTACCAGCGCCTTGATCGGGCTGGTGTAGAAGGAAATTTTCCCCTCGCACATCGCCTTGAAGTGCAGGGCGGTTGCGACCAGCGACTTACCCGAGCCGGTGGGAGTGTTGAGAATGACGTGTTTGCCCGAGAGTAGCTCGAGCAGCGCCTCTTCCTGCGCGGGATAGAGGGAGAGGCTCGAGGCCGTAGCGAACGACACAAATCGATCGAGGATCTGATCCGTGCTGAGCTTTTCTCCGGAGCCTGGCAACAGCGATCCGAGCGCGGCACCGGAACCCTCTGGAGAGGTGGTTAGGACGGGCATCGGATGTTCAATAATCGAAGACACAGTAACGTCACGAAGCCAATGTCGCTGCGCCCCCCAGAGTTGGCTCAGGTGGTCGAAGAGCTCAATGTTGCCCTGCGCTCAGCGGTGGTGCAAAAGGCCTTCGCACCGTTGCCGCAGCTTTGGTATCTGGAGCTCCGTCAGCCGGGCCGCTCTATCCTTTTATGCGTATCCGCCGAGCCCGGCGCATCCCGCATCTCCGTGGCTTCGGAGCGCTTTTCTCCGGCTCGGGACCCCGCCGCGATCCAGGGGCGCCTTCGAAAGTGCTTGGTCGGAACGACATTGCGGGAAATTCACTACCTCCCGCCCTCCCGGATCGTGCTCGAGCTCAACCGAAAAGACGCGAGCTTCTGGATATCCGCGAGCGTCGCAGGAAGGGATGCCGCCCTGTCGCTGCTAACCGAACGGCCGCCGCTGGAAACGGGACCCGCCCCGCTCGGTTCCGCGTCGCGACTGCAACCCAAGGTCGGCGCGCCGTTCCCCTATGCCGAGGCCGCGGAAGAGCTGTTGGGAGGTCAGGCCCGCTCGCATCGCGCGGAACAGATTCGCCGCCAGCTGATCGCTCCTCTGAAGGCGAGGCTCGCTCGCGCAGAGCGAACGCTGGCCAAAGTTGCTGGCGAGGCCGCGCGTGGACCGGTGGCGGAGGCCCACCGAATCGCCGGCGAGCTGATTTCGCGCAACCTGGAGCGCATCCCTCGCGGCGCGGCCTCGATTCGCCTCACCGACTACACGCCCGAAGGTCCGCGCGAAGTGGAGGTGGCGCTTCGGCCGGAGCTCGGTCCGAAAGAACAAGCGGCTTGGCACTTCCATCAGTACCGGCGACTGCTTCGCGGATCCGAGCATGCCGCGCGCAGGCTGGAAGAGCTTCGAGCCGAAAAACTCAGCACCGAAGCGGCGCTTAGCGCGCTGCGCCAAGCCAGTGCAGAAGACTTGCTGTCCCAACCCGAGGCAGCGGCCACTTGGACTCGGCGATCGCCGCAAACCGGACGCCCTTATAAGGAGTACCTTTCGAGCACCGGGCGGCGGATTTGGGTGGGGCGGAATGCGAAGTCGAACGAGACCCTCACGTTTCGCGTCGCCCGGCCACAAGACTTATGGCTGCACGCGCGAGGCGCCTCCGGCTCGCATGTCGTGGTGCCGTTGGAAAAAAATGAGACGGCCGGCTCGGACCTGCTGGTGGACGCCGCGCACCTGGCCCTCCATCATTCGCGGCTCAAGGGCGAGCCGCGCGGCGAGGTTGCCTACACTCAAGCGAAATACGTCAAACGCCAGAAAGGCGCCGCTTCAGGCACCGTCACGGTGACGCGGGAAAAGACGCTGGTGCTCAAAGTGGAACCGGATCGCCTGAAGCGACTGCTGAGCGCCCAAACCGCCGCGGATGCGCCAAGCCTAAAGCCCCAAAAGCTCGCGCACGTACTTCGGAGCGGGCGTTCCAAATGACAACATCGCATCGTGCATCTGCCGCTCCTTGGTCTGGGCGCCGTGCTTTGCCAGATAGTCCTTGCGAATGGCTTCCACTTCGAGATTTCCCACGTAGTAGGTCGGCAGTTGCGCCGATGTGAGCTGGGCTCGCTTCCACTTGCCGGCGGCTTCGCCCTCTTCCTGGAAGCCTTCCTCCATCATCAGCGCCATCGCCTCCTTTTCCGTCATCGTTCCCGCGTGGATCTGGCCGTCGAGAATCGCGTTGATGACCATCCGCAGGCGCATCTTGAGCTGCTGCATGCGCACTTCCGGGCCGCCGTAGCCGTGATCCGCCATCAGGCGCTCCGCATAGACCGCCCAACCTTCGGCGAACAGTCCGCTATAGAGAATGGACCGAATCGGAGTCGGTGCCCTGAAGTGATTGGAATGCGCGAGCTGCAGATAGTGGCCGGGCATTGCCTCGTGAACGGTGAGGTCCTGCACCATGTAGTTGTTGTACTCTTTGAAAAACGACTCCACGCGCGCGGCCGTCCAGTCGGAAGGAGTCGGCGAGATCGCGAAAAAGGTCTCTGCCCGCTTCTCCAGCGGCCCCGACGGGTCGCAGTAAGCCACCGCCACCCCCCGCTTGAACTCCGGCATCACCACGACCTTCACCGGCTCCTGCGGAAGGGTGACCAGCTCCTTGCTCCGGACGAAATCCGTGGTTGATTTCAGGTCCGCCTTCGCAAGCTCAACGATGGTGTCGTTGGTGGGTCGGTCCTCCGCCAACTTGGCCAGGACTGTGGCGACAACCTGTTTCCGGTCGTTGACCTCCGCAGGGCTGATTTTCCCCGGGAAATGTCGTCGGTAGAGCGAAAGCGCGACTTGGTAGATCTGATCCTGGGTGCTGGCCAGATCCGCCCGCGCGCGTCGGGCGATCTCCTCCATTGAGAGATCGGACTCCAGAGCAAAGCGAAGCTTTTGGCGATACTTTTCCTCGCCGAGACGAAAATCGTCGGTCGAGCGCGGCAGCAACTCCTTCTCAAGCCACTCACCGTACTCTTCCAGCGCGGCGACTGCCCGCAGTTGGGATGGCTCTAGCTGGGCCTGCATTCCTGGCACCTGAGCTGCAAGCGCGGCCAGCTCCACTTTCACCATCCGAACGGCTCCCTTGTTCTGTGAGATGGCGGTCTCGGTGTGAACCTTAGGCGGTGAGCGCTTCAGATTTGACTTGGCTTGAGCGATCGCGGCGGGCAGCGCCTCGAGGCGGGCCTTGGCGGTTTGAAGCCTTTCGCTCAGCGGCGCGAAGTCGCGGGCGATCAGCACATAGATCGCTTGGCCGAAACTGTAGTGGAGCGGATTCCACTCGCGCTCTCTCAGAACGTCTGTTCGGAAGATCGAATAGGACAGGCGATGCTGGAGAATTCGGGCGTCGGTTTGGTCGACCTGGCTCAGCTCGGTGAGCGGAATGTCGCTGAGGGCTTTCAAGGTGGACCGATCCAGATCGCGCCCTCGCTGCTCTCCCTCCGGGCTGTAGTCCGTGAGCCTTGAGTCAAATCGGTGGTCGCCGAGTTGGGTGGCAAATTCGGGCGACATCGGCAGCGCCTGCTCGAAGTAGTCTTTGACCAGCTTTTCGAACCGCTGGTCGGCGCTTTCCTGTTTTGCCATTGGAGGCCCGCTCGCGCAGGACGAAAGTACGATGATTGAGAGCAGAGCGGCGCTGCGTGAGGGCATGGTGGGCTTTCCTTTCGCCGGCGTCCTTAGCCTGGAGCAACCAATCGCGCTATCGCGAATCGGAGGGGCGCGGGAGGATTTGATGCCCGATCAGACCAACGCACCGGATCCGACCGGCAGTGCGAGCTGGGTAGTCTCCCAAACAGACCTGGCGAGTGAGCTGGCGGAGCCGGGCGAGGCGTTTCCTGAAGTGTTTGCGACGTCCCGGATGATCGCGCTGATGGAGCTGGCTGCCTCGAGGGCAATGCGAGACCAGCGGACCGCGACCCCTTTCGGCGCTACGGTTCGCGCACAGGCCCGCTTTTGTCGGTAAAGAGGGAAAGTTGTACGCGTTCGAGGTCGTCGCATCGGACGAAGGGGGAGAAATCGGGCACGGCACCCACCATCGCGCAGTCGTGCAGACTTCGAGACTTCTCGCCAACGCCCAAAAACGGCGGTCGTCCCGTACCCGCTGACTGCTTCACCCCAGCGCGGGCCATTTCGTCATCCAATACCCAGCAACCCAGCACCCGATTGGAATTGCAAGCACTTAAAACGTCCTGGACTCCACACGTTATTTGCTCGAAGGCTCAGTAAAATCCATAGCTTGGCCGCAAATGACGACGGAATGCCTGCTTAGCGGCCAAGGGCTGTTTAGACTCATTTGTCGGGGGAGCAAGGCATGACATTCTAGGAATCGATGAATCGCCTCTCAGCCTACACGCGCAAGCTCTTTCGCTTCGTGCACTGGCAATCGCTCTCTTGCGGGAAAGTCCCGCTACTTGCCTTGCTAGCGGTGGTCACCTGCTTACGTCTTGGAAGCGGGACGGCCCCCTCTGCAAGAGCCGACTCACGAGCGCCAACCGGTGAGCTTGCAGCCGCTGATGAAAGTTTAATCGAGGCTGTACTCTCCAAGCGGGCGCCAGACCTAGGAGCGACCCTGCGCCGGCAGCTGGTTTTGGCAATTGCCGAGGAATCTTGGCGGGCGGGATATGACCCGCTGATGGTCCTCGCGATCATCCAGGTCGAGTCCAGCTTCGAGGATGACGCCGTCTCTCCAAAGGGCGCGCGTGGTCTGATGCAAATCCGGCCGACTACGTTGAATTTCCTAACGAAACGCGAAGGAATCCGGCTCAACCCCGAGGAGATCGAGGCCGATCCGGCCCTTCGGGTTCGCTTGGGAATCCGCTACCTGCGCATCCTCCAGGACAAGTTCCACGACCTGGACCGCGCGCTGATGGCCTACAACGCCGGCCCGCTGCGGCTGCGACAGGCGCTCCGAAGTAGGGAGGTAGACGTCTTTCGGCGCTACCCCCGTCTTGTCCAGCACCACTTCCGGCGCTTCCGCGAAGGCGTAGGAGTGGAAGGCGACTGGGCGCTCGCGCAACGCGAGCGCCGCCTATAGCTTAGGCGCCCAAAGCCTTTGCCGCCGCCTCGAAGTTCTCGGGCTTGACCCAAAGGATCAGACCAAAACCGCGCTCGGACGAGCAGGCATTGCCAGCCCGAACGTTGATTTTGGCATCGGCAAGCTTCTTAAAGCATTCTGCGGCGGCTCCCACCCGATCGCTCCCCTGCACGAAAAGGGCTTGCTTCTTGGGGGAGAGGTTCAACCCCGCCGATTTGGCGGCCTTGATCAACGCATCCGAGTTCTCGGGGACCAGGTCGAGTTGGGCCTTGTTGCCGCTCGTGGGGAATGCGGTGAATGCGAGGAGATTGACCCCGGCCTCCTTCAATTTGGAGAAAACCTGGGCTCCTTGCCCGGGCTGGTCAGGTACTTCTACGTAGAAATAGTCGACGCGCCGACAACGATCCGCCATGACTGCCTCCACGGGTTAGTGAGGACTGTCAGAAGCCTAACGCCGCGGCAGTCGTAGGCAAGGCTATCCTTGCCCCTGCCAGGACGTGCCAAGGCGGGCAAAGAGCGCGGCGAAGACCTGGATTCCATCCCAGAGGTTTCGGATCCGAAGGTTCTCGTTCGCGGCGTGCTGGTTGTCGTCGTGATTGGCAATCGGGATGATCAAAAGGGGTGCCCCCAACACATCGTGAATCAGATAAATCGGGAGACTTCCACCCATGTTCGGCAATTGGACGATCGGACCGCCTGCGGCATCGCCCACGATCGCCGTGACGGCGCGCGCGAAGGGCAGATCCATCGGCGTCCGGATACCCGGGTAGCCCGCTCCCCATTCAACGCGAAGGATCCGCGCGTACGCCAAGCGCGTGGCTGCGTCAGGGGCCTCGCGGACCAGGAAATACCCCTGTCGCTGTAGGTGCCGCTCGACGACCTCTTTCACATGGTCGGTTGTCTGATCGGGCACCAGCCGGATGTCGAACGACGCCCGGGCTTCGGTAGGGATGGCGTTCGCTGCCTGGGCGCCGACGTGCCCAGCGAGCAGGCCTCGAACATTGAGCGCTGGAGTGAGAATCCGCTCCGCGTTAGGTGCATCGCCAGCCTCGGTGTGCATCAGACCGAACGACTTGCGCAGCTCTGGATCCACCTTCGGTACGGCTGCAACGGCGCGTTTCTCCAGGTCCGTCAGGGGCCGCACCCCGTCGTAGAACCCTTCGATCGAAACGCGCCCGTTGGGGTCGCGCATGGACGCGACGAGGTTCGCCAACAGGGCAGCTGGATTAGGGGCCCAGTTTCCATAGTGGCCGCTGTGAAGTGTTCGAGTTGCTCCATACAAGGTCAGCTCGAAGGTAAGGGAACCACGAACTCCATAGACCACTTCCATCCGGCGACTCTGGTGAACGGGCCCGTCGCACATGATCCAGGCGTCGGCCTTGAGTAGATCGCGATGATGTTCCAGGAACGACCGGAAATGCGGTGAACCCGCCTCCTCCTCGCCTTCAAAATAGAACTTGAGGTTCACCGAAGGAGTGACATGGGCGGCGCGCAAACCGTCCAGCGCGGCGAGCATCGCCACAATCGCTGCTTTGTCGTCGCCGGTCGAGCGTCCGTAGAGCCGGGCTTCTTCAGGCACCGACTTACCCTCGGGCGGCATAGGCAGCTCACTGCCGCCAGCTTCCAATGCTCGATCGCGCAGCACCGGCTTCCACGGAGCGCCGCCGGTCCACTGCGAGGCATCCACCGGCTGCCCATCATAGTGGGCATAGAAGACGATGGTGCGCTGGGCCCCGGGAGCTCGCAACTCGCCATACACTGCGGGGGGAGAGCCCGGCTCTTCGAGTACCCTCGCCTCAATGCCGCGGCGGCGGAGCAGAGCAAGCAGGTGCTGAACGTTGCGATCGATGTTCGGCCGGTCGGACGCGAGATTGGGCAGCGCTACAAAGTCCGCGAGCTCACGAACGATGGCGACCTCATTCGCCTTCCGCCAGTTTGCCACTTGCTCGGCAATGTTGGGCGCCGAGCCGGCCGCCACCGCGGCGCCAGGGGACGGAATGAGCTGGACAGCGCATAACCAGAAGGGAAGGCTCGTAAGCCAGTTGTGTAAATGTGCCATGCGCAGTGCTCATTGAGCATGTGGCGATAAACGTCAAGGCAGAACAGCAGAGGCGTGAGCGCAGGTTGTGCTAAGCACGCGAAGGCGAAGGAGAATGCGATGGCGAACGTGAAGACCCTTCGAGCACGGGTGAAAGATGGTGAGGCCCTTCTGGGCTGCTTCATCACCTGGCCGACCGGCGGGATTGCCGAGCTCTTGGCAGTGGCGGGCTTTGATTTTGTGCTCCTCGACACCGAGCATGGGGTGTTCTCCCCGGACTCGCTGGCCTCCACCCTTGCGGCATCAGATGCGGCGGGCGTGCCTGCAATGGTCCGGGTCCCCTCGAGTCCATCGTTGGAGGCCGGGCGCTGTCTTGATTACGGAGCCGCTGGAATTCTTTTTCCCCGCGCGGACGGGGTTCTGTCGGTGCGCGCCTCGATTGAAGGGGTCAAGTATCCACCCGAGGGGAAGCGCGGCCTCGCCGGAGTCAGGGCGAACAAATACGGCACCCGGCCGCTGGCGCAGTTCGTCGGGGAGGCAAACGCCGAGACCCTGGTCGCGATCCAGATCGAAACCCCTGGAGCGCTCAACGATTTGCGCGCGATTTGCGGCGAGCAGCACGTCGACGTTTTGTACGTGGGCCCGAACGATTTGACTCAGAGCTTGGGAGTTCCAGGTCAGTACAACCACCCCAGCTATCAGGACGCTCTTACGCGGATCGCTCACGCGGCCAAAGACGCCGGAAAAATGGCTGGGATCATGCTCGCGAAGACCGAGCAGATCGCGCCGCTACGAAAGATGGGCTATCGATTCTTCACCACCAGCGACCGGGTCGTCATCCTCGAGTCCGCCCGCGCCTGGCGCGCCGCGTTCCAGGCTCCCTAAGCCCGAACTAGCCGACGACTTCGTCGAGCTCCCTCGAAGCGACCGCCGCCGCGACCCCGAGGCGAGGGGTCGCATACGCCGGCACCAAGTCCCGCTCGGTGTCGATCCCGGCCGAGGTTCCACGAACGTCCATCCAGGTGGGTGAGCCGAGAAGCCGTCCCTCCGCATGTCGGAACACGCGAAAACGCATCAGCTCGGTCGAGCTTCCGGCGTTGTACACCAGCAGCGGTCGTTCGCCCGTCGCGAAGCAGATTTCCCTCGGAATGTGACGATGGCCGTGGAGAACCAGATCACAAATTCCAGCCGCTCGGTCCAACAGCCGCCTTCCCAAGCTCAACTCGGCCGCGTAGGGCCAGCCCATTTTTTCAACGAACCATTCCACCAGGGTCTCTTCTGGCAGTGGGAGCGGATGGTGATGGATCATCGCGACGCGCAAGCAATCCTCGCTAGCGTTCTGAAGCGCGATGCCTACCCGATCGACAATCTCCTGGTCGATTTCTCCGTGGCCAGCCACGAACGAGTAATTTTGCGGTCCGGTGGAGTCGACGCGAACCACGTGCAGCCCATCGGTAGAATGAACATCCACCCGGCAACCCGGCATCAAGGCTTCGGCCACGTCATCGCCGAGCCGGTCGTGATTGCCAGGCACGACGCAGATTTTTCTTGCCTCAAACAACGGAGCAAAGATTGCTTGAAAGGTCCGCAGCTCAGAAAGGCGACCTCGATGCGTGATATCGCCGGTGATGACAACGTCGTCGATTGCATTTTCCAAGAGCGCGTTGCAGATCATTCTCGCGGCTTGCTCGTTTCGATACGACAAGCCGATGTGCAAATCCGACAAATGGGCGAGCGTTTTCGCGCGCATCGCAAACAGGCTAGCAATGCGTCGCAACAAAACTGGTGTCGCACCCGTGAATAAACAGTGACGTTTATGAAAATGGGGGGATCGGTGCCAAACCACTGCTGCTACAGGCATGATCCACGGGGTGATCAGAGGTGGGTCAAGACCGCACCCGTCATCGAGCACCGTCAAGTCTTGGGGGGCAAGAAAATAAAACCTGCCTCCGAAAATACGTCCCTCGCTGCGCTGGACCGAAGAAATTGGACAAACTGCGAGGCGGCAGGCTGGGTGGAACGGCTAAGCTTTGCCACGGGGTAGACAATTTTCGGACCAACCTCCTGCGGGACTACCAGCGCCACCCTCACCTTTTTTGATTGCTGGGCATCGCTTCGGTAGACCACGCCGACCGAGACGGCTTCGTTCTCGACCGCGGTCAATGCGGCGCGAACGTCGAGCGTCGGGACCACCTTGGGCTCGATCCGCTCCCAAATACCCTGTTGTTGAAACCATCGCTTCGCGTAGATGCCGGCCGGAACCGCTGCGGGATCGGCGAGGGCGATACGCGGCACCTCCGCCAGCGCAGCCGCGGAGTTAAACGAAAGTCTGCTGGACGCCGGAACAATCACCGCGAGCTGATTGCTGAGAAGTTCGAAGCGCTGAGCGGGATCGATCAAACCCTGCCTCGAGAGCTCATCCATCTGCGCGTTATCGGCGGAGAGAAAAACATCTGCCGGCGCACCCGCCTTGATTTGACGGGCGAGATCGCTTGACGCACCAAATGAAAGTCGAACGTCAATCGATCTTTCCCGCCCGAAGCGGGCGGCCAGCTCGGAGAGCGGTTCGGCAGTACTCGCCGCGGCAAACACCAGAAGAGTTGGTTTCGGGGTGTCTTTCGAGCAGGCCACCGGAACGAGCAGGATCCAAATGGCAACGATCTGCGAGAGCAGCCGAGAAAACGGTGGAAGCATGGGTTCCTCGTACTGGCGTTGCTCTTTACTATCTTTTGCGGTTGAGGTTACGCGCTGGCGTGTGTATACGGTTAGCCCGCTTCAGCGATGGTAATCCACGGCATATTTAGAAAGGCTGCCCGTCAAAGCCCTTGGCTGGCGGCGGTATCGCTGTTGGCATTGTATCTCGCGGGCATCGGTCACATGGCCTTTGTTCCACACGTCCTGTGCGAGCAAGGTGAGATGACTCACGCGCGTCGGCTGGATCTGGCAAACCTGGCTGAGCGCGTCTTCGACAGTCCTCTTTCGGCCATTGCGGCCGCTACGCAACGGGCCGGGCTGGCGTCGCCCGAGGGGCATCAGCACTGCCTCGTTTGTACGAACCGCCGCAACCAGTTGTCACAGTCGCACGGCTCGTTCGAGCCATGCAGAACCGTGATTGGCCTGCGCCAACTCGCATCGGCCGGGATCGCTCCAGCGCGTTTACTGGTGTTGCAGCTTGCCCCCAAGCATTCTCCTCCTGCGTAGTCGCCTGAGCGATCTCGGCGCGCAATGATCCGCGAGCTTGCTTAGGCAAGCACGGAGTTCAGTCCGCCTATCGTTGCTCTCCACGCGCTCTCGCGTCCACGCGTCCTAGGTGCCGGCCGCTTCGAATCGAACTGGTCCGCCGGCTGGAACGACCACTGGCGGTATTTCCACTTTCGCCTACAGATAGAAGGAGAAAATTTGAAAACACTCGTAAGAAGATCTGCGCTACTAACTGCGCTGTTAGTCATTGCGGCAATCTGCACTGCGCCGCGAGCCGTAGCAGCCAACCTTGGCATTGTCCATGGCACAGTACACGAAGATGATGGAAAGCCTGTGCCAAACGCCAAGGTCTCTCTGTTCAGCCGCGGCGAGCGTGCGATTGACGAGCACCTGACCGGAGCCGACGGACATTTTGAGTTCGAGCAAATACCGTTTGGGCAATACCGTCTTGAGGTCCTAGCTCCAGACGGTAGAAGAGATACTCGGCTGGTCAGAGTGGCCTCGGGTGAGGTGTTAACCCTAGAGATCTCGCTACCCGCGCTGTTCGGTGAGGAAATTGTAGTAACCCCACCAACGCCGACCGCTCCGGCCCCACCGAAAACTACCAGCTCCTCCTCCCACCTGGACCGCGAGGAGATCCGCGCTCTTCCTCGGGGAGACTCCAACACCGTCAACGAGCTTTTGGCGACTCAGCCGGGGTTTGTCTACGACGCCCTTGGCAATCTATTCGCCCGAGGCAACCATGCCAACATCCAGTATCAAATCGACGGGGTCCCGTTGCCGGACTCCGTTAGCGGACTATTCGGCGGCTTTCTCTCTCCCAAATTTATTGAAAACATGGAATTGATTACGGGAGGATTAAACGCAGAGTACGGAGAGCGACTCGCAACAGTTGTAAACCTGAATTCGCGTCGGCCCACCGAAAGTGGTGAGGGAGAGGCTGAGTTAACCTACGGTTCATTTCAGACCGTTAGTCCGAGCCTTCTCTATGGACGTCAATTCGGCTCGCTCTCGCTATTCGGCGGTGCGAGTTTCAGGCGAACCGATCGAGCTTTGGATCCGCCAGCAATCGCACCGATTCTGCACGATCGAGGAGATGAAGAACGGGCCTTTCTTCGACTTAATTACGACTTAGGCGACCGAGACCACTTCTCGTCCCTAACCAACTTCTCTCGGAATTTTTACCAAATTCCGATTGACCCAACCCTGAAGCCTTTTGACCCTGCCCAGCCGAACGGCGGACGTACGCCGGACGGATTCGGGAATCCACCGCCTCCCTTTTTTCCCGCGGACACGAACTCGACAGAAACCGAATGGGACTTTTTCCAGCTCCTTTCCTATCGGCACGACTTTATCAACAAGTCCTCGATACGAATCTCTGGCTCCTATCGGCATTCGTACGCTTTTCTCTTTGGGGACGCGATTCATGCATTAGGGCCTACCCAGGACGCCTGCACCACGGATGAGACGGGCATGACAAGCTGTGCGATGGCGAGTGACGTGCGACGGCGGTCTGATAACGTCGGCTTCAATGCGGAGTATTTGCTGCGTATTGACGAAAATAATGTTCTCAAATTCGGCGGCAGGGTAACCCAGCTGTTCGGTACCACGGACTTTACCTCCTACACTCGAAGCGATTCCCTACGAGGAGTAGACCCGAGCCAGACGGTCGCTGGTACCGACCGCGCTCGCGCAACAACGGGTGGAGTCTTTGCCCAGGACAGTGTGACACTGGGGAAGTTGACCATCAACGCTGGGCTTCGCTTCGATTTTCAAACAGTGTTGTTCGTTAACAGCCCGGAGCGAACAACCGCCACCGGCATCGGCCCCAGGATCGGCGTTGCTTATGCGTTTACTGAAAACGTCGTAGCCCACGCCTTTGGTGGTTTGTTGTGGATGCCCCCGCCGGTCCTTGATACCCCTGCGGCGGCTCGAATTCTGGGCGTCATCCCGCCAGGTCAAGCGGTGCAATATGACCTTCGTCCTGAGAAGGACCGATATGCAGAAGTGGGTATCAACGCTCGCGTCATTCCTCAGCTGGCGTTGAAATTGACCGTCTGGGGAAAACTGTCCACTGACCAGCTCGATGACATTGGCATAGGGAATACCAACCTTCTATCGCCTTATAATTTCCGCGACGGTCGAGCCGGAGGGATTGAGGCTGGCGCGACGGCCGTTGTGAGGCGTTGGCTCAGTGCGTTTGGCAACGTTTCGTTTGGAACCGCTCAAGGGAGGGGAATTGCAAGTGCGAAGTACTTATTTTCGCCTGAGGACGTTGCAAACAATAGTTGGCAGCTGTTGGACCATACGCAAATCTGGACAGCCAATGGAGGCATCAGCGTCCATGACGGCCCGACCCAAGTTTCGCTGCTGGCAAATTACGGCAGTGGCCTTCGGACCGGCCCGCGGAATAACCAGCATGTTCCGGATCACGTCCGAGTCGATGTGACGCTCGCGCACCGTTTTATCAGTGTGCCGGGGACCCCAACGCTCGCGTTCGACATCATCAATCTTTTTGACGCTCACTATCCGTACCGTATTGCCAACGGGTTCAACGGTAGCCATTGGGCCCCCGAGAGGTCGGCGTATGTGCGGCTCACGACCAATTTCTAGAGACTCGCGATGAAGATTTCGTTGAATACCGGACAAGGCGATCCAGAGCGCGACCGCGCTCGAGCCCGGGCGGTTGGAGCACTGGCTCAGTTGGGGCATGGAGTTCCGGGACCCGGAACCGCTGGAACCCCGGCCGCGGCTGCATAAGTTGCTTCCCAGGCGGTGATGACCATCGTCGCGGAAGCGCTGGGCAGTAGGGAGGAGCAACCAATGCGTGAACTTAAGACACTGCTGTTATTCGGTTTGATGACAGCGTTTGGATGCGGCGGCTCGTCGAACAACAACGGCGGGACGGTTCAGTTCACCGCGTCCGGGGAAGTGTTCGCGCTGGCCGGCTATGACTTTCCGCGGGCTGCGGGTTCAAACAACCCGGTTTTCGTCGACGGTTGGCAGATCGTCTTCGATGAGCTTTTGGTGACATTCGACAACATCACTCTCGCCGAGAACCCCGATAAATCGTCCAATCAAGCCCTCACGGATCAGGTGGTCGCCCAGGTGACTGGGCCCTGGGCAGTCGATTTGCACAAAGGAGGACCGTTGCCTGGCAAGGGTGGCGGCAACGAGCAGGCTTTGTGGGTCGCCACCGTCAGCAATCAAAACAAGAACGGCAACAAGCCATTTGATGAAAAGCGCTACGCGTTCAGCTTCGACATCGTGAGGGCCACCCTCTCGGCGCAGAGGCTCAACTTCGACGCAACCAACAACGCAGACTACGCGACGATGGTAACCAATGGATGGACCGTTTTTTACAGCGGCACCGCGACGTTTAGAGGAACGGGCTGCACCACACAACCGGCCAGCACGAATTATCCCTTCGGCCTGCCGCCGATGGGACCGGTTGGCACGACGGTGAAATTCAAGTTTGGATTCGCGTCGCCCACCTCGTACATCAACTGCCAAAATCCAGACAACTCGGGCGCGCCATTAGCGGGTGAATTGCATCAAAGGGGAGTTCAAATCAAAAACAACCGAACGACAATCGCCCAGGCGACACTGCATACCGGTCAGCCATTTTGGGAAAGCTTTAACCGCGACTCTCTACCGCACTTTGATCAGCTAGCATCGCGAGCCCAAAACGTGGCTGGAACTTACATCGTCACGCTCAACGACGTGATAAGCGACCAATACACGGGCCTCACCGACGCCCAAAATCGGGCGCTCCCGTGGCGCATCTGCGACCCGACTTACCATCCTATCGATAGCGCGCCGACCATGCACTTTGATGACACAGGACTGCCCCAGCCGAATCCGAGTTATGCGGCTTTCATGACTTACAACCAAAGCACCCAGGGACATCTCAATGCGGACGGACTGTGCGCCGTGCAGAGGCACTACTAATCGCTTCTCGGCGCAGTCCGACCAATAGCGGGAGATCGCGTTGAATACAATCGATGCAGTTAAGCGTTCGCGAGTGTCAGGGCAACCCATCAGCTCGGGCGCGCTGGCTTGTGCGCGAAGCGCCCCCAATCCGGAGCAGATCAGCCAGCACTGCTTGCCTTGAACCGGCGAGGCATCGTCTGTAAATCGAGCGCCACGTGGCAGTGTGGCGCCACAGCTCCGCCACTCTGAGCGAATTTGCGCGATCCGGTCTTGGGCGTGTTCTCTCAACGTTTTGGATCCCTTGTTCGAACTGGCTCGGTACGTGCACGAGGTTGCCGTCGGCGCCCGTATCCAGCGCCCAGAGAGGAGATTCGATGTCGAGCCCATCTCAGCGCCAGTATGCTTACCGTGCACTTGCTCTTTTGGGCCTGTGCGCACTGACCAGCAGCCCAGTCGCTCGAGCCAACGACTGTGACACGCCGGCGGCCGAGTCTTGCGCTTGCCAGTCATCGGTTACCAGCGCGAGCCTCAAAACCAAGGGCCGATCCGCACAGCGCGCCGAAGCTGGTTCGAAGCAGAAAAAGTCCGCGCAGGCCCCAAAGCCTCAGGCCGTGGCACACCGACCGCGCTAGCAGCCGATTAACCAAGCGCGAGGAGCACCCGATCGCGGATGTCCGACGGCGCACGTGTGTCGATAGTCTCCGAACTACACCGCCAATCTGTCGAGTAAGCTTCCGGACTTCGATGCCGTTGCGCGACGTATTGACCTCGCACCCGAAGGTCTTGTTCGTAGGAATCAACCCAAGCTTGCGGTCCGAAGCGGTTGGCCATCACTTCGCCGGCCCGGGCAATCCTTTCTGGAGGCTTCTACACGCATCGGGCCTGACTCCCGAACCGCTCACCTATGCCGACGATCGCCGGTTGCCAGAGTTTAAGCTGTCGCTGACGAACCTTTGCCCGCGCGCCTCCCGCTCCGCCTCTGAGCTCACCCCGGACGAGTTCAAACGCGGCAAACGCCGCCTGGACCAAAAGATTCGAAGGCTTAGGCCCGAATGGGTCGTCTTCGTTGGAGTGACACTCTATGAGCGATTCTTCGGCCGCTCGCGGCTGGGCGGCGGCGGGCCTGGGCTCAAGCCGGATCAGATCCATCAGGCGCGCGTTTTCGTCCTCCCAAACCCCAGTGGATTGAATGCAAGTTTCCCGAGCTTTGCGGCCAAGCTGGTCTGGTTCGAGAGACTGCGCGACACGCTCCAGCCCCTAGCGGCAGCAACGGCCTCGTCGGCGCACCCGGTTCGAACAGTGAGTGCGCGAAATCTCGATCTGGGTTCGTAAAAATTCTGGACAAACTGTACGTACAGTTTGTTCAGAATTTTGGTCCAGTCCCAGCATACGATTTTCAGTCCCGTCAGAACATCCAGGCGCCGATGGATGGGGCAGTGCGTCAGCCCGGCAGTCCGCGTTCAGCCACCTCGGCCAGCGCTGATTCCAACCGCTGCGGTTGGTACAAGCTGAACATCACGATGCGCGCCCGACCAGTTTTTCTGAGGCCCCTCCGCGCTTCGATTGCACACTCTTTTCACTCTGGACACAAAGTCCCAGGTCAGTGTTCCTCGCGGAGGTAAATGGAGTTAGAAGTAGGCTTCCACCCTGGAGGAGAGAGGTCATGCCGAAATTCGTGATCGAGCGGGACCTGCCGGGAGCCGGCAAGCTGTCCGCGGCAGAGCTGAAGGGTATCGCGCAGAAGTCCTGCGACGTGTTGCGGGGCATGGGACCTAAAATTCAGTGGCAGCAAAGCTACGTCACTGACGACAAGATCTACTGCGTCTACCTCGCTGACAACGAGAAGGACGTGCTCGAGCACGCCAAGCGAGGCAACTTCCCCGCCAACAGGGTAGCGCGCGTGCGCGCGGTGATCGATCCCGGCACCGCCGAAGAAGTGACCCAACGCCGCTAGCCGGAGTGGCTCATGTGCGCCATCGGGGCCGGGCGTAGGCGGAGAAATATCATTCCGCCCAACGGCACCTTGGATCCGTAGAACGGCTGAAGCCCTTCGCTGAGAAAGTTCGCGGAACCGACCGCCCCGAGTCCAATCGTCGTGGGTCCTAATTCGAAGTCGCGCACGTATCCCAGCTCGAGGACAATCGCGTTGAATACCGACTGGGAGTCCGCCACCGGCAAAACCAGATCGGCGCTCGTTCGCTGAATGAACTCGATTCGTCCAAAAACCATATTGCGGCTCAGCTCGAAGTTGGACTCCAACAGAGCCGAGCTGGTGGACGTCCCGGATGAAGGAATGTTGTGGCCGAAAATGGCGGTGCTCGCCCAATTGCCGCCCTCGAGCGGCCGATTGTAGGTGGCCGAGGCTGTGATCCGCTGCACGTTGACGTTCGGCTCCAGCTCTTCCGGGCTCTTGAGATAGCCATAGGAGATCTGAAGGCTCAAATCCGTGAGCGGATTGTATGAAAGCCGCGCCGAATACGAATTCAACGGGTGAAAATCGAAGTCGTAGCGATTCTCGTCAGGTTCGCGGCCGTTGAACCAGGAGCCTTCAAGTTTGAGTTGTCGGCTGTAGATCCCCATCGTCACCACTCCAAACGCGATGTGAGACGAGTCTTGCCAATGGTGTCCCAGGGCCGCCAGAGGGTTGGCGGAAGCGGAAAGCCGGTGTGGAAATGCAACCGGCCCCAGCGCCGGTTCGCCGGAGGGCGCGCCGTATACCTCCAGCGCGAGGTCTTTCGTCAGCGGATGGTTGTATTTCGCAGCCACCTCCATGAAGAGATCGTGCGGGTGCTGGCGATCGTGCAGCGGCAGGCCTCCCGCTGACTCGCCGGTCTGCAACAACAGCGGATATCCGCGCTTGCCTCCGGTCGTCAGCGGCTCTGCGCTCAGCATCACCCGCGACGTGAGCTGTCCCCCGAAGAGCGCGTGCTGGGCCATCAACATCACCCAATTCATGCTGGTGAATTGATGATCTCCGCGCGTGCTCCCCTGATCGATGTATCCCACTTGTAGACTGTAGTGCAGCATCAGCATCCAATCCGCCGCCATGAAGTGATGGCCGTACACCGGGGTGGAGTCCGGCTGCCAAGCCGTTCCCGAGCCCTCCCGGCTCATTCCAAGACCGAGCGGGTCCTGGTTGCCCGACTCGTCATCGGCGCTGACCATCTCGTGATGATGAGCGTGAGTCGCGGAGGAATGCGCGTTGGCCGAGTCCTGGGCACTCTCGAAGGCGGCGGCGCACGCCGAAATGCCCGCGCCCAGGAGGAAGCCGATGGCATGGATCGAACGGCGCACCATCTCAAGCCTCGCACCTTCCGAGCGCGAATAGAGCTTTATCGGTCGGCGGGCGTACACGTCGCCGTTGCACCCCGAAATAGTCAGCCGCCGATCGCGAATCACTCGTTCGAGTCGTCGGTGGATCGCACGATACCGATCACCTAAAGCCTTGGGACCCAACGGATCGGACGGCGGTTGCGAATTAGTCCCGCGGAACAGGGCTGATCCAGCGGTCAACAAGTTGTGGCCGTCCGTCAGGACCGAGTTGGACTGCTCTCACTAGCTCCCGCTCCGGCATTGCCTGTCTGAGCACTGGTAGTATGCGAACGAACTCCGGCCGATTCTTCAGGCGCAAGCGCCCATGGATAAAACCGTTGTATCCAGACATGTATTCGATCATCACGCAGTCTGGCCACATTGGATCGGTCGGGTTGTCCCGGAATTTGGTGCGGAATCGCCTTCCAAAAAAAGGACTCAAATTCATCTTTCGAAAGAAACTGACCGTGCCAAAAACCCAGCGACAAGATCCGAGCTGGGCCTTGGCGCGGAATCTTGGGACCCTTTAATTCGATCTGCTCGAGCACGATCTCGAGCTGCTTTTGGGGCGTGTCATTCAGTCCCGGTTCGTAAGCGCGATCTTTCCGCTCGATGAGCATGGGACCTAGCGGGCTTTCGTAATTGATGTCGTAACCCTCCACCTTATTTCCGCTGATCGTGATGCGGCCCTTGCGACCACCTTGGACCAATCTTCCAGCCGTGTAGAGGGTTCCGATACCGAGAGGGTGCCTCAGTGTGTGCCAGGCCTGGCTAGAATCGGCCGCGAATAATTCCGCGTTGATGAACGTCTCGTGGACAACGGCCTCTACGTGGCGGGTAGGGTCGGTTTGCTGGGCGAAAAGCGCGTTAATACCCCAATCGGCAAACCTAAATGCTTGGACCAATCTTACCAGGTACACCGCTTCCGCTAGGGACGAAGGCAGCGGCGGATTGTGCCGATTCTCTACCAAAGCAAGAGCTCTGCTGAGCGGGCACTTAGGGGGAATCGTCATCCCGTTTTTCGATTCAATGAACCATCGAAGATTTTCGAGCTGGATGGCTGGGTCGATCTTGGGTAGCCAGACCTGACCGTCCGGCAACGGCGGAGAAGGGCAATATTCTTGTCGACTCATCGCGGCTGGGCTGAGGTCCATCGAGTCGACTATACCTCCACCGACCGTCACCCACTGGCCGCCTGCGCGCCTCGTTAAGACAAACGGATCGGCTAGTAGTGGCTCCGGGCGCGCTCGATGGCAAGAAGTCCGACCTCGTGCCCGATA